>NZ_JAKLWS010000050.1 GCF_022012475.1 Rhodohalobacter sulfatireducens
ACAAAGCCCGGAAATATATGATTGTGAGTTCTTACCTTCTGAACTCCATTTAAGGTTTCATCATAGGTAGAGTTAGATTCACGACCCACATGATAAGTGACTCCGGCCATGGCCAACAGATCTCCTTCGTAAGTCGCATCGATGAACATTTTTCCTTTGTATACATTACCAGCTTCTGTTTCAATGGCTGTAATTCTATTATTCCTCTTCGTAACCCCTCTTTCACCAAGAATAAGACGGTCATCCAGAACTACTGACACACCGGCCTCATTCAACATTCCTTCGTAAATTTCTTTGGCAACCTTAGGTTCAAAGCCAAACATTCCTTCACTATTCGGTTGAAAAAGGGGAGTACGATCCATGTACTCCATTCTATTTTCATAAACCCAAGGTTGTTCGGATTTATAGTACTCTCGGATTTGGCTATAAAACTCCAATGACATTCCGCCAATGGTCCCCTCAATTCCAATATCTGTACGACCCAAACCTCCGGTTGTCAACCCTCCCAGGTGATTAGATGGCTCAATCAGAATAACCGATTTCCCCTTCCGTGCGGCTGATACCGCTGCGATTACACCACCGGACGTAGCGCCATATACAACAATATCAAATATATTACTATCTACAGCGCCCGTGCAGTTTATAAGATGTGAGGGTAGTAAAACTCCTCCGGCTAGTGCGAAAGATCCTTTAAGAAAATCACGTCTATTTACTGTCATATTTTAGTTATTTTTGTTCGAAATTTTCGTTAAAGGTTATGATCAGACTTTCGATTGCCTCATCGATTTAATTGGAAATACTTTTTTTACTCCATTCAATTTTTTCCTCAATTATTGCTTTTAAATAATTGTAAGTGTCTTTGTAACTCTCATCTCCAACTAAATTTATTTTTTCTTCACTATCGTTTTTTAAATGATACAATTCCTCAAATATCAACTCACCTGATTTATTCTCATCGTAAGTTTGAATCAATTTCCAATCTTTGGTTCGAACAGCATAATGAGGTTTTGACCCGTGTACCGGTACAGGTGCCTCATAAAAAATATATTCTCTCCACTTTTCACCCTCATCAGTTTCAAACCCCAACAAATGTTTAAAGCTTCTGCCATGCAGGTTGGGTGGCACTTCTATAGAGGCTAAATCCAAAGCCGTAGGCATCAAATCTATATTCAATATTAAATGATCAGATACTCCAGTCTGAACCTCAGGACCAGCTACAATAAGTGGAACCCTTATAGATTCTTCATAAGCTAAAACTTTACTTGTTAAGCCATGCTCCCCCATAAACCATCCATTATCACCCATCAAAAGTATATATGTATCTTCTGTAAGACCCATTTCTGTTAGTGCATCAAATAATTTACCTAATGCAGCATCCATATCTGTAGTTGCCGCATAATAACCTCTTATGTGATGTTTTAATGGATAGGCTTTTGAATAACCATAATACAATGCTCGCTGATGTGGCCTGTTTAATTGGATATATGGAGGTTTGCCAGAATAGTCAGCTGACCAATTATTCGGTATCTCCATACTTTCTATAGGGTATCTGGATAACGTTTTGCCTTTTGCAGGCCAGCTAAAATCTATATCCATATGAGGAGCCCATGTATTTAACCACATAAAAAATGGCTGTTCATTTGTTTTGGATTCCATTAGATACTCAATTGCATTATCTACAATTACATCCTCAACAAAACCTGAAGTTTCCAACTCTTTGCCATTTTTGACAACGGGTACATCCCAATATGGCGCTAAGCCTTGAAAATAAAATTCATACTCAAAACCCATTGATTTAGGTGAGTTAGAAACATGCCATTTCCCAAATACAGAAGTACTATAATCTTCCTCTAAAAAATATTGAGCTACAGTTTTGATATCTGGATTTATCGTATTCAAACTTTGACTCATTACGTCATTTCTACTACCATATTGACCCGTTAGAAATGCTGCTCGACTTGGTGTACAAATTGAAAGTGTTACAAAGGAATTTGGAAAATAATGTCCTGATTCTACCAATTTGTCTAAATTCGGTGTTTTAATGATGTCATTTCCCGATTTTCCTAACGCATCCCATCGATGATCATCTGTATATATAACAATAACATTTGGTCTTTTTTCCTCATCCGATTGCTGTGAAAAAAGCTTTACTTCATAGCCCCATAGTAATAATATTCCGAGGCTTGCCACGCCAGCTCTGAAATATTTACCTGTAAAAAAAAGTCTTGCAGCCTTATTCATGAAGATTTTGCAATAATGATTCAAAAGACATCAATTTTTCTAACTCATCACCCTCAATTTCTTCTTTTTCCTTAATAACTGCGTCTACTGGATAGGGCTGTACTTTTTTAAACTCGCCTTGATTTGTAACAATCCATTCTTTTGTCCGAAGATATCTTCCTTCTGCTGTTTGTATATGAACCCACTCTTTTGGCTCATAGGAATCGACATCACCAGTTAAAAGTTTAGCAAAACTTCTACCGTCAATATGTTCTTTTGGAAGAGGTGCATTAGCTAGTTCAGAAAAAGTTGGCAAAAAATCTGCGGCCTCGATCAAATGATCATTTTTACTATTTGGAGGAACCTTGCCAGGCCATCTTATCAATAATGGAACATGACTACCTCTATCAGTTAGCGTACCCTTTCCACCATAAATAACCTGGTCATTTATAAATGAATAAAGATGTTGATCAGTGCCATTATCAGTTAAAAATATTACAATTGTGTTCTCGGCAATATCTAATCTATCTAAAGTTTCAAGCAGGCGACCTACATTGTAATCTAAGCGCTTTACCATATCGGGGTAAAACTTTGGTATACCATAATTAATACCTCGCGAAAATCCGGTTGACAAATTTTTATCTTTACTGTCAGGGGTCGGTACCCAAGGGAAATGAGGTAACATCGCTGTATAATATGCCATAAATGGCTTACCATCCTGATGGCTTTCTTCTATAAAACCAGACAAAAATTCGACCAATACATCTGGCCCGTATTTATCTGCAATTTCATTGTCTAGTATTGCACCATCATTTCTGTAGTATGGGTTATGATATCGCGTAGTACGTTCATTTTCTTCACTAATAATTTGCCACAGCATGTACGTATCAAAACCAAAATCATTAAGCCAGTCCTGCTGTGCTAAAAATGATAATTGCCATTTTCCGGCTATTGCAGTTCTATATCCAACACTTTTTAACTGTCTGGCAAAACTTGGTTCAGATTTATCAAGAACATCATTTTTGTGTCTGTCATAATTGGATATTGGAAAGAGAGTATTTGTTCTGAAGGGATAGCGTCCTGTTAATAACTCAGACCGGGTTGGGGTACAGTATGGATTGACAAACATATTAGTAAACATCATCCCTTCATCAGCGAGCCTGTCAATATTTGGTGTTTTTATTATAGTTCCACCATAAGCACTTACACCTTCCTGGCCGAGATCATCTGCAAGAATGAAGAGAATATTAGGACTATCTTGATTTGGAGAATCAGAGGTATAACCATAAATCTCTGAGCCCTTGGAAAAGAAAAACAATCCTAAAAAAGTTATAAAAACAACTCTTATTAGTTGTATATCAACTAAAGTTTTTGGCATGATGCATTTTATTATTAAGTGTCATAAATAATATTCTGGTATAACACAACAGATAGGTAGGTAGCTAATATTTTCTCTAAGATTAATGAGGGTATGACTTTTCTATTCACACCCTCAATAATCAATAATATTACCAACCTGGATTTTGGTCGCTTGGCGACAATGCACCATTATTTTCAATTTCCTCAGCAGGTATTGGCCATTTCAGATTTTTCTCAGCAATTGGTTTTCCAAATCCTTGGATTATCTCCAAAGCTGTATCTGTTCTGAGTAAATCGAACCATCTTTTACGTTCCATGATGAATTCTTTTCCTCTTTCTAAGATTACTGCATCTCTGAATGCCTGAGCTGAAAGACCCATTGGTAGATCAACATCCGGATTAGAACTATTTAGATCCACACCATATGCCCTCCTTCTAATCATGTTTACAGCTTCGTACGCTTCTGAATTTGGCCCATTATTCGCCTGGCTAATGGATTCCGCATATATAAATAGTACTTCTGCATATCTCATGATAGGCATATCAACTCCTTGATCACCAGGACTTCCTCTGAATTTACTAAAAAGCATATTAATCGTAGGATCCAAATATTGTGTCTCATCCCCACTATACAAGAAAGCATTACGTCTTAGATCTGGTGAATCTTCTGTGGCCCATTCTCCTTGTCCTATAAACGATTGCAATTCGCCCCACCATGCAAATACTCCACCACTCGAATATCCAGCAGCAGGTTTATGCATCCACCCCAACCATCCAGCAGGGATGTCAACTGTATATTGAATAGAAAATATTTCTCCTGAATGCGTTGTTACGCTTGGCCCAAACATCAAATCATGAAAATCTTCTGATGAACTAACTTCGACTAAAGAAAATTCTCCAGAATCAATAATTTCTTTTGCTTTTGATGCTGAATCATTCCACCTCTCTAATGTTAAATAAACATCAGCTAATAATGTTTTTGCTGCCCATCTTGTAGCTCTACCCTGGTTTGATTGATCATATGATGCTGGAAGATTGTTTTCAGCAAACTCTAAATCTTCAATAACCAAACTGTAAACTTCATCCTCTGATGCACGCGGTAAATCTACATTTGCGCCTTCCGTGGGTTCAGTTCTCAAAGGAACACCGCCAAAAAGTCTGACTAAATTATAATATCCGAGTGCTCGAAGAAATCTTGCTTCTCCTAATAACTGATTTTTGAAGTTGGGATCCATATCAATCTCTGGCACTCCTGTTATAACTCCATTTGCACGATTGATACTTTCATAAATTGCCCCGTACATGCTACCAATTCGACCAATGTTTTGTGCATTAAGCTGGTATTGCCCAACCGGTGCTTGACTACCACGACCATTCACATAATCTGCATGCATTTCAACCATTGCAGTAAACCATCTATCGTAATAGCTGAAATCTCTAAGTGAATTATAAATGCCCTTCGTGGCTGACTCAGCTCCAGCTCTATCACTAAATACTGCACTTTGGGATAGAAAAGTTTCCGGTTCCTCATTTAATATTGAGTCGCATCCACTGAACATCATAACAGATACAACAATTAGAAAAACCTTCGTTATCTGTTCTTTAATTAAATTTTTCACGATATCTCCTATATCTAGCGTTGAATTAATTTTTTTTAGTGTCATAATTCTGTAATCGGTTTTTCATTAAAAGCCAATATTAACACCAAATGTGATTGATCTATTATTAGGATAGGAACCTCGATCTACTCCTATTCTTAAATCATTACTACTGTATGAATTAACATCAGGTGTAAACCATGTATAGTCAGTAATCGTAAATAAATTTTGACCACTCATATACACTGTTGCTGATCGCATTGGTAAGTTTATGCTAGTGACTGGAATTGAATATGCAAGTCTTACATTTTTTAAACGGAAGAAAGAACCGTCCTCTACAAAAAAGCTTGATGGATTTGCATTTAGATTGCTCGTTGCTTTAGGAAATGGGGCATTTGGATCAGGATTTTCTTGTGTCCACCGATTGACTACACCCTTAATACTGTTATAGCCACGATGCATTGACACCCCTCCTCTTTCTTTATTTGAATTGTATACTTCCTTACCAACTTCACCCTGCAATAATGTATTCAACGAAAATCCTTTATAATTAAAATTCATTGAGATACCGTAAGAAAAATCTGGATATGGGCTTCCAATGATAACCCTGTCATCGTTATTGATTTGGCCATCACCATTTTGATCTACATAATTAAACAAACCATCTTCTGTTAGTCCATCCTGTTTTAACCCAAAAAAGGCCCCAAGTGGTTCACCTTCCCTAATTATATTTGCAGGACCTTGAATATTAACATCTGGTGCAATTATATCTGCACCACGCGCTAGTTCTTGAACCTCATTTTTATTAGTTGAAATATTTGCACTTACATTCCAGCTAAATTCACGCCGTAGAATATCTGCACCAACTTGTAATTCAAATCCTTTATTCACTACAGATCCTACATTTTGCAAGATTGAAGAAAACCCAGAGCTTGGTGGAAGATTTACAAGAGCTAACAGATCTGATGTATTTTTATAGTAATAATCCGCATTAACTCGAATTCTTTGATTCCAAGCTTCAAAATCAATACCTGCATCAATCTGCTCAGTTTTTTCCCACTTCAAATTTGGATTTGCAAGGTTTGCTGGTGCGAATCCAACGGAAGAATTTTGACCTAATACTATTTGCTGAGGCACCATTCTTTGTAAAGACTGAAATGGACTAATTGCTTGATTACCAGATACCCCCCAACTAAGCCGTAATTTTAAATTGTCCACTTGGTTTACATTTTCCATAAAACTTTCTTCGGATATTCTCCAAGCAAAAGCTCCAGATGGAAATGTTCCATATTTATTACCTTCGCCGAACCTTGATGAGCCATCAACTCTACCAGTTACTGTAAATAAATAACGATCCTTCCAAGTGTAATTTAATCTTCCTAACCATGATATTAAGGTCCATTCACTCGATCCATTATTGGGTGATGTAAAATTTTCACCAGCACTTAGATTGTTGTTAAATAGTGCATCAGTGACAAAATTACTGGCCGAGACATTTACAAACTCACTCTCTTCCTTTTGCCATGTAAAACCTGCTGTAGCATCAATACGGTGATTAGAACTAAGACTTTGCGCGTAGTTGACGGTATTTTCACTCAGAAATGTAGTAGTCGAATTCCTGACTTCAGAACCCTGACCAGCTGGCAATCCTGCTTGTAGAACTCTTGATGTATAAAGATCAATTTTATTGCTAGCATTATCGATTCCACCCATCACTCTAACTGACAAACCTTCCATCAATTCATAACGAGCCGCTAAATTTCCAAGCACCCTATCTGATGACAATTCATTCAATTGTTCAAGTGCTAAACCTACTGGATTATCTCCAGAACCTGGACTAAATGGATATTGTTTAAGTACTGTTCCAGGCGTAATATTACCTTCTTCATCATAGGGTGTTTGTATAGGTGGGGCCATAAAAGTATTTAGAATAATATTACTTCCATCACCGCCCTCTTCCGTATTTATCCTACTACTTTTTGTTCTAGAAACATAAAGTGTTGGTGTAACCCTAAAGTTATCCGTAACATCTTGGGTCAGATTTACTCTAAAAGCTCCTCTTCTGAAATCTGAACCTATTATCACACCTTCTTCATCAGTAAAATTTGTAGATACTGCATATCTCGTATTCTCATCTCCTCCAGAAGTACTCAATGAATAATTTTGTTTATAAGCAGTTCGAAAAATTTCATCCATCCAGTCAACATCAGTTCCTGTAACTGCACTTGGGTTTGGAAACGGTTCGTTCACTCCATCATTTCTTGCTCGATCATTAGCAATTTCTACAAATTCTTCAGCATTTAAGAGCTCAAGCTTATTTTCAACCTCTGAAATAGTAAAAGAGGTTTCAAAATCAACTCTTTGTTCACCAGCAGTCCCTTGTTTTGTAGTAATTAGTATAACTCCATTACTTCCCCTTGCACCATAAATTGCTGTAGCTGATGCATCTTTTAGAACATCAATTGACTCGATATCTTGTGGGTTTATTGCCGATAATTCATTTGTATTTCCTTGACTACCACTTATTATGGGTACACCATCTATAACATATAGTGGATCACTTCCCCCGAGTACAGAATTTTGCCCTCTAATCCTTACTCTGGTTCTCCCTCCCGGAGCTCCATTACTTTGAACTACTCTAACTCCAGCAATTTTACCCTGCATAGCAGTATCAAAAGATGTAGTTGCTTGGTTATTAAGCTCTTCAGTACTAATTGAGCTAACAGACCCTGTTAAATCTTGACGACGCTGTGTACCGTAACCAATTACTACAATATCTTCTAGCAATTGTACATCAGATGACAATTCAACATCAATTTCAGTACGCCCATCAATTTGCACTTCTGTTCTTTGATATCCTATGTAGCTAAAAACTAGTGTATTTAATTCATCCGGTACCTGAACTTCATATTCTCCATCCATATTAGTAGTAGTTCCTATTGTAGAACCAGTTGATTCCTCAGCATTTGCTACAATTACATTAACACCTGGTAAAACCTCTCCTGTTTCAGCATCTGTAACTCTACCGCTTATGTTCTGTATGAATATTTCATCGGCTTCGAATTGCTCTTTTTCCCGAATCACAATTACATCTTTACTTGGTGGCAGAATAGGCTCTAAATTTGTATCCTCAAGCAACTTATAGATCACTTCGTGTGGCGGAACATTTGACAGACTAAAGGTTACTTTTTTATCTGGAATCACATCCGGATTAAATGAAAATCCCACATTAATCTCCTTAGCGAGTAGTTCCAAGGCTTCCTGAAGAGTTACATTCGTAAATTGTATCGAGAGCAGATTGCTATCAGAGTTTTCCTGCGATGAAACCATTTGGGCAAAGGTTTTTTCATTCACCGGATAGTTACTACTCTGTGCTTCTGCGGAATAATTCCCCGTTAGAAAAACTGTAATTCCCATTAAAAGTATTACAAGGGATCTTTGTAACCGCTTCCATCCATCTTTGTAATGTTGTGCATTCATATAAGTAGAGGTTTTCATGGTTATGATTTGTAGTAAAAAAGTTATTTATCCATCATTCTCAGATCAGGCTGTTGCCAAACAACATTTCCTGCATCTTTTACAAATTCGAGATCGAGAGAAAGGGCAATCACAGATAAGGTTTTGTCCAATGATTCATTAGAAAAGTTGGCCGTTAATAATAATTCTTGAATCGCTGGATCTGCAAAACTGCATTCAGTACCGTAAATACGGTTCAACTGCGTACAAACTTGCTGCAGCGTTAAGTCCTCAAACTCAAAACGTCCACTCTTCCAGGCCAGGTAGTTCTCAACGGCAAGATCATCCACTAATATCGTTCGCTTTTGGATATCCATGTATCCGTATTGGCCTTTTGAAAGTGTAACAGAAAGGGTTTCACCCTGGGATGTGGTATTTACGTTTTTAAACGCAACCTTACCCTCCACAACAGCAACCTGGACATTGGATTGATCAGGGAGAGATTTTACATTAAATGACGTACCTAAAACTTCAACATCCGATTCGTTTGCATGTATAATAAATGGCTGATCCGGGTTATGTGCGACATCAAAGAAAGCCTCTCCTTTCAGCTCGATCTGCCGTGTTCCCTGCATGAAATCTTTTGAAATAATTACTTCAGAATTTTTATTTAACCGAATAACTGAACCATCCGACAAGGTTATTTCCCTATTTTCTTCATTATTCGTTTGGAAATGAATAGGCTCTCTTTCTGCAACCTGCTCTTCTGGTCCGGAGTAATTCATTACGAAGAAAACAGATGTAATCAGAATAACCAGGATGGCTGCGGCAGCTTTTAATGCATGTCCAACCCAATCCGGTTTATGAATGATCACCTTCTTTCGTTTCGGCCCGATTTCATCTTGAATGGATTGATACAGTTTGTCAGAATTCAACTCAGGAACCATTTCCCTAAGTTCATTTCTATCCATCAGGTCGTAATCGATATTTAACCTCTTTTGCAGGTACCCCTTCCCCTCGGGAGTCTCGAACCAATCTAACACACGCTCGGTTTCATCCGGCGTGGTTTGATTGACGAAAAATTTTTCAACGAGTTTTTGATTCATTATGTAGTTAATTCCGTAGTGTTTTTGTCATGACGTCTACTATAACTACACAAGAGATGGGCAAAAGTATTAGACTGATTTTGATTTTTTTTAAAAACTCCCTTGTTCTTTGCTCTTGTACTCACTTATACCACGGAATTCTTCGCTAATATTTAAACAAGACTTATCTAGATTGGGGTAATCACTTTTTTAGAGCGAAAAAAGTGACGAATCCCGAAGTATCGGGACCCGCTATTCCCGGCATCATATTCAATATTTCTTTGTCCATATCATCAGATCTAAGGATGTATCCCTTCGGCCTCGAAACAATTGGCGGATCAAGGAAACCTGAAGATCTGCGGAGACCTTTTATCACACCGGCTCTTACCTTTATTAACAGACCTTAAACGTGGTGGACCATTGATAAAAGGTAGCAGAGATTCAGTGACCACCGTCAATTGTTTCGCAGACGAGAGGTTTTGGGTACTTTTGACGGTCCAAAAGTACCAGGGCTAAAAGTTACTTTCGTTGAATTATGACATTGCTTCTCAACGTTTATTTTAAACTTTTTCTCTCTAAGTGGTCGTACCTTTTTTATGTGAAAAAAGGTACCCAAAAAGCACATCGGGAATAGAGATAGCCAAACTTTGTCATTTCAATAGGATTACGAAATTTCAGTATTTACTTACCTCTCGTTAGTCTTTCCCGCTATTCCCGCGGTCTCCTAAACACATTCAAGTGCAAACATAATTAGGTTTCGATAACCTAATCCTCCTGCCTTGAAAAACATTGGATTGGATATAAAGATCTGACAGGCAATTCAGCGTACATTGGGTCAAAAAATAACGATCAATCCAAAAACAATCAGCAGTCCCAAAATACCTGCATGATTCTTCAGGTACTCTCTCATAAATTTTGAACTGTTGTAGAAGTGAGTCTTTACCGTTCGAATATTGATATTGAGTAGTTTCGCAACTTCGGAGTTGGAGTGGCCTTGCAGAGTTCTCAACTCAAAAACTTCTCTCTTTCTGTCAGATAACTCTTTCATCCCTTGTTTTACAATTTCATGGTACTCTTTATAGATCAAGTCATCTTCTGTCAAATTCTGTCGGGGAAGATTTTTTTCTTCTATCCCGGACATGGATACGATTTCATCTTTTCGGTCCCGAATCATGTTCAGCAGATGGTTTCGGAGCATCGTGAACAGAAATCCTTTCATCGATCTGTTCTCGTCAATTCTGTCTCTTTTGTTCCACAGTTTTACAAATATATCCTGAACAGCATCTTTGGAAAGGTCCGCACTCTTTACATACTTCTTTGCAATGTAAAACATCTGAACATGGTAACGATCGTACATTTCCCGGAAAGCATTCTCATTACCAGCCCTTATTTTTCTCGCTAACTCCGTATCGTTCAAGTCATGCATTGTAGCTTTTTCAAAGGTAGATTTCGAGCTATCGACTCACGCCTATTTTAAATAATACGGTATTCCTCTAAATAGCAAATGGAAAATTTCTGTGCCAAACTCTCCTCATTTTTTCAACCAATATCTAAACAAAATCAATTGTTTACGCTTCATTGTTTTATATCGGAAAAATAATTACTGCCCTTAATAATTTTCTGGAGATTAATTTAAATTTGTTCCAACGATTGCTGAACTACATCTTCAGGTAATATTAATTTCTCCATAAATCTGAAAGGGTCGACCCCGGATTTACTCACTAGAAGCTTCGAAACACAGTAGGCCAGGAAAGGTAAAATCTTTTACCAGCCTAAATCCATAAATTACAAGTAGTTTAACAACCATTGATAAGCTCTGAGTTCGGCAATGGGTGGAACACTATGACCTTGATGATGATTTAGTAATCCTAATCTTTTCGGATCACCATATAGGGAATAAACCTTCATTACCTCTTGGATATACGGACAACTTCTTTCGCCATCAGCAGAATCTCCGCCGATCAACAGGAAAGGATTAGGGGCTGCCAGTGCGAGTACTTCATGATGTTTGTGACCAAAATTGTGTATTTGCTGACCCAGATACCAGGAATCATCCCAGTTCGAAAAATCGATTCCAACTCCACCTTCACTGCTCACAGTTGCTTTGATCCTCTTATCGAAAGCAGCCAGGTACAATACCTCTTTACCTCCAAGGGAATGGCCAATTGCTCCCAGCCGATTTTTATCAACAAAAGGAAGACTTTCCAACAGATCCACCCCCCTGGAAGCGTCAAATAGCATTTTAGCCATCCCTGTAGAACCGGGATATCTTTTTAAAAATCGTTGGCTTTGCTCTTCCCAGCTACGATCTCCCTTATCCTGCCATAAGAAATTTTCCGGGCTGAATGTCACAAATCCCATCTGTGCCAATTTCAAACCAAAAGCTTTTTCCGGCTCACCCTTTACTCCGGCCGGCTGGAGAATAGTATCATCTGTCGTAGTATGGAGGGTCAAAACCCCAGGACGGGGTTTTTTAATATGTCTTGGCATGATTAAATAACCCCTTACTTTCATACCCGGTTCACCTTCGTACTCCACCAGTTGCCGTACCACACCCGGCGGTTTATCTTCTTCCAGAACCGTTAATTTGGGTAGATTTGGGTTCGGCTCCAATGGACCGAGAAAATCCAACCACCGCTGTCGGATTATTTGTCGCTGATTCTGCCATTCTTCCAGCGATGTAATATCATTACACAGTTCATCTTTTAAAACAGAAGGTAAATGGATGACCTGCTCCTGAGGAGCATCGCACTGTTGAACTTCCTCAAGCCAGGGGACTTCTTCACGTAATAGATGTGCATTTTTCTCTTCCCTATTTTTAGAAATGTGATAACCACTCAAAGAAAAAGCTGAAGATAAATAAAGAAAATCTCGCCGGTTCATATTGAAAAATTAAAGGTTTTGGTTTTTCATGATTCATTTCGGATTTAATCACTGCAATGTAATACGTTCTTTAACACAAAAAATAGATATCGTATTACATCTAATTAATTATCCGGCCAGGTTGGTAACGGTGCATTCGTTTCCTTAAGCCAGTTCTCCAATTTTTCTTTTAACTGAATTGTTTGATCCGGCATCTGCTCCGTTAGATTGTTTTGTTCGCCCAGATCACCTTGCAGATTGTATAGCTCTACATGATCGGTTTCGTAAAATTTCAGGAGCTTCCACGGACCAGAACGAATTGCACTCACAGGACCGGTTCTCCAGCGGGAGTTTGGATATCCCGGAAAGTGCCAGTACAGGGCTTCACGATCCAGAGAAACCCCGGGGTTTTCAAACAGAGAAGTTAAGCTAACTCCATCCAATGGATAGTCTTCGGGTTCTTCCAGTCCTGCCATTTCAAGATAGGTAGGGTACAGATCAAGGCCAATTACCGGCTCATCGGTTGTTATACCGGGTTTTATCTTACCCGGCCAGCGAATAATCAGAGGAGTACGAATTCCCCCCTCGTAATACGTTGTTTTTCCTCCTCTGTAAGGACGATTATCCGTCACACCGGATACGGTGATATTATCTGATTCCGGCCTATCCTTAATATATTCGTATCCCCCGATTCCCCCGTTATCAGACATAAAAATTATAACCGTATTATCCGCGATTTCGAGTTCTTCAAGCGTATCCATAATCTTGCCGATATTCGTATCAAAGCTTTCGATCATAGCCGCATAAGTGGCATTATAATGACCACCATCCTTTGCTTTTTGATTATATTTTTCAATAACATTCTCTGGTGCCTGAAGCGGCCAGTGGGGTGTATAAAAAGAGAGGTTCAAATAAAATGGACCTTCCCGGTTATCAATGATATAATCGATAGCTTTTCGTGTAAGGTAGTCCGTCAGATATTCTCCCTCTTTGGCATCATTGATTTGCGGATTGTTGTTGGGCTCAAAATAACCGCCGTCCCATCTGCTGGGATTGCCGTGACCGCTTCCGCCAACATTAACCTGGTAGCCCTGCTGTTGGGGTCCAAATTGCGGGGGACTGCCTACGTGCCATTTACCGACGAATGCCGTTGAATAACCCGCCTGCTGTAACATCTCTGCATCGGTTATTTTTTCAAGAGGAAGCTCATCCGCATTTTCTGCAGAGGTCATTTCCCCCGGTTCCACTCTGCCGGCACCGGGCCGTCCAACATGATATATCGGCTGGTTCGGAAAATATTGACCGCTGATCATGGCTGCTCTGGTTGGGGCGCAATTTGCGGCATTCGTATAGGCCTGCATAAATCTCATCCCTTCTTTCGCCAGCTTGTCAATATTGGGAGTTTCGTAAAAAGATCGCTCCAGTGGATCAAATGAATTGACATCGGAAATGCCTAAATCATCAGCCAAAATGAAGATAATATTTGGCTTTTCATGTGTTGTAGCTTTAGCATCTAACTCCATCAATCCTGAACAAAAAAGAAAAAGATGCATGGTGCATAAAATTCGAACACAAGTCATATTACCGTTCCAATCATTTCTATTATTATCTAAATTATATTCTTTAGAGTTGCTATTTCCTATTAATCAATCTGTCTTTAAGGTTACTCCGCTCATCACATCTTCCTCCCAATTTTCAATTGCCGACGTTAGACGATTTACTCTTTCAGGATATTGACCTGACAAATCCCTTTCTTCTGAAATGTCCTCCTCTAAATTAAACAACAGAGTATCTGACTCTGATATCATCAGCTTCCAATCACCGCTCCGAACTGCTTTTTGACCACGATATCTCCAAAATAGATTGCGTTCAGGCAAATCATCTCCATTGAATAAAAGAGGCGAAAGATTTATCCCGTCCAGGTGCAGTGTATCCGGTTTTTCAGCTCTTGCCAATCCAAGAAATGTAGGCAGAAAATCCATTGCGATTACCGGTTGATTGGTCTCCCCCGGCTCAATATTATCGGGCCACCAGGCAATTCCCGGAACCCGAATTCCTCCTTCCCAAAGAGTTGTTTTACTTCCTCTCAGTGGTTCGTTACTTCCGTATTCAGCTAATCCACCGTTATCGGAAATAAATAGTACGAGCGTTTTCTCTTTTATCCCGACCTCCTCAACTTTCTCAATAATTCTGCCCACGCTTTCGTCTAAAGCAGTCATCATGTCGGCATAGGCCCTGTGGCGGTCTTCAACCGGTCCGTAATAAGTAAACTCATTATCAGAAAACCTGTAAGCCGGATCGCTGCGTCCCTGGAATGGAACATGAGGGGCCTCGTGAGGAACATATAAAAAGAATGGTTGATCCTGATTTTCTTCTATAAAATCGATGGAATGCTCTGTTATAAGATCTGTTGTATATCCCTCCTCACGTAATGTATCGGCATTATGCCACCAGTCAAAAATACCTGAATTATCGTAATGAGAGTGATAATCGATATTCCCGCTGACAAATCCGTAAAATTGATCAAATCCCTGGTGAACCGGATTAAACTCCTCTCGATAACCTAAATGCCATTTCCCCATGATACCAGTTCGATATCCGGCTTTTTTGAGCAGTTCCGCTATTGTAATTTCTTTTTGAGCCAAACCCGTCTGACGTGTCTCTCCCCGGACATAGATCACTCCCTCAAGCCCGCTCCGCTGTTGATACCGACCTGTTAAAAGTGCTGCTCGAGTTGGTGTGCAAACAGCTGAATTGGCGTAAAAGCTCGTAAATTTTAATCCCTCTTCAGCAAGCTGGTCAATATTTGGTGTTTCGTAACCGGGATTACCAAAACTACTTACGCCTCCATATCCCAAATCATCAGCCCCAATCAGGATGATGTTCGGCTGGATGTATTTGAAGTTATTTTGTTGGGTGCAGCCGGCGCCTATAAGCAATAGATTTACCAATAGTATCAATGAGAAATAGATCGATCTCCTTGCTGAGCGCTTCATTGTGTAAATTTCCCTTTTAAACTCCATCCTAAGTTCATTTGAATACAGATTCGATTCATACTACTAATTCATCTGCTATTGACTTCACTCGGTACGATTTATAGTAACCATTCCTCAAATTATAGAAGAATCAGCCGGCTTGGTGGAAACAGAATCTACATTGAACTGATCTGTTCATAACGAAGGTTCGGTTCATCCTCCGGCAACACTTCTTGCAATAATGCATAAGTCCACATCCCGGACAGCTTGATCTTACCTGCCCGGAACATTATGTATCGTCAGGTAAAGTGTATCCTTGTATTTATTTCCATCTCTTGACTCCAGGGCCAGCTGAATCCGCATCTGATCAACGGGCTGCAGATCCTCCTCAGAAATCTGAATCACAACAGTCTTGCCATCCCCAGACAGTTTAACGCCCTGAACGGTTACATGATCCTTACCGGTTTGCTCCGGGTTCTTGACCGACCACTCTTCCGAGCCATACCGCTCTTCCCAGTGATAATTCCACTGTTTGATCGTATAGTTACTGGTATTGGTTGCTACATCGGCTTTCAGCTTCTGGTTAAAAGTAATTGCAATACCACTATTGCGTACATTTACGGCATCCAACACAAACCCATCTCCGCCCGTGTATCGAATCCGGTCGAAGGAGCCGTATTGCCGGGCAAATGCATCATCCCAGCCTGTCACCCCCGCAAGGTAGTACTGACCGTCGACTGGATTGATGGCAGCCCTTTGTGTGCCGCTGTCAAACTGAAACGGCAAAGCTGAAACAGCCGCTTGCATGGTTCCGTCTACCCGGTCCATCAGCACTTGGTAGGCCCAGCCTTTCCCGAAGCTGGTCCAGACCAGGCGATCACCCAGCGGACCCCATTCTTTGGGCGTCCAGGCACCGTTACCCGGGGAGTTATCGAATTCCTGAGGCATCCAGATGATCGGCTCATCGAAGCTGAGCGGCAGTACTTCTCCACTTTTCGGATATTTGGCTTTGTCGGGCCGCATCTGGTATTCTTTCGAACCGGAATTGGTCACGTGAGATTTAATAGTTGGGATATACCCATAAAATCCGCCCTCTTCCACCAAGCTGATCTTGTTGGCCGGCATCCAATTGCCCTGGTTGTCGCTGACATAGATCCGATCTTGCGGGTCCACGGTGACCCCGTTAGGGGCACGGAAGCCGATGGCCACCGACTCTTGGGTCTTCCCATCCGAGCTTACCCGAATCAGGTTGCCGGGCTCGTCGTTGTTAGTGTACTGCCCCGCTTTGGCATACAGGAAGTTGCCCTGGCTGTCAGTCTCCAGCGAAAAGTTGTAGGCCTGTACAGGAACGTCGGAAACATCAGTATCCGCAAAAAATGATTCGTAGAAATCAGTCTCCCCGTTTCCGTTCAGGTCATTCAGCTTCATGATGCGATCTCGACAGATCACATAAATCTCACCCTCTTTAACTTTCACACCAAACGGATCATACAGACCCGTAGCGATTCGTTGCCACCTGATTTCGTCAAGATCATCATCAATACCCTTAACCATCCATACATCGCCGGCGTAGGTACTGATCACCGCCCGGCCATCGGGAAAAAAGTCGAAACCGGTTGGACGAATCCAGCTATTCCAAGGATTCTCAAACGGGAGGGTAATCTGGTCTACAGTGTATGGAAAATGCTCTTGTATGGTGACCAGGTTTTCAGGTGCATCCTGGTTGGCCTCTCCATAATGTACGGGATCGTAGTGCGGTCGGCCGGCGTTAAGCTGCCCCTTTGTGACAACTGTCTGGTTCCACACTCGCTGCCCCCCGTTCGTAAAGTTTTCAGGTTTGGTTATTGTTCTTCCTTGAACATCCAACAAATACCCTGCAAAGGCCAGGTATTGCATTTGACCCTGCCCGCTGTAGCGGTGGATCGTAATTGTTTGCTCTTGGTCAGAGGGTGCAATATAGAGCCCAAGTTGGTGGGGTTCATCAACGACCCATCGCATCCCCTCGGTATCACCCTGCACGCCGGCCGCAAAAAATTCATTTATGGAATTTCCCTCTCCCAAAGCGGTTACAACTAAACTTTCCTGCGGATCGCCCCAATTCTCCTCGCTGAGTCCCTCCGTGGCATTGGGATTATTCAGTGCAAACACGCCATCTTTGACGGTTTCTCTGTCCCGGTCGCCAAGTCCTCCAACCATGATTTTTCGCCAAGAATCGTCCGGGGCAATCGTCATCGTATGCTGTATGACCGGTACCCCGTCCAACATTTCAGCTGATGGCATCTCCAATACCTTGCGTCCCATAATGGAGTACGACAATACCACATTCTCCCCATGCTGGTAATGCCCATGGTATTCCAGCCACTTATTCGGGTAGGGCGTACGTTCAGAAACAAGGTTGTTCAGCTGGCCATACCGATCTTGATAGCTCCAGTGCATCCGTTCCATCCCGTTCATCTCCTGTCCATCTATCATCGGTTCACCTTCCCCGCGATAGAGCTGGTATTTGGTCTCACTCAGGTCAAGCTGTCCCTGCCATGCCGCTACAACAGACATGCGCTGGGGGTTATAACTCATGTAAACCTCATCGGCCAGTTCAAGAATCAAAGCAGCATTCGCACGATCATTCAAGGAAGAGTACAGTATATTTCCATAATCCCCCGGGTTCTCCGTAAAATAAAGCTGTCCGTATTCCTGGGAGCCGGACAGGGCCTCACTTTTAATCATCTGATCCAGCTGCTGAGCAGACATGGACGGCTCTGGCAGGCCTTCCAGGTACTCATCGGTAATGTCAAAATACATCTCGGGGTTTGATTCCTTCACGAGTTCTTCCCTGATATACTGTATAACGGCATACGTGTCTCCTGGTGACAACCACCGTTGAGCACCCATCTGACCGGCCCCGTTGGTGATGGTCTTCCACATGCTATAGGGATCCATTCCATACTTGAATTCATCGCTGTTAAAAGATCGGGCAGTCGGCAGATTTGAACCCCCGTCGGCTCCGTGGCACGCTGCACATACCTGGTCATAAAACTGCTTCCCCGTCCGGAGGGTCTCCTGGTTTAGACTGCTGATTACAGCAGCATGATCTATCAAAGCTCCTGTTTCCTTCGACAGGCGTGTACCTTCCATCGGTACTTCATCATCACCAAATATCATTTTGCCTTCCATCAAATCACCCGAAATGATGAGCTCTACGGCTATGGTGTCATAAAGCCTCTCTACTATAAATTTGAGCCGGCCATCCTCATAGGATACTTCTTCCAGCTTTCGCGTTACGGAACTGCTCTCCATATCAAATATACCACTGTATGATCCCGGGACACCGGAAATATTAATGGTACCGCTATCTTGCTCATCCCCAAATGAAATAGTGTACTCCCACTTCCCGGTAATTTCAGAAGAAGACTGAGCTTGTGCCGGCAACGGACACATTATTCCTACCAAGAGACTTAAAAAAAATACTTTTTTGATAAGCTCGATCATATCTAATTTCTATTAGCTGGTTTCATGGGATATCTGTTTTGTTCTGGAATGTATATTCAATTCACTATACTCTGTCATTATCTTTTAGACTACGGATACCTCAGTCTGATGCATTCTTATAAATCCAAATCAAAATAATTGCATCGATTCCGAGATAATAGGCAAATAAACTACATCATTTAGGTTCATGGGTACCACAGTATCTGGCCATCCTCCTGTAACTCTTCTCGCAACAATGAGTAGTCTACATCTTGCACAGCTTGATCTTCGATCAACGCCAAAACAGCAGCTGCAGCTGCACTATGTCCTAAAATCATAAATACCGGCTCCATTCGTATCGATCCAAATGCAATGTGTGATGCCGACAGGGCTACCGGAACCAATAGGTTCTGAATCTCTTCTCTTTTTGGGATGAGTGAGCCATATGAAATTTGGTAAGGCTGGTCGGGACTTACGCCAATATCTCCCTCATTTTGAACGTACCCTTCGGGTGTGATATATCGCTGAACATTATGTGAATCGAGTGTGTAGGATCCCATCCCAACAGGTTCCGGCACTTCACGATTTCCAAGTACTTCATGTTCTGTCATCACAACTTCTCCAATCATACGGCGTGCTTCACGAATATACAGTTGGTGCGGCCAGTTGCCATTATCTGTAAATTCATCTTTAGCTAATCCCCACCGTTTCACTTCATCTTGAATCTCTCGGGGTACACGCGGATCATTGGCCAGAAAGTACATCATCCCTTTTTGATAATCCTCGTGTTCCCGGATGATCTGTTCACGGCGTTCATAGGACGCTTCTGGGTAGTCGTAACTCATGCCGATATAATCGGTACTTACCGGCCCGTGGTTATTCGTATCCGTTTTGCGATTGGGAATTTCATCATACTTGGCAAAAAAATTGTTTCTTTCATGCCATCCGGATTCGAATAAACGAAGAAGCAATAAGTACTGAGAGGGTTCGTAATTATCCGGTTTTGGAAATGGGACTTTATTATCTGGATGATCGCTCAGGCACATTCGAAAACAGTAGGCCTGAACTCTGTGGTCACCGCTCCCCTTATCTCCCGGAGGGGCGACAGATACACCAGCAATAATTCCACTTGAGGGATCCCCGGGTGACACATAAGGATCTACATAAGGTCCATCAGGAGGAAAAAAATGACTATGATGGTACACGCCTGTCTGTACTCCATTCCATTCCTCATCGTAGGTATCATTGGACTCCCGGCCGACATGATAACTGACACCCGCAGCAGCCATTAAGTCCCCCTCATAGGTTGCATCGATAAACATCTCACCCCTAAAGATTTTACCACTCAGAGTTTCAAAGAAAACAATCCTTTCGTTTTCGGTACTAACTCCATCTTTTCGATTTAACCATTCATCCCTGAGAACCGTAATGCCCTCCTCTTCGATAAAATCTTCAAAAACCTTTTCTGCAATATGGGGCTCAAAGATCCACATTGTACCGAACTCTTCGTCTAAAGCTGTGGTCCCCTGTCCGCGATTTCCAAAATCCGATCGATCCTGCCAACGCCATGTCTCCTCTTGTTGATAGTATTCATACACCCTCTGATAAAACTCCCTGGAAAGACCGCCAATAACTTCTTTATTTCCAGTATCCGTGAAACCCAGTCCACCTGAAGAGAGACCTCCTAAATGGATATCAGGCGATACAACAATTACAGATTGACCCGACCTGGCTACTTTAACCGCTGCTGTTACAGCCGCCGACGTTCCCCCATAAATAATTATATCAGCATCATAGGCATCCGATGCCTCGCTACCCGGATTTGAACAGGCCATGAAAAAAGCAATGATAATGACAAATCCCACTGTAATTGTTCTCATGTTATGTCTTCCATTTACAATTAATGTTTTAAAGAATTCTGGAAAATTTATAATAACGCGTTTACCGGTTAAGATTTTAAGTAATAAAACCCTATAGTTATCTGAAATGAGTTTTTTTAGCTTTTGTCATTCTTCCCGACAGCGGTCGGGAAAAAGCACCCGAATCTTCGCCCCCCTCGCCGCGTCCCGAACCGTCGGGGAAGGGGGACTCAGGGGGATGATCAGCCTATAAAACTTACTTCATATAATAAATACGACTATAGCTTTGTAAATTAAGCTGGTAAATGCGTTAGAATACTAACCTTCCAGTGTCACCATACAACCATCTTCAATAACAGGTTCGCTGGGAAATCTTTGCCTTTGTTTGGGCGGTTCCTCATCAAAAGGAAATGGCGGATATCTACCTGTATCTACGTCCAATTTTTGTCCATCCCTGTTTAATTGATCTCGTAGTTTTTGGTAGTCCAAATCATGCAGGTCACTTCCCTCCTCTAAGGATTGAACTGCTGCTGTAGCCGCGGACTGCCCCAACATCATAAATACAGGTTCCATGCGGATTGAACCGAAAGCGATATGAGAAGAAGAGACGGCGCAACAAGCCAACAAGTTTTCACATTCCTGCTTTTTCGGCAGTAACGAACGGTAGGATATGGCATAAGGGCCGCGCGGTGACACCTCAATATTTCCCTCATTTTGAACGCATCCGTCATCGGTTATATACCGTTGAACATTGTGTGAATCCATTGAGTAAGATCCAAGCCCGATAGGATCATCAACGATACGTAAACGCCTGCAATCTTGCTCCGTCATTACATATTCACCGACCATTCGTCTTGCTTCCCGAACATAGATCTGTGTAGGCCAGCTCTCGTTTTCTGTAAACTCATCCGCTGCTAATCCCCATCTGCTCACTTCATTTCTTATATCCTCCGGTATTCTCGGGTGATTCGCCAGCGTCCACATCAATCCCCGCTGGTAGTGCTGTTGCTCCTGCAAAATTCGTTCGCGAGTCGCATAATCCCCATCCGGGTATTCATAGTTCACATTGATGTGATTTGTAGAAAAGCCCCAGCGATTGTTGGTATCTGTTTTTCGATTGGGCATTGCTCCCGGCAGCCATGGGAT
>NZ_JAKLWS010000051.1 GCF_022012475.1 Rhodohalobacter sulfatireducens
CAGAAAGTACCCGGATATGAAGGCTGGTGGGATGTGCCGGTGGCCGAAGTGGCGGAAACCGAATCTGCACAAAAAGCCCGAAAGCAGTACGAAGAAGCCCGAAAACGACAACGGGATTACTTTAAACAATCGAAATAGTTAGAAACTTGAAAGGTTTAAATGTCATAAAAAAAATCAGAAGTGAGCCTAACCACTTCTGATCTATATTCCCCACCGTAGCTTGGGGATGTACCATAAAGCGGGTTGTTGCGTGAAAGCAACAACCCGAATTTAATTATAAGATAACATACCAATTAACGTGACTTATCATAAATATTCAATCTTAGTCTTGAATATTTTTAGTCAGGTATCATTGCAGTGTAAAATAAAGGCTTTTCATTCAATTTCGGCTTAAGCAAATACCAATAGAGAATAATAATCATTCGAAATGACTGTGAACAATACCCATTCTATAATTCTACATCTCTTGGTAATCATCGTCACAGTATTGGGAATCAGCAATAAAAAATCAGTAGACCCATTAATTCGTTATGAAAAAAGTACTGTAACTGAGATTAAGATTGTAGGGGTAGCATTACCAGATGATGCGCTTACCTACCGACTGGAACCTTTTCATGTTCCGGATGGAGTGGGGGCAATAGAAGTGAGTTTTCAATATGCCGGAAAGAATGATTTTTCAGAGATGGAAATCGGGCTATATGATCCCGAAAGATTTCGAGGGACAAGTCGGTTTTCAAAGGATTCATTCTATTTAAGTTCGATTCGGGCAACAGCGTCATATATTCCCGGCCCGATTATCAGCGGAGAATGGAATATTTCCCTGGGATTTCCGACAATCAATAAAAAAGCTGAATATGAGGTAACAATTCGCTTAATCCCAAAAGATCATATTGAATTTACAGGCCCTTCAGAAACTACTTTAAAAGAAAATGAACAATGGTATCGGGGTGATTTTCATTCACATACAGGTCACAGCGACGCCTTTGGATGTGAGGATTTAGACGGTAACCGGGGACCCTGTCAAGTCTACCAAATCGTTGAGTCAGCTAAAAAAAATGGACTCGATTTTGTAGCAATAACGGATCATAATACGGTAAGTCATCATCAAGATATGACAGTAATCCAGCCTTTATTCAAAGACTTACTGTTAATAAGAGGGCAAGAAGTTACTACTTTTTATGGCCATTCAAATGTTTATGGTACTAGTATACCTTTAGATTTTAGAGTTGGGTTCGAAGGTCAAACCTTTGAAAAAATACAACAAGTGGCTGAGGAAGCGGGTGCATTATTATCAATTAATCACCCGGGACGTGAAACGGGAGCAAACTGTACCGGTTGCGGGTGGAGTGCTGAAAATACTGATTACGATAAACTTGAAGTTGTTGAAATTGTGAATGGAACAAATGTTGAGAATGAAATTGCAGGGATTCCCTTTTGGCACCATTTATTAAATAAAGGTTATAAAATTACAGGTATTGGTGGGAGCGATGTTCATTCGGCCGGGTTCGGTGATTCTCAACCCGGAACCCCGACTACGATGGTTTACGCAAAAGAGTTATCCGAAAAGGCAATTCTGGATGCTGTGAGAAAAGGCAATGTTTACCTTAAAACCATGAGTTCGAATGGGCCGGATATTTCCTTTCAGATTTCTTCTGAAGACAAATCTTGGTCGATGGGAGAAACCATTGATTTAAACTCAATGAAAAGTAATTCTCTTGAGATAGTAATAGAGTATTCACATTCCGAAAAACAGCAGCTGGAATTAATTTTTAACGGCGAACTATTCGACCCGGAAATAAAGCAATATAAAGAAAGTGAGCATACCTATAGATTGATTGGTGTGATTTCGAATCCGGGAAGGGGATGGTTGCGTTTTAATTTGCGTGATAAGACAGGAAGAATTACGGTAGTCTCTAATCCTGTCTATTTAGAGTAAAAAGCTTTTCGCTAGGGTATTAAGTCTATTAATTCTTAGAAGAGGAGTTAAGTTTAACGACAATCTTAGGAGTACATTTATTGCATTACACATGGAAAAGTGATTCTAAATTCGGTTCTAGTTCACTCATTTTAATACACTTATCCATTAATACTTGTGGCGGTTATAAATTAAAAAAAATACATGTCAACCTATTCCATACGATCATTTTAAACAATTGGAAATAACTTATTTGAGAAATTAAGTTGCTTTTTCAAGGCATTTTTTTTAAATACTTATGAAAACGTTTTCAAGACCATTTTGCCAGTTGTTCAGGAAGGGTGATTGTCTGGAGATGGTAACGTTTTCAATTTTATTAACAATATGGTTACAATCTGATAACTATAGGGGTATTACTATTTCATAACATTCTACCTAAAACTAACAGCAAATCAATAAACGCTTACAGTAAACAACACTGAAAGCACTATTTATTGAAAAAAAGGTCGTTCATTCGTCAAGTCATATTCTGATTTCACTGGATAACGATTGAATTCTAACAAAACATAAAAATGAATGGAGCTATGATACAAACAGAAGGATTACTTCCTAAACTCAAAAAGTTAAAGCTCGTTTGGCTTGCAGGAATTTTCTGCATATATGCCGGAATGGCACAAGCTCAAACGGTGAGTGGCGTAGTTACTGATGAACAAACCGGTGAAGAACTACCGGGAGTTAATATTGTTATCCAGGGAACAAGTACTGGAACAGCAACTGATGTAAACGGAGAATTTGAGCTTGATGTGCCTAATTTGAATGAAACTTTAGTGGTTTCTTATGTAGGTTATCAAACGCAAGAAGTGCCTATTAATGGCCGTGAGACTATCAATATAGCGTTAGTATCTCAAGCCTTTGAAACAGATGAATTGGTAGTAGTTGCATACGGTGTGCAAAGAAAATCAGATATTACTGGTTCTATCTCCCGAGCTACTTCTGAAGAATTCAACAAAGGATCTGTGGTAAACCCCGGACAGTTGCTGCAAGGTGTAGTTGCGGGTGTAAATGTTACAAGTGCCAGTGGTGAACCCGGTGCTGCTCAGGATGTAATTATTCGTGGGGTAGGTAGTTTACGGTCTGGTACTACACCACTTTACGTTGTTGATGGTTTTGTTTTAAATAACTCTTCTATTGGGGTTGCAACTAATCCATTGAATTTTATCAACCCAAGTGATATTGAAAGTATTGAAGTTTTGAAAGACGCATCTGCAACTGCTCTTTATGGTGCCAGGGCTTCAAATGGTGTAGTTGCTATCACAACTAAAAGAGGACAAGAAGGAGCTACCAGAATGAGTCTTTCGACTTCAACCAGCTGGTCGACAATGGCCAATAAAATTGACGTATTCAGCGCAAATGAATTTCGTAATCAGGTACCTCGGGTAGATGGTACTTTGGAAGATTTTGGTGCGAATACAGACTGGCAGGATGAGCTAACACAGACTGCGATTTCGAATGACATTAACTTCTCTTTGAGCGGTGCCGCTTCCGATAGATTTAACTACTTTGCGTCACTTGGTGTGCAAAATCAAGAAGGTATCTTGAAACAAAACGATCTCAGCCGTTATTCAGGTAGATTAAATATGAGCCAGACTGCACTGAACGGAAGGTTAAATGTTGACTACCATATCAATGCTGTTCGTACAGAAAATTTAAGGCCGAACAACACAAGTATGGTTGTAGATATGTTACAACTCAACCCAACCATACCTGTATTTACGGATGGTTCTCCAACTCAGCTGGATGAAATGTTAAATCCGGTTCAGCGATATGAAATATATTTAGATGAAGCCATAAATAACCGGGTTATCGCAAATATTGCTCCTTCGCTGGAATTGATTGACGGACTTCTCTATAAGCTAAATCTTGGAGTGGATTACTCTGTAACGAACAGGGATGTACAAACGTCTCCGTTTGCACTTTTGGAAGGTTTGGAAGATGGTTCCTTATCAAACTCTTATTTTAAAAACTCCAACAGTCTTGTGGAAAATACTCTTACGTATAATGTGGATGCAGATATTCACTCAGTAAATGTATTAGCCGGACATTCATACCAGGAGTTCTTCCTTGAGGCAAGGAGCATCAATATGGAAGGTTTCAGTAATAATGGAATTCAACCACGGTACCAGGACCAAACAAGCACTCAAATTAACCCAACCAATAAGTTTGCTTCTGCGGAAAAAAATAAACTGCAGTCATTCTTTGGAAGGGTAAACTATAGTTACGATAGTAAATATTTGCTAACCGCCACAATGCGGGCAGATGGTTCTTCAAAATTCGGTGAGAATAACAGGTATGGTTATTTCCCGTCATTTGCATTGGGATGGAACGTAACAGAGGAAGACTTTTTCAATAGCTCAATTATAAATAACCTGAAATTGCGGGCCAGTTGGGGACAGACAGGTAACCAGGAGATCCCGAGTAAAATTACAAAATTAAGCTATAGTGAAAGCAGAGGAGGAAATGACACTTACCCTCTAAATCCAAATGCAAATAATTTGGCTGACTATCCCTATGGAATCATATTTACACGTTTGGCGAATCCGGACATCCAGTGGGAGGTATCTACTCAAACAAACGTAGGTGTGGACTTCGAAATGTTTAATAGCCGATTGGTAGGTACATTAGACTACTACACGAAGATTTCCGACAACATTCTATTGGAGGTCGTACCTGCAGATCCAATTCAGCCTACATCCACTTTTTGGACCAACATTCCAGACATGGAAATTCAAAACTCTGGTGTTGAGTTAGGCCTTGAATTTAGAGGAGGTTCTTCTTCAAGAGACTTCCAGTATAGTATCGGGGGAAATATCTCCACCATTAATAATGAAGTAGTGAATTCACCTTATTCCGTATTGACCACAGGTGCAGCTCAGGGTGCAGGTCAGACCGGAGCTACTATTAATGGTTACATTAACGGTGAACCTATCGGTGCATTCTACATGTTGGAATTTGATGGAATTGGCCCCGATGGACTGAACCAGTTTGTGGATACGAATAATGACGGAGCAGTACTTGAGGATGATCGCCGTGTTGTAGGAAGTGCACTTCCAAACTTACTTTATGGAATTCAACTGAATGCAAACTATAAAGATTTTGGATTGGCATTAAACTTTAACGGTGCTTCCGGACATAAGATCTATAACCACACAAGAATGTCGATCTTCAACAAGGGTAACCTGGCATCAAGCTTCAATACTACTGATTTTGCCACAGAATTCCTTGATGAAGCTAATACCAACTCAAACACAGTTTCTACCCGATATCTCGAGAAAGGTGATTACTTACGTTTGAACAATGCAACAGTTTCCTACAACCTGAGACCTGAGTTAGTTGGTCTTGAGGGAGCAATTAGTGATTTGCAACTGACGTTAACGGGACAAAATCTGTTCACCATTACGGATTACTCAGGTTACGATCCTGAAGTAAATACGGGAACTACCATCGATGGTATACAGACCTTCGGAATCGACCGTTTTACGTACCCGTTTCCGAGAACGTTTCTGTTGGGCCTGAATCTTACATTCTAAAACTCTGAATTGTTGTTTCTAAATATGGTCTATTTTTTATCACATGAATCAACACTCAGACAAGACAAACAAAATTTCTTTCTAAAATTTAAATTCATTTAAAAATGAAAAATCGATTAATCACATTATTTATAGGTGTACTTATCGTAACTATTTCGGGATGTGACGTCCTGGATGAAAAAGTTCTTGACGAATCACTTACGGGAGCGGGTCAAGCCGAAGAAATTAGTGGAGCAATAGCTCCGGCTTATGGACAGCTCGCCTGGACCTGGAGACATACCAACTACTTTGGTTTGCAGCAGATCGCTTCAGATGAAGCTATTCTTCCCTATCGCGGAGGTACTGACTGGTTTGATGGTGGTAAATTTATTGCCGTACACCAGCATCTGATGACGCCCAGTAATGATCTTGTAACCAGTGGATGGAATGAAGTTACCAGAAATATTTCGAGGACAGTGGCGGCCATTGAGGTATTACGGCCACTATCTCAGAATGGGAACTCTGAAGCCACAGAAGCTCTGTATGAGATGATCGCACTGCGTGCCTATTTGAATATGTTGGCATTAGACAGCTGGGGACTGGTTTTTGAAAAAGAGACATCTGATGAAACATCAAGTCTTTTAAGGGGACAAGAAGCCATCGATTATATTCAGAGTGAACTGGAATCTGTGGTTGATGTAATCAATACAGACAGAGGCCCGGGCAGGTTTTCGCAAGGAGCAGTGTGGGGCATGATGGCTAGGTTAAACCTTAATGCGGCTGTATACAGAGACCCATATGGTACTCCAAATTTTACCTCAGAGGACATGAATAAGGTAATTGAGTACAGCAATAATATTATAAATTCAGGACGATATTCTCTCTCACCTGAATTTTTTGACATCTTTAAAGATTCAAATAACAGTAATCCAGAAGTGATATTTGCTGTCGATCAACGAGGTGTTTTAAATAATGAGCATAATCGCTGGGCTTACTGGTCGCTTGCCGGTGACTTATACCCAAGACCTGAGTGGCCCGGAGCGGATGGTACTGATGGTCCAGCAGCAACTCCGGATTACATTCAAACCTGGGTCGATGCATATGGCAGTGTAGAGGGGGCAGAGGCGGATGCCCGGTTTTATAAGGAAGAGACAGTTGTACCCGAAAATTTAAGGGATCTGACCGGAGTTTCTCCAGCAAATGATGAAGAACACTACTTTTGCGTTGCAGCTACCGAGTTTGAGGTAGATAAGGGATTTCTTCGGGATATTATCTGGGGGCCAAGAAAAGGAGATGGCGGGAACTTCCTTACATGCGATGACGGAGGAGTTAGAATTTACCCGGTCATAAACGAAAGAACCAGAGGTCAGGGAAATACTCAATATGTGAATCACACATTGAACGTAGATTTTACAAACGAAGGACGTTTGCATAACACGGGTTACCGCTTCTCAAAATATCAATGTAGCCGCACATCTGATGATTGTAACAACTTCAGCAGTGTGGATATTGTTCTGCTTCGATTAGGGGAAGTTTTCCTGATGAGGGCAGAAGCGAAATTTAGAAATGGTGATACAGCCGGTGCTTTAGAAGATTTAAACACACTCAGAGCTGCAAGAAATGCAAGGCTTGATCAAGTACCACCATCTTTATCATCCATCGACCTCGATATTTTATATCGTGAGTTAGGCTTTGAACTTTACTGGGAAGGACTTAGAAGAACGAACCAAATTCGATTTGGCAAGTATGAAGATTCCTGGACTGAAAAGTCTAACAGTGATGTCAACAGGCGATTGTTCCCAATTCCACAAAGCGCTATTGATGGTGCATCGAATGAGGAAGGTTACCTGGTTCAGAATCCCGGTTATTAATAATATAACTGCTTAAACCTTGTTAGAGGCTGTCTCAGTAATTTGAGACAGCCTCTTTTTTTGTCTGATTAAAAAGGGAATAAAAAGTCAATCGAATAACTTGACCTGAATAAGACAGTTATCAACTATCAGTCAGTTATGTCTGATCTGCAACTCTACCTTCATTTGATAACATTAGGTAAATCTTAAGAGTTAGATTTTTTGACTCTCCCGTACTAATGCACTGATTCGTTTTAAGAGAAGTAACTGTAAGAACAGAACGGGTTGATAGTAGGAGGGTAAACAGGTTGTTCCAGATCTATTATCGTCAGCATCGAATTATTTCGTTTAATCTATTCAGAACGAAATAAGAAGTTTCAATTGGTAAAGGGGAAAAGAGGGGTGCCCACTATCAATTCAAAGTTGTGATCTGAACGGTCTGAATATCGGGTTTTAAAGATCCCGAATTTTACCTGTCAGAAATCTATAAATTCGCGGCTTGCTACATTACAAGTATTCTAAATACCAATCGATTTTAAAAACTCGCGATTTCGTTGTGCACTCTCTTTTGGGCTTCCCATTCCCGGTAAAATATCTTGTTCAACAACGATCCATTCATCATAGTTTTGGTTTCTCAATTCATTCAAAATTGCCTGGAAATCAATGGATCCCTTACCCAGCTCACAGAAAATACCGTTTCCAACCGATTCAAAATAATCCCATTCATTTTCTACCGATTTATCATATACGGAACGATCCCAATCTTTAAAATGAACGTGGCTAATTCGATCGGAGAATTTGGCTAAACCACTGATCGGATCTCCTCCGCCAAATGCATAATGTCCGGTATCAAAACACAAGCCAATCAAACCCGGATCTGTTTGATTCATAAGTATCTCAATTTCATCCGGTGTTTCAACAAAACCTGCACAATGATGATGGAATACAGATTTCACACCTGTTTCCTCTAATATTCGTTTTGCAACAAAATTCACTCCTGTAGAAAATGTATCCCATTCAGATGCTTTTAGTCCATGTTCGGGTTGAATCCGACCGGCCATATTTTTTCGAATCGTGTTTTTTCCGTTGTCATCAGCAAGAACAATTCTTGCTTCATCAGGATTTATGGCACTCAAGAGAGCTGCTATCTGCAAGGCTTCTCTGGCCCCTTTTTCATGTTCAACGGGATCGATGAAGTTAACAGGAACAAAAGCACCAACGAGATCTAAATTTTTAGATGAAAGTGTCTCTTTTAGTAAGTCCGGGTCTGTTGGCATGAATCCCCAGTCACCCAGTTCAGTACCCACATACCCGGTTTCTTCCATCTCCGTTAATACCGTTTGATATCCAGCGGTTTTTCCCTCCAAACCAAATTCGAGTACTCCCCAGGAGCATGGTGCATTAGCTACTTTCATTGTTTTTAGAATATAGAAATAAGGTTAAAATTTTCGGCTCCAGTGGCTTGGCCATCTCTCAACAACCACTTTTTGTCTCGTGAAGAATTCAAAGGCATTTCGTCCCTGTCCGTGTAGGTCTCCAAAGAAGCTGTCTTTCCAGCCACTGAATGGGAAAAATGCCATTGGGGCAGCTACTCCAATGTTGATTCCAATATTTCCGGCTTCTGCATCGTATCGAAATTTTCGTGCAGATGCCCCGCTTGATGTAAAAAGACATGCCATATTTCCATAAGCACCGGAATTAACAAGCTCTATAGCATCTTCAACAGTATCGACATGCATCAAAGATAATACAGGGCCAAAGATTTCAGTTGTTGCTAATGGATGATTTGCAGGCAGGTTATCCAATATCGTTGGTTTGATGAAATAGCCTTTTTCCAGATCTGCACCCTTTGGTTTTCTGCCATCGACCAAGACATCAATATCACCTGTAAGTTGATCTGCAAGAAGTTTTTCAATTCTTGAACGGCTTTGGGCAGAAATAACCGGTCCCATCTGAGTCTCTTCATTTAAACCGTATCCCACATTTAAAGATTTTGCCCGATCACTTAGAAGATCCCTGAACTTCTCTTTTGCATCACCGACAGTTACTGCAAGGGAGGCTGCAAGACACCGTTGGCCTGCACAACCAAATGCACTATCGGATACAATTTTTGTTGTCATCTCCGGGTCTGCATCTGGCAGAATAATAAGTGGATTTTTTGCACCACCCGAAGCTTGAACGCGTTTACCATGTTGAGCTGCTTTCTCATATACCTTTTTAGCAACCGCGGTAGAGCCTACAAAACTAATAGATGCCACATCGGGGTGTTCAATGAGATTGCTCGCCACATGATGATCTCCGTGAACCATATTAATCACTCCATCAGGTAGATCTAGTTCATCAATCAATTCAAAGATTAGGTTCATAGTATTCGGAACTCGCTCGGATGGTTTTACAATACATGAATTTCCAGCGGCAATTGCATAAGGCATGAACCAAAATGGAATCATAGCAGGAAAATTAAACGGGCATATGATCGCTGCTACGCCAATTGGCTGACGAATCATCATCTCGTCAATTCCATTCGCGATATCTTCGTTGTTATATCCTTGCAAGAGGGTGGGGGCACCACAAGCTACTTCAACATTTTCAATGGCTCTTCTAAGTTCACCTCTTGATTCATGTATCGTTTTACCACTTTCCATTGTGATGGTGCGGGCAATATTTTCAATATTTTCTTCAAGTAGATTTTTAAGCTTGAATAAGTACTGTATCCTTTCAGTTACAGGTGTTTCTCTCCAATCTTTAAAAGCAGCAGAAGCGTTATGAACAATTTTATTCACTACATCGGCAGAAGAAAGAGGAACGTTTGAAATTTTTTGAGTCGTTGCAGGGTTTATGACATCGAGCCACTCTCCACTTTTTGAATCAGTCCAGTTTCCATTTGTATAATTTCTCAGTTCAATAGAATTTTGCGACATGTATGGTACCGATTTAGATTACTTAATTGGTGAAATAAGAACTCTTCTGAATATTTGAAAACGTTTTCATAAAAACAAGTAAAATTCATTCTGAATTTCTCTATATTAGGACGTTAACTTTCAAATCATTGTGGGCAATCAATTTACTTTTACCGGATTGGAAATTCCGTTAAAAAAGTTTAGAAAACGTTTACATTTAATTTTATCAATCAAATAATATTCTATGGCAACCTTAAAAGAGGTGGCAAAAAAGGCTGGAGTCTCAATAACAACAGTTTCAAGAGTTATAAATGGATCATCAAAGGTAAATGGAGAGACCAGAGAGCGAGTACAAAAAGCCATGATCCAATTGGACTATCAGCCGAATCGTGTTGCACAGCGTTTACGTGCATCTAGCGGCCAGTCAAAACTTTTAGGATTAATTATTCCGGATATCCAAAATCAATTCTACTCAAATATTGTAAGGGGAATTGAAGATGTAACTTATGGGCACGATTATGCAGTAATTTTATGTAATTCGGATGAGAACCCCAATAAAGAGCGATTTTACCTTGAGGTCCTAAAATCAGAATCTGTTGATGGAATCATACTTCCGCCTATTCACCAATTTGGCGAAGAGATTGAAAGTATTATTGAACTCGGTATTCCTATTGTATGTGTTGACAGGAAGCTGATGCGCAAGAAGGTGGATACTGTTGTAATTGGCAATGAAAAAGGTGGGTATGATGCTGTGAGTCATCTCATTGAGCAAGGGCACAAAAAGATCGCTATTCTTACAAGTTCTCTTCAATTTTCTTCATTTGATGAACGACAAAAAGGATACGAGAGAGCCCTGAAAGAAAATGGAATTGAAATTGACAAACGCTTAATTAAGGAAGGCGATCCCAGAAGTTCTGAAACAGCAAGAGAGTTAACCGATGAACTTCTTAGTTTAGACTCCCCACCCTCGGCAATTTTTGCAACCAATAACTTAATGACACTGGGAGTTCTTGAATCTGTTAACAAGCATGGAATGCAAATTCCTGATGATATATCTATTGTTGGTTTTGATGATCTGCCCTGGGCGAAAGCTATCTCTCCTCCGCTTACAACTATTAAACAACCTGCCTATGAAATGGGACAGAAAGCGGCAGAACTGTTTTTTCAGCGAGTAGAGAATCCATCAAGAGAACCAGAAGTAGTTATCATGGAGCCAAAATTAATTGTCCGGGAATCTACAGCTAAACTTGTAAATGCGCAGGTTAAAGATACAGAATAGAAATTGACAGGCTTGAAAAACTTACTTATTCCATAAATTCGAGTTTGCATACGGTAAAAAAATTATTCTTGCCTTTTAACCTTCGACAAAGGTTTCTTTCCCGGCGAATATTATTTATTAAATCATCTGCTCCAGATGCGCTCTTAGAAAGGTTTCACAGAAATTTTATTGTATACCGGTTCACTACCGGAACTTTTCATGGTTTCAGGTAAACAAGCCTGTTTATAATCAGACAAATTTATTATTGTTACTACTTCTGAGATTTATACTTAATAGATTTTTTTAAGCTGTTAAATGGTAGATATAAAACTCGTAATTCATATTTCTAATTCTCTCACTTCTTTACTATAATTGTCCATGGAATTTTTAGGAATTGATGTTGGTGGTACAGGTATAAAGGGGGCAATTGTTGATGTTAGAACAGGTGAACTTGTCACCGAAAGGTATCGTTTGCTTACACCAAAGCCGGCCACACAACCTGCTGTAATTGAAACCATAGAAGCTGTTATTAGTCATTTTGACTGGCACGGGCCTGTAGGTTGTGGATTTCCGGCAGCAGTAAAAGATGAAATTGTTAAAACAGCTTCTAAAATTGATAATTCATGGATCGGAGTGAATGCTTCGGCTCAAATTGAAAAAGAAACAGGCTGTCCAACCCATCTCGTAAATGATGCAGATGCTGCCGGATATGCAGAAGTAGAATTTGGAGCCGGTAGGAATATCAACGGAACCATATTTATGGCTGCTTTTGGAACCGGAATTGGAACTGCGGTTTTTCATAATCAACAGTTGGTTCCCAATACAGAATTAGGACATATTCCACTGCACGGCATGGATGCTGAAGATTATGCTGCAAATTCTATCCGCGAAAAAAATAATTTGAGCTGGGAAGAATGGGGCGGGCGTGTTAATGAATATCTACAACTAATTGTTGATCTTTTTTGGCCCGATATTATCATCGTTGGCGGTGGAGTCAGTAAAAGTTTCCACGAATTTAAACCCTACATTGATGTGGATTCAAAAGTGGTTGCTGCCGAAAGCCGAAATCATGCGGGTATTATCGGTGCGGCACTCGCTGCTTCGGCGAAACACAGATATCTACATAAAGTTGAGTGATCGATGTTCTTACTGCATTTCATATTTGAGTTATCAGGAATATTGAAGGCTAATTTTTACAGGTAGAGAGAAGTTTTAAAACTCTGGTATTTTAAACTTGGACACTTCAATGTATGCGATTTTTTATGATTTAAAAGACTATTTGGTGTAGATCATAAAACAAATTCTGTTATCCAATCAGAAATACGAACCATTTTACTTTTTAAATATATCTGCAAGTTTGAGATTAATATAGTCAGGGTGTAAAGGTTGATGTTGACCTTGTTTTTTTGAAAATGTTTGAGAACAAAGAGATGATGTAAACTTCTTATTCAAAAACTCTTCACTACAATAAATCATGGAAATATTAGGAATAGACGTCGGTGGTTCAGGAATTAAAGGAGCAATTGTAGATATCAAAGCAGGTGAACTCGTCACAGATCGATATCGCATTCCTACCCCAAAGCCTGCAACTCCACAGGCCGTGATTGAAACGATTGAGGCTATTATAAGATATTTCGATTGGCATGGACCGGTAGGTTGTGGTTTCCCGGCTGCAGTTAAAGATGAAATTGTTAAAACCGCATCAAATATTGATAATTCGTGGATTGGGGTGAATGCATCAGCTCAAATTGAAAATGAGACGGGTTGCCCCACTCATCTTGTCAATGATGTGGATGCCGCAGGGTTTGCCGAGGCGGAGTTCGGAGCAGGACAAAACCGATACGGTACCATTTTTATGGCTGCATTTGGAACCGGAATTGGAACAGCCGTTTTTCACAATCAGCAATTGGTGCCCAATACAGAATTGGGCCATATTCCGATGCATAGCGGTGTTGCTGAGGATTATGCAGCGAATTCAATCAGAAAGAATAAAGATTTAAGCTGGGAAGAGTGGGGTGGTCGGGTCAATGAATATCTTCAGTTAATTCAGTTTTTGTTTTGGCCCGATATTATCATAGTCGGAGGCGGAGTCAGTAAAAAATTCAAAAAATTCAAACCTTACCTTGACCTTGATACAGAAGTGGTACCCGCGGAAAGTCGCAATCATGCCGGAATTATTGGTGCTGCTCTTGCTGCATCGGCAAAGCAAAGAGGGTAGGGCGGAGTTTTTCTTAAAATTAGTTGTGTAAGCGTATGAACCGCGGAATTGTGGGATTTCGCTGATTTGGACTGCTCTTGACTCCGTGTTAATCCAATATTCTGATGAATCGGTTTATCACACTAATGATCAGGCCGATTGCTCAATTCCAATTCTTCCCACGGATGTAAACATGCCATTGCCGGATGATTCTGTATCTATTTCAAGAAGAAGGCCATTGGCATCTCCTTGAGAAAGCACGATATCGGTATCAAAACTCATAGGTGATACTCCATGACTCTTGTAAGGAGGAAGGGTTGTATAGATCTCGTTTAAAACCTCTTCACGGAAGTAGAATTGGGTTGTTAACTGCTCCTGGGGACTCACCACAATTCTGGCATGAATATGCGGTACACGACCTGAATACCAGCCGGGAACAATTGTATTGAAGGTCACCCATCCGTCTGAATCCGTTCTTTGCATACCTCTCAAAAACCGAGAGTCATTTACAGGTTCAACGTGTGGCTGTCCATCTACAAAGGTTCCTTTTGTAGCGACTAATACAAATGTTTCCCATACATCGCGGCTCACCTCTTCCGGGTAACCGCTGTAAACCCCTTCAGCATCGCAATGCCAAATATCAACCAATGCGTTTTCAACGGGCGTACAATTCGGGTATCTCATAACTTGAAGCCGTAATTTTAACGGTTGTCCTTCCCGATCTTCCGTAACATTTGCGCGTTCCGGTGATGGATAGTAGAAAGGCCCTTCCTGCTGGCTGGAAGTCATCACACAAATATCATCATCAATTGTGGGTGAACTTGTAAGAAGTTCGGGATCAAATTCACCTGTAAATAAAAAACGATTTACCAGAGGCCGTCGCATAAACCATGCTCCCAATCCACCGATACCCATTGCTCCTAATCCTATTATAAATTTTCTTCTTCCGCTGCTTTTTTGTTGTCCCATTTGTCCCCTTTATTTATGTGATTTATAAAATGGATTGATTCAACAGTTCTAACGTATGGCCAATTTTCTACTGTTGAATCAACGTTTAATTCGGTAAGCGTACCCAAAACCTTCGGAGACTATTAAAAGCGTTCTGTAAGCTCCCATCTTTCACAATGCCTGCCCCGCGCTGGAAGTAATTAACACATTTTTGATTTAAAATAATAGGAGATTGAATTTATTTAACTGGAGGTAGCATATCTATCTCGTATCCAGCGAATTCCAAAGTAGATTACAGTAAGTACAGCAATTAATATCAGCATGGAATTGCGCTCCAGCCCATTTAAGTTAGATAGAAACCAAACAATAATTATAGAAGCTAATATTGGTACGGTGTACCCACCGGGTATTCTGAACGATTCAAGACTGGGAGGAGCTTTCTTGCGTAGTTTTATCACCGCAAGTGATACACCAAAATAAACAAGTAAAATAGATGCACTGGATACAACGGCAAGAGTTTCAAAACCTCCAAGGCTGGCAAGGATAAATGCGATAAATGCATAAACAATTATGGACAGGTAAGGTGTTGCAAATACAGAATGGATCCGTTTTAAAAACGGGATTGGGAGGACATCATCCCGAACGGCACCAAAAATGACCCGCGGTATACTTAACATTTCACTGCTCAGATTGCCGAACATAGACACAGCGGCACCAATCGAAATGAGGGTTAATCCAATCGGGCCAAATAGTTGGTTGCCTACTTCCGCCAACGGGTTTTCTTGAAATGATGCTAATGAATCTCCTAAAATTCCCTGAGAAACCGTTTGCAGAAGGATATATAATACCAACACCCCTGAAACCGCAATGAAGATTGCTTTTGGGACTGTTTTTTGAGGTTGTTTGATTTCACCACCCACAGAGAGTCCACTTTCGGCTCCCATGAAAGCAAAAAAGAGAATCAACGACATCTCTCCAACATTTTTAATTTCCGGTATTGATTGCCACTTCAGGTTTGCAATGCTGACATCCGTCCAACCTATCAAAACTAATACAAGGAGGGGGGCCAATTTAGCAACAGTTATTACGGCAACGAGTCCAATCCCCTGTTTTACACCCCGGATATTGATCCAGGCAAGTGAGCTGAAAACCACGAAAAAGAAAAGTGCCCTTAACCAATCATTTTGTAATCCCGGAATCCATCCGGAGAGAATATCAGCTACGGCATTGGCTACGGCGGCATCAGCACTAAATGCTGCGATAAGAAAAAGAATAGCTGTGAGAAAACCTGCATACGGGCCAAAAGCTGATTCAATATACGTATAGGGTCCGCCTGAGTCTGTTACTTCACTACCCACTTCGGCGAAACAAAGCATAATCAACGCAATTAATATCCCACAGAATAGATAGGCTATGATGCTGGCTGAACCTAATCCTGCAGCAACTATGGCAGGCAGTACAAATATTCCCGCCCCTACAACAATATTAACCATATTGGCACTTAGGCCCCAGACACCGATAGTGCGGTTCAGTCCCTCTTCTTTATGGAAGACAGAATCATTATTTATAGGTTGATTATAGGACATGGTTAGTTTTAGAATTATTTAGAATTTAGCTGCTCTATAGTCTTCAATCATTTCGACATTTACTTCAAAATAATTATTCGCATTGTGTCATAGCTTTTTATGGGATTGATATTATTTATTCACTATTGAAACCTGTGGACTTGAAACCGGTGATCGTAAATCAACATTTTTTAGAATACCGATAAAAATGATCACAAAAGCGATTCCTAAAACAGTTTCAGCTAAAAGCATTGTTTTAATTCCATATCCGTCATAAACCCAGCCATTCAAAGCCGTCATATAAACGGGTGAGATATTTCCAAAGGAGGAAAGAAGGGCATATTTCGTGGCAGCCATTCCCTTTCCGATTGCATGAAGAACAACAGCAGAAAAAGCTGCATATGCCACACCTATTGAAACCGCATAAACCAGAACCGAGATATTAAAAACAATCGGTGAATTTGGAGCAAGGTACATGATAAATGAGATAAGAGCCATAAAGCAACCCGCACCAAAATAGGCAGTCCATCTTCCAAAACGGTCTGCAATCCAACCTCCAATAATACAACCAATAACACTGGCAAATGCGCTGAAAACACCGACGATTAATGCGATATTATCAGCATTTACCTCCCAATTAAATGCAACGGATGACCAAAGTCCGGAAGCCGCTCCAACCCCAACGGGAGTGATAAACAAGGCTATACTATAGATAGCCAATTTATTTCTGAACAGAGCTTTTAGGTCAACAAAGATCAATGTGAACCGTTTTTTTAATTCTGTTTTTTGGGCTACAACTTGTGGTAAATAGGATAATGTAAACGCACAAAATAACATGGATACTGAAAGTACTAAAAGCGAAATATTTGATGAAAAATGTGATGCCAGCCATATACCTGCTCCGCCTCCAAAGCCGGTGCCTCCAAGATTTCCGGCTTGATACCAGCCGGCAGCTCGTCCTTTTTGCTCCTCTCTCACTGTTTTAGCCATGAATCCACCAACCGGGGCATTAGCAAATGAGGCGGCAACCTGGGATATGAAAACAACAAAGGTTAAGAGCAACTTAAATTCAGTATCAAAGGGTATAAGGTAGATTGAAAACAAAGAGAGAGCGGTGAGTGATACACCAATCAGGTACCACTTATGTAGTGAAAGTGTAAGATCCACAATGGGAGCCCAAAGAAATCGCCATAAGTTTGATGACAGTGCGACAGCAGTAATAGTAGCCGCTTCACCAACAGAGAATCCATTTTGAGTAAGAATGTAAGGAAGGGTAACTGTTATAAAACCGGTACTGATTCCCGAAGGTACTACAAGGAAGAAAAAGGTTACGGGGTGGGCAAATAAGTTTTTTGAATTCATAACGACTTAGTCCGTGTAAATCGGAAATAAAAAAGCCCCGCTAACCAAAACAAAGCGGGGCTTTATACCTCTTGATTTTTTTACTGCTCTTTATTCGTCCCCTTCAGAGTGACTCATCTCTTCATTGAGTCTAAAAATGTACATCCAGGAATTTTCAACTGAATTTTTATAATCTTCATAATACTCATCCCGAGTATCCTCACCTTCAGCTTCTGCTATGATGCTCCAGGCACTTTCAACAGGCTCATCCAATGCTTCCATATTTTCATATGGAAATACGTTCATATAATGAAATCCGTCTGGCCCACCGCCTTGTGACTCGTACCACATCGATCGTTTACTACCCTGAGATTCTTCAATAATCTCCATAACATCAGTGACCAATGAATTAAATATCATCCGGTCTTTTACACGGAAGTAAGCAACTTCAACAACGGTATTTTGTGAATCTCCCGGTGTTAAACTCCATTCTGGTTTTGTCCAGGAGAAATGATCTTCAACCTTTTCTACTGCCGGCATGATTAATTCAGCTGCTTGCCTGTAACAAGCCTGACCGGCCGGATCTTCAGCTGCGAAATCTGTCCAGCTTGCAGAGTATGATGTCAAGTAATAAACCGTGCCTTCACCATTCATTCGATACCACATATTCCATGTCCATTTACCGTCGTTTTCCAGGTAACAGGATTTCCATGTTTTTACACCTTCCTGGAATGCCAAATTATGTCCTGTTTTTATCGTGAACTCTGAAATACTCAGCAGCATCGGTTCATTTTCTGAATCGTCTTGAGCCTGCATATTTGTATTCATTCCCATGAGAATAATCGTACATGCCAAAAGTTGTATTGCCCATTTGCCAATCTTGGTCGTGTTCATAACACCGTCTATTTTTTGATTTGCCTACTCTTTGAATGGATTTTCAGCTTCGTCCAAATTTGTTAAGTTGAATATGGCATACGTGCAGGAATAAGTCTTGTACTTTTTGTTTAAATATTTGGACTTTTTTTAAAATGAAGGGAAAAAAGCTCTAAATATGCTCTAAAAGAGTATCTGAAATATTTGTTTTCATAGCTGTCCAAAACGTTTCTAAAGTTGGAAAGAATCTTTGTTTTTCGAATGTATGGTCAGATTTGGCGTAATTTTCAAAATTCAACCCCTGCT
>NZ_JAKLWS010000052.1 GCF_022012475.1 Rhodohalobacter sulfatireducens
ACAAAGATTCCTCTAAAAGGCAAAACATATTTACGACTACCAAGCCCTCGAATTCAATCAAGCCTTTTCAATATTCCCCGCCTCGGGGTATATGGATTAGAGTAAGTTCCTATCCCCGGGTTGCGGCCTCTCTTCAGAGCTCCGCTCTTCATGCGGCCTCCACCCGGGGTTACAATACCAATTACCCCACCGGGCTTAGGGTTTCTGGTTCAAGGTTCAATGTTTAAGGTTTTTTGACACAACCTGAAACCTTAAACTTTGAACCAACTGTTTCCTCCGGGGTTTGTATTTGCACCTGCGCAATCAGTAACCTCTCTCATCCAATGAATCGTCTAAGGCCTGGTTCACAATAGCATTGAGTGCTCGTTTCAACGAGATTCTTCGCTTTACCTCCCTGTCAGTCGGTTTCGCTCTGAATGACAGGCGGGGCGGGAATTCATCGACGGCGTATAACACCTCTTGCAGGATTCACACTTCTCACTACGCCGTCTCATCCTCTTACAGTAAAAGCGGCGTAAGACAAAACAGGATTCTACTGATGAATCTGAAACGCCGCGGATCATACACTCGCACCTGTCATCTCGAAGGAAGTGAGGGATCTCTTATTGGCAGGCATCTCATTATTGAGTACTTTCAAATACCTGTCTAACAATATCAATCATCCCACGGGATGAGATTGCCCAAGTGCAATCTTTTATTCTTCACCTGATCTGCCTGTCTGCCGAGAAGGCAGGTTCAAAATGTCAATTTTCAATAAATGTATATCACGCTGAGGTTTTTTTATTTAACCTGAGTTCGAGATAAAATGAATGAAAAGGCGTTTAAAAATTCCCCTCCTTACACATCGACCTGTCAAGGGCGAGAAGGAGCGGAGCGATAGATTCACGATTCTAATGTTGAATTCACGTTATTTCGTTTCTAACTCGTTGTCTCGTTCTGTTTTTTTGGGATTGAATAACTTTCATTTTCTAAAGAAAAAATGCGTGTCAGTGAGTCTTTACAGAAGCTTGGGTTCTCAACCAATAGAGAAATGATTCGTGTTCAAAATTAGATTGCCCGTCAATTCTTCACTATTATAGAAATGAATAGTAACTTTGGCGACTAAACAGTCAAATCCCCAATTTTGAAAAGAAAAGTTTCCGTTATTATTCCAGTTCTGAATGCAGCCGGCCTTCTTAAACGGGTGCTTACTTCCCTGTCTGAACAAACGTATCCGCAGGAGTTAATAGAAATAATAGTAGTAGATAACGGTTCATCAGACGATTCAGTTAAAGTTGCAAAATCATTTGATGTAAAGCTCGTCACTGAACTTAACAGGAAAAGTCCGTATGCAGCCCGTAACATTGGATTTGATCATGCAACAGGCTCAATGATAGCACTTACGGATGCAAACAAAATTCCCGACAAACATTGGATTGAGGAAGGAGTGGCCGCAATTGAAGCCAAAAACGCAGACCTTGCGGGTGGTCAGATCTCATTTGAGCTTGGGGAGAAAGCAAGCGCGTCCCAAATCTGTGATGCCGTTACATACAACAATAATCAATTTTTTGTGATTGAACAGAAGCGTTCAGCTGCAGGAAACCTGTTTTTTAAAAAGGAGTTGCTGGATGAAATCGGAACATTCCCGGATATATTTCGATCCGGAATGGATATTTGGTGGACGGCAAAAGCTGTTAATGCAGGTCATAAAATCGTTTTTGCTGAAAAATCTGTTGTTTACTGCCAACCCAGGGGGCTTAAATCTCTTCTCAAAAAATCCTGGAGAGTGGGTGTACTCCACCCCGTGATATTTCAGCAGCAGGGGAGATCCCTCTTTTATATTCTTGGACAGACATTTCGTACATTTGCACCACCAAAAGTGCATGAGTTACGGCAAAAGTTGCAAAAAATTCAACATCCCTATTCACTGGCGAATGTATGGTGGGTTGCATGGCTTAACAAAATAATGATGGGTTTCGGCCGCATCCGGGGACTTTCAAATTTGAGCAAACAGATTGACGTACCTCCTGAAAATAAGGTTTGAATAGATCTTTATGAAGATTGGATATATTTATTACACCTTTTATCCCGTTACGGGCGGAGCATCAGTTCACGGGTTCAATCTTGCAAAAGAGCTCTACCAACAAGGGCACGAACTATTTAAAATTAACGGCGCACCCGATCCATATACACACCGTCTTAAGAACCCGGTAAGCGGTTTGTTTTGGATCATGGGTAATTGCGACCTGGTCTATATCCGCATGGATTATTTTCTCTATTTAAGGAATTTTGTTTCCATCCTGGCACTGTTGATGCGTAAAAAATTTGTTGTGGAACTGAATAACCCATCAGATGAACTGCACCTTTTTGGCCGCGGTCAAAGATATATTGGATTCGCAGACAAGATCATGTCAAAGATTCTCCAAAGGGCGGATGCGATCATCACAGTAAGTGAGCCGTTAAAAAATTATTGTGAAGAAGCCCTTTCACTCAAAAATGTGCACATTATTGAAAATGGTGGAGAATTATTTGATGGAGATACGGATGCAGTAAGCAGGGAAGTCGTAGAGAATATCAAAGAGATCCAGGAAGATTATTCCAAAATTGTGGTGTGGTCCGGTTCGGCAAATAACATGCAGGACCTCGAAAAAATGGAGGAGATTGCAAAATCGCAGCGAAAGAAATCTGCTGTAATTTTAATCATCAAAGAGGATCCTCAAATAAATACTTTGCCTGAAACAAAAGAAAACCTGTTTGTTTTTAAGAATTTACATCGGGAGGAGGTGAAATATATCATTTCCAATTCCGATATTGGTTTGGCACTTTACAGGGATTACCCGTGGTCGCGCTGGGGATTTTATAACAGTTCGCTGAAAATATATGAGTATTTGAACAACGGATTATTAACCATCACCAACACAGAAGGAACTGAGGTTCAAAAATCATATCCTAATTTTCGGTCTGCCAAAAAAAACGAGGATATTATAAGATGGATCGATCAGTACGAAGGAGGTACTTTTGAGATTCAGAATCCCCGCACTTGGAGCATTGTGGCCGAAGAGACCTCCCAAATATTAGAGCAGGTTTTCAACCGATGATGAAAATAACACACAAGCAGGTTAAAGAGTGGCTGTTTTTACTGCCGTTTTTCTTGTATGAGGATATGGTATTGTCCGCCATCATGTTGGTGTTGGGATTTGCACTCCTGAAATATGAGAAGATAGACCATGCAATTTCCGAGCTCGAGTGGCGGGAGTATCTCTTCTTTATCTACATGTTCCACATGATGTTTGGCGAGCGCGATTTTGCGTATGTGGGATTTGAACCGCTCTTTATCACGGAGATTGTCATTTTTGCGCTCGCAGTATCCTATGCAAGGGATCTGTTAAAAATCAGGAAAACGCTTTTTGTCTATTACCTGGTGGTGTTGATTGGCCTGGCTTTTGCTTTTCTCTACTTCCCTGCAAACCAGTTGGATGCTATCCGCGATTCCTTCATGCTGGTTTACGCCATTTGGGTGCCCATCGTTTATCACGTATTCAGAAGTGAAAAGCATTACGACCTCTTCTTTGTATTGTTGAAACTCTTTATTGTTCTGAAAGCGGTGTCTTATTTCTATGAAGCGGTTTTGATTCTCGCCGGAATGCGCAGCCTCTCCTTTGAAGGATTCCGATTTGGCGTAGGTTATATCGTGCCCTCACTAATTGTGATTACAATTTTCCTGCCGCTCAAATATATCGACTTCAAGTACAAACTGGTTGCCCTGGTGATGATCCCGGCTGTATTCACCATGTTCCACAGGTCACTTTTTGTTGGAATTACACTGGCTATTCTATTGATGTTTGCCATCGGCAGTAATCTCACCAGGCGCAAGATCGTGACATACGGGATGATAAGTTTGACTCTTATGATTGCCTTCTTGTTCTACTACAACTCTGTGGTGGATGTAAATCTTTTCCAAATTCTTGAAACGAAAACCTCTCTCGAAGAGGGAAATATTAACTATCGATTTCTCTCGTGGCAGCATGTTTTAGATAAATTTTACGAACACTATATCCTGGGATTTGGGGTGGGGAGGCCTCTTTTCTTCTCGCAATACAATATATTTTACAGCACTGTAGAGATGACTTATTTTCAAATCAGGGACCTGGAGGGAAATGCTCAGCCGCATAATTCGTACCTGAATATGCTGGCAAGGTTTGGCGTACTTCTCTTTCCAATTTTGATGTACGCAATTCTGAAACCGTTAAAAAAGATACCCGAATTCCTGAATATTAAGAGAAAAGGCGGAGACCATGCCTACTCCAAATTCCTGTTTTTAATGGCGTTTTTAATCATCATGTATGTTTGGGCATTTTTTAATGTAGTCCTTGAAGGGCCTCATCATTCATTCCATTTTTGGCTTGCTACCGGTATGATTTTAAGTTTTGGCCGTGCGGGTAATTTTTCAAAAAAATATGTCCGCATTCGGAAAACCACTCCGGGCTCATGAATATCCTCCAGGTTCACAACAGGTATAAAATAACGGGTGGCGAGTGGACGGTCCTGAACCAGGAGTATGATCTCCTTAAAAGAGAGCATACAGTTGACCAGTTGATTGTAGACAACACGAAGGAGCTCGACACTCTTTTCAACAAGCTGAAGCTGATTTTTACCACTCATTATAATCGAAAGTCCAGGGAGTTGGTTCGGGAGAAGATTCGGAAAACAGGGGCAGAGATCATGCATGTTCACAATTTTTTCCCGCTGTTGAGCCCTTCCATTTTCGAAGCCTCTCTGGAAGAGGGAGTGCCATCCGTGATGACACTGCATAATTACAGGCTGATTTACCCGAATGGGTATTTGATGCACGATGGAAAGATCGATGAACGCACTATTCACGGAAGTGCTTACTCATGTGTATTGGAGGGCGTCTACAGAAACTCTATGCTTCAGACAGCTGTAGTCGCTCATATGATTGAATATCACAGGAAAAGAGATACATGGGCAAATAAAGTTGACTGCCTTATATGCCTGACCGAGTTCGCAAAGGCCAAGTTTGTGGAAGCCGGAATTCCGGGAGAGAAAATGAGAGTAAAACCCAATTTTGTAGATGATGCTTTTCGCGGACTAAACCTATCTGAGATGATTGATCAGAAGGATGATTACTACCTGTTTATTGGCCGAATCAGTGAGGAGAAGGGGATTCGCACCCTCGTGAACGTGTGGAATACATGGAAAAGTGCTACCTCCCCTCAACTGTTTATTCTCGGTGAAGGGCCGCTTAAAAAGGAGCTGCAAAAAAAATCGCAAGAGAACACTAAAATTTCGTGGCTCGGTTTCGTGGAAAGGGCCCGGGTGCTTGAAATCCTTTCGAAGGCCAAAGCGTTGATATTTCCCTCAGAATGGTACGAGGGAATGCCGATGACGATCCTTGAGGCGTACTCAGCAGCCACGCCCGTAATCTCAACAAATATTGGCAGCCAGGGAGAGATTGTTCATCATAACAGAACAGGCCTGCATTTTGAGGCCGGAAAAGAGCAAAGCCTGGTTGAAACGCTGGAACATTTTGAATCGATGAATGAAGAACACAAGGGTATGAGTTTGGCCGCCCGGAGGGAATACGAGGAAAAATATACCCCGGAAGTGAATCGCGAGAAGCTGCTTTCCATATATAGGGAGTTTGTCAAGAATACCTGACAAATCTGAATTTTATTTTACTCAAAATTTTCAGAATTTGACCTATCAGAATTATAACAGATTCAATAAGTATCATCTGCAAGTTTTTAATAAACTTGACGCACCAAAGAGTGTCTGCATTTATTGAATAGAATCATCAAAACAAATACACTTTATGGGAAAACAGAAAAAAGCACTGGTTTGTGGAGCCGGAGGATTCATCGGAGGACATCTTGTCAATCGGTTAAAAGAGGAAGGATATTGGGTGAGAGGTGTAGACCTCAAAGAGAATGAATTCGGAAATATGAACGCCGATGAGTTTATTATTGGTGATCTCCGGGATGCAGATGTCGTTGAAAAAGTTGTTACTTCTGACCTGGATGAAGTGTACCAGTTAGCGGCCGATATGGGAGGGGCAGGGTTTGTGTTTACGGGTGATAACGACTCCGACATTATGCACAACAGCGCGCTCTGTAATCTGCATGTGATTGAAGAGATCAAGAAAAAAGGGATTGAAAAATCTTTTTACTCCTCCTCGGCCTGTATCTACCCGGAAAGAAATCAATTGGATCCGGATAATCCGATGTGTTCGGAAGACAGCGCATATCCTGCAGATCCGGACAGTGAATACGGCTGGGAAAAATTATTTAGTGAACGGCTGTATCTCACCTATCGTCGCAATCACAACATCGATGCGAAAATTGCAAGATTTCACAACATCTTTGGCCCACAGGGAACCTGGGAGGGAGGACGCGAGAAAGCTCCCGCTGCTATCTGTCGGAAAGTAGCCGAAGCCGAAGAGGGTGGATCTGTTGAAGTGTGGGGTGATGGCAAGCAAACACGTTCATTCTTAATTGTTGATGAATGTGTTGAAGGTATCCGCCGATTGATGGAATCTGATTTTTCCGGGCCTGTAAATATAGGTTCGGATGAGATGATATCGATCCAGGATTTTACCAAAATGGTGATTGATATTTCAGGAAAAGACCTGTCCATAAAAAATATTGAAGGACCGGAGGGGGTAAAAGGCCGCAATTCAGATAACCAATTGATTGATGAGAAATTGGGATGGGCTCCGTCCAAGCCGCTCCGTGAAGGTGTTGAAAAAACATACCAGTGGATTTTGGATCAGATACGGCAGCGAGAAACTGTGGATGCGTAATCACTTTATTCCTTGATTCTGTCGCCGCTTTATGCCATCGGCTTGCTTTTAAAATTTAGTTAATCCCGTTACATGAGAGATGATTATATCATAGAGATCCTTGGGATTCAGATGTATAACAGGGATCTGGACACATTTGTGAATCATGCTCTCGAAATTATTTCGGATGAACAGCCAAGAGAGAACCGATGTATCAGTGCCACGGGAGCACATGGTATCATTCATGCAAAAAAGAATGAAGTTTTCAGGGAGACCCTCAACAGTTTTTATTCAAATCTGCCGGACGGTATGCCCGGCGTATGGGTAGGCAGGGGAAAGGGAGCGAAAGATATGAAGCGCTGTTATGGGCCGGATCTCTTTGCGAAATTCATGAAAAAATCAGTGAAAAGTGATGTAGGGCATTTTCTATGTGGCGGAAAAGAGGGGGTTGCAGAAAAACTCAAAAAAGCCTGCGGTATAAAATTCGGGAATCAAAACATCGTGGGAACTTACTGTCCGCCCTTCAAGAAGATTGATGAATATGATTATGAAATGATTGCAGAGGAGATCAATAAATCCGGGGCAGATGTTGTTTGGATTGGAATCAGCACACCGAAACAGGAGAAATTTGCGAAGAGATTATCGGAACACACAGATGTTCATTTCCTAATTACAGTTGGAGCAGCATTCGATTTTCATATCGGTGAACTCCGACAGGCCCCAAGCTGGATGCAAAAAGCAGGCATGGAGTGGTTGTTCAGGTTGATAGCAGAACCTCGTCGCTTATACCGCCGATACCTGGAGATAGTACCCGCATTCCTTTTTTATGGTATTAAAGATGTGATTACACACAAAAGATCACACCGCACTAAGAGTTAGAGTATAGGTTCACATTTGTACAAACCGATTTTGAGGGAACAGAAATGTCGCTTCTGACTGGGATTCAACCTGCACTTTTTTAAAATGGAAATAGGGCACAAGTGAGTCAACTACGCCAGCAGGCTTCGTTGACCGAGGACGCTTCCCTTAACACAGTACCATGCGCCAGATGGTGAATGGATTCCTTAACTGATGGAATAGAAGCTGGAGTTTAGGAACGAGTAAACACATGGATTGCACTTGTGCAATCTCACACTCCAAAGGAGTGTAATCTCAATAGCCCGCGGCAAAAACCGGAACAACGTGAACGGTTTGCAGCCGTGGGGATTGGTGTAGGGTACAAAAAACCCCGAGGCGATGGATATTGAAAAAGCAGGAGATTATTCGAATACTATGACCAAATCAAGTGGTTTAGGCAGATTTTTTCCATTTATGTTCATTTTTCTCAATATAGCCGGGGTCGTATTCTGCACGGTTATTCCACATGGCACAATACAGCCGAATCAATTTATTTATAATATTATTGATGACCAACAGATGCTCTTTTCCTTCGGCCCGTTTTTCCTGGTAATACGTTCGGTAATGCGGGTAATGAGTTTTCGCGCTCAGGGCGGCTTGGTGCATCACTCGTCTGACTTCAGAATTGCCAAATCCGCTGCTCTGCTCGGCGCGCTTTACCGAACTGCCGGATTGGTGAGGATGGGGTGCAAACCCAAAGCGGGAGGAAATCTTGCGAGCATCCAGGGTTTGCCGGCCAGCAAACAGGCTCAGCCATAATGGGCCCAGAACCTTTCCTATTCCCGGTGCGGTGCGCATGATCTGGTACCGGTTCTTTATAGCCGTGTCCTGGTTGATCAGCTCTTTGGTACGGGCTTCGATCTCGGTGATATGCTCGGTGAGCAGGCCGACTTGTTGGGTCCACATATCCATAAGCCGATCCATGTCAGCATCGTGGATATCGGCTTCGGTGAGTTTGCTTCTCAGAGCTGCCCGTTGGTCCACCATGGCCCGTCGTTCGGCCTGGAGTCGCTTTATTTGTCCTATGGCTGGCTTTGGAGCCTTGGTTAAGGAAAGTTTATCGCTGAAGCGAATGCCGTAGTCTGCCAAATCTTCGGCGTCAAAGGCATCGGTCTTGCGATGGTGTTCGTTCCCCACCTTTTTCAACGCTGTGGTTTTTACTACCGCATGAGCCCACTGGTTGGTGTGGTCCACCGAAGCAGGTGCTCCCCATAGCGGCCGGTATGTTCACTGATAAGCTTTGTTTGAGATGGATCGGCTCCGTGATCGCTCAGCCAGCCGGCCAGTTGCTCAAATCCCTTGTCGGTATTGGGTACCTGATGGTTATAGCCAAGGTCTGTTTGTCGATCCAATAAAAAACAATCGAGCTGTTTTTTTGAAATATCGATGCCAACAATAAAACGCCATGTAATTGTAATTTTCATGATTATTCAGCTATTTTATGATTTATACGTTCAATGAATAAGCTGCCGAGTAGTTATCATCCCGCCTCTTTTATGAAGGTGTTCTTCCCATACTATTTGGGCTAAGATAACTACCTGCCCTCAACAGGTTTTCGATTCGAATCATGGGTTTTACCCAAAGGGGTAGAGAGGTTACCTGTCGAGGTTCGGTAGCTTTATTTGTTGATTTAAACCAACAAAACTTTTCGCAAGAAGTCTAAAAGAGGGGTAGCGCGAATAATTAATCATTGATTCCTCAACTGGTGGAATGGAAGCTGGAGCTTCCTGAGAGCGTTACCAAGCAAGAGCTTGGGAACGAGTAAAATCCATTCCACCAAGGTACAAATTCAGGCCGAACTGACAATGGGTTTGAAATTATGCGGATTGGATTATTTATAATATTTTAAAACCTATGAAAATTGCCTTTATATATTTAATCTAAAAGTATAAGTAAACAGGACGAGAGTTACGTTCATCAACAGGTTTTATTGAGAAAAAAAGAACGGCATGTCAGTAAACAAAAATGATACGATTTTTGTAGCGGGTCACCGGGGAATGGTTGGCTCTGCTATTTACAGGAAGCTTCAGAATGAGGGGTTTACAAATCTACTTACCCAAACCCGAGAGGAGTTGGATCTTCGCAACCAGGATGCGGTCTATCGCTTTTTTGAGAAAGAAAAACCCGATGTGGTTATCATCGCTGCGGCAAAAGTGGGTGGTATCCTGGCGAATGATCGATATCCATACTCATTTCTGCATGAGAACCTTATTATTGAGGATAACCTCATTCATGCATCTCATAGCAATGGGGCTGAAAAGCTGATATTCCTGGGCAGTTCCTGTATCTATCCAAAATTTGCAGATCAGCCCATAAGCGAAGATTCTCTTCTGACCGACGTACTTGAGCCTACAAATCAATGGTATGCAATTGCAAAAATAGCCGGCGTTAAACTGGTTGAATCACTAAGGATTCAATATGACAGGGATTACATATCGCTGATGCCGACAAACCTGTATGGCCCGGGAGATAATTTTGACCTTGAGACCTCTCATGTATTACCAGCCATGCTTCGGAAATTTCATGAAGCAGCTACGAATAATCATGAACCTGTAACACTTTGGGGTACGGGAAGTCCGATGCGGGAATTTTTACATGTAGATGATTTTGCAGACGCAGTCTCATTTGTTTTAAGAAACAAAATGGATCATCATCTATATAATATCGGGACCGGAAAAGATATTACAATTGCAAACTTAGCTAAAAAAATTCAAGCGATTACCGGCCATGAAGGTGAGATTATATGGGATACTGACAAACCCGACGGAACACCCCGGAAACTCCTGGATGTAACCAAGATGGCCAATGAAGGTTGGACCCATAATATCGGTTTGGATGAAGGTATTCAGAAAACCTATCAATGGTTTGAAAATAATATTGAGAATATTCGGGAAGTCGATATGAGCTGATTCCCGCTAAATCAGTGTCTATTGCAACTTAACATGATATAATTCGAATGCTTTATACGCATTATTTGTAATCTTATCATTATAATTTTGCGTTCAAAATTGAAGTCAAATATTGTTAAGTTTTTATGATATCTTAGTATTTGAATAGTGTTTTTTTAATTGTAAAAAACAGACAAACGAAGTAAGTTTATTTTTTCAAAAAATTACGTGGCTAGAAAAGCTATTTTGTAATGGATATATCGATCAACGAAATTCAAACCGTAAGAGAAAAACTCCAGCAAGAGTCAGAAAATGGCTATGCGAATGGGTTTGATTCTCATGAAAACGGTTATATGTTGTCGACTTACAAAAACCTGAAGGTAAGGCAATACAAAGGAAAGCGGGTATTAGATCTTACGATCGGTTTTGTTGCATTGATTTTCTGCCTGATTCTCTTTCCTTTCATTGCTCTTGGCATCAAGTTGTCGTCTAAAGGCCCTGTATTTTTTAAGCAAACCCGAACCGGAAAAAATGGGATTACATTTACCTGTTACAAGTTTCGAACGATGAAAAAATCATCCAAAAAAGCAACGAACGGCCGCCCGGATATTACCATAGAAGGGGATGAGCGAATTTTTCCGTTCGGCCGGCTTCTTCGGCTTATAAATCTCGACGAACTGCCGCAAATCATTAATGTATTGAAAGGGGATATGAGTTTGGTAGGTCCACGGCCCTATCCGGTGGATGAGTGTTCATACTGGAATTCGACGTTTGATGATTTTTTCTATCGCTATGCAGTAAAACCGGGAATTACCGGCTTTTCTCAGGTGAAAGGGTACAGGGGCGGTACGTATAGTATTGAGCATATGAGAAAAAGGACGGATTACGACCTTATTTATGTGCAAAAAAATACTTTTTTTATGGATCTATACATCATCATGAAAACGGTTACCAAGATGATCAATTTAGATACCAACGCTCACTAAACTCCATTAATCAAATCAATCTTACAGTACTTTAAGAATTATACAATACACGACGATAATCACATGAAAAAAGTCTTTTCTCTATTTCTACTGATACTTATCTCTTCCCTGTTTTTCCTTCCCCAACATTCAACAGCACAGGTTGCCAATTTTGGGATGGGGAATATTCAGAATGTAAATGTGAATAACCTGACAGATGATCAGTTACGTAATTTCTATCAGCAGATGCAAGCGCAGGGGCTTACAGCCGAGCAGGTAGGAAGTATTGCACGGGCAAGAGGTATGCCTGCAAATCAGGCGTCACAGCTGGTAACACGCTTAAACCAGCTTTCAAGTACACAAGCAACAGGAGGTGAAACAACTACTTCCGGTACTCAAACCCGTCAAGGGCAAGGTTCAGCCGAATTGCTCTATCCTCAACGATCTCTCCAGGAGCAAAGTTTACTTCTCTCAGAGCTGCAAAGACTTGTAGAAGAGAGAAATGAAGAAGACCTTATGGATCAACTCGAATTGATTATTGAAGAGGGGTTCCCGGTTTTTGGTGAGGCGATGTTTACGGGGGCATCACAAACATTTGAACCGTCACTGAATATCCCAACACCGGTAGACTATGTTTTTGGTTCCGGCGATCAAATTGAGATTGAAGTTTGGGGAGCTGCAGAAGCGGAATATGTTTTAGAAGTGACTCCCTCCGGGAATATTAATATTCCAAATATCGGTCCTATTAATATCGGCGGTATGGTCTATCCGGAGGCAAGGACAAAAATCCTCAGAAATCTTCAGCAAATTTATTCCGGGATTAATCTCACTAATCCATCCCAGGGAAATACATTTGCCGATGTAACATTGGGAGATGTAAGAAGTATCAACGTGAGCGTAATTGGAGAAGTCCGTCAGCCGGGTTCGTATACAATCTCCTCATTAGCCACTATTTTTAACCTTCTCTATGCAGCCGGAGGCCCCAACCGTTCAGGTTCCTGGCGGGAAATCCAGGTGATTCGGGGTGATTCCATTGCTCATACGTTCGACATGTACGACTTGCTTGTTTATGGGAATCAGAAAGACAACATTCGCCTGCGGGACCAGGATGTTATTAAAATTCCTCCTTATATCAACAGGATAGAGTTAACAGGTGAGGTGAAACGGCCCGGACTTTTTGAATTAAAGGATGGAGAAACGCTGGCGGACCTTATGACGTACAGCGGCGGTTTTTCAGCAAATGCATATAAAGATCGGATTGTAGTTGACAGAAAAACTAGCATACAACGCAGTGTTTCGGATGTGAACTGGCCTGAAGGCGGTGATTTTGTCCTTCAGAATGGCGATGAAATCGAGATCGGAACTATTGTAGACAGGTATACCAACAGAGTAACCATTGAAGGGGCTGTTTATAAACCCGGCGAGTATGAACTTACCGATGGATTGACATTGAGTGAACTGATTCAAAAATCCCAGGGAGTTACGGAAGATGCATACCTTGAGCGGGGTATTATCTATAGGAACATGGATAACCTGATGCTTGAAAGCATCCCCTTTTCTGTTCGGGATATTTTACAGGGCAATTCAGAAGATATTCGTTTAAGGAGAAACGATATGATTCGCATCTCCTCCCGGTTTGACCTTAGAGAAACACTTACCATCTCAGTAAGAGGGGCTGTTAACAGCCCGGAGACATTTGAATACCTGGAAGGGATGACACTGCAGGATGCCATATTCATCGCTGATGGCTTGCGCGACGAAGCTGCTGCCTACAGGGTTGAAGTTGCACGCCGTGTTGCGGATGATGATACTCGAGTGAAAGTGAACCAGATTGCCAATGTATACGAATTTGAGATTGATGAAGATTTTGAGTTCAGCGGCAATGCCGGCGAGTTTGAACTTGAACCCTACGATATGGTATTCGTTCGAACGAAACCCAATTACCAGGAGCAGCTGACGGTTCGCATTGAGGGCGAAGTTCAATACCCCGGTGAATATGTGTTGGAGAGAAGAGATGCTAAACTGACCGACCTCGTTCGGCAAGCCGGTGGTTTATCTGATTTTGCATATCCTGAAGGCGCCTCCATGGATCGAATTTTAGAGATTACTGCTGAGCAGGTACAGGTGAGTTCCGGATCTGAACAACGAACGGATGCACTATCTGCTTTAAATTTGGAAAACGTAGACCTGGATCGTTTTGAAACGGTTAATGATACTACCTATACACCGGTGGGGATTCGTTTGGGTGATGCATTAGATACCCCAAGTGGAATCAATGATATACGACTGCAGGAGGGTGATATCATCCGGATTCCAAGAAACCTGAATACCGTTCGGGTTGAGGGAGGTGTCCTCTCACCGGTAACGATGCGTTATGTACCCGGAAGAGGGCTCCAGGACTATATCGATAATGCAGGAGGAACCACGGACCGTGGACAGAGGCACAGAGCTTATATTGTTTATGCAAATGGCGAAGTTGACCGGGTTCGACGCTTTCTATACATCAAGAACAACCCGAATGTGAGTCCCGGTGCAACAGTTATTGTTCCTGAAAAACCCCAGGCCCGTGAATTAACTCCACAGGAGCGAATAAGTCTCGCTTCCAGTATTGCATCAACGGCACTGTTGTTTGTAACACTCCTGGATAGAATTCAGAACAATTAATGGTTCAAACCGAGAAGCACCGAATCATATATGAATTGCATAGCAGAGTTTCTTTTTTGTGAATTCATGTAGGGATTTAGGCATCAAGACAGGCAAGAAATTGGATATCACGCATGATATCAGCCGAGTTTGATAGAGAATTGAAAAACTCCTGAAAGAACCTCCTCCTTACACCCACGACTTTTGAGGGAAAGTGGGAGGGGAGTTCAATATTGAATATTCAACTTTTGAATTCACGTTAATAAACGATCTCGGAGCAGACCCCCGGAAGTATTGTCTTAAAATCAATGACTTGTTTTGGTAGAATCTGCACTTATTGAGAAGTTTCCGCATCTTTCAATGGGGATTTTTTTGTTTTCCGACCCAGGGGATCGGGAAATTAAACCAACAGGGATTAAAACTGACGAGCAATAAACATTTTAAATAGTTTGTACCTATCTTTATCATTATCTATTTGATCTTCTGAACAGATCTCAATACATATTTTTATGAGCAACAATAAAACGGCTTTAATTACCGGCATAACCGGGCAAGATGGAGCATATTTAACAGAACTGCTCCTTGAGAAAGGTTATACCGTACACGGCATTAAGAGAAGAGCAAGTCTTTTTAACACGGAGCGGATCGATCACCTCTACGAGGACCCGCACGCGGAAGATCCCTCATTATTCCTTCATTACGGGGATATGACCGATTCCATGAATATCACCCGTATTATCCAGGAAACTCAACCCGATGAGATCTACAACCTGGCCGCGATGAGCCATGTACAGGTCAGTTTTGAAAAGCCTGAATACACGGCTAATGTCGACGGTGTCGGGACTCTCCGAATTCTCGAAGCGGTACGGCTTCTTGGAATGGAAAAGAAAACAAAAATCTACCAGGCATCTACCTCAGAACTTTATGGCAAGGTTCAGGAAGTGCCCCAGTCGGAAACCACACCGTTTTACCCACGATCGCCGTATGCGGCGGCCAAATTGTACGGATACTGGATTACAGTGAATTACCGGGAGGCGTATGATATGTTTGCCTGTAACGGGATCCTGTTTAATCATGAATCCCCGCGGCGAGGCGAAACATTTGTGACCCGGAAAATTACACGGGCAGCGGCCAAGATCGCCCTGGGACTTCAGAATAAACTCTACATTGGAAATATGGATGCCAAGAGAGACTGGGGCCATGCGATCGATTATGTGGAAGCGATGTGGTTGATATTGCAGCAGGAGGAACCGGAAGATTTTGTCATAGCCACCGGGAAAACCACATCAGTACGCGAGTTTGTTCAGCTTTCATTTGCCGAAGCCGGCATCAACGTCCGGTTCGAGGGGGAAGGGGTTGATGAAAAAGGAGTCATCGATTCAATCGATGAAGAGTTAGAAAATCTTTCCACATTTAACCTTCAACCGGGGGATGTCATTGTTCAGGTTGATCCAAGATATTTTCGGCCAACGGAAGTAGATCTGCTAATAGGAGATCCCACAAAAGCAAAGGAGAAGCTCGGTTGGGAACCTAAATACGATCTGAAATCCCTGGTTGAAGATATGGTTAGATCTGACCTGAAGTTGTTTAAAAAACAACAGACACTCCTTGATAACGGTTATGAGATTCTAAACCAGGCTGAATAGTAGGAATCAATTCCTGAATTATGAAACAAGCCGTCCGTCAAATATATCATCTGCTGCCGGAAGGAGATCTATTTAAGATCGGCATTCTGTTTGTTATGATGATTATCGCCTCCGTGATTACCCTGATAGGGGTCGGTACCGTACCGGTATTCGTCTCGGCGGTGATTGATGCCGATCGAATTCTGAACTACCCGGTTGTGGGTGAATTCCTCACGAGCATCAATGTAACAACTCCTCAAGAACTGGCTGTTTTTGGAGCATTTGCCCTCATCACCATCTACCTGTTTAAAAACTTGTTCATGCTTTTCTATAGCTACATGAACGGAAAATTTATGCTGAACCGGGTACTGTTTCTTCAAAACCGGATTTTCCGGGCATACATGAACTCTCCCTACACATTTTACATCAGCCGAAACTCTTCTGAACTCCTGAGAAATATCAATAGCGAGGTTACGAAAATTGTAAACGGAACACTGCAGCCGGCACTTTTGATCAGCCTGAATGTAATTACAACCGTAGTGGTGGTGACCGGGCTTGTTGTGGTTGAGCCGTTGATTACAGGATTGGGGATTATCTTTTTTGGCGGATTTGCCTTCTTGTTTCTTCGTTTGACAAAAAATGCCATCTCCCGGTATGGAAGTGAATCACTGGCTCACCGGAAATCGATGACAAAAGCGATTCTTGAAGGTTTACAAGGCTTTAAAGATGCAAAAGTTTTAAAACGAGAGGGATATTTTTTGAGTGAGTACAATCACCACGCACACAAGCATAAGGTGTACGACATTAAGAATATGATTCTGAATACCCTCCCGAGGCAAATTATTGAGATGCTGGCACTGAGCGGTATATTGTTTATTGCCGTGGTGATGGTTCTGCAGGGGCGGGAGGTCTCAACTATTGTACCGATGATTGCCCTTTTTGGTGCCGCCGTTATGAAATTAAAACCATCCATAAACTCCATTATCGGGGATGTAAATCGATTACGGTATAATATCTATTCTGTTGAGGCTGTATACGAGGATTTGACATACCTGGAGGAGCGATATGAGCAAGAAACGTCTCCCAGGTTAGGTGAGAAGCTGAGCTTAAATCATGAAATACGCCTCAAAAACCTTGATTATGCTTACCCGGATCAAAGCCAACCGGCTATTAAAAATATCGATATAACCATCCCTAAAAATAAAGCAGTGGCTTTTGTGGGGCCATCGGGAGTGGGAAAAACAACACTGGTTGATGTGATTCTCGGCTTACTGGTGCCCCAGAGAGGAACCATTACAGTAGATGGCCAGAACGTATTTTCAAACCTCGATGCCTGGCAGCGAAATATCGGCTACATCCCTCAATTTATTAACCTGCTCGATGACTCCATTCGCAGAAATATCTGCTTTGGAATCCCTGAAGATGAGGTAGATGAGGAGATGCTGCAGACAGCAATTGAGATCGCGCAGCTTAAAGATTTTCTTTCCACTCTGGATGACGGAGTTGAAACCGTGGTCGGAGAGAGGGGCGTACGACTTTCAGGGGGACAGCGACAACGGATTGGAATTGCAAGAGCACTCTATAATAACCCGCAGGTACTGGTGATGGACGAAGCCACTTCTGCTCTCGACAATATAACAGAGAGAGTTCTGATTAAAGCGATTGAACGGTTACGGGGCGACAGGACCATCATTATGATTGCTCACCGTTTAACCACCGTAAAAAACTGTGATACCATCTACATGATGAAAGATGGCGAGGTGATTGCAGATGGTGAATACGATGAACTGCTGGTAAACAGCAAAGAGTTCCGTGAGATGAGCCTTGTGGATGAAGTTTGATTACTGATTAAGTTACCATTTTCTGTTGTTTCCGGCCCCGGGAAACGTAAGATTTACAACAGTGCATGCCCGCCAATATGAGATCCCTCACAGTTTTCGGGAGTTAAAATGGATTGCACCTGTGCAATCGCACACTCCGGAGGAAAGAGTTGGTTCAAAGTTTAAGGTTTCAGGTTGTGTCAAACCTTAAACATTGAACCAGTAACCCCAAGCCCGGCGGGGTGATTGGTATTGTAACCCCGGGTGAAGGCCTGATGAAGAGCGGAGCTCTGAAGAGAGGCCGCAACCCGGGGATAGGAATGTAATCTAAACCATATACCCCGAGGCGGGGAATATTGAAAAGGCTTGATTGAATTCGAGGGCTTGGTAGTCGTAAATATGTTTTGCCTTTTAGAGGAATCTTTGT
>NZ_JAKLWS010000053.1 GCF_022012475.1 Rhodohalobacter sulfatireducens
TATATCTATATTATAATAGTACACTCTGGAAAATCTTATCCCCCGACTCACTCAAACAATCTGTTTATGTCTGTCTTTCAATATGTTTAAAGAACGTTAGTTTGCTTCGTTTTCAAAGCAGATTCATAAGGTAAGAATCATTTCAATTCAATGCCAACTTTAATTGACAAAAAATTTACTTTTTTTCCTACTACTACTTCTCCTCTTTTTCTTCGGAAGTAGTACTGTCGCTGGTTTCAGATTTGCTCTGCTCCGCAGCTTCTGATTCCGACTTTTTAGATTTGGTTTTCTTAGTATCGGAATCAGATTTAGTAGACGTATCGCTAGCTGGAGTCGGTTTATTAGACTTTCCAGCTCTTCTTGTTTTCTTCTTCTTCGAGCTCTTACTTTCAGGTTTAATATCGTTAAAATCCACAAGCTCGATTACGGCCATCTCTGCTGAATCCCCGTAACGGTTTCCAAGTTTTAAAACTCGTGTATATCCACCAGGCCTTCCGTCTGCTGCAGGGCCTACTGTTTCAAACAGTTCGGTTACAGCTTCCTTGTTTTGGAGTTTTGAGAAGGCTTTTCTCCGGTTGTGTACATTATCAACTTTGGCAGTTGTAATTAAAGGTTCAATGAACATTCTAAGTTCTTTTGCCTTTGCCACAGTTGTTTGAATTCTGTGTTCTTTAATCAAAGCGGCACTCAAAGCCTGAAAAGTTGCTTTACGATGCGGCTTGGTTCTGCTTAATTTTCTGCCTTTTACACGATGACGCATAATAAATTCCTCTTATTTTTCTGTGTATTTGGAAACGTCCATTCCAAATTCAAGATTCTTTTCTTCAATTACTTCAACCAATTCAGCAAGCGATTTCTTACCGAAATTTCTAAATTTCAGAAGATCCTGTTCATCCCTGGAAACTAATTCAGCTATTGTATTTATATTAGCTGATTTTAGACAGTTATATGCACGAACACTCAAGTTGAGGTCTTCTATACTTGTCTTCATCAGGTTCTGAATTCGCTGGAATTCAGCATCAACTTCTTCTTCTTCCTGAGTAAATGGCTCTTCAATTTTCTCTGTAATAAACTTCTCAATATGTTCTTTGAGAATCTTACCGGAAATTGTTAGTGCCTCTTTTGCATTTAATGATCCATCGGTTGTTACATTCATCACCAATTTTTCATAGTCAGTTCTCTGTCCAACACGAACGTTTTCTACATCAAACTGTACAGATTTTATCGGTGTAAAAATTGCATCTATTGGAAGAAGATTAATCTCATCTTCAAAGTCAGAAGCCATCTCTTCAGCCGGAACATATCCACGTCCGCGACCCACTCTGAATTCCATCTCTAAAGAGACTCCATCAGAAAGAGTGGCAATGATTTGATCAGGATTGAGTATTTCAAAATCCGCGGTAGCTTCTCCAATGTCTCCGGCAGTTAAATCACCAGGTCCTTCTTTGGTAAGGTTTATGACTCCACCACTCTGTTCAACCTGCTTAAATCGAACTTGCTTGAGATTAAGAATGATTTCGTAAACATCTTCTTTAACTCCGTCAATGCTGGAATATTCATGCTCTACACCATTTATTCGAACAGCAGTAATTGCTAATCCGGGTAGTGAAGAAAGAAGCACTCTTCGAAAAGAGTTTCCTATCGTAACACCAAATCCTCTTTCGAGTGGCTGAAGGATGAATGTTCCAAAATTTTCTGAATCTTTTTCAACTTCTAAAGATTCAGGCATTTGTAAACTATAGTTATTCATAGTGAACTAAGTATAAACTGTTTAAATTTATTTAGAATAAAGCTCGATAATCAACTGTACGTTGATATTCTCTGGTATCTCTTCCATTACAGGAAGATTTAAGAACTTCCCAGTTCTGGATTTCTTATCTGTTTCAAGCCATTTGTATTTGCTGGTGGAATAACTTTCCAGCGCTTCCGTAACGAGTTGTAAATTCTTAGATTTCGGTCGTAAACTGATTACATCTCCAGGTTTAACCTCATATGATGGAATATTTACCACCTGGCCATTTACAACAATGTGTTTATGTGATGTTAGCTGTCTTGCCTGCCTTCTTGTTCTTGCAAAGCCTAATCTAAAAACAACATTATCCAACCTGGATTCCAACAATTGTAACAGAACCTCACCGGTTACACCTTCTTGACGAGTTGCCTTTTCATAAGTATTACGAAATTGCTTTTCGAGCAAACCATACGTGTATTTAGCCTTTTGTTTCTCATCAAGCTGAACTGCATATTCAGATTTTCGCGTAAATCTGCTCCGCCCATGCTGGCCAGGCCCATAAGGTTTTCTTTCCAATGCTGTACTTGGGCCGAAAATTGGCTCTTTGAAACGTCGGGCTATTTTTTGTTTAGGTCCTCTATATCTTGCCATTATTGCTTACTTATTATATTAAACTCTTCTTCTTTTTGGTGGTCGACACCCGTTGTGCGGAATCGGGGTTCTGTCTTTAATAGATGTTACTTCCAAACCGCTGGTAGCCAATGCCCGTACAGCAGCTTCCCGCCCAGAACCGGGTCCTTTAACAAAAACCTCGACTTTTCTAAGCCCCATATCATAAGCAGCTCTTGCTGCAGTTTCTGCACTCAATTGAGCTGCATACGGAGTATTTTTTCTCGATCCTTTGAAACCTTCTTTTCCGGATGATGACCATGAAAGCACATTACCGTTAGCGTCTGTTACGCTTACTAATACATTATTGAATGTAGCTTTGATAAATGCCATACCATTAGGATCGGCAACTTGTTTTTTTCTTTTTTTTCGAGCCGATTTGTCGGACGGTCTTCGTTGTCTTTTAGCCATTTTCGATTAAATATTTAGCAATTTATTATTTAACAGCTTTTTTCTTACCAGCCACAGTTTTTCTCTTTCCTTTTCTTGTACGCGCATTGGTTTGAGTACGCTGCCCTCTAACCGGCAATCCTTTTCTGTGACGAACTCCGCGGTAACTTCCAATTTCAATTAATCGCCGAATGTTCGCATTAATTTCAGTGCGAAGTGCACCTTCAACCTTCATCTCATTATCAATGATATTTCTGAGGGTTGAAACCTGGTCTTCTTCCCAGTCTTCAACTTTAACATTCGGATCTATTCCGGCTTCTTCGAGAATCTTTTTAGCAGTAGTCCTGCCAATTCCGAAGATATATGTTAAGCCAATTACACCTCTTTTTTGTTTGGGTAAATCTACCCCTGCAATTCTTGCCATAAAACAAACCTTTTGTATTTAGCCTTGCCGCTGCTTATGTCGCGGATTTTTTTTGTTAATGACGTATACTCGTCCTTTTCTACGTACAATTTTATCGTCTGAACTTCTTTTCTTAACTGAAGATTTGGTCTTCATAATAATATCACCTATTTGTACCTATAAGTTATTCTTCCTTTTGTTAAGTCGTATGGAGACATTTCAACTGCTACTCTGTCTCCCGGTAAAATTTTGATGTAGTACATTCTCATTTTACCTGAAACATGAGCCAGTATTTCATGTCCATTATCCAATTCTACTCGAAATTGAGCATTTGGTAATGCCTCTAAAATCTTTCCGTCTTGTTTGATCGGCTCCTGTTTAGCCATAATTCGTTTCTAAAATTTCATTTTTCGTTATCTCAGAAATATAATCAAAAGTACTGAGAATTTCAGCTTCTCCTTCACGAACTACGATATCGTGCTCAAAATGCGCTGCTTTAGAACCATCGGCGGTTTTGATTGTCCATTTATCATCCATTGTTTGCACTTTCCAGCTCCCACGTGTAATCATGGGTTCGATGGCCAGTGTCATGCCAGTCCTAAGACGATCACCCCTATTGGGTTTGCCATAATTCGGTACAGATGGATCTTCGTGCATATCTTTACCAATACCATGGCCTACAAGATCACGAACCACTCCAAAACCATGTTCTTCACAATGGGATTGAACAGCATTGCCAATATCACCGGTTTTATTTCCGTGTATGGCTTTATCAATACCTTTGTATAATGATTCAAGAGTTACTCGCAGTAACTTTTTGTCTTCGGCAGAACAATCTCCAACGGTAAAGGTGTAGGCATGATCACCAAAATAACCATCTTTTTCCACACCACAATCAATGGAAACAATGTCGCCTTCATTCAATCTTCGTTTACCAGGAATTCCGTGAACAACTTCATCATTCACAGATATACACAATGTTGCCGGAAACGGACTACTTTTCGGACCGTATCCTTTAAACGCCGGGCGCGCATTGTTTTTTTTTATATAATCTTCTGCTATCCTGTCAAGTGTACCTGTTTCTATGCCGGGCTTAATCTCTTTGGCAACCTCAGCCAGCGTTCTTGAAACAAGCTGAGCTGCTGCCCGCATCTTTTTAATTTCAGATTCACTTTTCAGGAAAATCATTAAGCTCTTCGTTTTCCTTTTATCTTACCGGATTTCATAAAACCGTCGTAATGCCTCATCATTAGATGACTTTCTACCTGTTGAAGTGTATCCAATGCTACTCCAACAATAATCAAGAGGCTTGTACCTCCGTAAAAAAGAGCAAATCCAGCTGTAACTCCCATATTTGCTACAATTGCAGGTAATATGGCTACAAAAGATAGAAACAAGGAGCCCGGTAATGTGATTTTCGTCAAAATATTGTCAATGAACTCAACCGTTTGTTTACCTGGCCTAACACCAGGAATAAAACCACCCTGTCTTTTCATAGTATCGGCCATCTCTTTTGGGTTGATGGCGATCGCTGTATAGAAAAAAGTAAAGAACACACAGACTATAAAGAACACAATAGAGTATGTAACTCCGGTAAAATCAGCCGACCAGGCCGTTAGCCATTGTACGGTTTGATTTTCAGGGAAAAATGTGCCAATTGTACTCGGGATAAACATAATTGACTGGGCAAAAATAATCGGCATAACACCTGCAGCATTTACACGCAAAGGTAAATACTGCGTTGTACCACCATATACTTTCCGGCCAACCACACGCTTAGCATATTGTACTGGAATTTTTCGTACTCCCTGGGTTAATAGAACACAAGATGCAATGACGAGTGCTAGGCCTGCCAATTCAACAATTACAATAATCGCATTATTGGTAGTTGTAATTTCGTTAATAAGATTCGTAGGAAGTACGGCAATAATCCCAATCATGATCAGTAATGAAATACCATTTCCGATCCCGCGGTCTGTAATTCGTTCACCAAGCCACATTACAAATGTCGTACCGGCAGTCAGTACAATAATAGAAGTTAGAATAAATGCCGTATTGCTAACAACAATTGCATTAGGGGATGTTGCAATCAGATTAATTGCAAAACCTATCGCCTGAACAGCCGTAATCCCAACTGTACCATATCGAGTCAGTCGATTAATCTTTCTTCGTCCCTCTTCTCCTTCACGCTGTAATTTCTGGAAATATGGAACAGCAGCACCCATCAACTGAATGATAATTGCTGCAGTAATATATGGCATAATTCCAAGTGCAAATACACCTGCTCTTGAAAATGCACCCCCAACAAACATATCAAATAGACCGAGAAGACTCGATGCATTCCCCGTCTGTTGAGTAAGCATAGTGGCATCAACACCAGGCATAGTTACAAAACTTCCAATTCGGTAAACTAATAGAACACCCACCACATAAAGTATGCGGTTTCTCAGGTCTTCAATTTTAAAGATGTTTCTAAAATTCTCAATTAAGCTCATGTAGAAATAGACCTAAAGGGCTTTAGTTTAATTAGGAAATTATGGTGACTGATCCGCCTGCAGCTTCTACCTTATCTTTTGCTGATCCGCTGCTCGCATGGACTTCAATAGTAACTTCTTTATCAATTTCGCCGGAGCCAAGAAGTTTTACTTTCTCGTTTTTTCCAATAATTCCAACCTCGATGAGATCTTCAATTGAAATCTCTTCAGACAATTTACCGGCTTCAATAAAGTCAGAAACTTTCTGCACATTCAGAGCCTGGTACTCAGTACGAAAATTGTTATTGAAACCAAATTTTGGAATTCTTCGCTGTAGTGGCATTTGTCCGCCTTCAAACCAAGCGCCAACACCTCCACCGCTTCGAGAGTTTTGCCCATTATGTCCCCGTCCGGACTGTTCGCCCATACCGGATCCTTGACCTCGGCCCACTCGTTTCCGCTTCTTCTTATTTTCTGCGGGTGCTTTTAAATTGTGTAATTTCATAATGCAGTCCGTATTAAATCGATTTCTTATCCTTCAAAAACTTTTTGAACACTGATGCCACGACGCTGTGCAACATCAACAGGGTCTGTTACCTGTTTCAATGCTTCGTATGCAGCCTTTACCATGTTATGTGGATTAGGCGATCCAAGAGATTTTGACAATATATTTTGTACACCGGCAACATCTAAGATCGCCTTTACAGCACCACCGGCAATTACACCAGTACCGTCCGATGCAGGTCTTAACAATACTTTTCCGGCTCCTGCTTTACCAACAACAGGATGGTGAATACTTCCTGTCTTGGTCAATGGAACTTTAATGAGGTTTTTCTTGGCATTATCGAATCCTTTCTGGATCGCATCTGAAACCTCATTGGCTTTCCCTAAACCGTGACCAACAACGCCTTCTCCATTACCAACCACAACAATTGCATTAAAGCTGAATCGGCGTCCACCTTTAACAACTTTTGCAACCCGGTTAATATGAACCAGTTTTTCTTCAAGATTTAAATTTGCTGCTGGTATATTATGTTTACGTCTTACTTTTGGCATAATTTAATTATTTATAAGTCTAAACCTCCTTCGCGTGCACCTTCTGCCGCAGCCCTAACGATACCGTGGTATTTATATCCACTTCTATCAAATACGGCTTTTGTAATTCCTTTGTCTTTTGCAGCATCAGCAATTGCTTCCCCAATAATCTTTGCCGCTTCAACAGATTCTTTATCCTTCAGTTCTTTCTGTAAATCTGCAGTTTTAGTTGATACAGACACCATGGTTACAGCTTCCCGATCATCTATCAATTGCAAATAAACGTGTTTGCTACTTTTGTAAATACACAATCTTGGACGATCAGCTGTGCCACGAATAGTAGAACGGATTCGTCTCCGAATCTTGCTCCTGCGTTCTTGTTTTAAATTATTTTTTCTCATTGTTTCAGAATCTTAATGGATTATTTAGCTGCAGATTTTCCGGCTTTACGTCGAACCCATTCATCCACATATCGAACACCTTTTCCTTTATAGGGCTCAGGTTTTCTAAGTGATCTGATTTTAGCAGCCACTTGCCCTACCAGTTCTTTATCGATGCCAGAAATATGGATCACCGGATTCTTACGACTTTTTGTATCTACTTCGATATCAATTCCTTCCGGCGGTACAAAATATATTGGGTGTGAAAATCCAAGGTTCAGTTCAAGTACGCCGTTTGTATAAGTTGCGCGAAAACCGACCCCGATAATCTCGAGTGATTTCTTATAGCCCTCAGTAACGCCATCAACCATATTACTCAGCAGGGATCTGTAAAGCCCATGAAGAGACTTATGCTCTTTTGATTCACTTGGCCGGGTGAGGACAATTTCATTGTCTTTGGTTTCAACCTTAATATCCGGGTGAACTCGTATCGAACCTGTACCCTTCTCACCTTTTACAGTCACTACATTATCGGCTCCTATAATGAGCTCAACTTTATCCGTAAATGGGACTGGTCGTTTTCCTATTCTCGACATAATCGTATCAATCTTTTTTTAGTAAACTGAGCAGAGGACTTCTCCACCTACTTTTAATTTTCTTGCTTCTTTGTCGGTCATAACCCCTCTGGATGTTGAGATAATTACAATTCCCAATCCTCCATAAGTTTTGGGCAGATTATCACTGTCGCTGTATTTTCTTAGCCCGGGTTTTGAAATTCGTTTCATTTCCTTGATAACCGGTTTTCCGTATGCATCGTATTTGAGAAATAATCTCAACACACCCTGCTTGTTATCTTCAATATCAATAAATCTGCTGATGTAACCTTTATCAACAAGAATTTTAGACATTGCTCTTTTTACTTTTGAAGCGGGAATGTCCACACGACGGTGACCAGCCTGCTGAGCATTTCGAATTCGTGTTAAATAATCTGATATAGTATCGCTATTCATGTTCTGTTATCTCTGTTTACCAACTTGCTTTTCGAACACCGGGAATTTTTCCATCTAGTGCCAGTTCGCGGAATTTTATCCTTGAAACACCGAATTCACTAATGTATCCGCGAGCACGTCCTGTAAGAGAGCATCTGTTTCTTACTCTTGTAGGACTGGCATCCCTCGGTAATTTTTGCAGTGCCTCGTAATCGCCTGCTTCTTTCAGCTCTCGGCGTTTTTCGGCATATTTTTTAACTGTTCGTTTTCTTTTTTCGTTACGAGCAATCCAGGATTTCTTTGCCATTGTATTATTGCTTTTTTGTCAAATTAAAATTACTTCTTAAAAGGCATTCCAAAATGCTTCAGAAGCGCAAATGCTTCTTCATCAGTTTCAGCATTGGTTACAAAGGTAATGTCCATACCATGTACCATGTTTGTATTATCAACATCTATTTCAGGGAAAATGGTATGCTCTTTAATACCCATGGTGTAATTGCCACGTCCATCGAAACTTTTATTGGGAATACCCTGGAAGTCTCTGGTTCTTGGCAGAGCCAGGTTAATCAATCGATCCATAAATTCATACATCACTTTCTTCCTGAGAGTAACCTTGCAACCAATCGGTGTTCCCTCTCGAAGCTTGAAGTTCGATACTGATTTTTTCGCTTTGGTTTTAATTGGTTGCTGACCGGTAATAGCACCAATGTTATCAACAATTGTGTCCAAATATTTAGCATCGTTTATCGCTTCGCCAGCTCCAACATTGATTACAATTTTTTGGAGCTTTGGGATCGCATTGATGTTTTCGTATCCAAAATCTTCTCTAAGTTTTGGAACGATCTCTTTTTTGTATTCTGTATAAAGTCTTGCTTCTGCCATTCTGGTTAAACTTATTTGTCAATAATTTCGCCACTGCTCTTTGAATATCGAACCCAACGGCCACCACCTTCTTCATCAATTCGTTTTCTACCTATTCTGGTGGGTTCATCCGTTGTGGGATCGATAACCATCACGTTTGATACGTGTATAGGTGCTTCTCGTTTAAGACGACCACCCTGTGGATTCTCCTGGGTTGGCTGATCATGGTGTGTTCTCATATTAATTCCCTCAACAAGAACTCGTTCTTTTTGAGGATTTACCATGAGTACACGACCGCGCTGACCCTTATCGTTCCCGGCAATGACTAATACGTCATCACCTTTTTTAACGTGTAATTTCTTTTTGGTGTTATACTTCCTGGGCATAACGAAATTGGTTTAAAGTACTTCCGAAGCCAGTGAAACGATACGCATATAATTTTTTTCCCGTAATTCTCTGGCAACGGGTCCAAAAATACGTGTTCCAACAGGCTCGTTTTCTTTGTTAATAATTACCGCCGCATTTTCATCAAAGCGAATATAGCTTCCGTCGCGGCGTCGAATTTCTTTTTTAGTTCTAACGACAACAGCAGTTACAACTTCTCCTTTTTTAACATTACCTCCCGGTATTGCTGTTTTTACGGAGCAGGATATTAGGTCGCCTATTCTCGCATATCGTTTTCTCGAATCTCCAAGAACTTTAATACAATACACTTTTTTGGCGCCACTGTTATCAGCAACATTCAGTAAAGATTGCGTTTGAATCATGATCTACCTTACAAATTGATCGTTATTTTGCTCTTTCCAATACCTCAACCAAACGCCAAGATTTGCGCTTTGAAAGAGGTCGTGTTGACATAATCAGAACTGTATCACCGGGGTTGGCATCATTATTTTCATCATGTGCCATGTACTTTGTTGTTTTAGTGATGAACTTGCCATAAATAGCATGTTTCACCTGACGGTCTACAGCAACGGTAATACTCTTATCCATACTGTTGCTGACAACTTTACCGGTTCTTGTTCTTCTTTGTGATCTTTGTTGTGCTTCTGCCATAATTTATTCAGCACTTATTTTTTCATTAATAATCGTCTTCAATCGGGCAATTTCCCGACGTGTATTTTTAATCCTTGCAGGATTTTCAACCTGACCGGCAATTGCCTGGTTAAAGTGAAGATCAGACAATGCTTCCTTCTCATCCTTCAACCTTGCTTCTAATTCAGTCAGTGACAAATCACGCATTTCGTGTGCTTTCATGTTACTCAGTTTGTCTTAAATTTCGCTGTCGTAATCCCGACGTTTAATAAATTTCGTTTTAATCGGAAGTTTATGGGAGGCCCGTCTTAGTGCTTCTTTTGCCAGGTCTTCATTCACGCCCGAAATTTCAAAGAGGATTCGACCAGGTTTTACAACGGCAACAAAATGATCTAAAGCACCTTTACCTTTACCCATTCTTGTTTCAGCAGGTTTCTTTGTAATAGGCCTGTCAGGAAAAATTCTGATAAATGTTTTCCCATCACGTTGCAGCGTCCGTGCAATAGTTACCCTGCAAGCTTCAATTTGTCTTGAAGTAATGAATTTTGGTTCAAGAGCTTTTAATCCAAAACTTCCAAAAGCCAGTGTATGTCCTCGTTGCGCGTTCCCTTTCAGTTTATCGCGATGAACGCGGCGTCTGTGAATTTGTTTGGGTTCTAACATCTTATATTAATCCTATTAGTTACGTGATCGTCTTCTGCTTCTTCGGGATTTTCTACCTCCCCGGCCAGAACGTTTTCTGCCCTGATCTTTTTCTTGCTGACTCTGAGATCCCGGAGCAAGATCAACATCTCCAATAATTTCTCCTTTAAAAATCCAAACTGTTACACCGATAGAACCATAAATGGTATTTGCGGTTGTGTTCGAATAATCAATTTCTGCGCGGAGTGTATGTAATGGTACACGTCCTTCCTTATACTGCTCTGTTCGGGCCATTTCAGCACCGCCCAATCGGCCGGCACATCGGATTTTAATTCCTTTAGCACCCATTCGTATCGCAGAGGAGATAGCTGTTTTCATCGCTCGTCGAAAAGAAACACGTGCTTCTAACTGCTGGGCAATATTTTGAGCAACTAAACTGGCATCCAGCTCAGGTCGTTTAATCTCACTAACATTAATTTGAACTTCTTTATTAGTGATTTTTTTCAACTCTTCTCGAAGCAATTCAATCTGCTCACCGCCCTTACCGATAATTACACCGGGCCGAGACGTATTGAGGGTCAAAAGAATTCTTTTCGGAGTCCGTTCAATTACTACATTAGAAAGGCCTCCATTTCTAAGTCGAGCATGGAGATATTCTCTTAATTTGGTATCCTCATGCAAGATCTCTTGCTTGTTCTCTTCGGAATACCAATTGGAATCCCACCCTCGAATAATTCCAAGTCTAAGTCCGATTGGATTGGTTTTTTGTCCCAAATTATCCTCGTTTATTAATCAGTTAAGGTTTCTTCTTGCTTAGCTACTACAACAGTTATGTGGCAACTTCGCTTATTGATTCTGTTCGCCCGGCCCTGTGCTCTGGGTTGAATTCGCTTCAGGGTTGTCCCTTCATTTACATAGATCGTTTTGATGTATATCTGGTCATCATCAAGACGTTCTTCCTGGAACTTATCTCGAATATTAGCTGCCGCAGAACGAACTACTTTCGATACATCATCAGATGCAGCTTTATTCAAAAATGAAAGTTTCTTAAGAGCTTTATCGACTTGTTCACCACGTACAACATCGGCAACGAGTCTCACCTTACGTGGTGATTTTCTTAAGTGACGTTGTATTGCTCTTGCTTCTAATACTGACGTTTCCATGAATCAATCTAAATTATTTTGCCTTTTTTAAAGGATGGCCACGGAATGTTCTGGTTGGTGCAAATTCTCCCAGTTTATGTCCGACCATATTTTCAGTTATGTATACAGGTATAAATTGCTTTCCGTTATGCACAGCAATCGTTAATCCGATGAAGTCTGGTGTTACCATTGAACTTCTGGACCATGTCTTAATTACTTTCTTTTTGCTGCTGTCATTCATCGCATCAATTTTGCGTTGCAGCTTATAGTAAACGTAAGGCCCTTTTTTTAATGATCTTGGCATACTCTTTTACTGTTGTTTAGCTTTTTTAGTTTTTCTTCGTCTCACGATGTATTTAGACGACAATCTATTTGGATGCCTTGTTTTCTTCCCTTTGGCGGATTGTCCCCATGGAGATCTTGGATGGCCTCCGGAAGCTTTTCCTTCACCACCGCCCATTGGGTGATCTACCGGGTTCTTAGCAACACCACGTACACGTGGACGTCTTCCAAGCCATCTACTTCTGCCCGCTTTCCCTTTCGATGTGTTGAAATGATCGGGATTACTGGTAGCTCCAACTGTTGCAAAACATTTACCCAAAATCAGTCGTGATTCACCAGAAGGTAGCTTTACGGTAACATATCTTTCTGTTTTTGCTACCATTTGGGCTACAGTTCCGGCACTTCTGCAAAGTTGTCCACCTTTACCCGGATGTAATTCAATATTGTGAATGAACGTACCCGGAGGCATACTCATCATTGGCATTGAATTCCCAACTTCTGGTTGTGCAGACTCTGAACTAATAACAGTATCCCCAACTTTTAGTTTATTTGGAGCGATAATGTATCTCTTTTCACCATCAGCATAAGCGAGTAAAGCAATTCGAGCAGTTCGGTTTGGATCGTACTCAATTGTCTGAACTTTTGCGGGGATATCCACTTTGTCGCGCTTAAAATCGATTACTCGATACTTACGCTTGTGGCCGCCACCTCGATGGCGCATTGTCATCCGACCGCGATTGTTTCTGCCGCCGGATTTGTGGATTCCCTTTGTGTGCTTCTTGCTGGGATTGTTGGTTGTTACATCGTCAAATACCGGTGCCGTTCTATGACGTTGTCCCGGAGTATTTGGTTTTATTTTCTTGGTAGCCATTATCTAAATAAATTTAAATTTCTGCGAAGAAATCAATTTCGCCTTCCTTCAACGTAATGATCGCTTTTTTCCAAACTTTACTTCTTCCTTGAACAAATCCACTTTTCGTGTATCGTCCTTTCGGCTTTGAAGGCATAATCATTGTATTCACCCGAGCTACTTTTACATCGGGATATTTATCTTCAATAGCTCTTCGAATTTCAGGTTTAGATGCATTTCTATCTACTTCAAAAGCATATTGCTGATGCTCTTCCTGAAGTCGTGTTAACTTTTCAGTAATTAACGGTTGAACTAAAACACTCATGCTGCTTCCTCCTCAACTTTAGGCTCAAATGTTTCTTCAAGTACATCCACAGCCCCTTCCTGAATGACAAGTACATCTGCATTCATTATTTCATAAGTAGTTGGCTTGTTGGCTTCAAGAACAGAAACTCCAGGAATATTTCTTGCAGATAAATAAAGGGTTTTATCTGTTTCTGCAGTTAGAAATAGCACTTTCTTTCCGCTCAATTCTAGTGCTTCAAGAATTTCTACAACCTGTTTGGTCTTCGGTTCATCAAATTCAAAATTCTGAGTAATGATGATCGCCTCTTCATTTGCCTTCAATGAAAGGGCCGATTTCCTTGCCAAACTTTTCGCTTTCTTAGAAAGCTTAACAGTATAATTTCTTGGCTTGGGACCAAATACTGTCCCACCCCCTTTTAAAAGTGGAGATCGGATCGACCCACGACGGGCCATACCGGTTCCTTTCTGCTTATATGCTTTTCTACCACCGCCACGAACTTCGCCACGTTCTTTAGTACTGGCTGTTCCCTGGCGTTTATTAGCAAGAATCCTGCGTACATCTTCGTAAAGAACCGTTTCATTAGGTTCAATTCCGAAAATAGCATCATTCAATTCAGCTTTTTTGCTGCTGCTTTTTCCGTCAGTTTTTTTAATCGTCAATTTCATGAGGTTACTTCCTCTGATTGATTATAAATTTCCAAATAGCCGCCTTTTGGACCAGGTACAGAACCTGTTATAAGTAGCATGTTGGATTCAGATAAAATCTTTGCAACAGACAGGTTTTTCACTTTAGTCCTGGCATTTCCGGATCGGCCGGCCATTTTAGTTCCTTTGAATACACGTGAAGGATCAGAAGCCTGACCAATAGAACCCGGTGCACGTTCTCGATTATGCTGACCGTGAGTTTGATCGCCAACTCCACTAAAGTTATGCCGTTTCATAACCCCGGTAAATCCTTTTCCTTTGGATATGCCTACTACATCAACAAGGTCACCAACATTAAATACATCCTCAATTGTTAGTTGATCACCTAGTTCAAGTCCTTCAGGTATGAAGTCTCTGATTTCAGATACTACCTTTTTGGGAGATGAACCAGCTTTATCAAAATGTCCTTTTACTGCTTTGGATACATTTTTACCGGTTTTATCAAAAGCTGCGAGCTGAACGGCATTATAGCCATCCGATTCGTCCGTTTTTATCTGGGTGATAGTACATGGCTCAACTTCAATGACTGTAACAGGAATACTTCTGCCAAGTTCATCAAAGATGCTTGTCATCCCTACTTTTTTTCCAATTAAACCACTCATTTAACTATCTCTATGTCTTAAACTTTAATTTCCACGTCTACGCCTGATGGTAATTCCATCTTCATCAAGGCGTCTACAGTTTGTGATCCGGTAGAAAGAATATCTATCAACCGTTTGTGTGATCTATATTCAAACTGCTCACGTGATTTTTTATCAACATGCACAGATCTGTTAACTGTAATAATACTTTTCTTTGTCGGCAGAGGAATGGGGCCTGAAACGACCGCACCCGTAGATTTCACTGTCTGAATAATCTTTTCTGCCGATTTATCGATCAGGTTATGATCGTATGATTTCAGTTTTATTCTGATCTTTTGTTGTGTTGCCACGTATTAAAACCTCTTAGTCGTTAATTTCACTAACCACGCCCGCTCCGACGGTACGTCCGCCTTCGCGAATCGCAAACCGAAGGCCTTTCTCCATCGCCACCGGCTGGATC
>NZ_JAKLWS010000054.1 GCF_022012475.1 Rhodohalobacter sulfatireducens
TGGGTATCTCCAGGCTTGGGTTACTATCCGTGATCCGAACCCAAAACGACTGGAAAGGAGCAATCAACACATCCTCGGATGCCGCACAGTTCAGAGTGCTGTAATCTCCATTGCCACCGTTTGCATCCGGATCCCAGAAGTAGGCTGAGGTGGCAATATTGTCCCCTGTAAACTCACAGAAATCCAGTGCAATGGGGTGAGGGTTGCCCAAAAGGTAGTAGTTACCGGGGTTGGGCGAGCTGCCATCTCCGTCGTAATCCAGTACACTGTAGCTGAATGTGCCGTCCAGGGCCTCCCAGTTCTCACCGGACTGCACCGTGACCGGAAGTTCATCTCCGAGAACATAGATAATAAACGGAGTACCAGCGCCCGATTCATCACCGGTTGATTCTACCGGATCCCACTCGTAGTTCTCCTGGTCCAGCTCGTACAGCGTTTGCGACGGCGGAGGGCCGATTTCCACGGTAATGCCGGAAAGCAGATCACCGTAGGAATCCCCGTCGGAGGGATTGGCCATAAATCGCCAGCCTTCGCTGCCAGACAGCTCCGTAAAGACGCTACCCAGGTCGATGGTTATCTTATACGACTCTTCACTCTGATTTCCCTCATCATCTTTAATACTGAATTCAAAATCATCAAAGTTGTAACCATATTGATCTTGCGGAGGAGCATAGGTCAAATCACCATTCTCAATTGCCTGAACACTAATTTCGTCGTTATCAGAAACAACGTTTCCATCCAGTTCCAGATCTGCTTCAAAATCAGAGGGGATCTGTTCAATAACAACACTATGGTTGTTATCTGTCTGTCCAAAATCGGAAGGACTGAATGCATAGGATTCATTATTGACCAGCATAAGCCGCTTATCTTCAGCTTCGGGCTGGTCCCGGGTTGTGAAGCTAAAGGATTCGCTCCACTCACCCGGACCTGCCGCATTGCGCCCTCTGGCTCTCCAATTGTAGGTCGTAGAAAATGACAGATCATCTGCGGTTTGAAATTCGGTCTTTGTGATACCCGTTTCGTCAATCACCGGATCGGAAAAGTCGCTGTTGGGCGATACAACCAGATCGTAACTGTCGGCTCCATCCGCAGCATTCCATTCAAAGAGCGGTTTTCGTGAAACATCTTCTGCGCCGTCTGCGGGTGCAATCAAAATCACAACCTCTGAGCTTTCCGGCAGTGTCGTGAAGCTGAATACCTCACTCCATGCTCCCTCACCCCCTGCGTTGATTCCGCGAACCCGCCAATAGTAGACCTCAGCGTTTGCGAGATCATTAGCAGGTGTAAAGGATGGATTTTCCAGGCCGGATTCATCAATAACGGGGGAGGAGAGATCGTCATTTTCTGATACCTGGATCTGGTAGGTTTCCACTCCGTCATTTGTCTCCCAGGTGAATTCCGGTACCAGGCCAACATTGATCGACTCATCGGCCGGAGCAGTCAATACGATCGCGGCCGGAACCTCGGGCAGCGTCGTAAAGTTAAAGGCCTCACTCCATTCTCCGGGGCCGATTGCATTCACTCCCCTGGCTCTCCAATAGTAAATGGTTGAGACGTTTAGCTCATCCACAGTTTGAAATTCAGTATCTGTAACTCCTGTTTCATCAACTACCGGATCGGAAAAGTCGCTGTTGGGTGATACGACCAGGTCGTAGCTGTCCGCTCCATCGGCAGCATTCCAGTCAAAGAGCGGAGTAAGCGAAACATTTTCTGAGTTATCGGTGGGACTGCTGAGCAGTACAACAGACGCATCATCGATAAAAAGCCCCGGTAAGGGATTCGCTTCCGGTTCGGCCAGCGGCTCATCGTACGTAAACAGCCGGAGGTAGGGGTAGGAGGTGAAGTCACCGGATTGAATCTGCCACATGCTGCTGAAGTCAAACCCGCTAAAGGAGGCCTGCTGACGCATCTGCTCTCCATCCAGCCCGGTGCCGGTCCCGTTATCGGTGGACCCTGTTTCCGTGCTGAAGTACCATTCACTATTACCTGTCGGAGATCCGGTTCCGATTAGCGCACCGTCGTTGGAGATTCCCGATACAGAACTAAACGAGTATACATTATTCAACGTCCCGGTAACATCCCCGATCAGACCGCCTGTGCCATCCTGACCCGTCACGTTCGCGCCGGCGTACACGTTCTCAATCAGCGTGTTTGTATTGCTGGTTACGCCAACAAGCCCGCCTGTCTGGTTATCGCCTGTCACGCTTCCTCCGGACACGTACGACTCCAGGATAGTCCCGTCATTGAACAGCCCGGCCAGTCCCCCGGTTTGATTTCCACCGTCAATCTCCGGATCAACAATACCCAAACCGAGAATGGTGGCGGTACTGACGCTTCCAAACAATCCCGTTCGTTCGCGATCAGGCCGGTTGATGTACATTCCCGTGATGATGTGCCCGTTTCCGTTGTAGTTACCCAGGAAGCTTCCGCCGGCTTTACCAATCGGTTCCCAGCCCAGCCCCTCATTCCAGTAGGAGCCGCCCTCACGGGTCACTTCGCTGAGGTCGATATCGGCGGTCTGGATGAAGTAGCCGTCCCGGTCCAGGCGAACCGCATTCAGCTGATCGGCCGTGGCCACCTCCCAGGGAGTAGCCTCGGAGCCGTCTCCCGCATTGGAGATCGTTGTCTGAAACTGCCCTGTTGACCAGGCACCGTTCAGCGTGCTGCTGGTACCGCGAACCCGCCAGTAGTAAGTCACACCGTATCGAAGCTCGCCTGACGGAGAGTATTCGTTGGTCGCCAGGCCGCTTTGATCGATCACCGGGTTTGAAAAATCAGGGCTTAGCGATAGCTGAAGGTCGTAAGCCTCAGCCAGTCTGGCCTCTTCCCACTGGAATGTGGTAGACACTGCAACCCTCGTTTCAAAATTGGAGGGTGAGATTAAAAAAGGATATCCGAACGGTTCATCCTGAAATTCATAGGCACCCATATCCACAAAATCGGGATCAGGGTCCCCATCATAAATACGAGGGTTACCGGCAACGTCCGTTGTGATCCCTTCTGCAATCTCGCCGCTGGTAAAGGGGGTGTTGTCACCCCGGTTGATCGCGGGACTGCTGATGCTCAGTGAGTAATCTCCGTTTTCCGGATCTGCGAAGATCGGATCCACATCCAGGTTACTACCTCCATCATCTGCATACTCTGATACTCTCCAATTTGTACTACCCCCGGAGTTTGCAATGATACTGGAAGAGATATCGATATTGATATCAGAACTAAATGAAGCCTCAGGAATATCTTTATTTCCTCCCAGCTCATTATCCCAAATAATCACATTTATTAAACTTGCTTGACGGGCGGTCCTGATGGCTCCGGCTAATTCTTCCGCGCTATTTCTTGTAAACGTTGATCCAATAATGGTCATATTTCCAGGCGCAACCAATAATCCCCCTGTTCTTCTTGCGCTGTTCTCTGCAAACAGAGCGTTGACCATTGTAGATAAACCATCTGAATACATTCCGCCTCCATTACCAGTAGCATGATTTCCTTTGAATATGAAATTTTCTAATAATGGATTTCTTGAGCCTACAGAATTCGCCATACCTCCACCAAGATTGCCCACATTATATAGAAACCGAATATTGGAAAATCGTCCTCCTGTCCTGTTAAACATACCCCCGCCATCTTCTCCGTAATTCCCCTCTATCACAAGGTTTTTCATTGTGGCAATTCCATCATCGCTGATGATGAACAATCCACCTCCTGAGTCTGTCTCATTCCTCTCGCCAGAACTGCCTTCTACATTCGCTAAGCCCCCTGTCACCGTAAAGCCATCAAGATGTACCGATACCCCGTCTTCATTGAGGTATACGACTGAATAACTATTACCTCCAACGATGTGATCGGTTTGAGTGGGGTTTGAAGGGTCCCCGTCGCTGTCCGTTTGCGGTTCAAAGATGAGGTCGTTCTGATCGATATCCCCGCTCAGGATGCTTTCATTGGCCTGCGGGTCGCGCTCTTCCAGATTGGTTTCATTGCCGGCAAACCCACCATATATCTCCACCTGGTCTACCAGCGTAAAGCTGGCCTCCCGGTCGGTTCCGTCATCGGTGGGGAGGTATGTTCCCTCAGCCACCCAGATCTGCAGCGTACCGTCGGCATCCCCGTCCCAGTTAGCGGCCCATGTGAGGGCATCACGCAGTTCTGTGATTGCATTGGACCAGGAATCTCCGCTGCCGATTCCGCCGGAGACATTTTGATCAACATACACGATGTTATTCTCATCCGGTGTAATGAGCAGTTCTTCATCACCCTGAAATTCGTAGGCTCCCATATCCACACGGGCATTTTTAATTCGGACATTCCCATCCAGATCGGTATTAATACCTGAAAGGTCGGGAGTTTGCCCGGATTCAAAAATAACATTATTGCCAATGCTGATACCCGGAGAGCCTTCCTGAAGCTGAAAGTTACCCGCTACTGTTGGAGCATCTGATGGATTTACAGAAGTCACAAACATCGGAGCGTTGTTTGAATCGGTACCGTCCAGGTTTCCATCTCCTGAAGGGTTTTGTCCCTGCACCATGCTGTAGCTAATGGTTGTTGTTGCAGAATTAGTATTCACAATAGAAGATGACGCTGTACCCACACCCGTATTATCTTGATTATTCCAAATAATCGAGTTTCGAATGTCTACATTAGTACCTGAACTGCTGTTGTAAATAGCTCCACCGTTATCCGATACATTACCGGTCACCGTCACATTTGTGAGTATCGGACTGCTGTTAACATTTAAAATTGCACCTCCAAAACCGCCACTGCTGCCAGAATTTTCATCAGCCACATTTCCGCTGAACAAGAGGTTGGTCAAAATAGGGGCACCACCATTGTTGTACATACCACCTCCGCCAAACGTACCTACATTAAAACCGCTACGCGCCCGGTTCCCAATAATTTTCACATTTGTAAGAACAGGACTGCTGTTGTTATGGCTATAAATCCCACCCCCATTGTCAGCAGTTATATTTTCCTGAATCGTTACATCAGCTAAAACCGGATTACTATCATTATTATAGATTCCCCCACCTGAATTTCCCGCAAAATTGTTTTTGATCACGGTTTCCATAATTGTAGGATTACTGTTTTCCCTGTTCGAAACTGCCGCGCCATATCGACTGGAGCGATTCCCGGTAATCGTCAAATTCCTGAATGTTGCACTTCCCGAATCATTATAAACACCTCCACCGTCATTGTTTGGAGCCGAATTATCACTTGCATGCCCGGCTGTTATTGTAAATCCGTCCAGGACTGCTGTATCATCGGCATTGCTTCCATTCACAACGTGATAACTGTTATTCCCTGTAATTTGCGAGGTTGGACTTGTTACGATTTCTACCTCGTCGTTGCTATCGATATCTCCGCTTAAAATGGTGGTGTTGGTTTCCCAATCTCTCTCAGATAAACTCGTTTCCATTCCTGTAAACCCACCGTAGACCTCAACATGATTTGTCAGATTGAAAGATTGAGCCTGGTCTGTATTCGTAGTTGGCTTATACACTCCATCAGCCACCCAGATTTGAAGAGATCCTTCGGAGTTGCCGTCCCAATTATTATTCGCCCATCCAAGTGCTGTCGACAATTCCGGAAGTGCGTTTTCCCATGAATCCCCCAGTCCGGTATATCCGCCGGCTTCTGTATCCACATCAAGATCCACATAAAGAATATTATTGCCGTCCGGACTGATTGACAGTGTTTCACCCTGGTATTCATAAGCTCCAATATCAACAATTTCAATAGCTGTAGCACCATCATAAATCCTGGGTTCGCCCGCTAAATCTACGGAATAGTTGCCCGGAAGAAGATCATTGCTGCCGGCATCAATAGCCGAGCTTCCTTGCAGAATAGAATATCCATCGTCTTTGGATCCAAAAATACCATCCGCACCATTATAAGGTCCGTTCGTGTCTTTAAAACCGGGATCTTCATCCAAATTATTCCCGTTATCTGTACCCAGATCTGAGTTCCAATTATCACTTCCACCGGAGTTTTCTATAATGCTGTAAGAAATAGATGGAGTTGAGCTGCTCACATTATAAATTGAGGCTTCCGGAGTGGTTTTATCTCCGTCAATATAATTACTCCAGATAATGACATTGGCAAGGGTAGGATCACTCTCAGAGTTGAGTAAAGCAGACGCGTTCACACCTCCTAAGTTATTATAAATCGTAGCGTTCGTTAGGGTGGGGTTACTCTGCGAATTATAAATACCACCGGCTTCATCTGCATTATTACCCGTAATGACCACATTGTATAAATCAGGGTCACTCCCTGAGAAGTTTGCAATGGCGCCCCCTTCTGTAGCGGAATTACCAATAAACGTAATGTAATCTAAAATGGGGCTTCCGTTTTCATTATATAGGCCACCTCCGCGGGAATCGGCTCCGCTTCCATTCGCCTGGCCTGCTGTAATTATCACACCACTCAATTTAGCCGAATTGTCTGTACCCGTTCCATTCACTACATGGTATGAGTTGTTACCCCGAAGGCCAACATAAGATGATATTACCCCGTCGTTATCATTATCAGAATCGTTATTATCTATATCACCGCTGAGAATAGTAGGGTTAACACTCCAATCCCTGTCAGTAACTTGATTTTCGTTTTCATCCCCGTCAAATCCACCATAAATCTCTACATTATTTACAAGTTGAAAAGAGGCGTTTCGATCGCTTTCTTTCGTCGTTGTATATTTTCCGTCTGCCAACCATATTCTAAGCGTTCTTTTCTCAGGTCCCCATACTTCGCCGGCCCATCGTAATGCCGTACTAAACTCAGGGATGGCATTTGTCCATGAGCTTCCATTCTGTGTTCCACCGGCCGGAACATTTTGATCTACATAAAGCACCCCATTGGAGGGTTTAAAAATATCCTCCACAGGGATATCATCAGAGTTTGCCTCAACCGAACCAATATCACAGGTGCCGGCACTGTTTGCTATGTAATCTAAATCTACAGGCCGATCAAATCCTCTTTGGTCTTCTGTAAGACCGATACAACTTCCGGCATCTAACAGCGGCGAGCCCACATCCGGAGGCTGATTATAGGTTGCACCACCATAGTAAGCAAGAGCTTTTAACATGGGATCTCCGCTTGATGTAGCACTACATGAACCATCCTCAACCAAGCTATCACTTTCATCCAGGTCTCCGGATGCCACGCAGTCGCCCCCTTCTGAATTAGCTATTACACTGTTTGTTAATTGCAGGCTGCTTGAACTCCCAAAACTGGCTACACCTCCTCCCGATACACCTGCTTTATTATCAGAAAGCGTAGTATGAATAAGTGAGACTGATCCCTCGTTATAAATACCGCCACCACTCTCGTCTCCACCCAAAGCATTATTACTTGAAATTGTACTATTTCTGATCGTTAATCTTGAGGAGGACCCATTGTTCAGAATTCCACCACCACCTCCAAAATTTCCTGTGGTTGAATTTCCATAAACTGCTACATTTTCAAGTGTAAGATCTCCGGTATTTCTTATACCTGCAGCACTGCTCGCACTACCATCCGTAATTGCTAATGATCTAAAAGTGACTTCCAGTCCTGATTCAACTTCAAATACCCGGCTGTTATTATCTCCACTAACGGTGATTCCATTTGGCAGGTCACCGGCGTCAATGGTAATAGACTTGTCTACTGTAATTTGCCCGCCGGTTAATGTAATAGTTCCTGCATTGAGTGATTCATCGAATGTAATTGTACTCCCGTCAAATGTGTTCTCAACCACGTATCGCAGGGAGCCCGGCCCGTTGTCATTATCATTAGTGACGAATGGTTCCGGCAGAGAACCTTCATAAGCCCCAAGATCTACCGTTCCGCTCTGTATACGATCATCTCCGGCAACGTCTGTCTCGAAACCTGACAGATCAGGTGTTTCCCCGGAGTTAAAGAGTGTATTATCTCCGGCATCTAAGGCTGCACTTCCATTTAACAACCGGTAATCTCCGTTTGAGAAAGGTGCGTTACCGGGTGCAGGCGCATTCACAAATTTAGGATCGGTACTGGCTATATTTCCATTTTCTGTACTTGAACTACCTTCGACTAAGCTACTGCTAACTTCACTTATTGCGTTAACAAACTCCGCACTTATCGCACCATCATTACCATACAATATACTATTTCGAACTTTTAACAGTGACTCGCCCCAAACATGTATAGTCGTATTCTCGCCTGAACTGTTGCCGCTTACGCTACCATTTGTAAGTGTTACATCACTGCCATCAACTCCAATGGCACCCCCAAATCTAACGGCTCCGTTTCCGGCTATTACAACATTCGTTAACAAAACCGGAGTTAACTCATCGCTTCGATCCTCAATATGAATACCACCCCCTGAATAATAAGCGTAGTTATTTTTTACGATGAGGTTTGAGAGCTCACTTATAAATGAATTCAATACTACAATGCCACCACCACTATTTCTGAATATTTCTGGTTTCGGATTTTCACTTACTTGTACAGATCCACCAAATGAGTTATTGGCATAACCTCCTGTGACCGTAAATCCATCCAATATGCCAGAAGCAAGAACAACCACATGAAATGCATTGTCATCATCCGTAACTCCATCTCCATCAATATCGCCACTTAAAATACTTCGGTTCTCTTTGATGCTTAAGTCCCGTTCACTTAATGATGATTCATTCCCTGCAAAACCACCATATACCTTAACTCTGGATGCTATAAAAAAGGAGTTGTCTTTATTTGTTGGGTCGTTAGATCCCCCCAAATCATCCAGGGGTCGTACAGGCTTATAGATTCCGCCTGCTACCCAGACCTCATCCCCTGAAATGGAAGCAGATATCATTTCTTGCAGATCCCCGCTGGCGTTTGCCCAACTTGAACCATCTCCCGTTCCACCTTCTTTTACGTACCTTATTGTTTGAGCTTCTGCAACTGCTGCCAACGATGTCATCGAAGCCACAAGGAGAATGATTATTGACGTTTTTTTCCAATCTTTAAAATTGTCCAAACCGATTAACTTCATGATTGATGATTCCATAGTGGTATCTGTTGCGTTTAGTCTAACCCAGTGGATGGAATTGAGATGATGATTCACCAAAAAAATAGAGAAGCTGCTCTTTGAAAGTGTCCAGAATGTCTTTGAGATCGTCCAAAACTCCGTACATTATGGACTGACTACAGATGTCTCGACTCGCTCCGAACAACACGGAGCGCTGCGGAGCGGAGAAATCCAATGGTGGGGGCCTCAGACGTATGCCTGGAGATGTCTCGATTCCATTCGTCGCCCTGCTCCTCATTTCACTCGACATGACAGGCAGTGTCTTTATCAAAGCCGGCGTATAAAGTCCACTGCTGTGAATATGATTCCTAAACACGCCGTCTATCAATTACTCGCCAGACAACGGAGTCGAGAAATACATTGGTGGTGTTCGCAACCCTGTAGTAAAGAAATTTTGTAAGGAATGGCCCTCTCACTGTTCATACTAATATGAGGCAAGGAAAACATATCTATCATGTATACATCATGACCAACAGAACCCATTCCACACTATATGTGGGAATGACAGGGATCGGATACAAACGAACTGAGCAGCATATAAACAAAGTGTTTAATGGCTTCACCAAAAAGTATAATGTCACGAAGCTGGTATATTTTGAAGAGTACTCCTTTGTATGGGATGCTATTGCCCGTGAGAAACAGATCAAGCGATGGAGTCGAAAAAAGAAGGAGTGGCTGATTGAAACAAGAAATCCTAACTGGGATGATTTGTACAGAAAATACATTGACCGCTGGTGATGAATGTTTTAAAACTGAACCACACCCTTTACATCCAGGCCTATATTTTGTCAGCGGCGTTATTCACAATCCGGTTCAAACTAAAACCCTGATACGCTGCGTTTCCACACACCTACTAATGTCATTTCGACCGAAGCGCAGCGAAGTGGAGAAATCTATTGGTAGTGGGATTACCGAATGTAAACAGATGTCTCGACTCGCTCCGAACAACAAGGAGCTCCCTCGACATGACAGGCGGTGCCTGTCTTCAGTCACTCTTTGAAAGTGTCTATAATATCTTTAATATCATCCAAAACCTTCATCAAACCACTTAATTCCTGCGTTTTTTATGAGCCTGTTGTTCCTGGTTCTCTCATTTTTTCTTCAGCAGTCTGCTCTTCCCACAGGGCAGGAGTATATCGTTCAGAACTACACAATTGAGGATGGGCTGCCTGTCAATTCGGTGAACCGAATGGTGCAGGACAATAACGGCTATCTCTATTTTGCAACTACGGATGGACTTGCACAGTACGACGGCTATGAGTTTGTGGTTTATAATTCAGGAAATACACCCGGTCTATTTTCAAACCGAATATCTCAAATGACCTATATCCCTGAGTTCGATGAACTATGGCTTTTACATGCAGATGGTGCTCTTACCCGTAAAGTCGGCCCCATGTTTCAGAGTTACTCAACGGGAAGCGAACATCTTCAATCTCCTGTTGTTCAGCTGAGCAGCCAAACCAATGGTGAGCTCTGGATCCTGACCGAAAATGACATTGCGAGATACGACAGGAGTCAACAGCAATTCAACTTTTTAAATCAAACAGCGACAGAGAACAATAACCAGGCTATGACTTGGACTGATGAACAGAAAATCATTGTCAGCAGCGGGAGTGGGCTTTATGAGTTTGATCCGCAAACCGAAAATTCGGTTCAGCTACTGGAGGCCGGCGAGTATCCGGTATCCTCTCAGTCAACAACGTTCGTAAAGAAAATCGGTGATTATATCTGGGTAACCGGAACAGGTGGGGCGTTCAGATACTCAATGATCAGCTGTGAGGTTGATGTTCAATTTACACTTGATGGAAGCCCAAGCCATGTATGGGACGTTCATCAGAGGGGGGATCAATCTGTACTATTAAACAGCAACGAGGGGTTTTTCACGTTTGATCCGGCTACGTTTATCATCTCAAACTTTGGCCCGTCGTTCGACGCCTCCACTGAGAGAGCCAACTTGGTATACGAAGGATACAGCGGGGAATCGATCCTTATTGGGGATGAAGATGTTCGAATAAATGGTGAGATTGTACTTTCTACAGGCGATATCATTTCCGGCTACCTTGACAAGGCGGGATCACTATGGATCTCTACCCTCTATGACGGTGTATTTCAAATACGGCAAAGTGTAATCTCAAATATTACGCCGGAACAGGTTCCCGGGTTTGAAAATATCTATCCTGTTATAGAATCCAGTGACGGATCTATCTGGGCCGGCAGTTTTCACAATGGCATCTACAGATTATATGATGATACTAATCAAAACTGGAACGCAGAAAACAGTCGCTTGTCAGCCCAAAATGCCCGGTTTCTCTATGAAGATATAGACGGAACCCTGTATGCAAGCATTGCCCAGAATGGCTTGTGGAGGTTAGATGATGGCTCGTGGCAAAGGTTAGACGAATTCACAGAGGCTGCCGGACCGGATGTTACAGTGGAATCGATGCATCGGTCGGGAGACAGGCTGTTCATTGGCACAACGGGTGAGATGATTCAGTTTCAAAATGGTGAATTCAAGCCTTTTCGAACGTTTGAAATTGAATCCGGGAATCCATTTCAAGTGGTTCGGGTAATACGGGAAAACAGGAATGGAACCCTTTTTACAGGATCCTTTGGGTACGGACTAACCATATTAAAAAACGGAATCGCCAGAAATTACAGGGCGGAAAACAGCGGACTTCAAAGTAATTTTATTCGTGATATTTTTGTGCAGTCACCCGATACCCTCTGGGTTGCAACTGAAGATCTCGGTTTGAGCCGTATTGTTTTGGATTCAGACGCTGTTCCCCTTCAGTTTACAAGAGTGATGGAGCAAGACGGACTGATACACAACTCCCTGCACAGAATGATTCAGGGTCCGGAAGACAGGCTCTGGATCAGTTCAAACGGTGGTATTATGGCTGTATCGCTCAGCGATTTGAACAGATATGCCGACGGTGATTCAGGGACACTGCCGGTTCTTGGTTTCAATGAAGCTGAAGGCATGCTGAATCGGGAAGCGAACGGAGGAGTACAGACGGCAGGATTGATCACCCGGGATCAGAAGCAGATCATCTTTCCGAATCAGCGGGGATTAACGGTTATCCATTTATCAAGACTGGATGAGATGAACTCAGGACAGAACCTTATCCCGGTGATTGAGGAGATCGCGTTTGCAGACACTACGATCTCTGCAGGACAGCGTTCAGAGATTGAGCTTCCAACCTCAGAGCGGAATATCCGCATTAAGTTTACAGCTCCGAATCCGGCCACACCCGAGCGAACGATGTTTCGTTACAGGCTTGATGACGTAAATAGAGAATGGGAAGTATCCAATGATATTCGGCAGGCAGTATTTACTAATGTACCACCCGGTTGGCATACCTTTCACTTGCAAGTATATCTTCCCAACGTACAAGATCAGGTCAAGACCGCCGCTATCGATATTTTTGTCCCATACTTTTTCTATGAAACCAGCTGGTTTTACGGGCTCGCAGCTCTGCTTGGTGTTCTACTTATGGTGGGTGGAGTCCGGTACCGAACACGGCTATTGAAGAAACGAGAGAGAAAACTCCAGGCCAGGGTCAATCAGCAGACAAAGGAATTAAAAGAAGCTGCAGAACAAAAATCCAGATTTTTTTCCGGCATCACACATGAGCTTAAAACACCGCTCTCTCTCATCTCCAGTCCATTGGATGATCTTATAGAGGACGGAATAGAGCTGTCAGGTAAGAAAGCCAGGGAGCGGCTTCACCTGATGAAAAGAAATAGTGACCGCCTTCAAAACCTGGTCGACCAAATCCTTGGAGTGAGCAAACTGGATGCAGATAAACTAAAACTAACATTTGAACCGGTGGATATCGCAGAACATACCCGCCAACTCTTAGGTCAGTTTCAGTCCAGCCTTGATCAAAAAGAGATCACCCTGAATATTCATACAGACACGATTGATGAAAAGATCTATATCGATTCAGACGCATGGGAACGAATACTCATTAACCTGATGAGTAATGCCATTCGGTTTTCGCCCGAGAAATCTACCATTTCAGTGCAACTTTTAAACAAGGATGAAACTGTAACGCTCGAGATTAAAGACCGGGGAATTGGCATTCATCCTGACGAAGCTGAAAAAATATTCGACTATCTATACCAGGCTGATGACGCTTATGCAGCAGAAGGAACAGGAATCGGGCTCTACCTGGTTAAGGGATTGGTGGCTCGTATGAATGGAGAAGTAGGCGTTCTTTCTAAGAAGGGTGAAGGAGCTGAATTTTTTGTTACACTGAAAAAAGGGTACGCACACTTAAGAGATTCTGATACGATTGTTCATTTTCCTGTACCCCGACGTATTGAGCAAAATCAGGCAATTTCTGAGTCTGAAAATAGATTTGAACAGAATGAAAGATCACCGGATTCCAAACATTTATTTTTGGTGGAAGACAATGATGATTTCCGAGATTACCTTCAATCTGTTTTATCTGAAAAGTACAAGGTTACTGTTGCTAAGGAGGGAGAAGAGGCGCTGAAACTTTTACAAGATCTCAATGTCGATCTTGTGATATCAGACGTTATGATGCCAAAAATGAATGGCCTTGAGTTTGTCAACACTCTTCGAAAACAGGAAGATTACCAGAAATTACCGGTCATTTTCTTATCTGCCAAAGACCTTGATACCGATAAAGAAGCAGGACTCTCGTCCGGTGCGGATGTATATCTGACGAAGCCGATCAAAAGTAAATTATTACTCTCCCAAATTGATGCTGTCCTTCGACGAGAAAATGTTTTGAAAAGGAATCAGCTTCACGAAGAAGATTTAGAAGAAAATCAGCTCGTGAAAGATGTAAGAGAGATGGTGTATAGACAGTTGGCAAACCCTTCCCTAAGCGTCGATCTGCTCGCCGATGCGCTGTTTGTCAGTCGATCAAAACTTTATGCAGACTGGAAAGAAGTTTGTGACACTTCGCTGAATGCATTCATTAAAAAGACACGTCTCGATGAGGGTAAGAAATTGATCAAGGAACAAGATTTCAGCGTGCAAGAAGCAGCGACTGCTGTAGGCTTTCCCGATCCGAATTACTTTTCAACCAGTTTTAAGAAAGAGTTTGGAGTGAGTCCGTCGGAGGTTTAGAGGAAGTCAGGAAGCAAACATTCGATGTTTCTTATCCCAATCAAACATTAGACATTGGATGGTGCTTATCCCAACCAAATATAGTAGACATGGTATTTTTATTGCCACTCCAAAATTTGATAACCAACGAATTTCAGTTAAGTCG
>NZ_JAKLWS010000055.1 GCF_022012475.1 Rhodohalobacter sulfatireducens
AATAGATCATCATACCTCCCTTTCCGGGATCATCCTCATCACTCAGCATAATTCTCATCCAAAAATCTCCGCATCCCTTCTATGTCATCTACATTAATTACGTCGACTCCATTATTAATAAGTGTACGCCAAACATTTACGTCGTCACTTGTTGCCCAAAATCGGATCAATTTATCTTCTTGGTGCGCTTGGGAAACATATTCACGAAGTTTTTCAAGTTCATCACCCGGAATATCTCCTTGTCCATCCCAGGTGAAGTAATTAAACCAGTTATCACTGATTAAGGGATACAGTTCGGATGAATAATCCTTACCAAGATTGGGTATCCGACCATCTAAAAAAGCTATTCTGTTTTCTGCAGATGCATCCAAATCAGGCCGATTGCCGGAAATCAATAGCCGGATGGGACCATCAACCCATTCTCCATCAACTTTTTGGTAAAAATATTGAGAGTAAGGTTGAAGAGTATTCAATAGAGCTTGATAGGTGAGTTCCGCCTCAGTTTTAACATCAATTACAAGATAAAAGGGAAGTGATTCACCCGGTAAGACCTGTCCATAGTTTTGTTCGATAAGGTTAGCTAACGGCTGTAGATACAAATCCTCTAAAAGTGGTGTCTCTTCGATATTTTCCGGATGATCATGAATCACGTACAGCTCCCCGTTAATCAGGTGAATATCCGCTTCAATCATTTGAAAACCTAAATCGAGTGCTGCATGTAGCGGATCTTCCTGTTCATAATCATTGTGTGACCATAAATATAACTGGTCAATAGATTCTGTGTTTGAAGACGCATTACAACCAATGAGTCCTGCAACAGAGATCACTAAAAGAAAGCAATAAAAGATCTGTTTCATTATAGCAGGTGTAGCTTAGATTATTCTTGTTCTATCTGTATAACAGCCCAAACCGGTTTGTGGTCAGAAAGTGCTTGCTCCATTTCAATAATACCTCCATCGATTGCAACTGCTTTTTCGGGGTTGTACATAATATGATCAATTACATTGCCATTACCCTCGTCTTCCGGCTCCAAAGCATTGTGAGTATTTTTAGTCGTTGCATCAATGCTTAAATCATCCCAGGCAAAGTCCAGCCCAATCTCCTTAAACATCTCGTGATACATACTTTCTTCATCCTGTTTAGATGGTATGAAGTTAAAATCACCCACAACTATTGATATTTCTGAATTTTGATGTTGACCCAGGTGATCTACAAGAGATGAAATTTTTCCGGTGGTTTCATCAATATGTGCCTGATCTCTCCATCCAAATGGAAAATGTACCGAATAGACGGTTACCTCTACACCATCGATAACTGTCTTTGCTTTTGTTGCAGTATGCAACGTATCTGCCATCAAAACTTCTTCAAGGTCATAAAGAGGTGTTTTACTGGCTATCGTTTTGTATTTGTCATCATGACCTGCAGTTGTATAGCGGCCTGTAACCACATGATCCATTCCAAGTACTTCAGCTGCTTCATTTGTCCAGTTGCCCCCGGGTGCTTCAGAAAACCCAATAATATCCAGATTATATTGTTGAAGAGCCTCTCCAATTTCCCGGGCAGTAGCATTTCTGCTTACCTCTACATTGTAAGCAGCAATTCTAAGTTCCGCTGCTGCTGATTCCTGCATGCCATTTTGGTTCTCAGACTCACTTGAGCAAGATATTAACAGTCCTAAAACCGATAAATAGATGACAACGTGAATTATTTTCATAAAACTGTTTGCTAATTAATTGAGTGGAGATTCCAATACACTGATTTTAGTAAATAAATGATTACAATTTCCGAATCCAGATATTTCGAAATGCCAGCTTATGCCTGGATCCCTGAATGTTTAAGGGCAGTTCAGCTTCATGTTTCCGGTACTCCGGGAGGCCGGTTAAAATTGTAGGCCCTTTCACTTCTACATGATTTTGTACATAAACTCCGTTATGCATCACTGTCATAAAAGCGGGCTTAATCAATTTGCCATCTTCGCGAAAAACAGGTGCTTCAAAATAGATATCGTATGCTTGCCACTCTCCTGCCGGAAGAGAAGCATTTACCTCAGGCGGATATTGTTTATAAACAGCACCGGCTTGTCCATTTGTATAGGTTGCATTTTCATACGTGTCTAAAACCTGCACTTCATAAAGCCCTTGTAAAAAAATTCCGCTGTTTCCCCTGCCCTGTGATTGTCCATCCACATCTTCAGGAATACGCCACTCAACATGCAGCTGAACATCTCCAAAAGAATCTTTAGTAGTAATTCCCCCGGTTCCGGGTTCAACATGCAAAACACCATTATCAATCTTCCATTCTGAATCTTCCCACTGTGAAAGGTCTGATCCATCAAATAGAATAGTAGCATCAGATGGGATTGGAGATTCCGGATTACTGAACACTTGTTTAGGAACAGGTTCCCAGGTTTCAGTAAGCTCCGGTTGCCATTCAGGCAGATCTTGTGCGGTAACTAATGAACATTGGAAAACAATGATTATCAGATAAAAACAGGATTTGATTATAATTTTCATCAATTAGTTTTCACTTAATGGTATGGTAGAAGCAGACTTAATTTGAGCTCTAAATTATGAAAACGTTTTCTAATAGCAACTTTTTTTAAAAAAAATTTCAAACCCAATCTTTCAATTGCTAAAAACACTCCTGATAGTTCAGATTATAAATCTTTGTTTATTTTACACTGAAGCAGCATTTTACTCGACAACTCTTTAAAGCCTAAACGGTTTCTTCTCATTTAAAGAGCATACACCTTCATCTCTGGTTTAAAATCTGTTTCATTTTCAGTGAAATTATTCAACACTTTCTCTACAATAAACATATGTAAAACATATTCTTCAGGGTATCTATCTGTTTTTTATTTGGTACTATTCCCGCCTTTAGTGATACGTTTTTTAAATCACCTTCTATGAAAGCATAGCCCACATTTTATTTCCGAGATATAAAATAATACCCATGTATCTTAAATAAATTTGGTAAATTGAAAACGTTTACATTTCTTTATTCTAATGATTTTAAATATCTGCTGAATTACCAGCATATATCCATCAAGAAACTCTTACAAATCTACCATAGCATGAAAAAGCCAACTTCATTGAACAGGACAAGTATATCTCGTCGCAGCTTTGTTAAAAATGCTTCACTTGGAGCTGGTGGATTGATGCTATTCGGATCACTTCCTGTAAGCGCAAGTGCATATGTCCAGGGGAGTGAGCTTTTAAAAGTGGCTTTAATCGGTTGTGGTGGACGTGGAACCGGTGCAGCAAATCATACACTTGCAGCAGATGATGGAGTAAAGCTGATTGCAATGGCAGACATCTTCCCGGACAGGCTTAACAGCAGCATGGAAATACTCTCTAAAATTTACAGCACCGACAAAGTAGACGTCCCAGAGGAAAACAAATTCATTGGTTTTGACGCCTATAAAAAAGCTATAGAGCTGGCTGATGTTATTATTTTAGCTACTCCTCCGGGCTTTCGCCCATTTCATTTTGAAGAGGCTGTAAAGCAAGGCAAGCATATTTTTATGGAAAAACCCGTTGCGACGGACGCACCCGGTATTCGCAGAGTTTTGGAAGCCGGACGGGAAGCCCAACGTAAAAATTTAAATGTGGTAGTTGGACTCCAGCGCCGTTATCAACGCGATTACAAAGAGGTAAAAGACAGAATCGATAATGGAGAGATTGGAGATATCATCTCCGGACAGGTCTATTGGAATGAGGAACGGGCATGGATGAAAGAGCGTCTTCCTGAACAAACCGAAATGGAGTATCAATTAAGAAATTGGTTCTATTTTACCTGGTTATCAGGAGATCTTCCATTAGAACAGCATATTCATAATCTGGATATTGCAAATTGGTTTATTGGTGAATACCCGGCCAAAGCAGAAGGAATGGGCGGACGGACAATAAGAACCGGGAAAGAGTATGGTAACATTTTCGATCATAATTTCATTGAACTAACCTATCCGAGTGGTGCCAAAGTAATGAGTCAGTGTCGCCATCAACCGGGGACGGTAGTACGTGTTGCTGAAGTATTTCAGGGCACAAAAGGCAGCACTCAAACTGGCTTTGGATACACTCCTATCATTAGAGAAAGAAAAACGGACAGAATCATTCATGAATATCAAGACCAAAATGATGAAAGCGGCTATCAGATAGAGCACAGAGAGCTTTACAGAGCGATTCGAAACGGAGATTTAATTAACAACACAGAGTACGCTGCTAAAAGCAATTTATCGGCTATAATGGTGCGAATGGCGTCTTATTCCGGTAAAGAGATTACCTGGGATGATGCAATGAACGGCAAAAAAGTATTAGTGCCTAAAGTTGAGAGTTTCGATGATATACCTCCCATTCTACCTGATAATGACGGCTTCTACCCTATCGCTAAACCGGGAGTAACTGAAGTTTTATCATAAAGCATTCATTAGCTGAATAATCAGCCTCTGTTAAACTTTGTTAACGTTTCCATCATAGTTTGGTAATCATACAGGGAAAATAAAACCCTAAGATCAATAAGAATGAGTTCAGACTTTTAACCCAAAAACCGAGTAATGGTAAGTACTCTTAAAAAAAGCGCTTCCAAATCCGGGAAACCAAAATACTGGTGTTTGTGTCCCAAAAGGGCTCAGAATCCAGTTTAACCTAAACAAACATGAGACATGGACGCATCATGATTCAATCATATAAAATAAATATAAAAAGCATTCAATTAGCCTGTCTTGTAATGGCGATCTGCTTCATTGCAGTACCTATACAAGCTCAGACTATATCGGGAGTAGTTACTGATGAAGATAATGGCGAGCGCCTTCCCGGCGTGAATATCGTTGTTCAAGGAACGAGCATCGGTACAGCAACTGACGCAGATGGAAACTTTCAACTAGATGTTCCCTCGTTAAATGAAACTATTGTGGTTTCATATGTAGGATATCAAACAAAAGAGATATCCATTAGCGGTAGAGAAACCATAGAAATAACTTTGCTACCTCAATCGGTGATGGGGGATGAATTGGTTGTAATTGGGTATGGTACTCAAAGGAGAGCTGATGTAACCGGATCAATCAGTACTGTGAGTAGCGACAACTTCAACCAAGGGGTGGTTTCTTCACCAGAACAACTTTTGCAAGGTAAGGTTCCGGGTTTAAGTGTTACTGCACAAGGCGGTCAACCCGGTGCACCTCAAACAATCTCAATTCGTGGTTTAGGATCTCTGCGTACAGGTTCGGGGCCCCTTTTTGTAATTGATGGTGTTGCAATTGACAACTCTAATACAGCTCCAACCGGGGATAGCTTTGGAATGTCAACTACCTCCCCAACCAACCCTCTGGCATTTCTTAATCCAGATGATATTGAATCGATTAACGTCTTAAAAGATGCTTCTGCAACTGCAATTTACGGTTCAAGGGCTGCGAATGGTGTTATTCTCATTTCAACTAAAAGTGGTGAGATTGGCCAAGCTCAATTAAATTATTCGAGTCGTCTCGGCATTTCAAAGATTGCCAACCGACTCGACCTGCTCAGTCCTGAAGAGTTTGCTGATTTCCATAATAGTAATGGCCGAAGTGATCTTGATTACGGCAATCGGACGAATTGGATGGATCAGATTTTACGAACTGCTTATTCGCATGAACAATCTCTTTCATACAGCGGCGGAAACGAATCTTCTACTTACTATGCCTCTGTAAATTACTCGGATCAACCAGGAATCTTAAAAGGAAGTGATTTAGAAAAATACGGTGGGCGACTGAATCTCACTCAGGGCTTTCTCGATAACCGGTTGGATATTGGAGTTACGCTGTCTGCGAATCAAACTCATACAGACTATGCTCCTACCGGTAATAATCCCGGCGTAAACGGCGATTACCTGTCGTGGGCTATGCAATTAAATCCTACCTACCCTACTCACAATCCCGATGGTTCACTTTTTATTGTATCGGACGGAGGAATGAATCCACTTCAGGCATTAGACTTAATAACTAATTTTTCTGATGTAACCAGGGTATTGGGAAGCATTGAAGCCAGTTTTGAGATCACGGAAGGTTTACTTTATAAAGTGAATTTTGGCCTTGATAACTCTAACGGCAGTCAAATATCTCAAGTAGACAGGCATGGTATCTTTAGAATTCAAAACCCTGAAGGTCGTCTAGTCGATTCTAAACTTGAAAGAAATAATATCCAGACCGAGAGTACTTTAAATTATCTATTTGATGTAGATAATCATGGCTTTGATGTTTTGGGTGGGTTTTCTTACCAAAAGTTTGAAATTGAAGGGAGAACATGGAGTATCAACAATTTCTCTACCACAGAAATTGAAGCTTACCATAATCCCGGTATCGGTTCCAGCCTGACAATTGGCCAAAACCAACCAAGTGGATTTTCGTCTGTGAACGAACTTCAGTCTGTTTTTGGAAGAGTGAACTACGATTACATGAATCGATACTTTCTTACTGCCACCTTGCGAACCGATGGTTCTTCGAGGTTTGGTGATGAATATCGATACGGGTATTTCCCTTCATTTTCAGCTGCCTGGCAACTATCAGATGAGGCATTTTTTGATTTTAATTCCCTCAGTAACTTGAGATTACGAGCCGGGTGGGGCCAAACCGGGACCCAGGATATTCCGAATGGCATAACCCAACAGCTTATTAATGTTGGAATTAATTCCGGTTATGAGCTCACACCGGGCACAATTACACCGGGTATTACATTCCTCAGAACTCAGAATGAAACAATCCGATGGGAAGTGTCAACACAGTCTAATCTTGGAATTGACTTTGGCTTCTTTGAAAATACCGTCTACGGTACTGTTGATGTATTCCGCAAAGTATCAAGCGATATTCTATTCAATAGCACAAGTGGTGTCGATCCCATTACTCCTACAGATTCATTCTGGAATAATCTAGATATGGAGATAATAAACCAGGGCCTGGAATTTACTCTTGGTTTTCAAAAAAACATAAGTAATGATTTTACTTTTGATGTGAATGCAAATGCTTCATTTATAGAAAATGAAGTCACCAAATTACCTGTATCTCAGATCCTAACCGGGGCAATTTCCGGACAAGGCCTTTCAGGTGAACGTGTACAAGCCGTTCTCAATAATCAACCCATTGGCACATTCTATCTTTTAGACTGGGTAGGATTAGATGAAAATGGAGAAAATATCTTCAGAGATGTAAATGGTGATAATGCCATAACAAATGCAGATCGTATTGTTGCTGGAAATGCAATTCCGGAATTTACATACGGAATATCAGCATTTTTCGGGTATAAAAATTTAGACCTGAATCTGAATTTTAATGGTGTCTCAGGAAATGAACTCTATTGGAACGATCAGAATGGGCGTTTTACCATGCCTCAGCTAATAGGTGGACAGAACATTGATAAAATTGGCTTTAATCTCAATGAATCTTCTTCAAATTCAGCTGGAGCATCAACACGCTTTCTACATGACGGAAGTTATTTCCGCCTCAATAATGCAACTTTGGGTTATAATTTAGACACGAGTGGATATTTAGATTTTATCAGAGAATTACGCTTATCCGTAACGGCACAAAATCTGTTCACTCTAACTGATTATCCGGGTTTCGACCCCGAAGTAGATACCCCAAGAGCTGTTGGTGGAATCACTGCAGCAGGAATTGATGCCACTCGGTATCCACCTGCCCGTACCTTTCAGTTCGCTATTAATCTATCATTTTAACATCTCAAGACACTAATTATGAAAAAGAACATATTTGTAATTGCACTTTTTGTCTTGGCCGGGGTATTGTATTCATGTACAGATCTTTCAGAATCGGTACGAGATACGGCTCTTGGCCAGGAAGTATTGGAACAACCGGATGCACCAGAACAAACTTTAGCTCCTGTATACGCAGGTATGCAGAATTTGATGGCATCGCATAACTGGTTGAATAATTTGCAGAGTATATCATCATATGAACAAATCACACCCTTTCGAGGCGGAACAGATTGGTTTGATGGTGGTAGGTTTATCGAAATGCATGAACACACATGGGCTCCATCTCATGTTTCAGTTATTGATGTCTGGGGTGGAACCACTCAGGGTGTTGCCAGGGCTGCAATTGCTGAACGAAATATTCAGGACCTGGGAGGGGCTGGTGTTTTAGAAGCTGAAGCCAGGGGATTAAAAGCAGTCTATAATTACTGGTTACTTGACCTGTTTAATGTTGCTTTTGATAAGAAAGGAGAAGATATCGGAACTGATAACTTATCCACAGTTTATCGAGATTTAGAGGCAGTCGATTACATAATAAGTGAAATCGATCAAATAGAATCTCAACTACCCACTGTTAACGAGGTTGGTGAAACACGATTTACGCAAGCAGCGGCTATAGGCCTGAAAGCAAGGGTGTTACTCAATAAAGCGATTTACGCAAATCGATATGCTGATCCATCCAGTCAAACTTTCGAGACAGCTGACATGCAATCGGTTATCGATTATACAACCCAAATTATAAACTCAGGTAATTACTCCCTGGAAACAGAGAATTACTTTAACATGTTTGGATTGGAAAATGAAGGCCACCCGGAACTGATCTTCGCTTTCGAGCAAAACGAATCCACCGGTGGATATGGAAGTATGGCTTGGTTTCAATCCTCGAGAAACCGACACCGGACTCCTGCTAATCCGGGCGCCGTTGGTTCTGATGGATCCGCCATGACCCAGGAGTTCTATGACATTTGGGAAGGTTTTCGAGATGACCCCCGATTTTTTACTCGAAACATTCCCGACGGCGGAAGTGTGCCTGATGAAGAGTTTCGTTGGAATCGTGGAGTTCAAATTGGCCAGCAGTATGGAATTGAGTTTGAGGAAGGCAGTCAATCCCAGTTTAAACGTGATGAAAATGGCGATTTACTGATTGTAGCCCTCACTGACTTTGCACGTTCTGGCCAACCAATGATCTATACCAGGGAAATTGGTATCACCACCGACAGTGGCCACATGGCAGGTGCTCGTTCACTTAAATGGGATCTTGATCCTACTACTGTTAATCGTGGAGATTCAAATATCAATATGCCCTGGTTACGTTTAGGCGAAGTGTACCTGATGCGGGCCGAGGCATATGCCAGAACTGGTAATTGGGGAGAAGCCCTAAACGATATCAATGAATTACGAGCTGCCAGGGGAGCACGACAACTCCAGGCAAATGAATTAGATTCACTCGATGATGTGGAAAGAGAATGGTATTTCGAAATGTATCATGAGCATTGGACCAGAACTATCCAAATCCGTTTTGGAAACTGGGAAGATACATGGAGGGACAAAACCAGTACAGACCCGATCCGGCGAGTTTTCCCAATTCCACAGGAAGCAATTGATTTAGCCCAGTCTGAACCGGGTTACTTAGAGCAAAACCCAGGTTATTAATCATCACACCGATCAATAACCGAAGCCCGTCAGATGGAAATAATATTCCTGTTTGTCGGGCTTTTTTATTTTAAAATGATGTTAAATTAAAAACGAATCTCTTAATAAATGATGACCAGGAAATTATCTACCCTGCTGCTTTCAGTGATGTTAGTCTATGGATGTACGGGCAACCAGGAAAATGAATTGAGTTCAAAAAGTATAAATTGTGATACCATAAATGCGAACAATGCGAACCAGTGCCTTCGTTTGAATCATGTCCAGGTGCTTGGGACTCATAACAGTTATAAACTTCTCCCCCACCCTGACCTTATCAATGCATTAAATCAACATTTAGATGGTTGGGCAAAGGATATTGAATACGAACACAAACCTTTAGCTTTTCAACTGGAAAATCTAGGCATTCGTCAGTTTGAGTTAGACCTGTATGCCGATCCGAATGGCGGCCGATATGCCAGGCCTTCCGGGGCACTCTTGATTGAGGATAATGAATTTCTCAATCATGAAGATTTGATGCAGCCGGGATTCAAAATTATTCACATACCGGATGTTGACTACCGATCCACCTGTTTAACATTTAAATCCTGCCTTAAAGAAATTCGTGATTGGTCTCTCGCCAATCCCAACCATTTACCGATTATGATCATGGCAGAAGCAAAAGATGGAGAACGCCGTGATTCGGGGGCCATATCGTTTACCAAGCCTATTCCATTCAATACTACATTAATGCACGAAATTGACAGTGAAATTATGGACGTATTTGAGGATCAACATATTATTACTCCAGACAAAGTTCGCGGCAATGATTCTACTCTGAATGAAGCCATTCAAAATAATGGTTGGCCAACACTTGCTGAAAGTCGTGGTAAAGTTCTATTTGCCCTCGATAACACCGGTGAGCATAAAAGCATGTATTTAGACGGAAACTCAAATTTAGAGGGACGTGTCATGTTTGTAAGTTCAGCCGCTCCCGAACCTACCGCTGGTTTTATCAAAATGAATGATGCTATACGACAGGCTGATTTAATTCAAGATTATATATCTAAGGGGTATCTTATCAGAACACGAACCGACCTTCCTACACAAGAAGCTCGATCTGGAAGTACGAAGCGTATGGAGATCGCTTTTCAAAGTGGTGCTCAATACCTTAGTACAGATTACCCGGAAGTCAGTCCTTTCGGTTCAGGCTATATCGTGAAATTCCCGGATACCGAAGGAATTGCTCGTTGTAACCCAATTAGTGCCCCGCAGGGTTGTGAGAATCAATATTTAGAAGAGTAATCATACATATATTCAGTTTTTATACTTAAAGACCATCCTTATTTATGAGGCTATTATCAGTAAAGATCTTTTTTATCGCTACTATCATTTTTTTGGTTTATAGTAATGAAGCCAAATCTCAGTCAAAATCTCATTCAGGTACTCAGTTCGAAATCGCTTTTATGCCTGATGTTCATTTTCATGACGTATTCGCAGATTTTGAAGGAGAATTCGAAGGACTTCTAACAGATTATAAGGGTGAAAGCAGACATGCAACCATTCGAACGATGCAGGCCCAGCTGACCTCCACTCGCCTGTTTAATGAAAATTATTTTGCGTTTATAGCTGCACTCGACGACGCAGCAAATCGCGGAATCAAAATAATTGCTTTACCCGGCGATTTTAGTGACGATGGACAGCCTGTCCACCTGCAAGGCCTGGTAGAAATTTTAGAAAGGTACCGGGATAAATATGATCTCCAGTTTTTTGTAACTCCCGGGAATCACGATCCAACAAGGCCCTTTACAACCGAGGCTGGAAAAAATGATTACCTGGGCCATTCAGGTCGGCCCCAGCCCATCTTTTCATTCAATCATCCGAATTGCATAAACAAATCCGATCAAACTAATTCTAGCAAAAATTCCAAATTACCCACTCCTCATGATGTTGCTTGCATGGATCAGGTGAAAGAATTGGGATATAGTGGATTATTCGAACTGTTATCAGAATTTGGATTAACTCCAAAGGATGAATACTTCTACTATGAGACACCTTTTTCCAGCTATCAACAAGGAGTTGACAGTATCGGTCAAAAGAAAAAAGAGTTCGGATTTGAAGACCGTCAATATGAAATATGCCGGGAGGGCTCCGGCGGTTCCTATCGAGAAGAAGAGTATACCCTGTGTACTGAAATCATGGATATGAGTTATCTTGTTGAACCGGTTGAAGACCTCTGGCTGTTGGCAATCGACGCAAATGTTTACATACCGCAAGGCCGGTCAGATGACAGTTCTGAAGTTATATTTACAGGTTCCGGGAATACCGGATACAATAAACTTATTACCCACAAAAAACACCTTCTCCCCTGGTTGGAAAGCGTTGCCCGGCGTGCTGAAAAAGATGGTAAAACACTCATTGCGTTTAGTCATTTTCCGGCAGCTGATTTTTACAACGGAGCAGCCCCAAAGATCGAAAAGTTGTGGGGAAAGAATGAATTTCAATTGGCACGAATGCCGAAAGACAGTACCAGCAGATTGTTTGCTGAGAGCGGTATAAAACTTCATATAGCAGGTCATATGCATATGAATGGCACTTCTGTTTTTAGAGATTCTGTATCACGTCGTTTTATGGCAAACATCCAGGCTCCTTCTCTGGCGGCCTATGTTCCTGCATATAAGATTGTCAGAATTACTCATCAGTCTGATTTCGCAGAAGTTGAAACAGTTATTATGGACGAGGTACCTGATTTTGATACACTCTTTCCCAATTACCGTGAAGAATGGAATTATCTTCACTCTATCGATTATCCATCGAACTGGAACCTTGATATATTAAACTCCAAAACCTATTCCGAATACACAAACTGGCATATCCGGGAGCTATCGAGGCTTCGTTTTTTACCGAGAGAATGGCCGGAAGATGTTCGAGCTTTACTTTCCGGTATGACGGGGCAGGATATGTTAATAGCCACCCAGCTACAAAGTTCTGCACTATTCACAGTCTATAAAGAGTGGCTTAAAAAAAATGACAAAGAGATAGAGAACATGACTACGGGCTTTTCTCATGAATGGGTTCAAGCCCGGAAAAAGGCCGTTTCAATCGCGCATGAAGCGGGATTCAATCTATCAGATTTTGAAAATTGGGATGGAGAAGATTTAAGTGTTGATTTCTACCGGTTAAGAAATGCCGGAGAATTGGCGATTCCTGATATAACTGAAGGCAGAATGAATCAGTATCTGTTCATTGCTAAAATCCTATCTGAATCCGCCGTAAATATTGTCAACCAGAGTAAGACTGACCAGCAATTTCATGAAATGTTTAAAGATAGATTCAGAACTGTTTTCGACGTGTTGACTATCTTTAGGGATCGCTTACCTGACAATAATTTTCAAATAGATCTAGAGACCGGGGAGATCAACAACATAAATATTGAATGACTTCGATTCTAACCTTTCTACAACTATTGCACGAATTTACTCATAAATAATGTTTGGGTGCTAAGCTTTTCAAAAATGCGGAATCAATTTTTTATTCCGAATGAATACATAGATAGCGCAGCATCTTGATCTACATATAAGCTGGTTTCAATTTTTAAGAATCTACTAAATCGAACACCATATTTGGATCCTCTCAATTACATCTGTTTCAAAACACCATAACAAATTTGTAGATACCGTTATAAATATAATCGAGTGCAGAACTACTGGCCTGGTGACTAATGATGAAATTTTACGAAAAATTCGCAGAAAACTGACCGAAAGTTAGAAAACTCGAAAATATCTACTCTATGCACTGGTGGAAGATGTTCATTTAGCTCAGGCCTTGAATTATTTGAAAGCCTATCGACTAGAAGTTGGATTGTTAATCAATTTCGGATCTAAAAGTTTAACATTCAAAAGATTGGTCCTCTCAAAGAAAAATCCGTGAAATCCCATAATCCCAAAAATCCGCGATTCCAATACTGAGATTTTTTTCTCATAATACCCTGAACCACAGATTAGATGGATTAAAAAATGAACACAGATCTAAAACACAGCCAGATTACAAAAAATATTATCGGGGCTTCGTTTGAACTACATTCATTCTTAGGGAATGGATTTCAGGAAGTGATTTATCTACGTGCCCTGGCTTATGAAATGTCTCAGAAAAAGCTGGATTTCGAACGGGAA
>NZ_JAKLWS010000056.1 GCF_022012475.1 Rhodohalobacter sulfatireducens
GATCTGTTTGCAAAAGTCTCGGTAGAATGGGGATTTACCAATCCTGAGGGTGGAGATACCCATTATTCCAGCCTCCGGGGAACAAACGCAAATCTTGTGATACGCCAAAATGTAGAACAAAATTTCCAGGCAACGTTATATGTTGAACCGGTTGGAGAGCCAGATTCTGAAGAGTTTGAAGAGGATATCAATAACGCATTGACTGAATTAAATGATCGGTTTCCGGGACTTTCTGCGGTGAGTACTCCATTCGGTTGGAAGATCCAAATACCGGATGAATTCAATGAGTCTCATGAAGAACATTTTACTCGTGTTATGGAAAATTATCTTGAAGACCTGCAGGCAGGAGCTTTGTCCGACTGGGAGCGAACAAACCTTTTAACGAAGTACTACATCACAACCCGGGCTTATGAAAAAAGCCATAATTAAATGTCTCAAAGAAATTCTGTTGGTTGTGGAACATATTTGAATACCATCATCTATTAAATGATTATGGGTAAAATTCTGTAATTGTGCTCATTTAGTTAGATCCGATATGTAAAAAGTCTTTTCATTTCCCTACCTTAAATTCTTGATATTTGAAGCCTAATTATCCTGATATAGATCATTTATTCGTTGATTGGATATTTATTCGGGAGAAGCATTAAATCAAACGTTTATATTTGTATGATTGCACAAAAAACACGCATTCAGTCGCTATTTGAAAATAAAAGTGATGATGAAAAAATAATGTCACTTTTTATTTCAGCCGGCTACCCGGATCTTGAATCAACAGTAGAGTTGATTTTAGGTTTCGAGGTAAATGGTGCTGAACTGATTGAACTTGGAATGCCATTTAGCGATCCGTTGGCAGATGGCCCCACCATCCAATACGCAAGCAATACGGCCATCAGTAATGGAATTACGATGAGTAAGATTTTTGAAATGGTTCGTGAAGTTCGAAAATCATCAGAAATTCCTTTGATTCTGATGGGATATATCAACCCGATTTTGAAGTATGGTGTTGAACGTTTTTGCAAAGAAGCCGGGGAGAGCGGAGTGGACGGCTTAATTATTCCGGATGCTCCGGTAGAGGAATCGTCCATTATTTCCAAAACTGCTGATGAGTACAATCTCAATTTAATCTATCTCGTAGCCCCGAACTCTACAAATGAGCGGATGCGTTTGGTTGATCAGCATAGCAACGGATTTGTTTATTGCGTTTCAGTAACCGGTGTAACGGGTGCACGTGAAGGTGAAGAAGTAGCAAAATCGGTTGAGAGATTTATCGATCGAGTGAAGTCGAACGTCACAAAAAATCCTAAACTTGTAGGATTTGGCATCAAGAGTTATGAGGACGCTAAAGTTATATCAAAAGAAGTAGATGGTTTTATTGTAGGGAGTGCTCTTATTGATGCAATCAGAAAAGAATACCCCAAAAAAGGCTGGAAGGATAAAGTATTCAGCTTTGTTAGGAAATTAAAATTCGGGAAAGCTTAACCCACAATTTGATATTATTATGAATAAGTTTTTATTGGTTTTAACAATCATTGGAATTGGATTTTTTGCGGCTTGTGAGGGAGATTACAGGTCAAGATCCATAGGGGCTGTGGATGAGGTATACGTTGTAATGGATTCCACAGACTGGAATAGTGAAACAGCTCTGGCTCTTGAAGAAACGTTTGGAGCCGGAATAAGAACTTTGCCGAGCCCCGAACCTACCTACGATTTGACGTTTCGAGAATTTAAAACAAATGACCAACTCGATAACATCCAAAACCTGAAAAATTTAATTTTTGCTGCTCCTATTGATTCAGAGAACAACGTGGGAAGGTTAATACGGGCCCTGTTAAGCGACGATGTAGAAGAGCGGGTTCGTGAAGGAGAAAGTTTTGCATTTCCGATTGAAGATCAATGGGTGAGAGATCAATGGGTATTAATATTGACTTCAAATTCGGATTCATCCCTGGCACAAAAAATCCGAAATTCTGAGAGTTCACTTGTCAGTCATTTGATGGAGCGGGAATTTGAACGGCGAGAATATGAAATCTATCGTCGGGGTGAGCAGGTTGCCATCAGCGACTCACTTTGGAATGAACATGGATGGAAAGTGAGAATGCAGCATGATTACATTCAAACTGTCGATACATCAAATGTAGCTGTCTTCAGACGCTCACTACCTGAGAATGATCGATGGATGATGGCTTGGTGGCAGGACGATGTGGAAGGAATCGGTTTTATTGATAGTGAATGGATTAATGCCACGCGCGACTCTCTCCTTCAAAAATATGTTCAGGGTACACGCGAAGGTTCATATGTAACAACGGAATATGACAGCCGCCGAAACGTCATTACTACACAGATGGACCGAGATGACAGAATTATCGGTTACGAAACACTGGGAACCTGGCGTATGACAAATGATTTTATGGGTGGGCCTTTTGTGAACTTTACTTACTATGATCCGAGGACGGAACGCCTCTTTATGATCGAGTATGGTCAGTTTGCCCCGAGCGTACGTAAACGCCGATTTGTTCGTCAATTCCGCACGATGGGTCGAACGTTTGAATCCGATTCAACATGGAATAAGGAATCTGATTCATTAACAAACCTGGTGCGCGAAGAATAGTCAATCTTCTCGCAATCGGCTTTATTATAAAAAGCTTATAGAAAGACGGTCGGAGTATTGCTCCGAAACTTTCAACCTCATTAATTCTATTGAATCATCCCCTTTTATAAATATTGAATGAAAGAATCCTCTGAATTTCAGCAATATTGTTTATCTGAACCTGGCAAATCATACGATAAAGAAAGAGCAAATTACAAAGTTAACCCACTGGTTTAGAGTAATTTTTACTTCTTCAACAGGTACAGTAATTAATACCCTGTTTAACTATTGCAATGGATTTATCGACTCTGCAACACTTGCACTACCAATATTGGGTTCTGCATATCAGGAAACGGGCTGTAATAAAATTGTTGATCTGCAATAACCATGAGTGAAAAAAAATATCAAGTTTTAGCTTACCATGGATGGGGGTTTGATACATCCATATGGAAACCTTTACAAGCCCATTTGGAACCGAATGTACATTTTGATGCCGCTGACAGAGGGTATTTCTCAGATTCATATTCCCCCTCATGGGATAGGGCATCAGGTTCTGAGAAACTACTTTTGGTTCATTCATACGGACTCCATTGGTGCGATCAATCGGTTCTGCAAAATGCCGATCACCTGGTAATTATCAGTGGGTTTCTGAATTTTCATCCCATCTCAGAAGAGGAACACAAACGCTCCAAGTTCTTCCTCAGAAAGATGCAGTCGCAGTTTGTTGATTCTCCCAAAAAAGTACTTCAGAAGTTTTATGAAAGAGTTTTTCATCCCGAAGAACCTAAAATTGATGTGCCGGGGAATCTTCGTCACGATCTACTGTTATCTGATCTTGGTGACCTTGATCACGATAACCGTAAAAATGCCGATATCTTTGATATGAACTCCATTACGATATTTCATGGAGCAGAAGACAAAATTGTGGACAATGAACTAGCCCGGGAGATGTTTTCAAAACTTCGATTAAGAAGTCAATATTTTGAGGTTAAGAAAGCGGGACATGCAATTCCCTTTACTCATAGTTCAAAAATATTTGAGATATTGAACTCCCTGTTGCTAATCAAATAACAATCATTTTTCACTACAGATATTACATTGGCTGATTTGAAAAAGGAGATCAGGAATAATTTTAACGGTGCAGTTCACTATTATCATGAACATGCCAATCTCCAAAAAAATATTGCGGATCGACTTGCAAAGGCACTTGAACCATGGCAGTATTCTGTTCCGGACGGACCGATACTGGAAATTGGAGCAGGAACCGGCTTTTTTACCCGCCATCTTCAAAAAATGTTTAAAAACAGGGAGTTGATTATCACCGACCTGTCTGAAGAGATGGTGGAATTTTGCAGAGAACAATTTTCGGAAACAGGGAACACCACATTTCGTAAGCTGGATGCTGAAAAGTCTGGTTTTGAAGAATCAAGGTATGCTTTAATTACCGGGAATTACGTTTCACACTGGTTTAAACATCCTGCACAAACCTTATCAAAGATTGCTACCTCACTTAAACCGGGAGGCATATTTTTGATCTCATTTCCCGCCAGTGAGTCATTTTCAAACTGGAGACAATATTGTCTCGATCTCGGAATTCCATATACCGGCAATACGCTGCCGGATCTTGAAAAAGTAGTTATTGATCTATCGATGGGGCCTTTCCAGGTAGATTACTATGAAGATGATATGATTGAAACATTCAGCTCTGTTTTTGATTTCTTTCGACACCTGAAAAACCTTGGTTCTTCAACCAATTTTAATAACAGTTCACTCTCGATTAAACAGTTGAACCTGTTGAATGAGTATTGGCTAGAGCAAGAGAAAGGCCGGGTTAAGGTACAATACCACACAGCATTTATTGCCGCAAAACGTGATTTAGAATCGTGATCTCTCCAAAATATTTTTGTAACCCGAATGGGCACAAAGATCGGGAAAACTGTAGTTAACTCAATTCTAGTTTCAGCGTTACAGGCGACTTACTAAAGATTAATCTAAGCCTGACGCGACTCCATAACAGGTACAGAGAGTTCCGGGTATTTGGTGTTTCATTGGTGGGAGAGAGGCACCAATCAAATGAAGAGGCAATTCAAGGAGAAGCCAACAAACCGGAACTTGTAATTTTTACCAACTTTACTCACGACTCCGCCGAAAAATTGCTAATAAGCGTAAGTTAATTTATAGCATTGAAAGTTATCCGGGAAAATTCTTTTTATCTTAGGGAAGATTAATCAGAATAAAAATCATTTGAGATATGAAAAATCTATTGCTGGTATTATTCATCTTTATTCTTGTCCCTTCCGTTATAAGTATTTTCCCAAATGGAGAGGATGTGAAACAAGAAACGGAGTGGATTTCCTTGTTCAACGGGGAAGATCTGACAGGTTGGTATACCTATCAAAGAAGGCCTGAACCAACTTCTGAAGTGCCCTCAATTCCACGTGATGAAGAAGGAAACTACCTTGAGCCAATTGGTTTAAATAGTGATCCATTACAGGTTTTTACAGTTGTTGAGGAGGATAATGAACCGGCCATCCGCATATCAGGTGAAACATTTGGAATACTTGTTACCGAGGAGGAGTATGAAAATTATCATTTACGCTTACAGTTTAAGTGGGGAGATGAGAAATACCCGCCTCGGGAAGATCTGCTAATGGACAGTGGAATTTTATATCATTCAATAGGAGAAGAAGGTGCCTGGGGCGGAGTATGGATGAAATCACTGGAATGCCAGGTGATGGTAGACAATACAGGTGATTTTATAGCTGTTGATACAACGTCGGCCCGTATACCGGCACGTAAGTCGGGTGATGAGTTTTATTACGATGAAAATTCAGAGAGACAACTTTTTGACGTGAGGACTGCTGTCTGTAATCACAATGAGGATCATGAACGTCCCATGGGGGAATGGAATACCGTTGAAGTCTACACCGTGGATGGAAATAGTATTCATGTGGTAAATGGTCATGTGAATATGCGAATCTACAATTCACAATACAATGACAATGGTTCTCTTCAACCGCTTAAAAAAGGTAAGATCCAACTTCAATCAGAGGGTGCTGAAATTTTCTACAGAAATATTCAGATTCAACAGATCGAGGAGATACCGGATGAGATTTTATAGAGATTATTCTTATTGATTGATCCAGGCGAAATCAAGTCGGGAATAGTTTCTCTGTACGTGGATGATATTTTCATGAATGTACGGCATTCATATTCAAACTTGTGCCGGTTCCAAGTCCACTGAGAGTCTTACAAATATTGCTGGAAAATTTCTTCCAGTTCCTTATCGATATTTTTTACGATTACCGGTTTGAATTTTTCTCCCGTTAGTGTTTCAAAAAGTTCTGCATATCTTTGGTAGATACTCCAACGAAACGAATCCGGAAGGTCCGGCAGAGTTTGTCCCTCTTTACCCTGGAAGCCTTTATCCATAAGCCATTCTCTTAGAAATTCTTTGGATAGTTGTTTTTGTGGTTCGCCTTTTTTCTGGCGCTTTTCATACCCTTCAAGGTAAAAGTAACGGGAGGAGTCAGAAGTGTGAACTTCATCAATCAGGGTAAGTTCACCGTCATGTAATCCCATTTCATATTTTGTATCAACGAGAATAAGTCCCTGCCTGGCAGAAATTTCTGTCCCTCTTTTGAAAAGTTTAAAAGCTTTTTCACGAATTTCCTCCCAACGTTTCGGGGCAACAATTTTTCGGTCCAGGATCTCTTGTTCGGAGATATCTTCATCGTGTCCCTCTTTGGCCTTAGTGGCAGGAGTGAGGATCGGTTCAGGAAATTTATCATGCTCTTTCATCCCTCCCGGAAGAGTAACGCCGCATAGTTCTCGTTTTCCGGATTTATACACCCGCCAGGCGTGCCCCGTCAGGTAACCTCTAACCACGACTTCAATCGGAATCGGTTCGCATTTTTTAGAAATCATCACGTTTGGGTGGGGCACTTCCACAACGTGGGTGGGCATGATATCTTCAACCTTTGAAAAACCAAAAGCAGACAGTTGGTTCAAAATTTGTCCCTTAAAAGGAATGGCCTGCTTCATGATGTGATCGAAGGCTGAGATTCGGTCTGATACGACAATGCCAAGCATACCACCTTTAAGAGAGTAAACATCCCGGACTTTTCCTCGGTAGGGTTCGCCGGGGCCTTTTACATTTGTAGATGTGATGCAATGCTCGAGTGCTTCCTGCTTGTTCATCTGAGGTTAGCCGTTCACGTTTTTTGTTGAATTTCTGGGAACGAGTATAGGATCAATCACTTTTTGAATTTTCTCAACAGGATCGTGTCGAATAATTTCAGCCAGACGTCTTGTTGCAGAAACACCCACTGAGTACATTTTCTGATCGATAGTGGTAAGATCCAGGTATTTGGTAAATTTGATATTATCGTATCCCATAATGGCGATATCTTCCGGGATTCTCATTCCTAATTTTGACAAAGCATGGTAAGCACCAATAGCCTGAGTGTCATTCGAACAGAAAATTGCATCCGGGAAGTCCCCCATTTTTTCATAGGTATAAATGGCCTCAAAACCGGCTTCTTCTGTATAACCTGCATGCTTGGTGCTCTCTCCGGAGATGAAGAATTTCTTTTCAATGGGCATTTTAAACTCACGCAAGGCTTCCATGAAACCTGCTTCTCGTTCTTGTGAAGATTTGTTATTAAGAACCGGTTTAATCATTCCCAAACGGCTGAAGCCCTGTTTAATCAGGTGTTCGCCGGCCAGAAAACCACCTTTTCGATTATTTAATTCAAAATAGTTGTAGGATGGATGAGAACTCCCAATCAATACGACCGGAATTTCGGACGATTGCAGTTGCTGATGAACAGTTTCCGTAACATCAATACTGATAGTAATCACGGCATCTGCTGTTCCCCGGTCAAAGAAGTTTTCAACTCCCTCTTTGGGATTTTTTGATCCCGTATTATAAATCACTATATCCAGGTCCATATCCTGGATCTCATCTTTAACACCTTTCAGAACTTCGTTATAGTATGGAGTCGTAAAAGATGGGACTGCAATAGCCAGCATTTGGGGTTCCCGGCTGGCAAGTTTTCGGGCACTAACCTGAGGTCGAAAATTTAACTCATTAATTGCCTCATTTACTTTTTCTTTGGTTTTTTCAGAAACGTTGGGTGAATTATTTAAAACTCTCGATACCGTAGAGATTGCAACTCCTGCTCGTTGTGCAACCTGATAAATGGTTATCTTTTTATTTTTAGATTTCATAGTTCACCAATTCAATTAATAACAAAATAAGCTTTGCACATCTTTTTTAAGAAATAGAGTGCATTTTATTCAATCTTAAAATAAAGGAAAAAAAGATATTTAACGTAATTATTAATTTTCAGGAACTTTTTATGATACTTCTGGCATTAGATAAATAAATGTTCGAGATTTCTACATGACAGATCTTATTAAAATTCCATACTCTCTCATCCGGCCTATTTATGAGAAAACCAGCTTTCACAAAGCTGTAATCTCAGAGATAGAAGATAACCGGCTTCGGTTTGCATACGCTCACTGCAGGAGTATCACCAGGAAACATGCCAAAACATTCTATATGGCTACTCGTTTCCTCCCATATCACAAGCAGAGGGGAATATTTGCCATTTATGGCCTGTGCCGAACACTGGATGACATTGTAGATGAGAATGAAGACAATCCTTTCAAAGAGAAAAAAAGTCGTGCAGAAGTCATAAACCAACTGGAAAAATTCCGTGTAGAACTGATTGGTGCCTACCGTGGAGCTGAGCAAACAAACAGTGTTCTCATTGCCTTCGCTGATGTTTTAAATCGGTATAATATTTCACTCGAGCACCCATTAACACTCCTCGACGGTGTAAAAATGGACCTTGTTAAAAACAGGTACGATACGTTTGAGGAGCTTTACGAATACAGCTACAAGGTTGCATCGGTTGTTGGTTTGATGACATCAGAAATCTTTGGATACAAAGATCCCCAGGCAATTAATCACGCTGTGGAACTGGGAATTGCCATGCAATTAACAAATATTTTGAGAGATGTGGGTGAAGATCTTGACAGGGAACGAATTTATATCCCAAGAGAGGATTTAGAACGTTTCAAAGTAAGTGAAGATGAAATGTTCAGTAAAAAATTATCCGGAAGATTTATTGACCTGATGAAGTTTCAAATAGATCGAGCACGTCGGTATTATATTGAAGCTGACAAGGGAATTCCCATGCTGAATCGTGATAGCCGGCTACCTGTACTTCTTGCCCGGGAAAATTACAGCCGTATTTTGAACAAAATTGAGGAGAATCAGTACCAGGTTTTCAATCAACGTGCCTATCTGAATGCAACTGAGAAGTTTTCAATCTTACCTAAAATTATCTACCAGTTGAAAACGGATTCTTGATTCGTAAAAGCTGATCTTTTTTTCTCAATTATCCTTACTGTTGATCTTTTTTTTACTATTTTTCAATGAAGAGAGTGAAAAATTGAGATGTTAAAAAATAAATATTGTCGGAAATCTCAGACGGATTAAGACAATCTCCAATTACAGCTCTGAAGATTAAAAAAAAACCTGTTCTAATATTATGGCTTCTATTAAGAAAGTACTCATTGCAAACCGGGGAGAAATTGCAGTTCGAGTGATACGTTCCTGCAGAGAAAAGGGAATTGAAACGGTTAGTGTTTACTCTACACCCGATAAAACTGCTCCTCACGTGTTGGCAGCAGACGAATCGTATCATATTGGCGAGGCAGCATCATCAGAAAGTTATCTGAAGATGGAGAAGATAATCGAGGTGGCCAAAGAATCGGGCGCCGACGCTATTCATCCGGGGTATGGTTTCCTTAGTGAAAATGCAACATTTGCTAATCTTTGCGAAGAAAATGATATCAATTTTATTGGCCCCACAGCCTATGCAATAGAGATGATGGGCGATAAAACAAAAGCACGAGAACTGATGGCAAAAACTGATGTTCCATTTCCTCCGGGAACGGAATCGGCTATGGAAGATATCCAGGAAGCAAAAAAAATTGCTAAAGAGATTGGTTACCCGGTATTGATTAAAGCCGCAGCCGGTGGTGGCGGAAAGGGAATGAGAATTGTTCACAATGAAGATCTGTTCGAAGGCAGCGTAAAAGCAGCAAAATCAGAGGCGAGGAGCGCTTTCGGGGACGACCGTGTGTTTGTGGAAAAATATCTTGAAGAACCACGGCATATTGAGTTCCAGGTTTTTGCAGATACGCATGGAAATGTTGTACACATGTTTGAACGTGAGTGTTCTGTGCAGAGGCGTCATCAAAAAGTTATCGAAGAAGCCCCTTCGGCAATTATGACTGATGAACTTCGCAAGCAGATGGGAGATGCTGCATGTACGGTTGCCAAAAGCTGTAATTATGTTGGTGCCGGAACCGTGGAGTTTCTTGTGGACAAATATATGAATTTCTATTTCCTTGAAATGAACACCCGTCTCCAGGTAGAGCATCCCGTCACAGAACTGATTACCGGTTTGGACCTGGTATCGCTCCAGATAGATGTTGCAGAAGGTAAAGAGTTACCCTTCAAACAAGAGGATATCAAAAAACGTGGACATGCGGTTGAGTGCCGTATTTATGCCGAAGATCCCTCCAACAAATTTTTACCAAGTACAGGAACCCTTCACCGTCATCGAATTCCTGCAGGCCCGGGCATACGTGTTGATGCGGGTATAGAAGAGGGGCAAGATGTATCCATTTATTACGACCCTATGATTTCCAAGCTTTGTACTTTTGCCAACGATCGCGAGAAAGCGATTGATCGTATGCTTCGTGCACTGGATGAATACGAGATATCCGGGGTACGCACAACAATCCCGTTTTGTCAATTTACACTGAAGCACGAGAAATTCCGGGAGGGGCAGTACGACACACATTTTGTGCCTGATCATTTCACCCCGGAGAATATGTCAGATTTCACTGACAAAAAACTGGCTGCAATTGTATCTTCCGTACTCAGGTTTAGAGATGAACAATCATCAACAAAATCAAAACCATCGGGTACGGTAATTGAAGAAAGTGTCTGGTGGGAAAAACGAAAAGCAGTTCAGTGAAATCAAACCAAAAATTATTTAACCAGCTCGAAAAACTACTTACCGAACAGCGAAACCCGAACAGCAGCGAGATCGATCTGGCCGATTCCAGGACCATCGTTCAAATCATAAACGATGAGGATAAAAAGGTAGCTCATGCCGTTGAGGATAAACTGGATGTAATCGCCGATGCGATCGACTCGATTGTTGAAAAATTAAAGATCGGGGGACGAATCCTCTATTTTGGAGCGGGTACCAGCGGACGTCTCGGTGTCCTTGATGCTGCTGAATGCCCGCCCACGTTCGGAACCAATCCTGAGGTCGTACAAGGTTTCATAGCCGGGGGGAATAAAGCGATGTTCGTTGCCCAGGAGGGTGCCGAGGACAGCGAACAGATCGGGATGGATGAGGTGACAAGTTTAAACGTTACCAACAAAGACGTTGTGGTCGGTTTAGCTGCAAGCGGACGTACTCCTTACGTTCACGGTGCACTCAAACAGGCTAAATCCATCGGTTGCGTAACGATAATGGTTACAACTGTTTCGGAAGAACAGGTAGAAGTTGAAGTGGATTATTTAGTTGCCGTTCCGGTGGGGCCCGAGGTGTTGATGGGAAGTACTCGAATGAAAAGCGCAACAGCTCAAAAAATGATTCTGAATATGTTTACCACGGGGGCGATGATCCGTCTCGGCAAAGTGTATGAAAATGTGATGGTTGATTTGCAGCTCACCAATAAAAAGCTCGAAGAGCGGGCCAAGCGGATTGTTATGAGCCTTTCCGGTGTTGATTATAGCGAAGCATCAAAACTGCTCGACACAGCGGATAATCATGTAAAAACAGCTTTGCTGATGGCGCTTACAGATGTTGATAAAGAAACAGCGCATCAGAAACTGAAGGAGCATGACGGTTTTATACGACGGGCTTTACAGAAACACCGATAAAATTAAAACCAAATTTTATCAGGAATCAGCACGTTATCCGTTCTATGCATAGTAAAATGCACATTTGTATGTTTATCAAAATCAACCAGGCATAAACGGTGGCGAAAGAAAATCATCAGAAAAAAAACAGGCGTCTCTCAGACAGGGACTATCGTAATTTGGTGCTGGTTTCTATCATTTTTGTAGAGCTTTCATTGATTCTAATGATTCGTCTCTGGCCCGAAACTGTTTATGAACCCAAAATTGACGTTCAGGTTGAACAAGACGAGGTCGTTGCGCTGGAAGATATCCAAATCACCCGCCAGCAGTCATCACCACCGCCACCGCCAAAACCCCAGACCCCCGTCCCGGTTCCGGATGATGTAATAGTTGAAGAGGAGCTGGATTTTGAAACAGAGCTGGATCTTGAAACACTTCCATTACCTGAAGAGGGTACGGGTACTGCTTTAAGCGGTAACGAAGATCGGATTGTCGGTAATCCCCAGATTCCGCCCTCTGTTGTACACATTGTAGAAGCGACGGCCCCCAAAGAAGTTCCCGAGGAATATAAAGGACGGCTGGAAATGATTGTTAATTTCCTGGTAGACCAGGAGGGAGAAGTGGAAGAGGTAAGCATTATGGAGATCCGCCTATACGAACGAGGCGGGAGCGACTATGAGCAGCTCGAATACGTTCAATATGGACTGATGGATGCTGTACTTAGAGCAGCTATGCAATGGCGATTTCGCCCAGCCCGCCAGAATGGTGAACCTGTTAAGGCGTTTACGCGGCAGAGGTTCAACTATTAGAGTTGAGTTCGAAGGTTTGTGGTTTTCCCTTTGCTGCTTTTAAGTGAGGAGAGGGCGCACAGAACATCCTCGTGGCACTGTAAATAGCTTAATCGTGTCAGAGATTTTATTTGAAAGAAAACAAGCGTGATCTGTATGTTTGTAAATCACGCTTATGGCGGAACGACCATGCCAAGTCACATCTGTCCAAAACATTTTTTTTGAAATCAGAAGACGTAGAGTCTGTCTCAGGCTTTCAGCCTGCTTTCAGGATTCCGCATGTAGACTTGGGGCGTTGCCCCAAGCTACGTTGTAACAGGCTTTCAGCCTGAAACATCACAACCCGGGGCCTCGCCCTGGGTGGAAGAACCAATTCCTGCCGGCAGGCTGCACCAAAGGTATCCCTTGGGGAAAAGCCTGAGACAATGCCCGGTTTGTTCAAGTAGGGGTTGAATTTAGAAAATTACGCCAAATCTGGCCATGCATTCAAAAAACAAAGATTCTTTCCAACTTTAGAAACGTTTTGGACAGCTATGATGCCAAGTATATCCTTGACCTTCTTTTTTTACATATTGCTTCGTCGATTAAAAGAGGGAGGGATTCAAACAGATCCTAAAATTCGTTTTTCTAATATTGCACGACCTGACCCGGTCTTAAAATATTTCTCCAAAGCAACGGCCTTTTTCTTA
>NZ_JAKLWS010000057.1 GCF_022012475.1 Rhodohalobacter sulfatireducens
ACAAAGCCCGGAAATATATGATTGTGAGTTCTTACCTTCTGAACTCCATTTAAGGTTTCATCATAGGTAGAGTTAGATTCACGACCCACATGATAGGAGACTCCGGCCATCGCCAACAGGTCCCCTTCGTACGTAGCATCGATAAAAACCTTCCCCCTGTAAATATTGCCGGCTTCAGTTTCAATGGCAGTGATTCGGTTATTCCTCTTCGTAACTCCTCTCTCGCCAAGAATAAGTCGATCTTCCATCACGACAGATACACCGGCGTCGTCCAGCATTCCTTCGTAAATTTCCCTGGCTACATGAGGTTCAAAGCCAAACATTCCTTCACTGCCCGGTTCGAGCAGGACACTATGATCCATATACTCCATTCTATCTTCGTAAATCCAGGGTTCATCAGAGCGATAGTACTCCCGGATCTGGTTATAGAATTCTAAAGAGAGTCCTCCGATGGTTCCCTCTATTCCAATATCGGTTCGACCCAGTCCGCCAGTTGTTAAGCCTCCAAGATGAGAAGAGGGTTCAATCAGGATAACTGACATCCCTTTTTGTGCGGCTGAGACCGCAGCTATAACCCCGCCGGATGTAGCACCATACACAACAATATCAAATACATTACCTTCTTCTGCCCCAGTGCAGCTTACCAGATGTGAAGGCAGCAATAAACCACCTGCCAGTGCTAATGACCCTTTTAAAAAATTACGCCTATTAACTGCCATATCTCTTTTGGATTATTATTTAATGTCTACTCAGCATAAGAATATTAATAATTGGCATGGAAAAGTCACCTCACAATTCCTTTAAATATGCTTACATCTTAAAAAGGAGTTTAAATTTATTTGGAAAAAGAGTTACCCCAAGAATCTGTAAACCACGATTGGGGCTACTCCCTTCCGGTTTCAGTACTGTATACGTTTAAAAAAGATTTTTCTAATATGTGATCCGGACTGGAAATAATTTTGAGCCGATTGTTATTAAAAGAAATTCCGGCCCCCGATCGAAAATTCGCCCCGTTTTTTGATTTGAATGTTTTGGAAGCAATTTTCCGTATAGTAAACGTCTTAAACTGACTGGTAGATAGTTTGAATAGATCTGCTACATTTTGCTGGTTTTCATCATACCCCATTCCAACCAAAAATAACTCCTCATTTTTTGTGCCTACCAGGTTTAAATTTTGGTAGCTATGAAATCTAGGATCAGTCCAATTATTTCTATCCATTTGGCTGGTTGTTATTGTATGAACTTTCCGAAAATTTGCGGGGTGGTTTGTTTCATCATTGGTTTCACCAACATAAAAATCAAGATGACGGGAGTCCCAATCCCCCACAACCAATAAATATTTATCTCCAACTCTTGTTAAACCTACCGCACCGGCAGTTGCCCTTTCATACGCACCTTCTCGGTTAATGACCGCAATGGGATTCTCAGGTGGATTTTCCGGGTTTTCCAGGTGGAACAGATACACTTTGGAGCGGGTCTTTTCTTCGTTATCCTCAATTCCTACAGCAAGATAATCTTCAAATATCTGGAATCCGCCGGCATGCTTAAAAGGTTTCTCAAGGATTTTAACAACTGAAACGACATGCGGCTTTTCATTTATTTTGACAATACCATAGTAGGAATATGTGCTCGAACTTCCTGTTACAACAGCATAATCTTTTCCACCCCGGGAATAAGATTGCACTCCCTGCAGATGTCCTCCTTCATTGTTAACAGGTTCCTCATTCGTAAAAGCGATAGATTTGGGAACTATATCTAAATTATCAAACTGCTCTTTAACTAAAGATTCATTTTTAACCGGCGAACAGCTAACGAACCATAAAATCGAAAAGAACCCTATTAAATATTTAAACATTTTGGTTTGATAGAATTGCTCCAAAAACTTAGTGAAGAGTATTGATGGACATATTATTCATCCGGTCGCTGCCAGGGAACCTGCCCTCCTTTTTGCAGGAACTCCTGCATAATATTGTTTAACTCCTTGTACTTCTCCGGGTTGTCATGGATTCGATTGTGCTCTTCAGTGGGGTCGTTTGCCAAATTGTACAATTCCTGAGGGCTAAATGGACTGTTTTGGAGTAGTTTCCAGTCACCAAGTTGAACGGCCTGGATGGTCAACCCACCATATCTGATACCACCTTCACGTCGGGAGAAATATAACGGTTCCTCCCGTGGCGGCTGCTCCTCTCCCAGCAACGTCGGCAGGAAACTTTTTCCATTTAACGGACCATCATAGGGAATCCCGGCAGCCTCAAACAGAGTCGGGAAAATATCCATTGTTAATGCTACTCGTTGTGTACTTGTCCCCGGGTTTATCTTTGCAGGCCACGTCACAACTGTGGGTACTTTCAGGCCACCTTCATACATGCTCTGTTTGGCTCCCCGCAGCGGACCGTTATTGGCCATACTGGGCCGGTGCCCGCCATTATCACTCGTAAAAATGATGAAGGTGTTTTCGTACTGACCATTATCCTTTAAAGCTTGAATTACTTCCCCAATTCCTGCATCCATATGCTCGATGAAAGCAACCAGGTTGGCCCGGGTATCATGGATTTCAGGTTCTCGCTCTTTTACTTTTTCAAGCCACTCTTTTGGGGGCTGAACCGGAAAATGAGGAGCATTATAGGCCAGGTAGAGAAGAAAAGGTTCTTCTTCATTTGCACGTTCGTTGAGATACTCTACCGACCAATCAGTAAACAGGTCCGTGGCATGACCCTCCGGATCGATGGTTTGCCAGTTCAGCCGCATATAATTAATGCCATGCCGGCGATGCTCCCAATAGTCATCCATCATATCGCCCAGCCAGCCGTGAAAATGATCGAATCCGCGATCGTTGGGTATGTTGGGAGACTCCAGGCCTACATGCCACTTGCCAACCAGGGCCGTGTGGTATCCATGTTCCTGCATGACCGAAGGCAGCATCACTGCATCAGGATCCAGGTATCCCCAGTTGTTCTCCGGATGGGTTCGAATCACACCCGGAACTCCTACAAAATCCTGGTACTGGCCGGACAGAAGAGCTGCACGTGTAGGAGCACAAACCGAACTGTTGGCATAAAAGTTATCAAAGCGCATGCCTTCTTCGGCCAGCTGATCAATATTCGGCGTTTGCAGATCCCCGGTTCCATAATAGGAAACATCATGGTAGCCCTGGTCATCGGTCAGGATAATCAAAACATTGGGTTGATCCTGTGATTGAGCAGCATTCGCATCAACCCAAACCAAACCCAAACTCAACAATAATACGCCAATACAGATTCTGAAACTTTTCATGATTTACGGATTTTGTGTGGGCAGTTCACTTCCAACTTCTTCAGCCAATTGAATCATCCTTTGCCGAATATTCTCCACAATTTCAGGATGATCTCCAGCTCGATTAAATCGCTCACCCGGATCATCCTGCATGTTAAATAACTGCGGTTCTTCCTCTATAACTCTCAGCTTCCATTCTGCAATTCTTATCGCCTCCAACACCCCATATCGGAAATAAGCATACTCATTTCTTGGTGAGGTTTCAGATTCACCGGTTAAAAAAGAAGTTAGATCATAACCATCCAGAGTGTGATCAGGCAGTGTGGCTCCACCGATCTCCATCATGGTTCGGTAAATGTCGGGCATTCCCACCAACTGATCGGTAACCTGGTTGGGATCGATTTGAGCAGGCCATCGAATCATCGCCGGAACACGACTCCCCCCTTCATAGGTTGTCGCTTTACTACCGCGAAGATGTCCCGATGATCCGGCATGCCACGGCAAATTCCCATCCTGAAGCATCCGGTCGGGGAGATTTAGCCATGGACCATTATCGGAGGCAAAAAATACAATCGTGTTTTCTGAAATCCCCATTTCATTAAGTTTTGCAAGAATCTGTTCTACACTCCAGTCGATCGTCTCAATTACATCTCCGTATAAACCGGCTCGGGAGGATCCCCGGAATTCCTCTGTAGTTCGCACCGGAAGATGAGGCATCGCATATCCCAAATAGAATAAAAATGGCTGTTCTCCATTCGCATGGCCTTCGATAAATGCGACCGCTTCTTCTGTGTACCGTACGGTCAGTGAGTCTTGGTTGATCGGATGTTCCACCATCTCCGTCCCCCGATAAAAACCCAGCGGTTCATCCGTTTGCACCCAAGGTTTAATCATATCATTGGAGTATGGTAACCCGAACCAGGAATCAAACCCTTGATTGGGAGGCAAGAAGCGATCCTCCTTGTATCCAAGATGCCATTTTCCAACCATGCCTGTTGAGTACCCTGCGTCTTTTAACCCCTCTGCCAGTGTGACTTCGCTATCCGGCAAACCGCCGTCTCCATCCGAACCGGTACCGCCGCCAAAATTAACACGAGGCATATACCGGCCGGTCATAAGTTGGGTCCTTGACGGCACACACCAGACTGCGGTTTGAAAGGATGTAAACCGAATCCCTTCGGATGCCAATTGGTCAATATTTGGCGTCCGGATGGCTGGATGCCCCTGAACACTCAGGTCCCCATATCCCATATCATCGGCCAATAATATGATGATGTTTGGCTTTTCAGGTTGGTTACTGGTTGAAGGATCAGGATTCTGAGAGCAACTTGTGATAAAAAAGAGAAGTACTGTTAAGAGTATACAGTGCTCCAGGTTATGGTAGATCTTAAAGGTGATATTCATGGTTCCAAATCATGTTTAGGTTTTTAATCTGCATCTCAAGGATTTTTTACCACAGTGACGCAAAGAAAGTCAGAAAATATATTATGAATATTTTGGTCGATTACTGATTCCAATGGCCCTTGCCCATCGAAGCTCTGGCAAGGAGTAAAATTGCTATGTTTTGCGGTTAATTCTCAAGAAGTGCCACCACATCACTATGGCCGTTATTTCTCGCAAAATCTGCGGCTGTTTCGCCGTCTGTGTCTGCTAAACTGATATCTGCATTATACTCGAGCAGTACTTCGATCACTTCCATATTCCCTTCCGCAGCAGCGTACATTAATGCAGACCAACCTTCTACTGAATCCTTAATGTTTGGATCAGCACCATTTTCTAGCAAAAACTCAACTGTTTCCGGGAATGGGCCGCTGGAAGCAAACATCAGAGGGGTTCGCCCTTCACTGTTTTGTTTTTGAACTTCCGCTCCCTGCTCAATCAAAAATTGTACAACCTCTGAATGGCCATTAAATGAAGCAAACATCAGGGGCGTACGGTCAAGCTGATCCCCCTCTTCGATGTTTACTCCTGAATCCACAATCTGTCGGACTGATTCAAGATCTCCCTGCAAAGAAGCATTTCGAAGATCATCAGCTGAATAAGATTGACCGGTTTGAGTGTCTGATTGGGAAGAAGTTCCCGGTGGGCGCTGAGAGGTATCATCCGATGAGCATCCAACCAATAAAAATAGTAGTGTAAACGTAAATAAAAGTTTGTTTTTCATAATGATTTAAAAATACACTTTTCATCATCGATTCAAATTTTAAACTGAATTGATACTCTACAAAAATAATAAACAAGTATAGATTATGATGTGAGCCACCTTAAAGATTCAAAGGTCCTTCAAGAGTGGCGTTCAAAAAACTGGCGCAAGGTCCTTCTAGAGTGGTGGCTCTATCACCTCAACCTTCAACACGATTATTTTTCAGAGTATAACAACAAAAACTGGCGCAAGGCGATCCCTTTGGGAAAGGAACTCTACTTCGCTGCGTACTCTTGAAGGTTGTTCGAGTGACCACCTTGAGAGTCCGAAGGACCTCCAAGAGTGGCGGATTTGAAGCGATAAAATCCCACTACTCCTCACCCGGCTCACTCCCCCACCACTCGTTACCGGGTGAATAATCGGGAGAAAGGAATTCCAGCCGCTGCTGCTCCAATCGTGGCAATAACTCGTTCTCAACCGATTCAAGGTGGCGTGCTTCCGCTTCCGGGTCATATTGTGGATCTGCCATTGGAAACCTTGCATTGGTCATTTCAAGATAATTTGTCAGCTCTTTCCCAAGACGCTCTGCAACGTCAGGATGATTTGCATAAACATCTTCCTGTTCACCAATATCCGTACTTAAATCATACAGAACCTCTGTACTGTCGGCGTGATATCGAATCAGTTTCCAGCGACCATCCCGGACAACGGATGAGGGCCTTCCTCCCTGGTTTCCATAATGTGGGTAATGCCAAAAGAGCAACCGATCATCAATTTCTCCGCCTTCCAGAACAGGCTTAAGACTTACACCGTCAACGTGCTCATTGGGACGCAGATCGGCACCCACTAAATCCAGTATAGTTGGATAAAAATCAGTGCCGGTCACAGGGGTATCATTTTCATCCCCCTGAAGATTCAACCATGGCACATTAATGAAGTATGGAACTTTGAGTCCGCCTTCATACTGTGTTCCCTTACCACCTTGCAGTGGTTTATTGGAGGTCGCATAATCATCGCCGGCGGCAACTCCTCCATGGTCGGATGTAAAAATGACAATCGTTTCATCATCCACTCCCATCTCCTTAAGTGTTTTTAAGATCTGCCCGACAGCATCATCCATATGCTGAATCAATCCGGCATAAACAGGGTTATCCTGCACCGTTCGTATCGGCAAAAAATATCCCATCTCAAACCCGTTATCCGCAATACCCAGGCGCTCCGCTTTATCTCTATATTTCTGCCAATAGGCCTCCGTAGTTTGAATGGGAGCATGAACCGCATAAAATGAGAGAAATGCTAAAAACGGCCTGTTAGAATTCTGCCTGATAAAATCGGAGGTTTCCTTCGCCAGTTTTTCGGAGTAGCTCATCCCGGCTTCATTTGGGTAATCCTCCATTTTTGGATTGTTGAATGGTGAAAAGTAACCACCCGTGTAGGGACCACCTGCCTCAAAACCTCCTTCATTATAATCAAATCCATGATTCTCGGGATACGATCCTTCACTGCCTAAATGCCATTTGCCGGCAAAAAACGTGGTATAACCCTCAATTTTGAGAGCCTCAGGCAAAATAGTGTAAGCGTGCGGTAAAGATCGCACATAATCAGGAGGGAGTAACTTCGTATGTCGGCCCCTTTCTCTCCAATTTTCTCCCACCGGTGCACCGATCCAATCTGTAATGCCATGCCGAGCCGGAGACTTTCCCGACATAATACTCGCCCGGGAAGGACTGCAAACCCTGGCAGCTGCATACCCATTCGTGAAAATCATACTTTGGGATGCCAGTGAATCAAGATGAGGAGTTTCATAAAAATCACTTCCAAAAGCACTCATATCATGAGCACCAAAATCATCCGCAATGATAAATAGTACATTCGGGTTTTGAGGTGCTGAACGCTGAACTCTTTCTTCCGTACAGGAGATACAAATAAATCCAGCAATCAGTAAAAGACAGACGGAGAGTTTTGATAGGTATGAGTGATTCATAAAACCTTTTTTTGCCTAAATGATTAGAATTGAACGTCATGTTTCCGAAACAGAACTTTGGAAACCAGTATCCAGAATAAACCTCAAATTACTAAAGAGTCATAAAAATGATTACATGAAGCGGTTTTAATACTTAAGATGCAGATTTCCTTTCAAGAGCCTTTTTAACTATTCGATCTTCACTTCATGATAAGTTATCAGGAATCAGATCTTCGCGGTAAATGTAATGATTTCCGCAAAAAACTTCTTTTTCCTGCTCACTACGGATTTTTTTTCTGAGCCGGTAGTAAAAAATTCAAACCTATGAACAACTAATTTACCGTGTAATTTGCAGAAAAAATTGAATGGATGCGTTTTTATTACACCATTTCTATGAAGGACCTCAAAAGTACCATTCATCGCTTTTTGCGTAAATAGAGACAATAGCCGCAAAAATCAGGTATTTCAACTTTGAATATTCTGTGTTTAAAAGGCAACTCTTATCGATTCAACTTCTAAAACCTGAAATTTCTGATTTATAAGATATGATAGATCATTACAATTTTATTTTCGCGGAAAATGGACTGTTTTTGGCATAATAATTGAATTTAACTTTCATTACTTAGAAAAGTTAAGATACCTTGATCGGGCTCATATTTGCTGTCTAGTTAGCAGGTTTTCTAAGAAAACAATCAATAATTAAGAACTGTGCTCATAAATTCAGATATTTTCTGGAATTCTAACCCTTTACGGGTAATTGTTAGCGAAGGTTTGCAGAGAGTTTCATTGCAATTCAAGATTTTTGTGATCTATCTCCGTTTTCTTCAGATTCTTTCAGTGGATGTCAGAGTGCAGTTTTATGAAAATCCATTTACAGAAAACTGTTAACCTTTGGTTCATTCCGCAAAAAATTGATAATCAGTTATTCTCCTGACAAACTTAATAACTCCTTTTCAACTTTCTCGATAAGCGAAAACAAATATTCTCGAATTGGCATTAGGACCCACAGGTACTGGGTAGAAATCGATAACTTTAATTCGGAAATCTCTGGGTGAAACAAAAAGCCATCTAAATATCACTAATGATATTGATTGGGCGGGAAAATTCTATCAGTACATCACTCTAGAATTTGTTCTGTATTTCCAATATCAACAAGATCTTTCACTGCCTCGTGTGCTGGGATAATGGCTGAATTAGGAGACGCATGGGGGCCTTCTGTTCTAGGCTCAGGAGGCTCAAATGAAGGTGGAACAGGAATATCCAGCGGGGCTTGGGTCGTCTCTGGGCGGCCCATAGGTCCCAATCCGACTATGGCCGCGATTTTTACCCGGTCGGAGCTATCATTCAGGACCAAAAGAAACGGTTCGGCAGGTAGCTGGTCAATGTACTCCTCGCGATCTGCCAGAGCCCTTCGAGCAAATTCTGAAATATCTGTATATATATCCCACTTACTCTTTTATAGTTTTAATTTGGCGAGTTGCCAATTATCGGAGGCACATTATACTTTTCGGTTCGATTGTCATTTATCACACCAGACCAATTAAGGCCGAACGCAAAGTCGTAGGCATTGCCGTTGCTGTCAACATGAGGCTCCATGTCGCGCGGAACATCCTCGAGCTGAGCCTCTACTGTCTCCATGTTCGCGGGCATCTGAAGTGGCAGCAGACCGGATGGTTCTACCTGTCCTGTGATAATCTCAAGGAATGCTTCGTCAGATACACTACCTCCAAATCCCACAACAATCGCATCAACCTCACTCTCGAATTCGTGAAAAACCATTGGATTGGACATGTCCACTGCAACAATGACTTTCTCTGCGATAGATTCGGTGTTCAATACAAGGTCTAAATGTCTTTCATTCGTAATGATGGCCGTCTCCCCGAAATAGGAGCGATTCTCCTTCACCAGCTTTTCTTCTCCATTCTCTGTGACCTCAATCATATCTCCACTGATAGATTCTTGACGCACGAATTCTGAATTGGCAGTATATGGACGATACTGTAGAGATATAGGCCGATAGGTGTATTTTTCACCATCGCGTGATACCCCACCATATCCCAGGAAAGTTGGATTGCCATTTTGGGGATTGTTGATTTTAACAATAGAGAAATCACAATCGGCTATTTCTGATCTCGGTGCACGTATAATGTCATCTGGATGTAGCGTCGGATTTCCATCTTCGTCGGGGGGACCAGTAAATGTTTCTGTTACCTCATCTGTAAGAACATCGTAATATTGACCAGCAATCTCTAGATCAAATCCCGGCTCCGCAGAAGCCGGTGTCCTGGAAAACCCACCGGAAGCGGCTACGTAGACCCTGGGGATATAAACCCTGGGTTTTTCATCTTCTACCGATGCCTCGTGAATTATGTCATCACTGTTTTTTAGCATAACAATAGATTTGAGCATGGCCTGGTAGCCTCTTTCATTATGTTCTTCATTATCAGGAACCGATTCCGCTTTTTCGAGACTGAGATAGGGATTATCAACTATCCCAATATTAAAATGAGTTCTCAGGATTCTCTCGGTTGACTTCTTCATGATTTCGTCCATGGCTTCCTGTCCCAACTTTGCTACTCCAAGTTCATAGGCCTTAACACCCTGATCAATATCCCCTTGGAAGGCCTCTCCAATCTCACCGAAAGCATCCGCTCCGGCCTCTAATACACCCAGCATAGATTCTGTCTGAGTTAAATCTTCTACACCAAAATTGGATGATGGCAATCTGCCTCCCTCTGTATTCATGACTCCAAAATCCGTCAGGATATAACCATCCCAGTCATACATTCCTCTCAACACGTTATTGATTATGTATTCGCTGTAGCTTGAACCAACGCGTTCTCCACCAATGGGAGAACCATTGGCTTCAAGATTGATAGAATAGCTTGTCATGGCAGCAGTTATGCTTTCTGTTTTCCCGGGCAGATCCATAGCGGCAGCAAACGGAAGAGTATGCGTCCAGAATTGTCCACCTGGGTATACATTATAGGCCCCATCACGGGTATGCGATTCTCGTCCGCCCTCACCGGGTCCATCACCAGGCCAGTGTTTCATCTGGTTGTTTACACTGTGATCGCCCCAGCCTAGGTCATTGCCGTCCTGATCGTAGGTAGATTGCCATCCGTTAATAATAGCGCTGACCATATCCATTGACAGAGCAGGGTCTTCACCAAACGTACCTGGAATACGCCACCATCTTGGTTCTGTTGCCAGGTCCATTTGTGTTGCGACCTGCATGGAGATTCCCATGGCACGCCATTCCTCAGATGTCAGCCTTGCATATTCGGCACCGATTTCTGGATTAAAGGTTGCAGCTAGACCCAGGTTTCCAGGCCAGTTTGATACATCTCCCGACCGAGGGTCATCCATCCAGACGGCTGGAATAGCAGTAATATCTTCAAGGCCCTCAATATACGCCTGCACCATATTATTCCAACTGACTTTTGTACGAGCATCTACGTTTTCACCGGGGGCTCTCAATTGTCTGTAATTTAATTCAAGGGCATTTTTCATGTTCCCATCCAGGGTATCTTCACTCACGGTATAAAAACCGAATGGGTTCATTTTCATGCCCATCATCTGCTCAATTGTGAACTCACTAGCCATAGCCGTTGCCCTTGTCTCAGGGTCGACACGCCAGTCTTCAAATTGATCCAGTAGGTTGTTTCTGTTGAGGTCTTTGAATGCATACCCGTTTGCCTGAATAAGGTTAAGACCGGAACTTTTGGAATAGCCAAGGGTAGACCCGCCTTCATTGGTTACCATCGTCCACCCATCCGGGGTTTGTGTTTCGGTCCAGTTTACATTACCTGATCCTAGAATTTCAGGTTCTATAGGATAATTTTCGGCTTCATAGGTACCATTCGAAGTACATCCAGATAAAATCAGGACAAAAATCATGATTGTTGAGAAGATATGGCCTAGTGATTGGTTCATTAGTTTTTCCTCATTTGTATATGTTATGTTTGATTTAATACTGAAAGTACTCTTCGAAAAAAAATCCAGTGGGATAACAGGTGATTATTCAAGAACCTTGACCTGAATGCTCCTAAATTGAGTAGGATGGCTTTCTGCTTGCAGTGATATGTATCCCTGGTCAATCAGTAGATTATCAGGATCAATATTTTCAACCTCCATTAAATGTTGTGCATCAGCATCCTCAGTGTCAAGCTGGGGATTGGTGTA
>NZ_JAKLWS010000058.1 GCF_022012475.1 Rhodohalobacter sulfatireducens
TTTTGTGCTGGAAGGTTCAGGGGCTACAATCGATGTTAAAGCCACCTATGACGAGGAGGGGAATCTTGTTGAGTCGACGTTGATCAAGAAAGATATCCGGGTCCCGATTCCAATCTTGCGGTTTATTTACTCCCACGAAAAATTTAATAGCTGGACGATGACCGGTAACGAAATCGTGGTCAAAGACTTCGATCCCTATCAAACGGAATACAAGGTAACCATGACAAATGGTGATGAAACTGAAGTTCTGAACTTCAAAGAACAGGGCGAAAGCATCGCGTACCAGAATTAGTAATTAATGTTATTGAACAGTTCCCGTGCTCACCACACAACAAATCCCTTGTCTTCTGATATTATTATCGGGAGCGAGGGGTTTTTTTATTCTGTTAGATTATCTCTAATCCATTCGCTATTTGAAACCCCCTCCAAATACAACTCATCTTTCCCACAAGCAACTCATGAATTATATATGTGACATTGCAGAAAATTTAGAGGGGCAATTCGGTCGAGTTTGGAATCATTGGCTGTATAAAACAACCCATCCCATCTTAACCAATATTCAATTAAACATTCTGATCTCGCAGGATTTTACCCTCATCGAATATAGGCCGGGCAGACACTTGACGACTTAATTGCCGGGGCAAAGCAAGAGGAGAAAAATGGAGCTTATTTTTCTTATAACCTCCCCGATATTACAAGCTTAGTAAACGGATCTTCTGTCTGGATGATCTACATAAATGATGGTGTTTACGATGACTGGTGAAGAAGCTCACTAAAACTGGACGGAGAATACAGTAGTAGAATAGATGGATGACGGATGGAAAATTGTTCTTCTGAATTCTAGGATGAATCAGCCGGGTTTAAGGCACAACGAAGATTAAAATATCAGTTCTCAGTCAATCTCAAAACGTTCACCACCCGTTCACTCCGTGTGATCGTATAAATCAAACCCTGGTCTGACCGATCCCAGGCTATTCCCTGTCCTTCACTTTCAATCGGAATAATTTCAGCCAGTTCCAGAACGGATCCCATTTCGGGAAGACGCATGGCATAGAGTTCGCCGCGGTCGTGGCCGGAGAGGAAGAGGAGTCCGTCTGGTCCCCACGACCCGCCGGAGATAGTTTTTCCATCTAATCGGTTCAACACTTTTGGCGGCAACACCCACGATTGCTGCGGTTGCCAGTCAGCGTTGAATTGAACCAGGGTTGTCCAACGGTTGTCTTTACCTGTCTCATTAGCGAATTCATTATAGTGCCCAAACATCGCCCACCAATATTCATTTTGTCGATCAATCCAAGTCAATGAACCCCAGCGTATCCCAAAACTGTATGATCCATAGTGTTCAAGAGTTTCAGTGTCCCAGATTTCGACGGAACTGGTCATCGGTATTTCGGGGTAATTGGAATTGGCGGTAAATAGCTTTCCATTGATTACAACCCCGCTGTTTAGGTGTTTCACCGCGGCTTCTGTAGAAGTCACTTTTTTGCCGGTTGCTTTATCATATTTGCCGATGGATTTGGATGCAATTGCATAGAAGTGGGATGAATCAACAGCGACAGCCTGGAAAGCCTCTTCAGCGGGAAATCTTTCAAGAAGTTGGAATGAACGCTGGGCAGTAACTTTTTGGGTTAAAAGTAAACCTATGAGGAAGAGTAAAATGTTGGATTTAAGAATCCACATGTTGTTGTATGAAAACAGATTATTCTTGATTTCCGATAAATCTATACAATCAGACTTTACTCGGTTCTGCCTTGAAGTAAAAGAACTCCTTACAACGTAGCCACCTCAATCTTCTGCTCAAGTTCTTTGAGTATGCGCTCGTGTTTGGGGCTGGTAGAAAGCCGCTCTTCAACCGTTGAAATTGCGTGAATCACGGTTGAGTGATCTCGTCCGCCAAATTGAAGGCCAATGGTTTTAAGGCTTGATTTTGTGAATTTCTTCGCCAAATACATCGCAATCTGTCGCGCTTCCACAATCTCTTGTTTTCGTGTTTTTTCGCGAACTTTGTTGGTATCAATTCCAAAGTATTCGCAGACGTAGTTTTGGATAAACTCAATAGAGATCTGTGAGTTCGAGCTCTTCACCATGTCCTTCAATACATTTTTTGCCATCGGCAGGTCGATCTCATCCACATGTTTCAGAGAAGCGGTTGCCAGAAGTTTTATGATAGCTCCTTCCAGGTCCCTCACATTCGATTTAAAATTGTAGGCGATAAACTCAATGATCTCCGGGTTGAGGGTAATTCCGTTATCTACCGCTTTTCGTTCAAGAATAGCATAGCGGGTTTCAAATTCCGGGATTTGCAGATCGGCACTCAGCCCCCAGCTAAATCTCGAGATCAATCGCTCTTCAATATCGGGAATATCTTTAGGGGCTCGGTCACTGCTCAAAATAATTTGTTTGCCGTCTTGATGGAGGGCATTAAAAATGTGGAAGAACTCTTCCTGTGTTTTCTCCTTGCCACTGAAGAACTGGATATCATCTACAATAAGTACATCAATATTTCGGTAAAAAATAGAAAATTCACTGGCGCGGTTATTTCGAATGGCCTGGACAAATTCGTTAGTAAAGCTTTCGGATGATACATAAAGAACGGCCTGTTCATCCCCAAACTGCTGTTTGATTTTATTCCCGATACTCTGAATCAGGTGTGTTTTACCAAGGCCGGTCCCGCCATAAACAAAAAGAGGGTTAAAGGAGTTTTTGCCGGGATTATCGGCAATGGCCATCGCCGCGGATCGTGCAAGCCGGTTGCAGTCACCTTCTATATACCGTTCAAAAACATAGTTGCCATTCAGGTTGGAATCGATATTCGTTTTCCGGATGCCGGGAATCACAAATGGATTCTCGATTTTGCCGGGATGATATTCCGTAAACGTGTTCATCTCCTGGGGTTTTTGCGGGGGCATCGGGCGTTGCGGCAGGCGTATTGAACGGTTGTCTTCCAGTCGCTCGGATCGTTCAACTAAAACAGAATACTCCAGTTTTCCCTCTTTCCCCAAAACTTTGGCGATGGTAGAGCGCAGCATATTATAATAGTGCTCTTCCAGCCACTCGTACCAAAATTGACTTGGCACTTGTATGGTAAGTGTTTCTTCTTCCAGTTTAACAGGTTTGATGGGCTCAAACCAGGATTTAAATTTCTGATGGCTGATGTTGTCCTGAACGATCTCCAAACATTCATTCCACGCAGCTTCAGCGGTCAATTTATTCAACGTACATGCCTCCCAAAAGCGTTATAAAGGTATTACTTGATTCTGTTAGTTATCCACACGGCAAAAGTGCCCCTTTTTGAATCTCGAACCAAAATGTGAATTTCTTGATCACAAATCAAAAAAATGTTAGCCAGGAATCAGAAAGTTATCCACATTGCTATAAACTATGTAAATATATGGCAGACAACTACTTATAAAATTTTTATTAGAATTGTGAAATTTCACTTGACAGCCCGTAACATTTGCGTAACAGTGATATAACATTAATTCTAAAAGGATGAAATTTTTTGAAAAACTTTTCCACAAGTTATCCACACATATAATCTAATGTACATTTGCCGAATAAACCAACGAATTAAAAAGAAAATTCAATGGTTTAGGCAAGCTCGTTATTGAGGAGGGGAGACTACGAACCGAGGATTGCCATCAAGGTCTTTAAAAAGGCGGGAGTGGGGAAATTGCCCCCTGGTACGTTGAAGCACATTTTCTGCTGTTTTATCATTGCACTCAAGGTAAAGAGCGGCATTTTGTGAAGCTGCAAAACTTATTATTGATGAATAAAGTGTCATCGGTTTTTCATGGAAAAGTGCGAGTGATGGTTCGTGTTCCGTCACCTGTTTATGCATCTCACTTTTTTCATTTTCAGTGATATAGGGAGGATTTGATATGATAATATCCCAGGATTTCTGCCTGGTATCGTGAAGTGTATCCAATTCCAATATATTTCCCTGGAAGAAATCGACATCCACTTCATTCAGCTCGGCATTTTTCTGTGCTTGTTGTACGGCATTTTCTGAAAGATCAAATCCTGCACAGTACCATTGTGGATTTTTTTGTTTGATGGCAATGGGTATACAACCGCTACCGGTTCCAATATCCAGAAGATTTAAATTCTCCTTCTTCTTGTCATTGAAATGTTCAAGAAGAAGATCTACGAGCTGTTCTGTTTCAATCCGCGGAATCAGAACATCCGGGTTTACAGATATCGTAGCATCCATGAATTGAGCCGTACCTGTTATGTATTGAAGAGGTTCATAGGCTGCCCGGCGTTTTACAAGAGGCCGTATTTTATTGAGCTCCTTGCTGGAGAGAGGTCGTTCGAATTGCAAATAGAGGTCAAGACGTTTGCAACCAAGTGCTTCAGCTACAATCCACTCAATGCTCAGTCTTGGATCGGGTACGTTCCTCTTTTTAAAATAGTCCGTAGCCCACTCCAGCATGGACAATACTGTCCATACCTGGTCAGATCCACTCATACATGTTTACCCTTAACCCTCTTCCTCGCTTTCGGCGGTTTCGTTATCATCAACCTCTTCCTGGAGAGATAGTCCAAAGCGTTTGGAGAAATCCATGATAAAATCCACAAGATCCGATTCAACGTTCTTCTCTTCAGTTAGAGAACTGCCCCTGAATCCCATCCGGCCGCCGGCTTTTTTCATCTCAATGCGGTTGTGAGCATTCGTGCATTCAATAATGCAGGTAACGGTTATTGTTGCGTTGATCTGTTTTTCAAACTGTTCGTATACGGAAACAAAAACCATATCATTGCCTTCTGTTGCCTCATATTTGTAAAGGTATTTAGGCTCATGCTCTTCAAACAATTTTAATGGTAATCTTCTCAGCGTGTCAATCGGACCGTAGACAAGATATTTTGTTACTGTACTCATATTTTAAAAGTCCCTGTTGAATTGAAAAAAAAGGCAAAATTTCAGGAGGAATAAAAGCCTTAATACAACAATTGTCAAATTTGTATTGTAAAGAATATTTGGGCAGCATGTAAAGCCGATTTATTTTATACTTTTTTGATGCAATGCCAGAGTAAAAATTTACGTTATGCCTACAAATAGATAAATTGTTCTTATATGAAAAAACTTTTCGCGTATTTAGCTCTGTTAAGCTTTATTCTGATGCTCATTCCGTCAGGTCAATTGTTTGCACAAACACTTGAGCCGGAAGTTCAGGAGGTGGAGCGAAACTTATCTAACATCCAGAGTGAATATAATTCGGGTTTCGGCTTTAATGTAGTTATGAATAATTTTGGATTCGGTGTAGGTGCCGAATACCGAAAAGTTGTGGGTCTCAGTACTGAGATGATGGCCAGTTTTCGGATTGGAGGGTTACGCGATGCAAGCGAGCAAACCTTTACTGATTATTTCTTTGGTCAGCAAATTATACCGAATAAATATCAGCGGGCTTTTGCCTTCCCGATGCTTTTGGGATTGAGACACCGTTTGTTTACGAACATCATTCAGGATGATTATCGATTTTTTCTGAGTGCTTCCGTCGGGCCTGTTGCATCTTTTTCCTATCCATACTTTAAGGATAATAACGACAACGGATACCGCGAACAGTTCTCCAATTACTTTGAATCGGTTAATGATATCTTTACAGGCTGGAGCAACGGAGACTGGCATTTCGGTGGAGCGGGTGAGATGAAAATTGGACTGGATATTGGAAAAAACTTTTCCAGGCTTAACTCCATTGAGTTCGGATATTACTTTTATTACTTCCCCGATGGAATCCAAATTATGATGCCTAATCAACCCATAACAGAAATCAACCCGGAGACGGGGCGCGAACAGTTTATTGTTGATCCGGAAACCGGCGACCTTGTTTTACAACCCTACTTTGATGATCAAAAATTCTTCGGTACACCCCAGATCACGTTTACATTTGGCTGGCTTTGGTAGTTAATTTCGAATATAGAATATCCAATGTTGAATATTGAAGGGGATCCACTTCATCATTCCTTGTTCTCCCAGATGGATCCCTTGCGTGGGATATCGGATATTCGGTATTCAAAAAATCTATTTCATTATTAAATATCCCTTCATCAGATCAGTCCATCTATCACGACACGTAATTTATTCTCTTCATACTTACCCGGTGACTCAAATTACCTTTACCTTTCCACTTTATGCTAACTGTATTTAACAGTACATTACAGTGATGTAAAATTAACTAACAAAAGTAATATTATGAGTTTAATTGAAGATATTCACGCGAGGCAAATTTTGGATTCGCGGGGAAATCCAACTGTAGAAGTAGATGTATCCCTGAGTAATGGAATTTTGGGACGTGCGGCCGTTCCTTCCGGCGCCTCAACGGGCGTTTACGAAGCCGTAGAATTAAGAGACCAGGACAATGATTATTTTCTTGGTAAAAGTGTAAAAAAGGCTGTTGAAAATGTGAACGGTTCGATTGCCGATGAACTTGTTGGATATCCAGCTTACCTGCAGACGGAGATCGACCAGATCATGCTGCAGCTTGATGGAACTCCGAATAAGTCGAAGCTGGGTGCCAATGCAATTCTGGGTGTATCTATGGCGGTTGCAAAAGCGGCGGCTCAAACCACAGGCCTCCCTTTATGGAGATACCTGGGCGGAGTAAATGCTAAAGTACTCCCGCTGCCAATGATGAACATTATCAATGGTGGTTCTCATGCGGATAACAATGTCGATCCGCAAGAATTTATGATTATGCCGTCAGGCGCAAAAAATTACAGCCAAGCTGTTCAGATGGGAGCTGAGATTTTCCATAATCTCAAAAAAGTTCTTTCATCAAAAGGCTATAACACATCTGTGGGAGATGAAGGCGGATTTGCACCGGATTTGAAATCGAATGAGGAAGCTGTTGAAGTGATTCTCACTGCAATTGAAAAAGCCGGCTATACTCCGGGCGAAGAAGTTCTGATTGCACTCGATCCCGCGGCGTCTGAATTCTATAACAAAGAAGACGGCGTGTATGAGTTCAAATGGAGTGACGGCTCTAAAAGAGATTCTGATGAGATGGTTGAGTACTGGACCGAATGGGCCGAGAAATATCCAATCATTTCCATCGAAGACGGAATGGATGAAGACGATTGGGATGGCTGGAAAAAACTGACTGATTCAATCGGGAATAAGGTACAGCTTGTAGGTGATGACCTTTTTGTAACTAACACATCCCGGTTGGCAGATGGCATCAGCAAGGGAGTTGGAAACTCTATTCTCATTAAAGTAAACCAAATTGGAACGCTTACTGAAACACTCGATGCCATCGAGATGGCTCATAAGAATGATTACACGGCCGTGATCTCGCACAGGTCTGGTGAAACAGAGGATACGACGATTGCCGATATTGCTGTGGCTACAAATGCCGGTCAGATTAAAACAGGCTCTATGAGTCGGACCGACCGAATTGCCAAATACAATCAACTTCTGCGAATTGAGGAAGAACTTGGAGATAGCGCAATCTTTCTTGGAAAAGATGTATTTGGATTTTAATTAGTAGTCATGAGTCTTGAGATTTGAGTCGTGAGTAAATTTATTAATAGGCCGGTCAGTTTGCCCGGCCTATTAATCCCTATATTAAGGAATAATTCATTTGTTGAATTCTAATTGTTGTGTAACGGACAGGCTGCCCGTTGTACTTGTACTCAAATCTCAAATTAAATGCGCATCAATCGACTTAAACTTCAATTTTTTCGGAATCATGAGGAGACTGAAGTTCAATTTGCACCGCACCTAAACCTTTTTACAGGCCCAAATGGTGCCGGCAAAACCAACCTGATTGATGCCATACATTATCTTTGTATGACCCGAAGTTTTGTAGCTTCGAGTGATCAGTATGTTGCCCATCATGATGAAAAATATTTTATGATTGACGGTGACTTCGAAGGAGAGATTCGATCTTCTTTTAAAGTAAGTTGCAGCTATTCCCGCGGGGAGGGTAAAAAGATTTTTGTGAATGACAGTCCCTTGGACCGTCTATCAGATTTGATTGGCATGATACCCGTGGTGGTACTAAGCCCGGAAGATCGAAAATTGACGAGTGAAGGCCCTGCTGAACGCCGATCTTTCCTTGACAGCATGATCAGCCAGATATCGCCAAAATATCTTCGGGACCTAATCAAATTCAGGAAAATCAGGAAGCAGAGGAATAAATTACTGCAAGAATACCAGGGTCCGTTGTCGATGTTAAAATCGTACCTTGAGCCGTGGGATGTTCAGCTTGCTCAAACCGGAACGGCTATTATTTTTAAGAGGGCACAGGTTTTGGAGAAATTCAAAGAATACCTGGCGATTCAATATCAAAGCATTACAGGATTGAATTTAGAACCTACCCTGCGATATGAATCGATCTGTGATAAGTACGATTCACATGAGCAGATTCATGAGGAGTATGTGAATCAGATAGAAAGCAATTTTGAAAAAGAGGCGGAACGTGAACAAACTATCATCGGGCCGCACAGAGACGAGGTTGTTTTTTACCTGGGGGATATTGAACTTCGTAATTATGGGTCACAGGGGCAGCATCGGCTGTTCTCCATGGCATTGAAGATGGCTCAACTTTTTTATTATTCAGATGAGCTGGATGATCTGCCAATAATGCTTCTTGATGACGTTTTTGGGAATTTAGATCAACAAAAAATTGATGTAATAACTGAGGCGCTGACGAAACACTCAGGACAGACGTTTATAACATCTGCCTCGGAGAGGCCATTTGACCAGGAAATGTTTAAAGGATCTGAACAAAATGTATGGTTTACAGTAGAAAATGGAACAGTAAGCAGTAAATTCTGATATGGCATTTGGCAGAAAACCAAAATCGCTGGATAAACTTCTGCGGGAATTTATGGATAAAATTCCGCAAAAAACCGAGATGAAAAGAGGGCTCGTACTCCATTACTGGCCCGAAGTTGTTGGAGATAAAATTGATGCTGTAACAGAGAAGGTAAAATTTGATGGTTCAAAACTAATTGTTGTCGTGAAAAACGAAGCCTGGCGATATGAAATTCATTCAAATCGCTATTCGATAGCCAAACGATTGAACGACAAGGTGAATTCGGATGTGGTAAAAGATATTATTGTTCGAACATGAAATAATTATGCATATTTGCAGATAATATGAGTTTCTTTAGTGCCATAACAGACCGGGTACGCGGCCTTTTTTCGGATGAGAAAGAGCCTGGAATAGATGAATCCGACAACTATCAAGCGCAAAATCGTGAGAAGATCATTGCTTTTAGTATTGCGTTTTTTATATCTGTCTGCCTCTGGTTTATCGTGAATTTAAGCCGTGATTTCACCGTAACGATCCAGGTTCCAATTCAGGTTGCGAGTATTCCGGAAGATGAAATTGTAAGCAGCGAAGTACCTGAAAATGCAACGGTTAATGTATCCGGCGAAGGGTGGAATATTATCTCTGTTTATAACAATCCGCCCAGGGTCTTGCTTACTGCCCAAACCGAACAGATAAATCTGTCGGAACAGATGAGAAATCAAATTGGAGCATTCTCGGATCTCAATATTATCCAGGTACAACCGACAACTGTTACAATCCGGACAGAAGAAAAAGCGACAAAAAGAGTACCGATTGTAAGCAACGTTCAACTAAATTTACGAGAGCGGTTCGGCCTTTTGAATGAACCGGTAATGACTCCCGATAGCGTCACTGTTTCCGGCACATATACTGCGATTGATACAGTTACTGAGTGGCGAACGGAGTCGATCGAATTAGACAATCTGAATAGTGATATACAACGGGATATTGCGCTCGAAGAACCGGGCCAGGGCCTTTTTATTGATTTAGAAACGGTAAACTACCAAGCCCAGGTTGCAGAGTTTACGGAAGCCGAAGTTCGTGTTCCCATTCGCACCGTGAACCTGCCTGCGGGCCGGGCTGTTACATACAATCCTTCCTCTATAACTGTTCGGTTTGATGTGCCAATCGATCAATATTCCCAAATCAGGGATATGCGGCCTTTCCAAGCCTATGTAGATTATTCTGCGATCGAAGAGGACGATTCGGGCCGGGTTCAACCGGAAATTGAAGTTGTAAATACAGACTTTAATATTCGTCTCAGAAGTTTTCAGCCGCAAAGAGTATCCTATTTCCGAATTGTTCCGGAGTAGGTTTAACTTTCAGTTTCAGTAGGATGATCGGTAGTACGTTGGAAAGGTTTATACTTTCGTTTATTGAGGCGAAAACACACTTTTTCATATCCCATTGCCCCTTCCCCGACGGTTCGGGACGCGGCGAAGGGCGTCTTTTCCTGATTTAGGTTGACAGTTTTAATGTTTATTTACTGTTATTCCTGAGGGAGGTTAACACTTTTCTTTCTAACAAGCTATCTACTAC
>NZ_JAKLWS010000059.1 GCF_022012475.1 Rhodohalobacter sulfatireducens
AACCGTCTGCTGGAAAAAGATCCCGCTAAACGATTTTCAGATAGTGAGCAATTGGCCGCAGAACTCAAAACCTGTCTGGATCAGTTGCCGGATTCGATAGAGCCCTCAAAAATCACACCATCAATAACGGCTCAGACAGAAACTGGTGATTCATCCGGATCCACAGCGATCAATTTTCCATCTTTACACTCCCGAAATGGAATGCTTGGCCTGGCAGGAATCGTCATTCTCCTGGCAGTGATTAGTTATTGGCTAATACCTGAGTCCGGCTCAACAGAACCTATTAACAACACCATCGCCGTCCTACCACTGGAAAGCATCAGCACAGAGCCTGAAGACATACAATTTACAGACGGTATCCATGAAGAACTCACGAACCGTTTGGCGGGGATCAGTGATTTAACTGTTATAGCCAGACGCTCTGTTCTTGGTTTTCCACCAAATGATCGCGATGACTTACAAGCTATTGGTGAACAATTGGGTGTTTCATCGTTAATGGATGGAACCGTTAGACGTATTGGAGATCAGTTGAGGGTATCCGTTCAACTCATTGATGCAAACAGTTTGGCAACAATATGGAGTGGCAGTTTTGATGAGAATATTGATAATGTCTTTGAAATTCAGAGCCGGATTGCCCGACAAGTGGCTGCAGAACTCCATGCCTCTCTAACTGTACAGGAACAGGAACGGCTGGACGCGCGCCCCACTGATAATCCGGAGGCATATCGGTTATATATGCAGGGAAGAGAGTATCTTGCACGTACAGTATTCGATCGAGAAAATTTATTCACTGCTGAAGACTATTTTCTAAAAGCCATTGAACTTGACAGGGAGTTTGCCTCCGCGTGGGGTATGCTGGCATATACCTACTATTGGTTTCAGTTACATGATCCAAAATCAGTCTATCTTCAGGAAATGGAAGAAGCAGCTGAATGGGCTCTTTTTTTCGGCCCAGATCTCCCGGAAACTTATATTGCCAATGGCGTTTATCTCTATTGGTCCAATTCGAATAACCGTCAAATATTATCTCACTTTGAATCGGCGCTGCAAAAATTTCCAAATCAACCCATGTTACATACCATGGCAGCATTTACTCATCGGAGGCTTGGCAACTGGGAAAAACTTATTGAATATTTAAAAAAAGCCTCCCAACTGGATCCACTTAATACTAATATTTACTCGGAATTAGCCTGGGATTATTGGCTGATTCGGGATTATGAAAAATCTGAAACAGCAATAGAGCGCGCAAAAGAACTTAGCAATGATCCAAGTGTTTTCTTTTGGTTTGAAGGGGATGTTGGATTATCAAAAGATGGAACACTGGAAGTTTATGATCAAGCGTGGGATCAAATTCGTGCTTTGGATCCCGCAAGTGAATATCCAAGAAAATGGGGAAACTATAATATGCTGAAACGTGATTGGGAAGAAGCTATTCAGGGATATAGAAATATGGAAAACGCATCCTTTGAAGGAAATTATTTTTCCAGGGATTATTTGGTGGGCATGTCCCTTGACTTTTTGGGTCATCGATCAGAGGCCTTACGTCATTATGAACAAGCAAAAACTCATTTAGAAGCTTTGCGTGATGAGGATCCTAACGACTTTCGATACCGGAAAGCTCTCGGAAAAGTGTATGCCCATCTGGGTGAAAATGAAAAAGCAGTCGAGGAAGGAGAAAAAGCCACTGAACTTATGCCATTGAGTCAAGATGCATTACTTGGTGGAGAAGTAAAAAGAGACCTTGCTGAAATTTACGCCTGGACCGGCCATAAAGAACTTGCTATTGAAATAATTGAGCATGTACTGTCAGTCCCCTCGGCAGTTCACAGAAATATCCTTCGCTTAGATCCCAGATGGGATCCGCTCCGCGATCACCCACGGTTCCAGGAGTTGATTTCGGGGGAGGATGAACCGTATATCGAGGGATTGTAATCCCCATCAATTCAGCACACCCACCCCTATTAAGATTTAAGAGAAATGAAATTAAGTTGTACAGATCAAAAAAAGATCTTAAACATTCATTTCTTTATCTAAAACAAAGACCTTCACGGTATCTCGCTTTACTCCATCATAGGCCATTGCTTCAGCTGTGGCCGGAGAATTGAGTATTGCCATGTATTTATCAAGGTCATCAGGCTCAGAACAAATACAAGCCTCATTTTCATCATTGGTACCCAGGTGAATGGGCTTAGAAATGGACATTTTTTTGAATAGGTCTCCATGAGTTCTGAAACCCTTTTCCCATTTTGCAGCATCCTCAACTTCAGCGGTTATAATTACTTTTGCCATGGTAGTTGTAGTAAGTAGGTTGGTAAAACGAAACAACAAAAGCACTTCAAGATTGGCCTGAAAAAAATATCGGAATATTTTTCTCTCCTTTTTACAAGCTTTATTCTACATTTTTCTGATTACATTTCCAATATTGAAAAGAATGACTGTAAGCCACACTGATATTGTTGTTACCTATTATTCTTTTTGAATGACAAATTTGATTATAAACGTTAACCTAAACTTCACCCTATTAAGGGATTGTACCTTTTTTGTGTGAAAAAAGGTACCCAAAAAGTACATCGGGAATAGAGATAATCACGTTCTGTCGTTTCAATGGGATTACGAGATTTCAGCACACTCGTACCCCTCAACACATCTTTCCCACTATTCCCGCAATATCCTATTCCATTTTCAAAGCCAGCATGATTTTTTTAGAAAGAGTGTCTTCGGCCTTGAAGAATCTGTGGGAACAGGCTGGATTGTGAAGCACTAAGGCAGCCTTCGGCACCGGTGAAGAACTTAAATCTATCTCAAAACGCGATGGACCATTCGAAGGATGCTGTGCTGAACCATCAGCCGCCACACCCCGACTCCTCGGGGACAGCCGAGAGGTTTTGGGTACTTTTGACGGTACAAAAGTACCAGGACAAAAATAATGTTAATTTCTTTGAATAATGACTGTGCTCGTTAATATCTATATGAACTTTATCCCATTAAGGGGTTGTACCTTTTTTGTGTGAAAAAAGGTCAACTACGCGAAAAGGGCTCAAAAAAGAAAACATCTAATATTGCTTCGTTGACCAAGGTCTACTACGCTAAAGCTACGAAGACCAAGTTACCCAAATCCCGAATTCTCGGGACCCGCTATTCCCGCAGTTTCCTATTCTATATTTTTTGTCCATATCATCAGTTCTAAGAATACATTCCTTCGGCCTCGAAAAAATTGGCAGATGGAGAGAACCTGAAGATCTGCGGAGACCTTTTATAATATCGCTTCGCGTTCAAAAAATGAACTGCTAAACAAATCTTTCTTCAACATTTAGCACTTGTTATAGCATTCAAGATTCAAAAATAGTATAATATTTTATTGACTGTCTTTACTGTTTTAAGATTAAGAGAAGTTTAGTGGGACAGCTCAATACTGCATGGCATCAACGATTCAGATCGTCCATGGAAAAAGGAACTTCCATATCGCATTATAAAATTCTGGAAAAGCTGGGCGAAGGAGGAATGGGTGTTGTTTATAAAGCTCATGATAGAAGCCTGGATCGCATTGTTGCTATAAAATTTCTCTCTTCTTTTCAGCAGCATGATGAACTCAACAAAAGTCGTTTTTTAAGGGAAGCAAGGGCCTCAGCAGCATTAAGCCATCCCAATATTGCGACTGTTTATGAGATTGGAGAAGCTGATTACAGTCCTTTTATCGTCATGGATTTTTATGAGGGCAAAACGCTTCGAAATAAAATTAAAGAGCAAAAGATCGGTATTCACGAAGCAATCAAAATTGCTCTTAAAATTTCCAGTGGGCTTCAGAAAGCCCATAGTAAAAGTATTATTCACAGGGATATAAAACCTGCAAATATCATTTTCTCAGAAGATGATGAATTAAAAATAATTGATTTTGGATTGGCTAAATTCGCAAATCAGACCATGCTCACTAAAAGTGGTACAACATTGGGTACTGCTTCGTATATGTCTCCGGAACAGCTTCAGGGTGCGGCAGTAGATCATCGAACGGATATATGGGCATTAGGCGTACTGCTATATGAAATTCTCGCTGGTCGTTGTCCATTTCAGGGTGAGTATGAACAAGCTATTATGTACTCTATCGCAAATGAAGAGCCTGAGTATATAACCAAAATAAGGCCTGACGTCCCCATTCGGGTTGAAAAAATCATCAACAAAGCCCTTCAGAAACATCCTGAAAAACGTTATCAAAATATGAGCGATATGCTGGCTGATCTGCAGCTTGCCCTGGACGAATTAGAAAGCGGAAAAAGTCGCTCTGCATCTGCATTAAAATTGAGCAGAAAACAAAGACGATATGCTTTCCAGTCTGCTATATTTCTCTTTGTTTTCACATCTCTCTTTTTGTTTTTTATTTACCGCCCGACAGAGCAGAACCGTACTGTTTCTATAGCCCTTCTGCCTCTTGAAAATCTATCGAGTAGTTTAGCACAGGATTGGTTTTCAGATGGAATGACAGATGCCCTGATAACCGATCTTGCACGTATAAGCGGGTTAAGGATTATAGCCAGATCCTCTGTAATGCGATATAAAGAAACGACAAAAATAGCCTCGGAAATTGCTTCCGAACTTGGTGTGGATTATATAATAGAAGGCGCTGTAGTAGAATCAAATAATCAGATAAGAATTAGTATTCGTTTAATCGATGCAGTTAATGACGAGTATCTTTGGGCTCAGGTCTATAACCGAGATCTTAAAAATGTTTTAAATTTGCAGGGTGAAGTTGCTGAAGCTATTGCCGGCCAAATTCAAGTACAAGTTACTCCCTACGAGCAAAACCTTTTATCAAATAGAAAAGATGTAAATCCGGAGGCCTACGAAGCTTACCTGCAAGGAAATTATCAACGGTGGCAACTTACTAAGCAATCCATAGAAACGGCCTTGAAGTATTATCAATTAGCCATTGATATAGACCCTGACTATGCCCCTGCTTATGCTGGAGTTGCTTTATCACATTTATCCAAAGCTCAATCAGGTTATGCCTCATTTAACGACGTAATTGATCAAACAGAAAAAGCCGCAGAAAAAGCTTTAGAAATTGACAGTAATCTCTCTGAAATCCACTACATGAAGGCGATAATTAACACTTGGGTCTATTGGGACTGGCAGGACGCTAATAACGAATTCATAAGGGCAATTGAACTAAACCCAAACATGCCTGAGGCAAGAGCATTTTACTCACATCTGCTGTTTTACTTAAAAAAACCAAATGAGGCACTTACTCATATTCAAGAGGCTGTAAAACTTGATCCATATAACCCATTGTTCCAGGCTGTTTACAGCATGGATTTGATGTATTTAAAACGTTACGATGAGGTTATATCGACGATGGAAAGTAATCTTGAAATCTCACCTGAAGATAGAACCTCCCTATCTACATTACGATCTGCTTACCATCAAAAGGGTATGTATGAAAAAGCCATAGAGACTTGGAAAAAATCATTTGAAGTCAGGGATGATCAAGAAGCAATTGATATCCTGATGAATGCTTACAATCAAGGTGGTTATGAATTTGCATTACAGAAAGTGGCAGAATTATATATTGAACGTTCCAAAGATGAGTATATAACACCCTGGCAGATTGGTACATTATACACGAGGGCTGGAATGAAAGATGAAGCTTTAGATTATCTCGAAATGGCTTACCAAGAGAATGATCTAAATATGCCTTATGCGAGTGTAGACCCAATCTTTGATTATATGCGTGATGACCCAAGATTCGTTGCATTGATTAATAAAATGGGATTATAGATTGTTTTTACAAGACAAAATCTATCAATTACAATCACCATTTATAGCATCGATGACTAAAATATAGTAGATTGGGTTCGTTGTTTGCCTTTCGGATGTAAAATGAGAGAAGTGAAGAAAAAGCAGAATTGTTGATTAAATGACATAGATATCAGTACCTATATGGTAAAGGGAACCACAATATTGCACTATGAAATTCTCGACAAGTTGGGTGAAGTACGACTACGCTGAGGCTGCGTCGCACAGGGTGGGCTAGTTTGCCAAAACTTCAAGATGAATAATCACTACTTATGAAAAAGGGAACCACAATATTACACTACGAAATTCTTGAAAAACTCGGCGAAGGTGGAATGGGTGTGGTTTATAAAGCCAAAGATAACAAACTGGACAGAACTGTTGCTCTTAAGTTTCTGCCCCCTCATCTCACTCAATCTAAAAAAGATAAACAACGGTTTACCCGGGAAGCCAAATCTGCAGCTGCTCTCGATCATCCTAATGTGTGTACAATCTATGAAGTAGGTGAAAGCCAGGATGGAACCCTATACATCAGCATGGCCTATTATGATGGTGAAACTCTTGCAGATCGCTTAGAGAAGGGACCTGTCAAATATAAAGAAGCTTTGGAACTGGCTATTCAAATGGCGAAAGCCCTTAGTTGTGCCCATACCCATGATATCATCCATCGCGATATTAAACCGGGTAATATTATGATTACGGATCAGGGGCTGGTAAAAATTGTAGATTTCGGATTAGCTAAACTTTCCGGCCAAACCAAGCTGACTCAAACCGGGTCAACACTTGGTACAGCGGGTTATATGTCCCCCGAGCAACTCAATTCAAATAAAGTTGATCACAGAAGTGACATTTTTTCATTGGGCATTGTTCTGTATGAGATGTTTACCGGTACACATCCATTTCGGGCTGAATACTATCATGCTCAGATGTACTCGATCATGAATGAAGATCCGGAACCAATCACAAAAATAGATCCTGAACTACCTGTGGAGCTTGAATGGATACTTTCAAAAGCTCTTGAAAAAAAACCGGAAAACAGATTTCAGGAGATGAGTGAACTCCAAAATTTTTTGGAAGCTTTAAAAGAAGACACGTTAAATCTGGATCAAAAGAAGAGCTTATCGCAATCCGGTCATTCGACTCCTCCCGAAAAAAGTATCAGTCAAAAAACCAAACGGACAACCATCAATGCGCTCATCGCTACAGCCATTGTTTTGTTTGTTACGCTTACCCTGTTATGGATATACCCGACGATCCAAAATGCGAATGCTCCTTTTTTCTCGAATAACACAATCCCCATCTCAAAAGAGATCGCAGTTCTTCCTTTCAGAACTATAGGTGACGATCCTGCAAACCTTGCGTTTGCCGACGGCCTTCTTGAAACAATTGCCAGCAAGCTTTCTCAACTCGAGCAGTTCCAGGATGAGTATCTGGTTGTACCCGTGAGCGAAACAAGATCCATGAACATTCAGAGTGCATCTCAAGCACGGGCTTCTTTTGGGGTAAACTTAGTGGTAACCGGTAGCGTACAGCAATTGGAACGGGGCGTTCGTGTCACAATCAACCTGATAGACGCAATAACATTACGACAGATTGATTCTATGGTGATTGATGACTCGTTTATTGAAAAATCAACCCTACAAGATAATGCCGTTTTTAACCTGGCAAGTATGCTCAATATCGGCATACAACCGGAAGCAAGAACAATACTTACGGCTGGTCAGACTGCAGAACCCGGAGCGTATGAATTTTATCTGCAAGGGCTGGGACACCTGCAACGATTCGATCAAATACAAGAGATAGATAAAGCTATAGACCGCTTTGAAAGAGCTTTGGAGGAGGATCCAACATTCTCACTGGCGTATGCTGCTGTCGGGGATGCTTACCTGTACAAATACAGAAGAAGCGAAGACCCGGATTGGCTTGACCCTGCCACCACAAATATTCAGAAAGCTCTGAACCTTGAAGATCGACTTTCTCCAATTTATACAACTTATGGTGTGCTCCTAATAGAAAAGGGTGATTACGAACTCGCTCACGAACAGCTTGACCAGGCATTGAGCCTCGACCCAACAAACTTTGAAGCGTACAGGGCAAGGGCAAGAGCATTTATGGGCCAGGAACGTATTAAAGAAGCGGAAGCTACCTACAGAACAGCCATCGATAGGAAACCGGGATATTGGGCCGGGTATGCTGAATTGGGCGTCTTTTATTCACGAAACGGGCGTTTCGAAGAAGCGGCCGAACAGTTTGAAATTGTAACGGAGTTAACGCCAAATAATGCAGCTGCCTATCGTAATCTGGGAGCTGTTTACTACTACCTGAATCGCCCGGACGATGCGCTGAAAGCGTTCAACACATCCGTTGAAATCGAACCGAATTATGGAGTCTACTCGAATTTAGGCACCATGTATTACTTCGAGGAGAAATATGCTGAAGCTGCTGAAATGTACTCCAAAGCACTGGAATTAAACGATTCTGATTATCTGGTCTGGAGTAACCTTGCGAGCGCTTATAAGTATTCTGATCCACCTCAACCCGACAGATACAGGGAGGCAATTCGTAAGGCGAAAGAGCTTGCAGAAAATCAGATGGAAGTCAATCCAAGAGATCCCGGTTTAATTGTGAACCTGGCAGCTTTTCATATTGATATTGGGAATGAAGACAGATCAAGAGAATTGGTAAACCGGGCTATAGATATGCAACCCAATGATGTTGATATTCAGGTAAAGATAGGTAGAATTATGGAGTATCTCGGAGATCGCGAGAGTGCCCTGGATTGGATCGGTAAAGCTATTGAAAACGGTTATCCGCCGGAAGAGATTAATAATGATCCCGATCCAAAAATTGCTGCGCTGAGAGAGGATCCTGCTTATATGGAAATTGTAGAGAAGTTCAATACCAACAACTAACAACCAAACATTCAAATAAAAGAATAGGTGACTATTATGCCAAAAAGAATAGCTATTGATGCATGTAACTTTGTGAGAGCTGTAAATCGGGGTAATGCGATTATTATTAACTCTAAAGATCAAGCATACACAGTAACATCTTCTAGTCAAGGCGTTTTTGAACCTAACCCTTTAACTATACCAGCTAAAAAATCACGTACACTTACAATTAGAAATGATGCTCCTTCTGGAACTTATACATTAGAACTTATATGTGATGAAGATGATGACATTGTGAGACCAACAATGATTATAAAAGTTGAATAAGAAAATTCATTTAAAATAGGAACGGCCGGAATTAGACGTACAAGATCCATTTATTTCGATATTATCAGAAAACTTGCTTCGCTTAGCACCAAGGTGAGCGCAGCTCGAGATAGCCATCTGTTTCTGTAACTCATTGCGGGGGATGATGAGCCTTATTTGCACAATTCGTAAATACAATCATATCTAAATAAATCCCCCGCCTCTATTTAAAAATGGAGACAAGGGATTGTGTCGTGTGGTGAGCACGGGAACTGTTCAATAACATCAATGACTAATTCTGGTACGCGATGCTTTCACCCTGTTCTTTGAAATTCAGAACTTCTGTTTCATCACCATTTGTCATGGTTACCTTGTATTCCGTTTGATAGGGATCGAAATCTTTGACCACAATTTCATTACCGGTCATCGTCCAGCTATTAAATTTTTCGTGGGAGTAAATGAACCGCAAGATTGGAATCGGAACCTGTGTATCTTTCTTGATCAACGTCGACTCAACAAGATTCCCCTCCTCGTCATAGGTGGCTTTAACATCGATTGTAGCCCCTGAACCTTCCAGCACAAAA
>NZ_JAKLWS010000005.1 GCF_022012475.1 Rhodohalobacter sulfatireducens
GGCTGTGGCTGCGCGGTGACGGGCAGGGCGGCTTTACCCCCGTTCCGCCGATGCAAAGCGGGCTCGTGGCTCCCGGTGACGTACGGGACATGCAAATCATATCCACTGGAACAGGTAGACAACTGGTCATCTCCAACGTTGCAGACTCTATCCAGGTTTTTCAAATAAATCAACCATAATCATATGAGAACATTTATACTTACCGCATTATCGATCATTGTCCTGGCTATTGTTGCTTTCATTTTAAAAGATTGGTTCTTTTTCACTCCTGATAACTGGGAAAGACAGATTTCAGATATCGGTTCAGCATCCTCACCAAGGGCAGTAGACTTAACAGGAGATGGTGTATTGGATATCGTAATGGGTGGGGGTGCTCGTGAATTCTCACCAACTAATTATGGTGTGCTGGCATTTGATGGTAAAGATGGGAAGATTCTTTGGAATGTAGCTTCACGAAATCAGGTCATAGGATCACCCACTTTCTACGACATAAACAATGACGATATCCCGGATGTAATTATAGGTGGAAGAACTGCTATTTTATTTGCCATCGACGGAAAAAGCGGGAATGTTATTTGGGAGCATACACCGTCTTATGTTGGAATGGATATTATAAACGATCGCTCAATCCTAAATTTTTACAATATTCAATTAATTCCTGATCAAGATGGAGATGGTTTGAAAGATCTGCTAACCGCTTATGGTGGTTTCATTAAAGCTCAACCCACTGATACAGACAGGCCCATTGGAAGTTTAATGGTGATTAGTTCAAAAGACGGTTCTACATTGGCGAAGGCTGAAGTTCCTGACGGCCGCGAAACTTATATGTCTCCGCTTATTTATGATTTTCAAGGTGATGGCGAATTATCCGTCTTGTTCGGAACCGGTGGTGAAACAATCAATGGCCACTTCTATAAAGCCAACCTTCAAAGTGTTTTGGAGGAAGACCTGTCAGATGCTGAAGTTTTGGCTGAGGGTCGAGGAAAGGGATTTATTGCACCACCGGTAATAGCTAATATGAATGAGGATAATATTAAAGATATCATCGTTAATTCAGTTAACGGCAAGGTTTTTTGTATTGACGGCTCAACAAATGAGATTCTTTGGGAAGCCAATTTGGGAGAAGAATTTGAAGGTTATACCTCTCCATCTCCGGGGCATTTTAATTCTGATGATACTTTAGATTTTTTTGTCAGTTACGGTCACGGTGTTTGGCCGGCTATTGATTTTGCCTACCAGGTAATGCTTGACGGTTCAGACGGATCAATTATTTCCGCGCATACAGCCGGTACGTTTCAATACGCATCACCTGTAACCTTCGATTTTAGCCAAGACGGGAAAGATGACGCATTAGTCATAACCAATGGTAAAGAAGATGAAACAACCGGCATGAGCACAATTGAAATTTATGTAAATGAGATGCTGGCTTTTGATCCGCACAGCCAAACCCAGTTTCGTATTCACGAAAAGAATGCCGGATCAAACCTTGGTTCAACACCTCTGCTCACAGACCTTGATAATGACGGATACTTAGATATCATTTACAGCTATATGAATGATCCAATAAACTACTATTCATTTAAATCATTGCGAATTGAACGGATTGAGATGGATATTCAACTGGATGAGCCGATAAAATGGGGGGAGTATATGGGACCCGGTTATGATGGGGTCTATAAAGATTGAGTTTGCAGGAAGACGGTGTAAACGCGTTCACCAGTTCAGTTCTTTTTAGTGAAATAGAGGTCTTAACCACTCAGTAACGTGAATATCCGAGGTACCCTCTCACAACTCTTCCCGCAAGGCGATCCCTTTGGGAAAGGAACTTCTTCCGACGGCTGTCGGGATGTGTACTCTTGAATTCATGATTTAAGCCACCTTCAAGCGTGCGATAGCTCCTTGAAGAGTGGCGGTGATGAAGGTCAACCAGTCAATAACGAAACGACCAGAATACCACAACTCTTCAAGGATCCCGGAAATGCACCGTGAACTCTTGAAGGTTGTACAAGCCAAACCACATATTGCAAGTGCTTATTTTGGTGTAATTACTTGAAGATTATTTGATTTTATGTTATTTGTCTTGAGTAATAAGAAGGAGTATCAAGAAGATGCAACTCAGGGAAAAAAATTACTACCATATCTATTACAGGGGAATTGATAAAAAAGATCTATTCTTAACAGAAACCGACTATCACCACCTTCTGACCAAGTATCAATACTATCTTTTCATTGCAGTTGAAACCTATGCATTCTGCCCATTAAAAAATCATATTCATCTTATAGTGCGCGTAAGATCTGCTGAAGAGCAAAGAAGCTTAGTAAAGAGGCTGAAGCGTAAACCAAGTTCCGAATTCTATGGATTAAACTATTCTGAATTCAGAGTACAATCGGCCTCCATACAATTCGGGCATCTGTTTAATAGCTACACAAAATATTTTAATAAAAAGTATGAGAGATCAGGAGTTCTGTACGATGGGCGTTTTAAAAGAATTGAAATTGACAGCGAGGAGTACTTAACTCAATTGATCTGTTATATTCATCGGAATCCAATACATCATGGAATTACCAGGGAATATACCTCATATCCTTATTCTTCTTACAATGAGATCATGTTGAGAGAGAAAAGTATTACCAACAAGCAGAAAGTGTTTGAATGGATGGGAGGAGAAGAAAATTTTAAAAGGGCTCATGAAGAGTTTAAAAAGAAGTTAAGTGAACAATATTTTTTGGAAGAGTAACAAACTCAGCCACCTTTAATCGTGCGATAGCTCCTTGAAGAGTGGCGGGGATAAAGCCCAACCAGTCAATAACGAAACGATCAAAATTCTACAACTCTTCAAGGATCCCGGAAATGCACCGTGAACTCTTGAAGGTTGTTTCGGACCGTGCTACTGTGAGAGTTAGCAGGAACTCCAAAAGTGGCGCGGATAGAGGGCTGACCGGTAACCGCTTGGTTTAATTCACTTTCAGCCAGATCCGGTTAGATCAATCGTTTTGCTTACAATTCCAATGACCAGCCGTCACGATCAACTCTTTGAGTAGTTTTTAGATCAGGATGCGGTGAATCGGTAGTTTGTTTGAGGCGTGGTTTTTTTTCTTGCCAGCGCAATGTTTCTTCTTAAATATGAGTATGCAAATTAAAAAGAGTTCTGAGCCAGCAGGAAAAATACAATGTCTTTATTAATTAACGACAGTTCTAGATGATAATGATGGATTAAATGATTGAATAGATGACATTGAATTGAAAATGTGTTTTCGACTCCTCTGACGGTTCGGGGTAGGCAGGCTCAAAATCACGATTTTAAATAAATTTATATCGAGCTGACGTTAATTTAAGGCACCGGGTAGGATCGCAAACCTTATTGAAATGGATCTTCCTCAGGACATGAAATTATATTTCCCTTCTGATCCAAACACCCCTTGTAAGGAACATATTTACTGTCAATTCCAATGACATACCCAAGTCCGTTTTCAATATTATTCAAAGTTTGAGGTAGAGCGTAAATTACATCATTCAATGTTTCAATCTCTTCATCCCACTCTGTACTTGATGAGGCAACAAAAACCTGTCTGTATACAACTTCAAATTCACCTTCCGGAGGCAATAGTAATTGCCTTTCTATCTCATTGAGTTCAGCATCCGGGTCGATTTCTACCGTATAGAAACCGGGAAATTCCTCTACTTCCTCAGCTTCATTTCGATAAGCAAACGTAAAGGTTCTAATTGCTTCAAAGTCCGTTGCTACGAGCCTAACATAATATCTTACCTGGATATCAGCTAAATTTACGCTACTATCAACTAAGACATAGTACTCGGGTGGTGCTCCCGGTACAGTAAGTACAGCTACGATGGGCGTAGGTAATTCAGCCGGTGTTTGAACAGTTACATGGCTCTCCTCGCCACTTTCGAGTTGAGCTGAAAGACGATACGATTGACTATTTTCGAGGGGTTCATCCGTCCAAAAATTCAAAAAATTCCTGCCTTGTTGAAAGAGACTGTCGTTCATAACGATTTCATGACCGGTATTAACATTTTCAATCGTTACTCTAATATTTTTCCCATTATTCTGCAGATCTACCTGTTCCCGAACAGGAGTGATATGTACCCATTGAGTATCAGCAGAGGCATCGAGATAGCCGTACATCGAAAAAAACAATTCATTGTTTGATTCGAGCGGTTCAAACGATTGGTTGCATCCTGAAAACAGGATAAACAGCAAGAAAAACCCAAACATTACTGAAGAGGAGAAAGATTTTACTTTCATATTTTTAAAGATGCAGGTGCTTTCCGATTGAACCGAACTTGGCTGTTGAAATTTATCAGCAGTTTGTTTCATAATGCCATCTTTCACTTTTGCCATTTTTCTTTTTACTTCATACATCATTAATCAATCTCCAACTCAAGTGTGGCATATGGCAGAAATGGCAATTGATCTATACGTCGTTGTGTAAAAACATCGTAATAGAAGATATTGGTTTGATCGTAAATGTTAATCGCCCCCACTTGCAGATTCAATGCAGTACCGGAGTTTGTAAGCTGGAAACTTCTCTCAACTGAAACATCTAAACGATGAACAACCGGCATTCGCCCCTGGTATGGTTTATCAAGTATTACGCGGCGTGTACCACGGTCGGTGGTTACATCAGGCAGACGTTCTCTGAAATCTAACAGGTCATCAAACCCAAGAGGACGCGTATAAGGTAAGCCGGTTCCCAACTGCCATCGTGAACCAATGGTAAAGCCGCCTACATCTACGCTAAACAGAAGGTTCACCTGGTGACGGCGATCATGCGGCGGATTGTATTCCTGGATCTCTTCTCCAAACCAAACATTAAAATGATCTTGTGCCGATGTGTAAAGAGTATGGCTGTATCCATATCCTGCAAGAGCATAAAATCGTCCCCGGTTGTACTCAACGCGGATATCCGCTCCATATACTTCGCCATCAGCAAGGGCAAGATCTGTTGTGAACCGGGCGATGGTACTCCATACCGGAACCGCGATATTCGACATGGTTTTATAATATCCCTCAATAGAATAGGAAAAACCCCGAAGAATCTCCTGCTGCCATCCCAGCAATCCATGTACGGATGTCATTTGATCGGCACCTAAAGGTGTTCCCGACCAGGCCACAAACACGGAGCTGAGATCCCGCATATCACTAATACCCACAATAGATTGTTTATAAATGCCTAAAGAACCGCTGATCTCCTGTGCTTCATCATCAAACGGCAAGAGTGAAAATCTGAACCGGGGTTCAAAGCTCAATCCATATCCCTGAGGATTGAAGGATACGGCTGAACCCGGCTGGACAGTGAACCGATCTCCAATATTAATCGCCGTTTCAAGATATCCACCCAATGCTAACTCAGAGTAATTATCCCCGGTTATTCCGACAAATTTTTCGCCAAGATTATAACTGAGGTAGTTCAGTTTTGTAAAAAAACCATAATCGAACCGAACATCTCCACGATATTGACGAAGATTAAGATCTACATTCAATCCAAATACGCCCGATGAAAAACCAAAGGGTTCTGATTCTGTGACTTTATTCGAAAAATGAGTGATGCTCATATTTGTATCCATAAGAGCTCGAGACCCTTCCGGCAAAGCTACACATTTGCCACCCAAAACAATATTCCGCCACTGGATACTTTCCGGTTGCTCAAAGTCCATTCTTCCCCTGTCGTATGTATGCATAAGCATGGCCGAGCAACGAGTATTTTGATCGATATAACTGCTTTTCAAAAACTGGCTTTGAAATTTAAGAGGCTGATCTTCTACCGGGTACCATGTACTTGTTTCCTCAATCAGTGAATTCCGCATTGAGAAGACAAATGAGGATTCCCCCTTTGAAATTGGGCCTTCCGCCATCACTTCTGCCGCAAAAGGACTGATAGATCCTGATCCTTTATATTGTTCACGGTCTCCATGCCTCATCTGGATATCCAAAACGGATGAGAGCCTTCCTGTATATCTCGGTCCAAATCCACCTGCATAAAAATCGGCTCCTGAAACGAGGCTAGAGGGAAAGGGTGAATAAAATCCTACAATATGAGCCGGTTTGTAGATCATGGCTCCATCCACCAAAGCCATATTCTGGGAAGGCGTTCCACCGCGAATGAAAAACTGTCCACCGCGATCGCCCATCGCCACAACACCGGGAAGGGTCTGCAGGTAAGTTACAAGATCACCCGTAGCGGGGCTGGGTACCCGTGTCATATCAACCGGTGTAATTCGCTGGCGACCTTCATCTCTCATTGCAGCCCCGGTAGATTCCGAAACCACAACTTCATCCATCATCGCATCATCGGGATCGAGGGCAGTGTTGATGGAACGGTCCTCCCCTCTTCTCAACGAAATCGTATCCTGCTCAGCTACATAGCCGATGAAGCTTATTCGCACAATCCATGTTCCCGGTTCAATGGAACCGATACTGTAAAAACCATCGCTGTCAGCTGATGTACCGCGCCTGGTATCATCCTCTGTTGATTCCAATATCACATTCGCACCATAAAGCGGCTCGCCGGTTACATTATCCGTAATTAACCCCTGGATTGATGCATCCTGCGCAAAGATTCGTTCAGCAGAGAAAAGTAAAAAGCCAAACGAAAATAATATCACAGAAAGGAAACGAGCCACATTCAGATTATTCATAGAGTTGAATGATTATATGACGAAATTCTTATCAACACTTGATGATGTCTTTCTTTTGAAACCAGATTAGATTTGTTCAAAGCAAATTGAGCCGCAGCAAAAAATTTATTGTTTCATACCAAAACAAAATAATAATCTATTCCAACATTGAAAGCGGTTTTTAGAACGAATTTTTACTTTTTTGTAAAAGTTTTGAATAATGTGAAAACTGATCGGCGATTGTTTTATTGCTTACCAAGCGACAGAGTATCAAACACTATGAATTCGGCAGTTGAAGCCGATTCAACTGCCAAGGTAGATTTCTCGGCCGATGAGCCTCGCCTGCCCTTTCGGTCTTTGGGCAAGCAAATCTTCTTTGCATAACCTTCTTAAATCAATAGAACTCAAAAGAGCTTACATTAACACTTTTCGAACTTTGTTCAATCAATATCATGTATGGCAGATTTTATCACTAATCAGATTGATATGGCGATGTTCGTCCGAACTCAACAGCACGATGTGATATGCTTTCATAGACAGCTCTACCCTCTTCCAAAAGATCTAATACTGCTTCTTTTTGCTCATTACTTTCAAAAAGGGCTTTTGTCTGAACCCAATCCTCTAACCTGTTGATGACGCTGATAAACTCAGCCGTTTCTTCTGCAAATCCACGTGGGCGTTGTTCAAAATTTACGAAGACAGGATTGGAATGAGCTCCTTCCGTTCGCGCAGCAATCCAGGCACTATCATTCAAAGTTATGGTTTGATTGATTCCATTTCCTTTTGCCACCACTTCGCCATTCACCACAATTTCAACCGGTTGCATTCCATCGGGGTTTAATGCAGAAGCCTCAATATGTACCTCAACGGATCCATCTGTATAAGGTATTTCATTCCCCGGTTTTAGACCATCCACTGTAAAAAACAGCATAGGCCCTTTTGTGATAAAACTCCGGCCATGCTTTAATCCATCAAGCCAGTTATCCACGTTAAACGTATCCTCTCCAAGGTACACATAGGCACGTGGTGTATCTTTCATCGACCAGTCAGGTCCCGATGTAGCGAAGATGTTAAACCCGCAATTCAGCAGTTTGTACCAGACATCAAGCTGACCGGCATTCCCGTAGATCTCAGCGAGGTGCATATTCCCGAGGGCTGCATTCACGGGCATCTCAAACCCGGTGGAAGGCCATGTTGCAAAGATGGGTTCCTCTTCTGTAATGTATGATCCAAAGTGAGCCCCAATAGTTACTCCACCCTGCTCAACCGCATCTTTAAGGATAAATTCATTAGGTGGATAATCAGGACCTCCCATTTCTCCGATTGAACCGGAAGCAATTGGAAATATCAATCGATCCAGTCCAAGAAGAGCTAAATGACCATAGGGGTTATTCCGATATTCTTCTCCATAGGTGATCAGGTGATCGGAATTAGAATGGCTTTTCAGGGGGCCCATCGGGTATTCATCGGCATAGATAGCATGATCTACACGTTCACCCTGAAGCGTCAATATAGCTGAGACTCCAAACCCCTCCCCTTGTGTTACCAACGGCCAAAATCGGCTGTATTGAACCGGCAGGCCTACATCAGTTGTGTGAATGTGGGTATGACCAGAATACCAACCGCGATTCTTCATGTTGATCCACCGCTTTAAGGGTTCCGTGACGATTCCATCTTCAGGAACCTGCACTTCAACAGGTTCATATTCAAATCCATGATAGATTCGCGCAGTTTTCCCTTCAGGCTCAACCCCCAATTTTGCCCTGCCATTGATATAGAAAAAAGGTCCATTTTGAAATGTCCACAACGGTGTTTGCCAACCGACCGACTCACGATCTACAGCATAAGATGGACCTTGCAGAGGCGTCCAATATCTATTTCCTTCTTCATCTTTAACTTCAACGCGAACGGGGAGTGGATCTCCGCTTTCATCATCCCGGATATCAAACTGAATTGCATTTTCTGAATCAATGGTCTTCTCGTTCTCTGAATATTCTGCATGATTGATATCGAATTGAGTTTCTGCGGAAATGTGATTGTACCAGTCGTAGGTGGCGGGAAGAGTCCCGGAACCGCGGACTGTGAATGAACCCATAAAATTATCTTCCTGATTAATAGTGATCGTGGCCGCTTCAGTTCCTTCATCCATGGGAGCCACGTACACAAACGTGTATAGGGGTTGATCTTTTGTCAGCATGATCTCTTTCGACCAGAACAAAATTTCTTCGCTTTCTGAACTCTCCAACTTAAGATGAGTGTGCCCCGGGCTCTCCGTTGTGAATTCAACCAAAACAACTTCTCTTGACCCAACAGGTGTATCAACTTCAGACTTTAATCCAGAAATTGATATTTCATCCCCGAAACGAATACTGATAGACGGAAACTGATCCATTTTTTCACTGAAATAAGTTCGGCTATTTTCTAATAATTGCGTTCTTAAATCAGTGGAAAGTTTTACCTGTTTCTGCACATCCGGATGATCGATATTTAATCCCTGGTCATCTGTCATTTCCCGGATTTCCCAGGATTCCTCTCTCAAAGTTTGCCAATTCTTGAAGAGTGATTCTGCTCCCGCATCAGAGTGACGCAAAGTCTGAATAGCCATCATATAATCGTTCAGTTCTGCCAATTCCGGATTGGTTTTTGGATCGTGAGCTGATGATATATCTGTGATCATCAACAAAACTATGAATAGGAGAAGTGTTTTCTTTACCATTTTATTTCAATTTTCAAACATTTTAACTCTTATAGCTCGAGTATCTTACTCGCGCTCATCCTCATAAACACAAACCAGTACTTTGCAATATTTCAAAACTAGACTCTGCGATACCCAGCGATCTCAGCGGTTCACCAAATATAACCGCAGGGGGCGCAGAGAAACGCTGAGACAAGCTCATACACACAATTTAATCCTAAATCTATCTCGCATGAAATATGTTTTAAAAAACATGTTCCTTGATTGCGAAAGCATCTTCGATCATGCACATTTCAACAAGTACAAACGAGATGTTTCCCTTATCTAATCTATAAACAAAATACTCCGCGATACCCAGCGGTCTCAGCGGTTCACTATGTATAACCGCAGGGGGCGCAGAGGTACGCTGTGAAGATCATGCAAGTCACACAATTTAATTCTAAATCTATCTTGTACGAAAATTGTTTTAAATACCTAGTCCTTGATTGCGAAAGCATCTTCGATCATGCACATTTCAACAAGTACAAATGAGAGGTTTACCCTATCTAATCTATAAATAAAATACTCCGCGATCTCAGCGGTTTCAAATGTATAACCGCAGGGGGCGCAGAGGTACGCTGTGAAGATCATGCAAGTCTCACAATTTAATTCTAAATCTATCTTGTACGAAAATTGTTTTAAAAACCTAGTTCTTGATTGCGAAAGCATCTTCGATCATGCACATTTTAACATGTACAAACGAGATGTTTACCCTATCTAATCTAAAAAATACTCCGCGATACCCAGCGATCTCAGCGGTTCACTATGTATAACCGCAGGGGGCGCAGAGAAACGCTGAGAGTATCATATTCAAAACTGTATTTATTCCAAAACTTCCAGAATATAACTGCAAAAAAAAATCCCGGAAGGATAACCTCCCGGGATTTCACATCTGAAAATTTCAGAAAATAACTTAGTTGTTGATTACCAACCTGGATTTTGTATCAAAGTAGAAGCTCCGTCTTGCTGACTCAGCTCGATCTGAACTGATGGAATCGGGAACCGGTAATAACGTTCAGTAACCTGTGCAGAAGCAGTGAGATACTCTCTTCGATTCTGCTCAACAGATATATAGTTATTAAGTGTTGGTTCCAGGATTCCCCATCGTTGAAGGTCAAACAATCGAGTTCCTTCCATACCAAGTTCCAGGCGACGCTCCGCACGAACAGCTGCACGCGCATAGTTTACGTCAGAGAAAGAACCTGCAGGATACATACCAACCTGGTAATTTGCCCATGTAATAGATGGATCATCAAGAGGTACGGCTATCGTTGAACGATCACTACCGGGACCTTGTGCAGCTACTCCGGCTCGCATTCGGATCTCATTCACAATAGGACGAGCCAATTCAGGACTTCCGGTTTCCACATACGCCTCAGCAAGTTGAAGCATTACATCAGCATAACGCAGGATGTGAATCTTCACAGAGTTTAACTGGGTGTTTACCCAACCAACATTACTCTGAGCGTCACTGGCTTGTTCATGGACGTTTTTCTTGGGACTATAAGGTCCACCAAACGATGGCTGACGAATCCAGCCCTCTTCGTGGGGTCCCCAGTCTTTATAAGGTACGCCGTCACGTCCTACTGTCCAGTCGATTCGAGGATCAACAGGAACCGTATTTTGTGTGCCATCAAACTCCTCGTCCTGGGCATTCCATGCTCGTGTAGCATCAAATACAGTCAGACCATCAGCTCCTCCGGCCATCGCAAGCGGAAGTCCGCTTCCGTCAACCTTAAAGAAGTTGACCAGGTTTTGAGAACCCTGGTGGAAACCACAGCAGCCGAATGGGCTACCGGAGTGAGGGAAGTTTAATCGCTCACCAAAGTTAGCATTATTACCATTGGGCTCACCGTCATTCGAAGATGCCTGGTAAGCAAGGATAGTTTCTGGACCATTGTAAAGATCACTGAATCCTGTCCATACATGATGGTAGTTTTCTTCGAGTGCAAAAGGGCCGTTGTTCACTACATCCTCTAACACTGTTCTGGCAGCAGCATAATCTCCATTCCATGTGTACACCGTACCTAAGTAGGCTTTTGCAGACCAGGAAGTAGCACGACCTGCTTCACCGTTTCTTGGAGAATCGGGAAGAAGTGAGATCGCTTGCTCAAGGTCAGAAACAAGATTTCCAACTACATCTACACCTTCATTTGTTTTCACAAATGAGTCATCTTCCTCAGTGTAATAGGGAATGTTTTCAAACTTTTGCCACAGATCAAAGTGGTAATGAGCTCTCAGAAAGAGTGCCTCTCCACGAATACTGTTAGCATCCGCATCAGAGATTTCACCCGGTTGATTATTAAGAACCTGGTCTAACAGTTGGATGGCCGAGTTTGCCCGGTTTACACCTTCAAACTGTTTTCTCCAAGTATCGTTGAATCGTCCGTCAGCACCACCGGTAGACCAGTTATACTGTTCCATCTGGGTACCTACAGCATCATCTGTAGCCTCTGTTCCTTTGTAAGCGTCATCTGTCGTAATCGAGCTGAATGCCCAGTTACTCGCAGCTCCTGCCTGAAGGGAGAAGCCATTTGGGTTATCAAGCGCTCGATAAGCAGCGATCAAGGTTGCTTCAACTCCACTGGCATTCGCTAGTGTGTTTGCATCCAGCGAACCCTGCGGGGGTTGATTCAAGAAATCTTCACAGCCGTATAGAAATGTTCCCGCAATGAGAACAACAACTGTTCCAATCCAAAATTTACGTTTCATTATGTTTTTCATGGTTTAATCCTTTTAAAATTATCTTTTAAAACGAGGCGTTTATACCCAGACTGAATATTCGATTTGATGGATATGCTCCACTGTCGATTCCCATGTACTGGTCACGGGTGTCACCTGAACCGCCTGAGATATTTCTGGCTGGTAATGAAGGATCGAGTCCATCATACCCGGTAATGGTAAACAGGTTTTCGCCCTGCACATAGATTCTCGCATTTCTCAGGCCGGGAATAACTCCGCCCGGAAGCGTATATCCAATCTGAAGGTTTCGCAATCTTAAATAGGATCCGTCTTCCACGTAAAAATCACTGGGCTGACCACCACTAAAGGTGTCATTCAGGTCAATGCGTGGATACTTTGGATTGTTTACGACTTGTCCGTTTTCAACAACAGCAGATTTCGTTAAGAGATCTTCACGAACCGTTGTACTAAATGTTCGGAAAATGTAGAACTCTTTCTGCACATCGTAAATTTCATTTCCGATTGAAGCAAAGAAGGTAGTATTAAGATCCCAGCTCTTATACTGAAGACCAATATCCAGTCCACCCGTAAAGTCCGGGTGCGGATTACCAATAATGGTTTCATCAGCTGCGCTGATATTTCCGTCTCCGTTCACATCAACAAACTTGAGTCGTCCGGGTGCGGCACCATCTTGTGTTACGTGGCTGTTCACTTCAGCTTCATTCATGAAAATACCATCAGTTTTCAACCCGTAAAACGAACCAATTGGCTTACCAAGCTGGTTGATGGAAGTAAACCCGTGTCGACCAATGGTCGTTCCTGAAAAGAAGAACTCAGTGGTTCCATCAATCTTTCGGATCTCGTTCTTATAGGTCGACCCGTTGAATGAAAGCGTCCAATTCAGATCGGTCCCAACGGTTCCTCGTGTTCCAAGCGTAAAGTCAAATCCGGTGTTTCTCATCTGACCAATGTTTACAATCGGAGGAGCTGCAAAACCTGCAGAAGCAGGGAGTTGCGGAGCGAAGAGAAGGTCATTGGTATCTCTCTGGTAAACGTCCAGGGCGAAGTTAAATCGACCGTCGAACATCTCCAGGTCAACACCTACGTTTATGGATTCGTTTTCTTCCCACTTCAAGTTGGGATTGCCACGTACAACCTGTCGGTAACCGGCAACTACGGAAGTTCCGTCACCACCAATGTTGTAGAAGGTATCACCAACGCTACCACCATACTGGTTCACAGTTCGACCCGATGGAATCTGCTGGTTTCCGGTGACGCCGTATCCGGCTCGAATCATCAAGTTGGAAATCAACTCACTGTCTTGCAAGAACGATTCATTGGAGACTCTCCAGCCCAAACTTGCGGCAGGGAATGTACCCCATCGGTTCGTGGACCCTAATCGGGAGGAACCGTCTCGTCGTACAGTCAAGTCGAGAAAGTATCTCTGGTCGTAGTTATACGCTACTTTACCAAAGAATGAGAGCAGAGAGGATTTAAATCCACCACTATTCACGTTTTTTGTACCCGGATCTGCAAGAGCATCCTGAATGTACCGTGAACTCTCATTAGTGTTCAAGAGCTGTCCAATACTTCCGTTCAGGCTTCTGGTAACAAATTCGTTTGCTTCATGTCCAACCAATACGTCTACATTGTGCACACCTGCAAACTGATCGATATACTGAAGTGTATTCGTCCAGGTCCAGTCGGTGTTTACATAGTTTCCTTCACCGATACCGTTCGTAAAACTCGGCTCAGAGTTTTCAGGAGCTACAGGGTTAAAGAACCGATAGGAACCTTCATTCAGGTTAAACCCTAAACGAGAAGTAACCAGTACTTTTTCCTGAACATCAAACCGTCCGAAAACATTACCGAAAATTCGGTTATTTCGGCTTGGTCCTTCTTTGCTGTAGAATGCAGATTTCAAGGGATTGGATTGGTTACCGAGTCCAACTGCTTTACCGGAGGCCCACCAGCCGTTGATATCCTTCACAGGTACAACCGGCTGCATCAGGATATTTTTCCCGATAATACCACCCTCAGCATATCCGCCAGGGTTCCCCTGGATACCACCGTAGGTATGCTCTGTAGCAACCGATACGTTCTCACCGATGGTGATCAGGCCAAGGTCGAATTCGGTATTTACCCGAACTGTTCCTCTTTGGAAACGGTTATAAGCTGCCGTTCCTTCCTGGTCGAGGTAGTTAAACGACACATTATAATTGTGGGAATCTGAACCACCGGCAACACTAATGTTGTAGTTTTGCTGCAGTGCATTTCCAAACACCTCATCCCACCAGTTTGTACCTGAACTTGCAGGCATTATCAAACTATTCGGGAAGGAGTAAGAACCCTCATCTACATTCATGGTTTGATTCGTACCATCATTCGGCCAAATGTAGTTGGGAATAGATGGGTTGTTTGGATCACCATAAATATTCGTTGGCACGGTTTGACCCGCATTTTCGTAGGATCTCTTAATTACTTCGTGATACTGAAGAGCATCGGTAATAACGAAATCATCATACCCGCGAATTGGTTGAGCAATTCCGGTTCTCACGTTCAGGTTCACCTGGGGTGCACCCGCGCTTCCGGTTTTGGTTTCGATGATAATCACACCATTGTTGGCGCGAGAACCATAGATTGAAGCAGCAGAAGCATCCTTCAATACCTGGATCGATTCGATGTCAGCAGGGTTCAACCAGTTGGCATAAGAGTCCTGAACCGGAGTACCGTCAATAATGTAGAGCGGATCGTTGTTCTGAAAAGAACTGATTCCACGAATACGAACGGTATTTCGGGCACCGGGTGATCCACTGGTTTGAACTGTGACACCGGGTACTCGACCGTCGAGGCGCTGAAGAACACTTGCGCTGGTTTCCCGCTCAACACTTTCAATGTCAACCGAGGCAACCGCACCGGTTACATCACCACGTCGCTGTGATGAATAACCTGTTACAATCAGTTCGTCGAGATTAGCAATGGTTTCTTCCATTGTTATATCAATGTTCGTTCGGCCGGTAATTTGTTCCCGTACCGTTTGAAAACCAACAAAAGAAAATACCAATACTCCGTTTTCGGGAGCATCTATTGTGTAATTTCCATTTAAGTCAGTTGTTGTTCCGATCTGAGTACCTTCCAAAGCAATAGATACACCCGGCAGGGTTTCTCCACCAGTTGTGGTTACGGTTCCGGAGATTTCTATCTCCTGGGCAATCGCCGTTCCACAGAAAAGTACTGCAAGGAACAAACTCATCATCACTTTTGTATAGCTACTCAGGCGATGACGTACAGAATCGAAAAAAAACTGAGACCGTAGCTTTTTGTTTTTTCTCATATTGAGTCCATGTGGTTATGGTTAATGTTTAAGGTAGATTATTATCCGCTGGTTAACGGATACTATCGACTGGATGGAAAAGCAGTAGTTTAAAATTCTAACAGCAGTGCATACACTTATTAGAAGTGCCGAAGAGCAATTGTATATACTGTCTATTAAAATTTGTAACCCATGTTCACCATCACACCAAGCAACTGATAGGTTGACCTAACAATTACTATCAAACTGTAGTAATAATAAAAAAGCCCTTCCAATATTAAAAACAGTAAATTAAAAAAATATCTTTTAGAGAAAATGAGTTCCAGGCTTAACAAATGAGCCTAGAGTACTAATTCTAAGAAAATAATTATTCCATGTTAAGTACATGTTATTACATATTTTAAGACCCTACAAATGATGAAGATTTTCTAATTGTTCTACTTTGTAAAGAATTACAGCCTACATTTTTACAGGTACAATTTTTTACAGATAAAATACACACCCTCTTCACATATAAATTTATGTGCACGTTTTGAGAACAAGAACTAATTTAGGATACACTACTCTTTTATTTTTGCTAAAATCCTTATCTAAATAGACCTTTATTTGGAGCAATTAATCTTTTAAAAAAATCAACCATTAAAGTATTTTTAACCAATGGAATCATAACTGTCCAAAATGTTTTTGAAATTAGAAGTTATGGAGTCTGTCTCAGGCTTTCAGCCTGCCGGCAGGACTAGCCTGTAGACTTGGGGCGATGCCCCAAGCTACGTTATTACAGGCTTTCAGCCTGAAATATTACAGCCCAGGGCATCGCCCTGGGTAGAAACATGAAAACCATTGGCAGGCTGAAAGCCTGAGACAGATCCCGATTTGTTCAAGTAGGAATTGGATATTGAGAACCATGCAATATCTGGCCATACATTCGGAAAACAACAATTTTTTTCAACTTTAGAAACGTTTTGGACAGTTATGCAATGGAATATTATACCGGCTCTCCGACTTTCCCTAAATTTATCACTTCCACATCCAGGATTTTTCCGGAATCTACAGAAAATCGTAAAACTGTTCGGTAAACCTGGAACCCTTGTTTGCCGGCAGCCCCGGGATTCATGTAGAGCATTTTTTTAAGGGATTGGTCTCTCGCAATTTTTAAAATATGAGAATGGCCACAGATAAAAAGGTCAGGAGTATTGGTTTCGATCTCTTTTCGGATCGGAATACAGTAACGACCGGGAATCCCCCCGATGTGTGTCATCCAAACATCTACCCCATCACAATCAAATCGTTGATGCAGCGGATATTTAGATCGAATGTCATCTCCATCAATATTCCCATAAACACCTGTTACGGGAGCAATTTTTTCCAACTCCTCGGCTATTTCAATTCTACCAAAATCGCCGGCGTGCCATATTTCATCCCGGTCGGAAAAAAAATCATGGATTTGGGGATCAAGATAATTATGTGTATCCGATATAAGTCCTATCTTTCTCATGCATCTGTAAATGGTAACATCTATTTATGATGATAGGAATCCTGTAGAAGCTTGCAAAACTTTTTAGTCAAAATCTGAGACTTTTTTTCATCGTGCAACATTCATTTAGCATAATAATAGTCACCTGGAATGCCTTAGAACATCTGCAGCGATTTCTGCCTTCTGTTGCAGCCACCGACTATTCTGATTTTGAAGTAATAATCGCGAACAATGCCTCCGAAGATTCAACAGCTGAATGGATCAAAACAAACTACCCGGAATGTAAGGTGATTACATACGATCGGAATTATGGATATGCAGCCGGCAATAACCGGGCGGTTAAATATGCTTCGGGTGAAATTCTTGTCTTTTTAAATAATGATGTAAAAACTGAGCCCCATTGGCTTGATGGTTTTGATAATGTATTTCAAGATCGTTCGGTCGGGATCGCTCAACCCAAATTACGCTCTGTAGAAGACCCGGAGTATTTTGAGTATGCAGGTGCGGCTGGTGGTTACATCGACTGGATGGGTTACCCGTTTTGCCGGGGCCGGTTAATTGATAAGGTGGAAAAAGATGAGGGCCAATACGATGAACGTTCTGAAATTTTTTGGGCTACCGGAGCGGCCTTCGCTATTCGAAAAGAACTTTTTATAAAAGCCGGTGGATTTGATGAGGATTTCGAGTTTCATATGGAAGAGATCGACCTATGTTGGCGATGTTTAAAGATCGGACTGAAAATTCAGTACGTACCCAACAGCACAGTATACCACCTTGGTGGCGGATCATTGCCTCATGGTTCACCACGGAAAGTTTTCTTTAACTACAGGAATAGTCTTTTGATGCTCCTGAAAAACTTAGATCGATTTATCATCCCGAAAATATTTTTCCGATTGATTTTAGATGGAATTTCAGGCGTTCGCTCTCTCCTCAAAGGAAAACCTGCAGAAACCTGGGCTATCATCCGGGCCCATTTCTCTTTCTATGGAATGATTCCTACCACTCTTTCTAAGAGAACAGAACTGAAAAAAAAATCTACCACCCAAACGCCAAAAAACCTCGTTTTGATGCGATTGTTGATTATGGAATATTTCTTTCGAGGAAAAAAGACATTTAATGAATTAGAGTTCTCACCTAATAATAATTAGTAAATAACTTGGCTCGTTGAGTCGTAAATTTTATATAAAACGTGTTGACAGGTTAAGATTGTATGCTAAAGCCCTATACTCAACTGGAATGACCTTTAATAGCTTTTGTCATTCCTCCCGACAGCGGTCGGGAAAAAGCACCCGAATTTTCCCCTTTCGACCAGTGCAACGAAGCCTTGGCATAGTTGTAAGGGGGATAGGGGGATGATCAGCCTGAAAAACATTCTTCATTCAATATAAACAAATATCGCTTTGTGAATTCAACCGGTAAAAGCATTTATAAAGCTAATTCGTAAATTTTTGGGTTAAAAAAAAACGGGTCAGCGACCCGTTCTACATAAATTACAACATCTGTCTTGCTTCCCGATCCGGATCATTGACAATTCTGCACTCATCATTCAGAATCATCGTTTCACCATTTTCTGTAGAGTATGTCGTCCATTCAGGCAGATCACTCACATTCGGATCACCTGTTCTCATAAATTGGTTCAGAGCGGCCGACATCTTTTGTGATAGTCGTCTGGGCCTTGCCCCTCCTCCCGTGTGGGTCAACATCCGATCTGTATTATCGAACCAGAAACAGATATCTAAGCAGTGAAAAGCACGCATTCGTCCGTTGAACATTGGCGGTTCCCATCCAAACCAGGCAACATAAACCGGGGCTTGCTGTTGCACTTTCGCATTGGCCGTTTCAATCAACCCTTGACGATTACTGATAACCATAATCATAATTTCAACAGGCTTTTTATCAGGGAATGCATCACAATACGCATCCACCACCGGACCTGCCTTTTCACCAAGTCCTCCGGAAAAACCGGCTTGTTCCGCGAGTGATTCTTTCACCTGGTCAAACGTCCACTCTTCCATTTCAGGATTGTTACGTGCCACGCTCCATTCATGAAATGTACTGCAGATCAGCATGGGAATATCAGACGATAGCCCATTTGGATCTGAAAAGTATTGACTTTTCGGCAGATTCCGTCCATCTGCAACCGGACCGAATGAACCGAATCCGGATCCACCATGATCCTCCCGGTATTTTCGAGCCGCCTCATTAGCGATTCGCAGATACTCTTCCGAAGGAATCTCCTGGAGCTTTTCGACATCACCTTCACTCAGGCCGGCTTCTTCTAAAATGTATTGCCCCACTCCTTGTGACCGCTCCTGATCAATTCCATCCAATGTAGATCCACTTAATGGCACAGCTTTATGAAACAGGCCTTGTGCTTTTTCCATCGCCATTAACGTACAAACTTTGGCACCACCGCCGGACTGCCCCATAATGGTCACGTTCCCGGGATCACCATCAAAGTTTTCGATATTATCGCGAACCCATTCGAGAGCGGCTACCATATCGAGAGCGCCAACATTTCCGGAATCCGCAAACTTGCTCCCTCCTACCCCGGACAGGTCAGAAAATCCAATCGGACCTAATCGGTGATTAATTGAAACAAAAACCGTATCGTGATTTCGGCTAAAGTTTGCGCCGTGATACCCATCTTGCTCAATGCCATTTCCATTTGTGTAACCTCCGCCGTGCAACCAAACCAAAACAGGGCGTTTTTGATTATCGCCAATTGATGGTGTCCAAACATTCAACTTTAAGCAGTCTTCACCGATGTTATCATAATTCCAATGATCCTGCCAGGATTGATACGAATTGCTGTATCGACCCTCCATAATCTGCGGAGCCGAATCGCCCCACCAAACCGCCGGATAAACATCGTCACCCCACGGTTCCGGTTTTTGTGGTGGCATGAATCGATTTTCACCGGCCGTACTCGCCCCGTACGGAATGCCCCTGAAATTGTAGATATCATTCAGAATAAATCCATGAACTTTACCGTATTGAGTATCCGTAATTGCGGTGTCATCATTAATGATTAAAACCTGCTCTCCCGGTTCATCTGCACTCACTCCATTTTTAGAAAGTCCGGGGATTGATCCCAAACCAAGTCCTGCTGCTCCAAGTCCCATCGTTTGTAAGAAATTTCGCCTGTTCGTTTTCATGGTTGAGGTGTTTTTTGTTATGGTTGATTCGATTTAAAAAATTGTTGATTGAAATCATAGAAATTCAATCGTTTTCAGATCCTCTCTGACACTGACAGGTTCTATCTATCAATTAATTTCACACAAAAATATTATTGAAAAAGCATTGGCGTAAATTCAGACAGGTACATCCGCCATATATCCCAGGTGTGACCACCTCCGCTCTCGCGATACACATAATCAAAATCGTGGCTGTCCAGAACCTCCCTCATATTGTTGACACTTTCGAAAAGAAAATCATCCGTCCCACATGCAATCCAGTAAAGTTCGTACCCGCTTTCTTGTAGATCACCGATATTTTGATTGGTGAGTTCAAGGTGTGCCCGGGCATCCATTCCAAACTGAGTTTCTTCAATAATTCCCATACTCATCACTCCGTAGTAATCAAACATGTCCGGATGCTTGAGCGCCAGTTTCTGGGTTTGCCAACCACCCATCGATAAACCTGTTACTGCACGATATTCCTTCCCTGTTTTTACCTGATAATTCTCTTCGATATATGGGATCACATCCGCAACCAAGCTCTCTTCAAATCGCTCGTTAGCCATTGGGTTGGGTGAATTCGATTCGCGTGCCGGTTCATGTCCCGGGGTTACGTGCCAGGCTGAAGATTGGTTCGGATTTCCATTTGTCATTACAACGATCATCGACTCAGCCTCTCCGGAATGAATCAAGTTATCCATGATACGGTTTGCAAAACCCAATTCGGTCCAGGCGTTTTCATCACCTCCACCACCATGGAGCAGGTATACAACGGGATAATCCTGATCGCTTTCATTGTAATTCGGCGGCAGATATACTTTCATTCTTCGCTGATCCATATTCAGCGTGGGCGATGAATACCAAACTTCCTCAATGGTTCCTTTTTTTTGACCACTCAACTGAACATTTTTACTTCCTTCACCCGGAAGAATAAATGCACTAAATGTATTACGAACATCTCGAATCACCCATGGATTATGTGGATCGATGGTTCGAACTCCATCTACGTTATATGAGTAGATATAGTAATCAGGTTTAAGATCTGAAATAGTCAGTTCCCAAACTCCTTCCTCTCCTTTTTCCAGATGTTCCGAAGCGCCCCAGCCCTGCATCCAGCTTCCACTGATTTTAACCGAATCTGCCGTCGCTGCCATGATTCGAAACGTTACCGCTCCATCTTCATGAATCTCCGGTGAAACTACCGGGTCTTGTTGGAATTGAGCTGATGCTGATGTTATAAGAACCCCAAAGAAGCCAACGAGAAGAAAAGCTTTTTTTATAATATGTTTTGATTTCATGTTATTGTCAGTGGTTGGTTGTAAGTAGTTATTTTTGATTTTTTAATGACTTTCAAGCGTCTCTATTTCCTTAAAGAGTTTGATTTAAATTCACGATTCTAATACTTCATAGTTAATGGTTACCGATGCTAAGTCAGGCAGAACAATTATTATTGTTACATAATACAACAATTGTAATTGTTTAAAAGTCAGATATCAAATTAAATTGTAGATTTTGCTCCTAACTGATGTAATTTTAGAACTATTTACATTCAGAAATTTAAAACATGTAGGTAATACAGATTTGAGTTCTTTATCTGAATCGACAGACTGGCAAGAGATTATAAAAAAATGGTGGGGCTCAATAATCCTGCTTCCGTTTATGGCATATCAGCTTCACCAGGCATATTGGACTCTCAATTTTAATATTTTTTTCAGCATCAGTTACTCATTTCCCTTCCCTGTGAATGTTGAAAAATTTCTGCTCAACAATTTTTTGTTGATTGTTCATGAAGCCGGCCACACATTCTTCAGCATATTTGGATCAAGAGTTATTACAATACTCGGTGGTTCTTTAAATGAGATACTTCTTCCAATATTGATTGTCATCTTTACAATCTTCAATCGATTCATTAAAGGCACTCAGTTTTCACTATACCTTTTAGGATCAGCTTGGTTCAGCGTAGCATTTTATGCGGCTGATGGGGGTCAGCGCCAGCTCCCTCTCATCGGTAATCTTGGAAAAGAATCACACGATTGGTACAATCTGTTATATCATTTTGATATGCTGGATTCAGATATGGAAATTGCACTTACGTTTGTAACTATCGGTATTATGATCTATTTGGCAGCTATCTCCGTTCCGCTTTGGCTTAAGCGATACCAAAGCTTAGATTTAGATCTGAAACTTTAACTTAATGTTGAACGGACATTTTAGAAGAAGGGTTTAAAGACTACAAATTTTCATTTGATTTAAACTTTAGTGGCTAATAAAAAACAGTTCGACATTATCATTGCAGGTGCAGGAGCTGCCGGACTCAGCCTACTTTGGCGAATCTTAAATTCGTCAGTTCTCAGAGATCAGAAGATTTTGCTTATCGACCAATCCTTTGAACCTGCCAACGATAAGACATGGTGTTTCTGGGAAGATCTTTCTCTGCCCAATGAAGGGGTTATTCACCACTCCTGGGAAAAGCTACTTGTGAAAATTGCCGGAGAGGATTACTCGGAAAATCTCAATGAGTACGTGTATAAATGTATCAGAAGTGAAAATTTTACTCATCATATATTACAGCAAGCAGAAAAAAGTGAGCAAGTCACATTCTTGGAAGCGGGTATTAAGGACTTTATCTCTGATGGTCAATTTGGATTTGTACAAACAACCAAAGGTGAATTTAAATCCCGGAAAATTTTTCAAAGTGCCTTAAAACCTTCCGGTTTCGATAATCTTGAGGTAGACATATCCTTAATCCAACATTTTCTCGGGTGGGAAATCAACATCAACAAAAATCTGTTTGATCCAAACCTGGCAATATTTATGGACTTTGAAGTACCGCAGTCAGATGGCACTTCGTTTATTTACTTATTGCCTTTCTCCCAAAACAAAGCCCTGGTTGAATACACCATTTTTTCAGAAAATTTATTAGAAAAAGATCGGTACAGAGAACAGGTAAGAAATTATCTGGAAACTCGATATAATTTGCACAAAGATGACTTTTCAATCGAACGAGAAGAGTTTGGAGCCATTCCGATGGAAGATCGAAAATATCCGGCAAAGTATTGCGATTTTGTTTGGAATATTGGAACCATTGGAGGATTCGCAAAACCCTCTACCGGTTATGCATTCAGCAGGATTCAAAAACGCAGTTTGGAAATTATGAATGCATTGGAATCACAAAATCCAATTCCCGAAAGACGTGCCTCATCCTACCGTTTCAGGGTATATGATATTATGATGCTCTACCTTCTTTCACATGAAAGAGATAATGCATTAAGAGCATTTGAATGCTTGTTTCAAAAAAACAGTTTTGATCAGGTACTCAAATTTTTATCTGAAGAATCCAATCCGGCTCTTGAATTGTCTATTTTTTCTAAGATGCCGTATATGCCATTTTTCAGATCAATGTATAAGATGAAGCACCGAATTTTCACGGGCGTTTAAATTTTATTTTTCTTATTCTGGAATTAAGAAATCGGAAAAAATATTCATCAATAGTCTTTATTTGGTTCTTAGTAAAGTATTATTGAACAAAATTTTAAATTTTTTACACATAAAATTTTATAATTTTTCTAAAATAGTGACTATTTGTCAAAATCTAATTTCTATTTTTATTTAGGTTTACAAGACTAATTTATTTAATCTATAATTTTTTCGTAGATACTTGACTCATAATTTTCTAATTATTTTATTAATCGGTCCAAGTATCTAAAGGTTTTTTTTTGGGTCTTATTCAATTGGGGTAAAAATGAACAAATGGGTGAAACTATATTTATCGCTGGGTTTGCTATCTCTTATTTTCATTGAGAGTTGCTCAGACACTGGTAGTTCCGGTCAGGTAAAACTATATCCGGGTGATAATTTTCAACAAGCAAACGACAATTTCCCTGCAGGTACTGTATTTGTTATTGCCAACGGTGTACATCAAAAACAGCGTGTGCACAATCCAAAGTCAGGGAATGTGTGGCTGGGAGAAAAGGGCGCTATTATGGATGGGCTAAATTCCATAACAGCTGCTTTCACAGGCAAAGCTGTAAATGTTTCTATACAAGGTGTTGAGATAAGAAATTATGTTGATAATGGAATCTATTTTGATGCCGGAGAAAAGGTTAGTTTCAAACGACTTAGGATCACTGATACCGGCTCAGGAACAGGTGAACTGAATGGTGCCATACGTTTGAATGATGTATCCGATATTACGGTCTCGCACAGTTACTTCGCCAGAGTTTCATCTGCTATACTACCCTCCTATTGTGAAGGCCCGATTTTGATTGACTGGAATACAGGTATAAATATTGGCAGAAACTTTGTCCAGTTGGGTAAATGCAGAGGAGAGAACATCCGAATTGAATATAACACGATGGAAAGGAAGGGCGATTATCTCAGGCCAGGCGCAAGGGATGTTGAAGATTGGATATCAATTTATCGATCCAGTGGCACAACAGACAATCCTATCCAAGTGAGATACAATCGGGCAAGAGGACACGGCCATTCTAAGTACGGTTCATTCATTATGCTGGGTGATGCCGGAGGAAAACATCAACTTGCCTATGGAAATGTTGGTGTGACACCGGGACAGGTTGGAATCGGAATAGCCGGCGGTGAAGACATCAAAGTTGACAGCAATATTCTCTACAGCGATGAATGGAGAGACAGCAATATTGCACTTTACTCAGCAGACTACAGTGAGCCTGAACCGTGTAATAATCATATAATTACAAATAATCGCTCTTTGTGGTATAACAGGACTGGTGTTCAAAATAATCTATGGACTGATCAAGACTGTAATCCAATTCTCGATAATAATACTTACCCCGATTACAGTTTAAACCATAGTATCTGGGAGTCTTCAAAAGCGGCCCGTGGTAATTAACGGGTTTAGTCAGAATCATCGTCCATCTGATCTGAAATACTCTCCAAACGATTATTTATATCTTCACCAAAGATTTCAAAGGGGACTTCGTTGTCCACCACATTTTTTACGTTACTATCATTAATTACTTCCTGGTATGTTTCATAGCAATCGAGGGCATCATGGAATTTTTGCATATCCTTCTCAGAGCAGGTCTCAATAAATTTAATGTCCTCATCCTCTGAGGCTTCAAGCCGAAACTTTCCATCCAGGTCAACCTCACCCATGCGTGTAAAAAGTGCAAGGCGTTTTGGATGTTCGCCTCCCTCCTCTTTCATTTTACAGAAAACTCGTTTCACAACAGCATGCGTCACTAAATGATCGTGAAATCCACTTATACCATGCACCGCATATGTAACAAGAATATCCGGTTTTATTTTTTTGATATGCGTCTCTATGAGCTCTTCTATTTCAATGGGACTGATATTTTTTAGTTCACCATCCGGCATATCAAGAACTTCCATTCCAGTTAATCCCAACGTTTTTTCAACACACTTCATCTCATTATATCGAATCTCTCCCATCTCCTCTTTATTCACCCCCAACCTGAACCGTTGTTTAGTAGCTTCTCCTTTGGTGAGTGTTAAAAGATATACTTCATAACCTTGGCGTAACTGAGCTGATATAGCAGGTGCGGGTCCAAAGGATTCGTCATCCGGATGTGGAAATATGTAGAGTATTCTCATTCTTTAAGTAAATTTTTTGCTGAAAATTTAAATAGATAACTCACGATAAATTCAATAATTACATAAAATTATTTTTGATCTATTAACATTTCTAATTTAATTATTGATTCCAGATTGCAATTCTACACCTAAACATATTTAAAAATGAATCAAGCTGACAGTTTAACAAACCAGGAGATTGTAGCAAGTGTAAATGATCCAATACATCTGCTTATTATTTTTTCAATCATGATCATTGCCGGAGTTCTTGGCGGTGGTGCAGCTTATATGATCGAAAAATATACTTCCTCAACGATGAATAACACTCTTAAACCGGAGTTCTATATTTTAATTGGTGTTTGTGCATCACTGCTTGTGCCCTTATTTATGACAACCATATCAAGTGATCTGCTCGAAAACAGCAGGAAAAATCATCTTGATTATTTTGTGTTTGCGGGATTTTGTCTTATCGCAGCAATTTCTGCTCATCGTTTTATTACATCTATTTCTGAAAAAATACTGAAGCAGTTTGAAGACACAACCCAAAAAATTGAAACGGCCGGTATGAAACTCCAATCTAATGAAAATCGCCAGGAATTAGATAAAGAGATAAATACCCTGAGAGACAATTTAGAACATGAACAATTCTTTTACTTTACTAAAGAGAGGGCGGATTCGATTCTTATGAAAATTCTTTCTCTCAGCAATGAAGGAGAAAAAACACACTACTTTTCAGAATTAATTAAACATTATTTTTCGGCATCAAAATTTGACCAAATCAATGCCATTGTTGATGAGTATTCCAATAAAATCAATTTAAATGAGCTTACCTGGGCAAACGTAGCGATTGCAAACATGAATCTCTACAGCAGAACCCAGAATAAAGACTACAGGAAAAAGTCGGTGTATGCTCTGCAAAAATCGATTGAATTGAATGAGTTCTACGGTGAACCGTATGCAATTCATATCTATTTGAATTTAATTGATTTTGCTTCTGTAGAAACCGATGAGGAAAGAGAGGCAATCTCTAATACTATTGGTGGTCTGATTGGAGAAATTAAGAAGAAGGGAGTTGAAACAGCCTATGATGCTTACACATATTTCCTCGCAAATGATGGTAACACATTCAAAGTTTATAATGAGATTCTCCGGAATCGATTCGCTGAAGATTTCAAGAATTTAGAAGAGTTAGCGATAGGATCTAACCTGGGGAAGCAGAATAATCCAAGTTTGGCATAAAAAAACCTGCCCTCCGAGTCATCGGAACGGCAGGTTTTTGAATCGTTTAAGTCAACACTCCATCTCCGCCAAATTTGAGCCGGAAACGAAGTATACTTTTAGGAGCACCCTGTTGTAGATCCACAAGTCATGCATTTCAAACATGTACCGTTGCGAATCATTGTCATGCTCCCGCATTCGGAGCAGGAATCGCCTGTATATCCAAGTTGTTTCGCTCTGTCGTAATCAGATTCAGCATCATCCTTTTGATACTGCTCTTTTTGAACGACATTTGCTCCTTGGTTTACAGTTTTAGGTTTATTTTTGGTTTGAGACTTTTTTGCCACCTCATCGGCGAGGTCCTCCTCTTCGGATGGCCGAAGTTTTCGTTTGAGGATATCTTCGGGAGCCACGTGCGCCAGGTCTTCCCGGCCCAAATAGGTTACGGCTAGCTCTCTGAATATATAATCGATCACCGAGGTCGTCATTTTTATATGAGGACTACCGTTAACCATGCCACTCGGCTCAAATTTCGTAAAGGTAAATGCATCCACGAATTCTTCGAGTGGAACACCATGTTGTAAACCAAGTGAAATTGCGATGGCAAAGCAGTTTGTGAGACTTCTGAATGCAGCACCTTCGCGATGCATGTCAATAAAGATCTCACCGAGCTGACCGTTATCGTATTCACCGGTTCTCAGATAGACACTTTGTCCGCCTATTTTCACTTTCTGTGTATAACCGCTTCTGCGGAACGGTAATCGCTGACGTCGAGCCACATATTTGTGAATAATCTTCTCTGCGGTTTGAACCACTTTGTCTTGCGCTGCTGCGGTTTCTTCATCTTCATCTTCGAGTTCTTCAATTACGTCACTCATAGAGTTCAATGGTTGACTCAACTTCGAACCATCTCGATAAAGAGCGTTAGCCTTCAACATTTTCTCCCAGGATTGCATGTATGCATCCTTGAAGTCCTCAACCGTAGCTTCATTCGGCAGATTAATGGTCTTGGAAATAGCACCTGAAATGAACGGTTGTGCAGCTGCCATCATATTGATATGACCTTCCGCGGAAATAAATCGCTTCCCGATTCTTCCGCACTTGTTAGCACAGTCGAAAACAGGATAATGTTTTTCTTCAAGATGAGGTGCACCCTCGATCGTCATTGTACCACAGACATAATCATTGGCGTCCTGGATCTGATCCTTCGAGAATCCAAGGAAACGTAGCATGTCGAAGTTATGATCGGACAATTGATCTTCTGAAAGGCCGAGTACATCTTTACAGAAATCCTCACCCAGCGTCCAGTGGTTAAATGCAAATTTGATGTCGAAACTACCGGGCAGAGCCTCTTCTACAGCTTCCAGTTTTTCATCTGTAAAACCTTTCTCTTTTAACGATTCAGGATTGATATGAGGGCACCCTTCAAGCGTTCCGGAGCCTTTGGCATATCTAATGATTTCATCAATCTCTTTCTCTTTGTACCCGAGATTTTTAAGAGCTAACGGCACACTCTGGTTGATGATCTTAAAGTAACCGCCTCCGGCCAGTTTCTTGAATTTAACCAATGCAAAATCAGGTTCAATTCCGGTTGTATCACAGTCCATCACCAGTCCAATTGTTCCGGTTGGCGCGATAACCGTGACCTGGGCATTTCGGTATCCATGCTCTTCACCCATCTCTACCGCTTCATCGGCATTTTTTTGAGCAGCATTCAAAAGGTATGCCGGGCAGTGATCTTCACTGATTCCCATGGGCTTAATCGTCAACCCTTCATATTCCTCGTTATCCGCATCGTACGCGGCCCGTTTGTGATTTCGAAGAACCCGAAGCATATGTTCCTTATTCCGCTCATATCCTTCAAATGCACCAAGTTCACTGGCAAGCTCAGCACTTGTAGCATAGGCTTTCATGTGCATCATACTCGTGATAGCACCGGCAATGGCACATCCCTTTTCACTATCGTACGGAACACCCTGTACCATAAGGGCCGCACCAATATTGGCAAAGCCAAGGCCCAATGTGCGGTAAATGTAAGATAAGTCTGCAATTTCTTTGGATGGGAACTGCGCCATCAACACAGAAATTTCAAGAACAACGGTCCAAAGTCTTGACGCTTGTTGAATTGATTCCACATCAAACTCGCTGCAATCCTCATCCTTGAAATACTTCATCAGATTCAGTGATGCAAGATTACATGCCGTGTTATCAAGGAACATATATTCCGAGCAGGGATTACTCGCATTAATCGGTCCATCTTCAGGGCACGTATGCCATTCGTTTATAGTATCGTGATATTGAGCTCCCGGGTCGGCACAAGACCACGCCGCATAACTAATTTGTTCCCAGAGATCACGAGCCTGCATGGTTTTCAAAGGCTCAGGTTCTCTGCCCTCTTTCTTAGCCCTCTTCCGCTCAACCCTGCCGTAAAGATTCCACTCTTTGTTATCTACAACGGCTTTCATGAAACTGTTTGGTACCCGAACAGAGTTATTAGAATTTTGTCCGCTTACTGTGGCATACGCCTCTGAATTCCAGTCAGTATCATACGTATCAAATTCAATATCGGTAAATCCCTGTGCTGCTAACTGAATGACCCGTTCAATATAATTTAATGGAACCTGGTCTCTCTTTGCCTTTTTAATTGCTTCACCTAGATCTTCATTCTTGATAGGATCACGACTCACAGCTCCGTTGTATGTCTTTCCATCAATTTCTACAGGTTCATTGCAAAGCCTTATAATTTTTTTGAGATGCTTCTCGGTAATTTTCGAACCGGTAACGATTGACGCTACTTTCTGCTCTTCGCGAACCTTCCAGTTGATATACTCTTCAATGTCGGGGTGATCTAAATCGAGCGTAACCATTTTGGCAGCTCTGCGCGTAGTACCGCCGGATTTGATTGCACCGGCTGCACGATCACCGATCTTCAGGAAACTCATCAGGCCGGAGGACTTTCCACCACCGCTCAGTGGTTCATTTTCTCCTCGAATTTTTGAAAAATTACTGCCGGTACCTGACCCATATTTAAAAAGGCGAGCTTCCCGAACCCACAGATCCATTATACCGCCTTCATTTACAAGGTCATCATCAATACTTTGGATGAAGCAAGCATGGGGCTGTGGATGTGAATAGGCGTCTTCTGATTTTTTAAGCTCACCTGTTTTGCCATCTACATAATAGTGACCTTGTGCGGGGCCATTAATCCCGTATGCCCAATGTAAACCCGTGTTGAACCACTGCGGACTGTTTGGCGCCGCCATTTGATTGGCAAGCATATACCGAAGTTCATCGTAAAAGATTTTTGCATCTTCTTCTGAATCGAAGTAATCGTGTTTCCATCCCCAATAGGTCCAGCATCCTGCCAGCCGATGAAATACCTGCTTACTGTCAATTTCATGACTGTAGCGATCATCTTCATCAATTTTTTCGAGAGCTTTCTCGTCAGGTACAGAACGTTGTAACCACGATGGTACTCCTTTCTCTTTAACCTTTTTTACTTTTGCCGGAACACCTGCTTTACGAAAATATTTTTGAGCGATGATATCCGTCGAGACTTGCGACCAGGAGGATGGCACTTCCACGTCTTCCATCTGAAAAATAAGCGAGCCGTCAGGATTCTTAATTTCTGATTTTCTCTTCTCGAACTTGATATCTTCGTACGGCGAACTCCATTCTTCGTTGGTATAAAAACGCTTAAATTTCATAAATATATTCTCCTCTTTTACTATCTATTAATGTGTGAGAGCGCTAAAAAAAATTTCTGCTGGTGATTTGGCTTTTTAGCGAGAAAATGTATCAAGCAATATATTTGTGAGAGCAAGACACAGCAAGAAAAAAATCAATTACTTTTCCACAATTTCCGGAAGTTATCCACATTTAGAACTGCATTAAAAAAATTAGCTGAATTTGAAAAATTAAAGCCAGGCAAATTATCCTATTTTCGTGATCATATAGATAGAAATTAAGTTTTACAGAACTATAGATTATCAAGATGTGAATAATTTCATGAGTTTATTTGCCTAATTAGCCGGTTTTTGTACTTATCAACAAGTAAAAAAGTTATCAACATTTTAAATTTTGGGTGAAAAAATTCCATTAATTTTTTTTATAAATTATTTTATTTTGAATTTAATTTATATTCTTATAAATACTTTTAAAGGAATATTTTTACATTTTTATGATCATTAATCTTATATTATAATATGAATTTCTTCATTAATTTTTATGACCATACTTCTGCATTTCTATATCGTATTAAATGATTGATATTTGATTATAAAAAATCACAAAAGAAAGAATATCAATCTATTTAGAAGAAGCTACAATCATTTTAGGTGATTTATCAAGCTAGCTGTGAATCAGACAAATGTTACTTTCATGCGATTCATGTGATTAGAATCAAACCGTTTTTTTAATCTCTGAATTTTATTCCTTTATCATGGATTTAATTACAAGATATTTGGCCATAATAATGGTCTTCATATTTACTAATAATCAGAGTGGAATTGCTCAGTCAATTGAACTACAACCGGATAGTTTTGTTCGTTATGTGATGGACCCTGCAACCTTCCAAGAAGATGCTAATTCGAACTCGATTTGGAAACTGGCGCCTTCGGCAGAAAAGATCCTACTATTTACAGATCGGGCACAAAAGATAATGGTGAACCAATTATTAAAGCCAGCTCGAATCAATCCGTTTCAAGTGTAAAAAATGAAATTTCTGCAAATGCTGAGGACTTTCCGATTATTGATGGGAATGGATGATCGAATCTGTGCTCGAATCAGGAGATGTAACAAAAAAGATGGTGATGACTATGCTGCACGTTTTTATATCACGTTTGAATATCCTGTTTTAATTTTTGTATTGGAGATAAATCAAGTACAGGTTTTATCAAACATTCACATCTTTTGACGTCTCCACTCGCGCCTTGAATTATATATGGGCAAACAAATCAGATGCTGGATCGATTCATCCGATTCCATATACAGATTGGGTTCAAGTTCTGTCAGTTCAATTTGGAAATGAGAAGGCGTGTACCTCGCAATCTGAAAAGAGAAATATCCCGGAGGATTATAGAGCTGCATTGGAGAACAACCACCTGCCATTACAGGTATACAGATTATGACAGACTCAGATAATACGGGGGAATATGCAAGAGCTGGATATGAAAAAATAATCTTGAGAAAAGAGTCTGACTCAGACAGCCTGAATGATTAGTGTAAATACCGTAAATTTTGGCAATACATATCATCAAAAAAATAAAAAAATGCCAAATTTAGAGTATTCATACTCAGTACCATTTAAAGTGCGCTCCTACGAGGTTGATCACAATAAGGAGGCATCTATCTCTGCAATTTGCAACTATTTTCAAGAGGCTGCCGGTTTACATGCCAGGAAGTTAGAATTTGATATCTCCGACCTTCAAAAGCAGGGACTAACATGGATCTTGTACAAGCTGCAAGTGAAGGTTCACGTATACCCTGAGCGATGGGAGACGGTACATGTTAAAACATGGCCCTCTACCGGAGATGGATTGCGAGCGTATCGAGATTATGAGCTTTACAATGAAAATGATGAGCTTTTGGCCGTTGGGTTAAGTCAGTGGATGGTAGTAGACGTCCGAAAAAAACGGCCGGTAAAAATGCCGGATGAGCTTATGAGCAGTCGCTTTGAAACTGATAGCCATGTTTTAGAGCTTCACAAAAGTAATCTAAAAAAACTTGACAGTGATAAAGCAACTTTTATCACCACAGCCGGGCTGAACGACCTGGATATGAACAAACACGTTAATAATGTACGGTATATTGATTGGGTGACAGGCTACAATCATTCAGAAAAGGCCCAAAAAAAATGCAATGAGATAATCATCCAGTTCTCTGCCGAAACAAAAGCAGGCGATAAGATTTATCTTTCAAATCAAACAAACCCGAATCTGAATGATGAAATTAACTCTACTCTATTCAAAAATAATGATAAGCAGATCATTGCAAATGCAAGAACGAGTTGGTCGTAATCATTAACCCTTATCAATAACCTCGGGTTCATCACTCCTGTCTCTACGAAAATCTGATGGGTGACCTTCCATCTCTTTGAACTCTTTGAAGGTATATATCAGCCCAATTAAAAAGAGTACGACAACAAAGATTCCTGACGTAAATATAAACGGTGCGTTCATTGGCGATCTCCATATTTAATGATTTTAAAATATGCGCCAAATCCCAGAATTGAGGGTACCCATATACCAACAAACAGACCGGCATCCTGATCTACTGTAAACCATAATGCAATAGAGAGGATCATGGACACCAATGCTGCCGCAAGAATAAAGTAATCTGATTTATTCAGCATGTAGATAAAATTTATTAGTTGTAATTTCCATTTTTAACAAGGAACAATTACAACATATCGTTCCTACAGCGTCAATAAAGCCAGACTATCTGCTATTCGTTCCAATTCGGTGCGAACGATGGGTTTACCAAACGTTTGGTTTTATCGAGTTCGTCGATCTGTTGGAAATGTTCATCAGAAAGTTCAAAGTCAAAAATATCCATATTCTCTTCCAGGTGCTCTTTTGAGGAAGCCTTTGGAATAGTGATGACATTTTCCTGCTCAATCAACCATCTGAGAGAAACCTGTACAGCAGATTTGCCATACTCATTACCGATCGCAATAAGTTCCTCATTCTCAGTTACCTGTCCCTGTGCCAACGGACTATAAGCGGTAATTAGAAAATCGTGATCATACGAATAATCCAGTAGATCAAACTGAGCCAGAAAGGGATGGTATTCAACCTGGTTTGTAAGGATTGGAATTCTATGCTCCTCTACTACTTCCCTGGTCAAACCCATTGGAAAATTGCTAATTCCAACATTTAGAGCTTTACCCTGGTCCCGCAGGGTTAACATAGCTTCAAAAGTTTGTTGAATAGAAAATTGGTCGTTAGGCCAGTGGATTAAAAGAAGATCAACATAAGGTGTTCGTAACTGGCGTAAACTATCTTCAACTGACTGAAGAACATCATCGTGTTCAAGATTTGTGTGCCAAATCTTTGTGGTAAGGAACACATCTTCTCGGTTAACGGGCGAGGAGTAAATAGCGTCCCCCACCTCTTTTTCATTTTTATACATTTGGGCTGTATCAACATGTCTGTAGCCCATGGCCAAAGCTTCTGTAACCGTTTGATTACACTCTCTGCCATATAGCCTGTAGGTTCCAATTCCAATCTCCGGAATTTTAACTCCCTGAACTGATTTATACTGCATGGATATTTTTTACTGCGTATGCCTGTTTAATTAAAATTAGCTTTTTATCGTGTTAATTGAATGGTTACTTAATCAATGTAATTTTTCGCGTAAAAATTCGGCTTCCTGTTTCAAGTTGTACGATGTAGATACCGCTTGGCTTGTCGGAAGCATCCCAAAGAAGTGAATGTTCACCCTGCTGGACAACATCATCCAATAACAGGGCTACTTGCTGTCCCACTATGTTGTAAACCCCCACACGTACGCTTCGCTCTTCCGGGATATAAAAATTAATGTTGGTTGACGGGTTAAATGGATTAGGATAATTCGGCCGAAGCTCAATACTATTCGGTACCTCTTCCTCCTCCGTTGCATTCGAGAATGACTCGTAAGGTTTCACGTTTACAACAAATCGGGGTCGCTCAACAGGATTGATTGATCTGATTTTTGGTGAATCTGAAAGTTCCCGCTCTCTATTTTCCGAAGAATCTATATACCTAAAGCGATATTCATTCTCTTCTCTCAGGTTTACGACCGTACCATTGAATGTATCTTCAATCGTAATCACCCACTCATCCGGTAATTTATCACTTATATTCCAGCGAAGTACTGCACCACCTGCATCATTTGATACCTGGTGGCCTAATCCAAGTTCATACTCCTTATCTATTTGCTGTGGCAGATGTGTGAATGAATTATAACTCTCATCCGATAGTGTTGACGTTAAATATAAATGCTGTGAACCTTCAACACTTTGACCCGAGATAGATGACTCTTCAAGTACCAATTTAGGAAGGTCATACCGAATCTCATCGTACTGAGTGGGTATATCCATAAAGCCTACCATCACAACATCAGATAGAACAGAGCTTTCCTGGTCATCCGGGAGAATTTCAAACTCAACATATCGATCTGGAATCGGACTTCGAATTTGATTTTCAGAGGCACTGAGTAATTCAGCTACACTCCCGTGAACCATTAACGGCGTCCAGTAATCAGTTTGAACCTGATTCGTTAGAGATAAATTGAATTTCTTCTTTTGTGGATTCCAAACCTGGGTAACGGGAAAAGCCTGTCTGAAACTTTGGTTGTTACTTTGTATGGCATCCCGTTCCGTATTTATTGGTATTGATAAGAAATCCGATTGATCCGTGAAAGAGGTTTCTATATCAGATCTCGTACTTTGATTTCCAACTACTTCTGTAAAAAGAGATACCGGGGTATCATCTGCTTTTTCTACTAATACAGGTGTATAAGGTTCAATAGATCCTACATCTAGTTCGGTACCATCCAGTTTGTAAAAATCCAATGGCTGGTTCCGGTTCAATTGCTGGACTGGCGTACCGGGAAATGAGACCAGGTAAACTCCACTTTGGCTAAGTGTTTTTTTGAACATTCGTCCCGTACTTCCCTCAACACCGGGCGATCCAAACAATTCCTGGAAGTATGATGTTTGCGAAGCTGTAAAGTCCTGCATACTTGAATAACCGTCGTAGGCTTGTGATACCCTATTGAGTTCTACAGCTACACCGGATTCAGTTGGTTGATAAGTTGCTGAGGCGATTAAATTTCCATCACGTTCCAATTCAACTCTGCCTCCGTCTGAAGTTACCATTGAGCCCGGGTAAAAATAACTATTTTCAACACCTTCAAGACTGGAAATATCGACATTCGAAATCACCGTAAAATTATAGGGTTCAACAAATATATCCTGCTGAATAACTCTTGACCCACTACCGGTTACCAGTTCAATACCTTTCAGTGAAACAGAAGACTCCCCGGGGTTATAAATTTCTACATATTCAAATTCAGATCCATTTACATCTGATGAAGGTAAAATTTCTGTGATAATAAGATCTCCCCTGTTAAGCGAATTCTGCTCTACTTTTTCAGGAAAAATTTCCATCCTCTGCAGAGCCATGGGAATTCGTTCTGTCACAGGATCTTCCTCATCAATCGTCCACATTAAATGGATTGTATCAGAGGGGCGCAGGTAAACATCATCAATATTCAGATGAAGTGAAAAAGAGCTCCAGGCATCTTCAACAGAACGAAGAGAAGATTCGTCAATCACACCACTTGGCAGGTTGTTCCACTCCCCATCATTAACTTTATACTTCAGCTCAAAATCATTTACACTTTCATTTCCAAAGAAATTATACATGAAATCGAATGCAACAATAAAATTGCCAAAACTAAACTCACTCTTGTTTTGAATTGAAGCTACAAAAAATGTTTGATAGGGTGAATTTTCAAGTTGAACACGGCCAGGAGCAGTACCATAAATACCACCTGGAACATAGTAGTTTTCTTCACTGTTTGCTTCCCGGTAAGACTGCCACTGATTATTTGCAAGAGTAAATTCAGGTGAGAGAATCGTTTCAAATTCAAATAAACCGACAGTGACAGAAGATTCATTTTTCGCAGATGCTCCCTGTGAGAAACGGACTTCCAGAGGAGTGTCATTTTCGAGTAAAATTTGAGCAGTAGATACAGTTACACTACCCCCGATCAAAACAACGGATACAGAAAATAAAATTGCTAAGAAGAAGGCACGTAACTTTCGTCCCATAGGCAGTTTAACAGTTAGATATATTTCTACACTCTCTAATGTTAGAATTTATTCAATTATTATCTACTATTTATGTCTGTTTTTTCCAGTTCAGCCGCTTTTTTTCTGCTTTTTTCGGTAATAAGCGCCAAATCTGGATTATTTTTATTGATAATAGCTTTATAAACGTTTAAAGCGGCTTCTCTATTTCCGAGATTTTCCAAAATATCTGCTTTTTTATACAAAAAGATTACGTTGTCAGGCAGATCTTTGGTCAGTTTTTCTGCATAATGAAGAGCATCTTCCAATCTCCCCTCTTTTTGATACAAATACATGAGCATCATTTTGGCGTCATTGCTGACATATGAATCACTCTCTGCAGCTATTTTTAGTTCATGAAATCCATCCTCTATTTCTGCATTTAATCCAAAAATATTGGTTGCCCATTTCATTCCACTTGGTACGCTGCCCACCATATAGTAAAACATTCCTTTGCCGATACGCGCATCTGGCCTGTTAGAATCGATGGAAAGCAGCTGCCGGGTGTAATTGAATCCTTTCAAACCGCTTTGAAGTGCTATTCGATGCTCACCTTGTCCCGCAGCAACCAGCCCTCGATATCCATATAAACCACTTAACATCAAAACCATTGTAGTGTCTGTTGATGTTTCTTCCAACTTTTGCTGACTCAACTCTACAGCTATCTCAGATTTTTTTAAAAATTCACTTGCCAACTGTTCAGATTGATCCACAAAAAAGTATTCCAGGAAAGGCATCATACTCTCAAAAAAATAGGGAGTTGGATCATCGGGATGACGAGTTTTAATCTGTTCAAAATTTCGGTTGGCCCGATCCCAATCTGTTTGATAAAAAGCTTCGATTCCGGAGTTCAATCTATCTTCATACCAGGACTTTTCAGCCTTGATAGATTCTGTTGAATCATTAATTAATGGCATATACAGCAAAAGAAAGAGAAAAGCTATTATCATTGAAAGTCAATCAATTAATGAATGTATTTCCTGTTTATCTAAGTGAACTTTCCAATAAAAAGTTTCATGACTCATCATCGTCAAAATGTAACGGCCCTAACTTTCCTTCAGTATAAGCTACAGCAACAGAAACAGCAGCGTCTCCCGTAACATTTACCGCCGTTCTGAGCATATCAAGAATTCTGTCAACACCAAGTATTAACGCAATTCCTTCCAGTGGAACCTGAACTGCCTGGAGAACAATAACAAGCATAATGATCCCTGCCCCAGGTACTCCTGCAGCTCCTATTGATGCAAGTGTAGCCGTTAATACTATTGTCAACTGTTGGGCGATGGACAGATCCAACCCGAGTGCCTGAGCAATAAAAACTGCTGCAACTGCTTGGTAGAGACTCGTCCCATCCATATTTATAGTGGCTCCTACCGGAAGCACAAAGCTTGAAACTTCATCCTCAACTCCCAAATTTTTCTCGACTCTCTCCATCGTAACCGGAAGTGTAGCAACACTCGAGCTCGTACTAAAGCCAAGCAATACAGCCGGTTGAATAGCCCGGAAAAAATCCCTGAGCTTCATTTTGCTGAAAATTTTAAACAAGCTGGAGTAAACCACAATCACATGAATAAGAAGTCCAATGACTACAGTAATACAATACCAACCGAGGGCTTTTAAAAGGACCAGTGCCTGACCGATATCATCACCTGCAAGATCAATAATAACAACGGCCATCAAAGCAAAGACTCCGTACGGAGCAAGTTTCATGATGAGATCCACAATTTTAATGATCACATCATTTAACGCCTCGAATACATTGATGAGCACCTGTGATTTTTGAAGGGGAATTTGAACAATTCCAATTCCAAGAAGAACGGCTACAAATACAATCTGAAGCATGTTGCCATTATCAGATGCGGCAGCAAAAAAGTTTTCCGGAACAATATCAACAATGAATTGAAGTGGACTCTGTTCAAGGAGTTGGTCGGCTGCATCTCCCCTCTCCTGGACACCTTCCCCATAACTCTCCATGAGTGAAGTACGTGTTTCTTCTGGTAATGTCTTGCCGGGTTGAATGATATTGACCGAAGTCAATCCTATAGTAATAGCAAAAACCGTAGTGACCATATAAATTCCGATGGTTTTTCCACCCATCCTGGAAAGCTTGGTCATATCATTCAGGCTTGTTACACCAACAACCAGTGATGCTAATACAAGCGGAACTGCGATAAGTTTTAAAAGTGTAATGAAAATATCGCCAAAGGGACGAACATAATTGCTCGTGAACTCATTGAACCCTGCAATGCTTGACAGGAGTCCCCAAATAAGCCCAAGTATCAGTCCGATAATAATTTGCCAGTGTAGCTTTCTATACCATTTCATAGAAGGAGGAGTTGAGTGATTAAATAAGCAGCCAGTCCGCTAATACCGGTAGATGCCCAGTTGATGAAGCTGTTTGTGAATGAATTATTTGCATCGCTAAAATCTTCGGGAGGTTCCAGATCGATCTTATTGTCGAGGAGAATAGCCCCCGCAAAAGAGTCAATCAATAAACCGGTAATACCCCCAACAAATACAATTGCAAAAAATTTAAGTGGAGATAAAATTTCTAAGTTAAAGATAAACAGACCAATCAATAACGCTCCTAACACACCTGCAAGCGTTCCTTTAAGGCTGATACCTCCGTCAGTTCCGGGCTCTACTTTTTCAAAAGTTGTAATTTTCCAAGTTCTTCCCGGTTTTAAAGTCCCAATCTCAGTAGCCCATGTATCAGCGGTAGATGCAGCAACTACAGCAAAAGCAGCTATCAAGTAAGCTATCGAATTTAAAGTAAACCAAAGAGTGCAGAATACAGCTACCCAAAATCCATTGGCCCAAACCTGGTATCCATCTCTGCGTCGGTCTTTAAAAATTTGTACAGAATTGGTGGAATCATCGGATGTTCGGCTGTTTAGAACAGTGAGGAAGCTGCTTACTCCAAAAAAGAAGGCAACTGCAAACGCGAGTGTCCACCCACCGAATCCAAGGACGATTGTTCCGAGAATAACCACTGCCTTTGTAGCTTCAAGCGAGATCCAATTGGTTAAAAAGGTGGTGTACGCTACAAAGATAGATAGTACCAACCCAATCAAAACCATAACATGATCTCCCATCCTGCCCTCAAGGATAAAAAGGTAGATAAGCGTTAAACCAAATAAGTAGTTTATGAGCCGGTACAAAATTTACGATGAGCTGTTCGTTGTTGAGGGATCATTTATTTTGTGATCTTTTTTAAGGATAGCATACAATACGGTAACATACCCTGCCATAATTACAACCGGAGATATATAAAGGGAGATAAATCCCTGGACTTCGTTCTCAATTCTCATTGCAGTAAAACCAATCACGAGAAACAGCAACCCCAAACCAATTAGTTTATAATTCAAAGGGGTAAAAAGCATCGGTTTTTGATCGTCTTTTTTTCTTTTTTTTGCAGACATGAGTGCTAATTAAACGGTTCTGTTTTGTAGGTTTGATTCATTAAGTTATTTAATTATCCGTAACTGAAAAAACAGATCTGAACGAAGTATACAAAATATGAAAGTTATTTTGGCATCTGCCAGTCCCCGGAGAGCTCAACTGCTGACTCAGGTCGGAATTCATTTTGAGATAGATCCATCATCGATTGAAGAAACATTTTCAGAAGATACACCGCCTCATGAGGTTGTTCAACTCCTTGCCCGCCATAAGGCAGAGGATGTAGCCAAGCGCCATCCCGAGCAATTTTTAATTGCTGCAGATACAATCGTTTGTCTTCATAATGAAATTCTTGGTAAACCAAACAATAAAGATCAGGCATCGGAGTTTCTTCAAAAATTGAGCGGACAAACACATGATGTCTTAAGTGGAGTTTATGCCGGAAAAACTGACTCGGCCGGAAAATTTCGTTCTGAAATCTGTTTTTTTGAAAGAACAAAAGTAACATTTTCTTCGTTAACTGAATTAGAAATTGAACAGTACATCAAATATGGACAGCCCTTTGACAAAGCCGGTTCCTATGGTATTCAAGATGATCTGGGTTCATTGTTTGTCGAAAAAATCAATGGCGATTATTATAATGTAGTTGGATTCCCACTGCATCGATTTTATGATATGATGAAAACTGAGATGCCGGATATCCACAAGAAACTTTTCTTCCAGACTTCATGAAAACAAAATTATTTTTTCTATTACTAAGTTTTGTTCTTCTTTTTCCATTCACATCGTATGGGCAAACTGAGGATTATCAAACGGCCAACCAGTTAATCCAGCAACAAAGATATGAAGAAGCGTTGCCCATCATCCGTTCCCTATACGAACAAAATCCAAGATCTTTTGTTTATTTCGACAGATATACACGCTGTTTAATTAATCTCAAGCAGTTCGATGAGGCGGAGGAAGTTGCTCGGAACCAAGCACAGAATAGTCGATTTCAATTACAGGCCTCAACAAAGTTAGCAGAGATTCTCCATTTGAAGGGAGAGCGTGAGAAAGCTTTAGAGACGTGGAATCAAATTATTGAGCGGAACAGGGGAAGCCAGCAAGCCTACTATGCAACAGGAAATTCTATGACCAGCCGCCAGGAGTTTGATGCTGCTGTTGAATTGTATAATGAAGCTCGGGAGGATTTGAACAACGACTCTCTTTTTCTGAATGAGCTGGCAAATACTTACCTGCAAGCAGGCAGATTTGAAGAATCGGTTGAAGAATATTTTCGGTTGATTGTCCAATCTCCGGATCAGATGAGTTTAGTGCAGCAGCGCTTTTTAAGAATGAGAGATGATAAACTCTATGAGATCGCTGCTTTTGAGCTAGAAGATCAACTCCTGCAATTGGACACAGAACACCAATCCTACTCTCCTCTTTATCAATTATTAATTTGGCTCTTGCTTGAAACGGATGAACATCAACGGGCTTTTGTTTTCGCGAGACAATATGAAAATCAGACGGAGTATTCTATCTATTCACTCTTTTCCCTTGGAAATCAGCTACTGTCTGCGCGAAATTTCGAGCTGGCTACCCAGGCTTTTCAATACTACACAGATTCTACTGAATCTTCGCTTCGTTTTCGGGCGAAGGAGAGTCTGGCAGCTGCTTACCGCGAGTGGGGAGAATATCTCAAGCAAAACAATATTGAAACATCCTCCCGGCAGGACGAGAAATTCAGTCGATCTTACGAAGTCAATCAGCAACTTCTTGACGCAACACCCAACTACGAAAATGCTCCTGAAATCTATTCAAACCTGATTGATCTCTCTGTGGATTTTTACAAAGATATTGATAAAGCTGAAACCTGGTACAACCATATGCAACGAAGAATTGCAGCCGGGGAAAATCCATATCTCTATTACGCCGAAGGCAGAATCGCACTCTTCAGAAAAGATTTTGTTACTGCGAGACAAGCATTGACACGGGCTGATAAACAATCTGATGAATCTGAATTGTCAGAAAAGACAAGGTATTATTTGAGCCTTTCTGATTTCTTTGCCGGTGATTTTGATTTCGCTGAAATTCAGCTTAAAACTCTTGAACGACGGAATACATCTTACTACGCCAATGATGCGATTAAATTGAGAATGTGGATTAAGAATGGTTTGAGGGCTGACTCAACCGGAAGTCTTTTAGAGACAATTGGCAATTCACTATACTCCATTCATATTGGTAATTACAATGAAGCACTACGGCAACTTGAACCGATTCTTGCTCAAACGAATCATTCCTTCTCAGATGACTTAATTCTTGAACTCTCTAAAGAACTTCCCGACCAATACAATCGTTTAAAGCTTCAATTGGTTGACAGGGCAATTCAATCTCAGCCCTATAGTCCACTTAAAGAACGGCTCTTGTGGGATCAGGTTACGCTTATTGAATATTTCATGAAAAATATAGATCTGCCTCCTCCACCGCCTAATATGTACACCTATTCATTTCTAGATTCTAATGTGAATATGGAGTTCACCGAGCAAAATCTTGTTGATCTATATGAAGAAATACTCATTGAATTTCCCAACGGTTTTTATGCACCTTTTGTAAGAGAAAAACTTGAAAATATGGAAACAGCTTCCACATAAATCATGATCAAAAAACATTTTTTGAAAATAGTTTTCATTCTTATTGTCAGTTTTGGCCTGGCAAGTCTAAGCTATGCCCAAAGGGTCTTAATCCCGATGGGCGGCTCGCAAACCAATCATCTGAAAGCTTATGGAGTGATCTTCAATCACATCGATGAGGGAGAATCCGGTATGTGGTTACTGAACTATCGTGGTGGCAGTTTTTTGACTACGGCTACAAACGACATCGTTCGGAAAAGCAGGCTTAAAAATGTAAGCGTAGAAACCATTTCAGAGTCTGAAGCCGCATCTATTATCGCGGAAGTTGAGCAGCCCAATGTGAATATGGCGGCCATTAACCTTGAAAAATCCCCCAGTATTGCCGTCTATACCCCGCCGGATGCTCTACCCTGGGATGACGCCGTTACACTTGCTCTCGATTATGCCGAGATCCCATACGATAAGGTTTATGACACTGAAGTTCTTACCGGTGCCCTTGATGAGTACGACTGGCTCCATCTGCATCACGAAGATTTTACGGGTCAGTATGGAAAATTCTGGGCCATCTATCGAACTCAGCCCTGGTACATTGCCAGTGTGCGAGAACAAGAAAAATTGGCCCGGGAGTTAGGTTTTGGAAAGGTGAGCCAGCTAAAGCTAGAAGTGGTACATAAAATTCGCGATTTCGTAATGCAGGGTGGATTTATGTTCGCGATGTGTTCTGCAACTGATACGTTTGATATGGCACTTGCAAGCGAGAATTTAGATCCGCTACCCACTCCAATGGACGGGGATCCGATCGATCCGAATGTAAATGAAAAACTGAATTACGAATACACATTTGCATTCGAAAATTTTGAGATGATCACTGATCCGTATATCTACGAGCATTCAGATATAGACATTGAGGTAGATTTAAACCGAATTAGTGAAAGCCTCGATTATTTTACTCTTTTTGAGTTTTCAGCCAAATGGGATCCTGTACCAACCATGCTAACTCAAAACCATGTAAGCAGTATTCCGGGATTCTATGGACAGGCAACAGCTTTTCAAAAAGATAAAGTAAAAAGCAGTGTCGTAATCCTGGCAGAATCACCGGGCCGAAACCAGGTAAAATATGTTCACGGTAATGTTGGACGCGGGACATTTACATTTTACGCCGGTCATGATCCTGAAGATTATACACATCGAGTTGGAGATCCGCCCACCGACCTAAGCCTTCATACCAATAGTCCAGGCTACCGTCTAATTCTGAACAATATCCTCTTCCCCGCTGCTGAGAAAAAGAAAAAACAAACGTAGTTCAGCGGACAGTAAACAGTTGGAAGTAAGCAATTGGCAATTGAGTTCATCATTTTGAACAAGATAGAAGTAGTGAATGAAGTAAGGTAATCTCAAATCAAATTATCGTTTAAGGATACATCATAAATTCATACAATTTTCTCTTGTTCAACCATTTAAAACTCTTACTTTATTGAGTCAATCAAATCATTGTTAACTGCTTACTGTCAACTGAAAAATGACCCCATCCGATAAATTTGAAGATTTTGTTGAACTTGTATCCATCCTCCGAAAAGAGTGCCCGTGGGATCGAAAACAGACACACGATTCCATAAAAGATAACTTGATAGAAGAAGCCTACGAAGCAGTTGAAGCGATTGATAACGGAGACTATGATGAACTTTCCAGGGAACTGGGTGACCTGTTGCTACATGTAGTTTTTCACAGCAAAATGGCGTCCGAAACAGAATCCTTCTCAATTGAAGATGTGATCTACAGAATCTCTGAAAAGCTGATTCGACGCCACCCACATGTTTTTGATGATGTTGAAGTAGATGATGAAAAGGATGTGGCCACCAACTGGGAATCGATCAAATTAAAAGAAGGAAAAGAATCGATCCTGGATGGCGTTCCCAAACATCTTCCCGGCCTGATTCGTGCACAGCGAATGCAAGAAAAAGCCGGCAATGTTGGATTCGACTGGTCAGAGTGGCAATTAGCGTGGGTGAAATTGGACGAAGAGCTTGAGGAGTGGCGTGAGTCCGTCGCAAATCAATCGAAAGAAGATCAGCGCGAGGAATTTGGAGACCTGATTTTTAGCCTTGTAAATGTAGGGCGACTTTTAGAATTGAACGCAGAAGATTCTTTACGTCTGGCAAATAAAAAGTTTAATGAACGTTTTCGATATATCGAAAAGAGACTCTCAGAGCAGGGAAAGTCCGTTACCGATTCTACCCTTGAAGAGATGGACAAATTTTGGGAAGAATCTAAAACTAAATGATAGAAGATTCTGTTTGTTAAATATATTTACAGGCGTGTTATTACTTCTATTATCGTGCACTGTTTTGTATTTTAGTTCCATTGAATAACAAACCTGCAATAGCAGATTTCATTTTAATTTTCTCTTTTTTTCGGGATAGAGCCGGATAAAGCTCATTTGAAAAATTGAATTAACAAATATCCTATAACTAAAAAAGACTTTAGATAAGATAATGGCGGAGCAAAATTTAGAAAATATTGATTTGGAGCAGTACCCTCATATAAATAAAGGACTTGCCGGTATTGTTGCTTTCTCAACCACTAAAAGTTTCATTGACGGACAAACAGGTGATCTTATTTATGCAGGTTATCACATCGATACACTTGCTGAAAATGCCACCTTTGAAGAAGTTTGCTTTTTGCTATGGAATGACCGCCTTCCGAACCAAGAGGAGTTAGATGAGCTGCACAATAAATTGCGTAGTGAAAGACAACTACCGGAACCTGTTATTGAATATATTAAAAACACTAGGAAAGATGCCGAACCAATGGCTGTACTCCGAACCGCTGTGTCGATGCTTGCGGATTTCCAGGATGATTCCAATGATACAAATCATGCAATCGCAGTAACGGCTCAGATTCCAACAATCATTGCCGCTTTCGATCGCGTTCGAAATGGAAAAGAAGTTGTTTCTCCACTTGACGAAGGAAGCACGGCTTTCAATTTTCTATATATGTTGAACGGTGAAAAACCCGGACAGGCAGCCGAAAAAACAATGAATCTTTGCCTCGTACTTCATGCCGAGCATGGAATGAATGCTTCCACTTTTACATGCCGAACAATTTGTGCCACCGAATCTGATATGTTTTCTGCAGTAACAGGTGCCATCGGAGCATTGAAAGGCCCCCTTCATGGCGGAGCTAATACGGCTGTGATGAATATGTTGCTTAACCTTAAAGAGCAAGGTGAGAATGCAGACCCTGTTAAATTCACAAAAGAGAAACTGAATAAGAAAGAAAAAATGATGGGTTTTGGGCACAGGGTTTACAAAACCTTTGATCCAAGAGCCGTTCATCTGCGAAAAATGTCGAAAGAACTTTCTGAGGAAACCGGTCATGAATACCTTTATGAGTGGTCTGAAGCGATGGTAAAAACGATGAAAGAAGAGAAAAATATTGATCCGAATGTGGATTTCTTCTCTGCGTCAGTTTACTACTCTATCGGAATTCAACCCGACCTTTATACTTGTATTTTTACTATGAGCCGGATTTCCGGGTGGACCGCTCACTTCTTTGAACAAAAAGCCAACAATCGATTGATTCGTCCAAGAGCCTTATACGTCGGAGAAAAAAATCTCGACTGGGTTCCTGTTGAAGACAGATAAAAGAAAAGCTTAATTAAAAGCCCTGTATAGCTATAAGTTATACAGGGCTTTTTTATTGAAGTAAATTGAAGATAAACTTTTTGTTATTTCAAAGCACTTCTTCAACAGGTGTATAGTCCATCTCAAATGCTTCGGCAACGTCTTTGTATACAATTTTACCATCTACAATATTTAAACCTTTCAGAAGCTCTACATCATCTTCAAGGGCCTTCTTCCAGCCTTTATTGGCTATTTGCACCGCATATGGTAACGTTACATTCGTGAGTCCCATGGTTGATGTGTACGGAACAGCACCCGGCATATTTGCCACACAATAATGAACTACATCATCTATGATAAAGATAGGATCATCATGAGTTGTCGGTTTCGACGTTTCAAAACACCCCCCCTGGTCTATAGCAACATCAACCATGACCGTGCCCGGCCTCATCAACCCAAGCATATCTTTTCTAATTAAATTTGGGGCTTTGGCTCCGGGAATAAGCACTGCACCAATAATCAAATCAGTATCAGCCAACAAATTTCGAATATTCCCCTCTGTTGAATAGAGGGTTCGAACGTTTTTTGGCATGACATCATCGAGGTAACGGAGTTTTTGAACATTTACATCCAGGATGGTTGTATTAGCCCCCATTCCCGCCGCAATTTTTGCTGCGTTCACTCCAACAATTCCGCCGCCCAGTACAATCACGTTTGCAGGTGCTACTCCCGGAATCCCGCCCATCAAGATCCCTCTCCCACCGCTTGATTTTTCGAGGTATTTTGCACCTTCTTGAGAAGCCATTCGCCCGGCCACTTCACTCATGGGAATCAGAAGTGGAAGCGAACCGTTTTTCTTTTCTACAGTTTCGTAAGCAATGGCCACTGCTCCGGAATCGCGTACGGCTTCTGTTAACTCCTGGCTTGCGGCAAAGTGGAAGTAAGTAAATATAATTTGTCCTTCTCTCATCCTTGGGTATTCAACGGCGATCGGTTCTTTAACTTTCATAATCATATCCGACTGCCCCCAAATCTCCTCAACGTTTTCTACTATCTCCGCCCCTCTTTCCTCATACATCTCATTTGTAAATCCACTTCCGAGGCCGGCTTCGTTTTCAACTAAAACTTTATGACCATGTCTTTTAAGTTGAAGAACTCCTGCCGGTTGTACGGATACCCGGTTCTCTTGTGATTTAATCTCTTTTGGAACTCCAATAATCATATTTCTAACCCTATATTTTGATGGATATTTTCCTAATAAAGGTAGAAAAATTTAACCTAAATTATGAGAGTGTATAGAGATTTGTTGTAAGATATCAACTACTGAATCTTGTAAAATTAAATTCTGAGAATTGTCTATTTCGAACTCTTTTGTATAGCCTTAATTTTTGCAATTCCCTTATCAGTAAGTGTGATATGGCCATATAAAAAAGGGCCGCCTATTGTGGTGAGCTCAATCAGTTTTTGATCACTCATATACTCGAAATAGTATCGGATCTCTTTTCTGCCGAAATCGAGATTTTTGTTTAGTTCCTCAACCGAAATCTTATACCCGGATTCATAGTCGCTGATTTCGGCCGCTTCACTTAAAATTTTCTCGCACTTTTTATTGAAACCTTTTCCAATTAACATCCGACTGTAGATTTATGAGTGATACTTAGTGTTTATGGATGTTATAGATTCATCAATATAGCTTATGAAAGGGTTAACTAACTGTTAAGCTATTGTTAAGAATCCTATATTTTAAACCCTACTTTTGAATACATTATTTTGAGTTCGGTTGCAGAAGTGATTATCATCCTACCCAATTAATCTTTATGATTTCAAAAGAAATTTTATCAAAAATCCGTAAGCTTGAAATTCACACCAAAGGGTTGGTGAACAACATCTTTAGTGGTGAATATCAATCTGCTTTCAAAGGTCGTGGAATGGAGTTCTCTGAAGTCCGTGAATACACGTTTGGAGATGACGTCCGGCAGATCGACTGGAATGTAACCGCCCGCAGTTCGGAACCATACATTAAAGTATTTGAGGAGGAGCGTGAGCAGACTCTCATGCTCTGTGTGGATATATCCCCAAGTGGATATTTTGGCAGCCATTCTCAAACTAAAATGGAACTCGCCATCGAAATCTGTGCTGTATTGGCTTTCAGTGCTATCAAAAATGGAGATAAGGTTGGTTTGGTCCTGTTTTCGGATAAAATTGAAAAAGTAGTTCCACCCAAAAAAGGTCGTACTCATGTGTTACGCTTAATCAGGGAACTTTATACAACCGAACCCGACGGAACCTCCACCAATATCGGTGAAGCACTTTCGTATGTGAACCGGTTATTAACGCGTCGATCTATTCTTGTCTTGGCTTCAGATTTCCAGGATGAAAACTTTGAGAAACAGCACAGAATCACTACTCAAAAACACGATCTTGTGAATCTTGTGATTAATGACAGGCTTGAAGAGGATCTGCCGGATATCGGAATAGTTCCTTTCAGAGATGCCGAAACAGGAAAAGAATCACTCGTAGATACATCCAGCAAAAAAGTTCGTGAAGCATACCGAAAGCGGGTTCAGGAGAGGAAAAAATCACTTCAGGAATACTTCCTCAAAAACAAAATGGATTCGATAGATGTGTACACAAACGAGTCGTACATCAAACCGCTCATCAACTTTTTCCAACGCAGAATCAGTCGATTTTAAGATTTAGTTCATCGCCAGCTCATCAGGTTCTTGTACAGAATTCAGCATATTGTCGAATCTTTGGACTCTCATCATGAACTCATCCATGTATATTTCCTGAAGTCCCTCAGAAGGCGGGAAATCATATGTTACCGAATTAACAGGTGATCCATGTTTATAGAGCCTGTAGCAAAGATGTGGTCCCGTTGCAAGGCCTGTTTGACCAACATATCCAATTACCTGGCCTTGCTCTACATTTGCACCGGCATGAATTCCTCTTGCAAAACGGCTCATATGCAAATAAGCGGTTTTGTATACACTGTTATGCTTGATCTGAACAATGTTACCATTTCCACCTCTGCGTTGAGCCTCCGTTACAACTCCGTCACCGGCAGCAAGAATGGGCGTCCCCGAGGGCGCTGCATAATCCGTTCCGTAGTGAGGACGATTTCTTTTTAGAATTGGGTGATATCTGTTTCTTGAAAAACTTGAGCTGATTCGCGGATTGTATTCAAAAGGTACTCTCATCATTTCGCGCCGCATGCTGTTTCCTTCCGGGTCATAGTAACCGCTGTCATCACCATAATCGTAATAGTAAGCCCGCAGCTCTTTTCCGCGATGAACAAATTCTGCTGCCCGAACTTTACCTATCCCGATATATTCACCGTTCACGTATCGATCTTCATACACAGCTTTAAACTGATCCCCCATCTGTAGTGCATAAAAATCAACTGTCCAAGCATAGATATTTGCCAATTCAACCACCAGCCGCTGCGATACCTCTTGTTCCATCAAGGCATTGGCAAGTGAGCTGTGAATGGTACCCGATATAGTTCGAACAACGGTATCAATTGGAATAGAACCATTCTCAATTGTGATTTCATCTTTCCAGTTGATGGTTGTAAACTCCGTCGGTGAACGATGCCAGACAAATGCAAAAACACCCGAATCATCCCGATATAATCGATAGTCCTGCCCTGGAATCATTCTGTTCAGCCTGACAATACCATTTGCCTCTTGCTGGATTTGATGAATCTTCTCCGGTGATACGCCCTGACCATTTAAAATAATATAGAGCGATTCATTTCGATTAATTTCATCATCCAGTATTTCAATATCAGCTATTTTCATCCCATATTCGTCGACTTCCGGAGCAGGTGGAATCTCAGAAAGATTTTGGGTGGTAATAGACTCTTTTTCGGGGTAGTGAATTGCACTGTGGCTCCACTGAATGAGCAGAAGGATGATCACAGATGTAAGAGACACAAGAGCTAAATGTTTTTTTGGCATACAGTCAGTTTATTTGAGAAGCATGGCTGTAGATGATTTTCAAAGAAAATAATAGAATTGCTCTTTTAATCATAATTGAATTGTGTATTTAATAAACCATTTCCACTTTCGTTAAAGCATTCGTTATCTTATGGACTTGTAAATTTTTTGAGTATTGAAACTGAATCATAACTGACTACGTGAAACCGGCAAGATTTACTGCTTTTTTGATTCTCATTTTAAGCTTCACGGCTTTGGCCGAAGCGCAACAAGTTCACACTTATGTGGGTACTGATTCTCTCCAGGTCGGCGACACATTTACCTATACCATTGTTTTTGATGGAAATTACAGCAGCATTCAGTTTCCCGACGAAGAAAATTTTGAAGAAGATCTTTCGGTAAATTCAATCCAGAGATATCAATCGCCCGCAGGAAGAGACAGTATTGTCTATAATCTCCAGTTTTTTGCGATTGAGGACTTAACCATAGAGTCAAAAGAGATTACCGTACAAACGGAAGAGAGTGATACGACTTTTACAACAGCCCCCGTACCACTTTTCTTTAAAACTTCCCTGGCAGCAGATGATGATGAATTCCGTCCCATGAAGCCCATTTTTGATTTTGCCAGAACCTGGTGGCCATGGATTCTCGGTTTGATTGTTCTGCTAATCGCCGGGTATTATTTTTACCAATGGTATTCAAACCGTGAAGTCCCGGAAGAACCAGAAACCGAAGAACCTGCCCCACCTGCTCCGTTCTCGAGTCCACTCGACGAACTCAAGGAAACAATATCCAGTCTTACAGATGTTGAAGACCTCGTGACTGAAGAACAGTTCGAGCAATTTTATATCGATCTGGGGGATGCAATACGGCTTTACATAAAACGGGTTTATGAATTCCAGGCTTTGGAAATGACAACTTCCGAAATCACGCTCACTCTCCAGGAAGAACTTGCACCGCCTAAATTGATCTCCATAACCCGAAAAGTTCTGAATGAAGCTGATATTGTGAAATTTGCAAACTTTAATCCAGGTACAAAGGGAGCTAAATCGGCCCGGGAAACGGCTCAAACATTTATTGAAACTGCAGATGTAGTAAATTTCGAGCAGATCAAGTACATGAAGTACAAGTACGAAGTAAAGCATGGTATTCGTGAGGACAACATCAAACAAACAACCGAAAAGCCGTCATGACCTGGGCAAATCCTGAATTTTTCTGGCTGCTGATCCTGATCCCGCTTTACATCGGGTATAAGGTGTGGTTTGTACTTACGAAAAAAGATCCATCTCTTACGTTTTCATCAACAAACTTTTTAAAAGATTTGCCCGGTAATTATCGTGCTTATCTTATTTGGTTAACGCCGGTTCTGTATGTAGCTGCTTATACCCTATTTGTAGTAGCGTTGGCTCGTCCGCAGTTGGAAAATTCAAATATCGAGAGAAGTGCAGAGGGGATCGATATTATCATGAGTATCGACATCTCATCTTCCATGCTGGCAGAGGATATTTCTCCCAACCGTTTATCAGCGGCAAAATCTGTGGCATCTGACTTTATCAATGAGCGGCTTTCAGACCGAATTGGAATCAATGTTTTTGCACGCGAGAGTTTTACAGTAGTCCCTCCTACCCTGGATCATGATCTCGTAAAGAATATGCTGGAAACCATTGATGTCGGGACGGTTCGAGACGGTACGGCTATCGGGATGGGAATTGCCACCTCTATTAACCGCCTGAGGGATAGTGAGGCGGAAAGCAAAGTGATTATTCTTTTGACGGATGGGATGAATAATGCCGGTGAGATCGACCCAATTACGGCTGGTGAGATGGCCGCTACGTTTGGAATCAGAATTTATACTTTAGGAATTGGAACGAGAGGAACAGCCCCCTACCCTGTAGATGATCCGGTGTTTGGCAGACGTTACCAAAATGTGGAAGTCAATATCGATGAAGAGATGCTCACTCAGGTTGCAAATCAAACCGGAGGACAGTATTACAGGGCTACTGACCTGCAGGAGCTAATCGCCATTTATGATGAAATTGACCAGTTGGAACAATCAGAAATCGAAGAGATTATTTATATCGACCGGGAAGACCTGTATCCCTGGTATCTTGGTTCCGGAATACTGCTTTTGTTGTTGGGTTTTTTAAACGAACGATTTTTCGCACGGTCGCCCTTGTTCTACTCTTGAGAAAATGAGTATCAGTAAAATATGATTGAGCAGATTACATCAGCTATTCAGCAAAATTTAGGATTAACGACCTCAAAAATTGCTGATTTTTTAAACCAGAAGAAGATCCTGGAATGGGATGGCTTTACGGGATCATCGGCAAATTTTCTTTTGGCCGATCTTCTGAAGAAAGAAAGTACACTTCTCTATATCGCCAAAGATTTTGAAAAGGCGGCCTCCGTTGCATCCGATTTTGAAGAGATGGGCGTTTCGAATATTTACCTCTTCCCTCCCACCAGAAATAAACCGTATGATCACGAGAAGGTGGTTGATATGTCGATCATGGTACAGCGCTCTGAAGTGTTAGAGATGCTAAAAGAGAAGCCATCGCTGACCATTATTGCCTCAGTGGATGCCATTACGGAAAAACTCGTGCCGGCAAGCCAATTTTACGAGTCGTCCATTCACTTGGAAAAGGGTGACGAATATCCACCTAACAAACTTTCCGAGAAGCTTGCAGATCAGGGATACAGGGCAACACGATTTGTAGATGCACCGGGCGAGTATGCCATTCGCGGAGGGATTTTTGATGTATTTCCTTTTTCCGGAGAGTACCCGGTTCGGCTTGAATTTTTTGGTGATGAGATCGATTCAATTCGAGAGTTTGACCCCGATTCACAACGATCCATAGCTTTTTTGAATGATACACGGTTAGTTCCAAACGCTGCTTCATCAGAAAATGGGAATAAGGAAAGTTTGATGACCTATTTGCCTGAAGATGCAATTCTCGCCGCTGAGGATACCGACTTGATCCATGAAGAGATTCAGCAACATTTTGAAAAAGCAGAAGAAGTCTACCAAAAGATCGACCAGGAAAAACATTCGCCACCTTCATCAGAATATTTAGGCGTGCATGAATGGGATGAGGCGGTACAAGCTTATGGGATGATTATGCTTGGTAGCTTTAATCAAAATATTACGGCGGATAAAACAATGTCCCTGGGCACTTCTCCGCATCCATCATTCAATGGGAGTTTTAAACTGCTTCGGGATTTTATAACTGATCAGACCAAAAAACAAGTTCACACCTATATTCTCACCGATCATGAGAATCAGAAAGACCGATTTGAAAATATCTTAGGTGAATCGGGAAACGATTTTCAGTACAGCGTACTCATACAAAATCTTCAGGAAGGCTTTTTACTACCGCAGAATAAACTCGCAATCCTCACTGATCACCAAATCTTCAATCGGTACCACCGTCCACGGATCAAACGGAAGCGGGTACGAGGCGGGATCTCTTTCAAAGAGATGAAGGACTTAAATATCGGTGACTATGTTGTCCACGTTGATTACGGTATTGGGAAGTTTGCAGGATTCAAAAAAATAGAAGTCCGCGGAGCTGTCCAGGAAACCGCCGTTCTGAGATATAAGGAAGATTCCATCCTCTACGTGAATGTTTCCAGCCTCCACAAACTCCAGAAATATTCCGGGAAGGAGGGCAAAGTCCCGCGAATTACAAAGCTTGGCTCCGGTCAATGGGCTCGAAAAAAGGCCAGCACCAAGAAAAAAGTTAAAGACATTGCGAAGGAGCTGATTGAACTTTATGCCAAACGTAAAGCTCAGAAAGCTTACGAATTTTCAACAGACAATGCGTGGCAAACCGAGATGGAAGCACGGTTTGAGTTCGAAGAAACGCCTGACCAAATGGATGCCATTAACGCAGTCAAGAACGATATGGAATCTTCCCAACCGATGGATAGACTGATCTGTGGTGATGTTGGGTTTGGTAAAACGGAAGTCGCTATTCGTGCTGCATTTAAAGCAGTGATGGATCAAAAACAGGTTGCCGTATTAGTTCCTACAACCATTTTGGCCGACCAGCATTATAAAACGTTTTGCAAACGGATGGAGGAGTTCCCGGTTAAAATTGATGTTATCTCCAGATTTAGAACGAAAGCCGAGCAGAAGCAGATTATCAAAGATCTGAAAGAAGGAAAAACAGATATTTTGATTGGCACCCATCGAATTGTCTCCAAAGATGTGAGATTCAAGAACCTTGGTTTGATGGTGATTGACGAGGAGCAGCGATTTGGCGTCTCCGTGAAAGAGAAACTTAAAGAGTTCAGGGCAACGGTTGATGTGCTCACTCTTACGGCCACACCGATTCCAAGAACGCTTCAGTTCTCCCTGATGGGCGCACGCGACCTCAGCATTATCAACACTCCACCCCCGAACCGTCAACCGGTCTACACCGAAATTCACAGTTTTGATGAATCGCTAATTCGAGATGCTATCATCCAGGAAATTTCTCGTGGCGGCCAGGTCTTTTTTATTCATAATCGTGTAAAAAATATTGAAGAAGTAGCCGGAATGATTCGGGAACTTGTTCCGGATATTCGCGTTCGTTTTGCTCACGGTCAGATGACGGGATCCAAGCTCGAAAAGATAATCAGTGATTTCTATCTAAATAAATTCGATGTCCTTGTATCCACTAACATTGTTGAAAACGGAATTGATATCGCCAATGCAAATACAATGATTATCAACAATGCGAATAATTTTGGATTATCTGAACTGCACCAGTTGCGTGGAAGAGTTGGGCGATCAAATCGTAAAGCCTACTGTTATTTAATCACTCCACCCGTAAATACACTCTCTCCCGAAGCCCGAAAACGTCTTACTGCACTCGAAGAGTTTTCTGACCTGGGATCGGGCTTTAACATCGCGATGCGGGATCTTGACATTCGCGGAGCCGGAGACATTCTGGGAGCCGAACAAAGCGGCTACATTTCTGATATTGGATTCGAACTCTACACGAAAATTCTAGATGATGCCGTTCGCGAATTAAAGGAAACGGAGTACAGTGCGCTCTTTAAGCATGAAGAGAAGAAAATTGACTATCCCGACACAAAAGTTGAGTTCGATCTCTCAGCTTATCTCGAAAACTCTTATGTACAAGACAGTGTGGAGCGACTCAACTTATATCGAAAACTTTCTGAGGTTGAGAATCTCGAGCAGATCGATGAGTGGAAAAATGAGTTGGAAGACCGGTTTGGTGATATCCCTGACAGCGGAACCAACCTGATGAAAGCTGCAAAAATTAAGTTTTTGGCATCGAGATTATTTTTCAAAAAGGTAACCGTTCGTTCGGACAGAATGTGGCTGCTCTGCCCTAAAAATGAGAGTGACCTGGGTGACCATTTTTATGATGAAGGACATTTTCAAAGCACAATGAAGAAAATCCAAAGTTTTGAAGATAATCCGTTTCAAGTTGTTCAGAAAAATGATGCCGTTACATTTGTGATATCAAATATTGCCGATGTGGATGAGGCAATTGAATACTTGAAAACTCTGCGAAATGCTGAAGTTGCCGAAAGTGAACCGGTATGAAAGTGACTCTTGAAAAAGCATCGGAATTAATCAAACAGGGAGAAACTGTAGCGATTCCAACCGAAACCGTCTATGGCCTTGCTGCTGATGCTTTCAATATAAATGCCGTAAAAAAAATTTTTGAGCAGAAAGGTCGCCCGGCAGATAATCCTTTGATCGTTCACATCTGTGATTTAAATCAATTACAAGATGTGGCCAAAGATTTTTCCGATGATTTGCAAAAACTAACCGACCGCTTTTGGCCGGGTCCTTTGAGTGTTGTTTTAAAAAAGAGAAAATCTGTTCCGGACATTGTTACCGGAGGTTTGGATACGGTAGCTGTACGAATGCCTGATCATCCGTTGACGCTGGAACTCATCAAAAAAACCGGCCCGTTGACAGCACCAAGTGCAAATAAATCGGGTCGCCCCAGTCCTACAAATCCCAGACATGTCATCGAAGACTTTGGAGATGATTTTCCCATCCTGGACGGTGGCGCATCTAAACTGGGATTGGAATCTACCGTCCTGGATTTGAGCGGTGACTCTATTACGATTCTTCGTCCCGGATTTGTCGATTCAAAGATGATTCAAGATCTGCTCAAAAAAGAAGTGAAGCTGATAGCCGAATCAGATAAAAAGTCTGGAAAAAAAAGTCCCGGAACTCGCTTTACACATTATAAGCCAAAAGCTTCTGTAAAATGGCTGGATTATTCCGTAAAAAACATCAGTGATTCTGACAGTTATTTCATCTTCCATTCAAAAACAATCAAATCCTCAAACCGGAAAAATGTTCACACCTACCAAGGTGACTATTCATCATTGGCTAGAGACCTGTATGATCACTTTCGAACTGCAGACTATATCTCCTGCAGTACGATTTATATTGAACCGTTCACGGACGAAAAAATACACCCTTTAATTCCCGCTCTCAAAGACCGAATTAAACGCGCAATTAGTTCCTGATTCAGCCCAAATCTGATTAAAGCGGCAAATTCTACACAGGGTAAGACAAATTAATCCATCCTCTAAAACCCTGTTTTTATATACATTTTTGCGCTTTTAGAAAAGAAAGAAAATTCAAAAAAACACAATAATCTGGAGGATAGTTCATAGAAAAAAAAATAAAAAAAATCCAAACGATTTGAAGTTAAAAGTGTGTTGAGGGTTAAAATTGATTCGAAAGTCAAGTAAAATTAAACCAACCCAAAAATAAAATGGATTCGAAGATAGTAACTAAAATTAACACACTTTTGCTCATAGCTTTAGTGAGTTTTGGATTATTCATCTCATGCAGTGATGATAACAACGGCGGCGGAATGGACCCCGACCCAGATACCAATACTAACATAGTTGAGACAGCCACCGATGACGGCAATTTCGACATACTCGTGCAAGCCATTCAAGATGCCGGATTGGCAGATGCACTTCAGGGTACCGGCCCTTTCACCGTATTTGCACCAACTGATGATGCTTTTGACGGATTGCCTGATGGCGTACTTGAAAGCCTTACAACAGAACAATTAGCTGAAATACTTCAATTTCACGTAATATCAGGTGCGGCAATATCATCCGGCAGTCTTGCTGCAACACAAGATGTAGAAACTCTGCTTGGAGAAGAGATTCTTGTGCAAGCAAATGGCGGAGTTACTGTTAACGGGTCTGCAAACGTGATTACTGCAGATGTAGAAGCTTCTAATGGAATCATTCACGCGATCGACTCAATTCTATTACCGCAAAGTATTAGAATAGCACTTGGACTCCCTAACATCGTTGATCAAGCTGTTGAACTCGGCAATTTTACAACTCTTGCAGGCGCTCTCGAGCAAGTTGGACTTACAACTACACTCAAGTACACAGGTGATTATACTGTATTTGCGCCGAGCGATGATGCATTCAGTGCTCTTCCGGATGGACTTCTCGGAAGTTTAACTGATGAGCAATTGACTGAAATTCTTACTTATCATGTACTTTCCGGCGAAGTATTTGCAGACGATTTAGGAGCTGAACAAGCCCCGGCTTCACTTGAAGGTGGAGAAGTGTTTGTAACGAAAGATGGTGACGGTAATGTGACGGTTAATGGATCAGCTTCCGTGGTCGCTGCAGATGTTGATGTTACAAATGGTGTTATTCATGCCATAGACCAGGTAATTCTTCCTGATGCATACGGCACCGTTGTTGATGCTGCTTCCAAACGCTATGATTTTGAAACGCTGGTCAGCGCTGTAGTTGATGCCGGATTGGCTGACGCACTGTCTGCAGCCGATGGAACTTTTACCGTATTTGCACCAACCGATGATGCCTTCGCAGCTCTTCCGGAGGGTCTCCTGGCAAGCCTGTCAGTAGAACAACTAGCTACTATCCTGAGTTACCATGTTTTACCGGTTGAAGTAGCTTCCGGTGATTTAGAAGATGAGCAAGCTCCTGCTTCACTAACTGACGAGGCAGTTTATGTGACTGTGGCGGACGGTAATGTTACTGTGAATGGATCTGCAGGTGTTGTTGCAGCTGACATTGCTACCAGTAACGGAACAATTCATGCCATTGATCAAGTAATACTTCCGAATGCATTTTTGGATATTGTTGGGATAGCTTCTAAAAACTATATGCTGAGTACTTTAGTCACATTGGTTGCTGATGCTGATCTCGTTTCAACTCTCCAGGGAGATGGACCATTTACAGTGTTTGCGCCGACCAACGCTGCATTCGAAGCTGTAAGTGAAACATTAGAAACCTTAACACCTGAGCAGGTAGAAGAGGTACTTTTATACCATACTGCTGCCACAGAGGCGCTTTCTGGTAGTCTTTCAGATGGAATGACGGTAACAACAGTCCAGGGAGAAGATATTACTGTTAATATTGATGGAGAAGGAAATGTAACTTTGAACGGCTCCGTGAATGTTACTACAGTTGACCTCCAGGGAACGAACGGTGTAATTCATATTATAGATGGTGTGTTATTACCACCAAGCTACACTGATTAATTAAGTTAGCGCAAGTTAGTACCATTACCCTAAAAAGAGAAAGGCAGTATGTTTTACGTACTGCCTTTTTTCTTTTAAAAAACCATTTAGAACCCTACCAAGTCCAGCGATAAAGAACAGGATTTTTTTGTACCCAGTGGTTCTTTCCGGGATAAGCTATTCTCATATTTACAAGTGGCCAATACATTTTATGATAAATTCTACCCGGTTTGATGTATTCAGAAATACCTTTAGCTTCCTCAATTCCAACTTCCGATCTCATTAGTAGCCTACCACCAAAGCGTTGATAAAAAGGGCCACTATCCAAGATTTCATCTAATTGTAAATACATTTCTGAATCTTTCGCCTTAGCCCGAATCTTACGTGCCGTCTTCAACCCGAATAGGGATAATTCATGGTTGGATGTTTCAATATCATTACATCGTAAAATTTCTCCACTTTTATCAATCAGCCAGGCCTTTTTTTCCCAAATTTCATTTTTATTCATCAAGTAATATACAAACGTAGAGTTGTTGAGATGATATCGACCCCAGTACCACTCAACAAAACTCTCTTTTAGAGGTTCGAATCCCACATTATGATCGTGATATCCTAAACCATTAAAATTTATTTCCTCATCATGGTACCCTGAAACCTTAATGTTCCCCGATACATGACATGAAGGCATCACCAGATTCCATTCATGAGATTCTTGTCCATTATCTTTTGAAGGACTGAACGGCTGAGACTGCCGGTCTGCACTGAATGTAAGATCGGCTACAATTGAATCTCCATTAGAAAGTGACTGGTCTAATGAAATTGAATATTCAAGTCGGGTTTGGTGACTTCGACCTTCAAAACGGTTATTTTCTACTCTTCCTTTTGGCAGTTTATTTGAATATTCCGCTGATTTTGAATCAACTTCCCGAAAAGAGTAATAGATTGGTTTACTACCTTTATAAATCGATATACTGATAGCCGGATACTGTTCTGCATTAGCGGATGAATTTTTCTCTTGGGCCTCTATATATCTTCGGGAAAATGGGTTTCCTTCATAAAAAATGATGACAAGTTTGTACCCGTCTGTGGATTGTGCATCAAAGTACCACCACTCATAACTCCCTGAAATCTTCTTCTCGGTTTTCGTATCCTTTGAGTAATTTGATATTATATTCATAGCATCAAAAGAATGGTAAGGGCATTGATTTCGTTCTTAACCTCTACCATTTTAACGACAATATCATGGCAATACAAGTAATTACCTGGCTTCTTTTTTTTGCTTTAATTTACCTATTGATCACTTCCCTGATTTTTATTCGAAACCGATTCGAACTTACCCCTCTTAGTACTTCACCAACATCTACCGAAAATCCAAAAGTATCTGTCTGTATTCCTGCAAGGAATGAAGAAAATAAAATTGGGAAACTGTTGGCATCTCTCGAAAATCAAACCTGGGAAAATTATTCGGTACATGTTATGGACGACCAATCCGCAGACCGAACATTTGAAATCGCTGAATCATATCAAAAAAAATTCCCAAACAATTTTTTTGTTCATAAGGGCGAAGACAAACCGGGTAACTGGTTAGGGAAACCCTGGGCATGCTACCAGTTATCAAAAAAATCTGATGGAGATATCCTTCTTTTTCTTGATGCAGATACTGAGGTTGCTCCAACAATGCTTGAGCACACCGTGAACTCCATGAATCACTACGAGTTAGATATGTTGACTGTTTGGCCCCGTCAAAAACTGATTACCTTTTGGGAAAACACCATCATCCCTGTGGTCTACTATACTTTATTAACATTGCTGCCTTCTATTTATGTCTACAGGGATCCAAGATGGATGCCATCAAAACTGCGAAAAAAGATGGCTCCTAAATTTGCAGCTGCCTGCGGCCAATGTATTGCTTTCAGACGTGATACATATGGAAAAATTGGCGGCCATGAAGCAGTTAAAGATCAAGTCGTAGAAGATGTAGAACTCGCAAAAACTATAAAAAAAAATGGATATGTCTTGCGAATGTTCAGTGGAATCGGCTCTGTAACCTGCCGGATGTATAATAATAGTAAAGAGATATTTGAAGGATTGAGAAAAAACTTTTTATTGGGTTTCAATGAGAATATACCTGCATTTATCATTGCAGGGCTGCTTCATTTAATAGTATTTGTATTGCCATTTTTTACACTCATTTTTTCGTTATTAATCTTTGATCCTACAATCTTTTTTCTTTCAATTGCATGTATCTCATTCATTCTTACTTTGAGATTAATTCTTGCTTTATGGTATCGTAATAATCCTTTGTTTGCATTTACACATCCCATTGCAGTTCTTTGGTTTCAGCTATTGGCTATTGTAAAGATCCGGGATTATTACAGCAGCAGTACAATCGTTTGGAAAGGCAGAGAAGTTTAAAATCAATCCTTTAACAGCTGTTTATTTTTATTGAATTAGATTGCATATTGAAGTAGATGAAGGAGTTGATCAAGAAATATCTTAAGTATCTGAAAATTGAACGCAATTCTTCTGAACACACTATTACCTCGTATCAAAATGATCTTTATCAGCTCCATGGTTCCGCTTCCCGGCACCTTGAGCAGGATGAAAATTCTCTTGATATTTCAGAAATTGACAGGCTTATCATCAGACTTTGGCTTGGAGAGCTTACTGAAGAAGGTATGGCAAGAAGTACAATCGCAAGAAAAGTAGCAGCCGTTCGTTCATTTTTTAAATACTGTTTTAAAAGAGGTTATATCCAAAAAAATCCTGCGCATTTGTTAATTATCCCAAAGAAAGAACAGCGGTTACCTACAACGGTACAAACCGGCGAAATTAGTGAAATGATGGAACTTGCCGGTGAAAATGACCCCGCTACAATTCAGGAACGAGCAATCCTGGAACTCTTTTACTCAACGGGAATACGATTGAGTGAACTAACAAATCTAAATGTAAAGGATATTCAATTACACCAAAAACAATTGACAGTTTTTGGCAAAGGAAGTAAGCAGCGAATAGTTCCACTTGGTGAAAAAGCTTTAACGGCCATTGAAAAGCATTTGGAACAAAGGAACCAGCTTTTTACTTCTGATACTAGTAGAGATATAAATGCACTTTTTCTGTCGGTTGGAGGAAAAAGAATCTATCCGCGGATGGTTCAGAGAATTATCAAAAAATATTTACTGAAAGTGAGTGAAGTGACTCAAAAAAGTCCCCATACGCTTCGTCACAGTTTTGCAACACATATGCTTGATGCCGGAGCGGATATTCGCTTAATTAAAGAATTTCTTGGGCATGCAAATCTAGCATCGACCCAAATTTATACACACACCAGTGTAGAACGTTTACAAAGAATATACAGTCAAGCCCACCCAAGGGCAGAAAATAAATCCTAAAGGAGGAAACTATGAAGACTACATTCACAGCAAGGCATTTCCAAAGCAGTCCGGATTTAAAGGAATATTGCTTAAGCGCAGTAGAAAAGCTTGACCAGTTTTTCGATAAGATTATTGTCTGCGATATTATACTTAAACCCGGACATGATGATGATAACCCCTCAATTGCTGAACTGAATGTAAAAGTACCAGGAACATTAATTAATTTGTCGGAAGCGGCGCCCAGTTACGAACAAGCAATGGGTGCTGCAGTTGACAACGCTGTAAGACAAATTAGAAAATACAAAACCAAACATTTCGAACATCAATAAAGTCTGTAACATTATTTCCCGTACGGTGAATCATGCATCAATAGTAATGCAGTTGTCGTGCGGGATTTTTTTATTGTAAATTTCGAATAATTCTGAACCATAACTTAAACCAATGTCTTTAGAAAACCAGGAAGCCATACCGATACGTGAAGATATCGAAGTATCTTACCTGATCGAGAAACTGAAAGAGCGTACTCAAATTGATATTGAAGCTTATGCGGGAAAGGATTATTCGAAAAAGAAGTTGGTCACTGAAGCCGATCTTCATCGTCCCGGTTTGGCATTAGCCGGCTATACCGACCTTTTTACCTATCAACGTATTCAGGTAATCGGAAATACGGAGTGTAATTTCCTGAGAAATTTATCCGAAAGTGAACGAACTAAATCGTTTGAAAAATTAGTTTCATTCGATCTGCCGGTCATCTTTATAACCAGCGGGAATGAACTTAGCAACGATCTTTTAAAAAAAGCTGAAAATAGAGGAATTCCTGTCTATCGTACGGAGTTGGAAACCACAAAATTCATGTACCTTCTCCGCGATTTTCTTGAAGATTATTTTGCCCTACAAACCATGCTGCATGGAACCATGGTAGATGTTTATGGAATTGGGATTCTGATCAGCGGAAAATCTGGGTTGGGTAAAAGCGAAGTAGCACTGGACCTCGTTGAAAGAGGACATCGGCTTGTTTCTGATGATGTTGTAATGCTTACCAAAAAAAGTAATGTATTACTGGCATCCGCTACAGAGATGAACAAGCATTTTATGGAGATCCGCGGACTGGGTATTATTGATGTGATGTCGATGTTTGGGATTCGCTCCATACGCTATCAAAAAAGACTTGAAGTTATCCTGGAACTTTCACTTTGGGAAGATACAGAAAACCTGAACCGCACAGGGCTCGACCACGATACTGTTGAAATTTTGGGAACAAAAATCCCCTTAATCCATTTACCTATTACTCCCGGCAAAAATATTACTGTAATTGCCGAAGTCATTGCAATGAACTATCTGCTCAAACATTACGGCTATGATGCAGCTGAAGAGTTTCAGAAAAAAATCAAAAAGCATATAGCAGATAAGAAAAATCGGCACGATATGCCAAGACGAGCTGTTGAATATTTTGAAGGGGATTTCGAGTAGTTTATTGGACATTCCTCATTTTTATTTTACACCCTAAAAGTGTACCTTTTTGAATCTAACTTGATCTCTTTGTTGTTTATTTTCTATGACAAGAAAAAACCATTTTTATTATGACTCAGACCGTTGCGAGTTTGTTCCTATAGAATACGATCTGAAAAAAAAGCTCATACACTCATTCTCTTTTTGGCTCATAAATGGAATTGTTTTGGCAGCGTTTGGTATTGCTTTACTTTCCAATTATGTGGGTACTCCTGCCGAAATTATGCTTAAAGATGAGAATCAAGCACTTGTGGAGCAGCTAAAATTAGCTGAAACATCAATCACAGATATTGAGAACCAGCTTGAATCTATTTCACAGCTTGATAATGAAATGTACCGTACAATTTTAGGACTCGACCCCGTTACTGAAGATCTTAGAATGGCGGGTACCGGCGGGTCTGATGCATACTCTGAATATGACTACTACAGTGAAGATACTGCCGCTATTTTAAGAAGTACTGCATCTAAACTTGACCGACTGGAACGAAGACTCGGAGTTCAAAAAGTATCATTTGCTGAAGTAAAAAAATACTATTCTACAAATAGAGAGAGATTGAAGAGCATTCCTGCTATTCGTCCGGTTAATGGAATCATTATAAGTGGTTATGGTATGAGAATTCATCCTGTATTACGATATAAGCGAATGCATGAAGGAATTGATTTCCGCGCTGACATTGCCACAGACGTCTATGCCACCGGAGATGGCGTGATTAAGTTTGCAGGGCGAAATGGGACCTTTGGCAACCTCATTGAGATCGACCATGGCTTTGGATTTGTAACTCGTTACGCCCATTTATCAAGTTTTGTGAATAATCTTAAAGTCGGACAAGAGGTTAAGCGAGGAGAACTAATTGGATTTACCGGTAATTCAGGTTTAACTGAAGGACCTCATTTGCATTACGAAGTGCTTGTTAATAACCGGCCAATCGATCCTTTAAATTACCTAATTGCAGATGTTACCCCGGAAGAATATTTACTTTTCAAAAGAAATGGTTCCACTTCAACCAATGAGCCTCTCTCCTACATCAACTAATTTTTACTGATTTTTTTCTTTTTACTGATTAATCCCGTTGTAACCCGGCAGATTCTTTGAACTAATTAATCAAGATCATCTTTTGGACCACATACGGCTTTGAAGCCTTTCTTCCGTATCGTTCGAATATATTGAAAGTCTGAATGTTTCCTTATCTTCTTCCTCAAATAGCTTATGTAAACATTGATATAGTTCGTTTGGGTATTAAAATCGATGCCCCATACCTTTTCTGCTAACTCTTCTTGAGATACTGTTCTGCCGGAATTACGAACCAGGTACACCAAAAGGTTGAACTCGCTGTTTGTGAGTTTAACCTCAGCGCCGTTTATTATCATTTTCCTTTCTATGAGATTAATTTTCATCTCATGACATTCCAACTCGCTTTCGGAACTGTTATGTGAATTTGTTCTCCTGTGAATCGCCTCAATCCGTGCTAAAAGTTCTTCCACACTGAAGGGTTTTGTGAGGTAGTCATCAGCTCCAACATTTAGAACTCTTACTTTCATGTTGGTTTCCTGTTCGGCGGATAAGACTAAAATCGGAGTTGTTACATCATTTTCACGCAGATCTACACAGACATCATATCCGGTACCGTCCGGCAGTCGTAAATCAAGAACAATCATGTCGTAATCGTTCTTCATAGCTTTCTCTTTACCGGCTTTAGCAGAGTCTGCCTCAGCAATAATCCCTCCGTTATTTTCAAGAGCTTTTTTTACGAGTAGCCGAACAGTTGGATCATCTTCAACTACGAGAAACTTTAATCCTTCTAATTTTTCCATATAATCATTGATGTTTTTATAGCACTGATGAACAGATTAGTTTATCTATTTGATTGTGTTGAAAAGTCTATAGTTTTTGTTACTTAGCCATTCACAAATCAAACTGATGAACTCATCATTAAATCTATGTTTTTGGTCGATTAGTTTAAATTCTGCTGAAACATTGTGATTAATAAGCCTTTTAATTTCGTTTCTTTGAGGCTGATAATCAACTAATTTATCGTGTTCCCCATGTAAAGCAAGTATATTTAAATGGGATATTAATTCCCATTTCTCTTCTAAAATTTCTGTTTTTATTCTCGCACCTGCAACAATTAATTCATTCACGAGTCTTGGTCTTGTTAATGAATAATATCCTGCAAGGTATCCCCCCATGGAATACCCAATTAAGCAAGTTCTTTCAACTTTAATTGAGTTTTTGATTTCTTTAAGGATTTTATCAATAAAAACGGATGTCTGTTCAAGCGAACTCAGAAACTGTTCCTGTTCACCATCATACAGATACCAGGATGCTCCCCAGTCTTTAACTTTCTTTTTGCTTCGTCTGTCATAGATAGGATAAGGGCCCTGGATGAAAAGATGATAAGCTTCAACTTTATCAACTATTTCTGAGCATCTTTCACTAAATACTTCAAGATTATCTTTAAATCCATGCAGATAAAGGACAAGGGGTTTTTCTATTTTTTCAGTTCCAGTTTCATGTACTCTAAATGGAACATCATAGCAAAATGAGGATTTTCCTGAAATAAGAAATTCATCATTATTATCATTCATTCTAAGTACAGTTATTTTGAAGAGGAGTGAATATTATTGATAATATTCTTCGTCAATGCAACTAACCTACAGTTTATAAAATCTATTTTCCATACAAATATGAAAACACTACATACAGAACGGGAAACTTTCAAGAATGAAAAGAAACTGTAGCTTAGTAATTGACTTTGGTAAGGGTGAGTCCTTTTGCCGGAGCTGCATGACCTTTCTGATCAGTTTTTGCTCCGGATAGCAGGTCACGGAATTTTTCTATCGGAAGCGTTCCATCGGAAATCCGTATCATGGTACCCACCAATCGGCGTACAAGGTGCCTCAAAAACCGATTTCCTTCGATTTCGTAAATCAATTTATATTCTCTTTTTTCCCACCGGCTTCTTGTAATAGTAGAAGTGGTTGTCATACCCCTTTCAGCCGGCGGGATACAGAAATTTATAAAATCATGCTCACCGGTAATCTCTTCAGCACATTCTTCTAACAGCTCAAAGGAAATAGGTTTGAAGGAATGCCAGGCAAAATTTCTCAATAGCGGGGAGGGTCTCTCAATAACAAGGTATTCATACTCTCTTGATGTCGCATGAAACCGAGCATGGAAGTCATCAGCGACCATCTTTGCATCAATGAGTGCTACATCTTTTGGAAGAAGTCCACTTAATGCCCTGTGAAGCCGAGAAATACTATATGAGTCCGGCAAATTGGTATGGGCGACCTGTTCCCTGGCGTGAACACCTGCATCTGTTCTGCCTTGCCCAACAATATTTATATCATCTTGATAAAATGTTGACAAAGCCTGTTCAATGACACCCTGGACTGTTCGGCCTTCCGGTTGCTTTTGCCAACCATTAAAATTTGTCCCGTCATATTCAAACGTCAGTTTATAACGGTTGCTCATTTTAGATATCCCATCAAAATTGCAGATTAACACGTGCTACAATCCCAAGTTCATCAGATGAAACAGAAATAGGCATAATGTTCAATTCCGGTTGATATGTTTGTTTTTTTGCACGGTTGTATGAACTAATAGCACTTAAAACTCTATTTACAACCATTAAACCAAGAATTGCTGGAAGTTGATTTTTAACGCGATCAACATCCGACTTTAAGTTATTATAGTTATCACGGTCCACTTCAGATTCCCATTTCCATTGGTTAACAGATTCAACTTCATAGAGGCGATTCCAATTTCTGCTTCTCAGTTGAAAATTGTTGTATTCTTCAATGGAATTAAAATCACCAACTGCTAACCTAAATGTTCGGCTCCGGTCTGAAATATCAACACCCGCTTTCAGAGAAGCTAAAGTCTCGTACTGGTCTTTGAGATTTCCCGCCCGTAATCTAAAGCCAAAGTATGAAGCGATCAGTGCAACTTCTGTACCCAAGTGTATTTGGCCTCTCCTCCACTGATCGGAATTTACGTAATAATGGCCCCAACCCGGTAGAATCAAGGATCGGACGAAAGCAGCTTCCGGTTTTACCCTATTCTGTGCCTGACATAAAGAATATGCTGAAGCAGTGAATAAGGTACTTAACATGCCAATGATCAGTATTCGATAAATCATCACTTAAGTAAGTCAGTTTGAGTCACTGCTCTAAAATAAAAAAAGCGACTCCAATTAATGAAGTCGCTTTGAAATGATTTTTACTTTAAGAAAGAACTACTCTCCATCTTTCGGAAGCAATGCTTTCCTGGAAAGTCGAAGTTTTCCTCCATGTTCAACTTTCAGAAGTTTCACTTTTACAGTATCACCAACTGAAAGAATGTCTTCTACACTTTTCACATGGCTGTGGTTCAACTCAGATATATGAAGCAATCCTTCTTTTCCGGGCACGATTTCAACAAATGCCCCGTACTCCTTAATCGCTTTCACTGTGCCTTCGTAGGTTGCGCCTTCATCTAGCTGACCAGCTATGGCTTGAATTCGTTTCTTGGCATTTTCAGCTTTCTCAAGACTGTCAGCTGAAATAGTGATCTGACCCTTGCCCTGATCATCCTCTTCAATCCAGATTTCCGTATCGGTTTCCTTCTGAAGAGTCTGAATCACTTTGCCGCCAGGACCAATCACAGCGCCAATACTGTCGCCGTCAATCGTCATGTTGATAAACTGGGGTGCGTATTCTGACAAGGTTTCTCTGCCCGTTGAGATGGTTTCAGCCATTTTCTCAAGTATATGCAATCGGCCGGTTCTGGCTTGTTCAAGAGCTTCTTCAAGTATTTCAAAGCTGATTCCCTGAACTTTCATATCCATCTGAGTGGCAGTAATACCGTCTGCTGTACCTGCGGTTTTGAAATCCATGTCTCCCATGAAATCTTCCTCACCACGAATGTCAGAAAGAACAACGGTGTTATTTTCACCAACAATCATACCCATTGCAATTCCGGCAACCGGTTTAGGCATCGGAACTCCGGCATCCATAAGCGCCATAGAACCACCACAAACTGATGCCATTGAAGATGAGCCGTTAGATTCTAAAATGTCGGATCTAACACGAATTACATATCCAAAATCTTCAAATTTCGGAAGAACCATCTTTAAAGCACGTTCAGCAAGATGACCATGACCAATTTCACGACGTCCCGGTCCTCGCATAAATCCAGCTTCACCTACGCAGAATGGAGGGAAGTTATAGTGCAGGTAGAAGGTTTTGTCCTCTTCAAAATAAAGAGTGTCAACTGATTGAGCATCTTGTTTGGTTCCGAGAGTTACTGAAACTAAAGACTGGGTTTCTCCGCGCGTAAAGATTGCTGAACCGTGAGCCCGGGGTAAATAACCAACTTGAGTCCAGATGTCGCGAATATCTTCAGGTGATCGGCCATCAATTCGGCGTTTCTTCTCAAGAATCATATTTCGGAGTTCTCGTTTCTCAATCTTGCTCAGCAGATCAGAGATTTCATCACCCGCTTCTTCATAATCCTCGGTAGCCGTCAATTCTTCAAGAACAGCGTCTTTAACTTCTTTTAGACGGCCATTGTACTCTTCTTTTCCAAGACCAATATTTACGATCTCTTTAATTTGCTCAGCAGCTTTCTCTTCAACTGCGGATTTTAAATTTTCATCGGCGGATTCCGCCTCAAATTCTCGTTTTTCAACACCAAATTCTTCACGAAGCTCTTCCTGAAATTCACAGAGTTTGACGATTGCCTTATGACCTTCTTTGACGGCTGCAAGCATTTCAGCTTCGCTCATTTCATCCATCTCTCCTTCAATCATAATAACGCTTTCGGCAGTACCGGCAACGATAAGATCCATATCGCTTACTTTCAGCTCATCGATAGTGGGATTAATAATAAACTCACCATCAATTCGGCCAACTTTAACCTGAGCCATCGGTCCTGCAAAAGGAATATCTGAAATGTGAATTGCAGCAGACGCTCCAAGCGCACCTAATACATCAGCTTCATTTTGTCCATCTGATGAGAATACCTGGCAAATAACTTGTGTGTCATTGTAATATCCTTCAGGGAAAAGTGGCCGTAAACTCCGGTCGATTAATCGGCTGGCGAGAGTCTCACCGTCTGATGGGCGACCTTCCCGCTTGATAAAACCACCCGGAAATTTTCCGCCTGCTGAAAAACTTTCTCGTAAATCTACAACCAGCGGGAAAAAGTCTTGTCCGGGTTTTGGCTCCTTGGCACTAACCACGGTACATAAGACCATCGTATCCCCCATGCGAACGGTTACGGCACCATCAGCTAACTTTGCAAGTCTCCCCGTTTCTACGGATAGCGTTTTTCCCGGTGCAAACTCAACACTTTTAAAATCTTCTTTCATAAAATCTATTTTTTCTTTCGTCTAAATTGTCAAATGTAATAATCCTTTTTTCAAGCAAATCAAACAAATACTCTGTGGTAAGCGATTGGTATTTGAGGATAAAAAAAAGGCACGAATGAACGTGCCAAAATGGAGATGCTTATTTTCTTATACCTAGATCTTTAATCAATTCGCGATATTTAATAATATCACTTTCTTTCAGGTAATTGAGAAGTCGCCTTCTTTTACCAACCATTTTTAACAGACCGCGTCTTGACGAGTGATCCAGTTTATTCTCACTCAAGTGCTCAGTTAGATCGTTAATTCGAGCAGTCAGAATAGCAATCTGTGCCTCTGTTGACCCCGTGTTATCTTCGGCGCCACCATAGTTTTCAATAATTTCTTGTTTCTTTTCTTTCGTTATACTCATTTCAAATTTCTAAAATTTACTTTATCTGATATAGCTACTTAAAATAATGTTATTTCATATGTTTTGCAATGTTAGGTGAGCTATTCCCTAAAACAGATTTAACTTCTTCTTTATCTTTATTCAACTGATTCTTCAATTCCTCTAGGCCATTAAACTGTTTTTCATCCCGAATTCTTTTTACAAATTGTAATTGAACATCTTTGCCGTAGATTTCAGTGTTGAAGTCAAGAATATGTACCTCAAGAGTTATTGCGTCGCCATTGAATGTAGGACGTTCTCCAATATTCATCATGCCCTTGTAGTAAGATTCTTCATAGCGAACCCAAACAGCGTAAACACCTTTTTTGGGAATAACTTTTTTTTCGTTCTGAGGCTTTATATTAGCAGTTGGAAACCCAATTTTTTTCCCTCTTTTATCTCCATGGACCACCGTTCCATTAAGAATGTAGTACTTCTCGAGAAGTGAAGCCGCAAGTTCCATATCCCCATCTTCATGCAGGGCATTCCTGATGGCTGTACTACTCACAGTTTTATCCCCCACTTCTTGTTTTGAGACCACGTAAGTTTTGAAACCCAGCTCTCTGCCTAACTCTTCCACGGTTTCAATGGTGCCCTCACGATTTCTGCCAAACTGGTGATCATACCCGATTACAAATGAAGACACACCAATTTTTTTCCAAATGACATCTCTCACAAACTCCTCCGATGTTAACAGTGAAAAATCACGATCAAAAGGAATCACTACCATCTCATCCACTCCAAGGTCAGCCAGTAATTCACTTCTCTCATCAAGCGAACTCAGTAATTTAATGCCTGCCTGTCCGGGATTGATGATATCCCTGGGATGTGGATCAAACGTAACAATAACGCTTCTTGCATCTTCTTCCTTGGCCAGATCAATTACACGGTTTACAAGTACTTTATGGCCTGCGTGAACACCGTCGAATGTACCGACTGTTAACACAGTTTTGAGGTTTCTTTTTACATCATCAAGAAATACGATATCAGCCATCTTTCTTTGATTTTATTCGTTCATCAAATTCTTCAGGAGTTAATGCATTGTCAACAGAGAAGTGACCCGTATCAATCCTTCTCAGTGACGTTAAGTGAGCGCGGCTCTCCAATTCAATTCCTAAATCGTGGGCCAAGGAACGAATATAAGTGCCTTTACCACAATGAACCCGGACTGTAATTTCAGGAAGTGAAAAATCTTCAATTTCTATTGAATGTATGGTAATCTGCCTTGGGTATAACTCAACATCCTCTCCTCTTCTGGCTTTTTTATAGAGCCGCTGTCCTTTTACACGGATTGCCGAGTATGCGGGGGGTACCTGGGAAATAGTACCTGTAAACTTATTTCTAATTGCTTTTCGAACGGCTTCCTCTGAAATATGGGTCCATTCCACCTCTTTATCGGGCTTCGTTTCAGCATCGTAACTTGGAGTTGATGACCCAAACTTAATGTTAGCAATATAAGTTTTTGGGAGTGCCTGGATTTGCGAGACCGTTCGTGTGGCTTTGCCTGAACACAATATCAACAGCCCGGTAGCCAATGGATCCAGAGTACCGGCATGGCCAACCTTTTTTGCAGGTATACGCCTTCGAATATATCTAACCACATCAAAACTGCTCCAGTGAATGGGTTTGTCCATTAATATGGCTGCTCCACGTTTATATATCTCTGAGTTTGTAATTTGATCGTTTTGCTTATCAATCACTGGCAAATCAGAAAGAGGAATTATGCTTTTTGCCATAGATAGTCACCCTTATTAGGATGGATCATTCTCAGAGCTCGAGTCCTCATCATAATCTCCGCGCCCTTCTCTTGCTTTTTTAAACAGGCGCTCCATTTTATTTACATATTCGGCTGTATCATCCTCATAGAAAAGAAGCTCTGGAATCCGCCGAACCTGGTTTTTAATTTTTGATGCGAGCTGATATCGAATCTCATCCTGTGCATCATCAATTGCTTTGTAAATGGCCTTAACATCACGGTCAGGTGAAAATATACTCAGGTAAACTTTGGCAATTGAAAGGTCCTGAGTCATTCGAACCTGGGTTACTGTAATAAATGTACCGGTTGGCTGATAATCTTGCTGAAGAATCTTGCCGATATCTTTTTGAATAACAGAACTAAGCCTTTCTGTTCTAATACTCATAATTCTCCAATTTTTTGTATGAGTTTTACTTCCAATTCTTCAAGAAAGGAATGTTTCCGGTAATTATCGCGCATCCTCAAGCTTACGTTTCTCTTCAACAACTTCGTAACTCTCGAATTCATCGCCTACTTTAATGTCGTTGAAGTTTTCGATACTTATACCACATTCGTAACCGGCCTGCACTTCTTTAACATCATCCTTGAAGCGTTTGAGCGTATCAATCTCACCATCATAAATCACTACTCCATCACGTATAATCCGTATTGGGTTGTTGCGATTTATTTTGCCTTCGTTAACATAACAGCCGGCAATAGTTCCTACACGAGAAATTTTGAAGATCTCACGAACTGTCACAAGTCCTTTCATCTCTTCTTTGATTTCCGGACTAAGCATACCCTCCAGGGCATCATGAACTTCATCAACCGCATCGTAAATAACACTAAACAACCGAATATCAATACTTTCATTTTCGGCAAGCTTACGTGCTGTTGATGTTGGTCGAACCTGGAATCCAATAATAATCGCATCAGATGCAGATGCAAGTAACACGTCACTTTCTGTTATTGCACCCGACCCTGTATGAATGATATTTACAGACACCTCTTCTGTGCTAAGTTTCTGCAGTGCACCGGAAAGGGCTTCAATAGAACCATCCACATCGGCTTTTATGATGATGTTCAGTTCAGAAACTTCACCCAGAGCCATTCTTCTGGAAAGATCATCGAGCGTAAGATGCTTGGTTTGTCTAAGTGATTGCTCTCTACGAATTTGCTGTCGCTGATTAGCAATTTCTTTAGCTGCTTTCTCCTCTTTCGGAACAATCAATCGATCACCGGCCTGTGGAGTATCATCAAACCCTGTTAACTGAATAGGGGTTGATGGCCCGGCTGCTTCTAACCGTTCTCCATGTTCGTTTTCCATCGCTCGTACACGGCCAAAAACCGGGCCGGCAACAAATGGATCACCCACTTTTAAGGTTCCGTTCTGTATAAGAATATTTGCAACAGTTCCTTTTCCTTTATCAATCCTGGATTCCAATACAATTCCCTGGGCAAGTCGGTCTGGATTAGCCTGCAACTCCATTAGTTCAGCTTCAATCAACACTTTTTCTAAAAGTTCGTCGATTCCTTCACCTGTATGAGCAGAAACTTCTGCAACCTGGTTCTTTCCGCCATACTCTTCAACGATTACACCGTGCTCAGAAAGCTGACTCTTAATCTTATCCGGGTTTGCGCCTGCTTTATCCATCTTGTTGATGGCTACTACCATTGGTACACCGGCTGCTTTGGAGTGATTAATCGCCTCAATTGTTTGAGGCATCACAGCATCATCGGCAGCTACAACAAGAATCACAATATCTGTTGCCTGTGCACCTCGGCTCCTCATTGCAGTAAATGCCTCGTGGCCGGGTGTATCAAGGAATGTAATTTTCTTACCAGAATCAGTTTCAACTTCGTAGGCACCTACGTGCTGAGTAATTCCTCCGGCTTCACCTGCAGCAACTTTTGCTTTACGGATATAATCAAGAAGTGATGTTTTACCGTGATCGACGTGCCCCATTACGGTAATTATTGGTGATCTTGGTTCGAGATCTTCGGGATCATCTTCTTCAACCTCGATTTCATCTTCGATCATCTCTTCCGCATCGACAAATTCTACATCGTAGCCGTACTCTTCAGCTACCAATTCGATCGTTGCGGCATCCAATCGCTGATTGATGGACACCATCATACCGAGCGACATACATGTTGTAATAACATCATTGGATTTCACTCCCATCAAATCAGCAAGATCACTTACTGTGATAAATTCAGTGACTTCGAGAGTTGTCTCTTCAAGTTCTTCGAGTTCCTCCTGCTGTGCCCGCTCTTCTTCTCTCTCTTCTCTTCTTTGTTTACGACGTTTTTGTCGTTTACTTCCAACAGTTTCACCCTCCTTAATTCTCTGGAGAGTTTCTTTCATTTTCTTCTCTACATCCTCTTCATCAACTCTGCTGCTTCTGCGTGATCGTTTCTTTTTAGATTTCTTCGAGGACTTGGCGGAGCTGTCGTCATCCTTTTTAGTTTTCTTTTTCTTGTCTTTTCTGGATGATCTTTCATCGGGATCGAGGCGATCTTTTCTGCGTTTTCTCTTTTTCCTCTTTTTCCTGTTTTCGCGTGAAAACTCAACCTTACCAAGAACTTTTGTACCACTCAGTCGGCCAGCACGCCCGCGGACAACATCTTCATCTTCTTCATCTTCTTCTTCGTCTTCTCCATCCTCTTCATCTTTTTCTTCTTCTTCCTCATCCTCATCTTCATCTTCATATTCTTCCTCATCCTCATGATCATGATCATCATCTTCTTCTTCCTCTTCCTCTTGGTCTTCAGAACCTTCTTCTATTTTTGTTTCTTGTTCTTCTTCAGGCTCTTTTTCTTTCTCAGCTTCTACTTCTTCAGATTTTTCTGCAACCTCTTCATCTTCATCTTTTTCTTCTACTTCAGCAGTTACCTCTTCTTCATCATCTGCTTCTGCTGCTACTTCTTCCTCTTCCTTATCTTCAGTAACCTCTTCAGGTTCCTCCGTAACTTCTTCTTTTTCTTCCTCTTTCTCTTTTTTCTCTTTGTCTGATGATTGATCATCTACAGGTTCAAGCTCTGCTTCAGGCCCCGAATCTTCCTCCGGTTCCAAAGGGAGATCATCCATCGGTTCGAGATGGCTTTCAATCGTCACGCTTTCATTTCGGCTCGACATGATTTGGTTTCGGCGGCTTTCATATTCCTCACGCGCTCTCTCATGTTCAATACTTTTCTCTTTGTCATCACCATACACACCCTCAAGCACCTCGTACATCTCCGCGGTGATGCTGGAGTTCGGACGATTGGTTACATCGAACCCATTCTCACTCAATGTATCTACAATTGATTGAGTGGCAACATTGAATTCAGATGCTACCTTAAATAGCTTTTTAGGTTTTTGCTTCGTCATAAATGGGTGTTACGTGTTTATCTATCTATAAAAAGTGAAAAATCTTTTAGAATCTAAAGGTACGATCAATCTTCTTCGTCCTCAAATTCATATGCTATGATATCGATGATTCTCTCAGCTTCCTCTTCTGTGATTCTGCCGTCGGTTCTTCGAACCAACTCATCTTCATCCAACTCAAGAACGGCACGAGCACTGTCGCAGCCAATCTCTCTTAGGATATCAATTGTTTCGGCACCAAAATCAATTTCAAATTCAGCAATGTCAATGTCGTCTTCCTCTTCAACTTCGCGGAATACATCAATTTCTGCATCTACAAGTTTAGATGCCAGACGTATGTTCACTCCCCCTTTCCCAATTGCTTTAGAAACCTCATCTGCGGGAACTAAAACACTGGCCCGGGAACCATCTTCATTTAGTTCAACTTTTAAAACTTTAGCAGGCTGGAGTGCACGTTTAATGAATTCGATCTTATCATCACTGTAATTAATGACATCGATATTTTCATTTTGAAGCTCTCGAACTACAGCGTGTATTCGGATTCCCTTCATTCCAACGCAAGCGCCAACAGGATCCACACGCTCATCATGGGAGATCACGGCAACCTTTGAGCGGTCACCCGGCTCACGCGCAATCCTTTTCAATTCAATGATTCCATCAAATACTTCAGGAATCTCGTTTTCAAATAATCTTTCAAGGAAAAGTGGCGATGTTCTTGATATAATAACGGTTGGATTTCCGCTGTAGCGTTTTACTTCTACCACTACGGCCCGTATCGTATCCCCTTTTCGGAATCGATCCTTATAAATCTGCTCATTTTTGGGAAGCAGCAATTCTACACCGTTATGATTCACCAGTATATCTTTATTATTTCGAACCTGGTAAACATCACCGAGAACTATCTCGCCAACTCGGTCGGAATAATCCTCAAATATATTATCTTTTTCAATCTCACGAATTCTCTGAGCCAACTGCTGCCGAGCCATCGTTACAGCTCTGCGCCCAAAATCCTGGATTGAAATTTCCTGTGCGTACTCATCGTAAAGTTCAAGATCAGGGTCATGCTTTTGAGCCTCCTCCAGTGCAATCTCCGTAACTTCATCTGTGAGCTCATCTGCGGGTACAACCTCGCGAATGTGCAAAATCTGAATTTCTCCTCTGTCTGCATTAAGAATCACTTCAAAAGCATCATCTGACTCATATTTCTTTCGGATCATAGTCCTGAAAACATCTTCAAGAATAGACAGCAGCAGATCTTTATCAATTCCTTTGTCTTTTGCAATTTCAGCAAAAGACTGAATAATGAGCTTCGAAATATCGTCTTGCATCAGATAATTACTTTAAAAGTTAACAACTAAATTTTGGGTACAATCTTTGTTTCCACAATACTATCGAATGAGATATCCTTCACGCCATTCTCATTCGTTTTTAATGAGATCTTATCCTCATCTACCTGCTCAATAACGCCTTCCAGCTTGTAATATTGATCATCTTCCCTGAACTTAACCTTTGCTGTACGCCCTTTGTTTTTTGCATATTGGCGTTTGTCAGACAATGGCCTGGACAATCCGGGAGACGATACATTAAGCCTGTACTGATTGGGAAAAATATCTTCCCTGTCCAGTACATCTCCAATTTTTTTGCTTAATGCCGAATATGTATCTAACGATACATTGTTGCTTTCAGAATCAACCAGTACCCAAACTTCTGGCACTTTATGATGCTTAATCTCCACATCAACAAGAAATGTATCCCCTTGATCTACAATGGGATACGCTATTTCTTTAATTTTTTTTATTGACTCGTTTTGCATCCGTATCACTACATATAAGTACAAAAAAAAGTGAGAACCTTTCGGTGCTCACTTCGCAGACTTGAAAAATAACCTAAAATGTAGAAAATTACAACTTAACTGGTTCGCTAATAGTTGGTAGAAACATTACGATTGTACTCTGCTTGCTACACTGTAAAATACTTTAACTTTTATTTATTTGATGAAAAGATATTCCTTATTTCTCTATATAAACCTAATGGTTTTTACTTTTTTATTTATCTCATCTTGTGGTGGCAACAACCACCAATCTGAAAATCAGGTTGATGAAAATGGACGAGAATTAGAATTCATAGCAGAAGTTTCTTTTGTAAAAAATGAAGCCGATACGATTTCATCGATAGAAGTTGCTGTTGCCGATGACAATCAATCCCGAAGCGAAGGTTTAATGAACGTTACAGAATTACCTTCAGATTCCGGAATGCTCTTCATTTTCACAAATAATCAACCAAGAAGTTTCTGGATGGCAAATACGCCCCTCCCTCTCGATATTATGTTTGTGAACTCCGAATTGGAGATTGTTCGAATTCACAGAAATACTCAACCATATTCACAAGAAAGTATTCAATCTGAAGTTCCGGCTCGTTTCGTGGTTGAAGTAAATGCGGGATATACACTTGAACACGACATTCGAGAAGGCATGAAAATCGCTATTGAGGGTGTAGATTTTTAAAATACTCCAGAGTTTTTCTCCCCTCCATACTCTTGAATAATTTTGTGATACAGTTGGATAGATTTTTTCCTCAAATCTTCGAGTGTACCATTATTCTCAATCGTATAATCTGCAAGATGGGTGAGTTTATTAAAGTCGGGTTGATTCTCATCCCTGTCCATCACTTTTTTCTTTGACACAGAATCTCTTTTGGAAACACGTTCCAGGCGATCCTCTCGATCACTTCTGACGATTACAACCAGGTCCAAATTTTCAGGCCTGCCATTGTTCAGGAGTAGTGCAGCTTCCTCTACAACCATCTCTTCACCGGCTTGTTTGGCTTCATTGCTAATCTCGACAAACTTTCGGGCTACCGCTGGATGTACAAGCTGGTTTAACTCTTCAACTCTACCCTCTTCAAAAGCTTGATGTATTAAATGGGGACGATTTAAACGGCCATCCGGATGATATGTGTCCTCGCCAAAGGCCTCGATTAAAGATTCTCTGAGCCGGTCGTCTGTAACCATCAACTCTTTGGCGAGATCGTCGGCATAGACCACGTTGGCACCCAGTTTTTCCCACTCTTTACAAACTGTGGTTTTTCCCGAGCCTATGCCTCCCGTAACGCCGACGGTAATCATGTTGAAACAGTTGCCGTATTCATGAGCAGGTATGCTTTCATGAATTCATCCAGATCTCCATCCATCACGCCCTGAACATCTCCGGTTTCGTGATTCGTCCTGTGGTCTTTCACCATGTTATATGGATGGAAAACATACGACCGGATCTGTGAACCCCACTCGTTGCTACTCTTAGAATCCTCAAGCTTCTGCTTTTCTCTTTCTTTGATGTTTTTCTCCAACTCGTACACTTTGGATTTTAACATCGTCATCGCTTTTTCCCGATTTTGCATTTGTGAACGCTCCTGCTGGCATTCAGCCACAACTCGTTCCTCACTACCATCAGATAAATTACCTGTCCAGATCAGGCGAACGCCTGTTTCAACCTTATTTACATTCTGTCCACCAGCCCCACTGGCATGAAATCGCTGAAGTTCAATATCAGAATCATTCAGATTTATTTCGATTGTATCATCCACGATGGGTGAGACAAATACCGAACAAAATGAGGTGTGCCGTCGAGAATTACTGTCAAATGGCGAGATTCGAACCAATCGATGAACGCCGCTCTCAGATTTCAAAAACCCGTAGGCATTAGAGCCCTTCACTTCAATCGTGGCACTTTTCAAACCGGCTACATCACCATCCTGGTATTCAATCACTGATACATCGAAACCTTTTTTCTCTGCCCAACGACTGTACATCCTATAGAGCATGACTCCCCAATCCTGGCTTTCAGTTCCACCGGCACCTGGATTAAAAGTAATAATAGCGTCCCGGTGATCGTCCTGATCGCTGAGCATATTTTGCAACTCTAAATCCTTCAGCTTCTCCCGAAAGCGGGAAACCTCTTCTTCAATTTCGTCCGTTACATCTTCACCTTCATCCAGGAATTGCTTATAAACCCGGATACTATCCCGTAACTCATCGAGCTCATCCCATTTTCCAACGATCTGTTTTTCAAAATCCAGATCACGCATCACCTGCTGGGCTTTTTCAGGATCATCCCAAAAGCTGGGATCCTGAGTTCGCTCTTGTAATTCTATGATTCGAACGTTGCGTTTCTCATAGTCAAAGATACCCCCTGAGCGCATCAAGGCGCTCAAAGAGTTCTTTGACTTTGTCAAATTGTATCTGACTCATCAATCTTTATCTGTTAAACAGTTTCGCAATGGCAAAACCTAAGAGTAACCCTCCGGCTAATGCAACTCCAACACCCGTTTCAGGATTTTTTTCTACATATTCGCGGGCATGAGAGTACTCTTTTTGGAGCTCTCCCTGGAGCCGGTCACCTTCAGATTTCAATTTTTTTCGAATTTCTGCGTAAGTATCCTTCAATTCTTTTCTTTCTTTCTCAAGAGTTTCTTTCAACTCCTCTTCTTTTGCTTTTAAATCAGCCATGTTTTCCTCCTTATTATTTAATTAGTGCGTTCAAGCAATTGATTTTGAATTAATAGCCTGGTCTCTGTACTGTAACTCGTATAATTTTCGATAAATTCCACCTTCCTTTTGTATCAATTCACGGTGATTTCCGCATTCCCTGATCTGACCTTTGTGCATCACCAGAATTTTGTCTGCACCCTGAATGGTCGACAACCGGTGCGCAATAACTATGGACGTTCGGCCCTGCATCATTTTTTTACAGGCGAGGGAAACAAGTTCTTCCGTTTCAGAATCAACACTCGAAGTTGCCTCATCTAAAATTAAAATTTTTGGATCATAAACCATAGCCCTTACAAAACAAATTAACTGTCTCTGTCCCATAGATAACGATGCTCCACGTTCCTGAAGTACAAAATCGTAAGTTCCGGGTAATTTTTTTATAAATTGATGCGCTTCTACCTCTTTTGCAGCTTCAATAACCTGTTCTCGCGTAATCTCTTCGTGGCCGAGTGTAATATTCTCAAGAACAGTACCTGAAAAGAGAGCGTTATCCTGTAACACGAGAGCAAATTGAGATCGTAAATTCTTTAAAGATACATCTTTAATATTTGTTCCATCGAGCAATATTTTACCTTCCTGGATATCATAAAATCGCAACAAAAGATTTATAAGCGTAGTCTTTCCGGCACCGGTAGCTCCAACAACTGCAAGCAGTTCACCCGGTTCTACATCAAAGGATACATCATTAATAATCAATTCTTCATCGGCATTATACCGGAAGGATACATTTTGGAATTCGATCTTCCCTTTTGGATTCTTCAGAGATTTTCCTTCAGAACTTTCAAGTACTTTCTTGGGTGTATCCAACACATTGAATATTCGTTCGGATGAAGCCAATGCCGACTGAAGTGTATTGTATTTTTCGGAAAGCCCCCGAATTGGATTGAAAAACTGACGTACATACTGGATAAATGCAAGTAGCACCCCAAATGTTACATCTCCCATAAGTGCCCGGCCCCCGCCATACCAAACAACCAATGCCATGGCAAGGCTTGCAAATACCTCAACCAGCGGCCAGAAAATTGAAAAATAGAAAATGGTTTTTATATGAGCTTTACGGTGATCGGCATTGATATCAACAAACTTCTCCTTTTCTTTCTTCTCGCGATTGAAGAGCTGAACTACCGACATTCCATTAATATGCTCTTGTACAAAAGAGTTCAGCCGGGCAATCTGGTCTCGAACTTCGAGATAGGCGATGCGAACTTTTCCCTTGAACCAGAAAGTTGCGTAAAAAAGCATGGGCAGGACAAGTACCGAGACAACGGTCAACTCCCAACTCATACTGAGCATAAAGTAGAGAATGAAAAAGATCCTGAAGAGATCTCCGATCATGTTTACAATTCCATCAGACAAAAGTTCACTCAGGGCTTCAATATCACTTGTGGTTCTTGTGATTAATCGGCCGATGGGGTTTTTGTCGAAAAATTGAACGTGCAGAGATTGGATTTTTTCAAAAACAGCATTCCGAATTCTGAAGAGAACTCCCTGTCCAAACCATCTCGTTACATAAGTATTGATGATGAGTACCACAAACTCACCAACCAAGGCGAGTACAAGAAGTGTGATTATCCAGAGGAGCCCATCTACATCACCAATTGCAATATGGTCGTCAACGGCTATCTGGGTCAGTTTTGGCCGTATTGTTCCCAGGTAAGACGCTGAAAGTGTGAGAAATATGGCAAACAGTGCCCACCAGCGATAAGGTTTGAAAAAATAGTAAAGCCGCCGAATCAATTCAGAATCGACGGCTTCAGTTTCACGTTTAGATTTCAAAACACAGTTCTAATTAGAAACGGTCAAAATTGTCGAAAGGTGTTCGCGGCGTAATATGTTTAGGTGGCCGAGATGAACCCTGGTTGTCGTTATTGTCGTTTTTTCGGCTTCGTTCAGGCCGTCTGCGTTTACGTTCGCTTGAGGAACTACTGCTTCGACTTCGTTTTTTTCTATCGGAAGATGAACTCTTACGCTTTCTAAAACGCTTTTTGCTACTATCAGATTTGCGGCTTCGTTTCTTGCTTTTTCCTCCACCACCACCTGACTTGTCGTTTGCCTCTTTTATATAGACTTTTTGCTGTACGATGCCTTTCTCTTGCGAAGGATTTGTAAATATGGGGCGCAATTCGGTGGCCAGCCATGCCGGAAAGAATTTGTCCCTCGCTTCTCGTAACAATACAAATGGGTTTGTATACCGGGCTGAAAAGTGACCAATTACCAATAATTTGGTTTGTGCCTCATTGGCAACCCGTGCGGCATCTGCTGACGTTGAATGCCCGGTTTCCACAGCTTTGTCAGCCAATGATTCACTGAATGTTGCCTCGTGATACAAGATATTTGTATTCATGGCAAGCTTCACAGCGTTGGGGCAATATTTTGTATCAGTAACGTAAGCAAAGCTGTCTCCGGGTCGCGGATGCCCCACAATATCGTACGATTTGACAATAGTGCCGTCTTCCAGCTCTACATCTTCACCGGCTTTCAATGCCTTATACTGAGCGTCTTCGGTGATGCCCATAGCTTCGGCCTTCTCGGCATCTACTTTCCCGGGTTTGTCTTTTTCCTGGAAACGATACCCAATACAGAATGTAGAATGATTCAGAGGCCGTGCTTCTACATAATATTCATCTTCATCTACGACCCGCTCCTCTTCAAAACCTTCTTCTACTTCAACAAAACTGATTTCGAAATTGAGATCTACATTTGCAAAGTTCAGGTTCCACTCAACATACTCTTTGACCCCTTTAGGACCAATGATTTTCAGAGATTTATCTCGTCGTTGTAGTTGCAGAGTGGAAAGAAGTCCTATAATTCCTGAGAAGTGATCTACATCGAAGTGGGTGATGAAGATGTTTTCGATCTTGGACCGTTTGAGCCCGGCCTGTAACATCCTCATTTGAGCGTTTTCACCACAATCGAAAAGGTGTACATCTCCTTCTCTCCAAAGTGCAACGGATGGTAAGTGTCTGGTTGCAGTTGGCGTTGCAGAGGCAACACCTAAGGGTACAATAATCATTGTTTATCTCCCGTATGTTTTTGTGGGCTTTTGCCGTTCAAACAAAAGGTCCCCGTTTTTGTGTTTTATATTTGAGCCAATTCTTGTTCAAGTAGTTGTTTACGGTACATGTCTGAGTAACGTCCTTCTACTTCTATTAATTCATCATGAGTACCGGATTCTATAATTGAACCATTTTGAATATAAAAAATTGTATCGGCGTTTTTAACTGTAGAAATTCTGTGCGATATCATAACCGTAGTAACGTGTGCAAGTTCCACCCTAAGATGCTCCAATATGGCATCTTCTGTTTTTGTATCAACGGCGCTGAGCGAATCATCAAAAATTACGATACCGGGTTTTTTTATAATTGCCCGGGCGATTGCTGTCCTTTGTTTTTGTCCGCCTGAAAGAGTAATTCCCCTTTCTCCCACAAGTGTCTCAAATTTTTTCTCAAAATCCAAAATATTCTGCAACACCTGTGCACTGTCAGCCGCTTCTTCAATCTGTTTCATTGATGCATCTTCAGCACCAAATGCAATATTTTCTTTAACCGTTGTTGAAAATAAGAAAGTTTCCTGCGGAACATAACCAATCACTTTTCTGAGATTCCGCAATCTCCATTCTTTAATATTGACCCCATCAATTCGAATTTCGCCCTCTGTTGGATCAAATAACCGCGGAATTAAATTTACTAGTGTTGTCTTACCAGCTCCGGTTCTGCCTACGATAGCAACGTTACTACCGGCGGTAATTTTCATATTCAGATCTTTTATAGCGTATTCATCTGAACCCGGATATTTAAAACTAACATTCCGGAACTCAATTTCTCCTTTTATCTCAGAAAGTGGTTTTGCAAACGATCCTTCTTTATCACGAATTTCAATCGGTTCTGAGAGCAGATTGTTGATACGTTCCCAGGATGCCAGTGATTTTTGCAATGTATTCACCGTATACCCTAAAGCAGCTACCGGCCAGGTTAAATAAGCTACATAAATAACAAATTCAGCGATATTTCCTATTGTTATGGCATCGTCAATCACCATCATTCCACCTTTCCAAACTACAATTACAACGGAAAGGCCAATCAAAAGATTAAGAGTTGGATGAAAAAGTGATTCAACTAAGTCGAGGCGAAGCTTTTTTACTCGGTAATCATCACTCTCTTTTTCAAACTTTTGCTGTTCATATGCCTGCCGATTGTACGCTTTAATCAGACGGATACTGCTGAAAGCTTCATTTGCCTTACCCGCAATCCTGGAGTACTGTTCCTGGATGATTACCTGGTATTTATTGATGTAACCGCTCACCCAATAGGCAAAGGCAGATAAAAAAGGTAGTGGAAGCAACGCCCAAAAAGTGAGTGTGGGATTTACAATGATCATCATACCAATGATAAAACCGGCACGTGTAAATGTATTGATGGTATACATCAATACGGGGCCAAAATATTCACGAACACGTGCTACATCTTCGGTAGACCGTGTATAAATTTCTCCTGATGAGTTCGCTGCAAAATATCGCTGAGGAAGCACCAGAAGTTTGTCCATCACACGATTACGAATATCAAACTCAATTTTTCGTGAACTTACAATCAAAGTTTGGCGTGTTGCGAAAAGAAGAATCCCATACAAAAGTACGGTTCCAACCAGCAGTAAAGAATTATAGGCAAGAATTTCTCCAGCTTCGCTCGAAAAGAGTATGTTCATCATTGAATCAAACTCGCCAGCACGTTCAGCTCCCAGCTGTTCAATACGATCCATCGTTCGACGGATCAGCACCGGAATCCAGATAAGAAAAAAATTGGATCCGGTTAGAAAAAGTGCTCCAAGAAGGAGAATCCACTTATATTTTTTTAAATAACGGTTAAGTTTTTTGAAAGAATCCAAATCAGGGGTTGTTTACAAGTCCTTTCGCTTTTTTTCATATTTGGAAAACGAACCTGTTTGTAATTTCATTCAGAATTTATTGGCCCAGTCATTCGCCAACAAATATCCTGAACGGTAGCCATCATCAACTGTATTACCACCCAGGTAATCACCAATAAGAGCAAGGGGTGCATCTTCATCTTCCAGCTCCAAATAGGGTCTGTTGATTACTTTTTGAGCACGGCTGTATCGCCAGAAATGTAACTGCTGCCACTTAGGGTTGGAAGCCCATCCTCCGGAAATTTTTGCAAATTCTCCCAACATTTTTTTAGTGACTATTTCCTCATCACTGGTTCGATGTTCTCTTGCAAAATCAGCGGTTGAATGAAGAACAAATGATGTTTCCTGGGTATCTCGTTTTAATTTTTCATTGGAAATAAATTCAAGCGAACTATTTCTGCAAATCAGCCCTTCCCACTCCGGTACTTCTTCATCTCCGTATCCCGCCATCAAGGAAAATGAGGGCTGGTAAGAAACCTCGTCAATCTGACGAACAATCTTCAGTGTATTGGTTTCATCGATCGTTGATGAGATTATTCCATATGCCTGTGGTGCGGGAAGTGCAATAATCACGGCATCAGCTTCAAAGGTATCACTGGATGTGAGATTCATCATCCATGATCTTTTTTTGGATCGATTCGTTCCAAAGTAGGTTAGACCCCCCACTTTCGTATTCGTACGGATATCGACCCACCGGCTCAGATATTTTCCAATTTGATTCATTCCCACTGTAGAGGTATAAAGTGCCTCAGTGGATTGATTTGGAGCTGAATCGAGAATTTTTTCCCCATCGTAGGCTGCGAAATTATCTCCCCATGTTTGAATCAATCCCTTATCTAATAGCTCAGCCGTGAATTCCCGAAATTCATTGGATTTTACGCCAAAGTATGAGAGTCCATGATCCACTTTTGATGCCAGATTTTTGCCGGCATATCGAGTTGCCATTCTGCCACCATATCCCCTGCTTTTTTCAAAAATTGTTACTTCGTGCCCCGCTTTTGCTAAAATTCGGCCGGCCGTCAAACCGGAAAGTCCCGCTCCGATAATTCCAATAACCATACTTTATGCTAAATTCTTTTTGGATGAAATTAGATTTAATACTGTGGTGCGGAAGTTAATGAATGATTCACTCTACTTCTTATCTTTTTTGATTCATATATCTTTTCTAAAATCTTTCCAGCTGTTTAAAGTCTATACCTCGTATAATTTTACTTGAGGCTCGACAGCCTCTTTTGATAGAAGTGCCGGCCAGTAGGCAACAACTTCACTTGCTTTTGGCCGTCCGCCTGCAAAGCCAGTTACACCGCTTGGCCCCGTTAATATTAACGGGGCGATCTCTTTTCCAAACCGATCCAAATCTTCTTTAGAATCTCCATGAACAGATATTCGCAACTGAACCTCATTCAAATCAGATTGATCTTTATTAAACTCAGACACATCCTCACTGCATGCATTCACACCTATAAAATCAACATTTGTAGCTCTGAATTTTAAATCGAGATTTTCAGCACGTTTTAGAAGAATCTCACCAGCTTTTTGAGCTTTCTTGAGAGCATCCGGCCAACTGTATACCAACGTAGATGAAAGTTTATATCCATCCGTATAACTTGCCGAAATTTTATATGTTGGTGTTTCAGGACGTCCTTTAATCCCCCAAACCTTTACTCGATCTTTACCATCTTGTTTAATCTGTATGCTGGTGAAATCTGCTATACAATCTGGTGTGATATACTCTTTTGGATCACCAATTTCATATAATAGCTGTTCTTTTACTGTCATTTCTGAGATAAGCCCACCGGTTCCTGCGTGCTTGGTTACAAAAAACGACCCATCCGGCCTTGCCTCAATGATCGGAAATCCGATATTTACCAGATCATCCACTGTTTCCCAATCTGTAAAATTTCCACCACTTACTTGTGCTCCACATTCAATGATATGTCCGGCAACCGTTCCTGCTGCCATCAGATCATTATTTTTAAGATCCCAATCGAATTCATACACCATTGGAGCCAGTGTTAAACCGGTATCCGTAACACGCCCCGTAACTACAATATCCGCCCCCTCTTTCAGAGCTTCTACAATCGGGCGACACCCAAAATAAACATTTGCACTGAGAAGGTCTTCCTTGATAGTTTTGATTAACTTTCCTGTCTCCATGTTCTTTAGCTGATGACCAGCTTCAATCAAATTATCCAGGTTAGGAAGAATATCGTCTCCATCCACAACTGCAATCTTTAAGCCACTGAGCCCGACCTTTTCAGCAACTTCCAGAATAGCATCTTTGCACGCATTTGGATTCACGCCGCCCGCGTTGGAGATGACCTTGACCCCTTCATGTTTTATCTCCTGAAGTGTTGCTTCAATCACATCTACAAAATCTCGGGCATAGCCATATTTCTCATTTCTCATCCGCTGCTTTTGCATGATAGACATCGTTACTTCCGCAAGGTAATCCATCACCAGGTAATCAATCTCTCCTCTTTTAACCTGGTGGATTGGTGCATTCGGTAAATCGCCCCAAAAGCCCTGTCCTGATGCAATTTTGATCTTTTCTTTCATACTCAATTTGTTTGTTGTGTGTGGTTCGTTGTTTGTGGTTTGTGTTTTGATGTTCTGTGTTGATCGAATATTGTGCTGGAGCAAGCGTCCTTGGTCAACGAAGCTTAAGCATAGTTGACTCTCTAGTGCCCTTTATCGAAGGTCACAAGTCTGAAGACTTGCGCCAGCTGGGGTTTATTCACATTTTTTTTTCAATTCAACTGACAACTAACAACAACCCACAAACAGTAACTGAATTATAAGGTGAATTTTACCTGATTTATAATGATTTTCAGCCAGCTGATTAATTTAAAATAATGATTATCTACAATGCTATTTCCAGTTGCTGCGCTGATTACAAACGATGCTGTTATATTTGGAATCTTGATGGCTATTCTTGCCATTATTTTTATCACTTCTCACAGCGACCATCCATTCTGGCAAAAATTTTACACATTTGTTCCCGCACTGCTTCTCTGCTATTTCATTCCGTCGTTATTAACCACTTTTGGAATAGTAAATGAAGCCGAATCGAATCTTTACTTTGTTGCTTCCCGGTATCTGTTGCCGGCATGTTTGGTTCTCCTGACTTTGAGTATCGATTTCAAAGGGATTTTAAATTTGGGGCCGAAAGCAATCATTATGTTTGTAACGGGTACTGTAGGAATTTTAATTGGTGGTCCGCTGGCCATTATTATTGTTGGTTTTTTTAATCCCGAAGTAGTTGGCGGTGCCGGCCCCGAAGCCGTTTGGCGGGGCCTTTCAACTGTTGCAGGAAGCTGGATTGGCGGTGGAGCGAACCAGGCGGCCATGTACGAAATTTTCGATCCCAGTGATGAACTCTTCGGTGCCATGGTTACCGTCGATATCATCGTTGCGAATATATGGATGGCTTTTTTACTCTACGGCGCTGGAATGTCTGACCGGGTAGACAGTTGGTTCAAAGCAGATTCTACTGCCATCACCGAGTTAAAAAACAGTATTGAAGAGTACAGGGCAAGTATTGCGAGAGTACCTACCTTTTTAGACCTGGTAAAATTGGGAGCGATTGCGTTTGTTATTACTGCATTGGGACATCTTGCCGGTGATATCATAGCTCCCTGGATAAGGGAAAATGCCCCGCTTCTCAGGCAGTTTAGCCTCGATTCAGCTTTCTTCTGGATCATTGTCGTTGCCACCACGGGTGGGCTGATTGCCTCTTTTACAAAAGTTCGGGAATTGGAAGGGGCCGGAGCCTCAAAAATTGGGAGTATTTTTATCTACATTTTGGTGATGACCATCGGCATGAAGATGGATATCTCATCCATGCTTGATGCCCCCGGATTTTTCGTGATTGGTGCTGTTTGGATTCTTATTCATATAATCCTTCTTCTCTCCGTTGGAAAACTTATCAAAGCCCCCTTCTTCTTCACTGCCGTTGGCAGCCAGGCAAACATTGGTGGAGCCGCTTCGGCACCCATTGTGGCTTCTGCGTTTCATCCGGCTCTCGCTCCAGTTGGAGTTCTGCTTGCTGTCTTAGGATATGCTTTGGGTACATATGCTGCGTACTTTTGTGCATTATTGATGCAGTCGGTGAGTTGAGCAGAAAAAGACATGGTATTTTTCTTGCCCTTCTAAAGACCTTTTTCAGTTGTGCATTAAAATCAAAAAGAAATGCTGTGCTAATAAGAAAAAATACCATGTCTCGAATACATTGATTTAGATATTCAATAATTCAGAGTCCTGACGTAAATCCCAAAATCGAAGAACTATTATTCTGTTCGATTCAGCTCTATAGAAAAGTTTGAACTGCTTATCTATTAAATGGAATCTGATGGATTTTATTCAGTAATTTCTCTTTCCTTTCTTCAGTTGTCATGACCGATCATTTTGTTTGAAAGCTTTTAAAATTATAACAAAACGGATTCAGTGCTCAAATATTCATCGATAAGGCAAGTAAAAGACATGGTATTTTTCTTTCTGGTTCAGAACTCCTTTTAATTTCCAGACTCACGTTCAAGATTAAACTTTCTGCTGGCAAGAAAAAATACCATGTCTAATACGAATTACCGATTCACCGCATCCCGATCTAAAAACTGCTCAAAGAGTTGATCGTGGCGGCTGGTCATTGGGATTTTGTAGCCATTAATGAATACATGTTCGATCTTTGTCAGTGCTTCAAACGGATCACCGTCAGCAATAAACAGGTTGGCTTTTTTGCCCTCTTCAATACTTCCAAGCTCATCTGCCACACCAAAAGCTTCAGCCGGATGAATTGTCACTGCTTTCAGCGCTTCTTCTTTACCCATTCCATACGTTGCAGCATATCCGGCATGAAATCCAACATTTCTTACGTTCTCGACGCCCTCACCGGTAGAGATCATCACTTTCACTCCGGCTTCTGCCATTAAACCGGCATTTTGATAAGGCCGCTGGTAATTATCATAATCGCGGGTAATATTGTACAGGCTTGTAGTAACAACCGGTATTTCGGCCTCAGCCAACTCTTCGGCTACCCTCCATCCTTCATTTACACCTGTAAATATGAAATGAATCTCCTCTTTATCGTTTGTCCATTCAAGCGCATTTTTGATGTTTTTTTCATGATTCACGGAAATAATTACCGGAACCTCACCATTCACAACTTCCCGCATCGCTTCCATTTTAATGTTTTTATCAGGTTGCTTCCGGCCTTCCGGATCGAGGTCATATTGTCGCCACATTTCATTATAGAACACTGCTTCTTTCCAAAATTCGTTTAGTTCTTTTAGTTCCTCTTCGTACTCTTTTTGAACCTCTTCATCGGATCTGTCATCCCAAAAACCGCCTTTAAGCGCTGACGGCCATTCGATATGAAGTCCCGCTGATCGCTCCATCGCCATATCATCTGGCGTATAACCCCAGAGATCAAGCAATGCTGCTTTCCCTGCAATCCCACCAGACGATGGAATTGAAACAACATTCGTGATGCCATTGACACGTGTAACTGGAATGGCTACTGAATTGGGGTTCACAGCAGTAAATGCCATCATATGTGGATTAAAATCACCTACTTCGTTAAAATCCTGTGTAAGGTCAATGGATCCAACTTCTTCAAGTCCAAGGCGGGTGTTGGCATCAAAAAAACCCGGATAAACATGCTTACCGGATGCATCAATCACTTGATAATCAGTTGGGATCTTAACGTTTTCGCCTACCATGGTAATGGTGTGATCCTCAATCAAAACTATGCCCCCTTCAATTGTGCCGTTAGTTACGGTGTGAATTGTGGCATTCGTGATGGCAAATTTTCCAAATTCAGGTTTTTCTGTGATCTGGGCGAATAATATTTGAACGCCCATGCATAAAAATGTAATCGTTACTAGAACTGCTTTTTTCATTGAACTGGTTATTTAGTATGATTGTGGAATTCCTGTTGAAGTGCCTGCCGGTTTTCCTGCGAATCAAAAAGCATAAACAGATCTTGCATGCAGGCATCTGTATCTCTTCCATCTGAGTTATGTATCTCCACGGATCGTGTATCCTCGTAATCTTCAGTGGCATTGATAGCACGATCTAACCTCATATCATCGGCGTCATTTTCACGATCGAAATACACTTTTCCATCAATAAGAGTCATTTCATTAACACTGTAAATGCTTAATGGATGGCCACTCCATATGGAGATATCACCATGTTTTCCTTCTTCAATAGAGCCGACATGCTCATCAATTCCGAGCTGAATAGCCGGATTAATTGTAATCATTTTTAATGCATCACTTTCTGAACTATTGCCATATCGAATGGTCTTTGCAGCTTCGTGATTCAGGTGTCGAATCAATTCATCAGAGTCGGAATTTATACTCGTCACCACGCCATTTTCATTCAAAATAGATGCGTTGTAAGCTGTGCTGTAATAGACTTCAAATTTGTATGCCCACCAATCGGAAAAAACGGATGCATGAGCGCCATATTCGGCAAGTTCGGGCGCTACCTTAAAGGCTTCGTTAGCGTGTTGGAACGTATAATTCTCCACACCATAATCCTCGAATACACGCGCGAGCATCAGGATTTCATCGGACCTGTAAGAGTGGCAGTGAACCAAAATATCACCCTCAATTATATCGGCTAGAACCTCAAGCCTCAGATTTTTTGCAACAGGTATGGGGGGAACTCCTTCGCCTGTTCGGTCATATTCTTCTTTAGCGGCGAGGTATTCAGTCCGGTTTCTTCGATAGTCGATGGCAGCATCAAAATACTCCCGAATCACCATTTCAACTCCCATTCGGGTACTTGGATGAATTCCGGAACCCTCACCGTGCACACGCATCGGATTCTCACCAAGTGCGAATTTTATGGTTTGAGGTGCATCTTCAAACATCAATCCCTTTTGATCTTGTCCATACCGCAATTTCAGCGTTGCATTTCGTCCTCCAATAACGTTAGCTGATCCATGCATCAAGTTGATGGTGGTCACTCCACCGGCCAATGCAGCATAGATCCTTACTTCGTTTGGATCGATCGATTCCTTCATGGTTACTTGTGGAGTTGCCGGAGCCGTTGCTTCATTGATATTTACACCATTCAGATGAGAGTGCGCATCGATGATTCCGGGCATCACATATTTGCCGCTTGCATCAATTCGGTTGACTCCCCGCGGCGCATCTATGTTATCACCAATTTCTGTGATGATTCCATCTTGAATCAAAACATCCGTGTTTTCAAGATTTTCTCCGGTAATGGTAATCACCGTTCCGTTTTCAATCAGAACCGAATCTGTTTCCTGAGCAGCAGCCTTATCAAATTGGCCGCTCACAAAAACAACCATGAAACTGAACAGTCCGATTACTGTTTTCAATCTGTTCCAATAAATAGATTTTCGTTCAAACATTGTATCCGATAAAATATTCTGTTTAAAATTCATGAACCTCTCCATTTGAGATGACCATTTTCACAGCTGATTCCTCTTCCAAAAACGGTGAATTAAATACTGCAAAACTTGCATTAAAGCCTATATCCAACTGACCAAGTGTTTCACTGATCTCCAGAATTTCTGCGGTATTTACGGTTAGAAGCTGAAGAATTTCATCTTCACTAAGGCCTCCCTCCTCTTTCAATGCGCGAAGATGTTCATGCAATTTATCTGCATCGAGCCCTGCACTTGCAAATCCAACGCTTACCTCTTCGTCGAGCAGAGTTCGAATATTTTCAGCCGCAGCTTTATATGCTTCAGCCTGGCGTTCTCTGTATCGCTCCTCTTCCTCAGATCCAGGTTCATTGGTATCGCTGTCTTCATCCTCCTTCATCCAGTCGGGTTTTTCGGGGAGTTCAATGGAAGCCAATACCGGAATCCCCATCTCACCAAGTTCATCCGCTTTGTAATGCACCGATTTACCAGATATAATGATTACATTCAGGCCGAACTCATTATTCAGAATCATAACTCGCTCAAAACCTTCAGGTGAATCTACACTGGCGTAAAGATGAGCATCGCCATTTATTAAAGGAAAAAGAGATTCTAAAACCCCATCTCTTTTAGGAGGTTGAATAGTTCCGTCAGCGTCTGCAAAATATTGGATGTGATCTTGCAGAGCTGTTGCATCGTACATGAGCTGACGAAACTGGGCCATTACCCCCATAGTTGTCGAAGGGTACGCTCGGCTTAACCACCCTCCGGCAGCTCCCTCCAATGCAAATTGATAGCCGGTTGATTCTTTTAACAGATGATCCGGAGTACCCTCGCCATTTAAAAAATATAGATCCGGCTGGCCAGCTAGCATAAATCCTTTCAGACCAAGGTTTGCCGAAGTGATACCTGTTTTCATTACATCTGTGAAAGTATTCCCCGAGGCGTCCAGGTGATCTCCCGCAGATCGGTCGGGTTGAATTCCTGCACGATCGTACCCCGGATTGCCGGGATCATCAGGTTGCTCAGGGCGTTCCGGCGGCTCCGGGCTTCCCCAGGTTCCGAGTCCGTCAATAAATCCCGGGTAAACGTGGAGTGAATCTCCACCATCGATGACGGAATAGGCATCAAATGGTATTTCAATATCTGAACCGACAGATTCAATGATTCCATCACGCCAAATAATTGTGCCCGAATCAATAACCGATCCGTCACTTTTATGAATTGTTACATTTTCCAAAGCGTAAGCTGGTGGGCTTTGGGCAAAAATTGATTCCGGCAGCGATAAGCAACTTATAACGAGTGCCACCGACAAGTAGTAGATCATTTTCATAGAAACATGTTTCGGTTTTAAGTTTGGCACGAATTATGAAAAGATTTGTACAGGTTCAAGGAAAAAACGTAAAAAATTTGTAAATAGAGCCACGAACTATTCTTTAAGACATGGTATTTTTTAGTACTAGCTAAAAGTATGTTGCTATAACTATATACGAAAACAGCAACAAATTCCTGACTGGCAAGAAAAAATACTATGTCTCTCTTATCCTATACCTGAATCACTCCGGTCTTAAATTCAGGGATATCAGGGTTGTGATTGGCGTATTCAATCGCATTTGAAATTTTCTTACGAGTCTCTTGAGGTGTGATGATATCATCGACCCAAAGCCGGGCTGCGGCGTACTTAAAATCCGTCTGTTTATCATAGCGATCTTTAATTTCTTTAAGAATTTCGGCTTTTTCATCATCCGTAATCTCCTCTCCCCTCTTTTCAAGTGATGAGATCTTTATTTGGGTCAACACTTTGGCCGCTTGGGTTCCGCCCATCACGGCAATTTGAGCTGTGGGCCATGCGTAGATAAATCGTGGATCATAAGCTTTGCCGCACATTGCATAATTTCCGGCACCGTAACTGTTCCCGATTATTACTGTAATCTTAGGCACGGTGGAATTTGCAACGGCATTGACCATTTTTGCCCCGTCTTTGATGATTCCGCCGTGCTCACTTCGTTTGCCAATCATAAAACCTGTTACATCCTGCAAAAAAAGTATTGGGATCTTTTTCTGATTGCAGTTCATTACAAAACGGGCGGCTTTGTCAGCACTATCGGAGTATATAACTCCACCTATCTGCATCTCTCCGGTTTTACTCTTCACGATTTTTCTTTGATTTGCCACAATTCCCACACTCCAGCCATCAATTCGTGCATAGCCGGTGATGAGTGTTTGACCATATCCTTTCTTAAACTCCGTGAAACTGTTCGCATCTACCACCGACTTGATGATCGGTATTATATCATACGGCTTGCTTCTGTCTTGCGGAAAACCAGACAATGCATCTTCCATTTTAAATTCAGGTTGAACAGCATCTTTTCTATTAAAATCAGCGTTTTCATACGGTCCAAGCTTACTTATCAAATCACGAATTGTAAGAATGCATTCCGAGTCATCTTCCATTTTATAATCTGTCACACCACTGATTTCTGTGTGGGTTGTAGCACCCCCAAGTGTTTCATTCTCGACATCTTCACCAATGGCTGCTTTTACAAGGTAACTGCCGGCCAGGAATACACTACCCGTTCCATCCACAATCAATGCTTCATCACTCATAATTGGCAGGTAAGCGCCACCTGCCACACAACTCCCCATTATTGCTGCAATTTGTGGAATTCCTTTCGCACTCAGCTGAGCATTATTTCTAAAAATTCGTCCGAAATGCTCTTTGTCCGGGAAAATCTCATCCTGCATGGGCAGATAAACTCCGGCAGAATCCACCAGGTAGATAATTGGCAGATGATTTTCGAGGGCAATCTCCTGGGCTCTCAAATTCTTCTTGGCGGTCATAGGAAACCAGGCACCGGCCTTTACTGTTGCATCGTTCGCAACAATCATACATTTCCTTCCGCTCACCGATCCAATTCCTGTCACAACTCCTGCCGAGGGACAACCTCCCTCCTCTTCATACATCTCATAAGCGGCCCAAATACCGAGTTCATCGAACTGAGAAATATCATCCAGCAATAAGTTGATGCGCTCTCTTGCCGTCATTTTTCCCTTTTTATGCTCTTTCTCAATGCGTTCAGGGCCACCTCCTTTCTCAATTTTTTCTTTCTCTTTTTCTAATGTATTGATAAGCTCCGGGAACCAATCTTCTTTCATTATGCTTGATATTAGATTACTTTTATGAGTTGATTATACCGATTGTGCAAAACACGTTCCAATGTGGTAAAATAAAAACTGCTGAATGCGTTATAAATGAAGTATATCATTACACAAAACTATTTAAAATGATAAAACAAATATCTACCCTGGTCCTGCTTCTTTGCCTGCTAACATCAAGCCTTTACGGACAACAACGTCAAGATCAGCGACGAAACACCGCTTATCAAGCATTATTGATGCGAACGGATAGGCCACATTCCTATTTCGATCATGTTTCCTTTCCGGTTAGTGACAGTACTTCTCAATTTGCCTTTCTGTTCCGCATAGACTACGACTCTGTGCCATTTATGAAAGCTGGCATAAATACGGAAAAACCAACTTCTGATGCTGAGTACTATGCTGACATCCAAATTGGACTTGAGATTTTTGAAGGACCAGCTTCAAAATCAAGGAATTCGTCACAGATACCCATATCTGTACTCAGAGATAACTGGCAAGATACTCTTTGGGTTGATTCTTACGAAAAAACCCAATCGAGAACTGATTACTTCCAGGGTATGATGAGCACTCCCTTGAGTACCGGTCAATATCATTATGAACTGCAAATTCCTCGCCCGGAATTACCGGTTGCTCAGGGAAACAGGTCCTCAAGACAAGACAGGCCAAACCCCAGAAGAAATCTAACTGTGAATGGAGTTGACGGTACTGAAGATCCGGATTTCATCTTGTTAAAATCATTTCAAAGCGGCCAATCTTCGTTTTCTGCCACTTTTTTGAATTATGGGGATAATATTCTTTATGGAGAAGATTACAGCGTTTTGATTCAAATCCCCTCTGACGCTGAACCGAATCAGCTAAGTTTGAACCTATATCGATTAACCGGAGGTGCTAATGCAGATTCAGAAGAACTCCGGCATTCTGTAGAAATTTCTTCAGAAAATATCATACAACTCAATAATGTTAATTTTAGAAATGAAAATGGAGAAATAGGTTTTCGGGCTGAGATTTCCGGTGAGGGCAGCAGTTACGCATATGTTCAGATTCCAAACAGAGATTTCGAAAACTCTATTTATAAACTTGCACTTGAGAATAATAACTCGGATGAGGTGATTGGTGAAAAGAGAATTCGGTCTCAGTGGTTGGATATGCCGGTTAGCCTTTACAACCTGGATGTTGCCATTGATATGCTTCGTTTTATTGTAAATGATGAACAGCTTCGGGAACTAAATTCAGGTTCCAACTCGGCACGTGAAAGAAAATTCAGGGAGTTCTGGGCACAACGAGATCCTACCCCGGATACTGAATTTAATGAGTTGATGACCGAATATTATAATCGGATCGATCATGCATATGAGGAGTTCTCGTCACTGCAGGTTCCGGGTTATAATACCGATCAGGGAAGAGCTTACATATTATACGGTCCCCCGGATCAAGTCGACCGGCGAATGCCTACCAATGCCCCAACCCGCGAAATTTGGGAGTACCCGGATAAAACACTCATTTTTGAAGCAACAACCGGATTTGGAGATTTTAAACTGATTTCAGAGCAGCAGTCGTAGATTAGAACACTTATCAGACATTGGATTTTTAATACCATTCATATCTTAAAATCTGAACTGAAGTTATTTTATACGAAGACATGTCTTGATGATTTGAAAAAATACAATGTCTCATTCTCAGCTATCGGCAAAATATTTTTTCCTGACCGTTGATCTTTCTATTATTCGGCCATGAAAAAACCGGTAATTGCCATAAGTATGGGAGACCCCAATGGAATTGGTCCGGAGGTTATTCTGAAATTTTTAAAGCAATATGACCTCTCAAATTCAATTCCTGTACTGGTCGGGAGTGGTAAAGTTGTGGAATATTACTCTGAAATCTGTGATATACATTTGCCAATCAGAAGATTTTCAGAAAAGGATTCACTCGAAAATGGAAATGTTTACCTGTTGGATCTGAATGAGAGTTCAAATTTTGAGATTAATCCCGGTGAAATCTCAAATCTAGCCGGAAAAATGGCCATGAAAGCAGTTGAAAAGGGGATTGAGCTTTGTATGAATAAACAGGCAGATGCGCTGGTAACCGCCCCAATCTCAAAAGAGTCGATCAATTTAGCGGGATACAATATCCCCGGGCATACTGAATTTCTTGCTGAAAAAACCAAAACTGAAGAAGTAGTGATGGTTTTAGCCAGCGAAATTCTGCGTGTGGCATTGGCAACGATCCACATTCCATTAAAAGATGTTTCCAGATCGATTACAAAGGGTATTATTCAGCGTAACCTGAGAATCCTTCAAAAAAGTTTGAAAGTAGATTTTGGCATCTATGAACCCAAAATTGCTGTCTTGGGGTTGAATCCTCATGCCGGAGATGGTGGTGTGATTGGAAAAGAGGAGATTGATATTATCCGCCCCGCCCTTGATGAATTATCTTCCGAGGGCCTCAATGTTGTGGGCCCTTATGCAGCCGATGGATATTTTGGAAATGGAATGCACGAACATTTTGACGCAACATTTGCTATGTATCACGACCAGGGATTAATACCTTTCAAAACACTTACATTTGGCGAGGGTGTTAATTTTACAGCAGGTTTACCGATTATACGCACTTCACCCGATCATGGAACGGCTTTTGACATTGCCGGCAAAAATATTGCCGATATGCATTCGTTTCAGTCAGCGTACCAAATGGCTGCAATGATGGCACAAAATCGAATTCGAAAATCATAAATGACGCTTACATTAAAAGAAAAACCAACCTATTCCGTCCTTGCCGATATTTATGATATCGTTATGGCGGATGTGGACTACGAAACCTGGGCTGATTACATCGACGAGATTATCCTGATGCATCAACCAACCGCCCGCTCTATTCTTGAACTGGCCTGTGGAACCGGTACGATTGCACTTTCACTCGAAGAACTCGATTGTTATGAAATTTCTGCAACTGATGGCTCACCCGACATGATCCGCATTGCCAGGCAGAAAGCAGCCAAGGCCAATTCCGAGATCAATTTTCAGACCATGAATTTTCTGAATCTTTCCTTTGAGAGATCCTTTGACGTGATCTATATGGTGTTCGACAGTCTCAATTACCTCCACACCAAAGAAGATATCATACAACTTCATAAAGAAGTGAAGAACATATTGAATCCCGGAGGAATCTTTGTTTACGATTTTACCACTCCGCGAAATTCGCGCAAAGCCATTCGCTTCCTAAATAATGAGTCAAAAACGATTGATGGTGAATATCGATATCACCGGGAAAGTTCGTTTAACGCCAAGGAACGTATTCACACCAACCGTTTCCATATCGAAAAACTGGATGAAACCAACGGAGATATCATTGAAAAATTTGAAGAGCAGCATCAGCAAAAGATTTATACTCTCGATGATATTCAGTCAATCATAAAAAAAACTGATTTTGAAGTTGTCCAGGCTTATGATGGTTTTGAACTAAAACCAGCTCACAAAAAAAGTTTAAGAGTTACAATGGTGCTGAAATGAGCAACGAAGTAATACAGATGACGGATGTGTCGGTGGCTTATAACGGGACACCGGTATTAGATAGCATTAACTTTTCGCTTGACGTGGGGGAGTTTTGCTACGTGATTGGCAGAACTGGTGCCGGAAAAAGCTCGTTTCTCAAGCTGATTTATAAAGATGTAAACCCGACAAAAGGATTGGTTAAAGTGGCTGATTTCGATCTTTCGAATCTGGCTGATAAGAAAATTCCATATCTCAGGCGCAGACTCGGGGTTGTTTTCCAGGATTTTCAATTATTACCCGACCGAAACGTATTTGATAATGTAGCATTTGCTCTTCGGGTAACCGGCCAAAAAAAACGATTCATCAAACAGCGGGTAATTGAAGTTTTGGGCTTAGTGGGATTGAGCCACAAAAGGAAAGCGATGCCTGATGATCTCTCCGGTGGAGAAAAGCAGCGTGTTGTTATTGCAAGAGCATTGGCAAACGAACCGAGACTTCTCTTAGCAGACGAACCGACCGGAAATCTGGATCCCGAGGCCAGTGCGTCCATCATGGAACTACTTCATCAAATAAACAACCGTGGGATGAGTGTGTTGATGGTGACACATGATTATGAGGTGATTCGAAAATTCCCAAATCGTACCGTTCAGATTGAAAATGGCAGTTTGCAGGATATCAAAGTACTGTAAAACTGCTTTTTATCTTGCAAAATTTATAATGGTTCACTTTTTTGTTGGTTCGAATATTAAAATAACTCATTCATCATGTTTGATTTTATTCTTGAAATTTTTCTGGACCTGTCACTTATAAGTGGTGTTATACTCCTGTTGATAAGTCCTTTCAAAAAGTTTAAAGAACACAGGAAGATATTGGTTCCGATGGCAATTCTGTTTATTGTCATTTCAATTGCATTTATTGATTGGAATGCAGTTGGTGAAGCTTATTGGGAAGGTTATCACTTTGCCAAAAATTTGTAGCTTTAGTTCTCTCCTAAAATTAATCCCAAAGTAGTTCTACACCTGATCAAAAAGGAAAATTGATCACCTTTCTCCAGGAAATAGATCAAATACTCTTTTCGGACTTCTTATTTTGCATTAATATGTATATATGTTAATATGTATTTATGCGAACGACGATTGATTTACCGGATGAAATTTTGAAAAAAGCCAAAATGAAGGCTATCCAGGAGAATATTACTCTGAAAGAGCTCTTCATTCGAAGTCTCGAAAATGAATTTGACAGTGCCACTTCTGCACCGAAAATATCCAAAGCTCCCTGGGAAAAGTTGCGAGGAAAAGGTTCTGCTTCTAACCTCTCCCCCTCCGATTCCGGTTTCGAGGGATATTCCGGACCCGATTGGAATCATTCTATTGGTGTGAATGAACCCAAAAAGGATTGATTTTGCTGGATACACATATCTGGCTTTGGTGGTTATTGGGGGATGGAAATTTGTCATCACAAGAAATGAAAGGACTCGATATTAAAGCTTCTAAACAGGAACTTTCAATTTCATGGGTAACGATTTGGGAGACGGAAATGCTTGAAAGAAAACAACGAATATCTCTTCAGCCGAACTTTCAAACATGGATTCGCGAAGCCACCAACCCGTTATTTATAAGTATCTTACCAGTAGATATCGACGTTGTACTTGCACAACGAAATTTACCGACTGACTTTCCTGCTGATCCGGCCGATAGACTGATTACCGCTACTTCACTCCTGGCAAAATATCCTCTTGCCACGCATGATCGCAGGATACTTGAATCCCAGCCATGTGAAATTTGGGAGGTTTAGGCATGAAAAACATGGTATGTCTCTTGCTAAAATGAATTACAGGTTAGACTACTAAATGATTGATCCGATCTGTTTCAGAGGCTTTATCCAGACATACCATGTTTAGACTTAACCAAGAACCAAATCACAAAATCGAAAAACCATCTTCCCCTCTCCTTTTGGTGATGGATACTCCTTATCCTCAATCTTTCCTTTTTGATGTGGAATTGATTCAGAAAAAATTGGTCCGCCAAACACAAATGTGTGGAATTCTCCATTTTCACCACATGGATCGATCTCTGCGGTCATTTCATCCAAAAACTCTTTTGAATATGTCTCACCTACATAATCAGAAACTGACTTTTTTTTTTCGACACAGGCAAAAATAGCTTTGAATCCGTCGTCAATAAATGAGTGAGCAAGCTTATCGGTATCTTCTCCCCAAATTGGAAAAAGTGCGTTCATTCCAACCTTTTCTAAATTCTTCTCTCTGTACTTCTTTAGGTCTTCCAAGAAAATATCTCCGAATGCGCAATGAGTGAAACCCTCTTCCATTAAGTTGTGCATCTGCTTTTCCATCAGGGAATTGTACTCATCCATTGATGGACTTGCAGAAAGCTTCAGGTAAGTGATTGGTATACCGAGAATCTCAGCCTGCCTCTCGATCAATTCCACGCGAACGCCATGCATTGAAACACGTTTTGTTGATTCATTCACTGAAACTAACAACCGTTCAACAGAATACTGATTATTCTTCAACAATCTTTGATGAGTAATCGCACTGTCTTTTCCGCCGCTCCAGCTTAGAATCGTTTTATATTTGGATGAACTAATGTTCAAACATTCTCTAGTTAAAGTTTAAGATCCGCGAAGTATCTGAAACTTCGCGGATCTTAGAAATTACAATGTAAACCGAACTCCTGCCCTAGCATGTAGTCCCATGGTGTTATACCCATAGACTTCAGTAAAGTCTGAATCAATCAGGTTTCGAACAGTTCCAAAAATTGTAAATGAACGATCAAAAACCGCATACTCGGCATATAAATTTGCAATCACATATGAATCCAAACTTACCTCCTCGGAGGTATAATTGTTGGCGGGGTTGAAAAACAGATCGGTCCGATCACCGGCAAACTCTCCATCAATTTTAACCAACAATCCATTTTCAAAACGATACGATGCATTCAGGCCAAAATTATGATTTGGCAATCGAATCAAACCAATACTGGACTGTTCAGCGCCCGCATCATTCAGTGTAATTGTTTCTCCATCCAAGTAGTTATAAAAAGCGCCAAGCGTTAAATCATTTGTAGCAAGCCAGTTTGTTCGAATTTCAACCCCTTGGGTTTCCACTCGATCCCGGTTGATATATCCGTTTGAAGTGAATGCAATTAGATTGTCAATCTCACGATCAAAGTAATGAGTCTCGATTTTTAAACTTTGATCTAACAGGTAAGTCTCAAATCCCACCTGGATGCTTCGGCTCTCTTCCGGCTCCAGGTCCGGATTTGCACCAAACTGACCAAAAAGCTGATCTATTGTTGGCGCTTTAAAGCCGGTACCGATCGAAGCAAAAAGTTTAAAACTATTATTGATCTGGTACGACGGGGAAAAACTGTAGGTTGAATTTGTACCATACTCGGAATGGATATTCGCCCTGTATCCGGCTTCAGCACGTAATCCATTACCCGCGTCTAAGAGTAGAGTGCCATAGGGACTGGTAAACGAAGTGGAGATTTCTGAGATTTGATTCTCTTCATCTTCCGGTCTCAGCCCCTCCTGCCAGTTTATCCCGGCCATGATATTCAGGGTTGGATTAAAACGGTAATTCAAGAATGTGTCGAAATTTTGAAAGCGCCCGTCAAGTGCTGTCTCACCAAATTCACTCGAAAAAATGCGCTCGGTCTCTGTAATCAAATAGGTTGAGTTGATATTGAAATCACCACTTTCAAAAATTGCCTGTAATCCGGGATTCCACATGTTATTTGTAAATGTATTGGAAGCATCCACAAAGGCGTCTGCGTCGTAATCTCCTTCAAAATCTGAATACTTTACAAATGGTTTGATTTTCAATCCTTCTACCGGCTCAATCGCCACATTCACATAGAAGGAATTTTGTGAATACCCATCGTTTTGAAAAGTGTCTGAACCTTTGGGTGTAGCCGCCGCACTGATACCATCGCTCGATTTATGATTGTATCCTAACGAATAACTAAGCACATCATTCACAGATCCGCTGATATCACCCGCTCCTTTAAACGAATTATAGGCTCCGTATTCAACAGTCCCAGAGGGTTGAAAGGTGCTTTCTGAAGTGCTTTTGGTGATAATGTTGATCACCCCGGCAAGAGCACTAGAGCCATATAAAGTGGATTGATTTCCTTTCAAAATTTCAATCCGCTCTACATTTTGAAGCGGCAAAAGTCGCAAATCAATGGCACCGCCAATCCCGGACGCATCACTGACCGCTACGCCATCCAATAAAATTAACGTATACTCCGTACTGGCACCTTGTAAAAAAAGGTCTTGGTTATTTGCCGGTGAGCCCTGCGAATTATTGATTCGTATACCACTCTGCTCATGCAGCAATTGTGCAAGATTACTTCCCGAACTTTCCTCTATCTCTTTCCGGTCGATAATTGTAACAGGACGTGATGTTTCCCGGGGTGAAATGGGAAGTTTAGAAGCTTGGATTACGATCTCCTCAAATTGAAGAGTTGTATCCGCTTGTTGAGATGTGGTTTGTGCTTGAAGTGAAGAGGCACACAAAAAAGCCCCAATTACTAGAGTTATGAACTGTTTGCTCATGGTTTTTTATAAATGTATTTAAAATTAAACCGATGAGCTTCCGATGAAAAAAGGTTGGGGATATATAGAATCTTCATACATGATTCTCTATTCCCGGCTCTTCCTCCGAAAGCCTGAATAATTAAAGGCAAACAGGCAGGTCTTCTGACTTACTCAATGCTGGCTGCCTTCCCGTCCCGAACCGCCTGGACAGTGGCATCGTAAGGCCAGCAATAATTGAGCTTACAGCTACGGGGATAGTTCCGGATTTCCCATCCTTCTCCGTCAGCCGACGGATTCAGAAGACAAGGCACCGGATTCCCTTTTCAACCCGATCATAAATCGGGTACCTGTTGCTAAACTCATGGTAAGCTGATTATTAGCGGAAGTCAACAATACTTTTTGACTGTTTTCTTTTTGATTTTCGTTTATTTAGTAGGCATCATTGAAACAAGTCATCTGATGAGTACACAGGTCAAAGTTTACACATGAAAGCTTTCTGACTCATCGGATGATTTCTCAATTTTAAACGATAAAGCATCAACGATGGACCCGAAACAACAGGCTATTCAGTTTTTTAAATCAGTCTTGAAGAATGTAAATCCAAGAGAATTTCTTCCTGATGTTGTTCAGTGGAATAAAGAAAGCAGAGTACTTTCTGTATATGATGAAAAGTTTGAGTTGAATGATGATCAGAAAATTTATGTGATCGGGACCGGAAAAGCTTCTCCTACAATGGCATTAGCTATAGAACAAATTTTAGGGCCGGATCTTGAGAAAGGTTTCATTATTGCTCCGCCTGGTACAGAAACATCACCCTCGAAAATTGAGATGATGGAGGGCTCGCACCCTCTGCCGGATGAGGATAGCGAAAATGCCACAAAAAGATTGCTCTCTCTGATCAAAGAAATCCCCTACGATTCGATTGTGATCAATCTGCTTTCCGGTGGAACTTCTGCACTGCTTTGCAAACCCAATGATGATTTAAGTATCGAGGATTTTCAGAAAACCTATAAAATATTGCTTGAGTCCGGTGCAGACATCCATGAAGTGAACACCGTTCGAAAAACTCTTTCTGATGTTAAAGGGGGGCGATTACTTTCTTATTTTAATGATGTCACACTGTTGGATCTTGTTATATCTGATGTTCCGAATGACGAACTCGCCTCAATCGGAAGCGGACCAACCACGCCGCAAGAGATCTCTTACGACAAAGCTTTCAAAGTCCTGAAAAAATATATGGTCTGGAATGATCTGCCCCATGAGGTCAGAAATCATTTGGCAGACAAAATGGACGCCGAGGCACAAAATGGAAGATCACTTCAAACAGAAGATCTTCGAAATCATCAACAGTGGATAGTTTCTTCTGCTTCGAAGGTAGCTCATCAAACCAAAGAGATGTTGATTCAAGATGGATATAAAACCACATTGATTGAACCGACATGGTCGGGTTTGGTTGATGAATTTGAAGATCACATTATGAATCAACTTGAAAAAAAGCTCAAGGATAATTCAGGAAAAAAAGCACTCATATTTTTTGGTGAAAGTACGGTAAAAGTCACCGGAGATGGACTTGGCGGACGAAACCAGGAGATTGCTCTTCGAATGGCGAAACAACTCAAAGAATTTAACCAATCGATCGTATTCCTGAGCGCCGGTACGGATGGAATTGACGGACCCACAGATATGGCAGGAGCAGTGGTTGATCAGAATAGTTATCAAGACGCAAAATCAAATGGAATAGATCCTGACCAATTCATTGACAATAACAACAGTTATCACTTTTTCGAAAAAGCTGGCGGACATATCAAAACTGGCCCCACCGGAAATAATGTGATGGATATTCAGCTTTTGTTGATTGAGGAGGGATAAGACATTGTATTTTTTCCAGTAGATTGAAAGATCAAATATATTCAGAAACTATTGTCGGTAACGATTCTTTTCAGTGGTAAGAAAAATAAAATGTCTCTTCGGTAATAGTTTTAAATTCCACCTTCACCCTTCCGTAAGTTTTCGTAGTTTTACACACTTCAGAAGTCAATACGAAGCTACATACATTTCATGCAAAAATTTACGCTACAGCCGGAGTCATCTAAACCAAAATCACCGCCGGATTTTCTTAAGGATTTAAATGAACAACAGAGGCGAGCCGCATCTCATACCCATGGTCCACTCTTGATTGTTGCCGGTGCCGGTAGCGGGAAGACTCGAGTCTTGACATACCGTATTGCATATCTCCTGCAGCAGCACCATGCTCTGCCAAAACAGATTTTAGCCCTGACTTTTACAAATAAGGCCGCTCGGGAAATGCAGGAGCGAATTCAGAACCTGATTGGTGAAAAAGCTTCCGGTTTATGGATGGGGACGTTTCACTCCATCTTTTCTAAAATTCTCCGGTTTGAGGCTGAAAAAATTGGCTTTGATTCCAACTTCTCAATCTATGATACGACTGATTCACAGAACGCTATCAAACTCATTTTAAAAGAGTTGAATTATGATCCGAGGGAGATCAAACCGAAAACCATTCATCGTAAAATCAGCGATGCTAAAAATCAACTGATTCTGCCCGGTGCTTATCAGTCACGATTTGTTCACAGTACGCTGGATGATATCACCGCAAAAATTTATGAGATCTACCAGATCCGGTTGATGCAGGCCAATGCGATGGATTTTGATGATCTGTTGATTCGCCCGGTTCAGCTTTTCCAGGAACATCCGGATGTGTTGGAGAAGTACCAGGATCGCTTCAAACATATCTTAATTGACGAGTATCAAGATACCAATCATGCCCAATATAAAGTGACAAAGCTGTTAGCGGATAAATATGAAAATATTTGTGTAGTTGGCGATGATGCACAAAGTATTTATTCATTCCGCGGGGCCGATATTGCCAATATTCTAAATTTTAAGAATGATTATGAAGATGCTACAGAGGTACCATTAGAGCAAAACTATCGATCTACAAAGTATATCCTGCAATGCGCCGATTCAGTTATAAAACAAAATGAGAAACAGATCGAAAAAACACTCTGGACGGATAACGATGAAGGTGACACTGTAACTCTTCTTGAAAATTTTGATGAACGTGATGAAGCAAATAGGGTTGTTAATCACATCAATAACCTGAAGCTCCAACACGGTTATCAAAACAACGATTTTGCAATTTTATATCGCACGAATTACCAGAGCAGGATTTTTGAAGAGGCACTTCGGCGAAAAGGAATTGCTTATCAGTTAGTGGGTGGACTTTCCTTCTATCAGAGAAAAGAGATTAAGGATGTACTCTCATACCTCACGCTCCTTGTGAATCCTGAAGATGAACAGGCGTTATTGAGAATTATCAATGAACCGAGCCGGGGAATTGGAAACAAAACACTGAATGATATCCTCAAAAAAGCCAGGAAAGAGCGTCGAAAAGTGTGGAATATCATTCAAAATGTTGAAGAGGCTGATCTATACAAGCCGGCAAAAGCAAAAATTGGCGAGTTCGTTGAAATGATTAATAACCTGAGAAATGAACTCGAATCAGGCACATCAATCCTGCAAGTGACGAAAAAAATGATGGAACAGAGCGGGTATATGAAAGCCCTGGTTGAAGAAAATAGTGCACAAGCATTAACTCGAAGAGACAATGTGCTCGAACTTCAGAATGCTATTGCCTATTTCCAACAAAATAACAGTAATCCAAATCTTGCTAACTTTCTGCAGGAAATCAGCTTAATTACAGATACGGATAAATATGATGAGGATAAACCGGCTGTGACCTTGATGACTGTCCACGCCTCTAAGGGACTGGAATTTCCAGCTGTATTCATTGTGGGATTAGAAGAGAACCTTTTCCCAATGGGTCCGCGAGATGGTGAAGAAGCCAATACCGAAGAGGAACGACGGTTGTTTTATGTGGCAATCACACGGGCTGAAAAGCACCTGTTTTTCAGTTTCAGTAAAATGAGGTACCGCTTCGGGGAAGAGCATCGACAGGCACGATCTCGTTTTTTGGATGAAGTAGATCCGGGAATTGTTCGAACCGAATCCGGTTCTACTATTCGACAAAAAGATCGTAAGAATTCGTCAACGAATGAGTCATCATCTTACGATCAAAAAATTGAATATGATTGGAAGCAACCCCTACAGTCTAAGAATTCTAAATCCTCCACCGGCGATTTTCAATATGAATATGATGATGATCCCTTTCATGCGGGGACTCATGTGATGCATCCAACTTTCGGTCCCGGAAAAATAATTCGCAGAAGCGGAACAGGAAAAGACTCGAGAGTTGTTGTATTTTTTAAGAACAGGGGACAAAAAACCCTGATGCTTCGCGCTGCCAAGTTACAAGTCCTCAACCAATAGGGATTTCCGAGTGCTGATCCTGCAAAAAAAGTACATTTTTTTATTTCTTTTACTACTATTTGTGTTTGTGATCCCAAAATCCTCTCACTCACAAATTTCTCTGACAACCGAGAATATGGCACTTGGAGGTGGTGGTACGGCTTACTTAACAGGATTTGAGTCTCTGTTTGTGAACCCTGCAAACCTGTATATCCAGGAGAAAACATATCGGATTCAAATCTCACTTCTCCAGGGTGGACTCTATCACGATACATTACTCCCTGTTTCAAACTCAATGGATCGTTGGGACAACTTCCAGAATCAAACCAGTTTCTTTGATAGTGAGTCAACCGTGACGGATTTGGGACCGGGGGATTTTGAAACTCTCCTCGATCGAAATTATCCAAGGAATAGCACAAGCCGGGAATTTTTAACTGAAGCTGATTTTTACTGGCTGGGTCTGAAGTGGGTACGACCCGAACGAAGTTATGCCGTTGCCTTACGCACGCGCTATGCATCTCGTTATGAACTCGGTCGTGGCCTTTTTTCACTGACACCGGTTGAAAAAGATACGGATATGATACTAGACCGGTCCTTTTTCCAAAAATCACAAGTATTTCATGAATTCTCTTTTGGATATGCTGAATCTTTCACCTTTCTGAATGGCCTCCTGCCCCAGCTATCAGAGTTTATCATTGGCATTGCACCGAAAATAGTGGTGTCAGGGGCTTCGATGGATGCCGGTTTTAAAAATTACTATACGAAGAATTCCGAATCATCATCCTGGGCTCATCAGCTCGAATACACTCAGCAAACTTCTGGAGTTTTATCGAATTATGGCAGGCAATTTTTAAATAACGGCATACTTCCATCTCAATCAAACGATGCATTCCGTGATTTAATGAAACCAGCCGGGATCGGATTTGGCCTGGATATCGGTGTGACTTATCTCATTACGTTTGGTGACGATCTTTCCATTCTAAGACAACAAAATCAACCTACTGAGAAATCTCTTCGAATTGGACTCTCCATCACCGATTTGGGAGCTGTATATCAGTATAAAAAGCCCTTTGCGTTCAATTCGGAATCCATAGAACGTTCCACTTCGGAATTCGGTCCTCTTTCAGAAACAGGGTTTAATGGTGCTTTGAATGAACACTATTTCTTCCTCTCTCAGTTTGATCAATTCTCAAACCTGACTGAGTCATCTCAAAATGAAAATCCTTATGAGGTGCTTCTTCCTACGTCCATCCAGGCTGGTGCGCTTTTTCAATATCAGCGAATAAAATTGATGGGCGATTTTAGCTACTCACTCTCGGAAACACCTTTTAACCATTCTGGTTTAGCAAGCTATTTAGGCATCGAGTTGCGACCTTTTCCTTTTCTGCCTATTCGCGGCGGAACCCGGTTCGCTCAAAATATGTCTGGCTACTATAGCTTCGGTACCGGTTTGGAAACAAAACACATCGATCTGAATATGTCAGTCCTGCTTAAAAGCCGGAATGCAGGCCCTACCTCTGAAGTTTTAGGAATGTCTTTCTTGGGGCTGAAATTCTATTTACAATAAACAGTACTGTCCAACTGTCATAAAAAAAGTAAGCACTCACAAATTGGCAGAACCCTTAAGTAACTTCTGACGTTCTGGTACCAATAGAATTTTTGGCTTTCATTTTGCCGATATAGGAATAGATAAGAAAAAAATATTAATCCACTCAACTTTATATGTTTGAACAACGAAATAGATTTCAGACGGCATTTGAAGACAAAAACGAAGGCTTTGACGATTTTGAACAGGCAATCCCTCTGATGAGTGAAGAGGAGGAAAAGAAACTGACTGAATCTGAAATTCCGGATAGTCTTCCAATTCTTCCTCTCAAAAACACTGTACTGTTTCCTGGGGTAGTCGTTCCAATCACAGTTGGAAGAGATCGTTCGCTTGCATTGGTGAAGGAAGCGTACGAAAATGATAAAACGATCGGTGTTGTCGCTCAGAAAGATGAATCGGTTGAAGACCCCGATCCCCAGGATCTTTATCAACTCGGGACGGTTGCTCAGATTCTGAAACTGATTAAAATGCCGGATGGCAGCAAAAGTATTGTCATCCAGGGAAAAAGCACATTTGAAATTGAGCAGTTCACTCAATCAGATCCATTTTTTAAAGCTGATGTGAAGCCGGTACAACAAAATATGGATCTCAGCGGGATTGAGCGGGATGCTTCGATGCGCTCTGTGAAGGAGACTGCTTCCAAGATTGTAAACCTCTCACCGAATATTCCGTCTGAGGCCTCGATTGCTATCAACAATATTTCGAGTCCCACATTCTTGTTGAACTTTATATCTTCAAACCTGCAGGTATCACTCGCCGAGAAACAAGACCTGTTAGAGATCATAAATTTCTCTGACCGTCTTGACAAGGTGATGGAACACCTTAACAAAGAACTCCAGGTTCTTAACTTAAGTGAAGAGATCCGTTCCAAGGTAAAAACGGATATCGACGATCAACAACGCGATTTTTACCTTCGCCAGCAGATGAAGGCGATCCAGGAAGCTCTTGGCGAAGACAGCGAGCAGCAGGATATTGCTAAACTTCGCAACCGCCTTGAAGCCAAGAAAAACATACCTGATGAGGTTGTTGAGGAAGCTGAGAAAGAGATTCAGCGTCTTGAAATGACTCCGAACTCTTCCCCGAACTATGGAATAATCCACAGTTACGTGGAATGGATTTTGGATCTTCCATGGGGAGACTATTCTGATGACAAGCTTGATCTGAAAAGAGCTAAAAAAATTCTTAATGAAGATCATTACGGTCTCGAGAAGGTTAAAAAAAGAATCATTGAGTACCTGGCTGTCCTCAAATTGAAAGAGGATATGAAGGCTCCAATTCTGTGCTTCTATGGCCCTCCCGGTGTGGGTAAGACCTCTTTAGGTAAGTCTATTGCCCGAGCTATGGATCGGGAGTTTGAACGATTTAGCCTCGGCGGTATACACGATGAAGCAGAAATTCGCGGCCACCGGCGTACATACATCGGTGCGCTTCCAGGCCGTATTCTGCGTGCGATGAAAAAAGCAGGTAAAGGCAACCCGGTCATGATGCTTGACGAGATCGATAAGGTTGGCTCTGACTTTAGGGGTGATCCTACATCTGCTCTTCTGGAGGTTCTCGATCCTGAACAAAATGATTCGTTTACGGATAATTATCTAGAACTGGAGTATGATCTTTCCAAGGTGATGTTCATCGCCACGGCTAACTCGCTGGAGACCATTCCCGCACCACTCCGAGACCGAATGGAGATTATCAATATCAGTGGTTACACGCAGGAAGAGAAGATCGAGATTGCTAGAAAATACCTGATTCCGAAGCAGATTGAAGAAAATGGTTTGACGAAAGATCAAATCAAAATTTCCAAAGCTGCCATTGAGAAAATTATCGATGAATACACTCGTGAATCCGGCGTTCGTAATCTTGAACGCAGGATTGCAGGTGTCTGTCGAAACGTAGCAGCACAAATAGCCAAGGATGATATTGAAAAAATGAGTGTCGGCGTAAACGATGTTCAGGATATCCTCGGCAAGCAGAAATTCTTCTCAGAAATTGCCGAACGCACAACTGTTCCCGGTGTAGCTACCGGCCTTGCATGGACGCCATACGGCGGAGATATCCTCTTTATTGAGGCGAGCGTTAGTAAAGGGAGTGGAAAACTCCATATTACAGGCCAACTTGGTGATGTGATGAAAGAATCTGCCATGCTTGCACTTTCTTACCTGAAGGCACATTCCGAAAGATTGAACATCCCTGAAGATGCATTCAAATACTGGGACCTTCATATTCACGTGCCGAAAGGCGCCGTACCAAAAGATGGACCCTCCGCAGGTGTCTCGATCTTCTCGGCTATTGCATCCATCTTTACACAGCGTAAAGTGAAGGGAACCTTAGCAATGACCGGTGAAATAACACTGCGTGGCCTGGTACTTCCCGTTGGTGGAATTAAAGAGAAAGTGCTGGCAGCCAAACGATCGGGTATTAAAAAAGTACTCCTTCCAAAGAAAAATGAGAAAGATGTTGATGAGATTGAAACCGACATTCTGGGGGATTTGGAGATTCAGTATCTCGAACGAATGGATCCACTACTGGATATTGTACTGGATGATGAACCTGTATCAGATCCTCATGAACGTTTTAATGTCTCTGACAAATATAAATCTCAAAATGGATCGTCTGGAGAAACGAAAGACACCAGCAAAGAAAGTCTCGTAATGGAATAAAAAAATAAAAAAGAAAGCCCCTTCTGACAGGGGCTTTTTTTTGATCCTCAACATGTATCAAATACAAATATTTTGAGGATTCATTAACTCCAAAACTTCTCACAACACACACTAAGCCGCAAATAATTCCAAATTTCATAATTTTCAATTTTTTTTGAAATTTGGAACGCAAGCTATGCTCGCACGGTTTTTGAGCCAAATAGTAACATTATGTTGCTTCAAATTCTCATTAAACTAACGAGTAATTATGGAATTATCTTCTCTTACTTTCGGAGAGTATTCACTGGTATACAATATGCTCTCCTTTACAATTGCATCGATGTTAGCTGCAGGTTTATTCTTTATCCTGGCGCAACATCGAGTAGCTCCGAAATACAGGATATCGCTAATTGTATCTACGCTGGTTGTGGGTATTGCAGCTTACCATTACTTTAGGATTACAGGAAGCTGGGCAGACGCATTTATGATTTCAGAAACCGGAAATTATGTGGCCAGCGGTAAACCTTTCAACGATGCATACAGGTATGTTGATTGGCTACTGACGGTACCCCTCCTATTGGTTGAGCTTGTATTGGTTTTAAACCTATCGCGCGAAAAAAGTGGACCGATGCTTACAAAGCTTGTTATTGCGGCTACACTCATGATTGGCTTAGGATACCCCGGCGAATTACTTGGGGCCGAAAGCATGTTTTCAGAAAGAGGACTTTGGGGATTCCTCAGTACAATTCCGTTTATTTATATTCTCTGGATTCTTTTCGGTGAATTAGGCAAAGCTATGGAGGGACAACCCGAAAGAGTTCGTGTTCTCTTCAGAAATATTCGTTTATTATTAATTTTTACCTGGGGCTTCTATCCGATTGTTTATATGGCTCCATTTTTCGGACTCACAGGTAGCGAATCTATAGTTGCCATTCAGGTTGGTTACACCATTGCCGACGTTCTTGCCAAAGCAGGATATGGTGTTATGATTTACGCCATTGCCCGTGAGAAATCTATAAATGAAGGCTATCAGCTTTCAGCTGCGTAACAAAAAGATCCCTTAAAAATTATCACCCGCTTTCCAATGCGGGTGATATTTTATTATGAAAGATAAACGAACAACTTTAAGAGCAGTTGCCATTACAGCTGCAATCCTATCGATTATTCTGGAACTTACATATCCGGCTTACTCCGATAGTGTCAAGTACCCTGTTCTGGGTCTATGTCTTCTTTTAATTGGAATTCCACATGGCGCCATCGATCATATTGTAACTTCGAAACTGTATAATTTATCACAGACCATTTCCGATCAAGCTAAATTTTATATCTATTATTTGGTCATGATGACTATTATGACATCAATATGGATAATAAATCCATTGTCAGGTTTTCTCGTATTTGCGTTTTTAACCATTTATCATTTTGGTCAGGCAGACCTCGAACATTTAGATATTAATAAGAACATTAAGAGATTATTGTTTCTATCCCGTGGGAGTATGATAATGGGTCTAATAATTATCAGTGATCTTCAGTACACTTCACCCATTCTTTTAGATTTAACAGGTATCAATATCCTTGAACAAATCTCCGGTGCTTCAATCCATAATACCCTACTTGCAGTTCTGCCTCTGCAGTACCTGGTAATACAAACTGCTACGCTGATGTATTATAAGTTTCAGGCAAGTGATATTATCTACATTTTGTTTGATGCATTCATAGTGGCTGCACTCTTTTTGATTGTGAACCCCATACTTGCCTTTGCAATTTATTTCGGCCTGTGGCATTCAGCCGGTCATGTCAAAGAAATGATGTCCTATTTTGAGAAAACTGGAATAAAAATGAATTTAAAATCATTTTATTTAAAAGCCCTCCCTCTCAATCTAATAACACTTATAGGTATTGGCTTGATATATTGGATAAGCCAAACTTACCAGTTCGAGCTTCAAATTGTCTCATTACTGTTTATCATTATAAGTGTGTTAACACTCCCTCACATGCTTATTGTTGAAAAAATGTATTCCAGATCGAGTAGTTTAGGATAATTAATCCTACGATTTTGAAAATACATTCAAAGACTTTGTACGAATTGCTCGATAACGCAAATCTAAATTGTAAATAAAGCCCTCGGTTTACTTTTTAATTAAGACTATCATCCTTTAACTTTAATTTTGCTACTGTCAACTACACGTTAAACTTATTGAAAGAAGGACGAGTTATACAATCAACCGGTAAGTGGTATAAAATTACTGCTGATGATAACACCATCGAAGCCCGGTTACCCGGAAAGTTTCGGCTCGACGCCAAAGAGGTTACCAATCCCATAGCAGTTGGTGATTATGTGGATTTTGAAACGGAAAACGACGGAACGGGAATCATCCGCGAAATCAAAGAGAGGAAGAATTATATACCAAGAGAGGCTACACATGGCCGCCGAGGTGAACAGATACTTGTCTCAAATGTGGATAGAGCCTGGGTTGTGCAAAGCATAAGAAAACCAAGACTCAATACAGGCTTTATTGACCGGTTCCTGGTGACCTGCGAGGCATATGAAGTACCGGCAGGTATTATTATCAACAAAAAAGATTTAGCCAATCAAAAAGATCTGCGATTACTTGAAGATAAAAGTGAGCTCTATGAAAATTTAGGCTATGAATTTTTGAGCACTTCTATTCATGATAAAGAATCCCTGCTGCAGCTAGCAGATCAACTCAAAAATCAAACATCAGTTTTTATTGGTCCCTCTGGAGTGGGAAAAACAAGTTTACTCAATGCCATAGATCCGGATATCGACCTTAAAGTTAATGAGATTTCAAGCTATTCAAACAAAGGAAAGCATACCACAACCTTTGCCAAGCTCATTGCATTATCATCTGGCGGATACATTGTAGACACTCCGGGCATTCGCGAATTTGGAATTGTTAACATCAAAAAAAGTGAGTTATCGCTGTATTTTCCTGAAATGAGAGAACCCAGAGAGCATTGTAAATATTATAACTGTACCCACTTTCACGAACCAAAATGCGGTGTAGTAGAGGCTTTTGAGGAGGGCAAAATCGATCCAGACAGATATCACTCCTATCTCAATATTTTGGAAACACTTCCTGATTACTGAACTATAAGAAATTAATTCGAACAGCTTTTTTAATTTCTTTCTGTAACTATGAATTGTAAATCCATTTTAAGCAGGTTCAAAATCAAGAGCGGTTTAGAACGAGTATACATTTTTTTGCTTCCCTTGACATTCCTGATTTATAATCCGGCCTACTCTCAGGTTGACAATGCAGGTGAAATTCTTCGTGCGGGATCGGAAGATGCAGAAGTATTATTGACTGAGTACCTAAAACCTTTCGGCAGTGGTTTTGGAGCTGATTTGAATTCCGGTTGGTTTACATCTGCACGACCTTTAAAAACATTTGGTTTTGATCTCCGAGTTTCTGTCTCAGCTTCATTTGTGCCGGTTTATGATCGTTCGTTTGATGTATCAACTCTCAATTTGAACGCTGTGCAATTGCTTGACGGCCCCTCGGAAACCCCAACAGTATTCGGTGATGATACAGCAACAAGCAGACTCGGCAGTACCGACTTCAACGACTCGAACCAACTGAATGAAGAGATATTTTCATTTAATATGCCCAAAGGCAGTGGTTACCATCTTGTTCCGGCTCCTATGGCACAATTTAGCCTTGGACTTCCCGGTCATACGCAGGCCACACTCAGATATTCACCGGAATTGGTAATTGATAATGACTACAGTGTGCGAATATTCGGTATTGGTGGTTTAATAGGTTTGAACCAACTTTTATTTAATGATCGACTTCCTTTTGATTTGTCCATCCAGGCCGGCATGATGGACTTAAGTGCAAATGCTAAATTCGAAGTTTTACCCCCAGAAGATGATCATATCCAAAATGATTATCCGGATTCGGAATGGGAAGGACAAGCCATAAACTTTGATACAAACACATTTACCACCAACCTGGTTATTGGAAAAAGATTCTCTATTCTATCCCTTTTTGGTGGAGTTGGGTATCAGCATTCATCAACAGATATTTCAACGAAAGGCCCCTATCCAGTTGTTATCCCCCATCCTGATGGTACTAATCCCGGTGGTACCACACACCAAATACAAAGTTTATCAGTGCCTATTAACATTACATTAGATGGTGCAAATGAAATTCATGGTTTGGGCGGACTACGATTAAAGTTGGGTTTTATATCCATCTCAACCAGTTATACAGTAGCCGAATATTCTACATTAAGGGCAAGTGTTGGTATTATGATCAGATCCTGATAAAACCATGAAGAATTGAAAGGTTATTCAGACCTGCTCAAAGTGTTTTCTCATTGCCTGCATTGAGATTTTTTCGCCTCTCACAACTTCGACTCAAACCTTCAATTATAGAGAGATTTTTAGGCAGTTTTCCCCTTTCAAATATTGGCTGGATTAGAAAAATGCCCCATTTCACTGAGACATTTTTGTCTTTTTGCTCAACTATTTCTTTCCAATTTTTGGTGTAATCAAAATTTTACAATAATCAATACAGTAACTTCAGTCACCCAAAAATCGACAACAAAACCAATATTTATAAAATCAACATTTAATAGCATGTTGAGTAAAGTTCAATAAATTTTGCAATTAGTCAACTATCTATAAAAAAGTTAACACGAATCTACTTTTTATTGATTATAATTGCTTTATAGATTCATGTTCAATATTTAACCCATAAGCTATTATTAGCTTTAAACTATTTTAATTATAATTTCTATCCATTATCCAACAATTTAAAGAAGGAGACTATGAATTATAGTATTTCTGAAAAGTACAACTGCGTAGTTATCGATCTGAAAGGAAGAATTATGGGCGGTCCTGACGCCGAAACATTTTCAAACGAAATTCATAAGCTTATTGATGAGGGGAAAAAACAGATCATCATTAACCTGGAGCAGGTAAAATTTATGAACTCTTCAGGACTTGGGATTCTAATCGGAGGGTTGAATACCGTCCGAAAAAATGATGGTGATATCAAACTTTGCAATGCCGATAAACGAATTTCCAGTCTGCTGATGGTTTCTCAACTGAATACAGTGTTTGATCATTATACGAGCCTTGATGAAGCTCTAGAAGCTTACAATTAGTGTAATATACATCTACAACTGTTTGAATCAATTAGAAAGTTGAGCAAGACTCAACCGGCTGTTAAGGAGATGGCTCTGAAAGGTCTTGGTTGACTTTCTATGACCTCGTATGGCAAAATCATACTTTTCAGATCTGGTTTTTAAAAGAATCGAATCACTTGAAAACGGTGATTATGAAAATTGTAGGTTTGTAAATTGCATTTTACCGAACTGCGATCTCTCAGGGATCAACTTTATAGAATGTGAGTTTGAGAATTGTGATTTCAGTACGTCCAAACTCTATGATACCTCTTTTAAGACTGCCTCATTTGCTAAATCAAAACTCGTGGGATTACGCTTTGAAGATTGTAATGAATTTCTCTTCTCAATCGATTTTCAAGATTGTAACCTTAACCTCTCCTCTTTTTACCAGGTAAATCCCCAAAACCTATCATTCGAGAACTGTAATCTCAAAGAGGTTGATTTTACGGAAGCAGTGTTGAATGAAGTAAGTTTTGATAATTGTGATCTTGATTCGGCGATCTTCAAAAACACGAACCTTGAAAAAGCTGACCTCAGAACTTCTTATAATTTTTTGATAGATCCTGAAACGAATAATATTAAAGAATCAAAGTTTTTACTTCAAGACTTGCCCGGTTTGTTACATAAGTACAATATTCATATTGAATAACCTTAGTGGAGATTCATCATGACATATATGATTATTGAGACGTTTAACACACGGAAAAGTAAAACAGATTTACAGGCGCCTTGAAGAAAAGGGACGCATGCAACCGGAGGGGCTCACCTATATCAACAGCTGGATTGATGAAAACATGAACAGATGCTACCAGGTGATGGAAACCGACTCTATCGAAAACATCCACGAATGGATCTCAAATTGGGATGATGTGATGGAGTTCGAGATTGTGCCGGTTATTTCATCTACTGAGGCGAAGGACAAAGCTTTGACATAGATCTCATGTGGCCACAAAAACCCTAATGCGCCTGTAACCAATTCTCACCAATACCGGCTTCTACCTTCAGTGGTACATCCAGCTCGAAAGCTGATTCCATTAATTCAACGATTTTGTCAGGCACACTATCCAATTCACTTTCATGGATTTCGAAAATCAATTCATCATGCACCTGTAAAAGCATACGGCTCTGTTTGTTGTTCTCTTTGAGCCAGTGGTGAATATTAATCATCGCCAATTTAATGATATCCGCTGCCGTACCCTGTATCGGCATGTTTATCGCCGTCCGTTCTGCAAATCCTCGAACATTCCAGTTTCCTGATTTGATATCCGGAATGTAACGCCGTCGTCCCATTAGCGTTTTCACATAGCCATGCTCCCGGGCAAACGCTTTGGTGTCATTGATGTAATTCAGAATATTCGGAAAGCGCTCAAAATACTGGTCAATCATATCCTTGCCTTCGCTGTTTTCAATGCCCAGCCGTGATGCCAACCCATACGCACTCACACCATAAGGTATGCCGAAATTTACTTCCTTCGCTTTTCGCCGGTGATCCGGTGTAGCGTCATCAATCGATTCTAAATCGAATATCTCTTTTGCCGTTCTTGAGTGGATATCTTCATCATTCAAAAACGACTCAATCATCGCTTGGTCTTTCGCTATATGTGCAATCACCCGAAGCTCTACCTGGGAGTAATCGGCAGACATGAGCTTAAATCCACCTTCAGCGACAAATGCTTTCCGAATTTCACGCCCGCGTTCTGTTCGTATTGGAATATTCTGCAGGTTCGGGTTAGATGATGCGAGGCGCCCGGTTGCTGCTACGCTCTGGTTAAACTCAGTATGAATGCGCCCCGTATCCGGGTTAATAAGAGCCGGCAGTGCATCTACATAGGTTGATTTCAGTTTTTTTAGCTGACGATAATCCAATATCAAACTTGGCATTTCGTACTTTGCCGCGAGTTTTGTCAGTACTGATTCAGCTGTAGAATATTGCCCCGTTTTTGTTTTCTTACCGGCGGGTAAATCAAGCTTCTCAAACAGAATCACTCCAAGCTGTTGCGGTGAGTTGATGTTGAACTCCTCACCTGCCTTTTCATAAATTTCCACTTCCAATTTTTTCAAGTCGTTTTCCAGCTCTTTGGAGAGTTCGGCCAGCATCTCCTGATCCAGTTTCACACCTTTATACTCCATATCAGCCAGAACTTCCATCAGCGGGTAATCTACCTTATAGGCTATCTCTTCGAGTTCATCTTTTTTCAGCTGTTCATTCAATATCTCATATAATCGAAGGGTAATATCCGCATCTTCACAGGCGTACAGGTAAACATCCCCGGGTTCCAAATCTGCCATCGATTTTTGCTTTTTCCCCTTCCCGATCAGATCTTCTATCGGAACCGGTTTATAGTTCAGGAGTCCTTTAGAAAGCTCATCCATTTTCAATTTCTGGTTAGCATCTACCAAGTACGCTGCCACCATCGTATCAAACGGTTTTCCTTTGATCTCAATGCCCGATTTCATCAGCATCATGTAATCAAACTTGTAATTGTGTGCAATCTTGGTTGAATCAGGATTCTCAAAAATGGGCCTAATAAGCTCGATTACTTTATCCTGATGTAATCCACCCTCAATGTTAACCGGAACATAGTATCCTGAACCTGCCATTGTAGAAAATGATATTCCTACAAGACCGGCTGAAACCGGATCGGGGCTGTCGGTTTCCGTATCAAAACAGATCTCTTTTTTATTTCGGAGTACCTCAACGACCTTTTCAAGGTGGTCAATAGTCTTCACTAACTCATAGTTCACACTCTCTTCATTTAGCTCTTGCTTGGGAGCTTCCTCTTTGAATGAACCGAACAGATCTACCTGGTCACCACTTTTCTCAGCAACGGGGCCTTCTTCACCCAAATATTTTCTCGTGAGTGTGCGGAATTCCATTCGTTTGAAAAAGAGGCCCAGTTCTTTCTTATCAGGTCCACTCCATTCCAGGTCTTCCCAATCCTGTACATCCGGTACATCCGTTTTGATGGTCACCATCCTCTTTGCCTGCATCGCCTGATCACCAAATTCGGTTAATCCCTCTCGGGCTCTTTTTCCTGATATGTTTGGTGCATCTTCAATTGCAGCTTCCAGCGAGCCATACTTTTTGACAAGTTTAGGAGCCCCTTTCTTACCGATGCCCGGTACACCCGGAATGTTATCGGAAGTATCCCCGATCATCGCTAACACATCAATCACTTTCTCCGGGTAAACACCAAAATAATCCTTTACTCCTTCTCGATCGATGATGTTAAATCCACCATTCTTGTTATCCGGTTTCATCATCCGGATATGGTCATGAACCAGTTGCATGAAATCTTTGTCGGGGGTAACAAGCATTACATCCACATCATCCGCGTTTGCCCCATCGGCGATCGTTCCGATGATATCATCCGCTTCGTACCCATCCTGCTCGATATTTGGAATTCCCCATGCCTTCAGCATCTGTTTCATCAGTGGTATACCAACTTTCAGTTCTTCAGGCTGGGGCGGGCGATTGGCTTTGTACTCCTCATCTATTTCGTGACGAAATGTAGGTTCGTGCGTATCCCAAGCTACCGCGATATGCGTGGGTTTATCCTCCTCAAGCATTTTTTCAACCGTATTGGCAAACCCGAGTATAGGACCGGTTGGAATTCCCTCAGAATTTTTCAGGCGACTGTTTATAAATGCAAAATGCGCCCGGTATGCAAGGGCCATTCCATCAAGTAAAAAAAGCTTTTTCTTTGACATATTTGTCTGTTAACTATTGATTTAACTCAAATTCAATTTCACAAGACCTGACAGAGTGTTTACGATTTTTTGAAAACTCCTGTCAGAGTCTGGTATTTCTACCTAATTTTTACAACTCCGGCAAAATCTACACTCCTCATGAACTCTGCCGGATTGTTATAAATTTGTTTTACGATTCTACTTTATCTTCCACCAAGCCGGCCCACTGCTTCAGTTGATGGATCTCCTCAGCCCAGCGTTCTGTATTTGGTGTTTCCAGTATCAATGGAATTTCATCAAATCGAGAGTCCTCCATAATCAATTTGAATGGAGTCCAGCCTATCAGGCCATCGCCCAGGCTTTCATGCCTGTCTACCTTCGATCCGAGCTCTTTTTTTGAATCGTTCAGGTGCATGCCCATCAATTTCCTGAATCCAACAATGAGATCAAACTGTGCAAAGGTTTCTTCAAATCCAACTTCGCTGGATAGATCATAACCCGCAGCATATGCATGAGCCGTATCAATGCAGACACCTACGCGATCTTTTTGCTCAACTTTCTCAATCATCGCCGCAATGTGTTCGAAACGAAATCCCATATTTGTGCCCTGCCCGGCAGTATTTTCAATAACAGCTTTTACAAATTCGGTTTGATCGAGTGCAAGGTTAATCGACTCAGCTATCACCGTAATACAATCCTCTTCACTGTGTTTATTCAGATGACTCCCGGGATGAAAATTCAATTTTTGAATTCCGAGTTGTTCACAACGCTGTAGTTCATCCAAAAACGCATCTCTTGATTTTTTAAGTCCCTCCTTTTCCGGATGCCCAAGATTAATCAGGTAACTGTCATGCGGCATGATCGCTTCCACAGGGAAATCAAACCTTTGGCATTGTTCTTTGAAACCGGCAATATTTTCCTCAGACAGTGGTTTTGCTTTCCAGCGTCGTTGATTTTTTGTAAAAAGTGCAAATCCGGTGGCTCCAATTTCATTTGCACGACCCGGTGAATTTTCAACCCCACCGGCTGCGCTTACGTGTGCTCCTATATACTTCATTTAAATCTTTTTAAACTTATCATTCGCCGTCAAAATACAAATCAATTTGATGGACATGAAGCGATATTTAATTGATTCTCCTGATATATGACAGTAGCTTGTTAATTGAAATAAATCTTAAAAAATGACTATGATTCGAAAGACGCTCCACATTCTGTTGATAGTACTTCTCATTGGCATGAACAGCATTGCTTGTTCACAATCTGTCAGTACTCCTCCTGAGAATAACGATACAGCTGAGATCTTTAATTCAACGGATCCATTTGTTGTTAACAGATCTCTGGGGGCGGGGGTAAATCTTGGAAATGCTCTTGAAGCACCAAATGAAGGTGATTGGGGAATGATTATCCGGGAAGAGTACCTGCAATATATTGCAGATGCAGGCTTTCAATCGGTTCGAATACCAATTCGATGGAATGCTCACGCCGATAAAGAACCACCGTATGAGATCAATGATTCTTTCTTTCAAAGAGTTGACAAGATCCTTCACTGGGCTTTAAAAAATGACTTGAAAGTGATTATCAATATTCATCACTATAACGAGTTAATGGATGCACCCTCTGAGCATAAAAATAGGTTTATAGGCCTTTGGGCTCAAATAGCAGAACATTATCAAGAATACTCTAATCGCGATCTGTTATTTGAGATTTTGAACGAGCCTCACGGAAAAATGGATGCGGCTATTTGGAATAATTACCTGAAAAATGCTCTGTCTGTTATTCGGAAAACTAATAAGAATCGAATTGTGATGATTGGTACCGCTCCATGGGGAGGTTTTGGTGGTCTAAACGATCTTGAATTACCGGGAAACGACCAACAAATAATTGTAACGGTTCATTATTACAATCCATTTCAGTTTACTCACCAGGGAGCAGGCTGGGTTGGCGATGAATCCGAACAATGGCTGGGAACAACATGGACGGGAACTCCAAGTCAAAAATCAGAAATTGATGATGCCTTTAACCGTGTACGAGATTGGTCGAAAGTAAACAACAGACCCATTCATTTGGGTGAATTTGGAGCGTATGAACGAGCACCTCTGGAATCAAGGATTATATGGAACGATTATGTTCGAAAATCAGCAGAACAGAGAGATTTCAGTTGGGCATATTGGGAATTTGGCGCCGGATTTGGAATTTACGATCGGGATAGTTCTGAGTGGAAAGATGGCCTTTTAAAAGCATTAATTCCTGATACTCCGATTGTCGATTAATTTCTTAACCTAAGTGGGTTTTTCAGAACGCTTAAACAGTTAGATGAATCCTTATAAAACCGATTATTCTTTGAAAAACAATTATCAGGAATTTGCAAATCATATAAAAAGAATCTACTATGATTATTGCTGATTCGATATCCGGTTAAGACAGATCTAATAGTATGAGTACAAAAAACAGTGATATCTCACCGCGTCGTACAAAGATAATTGATGTACTCGAAGAAGCAGGAGAGGAACTCCAGATTCGGGAAATCGTAGAAAGAACGGACCTCGATTATAATAATGCCCGCAGTGCCCTTTCTGAAATGACCTCTATGGGACTAATTGAGAGAGTTCAAAGAGGAGTATATGACCTACCTGAGCGAGTTCAAAAAAAGGAGATGGAAAATCCTGATCATCCCATCCAAAAGATCTTGCAAAACCAACAGATTCTTAAAGTTCTGTTAAATACGGTAATAACAAACAAAGCATTGATGGAAGCCCTGCTACTCGGTCAACAGGAGATTATCCAGGCGCTTCGAACATTGAGCACAAAGAATGAGGAAGACGAAGAGGCCATTAAAAACCTCGAAGAAGTTTTTGCCAAACGAATTGAATGGCATTTCGATGTAGCAGCAGAACAAGTTACGGCACAATACACTAAGCTCCCTGAAGAAGTGTTTGATGTTTTAGTGGCTCCCCTCACACGGGATAAAGATTCCAAAAACAAAATTTTGGATCCATTAAAAACCAATGATTTCAAGAAGAAAAAGAAAGAACAAAAGAAGAAATCTGACACATCTGAATAAGTTTCATCACGGGTAAAACTTGAGAAATTCACCCCCCTCCTGTTTTTTTGATACTTAAATTGTATCATGTTTTGAGAATTTTTAACGAATCCTTCTAACTTCTTGAAAATAAAAGTACCACACACACTTGCACTTCTGTTTTTGTTGATGGTTGCAGCCCTTATACTTACATGGATTGTACCTTCAGGTGAATTTGAAACTACCGTAAATGAAGCCGGACGCGAAGTTGTAGTTCCGGGTTCATTCGAAACTATTCCTGAAAAGGAGTACCTGTCGGTCACAGCTCTTTTTACTGCCATTCCAAGAGCTTTTGCAGACGCACAAGGAATTATTTTCTTTGTACTAATTATCGGTGGCTCATTAGCCGTCATTCGGGAAACAGGCGCGATTGATGCCCTGCTCGGCAAAATACTTAACTCATATGGAAATCAGCCCGGTCCCCTGCTTTTTTTGATGATGATGGCTTTTGCCGTTGCTTCCGCCACGTTGGGAATGGCAGAGGAATATATCCCCTTTGCAATTATTCTTGTATCGCTATGTATTGCTTTAAATTTGGATGCAATCACCGCAATAGGCACCATGGTAGTTGGCTATGGAATCGGGTACGGTGTTGCTATCCTCAATCCCTTTACTCTCTTGATTGCACAGGATATTGCAGAACTTCAACCTGCTTCAGGAATGTGGTATCGTTTGATTCTTGCAGTCCCTTTGCTGGCGGTTGGTTTTCATCATGTTTGGTCGTATGCAAAACGGGTCAAAAATGATCCTGAATCAAGCTTGATGAAAGACATTGAGCAGGACGAACATGAAACAATTGAGTATCCCCATATGGATCTGAAAAAAATCATTGTCCTGGGAATGACTCTAATTGCTCTGATTTTTTTAATCGTTGGAATCTGGCAATGGCATTGGTATATCATTGAGTTAGGTGCAATCTTCTTTGCCCTGGCAATTCTTGCCGGGCTTTTTGGTGGATTGGGGGTCAATAATACAGCTTCCACATTCTCGAAAGGAGCTGCAGAATTGACCGGAACAGCTCTGTTGATTGGCTTTGCCCGGTGTATCGCCCTTTTGATGGAAGATGGGGAGATCCTGCATACCGTTGTCAATGGCCTGGCCACCCCACTTTCTTATGCCGGTTCAGAAATTGCCGGCGTTGGCATGCTTGGTGTACAGAGTATTCTGAATTTTTTCATCCCATCCGGCAGCGGACAGGCATTTGTTACCATGCCACTCATGGCCCCTATTGGTGACATCGTAGGTGTCTCCCGCCAAGTGGCTGTTTTATGTTTCCAGCTTGGTGATGGTCTCATGAACATGATTGTCCCAACCAATGCCGTTTTGATGGGAATCCTCGGCCTGGCAAACATCCCCTATGAACGATGGTTTAAGTTTATCTATCCGCTTATCATTAAATTGCTGATGATCTGTGCAATCGCCATCGCCGTAGCTGTTTGGATTGGGTATTCGTGATGCCTACTCTATCCAACTCACCCGGTAACAGTAAAAATCACTGATTATCTTCATCTAGCTGTTCGAGAAGTATTTCGACAGCTTTTTTGAGTTGAAGATCTTCGCCGGTTCTATAGTCGGGAGTATTATGGACTTCATAATCAGGCACGGCACCGCCGAAGTCCATATTCTTGTCTGTGTTTTTCACATACCAGCCACGGAATGGCAATCGAATTAATGACCCGTCAATCAATCTTGCTCCGCCTGTTGATATCACCGCTCCAAACGTCTCTACTCCTACAAGTGATCCAATCCCAAGGTTTTTGTAAGCATGAGAAAAAATCTCTGCATTTGAATAACTGCTTTCATTTGCCAGTGCTATGGATGGTTTGGTCCATGCAGACAAAGGCAGACGTTCTGAATAAGGGTAATAATCTCTGAACTCTTGTTTATTTTTACTTAAATCTCCACTTGCGCCTCTTGGAATCGTATATGCATGCTGCTGAACATTCAGCACTGCCATCAGGTAGTCGGTTGTCCAGCCACCACCATTGTATCGAACATCAATTAAAATTCCCTCTTTCCCATATCCTGATGCCATGAGTTCGCGTTCAAAGCGTTCAAAACTTGGCATATTCATTCCCCGAATATGAATATATCCTAAACGTCCGTTTGAATATTTTTCAGTTAATGTTCTTCGTTCATCGGTCCACTGATCGTATAAATGGTCACTCAGAGAATTTACGGGCCGAATAACAACTTCACTTGTTTCACCATCTCGCTGAATTTCCAACAGCATCTGGTCTTCAGCTGTGTTGTTGAAGTGTTTATAGAAGTTTTCAGTTTCTGCAACTTTTTTCCCGTTTACTTGAGTGATGATATCTCCGGCAACAAGTTTACTTTGTTCACGATCTGCAGGACTGTTGGGAATTACATGTAACACTTCCACTCCATTCTCGGCAGGTTGAATTTCTGCGCCAATCAATCCCGTTTGATTTTCTTGTGTTTCTGCACGGTCATCACCATACATGCCCATATGACTCGCATTCAGTTGTCCCAGCATCAGGTTGAACATATATCTGAAATCTGTAATTGTGGATGCAGCTAATGAAAGAGGTTCGTACTTTCGCCGAAGTTCTCTGAAGTTCTGTCCGTGAAAATCCGGATCGTAAAATCCATCATTCAATATATTCCAGGCTTCATCGAACATTTGTTGCTTTTCCTGTTCAAAATCACGTTCCATTTCAGCTTCAAAAGAAACCATCTCTGCTTTATCAGACGAAAGATCAAATTGCGCCAGTTTACCGTGACTGATGTAAAAAAGAAATTTACCATCCTCCGAAAGAGCCAGGTCCTCAGGGGAGGTCCCTCCGTTTGTTACTTGTTCTAAATCTTTGCCATCCCATTTTACTTTATAAAGTTCCGTCTGATCATTCTCGAGAGAAGTACCGGTGAAATAGATATACTCTCCTTCAGAATCAAATATTGGATCCATCTCATTACCACTTGCACGTGTAACCTGCATCAATCGGTTATGGATACCGACCGAATCAATTTCAACAACGATCTCTTCCTCCTCACCATTATCATTATTTTCACTCACCGGTTCATCAGAATTATCAAAATAGAGGCCTTCTTCCAAATCAGTTTGTGTTTTATCCCAGTCATCTTCGTTCAACCAGGCAAACCAAATGTCGTAGTCCTGGTTATTTCTCTCACTAACAAATGCAAGTTTCTTTCCATCTTTACTCCAGTGTGGCATGTAATCCGCTTTGGGATGCATACTTATGTTTACGGGTTTGCCACTGCCATCTGCCGATCGAATATAAATTTCGCTGTTGAAATAGAGATCCACCTGGCTATACGCAATCCATTTAGAATCCGGGCTCCAGCTTACACCCTCGGGCAAACTCCACCATTCATCATGTAATATCTGTTGATTTGTAATAGAGCCAGTTTCATCTATATCTGCTAATATAAATTTCGATCCGCTCAGATAGGCTATTCTTTTTCCGTCCGGAGAGATCACAGGATTTCGTTCATCGCTATCTGTATCCGTAATTTTTTTTACCTGGTGTTTTAATGTTTCTAACAGCATCGGCTTGTTCAGATCTGTGGAACGAGCCATATACATATCAGAGTTTCCACCCCTGTCTGATGTAAAAACCATTGTTGAATCATTAATCCATGTAGCATACCGGTCTCTGTATCCGTGTTCAGATATGTTCCTGGTTTTTGATTTTTCAGGATCATTCTCAGTTACAAAAATTTCTCCATGGATACCCAGTGCTGAATATTTTCCATTAGGAGAAACTGCAAATTCAGTTAAATCAGATGATTTTGAAACGGCAACGACCGGATCGAAACGATAATCTTCTGTGTGTTTTAATTCAAGGGTTTCAGAATCTCCGTTGAAATCTCTGTAAACCAATCGACCGCCGGCAGAGTATACGATGTCTCCTGAATTAGAAACATCAAAATGTTCTACTCCAAAATTCCTCTCATCTGTAATCTGTTCTCTATCGGAGATTTCTCCATCAGTATTCACAATTAATCTGTTCACATTATATCGACCACTTTCTGAACTGATAAACCACAAGGTATTATTATCTTGCCAGCGAGGCATATAATCGTTTCCGTCAAAAGATGTAACTTGAACAAACTCTCCTGTTTCTCTATTCACTAACCATATATCCAGGTTTGCTGAACCACGATAGGCTTCTCTTGAAATTCTGCACGACCCTTCAACAAATGCCAGCCACTTTCCATCCGGCGACATGGTTGCAAATTCTCCGAAAGCATCTGCGATACGATAAGGTGTTCCACCTCTTTCATTTACAATATAAATTTCAGAATCCCATTCTACTGCATTATAATCGCGTTCTGTAATAAAAATTAGATTTTCATTGTTCCAATCTGTGAGTAGATCATCACTGCTTCGCCAGGTTTTTCTGTTCACATTACCACCGTCAACAGGTATTGTAAATATATCGTTATTGCCATAACGATCACTATTAAACCCGATCGCATCTCCGGCTTCATTGAATATTGGATTCGACTCATATCCCTCGTGAATGGTAAGTCGTCGAGGTTCTTTTTGGTTGATATCCACAATCCAAATATCTCCTTGTAAGCTGTAGCTGATTTTCTCACCACCGGGTGAAATTGTAGGTGTCCTGTAAATCTCTTGCCCAAAACTTTGAATATTTGTAATAATCAGGAATAGAAATACTAGTTGAAGTATAAATAGAGTTCTCTTCATTGGATGACATTTAAATAAATGAATGAATCGTTAATTAGCAGAAAGGTACACAGATTCGCCAGATATTAGAAAATTCATACAAACTTGTAATGAAAGAAGGTTCTAAACGTTGTGTAATTTTTAATCTTTGCAACAAAAATCCATTATTTGAGATTTAAGGACGGATCCCAGAAATGATTCTCAATATCAACTGTATATTCTTCAGTGAATTCTACTCCTTCCTGCTCTAACCGTTCCCTCATGGAATCACCGGGGAAATACGCTCTTCCTGTCAACTGCCCTAAACGATTTACAACCCGATGTGCAGGGTAGTTTTCTCCTTCTTTTGATATGAGATTATTCAATGCATACCCCACCATTCGCGCACCGGACCGAACCCCGAGGTAACCGGCAATGGCTCCGTACGTTGTTACCCTGCCTGGTGGAATCTCGGACACCACATCATATACTTTATGATAAAAATCTTCCCGCTTCATCTGATTTTTCTATATTCTATTTCTGCCTCAAACTTAATATAGACCATAATATTTTTTTTGAAAGCCATTAAAATCACCACTTTTCTTTTTTTTCTATTCATTTTTAGTTGCAGTCAGCCTAGTACTGTACCTGAGACATTTCAATTCGAAGAGATAACTATAAATGAACTTCAACAAGGATACGAAAATGGTGATTTCACAATTACTGAGGTTGTTCAGGCCTACCTTGACCGCATTGAACGCATCGATCAAAACGGCCCCGAATTAAATTCCATGATCTATCTGAATCCAGATGCGATCTCAGTTGCCGAGCAACTCGACCGGGAACTTCAAGATGGAAATACACGCGGATCTCTGCATGGTATTCCGATCATATTGAAAGACAATATTGATACGGCCAATATGCCAACGACCGCCGGTTCAAGGTTTATGGAAGGCTCCGTTCCACCTGATGATGCTTTCATCGTTCAAAAACTTCGGGAACAGGGTGCTGTTATTCTCGGTAAAGCAAACCTGAGTGAATGGGCGAATTTTCACAGCGATTTTTCTTCCAGTGGATGGAGTGGATTGGGGGGGCAAACGAAGAATCCGTACGACATCACCCGGAATCCGTGCGGATCAAGTGCAGGCTCGGGAGTGGCGGCTTCAGCAAATTTGGCTGCAATTACGATAGGTACAGAAACAAATGGCTCCATAGTTTGTCCCTCAAATGCCAATGGAATTGTAGGATTAAAACCAACCGTAGGCTTGTGGAGCCGGGACGGAATCATCCCTATCTCCTATCACACAGACAGTGCAGGGCCAATGGTACGAACCGTTCGTGACGCTGCAATCCTGCTGGGTGCATTGGCGGGAACGGATCCGAATGATCCTATTACTGAACAAAGTGATGAAAACATGCATGCTGATTACACTCAGTTTTTAAATGAAAATGGAATTGAGGGAAAAAGAATTGGTTTTTATACCGGCCCCATGGGAAATCACTTTCGGGTAGACACTCTTATGAACCAGGCTGTTGAGTTCTTCGAAGAGCAAGGAGCAACCATCGTAGAAATCGATGAGATAACGAAAGAAAATATCGGTGGGGATGCCTTCCAGGTTTTGCTTTATGAATTTAAAGATGGTTTGAACAAATACTTTGAATCACTCGGAGATAGTGCCCCGCTTTCAAGTATTGAGGAGCTCTCGGAATTGACAAAAGAAACACCCGTTGAGACTGAAAATTTTGACCGCAGTTTAATAACCATGGCAGCTGAAAAAGGAGATCTCAACTCAGAGGAATATCAAAACGCTCTCGAACGAATGTTAACTGAGAGCCGAGAAAATGGAATTGATCGCGTAATGAACGAACATGACCTCGATGCCATCATCGCTCCTACCGGTTCCCCCGCTTGGAAAACCGACCTGATTCTGGGGGATAATTTTTCGCTTTCATCAAGTTCACCATCCGCACGCGCCGGCTATCCCATCATAACAGTTCCTATGGGAAATATAGAAGGGCTGCCGGTTGGTCTATCTATATTCGGCAGTGCTTGGAGTGAGCCGGTACTGATTGAAATTGCTTACGCTTTTGAACAGGGAACACAACACAGAATTGTTCCGCGGTTTCAGGATTAACACCTTTATTTCAGAATAGTACAGTTTTACTCAAGATCAAACTTACGGCGTTCCTCTTCATACTGCCAGCGCCTGTACTCTTCTGAGGTGTAGGATGTGGTGGAATCTTTCGGGATCCAAACACTGTCAACTTCAGAAATTACAAACGGGCGAACTAGATAAAATTCGTCTACTGTTTCCAACGCATAGAGAATAGCACCGGCATCATAGGTTCCAATAAGTGTGGAACTTGAATCAGGTTTTTGCCAGGCACGAGTCTCGCTTTCTACAAAAACTCGTGTCTGATATTCATTTTCATCGAGGTAAAGTTCAACTGGATAGATTACACGATATAAAAAACCAAAAAGTATAGCTGCCACAAATAGCACGCCCGACCATATCATTACTTGCCGAAAAGCCTTCTCGTTATTTTTTTCCTTGCTTGTGTCTTCCATATTGGGTGATTAGATGATACTCTTTTTTTTAAAATAGTATTTATACAGAAACGTAATTTCGATATTTTAAAAATCAATGTACAATCTGCCAATTGTTTATTATCAAGATGAATTGACGTTAAGAGTAATTTGCATCACTTGGTAATATAATGTGTTCAATTTCTACCTGGAACATTAATCAATCCAAAATGCTTTAATGAAAAACAACTATTTCGAACTGGTTAATCAGACCTACGAATTTCCACAAAACGGCTTCGACCTCAGGAACGGTACACTTAGTTTTCATGATGTAGATCTTATACGATTAATCGAAAAATATGGTACCCCATTTCGGCTTACTTACCTGCCAAGTATCCAAAAAAAAATTGAAAAGGCCCGAACTCTTTTCAACAAAGCTATCAAGGAGCATAACTATTCAGGAAAATATGAATTTTGTTATTGCACGAAGTGCTGTCATTTTAACCATGTGGTAAGCAAAGCACTCAAAGAAAATGTTTCCCTGGAAACCTCCTCCTCTTTTGACATCGACCTGATTGAAAACCTCTACAAAAAAGGCAAATTCGAGAAGGAAAGAACCATCGTCCACAATGGCTACAAAACCGACAACTACATCAAAAAAATCGGTCGGTTGATTAATCAGGGTTTCACCAATTCCATTTCCATATTGGATAATATGCCTGAACTGGAAAAACTAAAAACGATTGATACAGATAAAAAAATAAAGATTGGTATTCGAATTTGTATCGAGGAGGAACCCCAGACGGCATATTATACATCCAGAATGGGAATTAACAAGCGTGAACTCCTTGAATTTATAAGCAATGAAATTATTGGGGATGATCGTTTTGATTTATCCATGATTCACTTTTTTGTGGATTCGGGAATTACAGATAACATGTACTACTGGAATGAGTTCAAAAAAGCTGTGAACCTTTTCACCAGCATTAAGAAAATCGCCCCCTCAGTTAAGTCACTTAACATTGGTGGTGGATTTCCAATACAAAATAGTCTCAATTTCAATTACGACTACGAATATATGGCGCATGAAATTGTTGGTAATATCCAGGAAGCGTGTGCTGATGCAGGAGTAGATGAACCGGATATTTTTACGGAGTTTGGCAAATATACAGTTGGTGAAAGCGGGGCTGTAATTTTCCAGGTTCTGGAACAAAAGCAACAAAATGATACTGAGTTGTGGTACCTCATTGACAACAGTTTAATGAATACCATCCCGGACGCCTGGTCCATCAATGAAAAGTTTATTTTGTTGCCACTCAATAAATGGGAGAATCAATATAAGAGAATTAACATCGGGGGGATCAGCTGCGACCATTCCGACTACTACAATTCTGAAGAACTCAATCAACAGGTACTTTTACCTGCTTACTCCGACAATGATAAGGATCCTCTCTACATAGGTTTTTTCCATACCGGAGCCTACCAGGATTCCATCAGCGGATATGGTGGGATTAAACACTGCCTGATTCCATCTCCAAAACATATTGTTGTAGATTTTGATGAAGATGGAAACATGTACGACTACCTCTACCGTGATGAGCAGGATGTCGATAAAATGCTTGAAATTTTAGGATATCATGACTGACCACAAACCAATTTTTGCAGGGATTCAGGGAGACCATAATCAATATCAAAATTCAGAAATTCTCCTGCAATCAATTCCGTATGATGGTACCAGTACATGGAGAAAGGGAGCTGATAAAGGGTTTAAAGCATTCTTAGACGCTTCCGAAAATATGGAGATTTACGACATTGAAACCGATAGCGAAGTTTATCAGAAAGGAGTTCATATTCTCGATCCCATTTTGGAGGATTCATCGCCAGAAGTTGTGTTTGAGGCCGTCTATCAAAACACAAAGAAGCTTTTAAAAACGGACAAGTTTCTAACCTTTTTTGGCGGTGAACATTCCATCAGTATTGGCATCATCAAAGCGTTTTATGAAGCCCACCCCGAAATCACCATCTTGCAGTTAGACGCTCACACTGATCTTCGACCGGAATTTCACGGTTCTGCTTACAATCATGCTTGTGCCGTTCACGATGCTTCTAAAAATGCTAACCTTGTTCAGGTTGGAATTCGAAGTATGGACAGTTCTGAGCTGCCATATTTAGATCGCCGAAAATGTTATTTCGCCGAAGATATGTATGGCACAACCGACTGGGTTGAGGATTCATTATCGAAAATCACAGGTAAAGTGTACATCACTCTCGATCTCGATGTTTTCGATCCATCAATCATGCCCTCTACCGGGACTCCCGAACCGGGCGGATTGCTATGGAATACCATGATTCAATATCTCAGAAAAGTGTTTGAGCAAAAAAATGTGCTCGGATTCGATATTGTTGAACTTGCACCGATTGAAGGGCTTCAAGGACCCGATTTCCTTGCTGCCAAACTATACTACAAAATGTTAAGCTATAAATTCGAGAACTCATGAGTACAAAAGGACCTGTCTCGAATTTTCTCACTCATCACTTTCGTCATTTTAACGCTGCCTCGCTGGTTGATGCCGCCAAGGCTTATGAGGATCAACTCAATAATGGTGCGAAAATGATGATCACACTCGCCGGTGCCATGAGTTCCGGGGAACTCGGTTTGTCGCTTGCAGAAATGATACGTCAGGACAAAGTCCATATCATCACCTGTACCGGGGCGAATCTCGAAGAGGATGTGTTTAATCTCGTGGCACACAATCATTATAAACGCATTCCTAATTACCGGGATTTGAGCCCCGAAGATGAACAGGAGCTGCTTGATGGACATTTTAATCGCGTAACGGATACATGCATTCCTGAAGAAGAAGCAATGCGTCGGATTGAAGAACATCTTGTTAAGCGTTGGCTACGGGCAACAAAAGAAAACAAACGCCATCTCCCACACGAGTATTTTTATGATTTACTACTGAGTGGTGATTTGGAGGATAGCTATCAAATCGATACGGAAGATTCCTGGTTGATGGCTGCCGCAAAAAAAGATATCCCGATTATTGTTCCCGGCTGGGAGGATTCAACTTGTGGAAACTTCTTTGCATCGCACTGCATTCAGGGTGAAGTTAGCCCGATGGCCATGAAATCAGGGATCGAATATATGATCTATCTGACCGATTGGTACAAGAAAAACTCTGAAAAAGGAGTTGGGTTTTTCCAGATAGGCGGTGGTATTGCCGGCGATTTCCCGATCTGTGTAGTCCCAATGATGGAGCAGGATCTTGACCTGAAAGATACTCCTCTTTGGTCCTATTTCTGCCAAATCAGCGATTCCACAACCAGCTATGGTTCGTACTCCGGAGCAGTACCCAACGAAAAAATTACCTGGGGTAAACTGGGCATCGACACACCAAAATTTATCATCGAATCCGACGCCACTATTGTAGCTCCGCTGATTTTTGCGTATTTGTTGGGGTGGTAAACTAATTTAGATCCGCGAAGTTTTTGAAACTTCGCGGATCTCAAGCATCATTTACTTAGCGAAAGTTTGTAACATATGCGATTAGGTCCAAGTTGCAAACTTGCAACCAGCCATTTTAATTCAAAGTTGACACTTAGTAACCTGTGTGATCCAAACCGATAAAAAAATATCAAAATCCGAAGCTGAAAAGATTTACAAATCTCTTCTACTACCAAGGCTGATTGAAGAGCGAATGCTGAAGCTTCTCCGGCAAAATAAGATCAGTAAGTGGTTTTCGGGGATTGGGCAGGAAGCGATCTCAGTCGGTACCGCTCTTACAATCGAACCGAACGATTATATTCTCCCAATGCACCGAAATTTGGGGATTTTCACCACTCGCGGGGTACCTCTCTATAAACTTTTCTGCCAGCTTTTTGGAAAAGCAAATGGCTTTACAGGCGGACGCGACCGATCTTTTCACTTTGGGTCTACGGATCACAAAATATTTGGGATGATCTCTCACCTAGCGGCAACGATGCCCGTAGCCGACGGAATTGCGTTGGCTCAAAAATTAAAGGGCTCTGGTCAGGTTGCAGTCAGCTTTTGCGGTGACGGAGCCACAAGTGAAGGTGATTTTCACGAGGCACTCAATCTCGCCGGAGTCTGGAAACTACCGGTGATATTCATTATCGAAAATAATGGATACGGACTCTCCACTCCTGTTTCTGAGCAGTATGCCTGTGAGAATCTTATCGATCGGGCTGACGGATATGGATTGAAAGGAATTCAAATTGATGGAAATGATTATTTCGCTGTTCAGAATGCTGTTCAAGAAGCACGTAAATCAGCTCTGAATGGGGCTCCGGTTTTGATAGAGGCCGTAACTTTTCGAATGCGTGGCCATGAAGAAGCTTCAGGCACATTCTATGTACCGGATGAAGAATTAGAAGAATGGCAGGAAAAAGATCCTATTCTGCGCTTTGAAAATTGGCTTAAAGATCAAGGTTATTACGATACTAAAGAGTCTTTTGATGAATTTAAATTTGAAATCAATAAAAGTTTTGAAACAGATCTAAAAAATGCCCTTAAAGCGGATGAACCGGTTTTTAATGAATCTACTGAAATTAAGCGAGCCGGACTTTCCCATCAGCCTCAATCAGATATTTCCAAAAACTCAAAATCATCAGAAAAACGGTTTATTGATTGCATCCAGTTAGCTCAAAAACAGGCGTTGTCTGAAGATGAATCATTCATCTTAATGGGACAGGATGTAGCCGAGTATGGCGGTGTTTTTAAGGTCAGTGAAGGGTTTGTTGAGGAGTTTGGAAAGGAGCGAATTCGAAATACCCCCATTATTGAATCAGGGGTGATTGGTGCAGCCATTGGGCTTTCGATTGAAGGATTTAAACCTATTGTTGAGATACAGTTTGCTGATTTCATTTCATGCGGATTCAACCAAATTGTGAACAATATTTCAAAAAGCCGCTATCGGTGGACACCGGATCTTAACATTACAATCCGTGCTCCCCATGGTGGTGGTGTTGGTGCAGGACCGTTTCATTCTCAAAGTCCCGAAGGTTGGTTTATGCAACACCCCGGGTTGAGAGTTTTGGTACCTTCCTCAGTTGAAGATGCCCAAAATATGCTCTACACAGCTTTGTATGATCCAAACCCGGTTCTCTTTTTTGAGCATAAACGACTCTACCGAAGCATCCGGTCAATAACATCAGATAAATGCAATATAATTGATATTGAGACAGCGAACACAGTCCGGGAAGGTACTGATATATCCATCATTACCTATGGACTTGGAGTTCTATGGGCATTAGAGATTGCAGACGAATACGCTGAAAAGAGTGTAAATATTGAAATTCTCGACTTGAGGTCCCTTGCACCCATCGATTGGAAAACGGTACTTCAATCTGTTCAAAAAACAGGGAAAGTTTTATTATTACAAGAACCCTCTGAAATTTTAGGCCCGATGAGTGAGATTTCATCCGGAATCATGGAAAAAGGATTTGAATATTTGGATGCCCCTGTCATGAGATGCTCTTCACTACAGACTCCCATCCCATTCAACAAAAACATGGAAGAGGGTTATTTGGCAAAAGCCAGGCTCAAAGAGAAACTGGACCAGTTGATTTTGTATTGAAAAGCTTTTTAAACATGGTATTTCTCGGAGTAGCTTGTATGTTTTTTTGCTTACAGGACTTAGATCGGCCGGGTACCGACTTTAAAACTTGTAGAAATCCCATGTTTTCGGATCAAAATAACCGAACTCTGCGAGGACCTACCGGACTCTCGCAGGTTCTTTAGTCCTCTTTAGGATTTTCTTCTTTATCGGAGGCCATCAACCTACGTGGAATTCGAATATCCTCCACCATATCCTGGATATCCTGGGGTGGTTCTTTCGTAAATTTCATGACTGTCAGTGCAACAATGAAATTCAGGATCATTCCCAGTGTACCGATTCCTTCAGGAGAAATTCCAAACAACCAATTTTCGGCACTATTGAGTTCCGGGTTGATGAACGTAAAGTAGATAATGTAAGCAGCCGTAAATGTAATTCCGGCAGCCATTCCGGCTATTGCTCCCTCTTTGTTCATTCGCTTAAAGAAAATACCCATGAGGATAACGGGGAAGAACGATGAAGCCGCCAAACCGAACGCAAAGGCCACAGTTTGGGCTACAAAACCCGGGGGATTAACCCCAAAGTAACCGGCAATTAAAACAGTAAAGAACACAGTAACCCGCGCCGCAATCAGTTCTGTTTTCTCACGCATTGTGGGTATGAACGTTCGTTTCAATAAATCATGTGCAATGGCTGTAGCAAGAACCAGGAGTAGGCCTGCTGCCGTTGAAAGTGCTGCTGCCAATCCGCCTGCTGCAACCAAACCTACAACCCAGTTTGGCAGATCGGCAATTTCCGGGCTGGCAAGCACCATAATATCCGGATCGATAGAGAGCTCGTTAATTGAGGGATCTGAGTGATATTGTATCAGGCCATCGTCGTTCGAATCCTCATATTGAAGCAATCCGGTAGCCTCCCAGTTGTGAAACCATTGTGGTGCCTCACTGTATTCTACTTTGTCTATATCATTGATCAAATTGGTTTTTACAAAAGCAGCAACGGCAGGAGCTGTACTATACAGAAGTACAATAAAAATAAGTGCATATCCGGCAGATATTCGAGCATCTTTTACCTTTGGAACCGTAAAAAATCGAATAATTACGTGCGGCAATCCTGCTGTTCCGACCATCAATGCGGCCGTTATAAAGAAAACGTCAATGGGTAATTTTGTACCATCCGTATATGGCGTAAATCCAAGATCTGTCATCAATCCATCCAAGCGATCCAAAAGATATACGCTGGGTTCGTCTGCCAGTGTACCGCCAAATCCTATTTGTGGAATGGGGTTCCCTGTCATTAAAATCGAAACAAATATGACGGGAACGAGATAGGCGAAAATCAATACACAGTATTGAGCAACCTGGGTGTAGGTAATACCTTTCATGCCACCCAATACGGCGTAAAAGAACACGATTATCATTCCAATGATGACGCCCTGGTTAATCCCCACATCCAAAAACCGTGAAAATACAATTCCAACGCCCCGCATCTGCCCGGCCACATAGGTGAATGATATAAAGACCGCACAGAGAATGGCTACAACCCGAGCAGTACTGGAATAATACCGGTCACCCACAAAATCGGGGACAGTAAACTTCCCAAATTTTCGAAGATAAGGTGCCAGCAAGAGAGCTAACAGAACATATCCGCCCGTCCATCCCATCAGGTACACCGATCCATCGTATCCAAGAAATGCAATTAAACCGGCCATCGAAATAAATGATGCCGCTGACATCCAATCCGCAGCTGTGGCCAATCCATTGGCTAAGGGGTGAACCCGCCCCCCTGCTACATAAAAATCACTCGTTGATCCAACACGTGCCCACACAGCAATACCTATGTAAAGCGCAAATGTGATCCCTACGATTATAAATGTCCAAACTTGTATACTCATCCGGGATACTCCACCAATTTATTTTCAATTCTGAGGTTCATTATTCTTCATCGAATTCAAACTCTTTATCCAGTTTGTTCATCTTGTACACATAGACAAAAATTAATATCACAAATACGTACTGAGATCCTTGCTGAGCAAACCAGAAACCTAGTTTAAATCCACCCAGCCGAAATGCATTGAGCTGGTCTACAAACAGAATTCCAAATCCAAAGGAGACGATAAACCATATCGTTAATAGAATAGCTAAGAGAGTAAGATGTTTTTTCCAGTATTCTTTGGCTTTATCATTCATAGTATGAACCGAGCAATATTTGTTAGAGCAGTTTCGTCCCCTATCGACCCCAAGATTATAACGATTTCTTTCGTTTCTCAAAAGTGAAGTTATTTATAGTTTGGTTCTTCATCCATTTTGTAATAAAAGTCCAAAAATTTTCAAGTCTAACAAATGTCTGATATAAAAGACACAGTTATCAGTTATTTCCCTATTTTCATTTCACTCATCTGTTAATACATTCAGGTAAAGGCTAACTCAATTTCTGCCACATGATTAAACGAATTCTAATTGCACTCGACCCGGATGAAGATACACCTATAGCTACTCAATACGCTATAAAACTTGCAAAAAATAACAACGCCTCCGTTACCGGTTTGGCCGTGGTTGATACCAGTAACATATATCCTACCGCTATTGTCGGGGACCCTGATGAAACCCATCATGCCAGGAATTTATGGGAAGAACTCACTGAAGAGAGTCGAAATATTGCGAGTAAGCTACTCGACAAATTCAGCTCAGATGTTGAAAAGGCAGGAGTACGACACTCCGAAATTTCCAAAGAGGGCGCATCCTACGACCGGATCATCGAAGGTATGAAGTACCACGACTTACTGGTGGTTGGGCGGGATTCCCATTTCTTTTATAATGAGCCAAAACAAGACACCAAAACTCTTGCGCAGGTGGTAAAGTATGGAGTCTCCCCTACCCTGATAGTGACCCAACATTTTGATGAAGTCAACAAAGTACTGATTGCGTTTGACGGTAGCCGGCCTGCGGCTCGTTCTCTGAAGAGTTTTGCCCATCTAAAACCCTTTGGAAGTGATGTGGATATCGAACTACTGCATGTTAAGGATGAGTCAGACACTGGAGACATGAGATTAGAATATGCGTCTGAATATCTTAAAGAACATAATTTCGAATCAGTTACACTGAAGACCCTTGATAAAGAAAATACCAGTGAACAAATTTTAGAGCGAAGTCACGAAATTGGAGCTGATGTCATTATACTTGGTGCTCATGCCGTCTCTGCTATCAAACGATTGGCATTTGGATCTACCACGCATGATCTCATTACCAAAACAGATAAACCGTTATTTATGACCCCGTGACTTTCAGTTTAAGTGGTTTTACACGTCTGAATGCTTGAAGAAAGCAATCTGACTGCTCCGCAAACGTCCATTGATATTTCATTCACGGCTCAGGCTAGCCATGTTACGTAGATCAGCTCGCCTGAGCCGATAGTATTTATTCTTGGTCAAAGTGGGCTAAGTTACGTCTATTTTACTGGTGCAAGTCTCCAGACTTGTACCCTTTCTGGCGCAAGTCTCCAAACTTGTGCCCCAACTCTCTTCAAAAACCTTTTTTTAACACCTGGATTCGTTCAACCGTGAACCATGTCCATTTTTTTGATACCTTCCTTCTGAACAGCAAATCAATACCAATTTTATGAAAAAACTTCTGATCCTTCTCCTTGTTCCATTGTTCCTCGCATCTCCTGATCAAAAAGTTGATGCCCAAAAAACAAATTTCGATTACCTGGATATCTATGACCTTCAATATGTAGATGATCCACAGATTTCTCCCGATGGAAATACAATCATTTATGTGCGTCACCAGTTCGATGTGATGACCGACCGGCGCTATACGAATTTATGGTCCATCTCATTCAGCGGAGACAATCATAAACCGATTACCTCCGGAAAATTAGGTTATGGAACACCCGTATGGTCACCCGATGGATCAAGAATTGCTTATACCTCTTCGGAAGATGGTTCAAACCAGGTATTTGTGCGATGGATGGACAGCGGTGCAACTTCTTCAATCACCAACCTGACTCACAGTCCGGGGAACCTACAATGGTCGCCCGATGGTACTCAATTACTATTCACGATCAATATCCCGGCAGAACAACCAAAAATTGCCAATCTTCCGTCTCCACCTGAAGGTGCTGAATGGACAGAAGGTGCCACTGTCATAGATCAAGTTTATTATCAAGCTGATGGAAGTTTTGACACTCTTGAAGAAAGTTACTCGCACATCTACCTGATTTCAGCTGAAGGGGGTGCTCCCCGAAAATTGACTGATGGAAATTATGATCATTCATCACCATCCTGGGCCCCTGATGGCGGAAGCATTCTTTTTACTGCTGACCGATCCGGCAACGCAGACCTCGATCCAAACAATGCCCAGATATATGAGATGAATATTGAATCGGGTGAGATGACGCAAATCACGAATAAACGAGGACCGCACGGTAGTCCAAAAATATCACCTGATGGGCAATATATTGCATATACAGGGTACGAAGACCAATTTGTGGGTTACCAATTGACTGACCTTTACATCATGAATCGTGATGGGTCAAATCTCCAAAAAATTTCCGATGATCTTGATATGGACGTTAGTGATATCACTTGGGCCAATGACAGTCGCTCTCTCTATTTCAGATATGATGAAGAGGGAAACAGCAAACTCGGAAATATTCGTTTGAATGGTGACTACGTTACGGTGGCATCGAACCTGGGCACATCAAGTATCGGTCGGCCGTATGGCGGCGGAGCGTACTCTGTTGCAGATAACGGGCGTTTTGCAATCTCCCTTGGATCACCTGACCGCCCAACTGAACTTGCCGTGGGTCATTTTCCAACCCGAATGGCAATCACACAGCTCACAAATCTGAATGAGCTGTTTACTGAATCAAAAAATCTTGGAGTAACTACTGAATTTTGGGTTGATTCGTCTGTTGATGACTTCGAAATACATGGATGGATCTTAACTCCACCCGATTTCGATCCAAGTCAGCAGTACCCAATGATTCTCGAAATACATGGCGGGCCACATACCAATTATGGTCCGAGATTCACACCGGAGCTTCAACTGATGGCATCCAAGGGATATGTTGTTGTTTATACCAATCCGCGGGGCAGTACCAGTTACTCAACTGAATTTGCATCCTACATCAATCAAAATTACCCAAGCGAAGATCACAATGACCTGATGGATGCGGTAGATTATGTTGTCGACCTGGGATACATCGATGAGGACAGATTGTACATCACCGGTGGAAGCGGAGGTGGCGTTCTGAGCTCCTGGGCGATTGGTAAAACCGATCGGTTTGCGGCTGCGGTTGTTGCCAAGCCGGTTATCAATTGGTACAGTTTTGTACTGACGGCAGATATGTACCCGTTTTTCGCTAAATACTGGTTTACCGAGTATCCATGGGATGATCCCGAGCAATACCTCGAACGCTCCCCGATCTCTTTAGTGGGCAATGTTACTACGCCTACGATGCTGCTTGTTGGTGAGTACGACTACCGTACACCGGTAAGTGAGAGTCAGCAATACTACCAAGCCCTTAAGCTCCGGGGAGTGGATGCATCTATGGTTAAAATTTCTGATTCATCACACTCCATCGCCTCAACTCCCAGTAATTTGATACGGAAAGTGGCATATATATTGGGGTGGTTTGAGAAATATTAGTCATGAGTATTGAGCCTTGAGTCGTAAGGTTGAAGATTTAAGATTTTTTCTGGTTCTGAAGGTCTCCTTCGGGACCTCACTTTGAAGCTCTACTTCTATTCCAATTATCTTTTCATTGGAAGCAGAGCTTCCGGTCGGCGTACCGAAGCTGGAGCTTCGGTACGAGTTGGTAAAACTATCCCCCTCTCAATAAAAACTACTCGATACTCAATACTCACAACTCAAGACTGAGTAATCGTCTGCATCAGTTTTCTTTTTGCTACCGGTAAGATCGTTTGATTAAATGGGAACTCCAGGCTTGTATCGAAAGCATAAGTAGCGGGGTTGGGTAGTTCTTTTTGCTCGCGAATAAGATCGAGTTTGATGGAACCGGGTGAAAGGTGAGCGCCCCCCTGCCGAAGTGCTTTTAAAAAATGAGTTTTCAATGATCGATACTGATCATCCGCACTTTGAAAAATGGAAACCTCAAACCGAAAAAGATTGATTTTCAATTCCTGGTTATCCGGCACAAAAAAGTAGCCCTCATCTTTGTAGTTTGGCAAAATCCCTACGTGTTCAACAGAAAGTTCTTTCTCCACATATTCATGAATGGCAATCCCCTCATGAATCACCTTATCCATTTTTGGAAGTGCCCACCGGATCAGATCCTCCACAGCTTTCAAGTCCGTTCCATCTACAAAAACAACGTCGTGTTCAATTGTACGGTTCACCCAGTCGATTTTACTGATTCGTTTCGGAAATTTACTTCGAAGATCTTCTAATCGGTCAATCACATCCTGCATAGTTCGTCGAATATCGATCAACATACTCAGGTGAGGATAAACTTTGTAATATTGAAACTCAGTGGAGATTTTTTTGAGTTCTGCCAGAACAATGTATTGCCGTTTTTCAACATCGTCCCTGATTTTAGTAAATAGGTTGATATTCAGACGTGATTCTGCCATCGTTTACCTCCTGTGATGATTTGATGGGATATTAGCTTATAAACGCTATTTAAAAGCAAGGATTTTGTCAAGCTTAAAAATTTATTGGTTTTCTTTATTTGTGAAGTACTAATTGACCTCGACGATTAACTATTTTATCACTCCATTAAATCGACCTAAAATTCAGAGGAAATAATTCATTGAAATCCGTTATTAATTTTTCTTACACAATACTCCTCTTTTTTTGCCTGATTATTTTTACATCATCTTGCAGTGATTCATCAAAAAAATTAGATACTGAAATTGAACCCTGTACTCAATTTGACTGTATCCAGGGCGCTGTCGTTCGCGGAGATTCAACCCGGAAAAATCTCGCTCTCATCTTTTCAGGTGACTCCTTTGCCGATGGAGGTGATCACATTCAATCTGTTTTGGCTGAATATGATATTAAGGCTTCGTTTTTCTTTACGGGAAATTTCTACAGGAATCCGGAATTCCGGGATCTGATCATAAATTTGAATGATGACGGGCACTATCTCGGGGCTCATTCCGATCGCCATCTGCTTTACAACGACTGGGAGAAGCGCGACAGCCTGCTGGTGACCTATTCTGAGTTTACAGAGGATGTAACAAATAACTACAAGGAGATGGAAAGGTTCGGTATCAAGAAAGAAGCGGCTCAATATTATCTACCGCCCTACGAGTGGTACAATTCAACCATTGCAAGCTGGACTGATTCTCTCGGCCTACAGCTTATCAATATGACATACGGTACCCTCTCACACGCTGACTATACAATTCCCCAGATGTCAAATTACAGGGACAGCGATGAAATCTTTGAGAGCATAATAGAATACGAGTCAAAAGATCCAAATGGGCTGAACGGGTTTATGCTCCTGATTCACATAGGTACAGATCCTAAACGGACAGATAAGTTTTACAGGAAACTGGAACCCTTAATCACTGAACTGAGATCAAAGCAGTATGAATTTGTTCGTGTGGACGAGCTGTTAAAGATCAACTGAACTGTCATTTATCTTTTCGAGAACACTTCTTTAAGAACTTTATCTGTCATTTCACCAAATAGCGGGCCTTTTACTAATTGTTGAAATAGAATTCCCTGGCTTTTAAGGTTTGTTTCAATTAAAACCGGGATACCATCTTTGTTAATGCCAAAATCCCAAGAGGCTATATCGCAATAGAGATTTTCTTGATGAAGCTTCTTCACTTTCTCTTTCAATTCCCTAAAATTAGGAATGGTAACATTACCAAAAGAAGTATTCGTATAAGGATGCTCGGAATATTTCTTAAGGGTTTTATGATAAGCCAACTCATTCAAGGTTCCATCGGCTCCTATTCCACAACAAAACCCTCCTTCATTCATATTATCTAAATAGTGTCCATTATTCCCCGCTCTGAATAATTTCGAGATAATCTCAATTTTGTTTCGATTCCTGAAACTTGTCAGTTTTACAGTATTAAGCGAATGTGGATAAACGGCATTTAAACTTTTATGCTGAGTTATCTTTTCCTGGATAATAAACCCGGAACGATACAAATCGAGTAAGTTTTTAAACGAAATTTTCTTGTCATTCAAGAAGATTGAACCACTGTTACTCATTAAAATATTTACGTTCCTGCCTGCTCCGCTTTGAACCGAGGGTTTAATGATTACGGGCTCATCCAGATTTAAAATCTTTTCAATGATCTCTTTTTGATCCAGTTGCTGATATGAATCATCATAAAATTCACTCCTGATATATCTTGCGACGGTTTTTGGCTGCAAAACAATTGAAAATATCTTGTTGTACTGATTTTTATCTGAGAATGAATGAGCCATCCTCGCATCATTGAAGTAGGGTTCTATGTATTGGTAAAACAGATATTCAGAAATGTACCGGTGGTTATCCAATCCATTGTGAGAACAAAAAAACTCGTGCCAATCCGGGTTAATTCTCAAGCCAAATTCTTTATAATATCTTTTTATTTCACTCTTTCTACTCTTTGAAAGCGATTTTTTTGTGCGGATTGATCGAGTTTTGTAATTATAGATTAATGAGTGAGAACGTTTTTCTACTCTCACGGTATGAGCCCATCTATGATAATTTTCCACATATTTTAAGGGGTATAAAAATATGTAGAGAATACACTTATAAGCCCCGAGCGATCGAATCAGATACAGAATTTTTTTCATCGGTTAGTCAAATAATTGAATAATCTTATAAACTTTTGCGATATTCAGTTTTGATAAAGCTTGTGGCTATCTAGAACAATATCCCAAAATATCGTTTGTAAAACTATCTATTTGATCAATGAGTGAAATCGGTGATTCGACAGAAAAAAAGCCATTGCTATCGGTGATCATCCCGGTTTATAATGTTGAGGATTATGTGAGAGACACCCTGGACTCGGTTCGAAATCAATCCTATAAAAATGTGGAGTTCATTGTTATAAACGATGGTTCAACGGACTCAAGTGGTGATATCATTGAAGAGTATCGAGCAAAAGACGATCGCTTCCGAATTTATCATCAGGAAAATGTAGGACTATCTACAACACGAAACCGCGGCCTGCGTAAGGCTCAGGGTGATATTATCTACTTTTTCGATAGTGATGATGTTCTAATTGAAGGTGCGTTCGAAAAAGTCATTGACCGGATGCAGGACACAGACAGTCAGATAGTTTTTTTTGGCCTTATGCTGATCAATAAAGATGGAAAGAAGGCCCGTGGTTATACCGTAAAAAAACGTTCAGATGTAGAAAAACCGATCAAGGGCAAAGTTTTTTTGCAACAGATGATCACATCAAAAACGTATGGTGCCGTTGTTCAAAAATATTTTATTCGAAAATCTTTTCTTGAAAAAACCAATTTGACCTTCGAAGACAATCAAATCCACGAAGATGAATCCTTTACATTGGAGACACTCTGCCTGGCTGATCGAATAACCTCTTTTTCTGAAACGATGATAAAAAAACGCTTAAGAGAACACTCGATCATGTCTACTTCAAAAGGGATCAAGAATGTAGAGGGATGGGCAAGAGCTATCGAACGGGTACTTAATTTCATCAATAAGAATGATATTGACGAACGAACCAGGGAAGCAGTATTGACCCGGTTGAGAACTATTGCACATACAGCCATTCGAACACTCAGAAATTTAGATCACCCCAAAAAGCCAGTTGAACACTACCTGCCTAATGAAACGCAGAATAACTTGGGTTTTTTAGTCAAAGCGCATGCAAAATCTACATTTCTCTATAGAGTCTTTAAGTTTATAAATAGAAAGATCGGGTAGATTTACTGAGAACTAACTGTCTCATTTAATTCGGCGTTGAGAATGAAAGATCTTTTACTGGTGCCAAAGCTCTGCTTTGTAACGCTATTCCGGAAGCTCCGCTTCCATTATTTTTTAGTTGAAGCAGAGCTTCTAGAGGTCGTTCCGAAGGAGGACCTTCGGAACGAGTTGCAACGAGTTTAATATGCCTCTGCGCCTCCCAGCGCTCTCAGCGGTTACCCCCTACTCAATACCTAACACATCTTTCCCTTGCTCAAACACAATATCCGTAGGAATTCCTGCATTGGCCAGGCGGTCAAGGGAGTTCTGCAGTTGCGGCATCATCTGGCCGTACTCCTCGACAAAATTAGCCACACCTTCATAATCCCCATCTCCCTGGAAGGTGAGAATTCGATTTGAGAGTGAGTTTGTTACCTCCTGCATCTGGTCAAATTCTACTCTCCAGGCTTCCTGATCATCATCATACGTGATGGCACCGTTCTCGACGAAATAGTTGAACCGAATGAGGTTGGCCATCCCGTGAGCACTGCTGGTTCCGAATCGAATGGAACGGAAAATACTGGCAACGAATGTGGTGTAGTTTTCTTCGATACTTCCGTCCGTAACCATTCCGTCGTTTCGGAGTTCGTTAATCATGTACAATCCTAACACATCGGCTTTGCCCTCTTCAAGCGCTGATGAGTGTTCCCTCAGAGCTTCCCGTACGGTTCCGTTTCCGTTGATCGTATTCTTGATTCCCAGCCCGTGAGCCACTTCATGAAACATCGTGTTGCTGAAGAAAGCGTCAAATGTCAGATACTGCCTCTGCTCTTCCACAATCAGCATATCGGCGATGTCCACCAGAATTTTATCGTACTTGGCACGCATGGCGTTTTTCAACTGGAGGCGTCGCGTTCCTTTTGCGAGCTGAACTTCTTCATCATTTGGCAGGTTGATCGCAATGGTTTTGGAACCCGCATTGGCATCACCGGCGTAGTAGACCGCATCGTAGGCGTTGAGGTCTGAATCGCGGCCCGGTTCTTCCTGTTTGTATTCTTCCGGAACCGGCAATCCCTCCTGCAGCTCAGGGAGCACTTCCGCATATCGCGAGAGTCGGTCACTCCATTCCTGGTCTTTGATCAGCACAAACGTTTCGTGTGCGGCTTTGTACCCATAAAGCTGATCTTCATACGTTTCAATGGGCCCGATCACCACCTCAATCGTGTTCTCTTTCATATCCAGCCACGCCATATCGCTGGCTTGATAGTCGTCAGTCAACAGCGCTTCGGCCCGTAAATTCAGGTACTCCCTCAAGCCGAGATCTTCCGCCAGTTCGGCCGCTTCTCTCAATTTCTCGGATGCCAGTTGATGTTGCTCGGCAAACTCCTCGTGATACGGAATGGTCATCAAATTTCCGGATTCATCTCGTCGAACCAGCGTATACAGATCATCTTTTGTTTCAGAATCCCACGCTTCGAACTCCTCTTTGGTCATATCTGCGGGATAGAAATTAGCGCCGGCCGGTTTGGGGCCAAATCCGTCGACAAAGGGTTCATCTCCATTCAGGCGATCCCACGGGCCATAATTGATCTCAGCAAATTCTCTTAACTGCTCGCTGTCCAATTGGTCCATCAACTCACTTTTATCCCCATATGCTTCCATCCAGAACACTTCCTCCATCGCCTGGCCGGCATCGATCAGCAGTGAAATAATCTGCCGCTGGTTGTCGGAAAGCTGACTCAAATCAGCATTCAGTTCAAACGACGTGTATTGATCGAGACGGTCGTCAATCGTCATCTCATCTGAGGAGGCCGACTCGGACATCTCCCCCGATTCCTGTCCGCCGCATCCGGTAAGCAGAAGTCCTGTAAATAGTAAAGATAGAATTGAAAAAATGGTTGCCAAGCTTTTCATCATGGTTGGTTGAGTCTTTTGAAATTTGTGGATTCCTGAAATCTATGAAATTTGATTGGGATGTGCGATTGGGAATTTACTAGAATTTGGTACTCATATTTGTTTTCAACTTGCCTTATTCAAGAAATTTGCTGTGCTAATTATTATGATTTAATATGTAAATCACTAAGCAAAATCATACCAGTAATAATTCATTGTAATAACAACCTAATCATTCATCATGGAAGAGATTAATTGGATTGAATATTTGACAGCTTTTGGTTCAGTAACAACTCCAATCTTAGTTTTATTACTTTCCGCAATAGGTTGGCGGATCAGAACTAGACTTGAAAGAAAAATGGAGTTAGAGGATAAACTACGTGATGATAGGATTGAAGCGTACAATAAAATTTTAGAACCATTTATAATTCTATTAATGACTGATCAAGCTTGGAAAGCTGACCCTAAAAACAGGAAAAGAGACAAAAATAAATTAGCTCAAGAAAAAATGCTGTCATTAGATTATAAAGAACAAGCTTTTAAGCTTTCATTAGTTGGCTCCGATTCGGTAGTAAAATCATATAATAATCTAATGCAATATTTTTACAGCATGGACAATACTCAACAAGAGGCAAAAAATGCTGATCCAAAAATTATGATGTCATTATTAGGAAAATTTCTGCTAGAAATTAGAAAAAGCATGGGAAATCAAGTAACATCATTGGACAATTGGGACATGCTTGAATGGTTTCTGACTGACGCACGAAAATATAGAGATGGTTAACATTATTATTTACTTAACTCACTCTTATTTGATTTTACGGTTAATCCCAAATCCTACATATCGCAATTTTCCATTTTAGATCAATAGCTTCAATCAAAATTCTGAGATTCTGAGTCGAGGTCAGGCTGACGGATATCACACCCATCCATAAAAAAAAGGCAGCCCGTTTCCAGGCTGCTTATTCTTTAGTGATTTAATCCAAAACTTTTGCGAAAAAAAATTTGATTAACAGCTATTTCAGATCAAAATGATCTAACTCCTTCTCTTTCCGAGTTTTTAGAATTTTTTAAGAATTGGTCTTTCGCTGCTTTTCCTCTCTTTTTGTACCACTCTAACAACTCTTTGCGAGTCAAATCTTTCGTCTCTTCATAATTTTTTTCTCGAATTCTCCGAGTCGTTTCAACCGTATCAAAATCTTTATTCTTCATAATTTATCACCTCGCGTGGTGAATAAATGTCAATGGTTTTGAGCCCACTTTCTAAGTTAACGGCATTAAACAGCCGAATCTTATCATCATGGACAATATGCCGAAAATTCCAGCTACCTAAAACATCTACGTTGGCAAGTGAAGCCAGGGCGATATGTAAAGCATCATCACGGAATTTTGGCGTCAAAATTTCTTTTCTCAAATACTCTTCAGATAACTCAAGCGCTGATTCTGTGATTTCAAGTATTTCAGGATCATGTTCTATTAACTGTTTTAATATTCCCTTAACCGGATTAGGTGCTCTGCTGATTTCGTCAAATGTCAATTCCGATAAGACAGGTAGATAATTTTTCAAACGAAAATCTTTCATCAGTCCGTTCGACCAACTCTTGAATTCTTTATCAAGGCAACCTCCAATCACAGAAGTATCCAGATATATTCTTGATATTTCCATCTAATCGCGTCAATTAATTTTTGAAAAATCTACTTAAATGTTCTCTCAAACAATTAAGTAAATTATCTCAACTCGAGAAAACAAAAAAGGCAACCCGTCTCCGAGCTGCCTTTCACCTTAATCAATGATTCTCGCCACAAAAGGTGTGGCAATAACCAATCCAACTCAACTTATTTCAGATCGAACCGATCCAACTCCATCACCTTGGTCCAGGCGTTTACGAAGTCATTGAGGAACTTCTCTTCGGAGTCTGCACTTCCATACACTTCAGCGAGTGCCCGGAGTTCAGAATTGGATCCGAAGATCAGGTCTGCACGAGTTGCGGTCCATTTAGCTTCACCCGTGTCACGGTCACGCACTTCAAATTTCAGTTTGTCATCTGTAACAGCTTTCCACTCATACCTCAGGTCAAGCAGGTTCAGGAAGAAGTCGTTCGTCAGTGCGCCGGGATTATCCGTAAACACGCCGTGATCAGATCCGTCCCAATTCGTATCCAACACCCGCAATCCGCCAAGAAGAACAGTCATCTCGGGAGCCGACAGTGTCATTAGCTGAGCTCTGTCCACCAGCATCTCTTCCGGTGTGGCATTGCGTCGGGGACTTGGATTGAAGTAGTTACGGAAACCGTCTGCTTCCGGCCGCATCCATTCAAAGGACTCAACATCGGTTTGTTCATCAGTCGCATCTGTTCGTCCCGGTGTAAATGGCACGGTGACCTCATGCCCTGCTTTTTCAGCAGCTTTTTCAATCGCGGCAGATCCACCGAGTACAATCAGGTCGGCGAGGGATACTTTCTTGTCGCCGGATTGTGCATTGTTGAACTCTTCCCGGATTTCTTCAAGAGACTCCAGCACTTTCGCCAGTTGCTCGGGGTTATTCACATCCCAATCTTTCTGCGGAGCCAGTCGAACACGTGCTCCGTTGGCACCGCCTCGCTTGTCCGATCCACGGAAAGTTGATGCAGATGCCCATGCAGCAGAAACCAGTTCAGAAACAGTCAGTTCTGAGTCGAGAATTTTTCCTTTCAATTGCTCAACATCTTCATCATTGATCAGCTCATGATCAACTTCAGGAATCGGGTCCTGCCAGATCAGGTCTTCCTCGGGAACTTCAGGTCCGAGGTATAACGATTTCGGCCCCATATCGCGATGCACAAGCTTGAACCATGCCCTTGCAAATACATCGGCAAATTCATCCGGGTTTTCATAAAAACGCTTTGAAATTTTTTTGTACTCAGGATCCACTTTCAGAGCGATATCCGTTGTAAGCATCATGGGTGCATTTTTCTTGTTCGGATCGTGGGCATCCGGCACAGTGCCGTCTCCTGCCCCGTCTTTTGGTGTCCATTGATACTTTCCGGCAGGACTCTTCGTCAACTCCCATTCGTAATCAAAAAGGTTCTCAAAAAAGCCCATATCCCACTCAAGTGGCTTATTTGTCCACGCTCCTTCCAGCCCGCTGGTGATCGTGTCGGGTCCTTTACCGCTGCCATAATCATTACTCCAGCCGAGTCCCTGCTCTTCAATAGGTGCTGCTTCGGGATCAGGACCGTTGTGTTCTTCGGGAGCGGCGCCGTGAACTTTTCCAAATGTGTGTCCACCGGCAATGAGCGCTACTGTTTCTTCATCATTCATCGCCATGCGTTTAAATGACTGACGAATATATTGTGCTGATTTTTCAGGATTCGGTTCACCGTTTGGCCCTTCAGGATTCACATAGATCAATCCCATATGATCTGCTGCAAGACGACCCTGGAGATTTCCATCTTCATCATGGCGTTCACTTGCCAGCCACTCATGCTCTGGTCCCCAGTTAATATCTTTTTCAGGCTCCCATAAATCTTCACGTCCGCCGCCAAATCCAAACGTCTCAAATCCCATGGATTCCAAGGCTACGTTTCCGGCGAGTATCATCAAATCGCCCCAGGATAGTTTATTTCCATACTTTTGTTTAATTGGCCATAGTAATCGTCGGGCTTTGTCCAAACTCACATTATCCGGCCAGCTATTTACAGGTGCGAAACGCTGATTGCCTGTTCCTCCTCCACCGCGGCCGTCAGCTACACGGTATGTACCTGCACTGTGCCACGCCATTCGGATAAATAACGGGCCGTAGTGCCCCCAATCTGCGGGCCACCAATCTTTAGAGTCTGTCATCAACTCATTCAGATCTTCTTTTACTGCTTTCAGATCTAACTTTTGAAACTCATCTGTGTAGTCGAAATCCTCTCCCATTGGATTCGACAATTCTGAATGCTGACGCAGAATATCCAGGTTTAATTTGTTGGGCCACCAGTCACGGTTTGCTGTACCACCACCGGCAACCTCTCTTTCAGCTGCATTTCCATTATGAAATGGACATCCACTTTCACTTCCATTCGTTTCCATACTTGACGTATTCTGTTTTTTTTCACTATCCATTAAGACGACTGTTTTTGTGGTTAATTGTAGGTTTGCAAATTATATCAACATCATGATTATTATATGAATAATTGCCACCAATCTACCAATTGATGTTTACTATCAGTTGTATTTGACTTGGTTATTACATCAACATTAAACAGTGCAGAATTCAGGAACTTCTCTGGAACACGAAGAATTGCTTAATCAAAACCCAGGTACCGTAAGGTTTCCATTTCTAATCCACTTTCAACGTACCCTCAGGATACTTTTCATCCAGATCTCTCAAATCGATATTCAGGTCTCCACGCAAATATTTATCAAAGAATGCGAGTGAATACTCGTTGATCAGTTCCGTGGCATAATACGGATCCGCATCTCCTGCTTCGTTTATGGACTGAAGAGGTATCAAAAAGGGAATATCACTGAAATTACTGTGGCCAAAACCATTTACTTTTAAATCGTAGATAACTGTATCACTCCCATTGTGATAGATCAAATCGTTCGGAGCAAACGTAGCTGAATCCCGAACAGCTTCAATTCTAAGAAATGGATGTGCAAGTGTTGAATCGATCATATCTGCCCACTGGGCGCCATCCCAGTTAATACCCGCTTTTACTCTTCGATCGGTGAGCATAAGCTGACCGGCAGTTGCCCCACCTGCTGAATGGCCAAATGCCCCGATCTTATCCAGATTTAATTTGCCGGAAAATCGATTATTGGCTTGTGAGTTCATCCCTTGCAATTCATCGATCACAAATGATAGATCTTCAGCCCATTTGCGCATCATCTCTGCATTGGGATATAGATCAGATATTTCGCGAATAATATCTCGTTTAACCGAATCGCTGCCAGCAGCCCAAAATTTCTCTTCGAGTTTTACAATCTGTTCCCAGACATTTTCAAAATTTTTAGATTCATACCGGTAATCAAAAGAAACCTTTCTGCCATCCGGGTAAACCGTTGCCACCGATTGATAGGGATGATTAACCGCAAAAATTATGTAACCGTGACTGGCAATTTCACCCATAAACGATGAATATGTTGCAGGCGGAACATTATATCCATGAGAAAAAAGAAGTACCGGAAACGTAGCTTCTTGATCAGATACGTGCAGATTTTCATAAGCAAAGGTTTCAATATGCTTCAGATGGTTCAAAGTAAATGCCGGTAGTCCATATTTCTTTGCAAAATATTCCGCTTCAAACGGGTGCATATAGTCCATTTGGGTACCACCGGAATTTGAATTATCTGAAGGATACCAGGCACGAACCATCAACGTTCGATGATCGTCCGGGTCTTCTGTGATGATCTCCTCCCTGTTGGTATCCTCGAGCATTAAGGTTGTTGTGCCCACCATATATGAGCCTGTGGGTTCAGGAAGTTCAAAAACCGGAAGTATAGATCCTAAAGCGGCGGATACAATCAATAGAAGAATTGCACCAAATCCGCCAATAAATCGCCCCCATTTCCGATCCTGAATGGCTGATAATTTACTTGGATGATTCAAGAGCCGAATCGAATTCAAAAGGAAGAGAAAAGTTAGAAAATAAGCCGGAATCATTTGCCATCGAACTCCTTCAAACAGTGCATGCAGAAGCAGGAATAGGAGTGCAAGAAAAGGCAAATAGTGAAGAAACTTCGCTCTGTTAGCTGGTTTAAGGAACAGTGTGCAGGCAGAAGTAGATAGAGAGATCAGAGCACATATTTCAAAAAATTGCATAGCAATATTAGATCTTTGATTGTGAGACCCGGATAGTAAAACCGGGACTCGATTCATTTTTTAAGGAAGCAGGTTGTAGAGACAGTTTGAAAGAAGAGTGGCTGTTTTACTCTCTGCCCGTCAATAATTTCAACCCAAAATAGAATAGCCAGGCGATAACGAAAATAGTCATCCCGTAAAGAGTCGTGATCATTGACACTTTCAACCCGCCGGCCAACAGAGCCGGAGAAACATCCCCAGCAGCCTCAATTGCATTAAAGGCTTGATAAAGGCCTAAGAATTGACCAAAGATGCCAAAAATAAATCCAAAAATACCTATCTCTTTCACTAACGAAACTGATTTAGAACTGGAACCATCTCTTTTGATTTTAATCAATGAATAGACTGCCGTTGCAATTAATGCAACCAAAATAATTGTTAATATGCCCATAAAAAGCGGGCCGCCGGCATAAAATAGATCAAACATGATTTTTACCTGTTTTAAATTAATGTTCATAAGAAATGTATCTTAAGCAAGCTCTTTTCGGCAAGGTAGAAACCCAACCTAAAGATGTTATTCGTCGATAAAAGATGGTTTTTTGACATATAATCAGGATTTTTAGTCAAAAAAAATGAAGGCAGGCAAACATATACTTTTTTGGTTTTTAGCCGGTGCGATACTTGTCGTAGGCTTTGGAAATAGTTATGGTGACTATATTAAGAGCTTCTATTTTGTCACCTTCTTGCTGCCGGTAGCGATGGCTACCTCATATTTCTTCAACTATTACCTGGTACCAAAATTCCTACTTGAACAAAACTATGTTCAGTTTACAATTTATACGATATACACCATAATCGTATCACTCTACCTGGAGATGGTTGTCGTTACAATTTCATTTGTTGTCCTGGCAAACTACAACTATGACCAACTCGACCCGATGATGACAAACATATTCGTACTCGGGTTTGCTGTGTATCTTATTGTACTCATAAAGGCCTTCTATCTTCTCTTCCTGCGTGTGAAAAACAATGAATTCAAAGTCCAGCAGCTGGTTGAAGAAAAAGAGGCGTTGAAAACAGAATTTATTACGGTTCGGGCAGATCGAAAAAATCACCAGGTGAAACTGGATGAGATCACATATATCGAAAGCCTCAGCGACTATGTTAAGATTCACTTCAACAATCAAACCCTTACAACAAGGGAAACAATCACTTCTTTTGATAAATCTCTTCCTGAGACCTTTATCCGAATTCACCGCTCATATATCGTTAATCAAGATCACGTGAGTAATTTCAATTCAACCTCAGTAGATATTGGTGATTTAGAATTGCCAATCAGCCGAACTTATAAATCTGATGCGATTGCTTTACTTGAAGGGTCTCACTCCTCAGTCTCGTAAAAAAGATCAACGCAAAAGTGATCGAATTCTGGAGACAACTATAATTGTCATTAAACCCGATACCATCGCCAATGTTCGGAAAGGAAACAGGTTTACCCCGTCTTCAATCATAGGGTAAGGCAGTAAAATGGGAATTCCCAAAGTGACATCTCCCCCACCGAATCGAAGAACGGCCGCAACCATAAATCCTGCAACTGCACCGGTTGCATTGGCTTTGGGGTCAAACAGTGCACAGACGAGTGCCGGGAAAAGTAAACAATACACAAAATCGCTGCAGAGAAACCAAAGTTCATAAACACTTTGAATATTGAGGGCAATCAGCATTGCTGCTATCCCGATGATCCAAATCATTCTCTGGACAAGTTTTCGAAGTGATTTTGTATCAACATTTGGTTTGAAGAGTGGGCGGTATACGTTCCATCCCGACATGGATGAAGCAGAAAGTATGGATGAATCAGCCGAGGACATTACAGCAGCAGCAACTGCACCCAAACCGATAATTCCTGCCCAGGCCGGTGTTAGGTATCGAATCACCCATGGCAAAATTGAAGCTGCATCTGGCGGTGCAGGAGCCCCAAGAGAACTCCAGTCGGCAACCTGACCCGCAATGCCAATCACAACAGCAGGAACGGCCGCAAGAAGGCACACAAAACCCGCAATGACCGATAAACGAACCGCTGTTTTTTCATCACGAGAAGCGAGAACTCTTTGAAAGTACACTTGCCAGGGAATACCGCCGAGGCTAAGTAAAAGAGCATAATCCCACCAGTTCCAGTAATAGTTCCCGAGCGCTTCTTTGCTGGGCAGAAAACTTGCGGCAGCACCAAACTGTTGTTGATATTGATCCCAGGCCGCCGGCCATCCTCCAACTGCATCAAGCGCAAAAGGGAGTGTGAGAGTAAGCCCGACAAAAAGCAGGATAAGTTGTATAAAGTCAGTTAATGCAACCGCCCAGAGTCCTCCAAGGGCGGTATACGCTATGGTAATTACGGCGGAAAGAACAATTGCCGTTTCTGTATCCAATCCGGCGATGGCACCAAACGTAGTGCCAAGGGCCGTGAGAATTGCTGCAGTCCAAAATATTTCTCCGGAGAGAGCGGGAAGAAAAAATAGAGCTGATACCCGTTTCCCGAATTTCTCCTCCAGCGGATCCAACATGGTTCGATATCCCTTACGCCTCATCTTTCGGGCAAAAAACAGTCCACCAATAATCAGGCTCAACGCATATCCCCAGGGAGCTTGCACCCACACCAATCCAGAACTGTAGGTATATTCTGCTGTTCCATTAATGTAGCCCCCTCCCACCCAGGTTGCACTCATGGTAAAAATCGCGAGAAAAAGTGGAAGTTGCCGGCCAGCAAGTAGAAAGCTGTCGGTATCATTATCTTTTCGGAGCTGTGTGGCATAGGCTCCAATCCCAAAGATCAGGGAGTAGAAAACCATCATAGAAAGATAAGCCGGCCAGCTCAGGGGATTGTCCGTAAAGAAATGGATTCCAAGTCCGCCCACTAACAAAAGCCCAATCAACCATAGTGCCGGACGCAATGCCCCCAGAAATCCGTTTTTCATTTTTTCATTATTCATTCTTCGGCAAAAAATAGTTATATATGCTGACACTTCTAACAGCAATATCAATCAGATAAACATGAAGTTGGAACGACTGAAGGCATGGCTCGTTCATATTTTTACTGCAAGTGGAGTTATAACCGTATTTATGGCCCTCATTGCAGCTGCTGAAAATGATTTTAGAGCCGCTATGTTGTGGCTCATCGCGGCTCAACTGATCGATGGAGTGGATGGCACACTGGCCCGGCGTTACAAAGTTCAGGAGGTACTTCCTAATGTAAGCGGTAAAAGTATCGACTTTGTGATAGACTTCTGCGGCTATGCAGTTGTACCTGCTTTTATAATTTATCAAGCTCCATTGATGCAAGAATGGATTGATCTGTTTATGGCTCTTCTGATTGTCTTTACCTCTGCAATTTACTACGGCAGAACCGGAATGATTACTGACGATTATTATTTTAAGGGATTCCCGGTAATGTGGAACATGGCGGCATTCTATTTTATTTTCATTTTCAATTTTCCCGCAACTCTCAATGCCATCCTGCTCTTCTTGCTTGCCTTGATGCAGTTCCTGCCAATAAAATTTGCTTACCCGAGTATGACGATCCGTTGGAGGCCTTTCACATTAATTTTTACAGCAATTCTTTTGGTTTCCATGACAGGCTTACTCATTTTTTATCCCGACTATCCTGGTTTTTTGTATTGGGGTCCTATTGTCAGCCTTGTATACTTTGCTTTTTTTGGATTTGCAGCAACCTTCATTCATGAGGAGGATTTCTAATAATTCTCGAAATCCATTTTTAAAAATCATATTGTCTTTCAATCAAAAAGTATTTGAGTATATCTCCTTTGAAATGATTTGACTATATTATCGTTTAATAAAGTGTATTTATTTAATAGAAAAGCGCTTTTATGACTGAAGACGAGAAACGGGAAGCATTCCGGGAACGAATTGATAAAGGTGAAAAAATTGAACCTAAAGACTGGATGCCCGAACAATACAAACAACAGTTAATTCGCATGATGAGCCAGCATGCCCATTCCGAAATTGTAGGCATGCTGCCGGAAGGAAACTGGATTACAAGAGCTCCCTCCCTGAAACGAAAGATTGTACTGCTTGCAAAAGTTCAGGATGAGGCCGGCCACGGAATGTATCTTTACAGTGCTACTGAAACCTTGGGAGTTCGGCGGCAGGATTTAATCGAAGATTACCTTTATGGCACTGCCAAGTATTCAAGCATATTCAACTATCCCACGTTAACATTCGCCGATATTTGTGTGATTGGATGGCTCGTCGATGGCGCAGCGATTGTAAATCAAACCATGTTGGCGAAATCATCTTACGGACCCTATTCGCGAGCAAACATTCGCATTTGCAAGGAGGAAAGTTTTCACAAGAAACAGGGATATGAAATGCTCGCAAAAATGGCTGATGGGACATCGGACCAGCAAAAAATGGCTCAAGATGCTGTTAACCGTTGGTGGTGGCCAACATTGATGATGTTCGGTCCTCACGATGAAGATTCTCCAAACAGCGCAGAACTGATCAAGTGGGGAGTGAAAACCAAAACAAATGATGAGCTCCGACAGGATTTTGTGGACAGAACCGTCATGGAAGCCAAGGCGATTGGCGTTACTCTCCCCGATCCGGAACTTAAATATAACGAGGAAACCGGGCACTGGGAGTTTGGTGAAATTCCATGGGATGAATTTTGGAGTGTTATAAAGGGCAACGGCCCGATGAATCGTGAACGAATGAAGACGCGCAGAAAAGCCTATGAAGAGGGTGAGTGGGTTCGAGAAGCGGCAATGGAATATGCAAGAAAAAGGAAATTGAAAGATGAAAAGGCTTCATAAAATTCTCTCCTCTTGGGAGAGGAAAGTAAAATAAGCGTTTAGCGAATGAACACGGGGTGGGTTAAACCTTTTATCTGTATAAAACCAGATTATTATTCAAATCTAAAATACGCCACCCTAAAAAATAAATTTTCAACAATGTCCGAAAATTCTAAAAACAAAACTGAATGGCCGCTTTGGGAAGTTTTCTATCAACCCAAAGATGGGAAACCGTTTGAACATGCCGGCAGCATACACGCCGCCGATTCAGAGATGGCATTACAAAATGCACGTGATACCTATGCACGGAGAAATGAAGGAATTGCCATTTGGGTAGTTCCATCTGATCAGATTACTGCATCCACCACAGAGGACGAGGAACCATTCTTTGATCCGGCTGATGACAAACCCTATCGGCACCCGCAATTTTACAGTACACCGAGAGCGGTTAAAAAGAGGAAATAAATGAATAGTAAGTAGCAAGAATTGAGTATCAGGACTTTCTCGTCTATCAATAATTGCTACTCGAAACTTAATACTTGTTACTCGATACTTAATACTTAACCTATGAGCACCACCGATATCAAACCAAAAACTAAAGTGAAGCTACTCGTTGAAATGATACTTCGGCTGGCAGACGACCGTCTGATTCATGGCCATCGACTTTCAGAGTGGACAGGCCATGGCCCGGAATTGGAGGAAGATCTTGCACTTGCTAATATGGCCCTCGATATGATTGGGCACGCTGCAGCTCTGTATGGATATGCCGCTGGGATTGAGGGAAAAGAGGATGAAGATTATTACGCGTATTTCCGCGATGACATCGATTTTAAAAATGTGGCGATGGTAGAGCTTCCCAAAGGCGACTTTGCATTTACAATGGCTCGCCAATTTCTATTTAGTGCATACAGTTATTTCCTGTATCAAAAACTGATCGAGACTGTTCAGGATGAACAATTCAACGGGATGCTACAGAAACACTTCAAGGAGATAAAATATCATTTGCGACACAGCCGGGAATGGATTTTACGGTTGGGGGATGGAACTGAAGAGAGTCACAAAAGAATCCAGGGTGCTTTCGATGAAATCTGGATGTACACCGGAGAACTTTTTGATTTAGATGAGGTGGATCAATCTGCGATTGAACAGGGTTTATTTGTGGATGTTACTACTTTCAAAGATGAGTGGAAAAATTTGGTTAATGAAGTATTAGAAGAAGCTACTCTCGATGTTCCTGATGACGATCAATACATGTTTTCAGGAGCGAGACAGGGCCGGCATACTGAGTATTTAGGCAGATTGCTTGCTGAAATGCAGTTCTTGAGAAGATCATACCCGGATGCAGAGTGGAAGTGAAAGTACAAAGGGCAGCTTGCCCGTTAATTCAAAATGAAGATCCAACTTACTAACAACTATTAAATGTATTGATGTTCCACTGTTTCTTACAATAAATCACGATTGTCAACTACCGAACAAGCTGTCCGGCGTACAACTGAATGAACGAAACTGAACCCATATCAAAATCCAAGATCTGGTCGTGCCTTGAAGAAGTCTTCGATCCGGAGATCCCCGTGTTAAATATCGTGGAGATGGGCATTGTGCGTGGTATTGAGATGGAATCTGAAATGGTGACCATTAAAATCACCCCAACATATTCCGGCTGCCCTGCGATGAATGCCATTGAAATGGAGATTCAAAAAAAACTTAATGAAAAAGGGATCGAATCATTCAGAGTTTTGACCGATTATAAAGAAACATGGACAACCGATTGGATGACAAACGAGGCAAAACAAAAATTGAAAGAGTACGGCATCGCCCCTCCCGGTAAAACAGATGTCGATTCCGATAATTACCTTATTGGGTTAAAAAACTCACAAAAAACCGTGCCTTGCCCCTATTGCGATTCCACCGATACAAAACTGCAAAGTGAATTTGGCTCCACGGCCTGTAAAGCACAGTATTATTGCCATAGTTGTGACCAGCCCTTTGAACATTTTAAATGTATTTAATACTGTACAACGGGTAGCCTGCCCGTTACTTTAAAATGAACAATCCAGTTATTTTTAAATTTTTGAGATGAGATTTTTTTTGTTCAAAGCAAATAATCTGCGACTAACAACTGCCGGACAAGCTTTCCGGCGTACTTATTTCGGTCATACTTACATCTGCTAAATACTCAACACTTTAATGTATGCCTTTAATATTAACAGAAACCTCAGACCAAATCCTCACCATCACTCTCAACCGGCCCGAGAAATACAACAGCTTTACCGAACCGATGGCTTTGCAGCTGCAAGAGGCGCTAAAGGAAGCCGAGTCAGAAGAGATTCGGTGTGTGGCACTGAAAGCCAATGGCAAAGCGTTTTGCGGGGGACAAGATCTGCCTGAAGTAGTTGATCGGGCTGAGAACGAAGATGGCTATGAACTCTCAGATACAGTTCGTACAAGTTACAATCCAATCATCCGCGCGATTAGACATATGCCAAAACCGGTGATATGTGCCGTTCAAGGTACCGTTGCCGGAGCAGGAGCGAATATTGCATTTGCATGTGATGTTGTAATAGCATCAAATGAGGCAGTATTCATCCAGGCATTTAGTAAAATTGGTTTGATTCCAGACAGCGGCGGAACATTCTTTTTGCCTCGATTGATAGGATTCGCCCGCACGAATGCACTCTATCTATTGGATGAAAAAATCAGCGCTGACAAAGCGGTTGAGATTGGCTTGATTTATAAGTCCGTGAAAGCAAATCAACTTGATGATGAAGTTAAATCCATTACTAAAAAATTATCGTCAATGCCTACGAAAGCTTTTGGACTCTATAAAGATGCGATCAATCAAACGTTTGAAAATGATTTGGATCAACAACTTTCCCTGGAAGCAGATCTGCAGAGTGAGGCCGGGAAATCAGACGATTACCAGGAGGGTGTGCAGGCTTTTTTGGAGAAACGAAAACCGAGTTTCAAAGGAACGTAGAAAAGTTTTTTAGACATACTCAAGATGATGCCCAAATGGGGTGTTTTTCATTCCGTTAAAAAATCGTTTATCCGAAGTAAATATTTTTTGATCGAATTCAATTCCAACGGCGAGATAGCAAGCATCGTAGAGAGTGATTGACAATCCTGACGAAAGATCAAATGCTATTTCAGAGATCGTAGAATAGGGAATAATTTTAATAGGGAAATTTCGGGTCTCTTCATGCATTTTTTTGGCATCTTCGAGATCAATTAATCGTTGTCGTACTTTCTTCGTAATTATTGCATCCATTTCAATGAAGAAAAGATCTGGAGCAATCATATTATTGTGATTTTTTAAAATTTCGACTGCCACTTCGTGCCCTCTTTCAGGCAAAAACCACTTGATTGCTACACAAGCATCTATCACAGGTATACTCATCGCTCTCTGTCTTCTGAGAGTTCATCACCACTGTCTGGAAATGACTTACCAGATGCTTTGTATTTTACTAAAATCTCATTAACCCTCTCTCTGGTTTCAGCAAGATCGGGCTTGGCATGAAACTCAACCAACTCCTTAAGCTCTTCCTGTAAGGACCTGTTATTTTTCTTCGCCCTTTCTTTTAATTTGTTTAGTGTATCCTTGTCGATATTTCTAATTAATACATCTGCCATGATTAAAGTTATTTTTTTTTATGATATCATAATGATATCAATTGTTTTCCACAATTCCAATATTGGTTTTGATTCCCGTTTGTTTATTTTGAAATATCTTATCAAAAAATAAGAAAACGTTTTGGATCATCATTCTAACATAGGAGTTGTAGGCGCAGGGACGATGGGCTCCGGAATTGCGCAGATTGCAGCCACATATGGCCATGAAGTATACCTGTTTGATGCTTATAAAGATCAGCTTAAAAAAGCTGAACAGGAATTTTTGAAAATTTTAAACCGGCAGGTGACAAAAGATCGGATGACTCAAAAAAAGATGGACGATATTCTCCATCGAATTCACTTTGTTGATCATCTGAAAAATTTCTCTGATTGCGAAATTGTTTTTGAGGCAATTATTGAAAACCTCCAGGCAAAAAAAGATCAATTTGCCAGGCTTGAGGGAATTGTAAAACGCTCTTGCATCTTGGCAACCAATACCTCTTCCCTTTCCATTGCATCCATATCTTCAGCCCTCAACAAACCCGGCAGATTTCTTGGAGTTCATTTTTTCAATCCAGCTCCGGTCATGAATCTTGTGGAGATCATCCCAGGAATATCAACTTCCAATCGGGTCGTTGAAAAAGTTCAGAAACTGACCAAAAGTTGGGAGAAGAAAACGGTTACAGCTAAAGATACTCCGGGGTTTATTGTCAATCGCGTAGCGCGTCCCTTTTATGGAGAAGCTCTGCGTATTTATGAAGAAGGTATCGCAGATATTGCAACAATCGACTGGGCAATGAAGGAGTGTGGAGAATTTAAAATGGGACCGTTTGAATTGATGGATCTCGTTGGAAACGATGTAAATTACGAGGTTACTGAGACAATCTTTAAGGAGTTTTACTACGATCCACGGTTCAAGCCCTCTTTTGTACAGAAACGTCTGGTTGAAGCCGGCAAATATGGTAAAAAGACGGGAATTGGTTTTTACAACTATCAAGATCCATCCAAAAACCCAAAGCCAACTAAGGACAAAAAAGTTGGTCAAAATCTGTTGAATCGCATATTAGCCATGCTTATCAACGAAGCTGCTGATGCTGTTTTTATGAATGTAGCTACGATTGAAGATATCGACCTGGCAATGAAGAACGGTGTTAACTACCCGAAAGGACTCCTTGAATGGGCCGATGAAATTGGTCTTAATGTAGTTTTAAACAGAATGGAATTCCTTCAAGCCAAATATGGAGAGGATCGATATCGTCCCAATCCCCTGCTTAAACAGAAAGTAGCAAATGGAGAACAGTTTTATGAATGATTCTTCTAATACCTCACCCGGGAAGATTGTAAACCATATGCTGGAAAATGATGCCTTTAGCCAGTGGTTAGGCATTGAATTAATTGAGGTTCAAGAAGGGGCGTGTATTCTTCAGTGTACTTTAAAGCACCAAATGCTGAATGGTTATAGTATTGTTCACGGGGGGATTATCTTTTCGCTGGCAGACAGTGCCATCGCTTTCGCTTCTGCATCGTTCGGCCGCTTGACTGTGGCGATAGATCATTCAATCTCATTTACTAAAGAAGCTGTCTTAGGTGACACTCTTACCGCAAAAGCCGAAACAATATCGATGAGGTTCAAAACCGGTGTTATTCGTGTTGAGATTACAAATCAGCATAATGAATTAGTTGCCCTGGTAAAAGGTACTGTCTATCGCAAAAGTGAGGAGTTCTAGCAGTGATTGTTTTATCCATGAAAAGAGTAGGGTATCAGACAGCTATTTGATAACTTTTAACTCTGGGTAACGTAAAACCATACTAAATTCACATTTTACAGAAGCAGATGGGCTTAAAAAATGAAACAAGGTCTTCGTACAGCACAAAAGCTTTTTACGAAGAGTATGTAACGGGAATGAACTCCAAACAGCTCGGAAAAGAGTTTCAATCCGATTCCGAACGAATTAAACAGCTCTATCATGATGCGCTGCAAGAACAGAATCCCGGTGTGCCGGCTCAGCGAATTCCTGTTGTACAAAAGTTTTTAAGTCTTCTCTCATCCCTCACTAAACGCCTAAATCCTGTTCGAAGACTGGTTTTCGGTATTTCAGTGGTAAGTTTTGTAGCTCACTATGTTTTTTCTTTTGTGGGATTATCAGGATTTCTCATCCACCCCCTATTCTTGCCCCTTTCTTTCGCAGGAATGTTGCTGATTCTTTTAATTGAACTCCTTGAAAAATCTGATGTGCAAAAAGAGCTCGACTTTGCCCGTGAAATTCAACTCAGCCTGCTGCCCCCGTCAAATGTAAAATCCAACCAACTCGAAATGTACTCCTTTGCAGCTACTGCACAAGAAGTTGGCGGAGATTATGTAGATATCGTAGAATCTGAAAACGGGACATATATTTTAATTGCCGATGTTTCAGGTAAAGGAATGAGTGCAGCTCTATATATGGTTCGAATCCAGGCACTGGTTCATCTTTTAATCAAAAAAATGGAACCCAGTCCCAAAGAGTTATTTATGGAACTCAATAACTATGTCAAATCCAACAAAAGGGATAAGACATTTGTAACGGCCTGTGCCGCATACTTTCCACACGATGAAAATCATTTCCATTTTGCCCGGGCCGGTCATAACATTCCACTGGTTTTCAGCAAGAAACATGATGCAACATTCAGATTAGACACAGACGGGTTTGCACTCGGTATGACCAGTACAAAAGCACTCGGCAAAAAACTCCAAGAAAAGAAATTTCTTTTTGAGCCCGGTGATAGTTTGCTTTTGTACACAGACGGACTCGTGGAGGCCAGGAATAATCAAAACGAAGAATATGGCGAAGACAGGTTAGATGGAATTTTGTCGATCTATGGTTCGCTTCACGCAAAAACCATCACTCAAAAAATTCGCTCTTCTATTGAGTTATTTATCGGCGATGAAAAACCTATCGATGATATCACCTTTACGACAATTCATAAAAATGAAAAACCTAAAAATTTAAGCGAGTAGGCTCTCAGCATTGTCAATAATTGCATCTACTGTCAACCCAAGCTCTTCATAGGCTTCTTCGTAGGGCGCAGATGTACCAAATTGGTCTAATCCCATGGCAATACCCTCACTGCCAACCCATCGGTACCAGCCCAATGTAGCCGCTGCTTCAATAGAGATTCGCTTTTTCACAGACGGTGGCAGGATTTCATTTTGGTACTGGTCAGACTGTTTTTTGAAAATCTCAATACAGGGCATACTCACAACTCTTACTGCTTTACCTGAGTCTTCCAATTTTTCGGCTGCCTCCAGGGCAAGATGAACTTCCGAGCCTGTTGACATTAATATCAAATCGGGAGTATCTGAATTTTCCTTTTTGAGAATATATGCACCCTTTTCAGTCCCCGATACATCTTCGTATACAGATCTGTCAAGTGTAGGAAGAGATTGACGTGTAAGTACTAAAAGTGAGGGACCGTGTTCTCTTTCAATAGCAGATTTCCAGCAAATTGCTGTTTCATTCGCATCAGCCGGTCTGTATACATGTACATTAGGGGTGGCTCTTAGCGCTGCAAGATGCTCAATTGGTTGGTGAGTAGGGCCATCTTCACCGAGGCCGATACTATCATGCGTAAACACAAAAATCGACGGGATTTCCGATAGTGCCGCAATTCGAATGGACGGTTTGTTATAATCAGAAAATACCAAAAAGGTACCGCCGTAAGGAATCACGCCGCCGTGAAGAGCCAATCCATTCAATGCAGCCGCCATTCCATGTTCGCGAACTCCAAAATGAAAATTTCGTCCCAACCTGTTCTCTGCACTGAATGCCGATTCTTCTTCTAATTCAGTTTTATTACTCCCGGCAAGATCAGCGGATCCTCCAATCAAATTATGAAGATATTTACCGATCTCATTCAGCACTTTACCGGAAGATTTTCGAGTAGCCATTCCTTTAGGGTCAGCTTCAAATACCGGTAAAACTTCATCCCAGTTATCGGGCATCTCTCTGCTGAGGAATTTATTGAAAGAAGCTCCGACTGCTGGATATTGTTTTTTAAATTCAATCAGTTTTTCATTCCATTTCTCCTCTAATTTGGAGCCTGCCTCAACGGCTTCTTTCATTTTTTCGTAAACAGCATCAGAAACCTGGAATTTTTTATTAGGATCTAACCCTAACTTCTCTTTTGTAATTTTTATCTCATCTTCTCCCAATGGGGCCCCGTGTGAAGCTGCTGTCCCCTCTTTGTTTGGGCTGCCAAAGCCAATTTTACTTTTACACTCAATGAGTGAGGGAGTGTCTGTTGATTGAGCTTTCTTAATTGCTCTCTCAATTTGTTCATGGTCATGTCCGTCAATTACCTGAACATCCCAGCCATACGCCTCAAACCGTTGTTTTGTGTTATCGGTAAATGCAAGATCCGTTGAACCATCAATGGAAATTTTATTAGAATCATACAGATAGATCAATTTGCTGAGTTTCAGGTGACCAGCAAGTGAAGCGGATTCATGCGAGATGCCTTCCATCAAATCACCGTCACTGACAATTGCATACGTGTAGTGATCTACTAATTCGAACTGATCTTTATTAAATGAACCTGCCATAAACTCTTCGGCAATTGCCATTCCAACCCCCGTACCAAATCCCTGTCCTAAAGGTCCTGTAGTTGTTTCAACTCCGGGAGTCAAACCATACTCCGGGTGTCCCGGTGTGATACTTCCTAATTGTCGAAAATTGATCAGTTCTTCGAGTGGTACATTATACCCGGTAAGGTGTAACAATGAATAAAGGAGCATAGAACCATGTCCCGCTGAAAGAATGAACCTATCACGATCGAACCACTGTGGATTTTTGGGGTTGTGCTTCAAAAACTTGGTCCAAAGCACATATGCAACATCAGCCATTCCCATTGGCATCCCGGGATGTCCGGAATTTGCTTGTTGGACAGCATCCATCGCTAATCCACGAATTGTGTTCACACAGGCTTGATCGATTGAGTTGGTTGTAGACATGTTTTGGTAAAAAAGATTTTTTGTTAAATAATGTCGGGCAAAAAGATAGGTAAGTTCAGCTCAAGGCAAAAATAAATTGCAAAAAAAAAGCCATCCCACGAACCAGGATGGCTTTTAAAACTATATTTCAACACTATCTGCCTGAAGCAGTATGCCCTTCACATTTTAATACAAATTGTAGTTCGTGGTTAGCTGGTTCGGTAAAGTCTCCATACCTTGCATTTTCATATGCTGAGCACGCAGATTCAATTTCTCCAAGGCCTTTGAGAGCTGTTCCCAGCTCGAAATAAACTTTAGCTTTGTCAGCAACTCCACCTGTGTGAAGATCCAGGGCTTCTCTTGCATAGGATTCTCCATTAGACCAGTTGGCACGTTTATTTGCAATTTCAGCCAATCGATAAGGAATTCGATAGTCTGTATCGTCATACTGCTGTGCCATGTTTAAGAGTTCAATGGCTCTGTTAAACTCTTTTTGCTCAGACAAGTTTACAGCCCTAAAAATTAATTCGTCCCTTGCTCCATTTCGAGCATTGTTCAGAATTTGTGTGTTATTAGTTTGCTGAGCAGTTTCGATAGCCACATCATATTGTCCAAGCCATACTTCTACATTAGAGGGGTCCATTCTCTTCATAACAACTGCTTTCTGATATTGTGCAGTGGCATAATTAGAGTTCATGTCAAGAGCAGTGTTCAAATCATCCAGTGCTTGCTCGTTATTTTCCTGTCTGAAATTTAGTACCGAACGAACATAATAGAGTTGTGGAATTGCACCAACAGCCTGCTGTATAACCTGATCATTTCCAAACTCTTCAGCCACTTCCTGTGATTCCCTGAAATATTCAATAGCCGTATCTATTGAACTAATCGTACGTTCACTTTGAAATTGTTGGTACGCAGAAGAAGCACGGCTGGCGTAAATTCGTGGGAGTCGTTCTTCAATAAGAGTAACAATATCTGTTAAATCGTTTTCTTGAGCGACACTAAGAGCGTCTCTGTAAAGAGTAATCGCCTGATCAAAATCATTTTGCCCTGCAACTTCCTGAGCCTGGTTATAAAGCTGAATAGCTTCTCCCCTAGCCTCATCCTGGGCATTTGAAAGTTCTGCGAAACCCAACATGATAACAACTGCCAGGCATTGTGTAAGTATAAGTTTTATAGATTTCATGCTAAATATAGTTTGTTTTGTTTCCTTCCGAATAAACGCGATAAACTTAACGAAATTATTTGAACAAAATCATTAATTAAATTCTAAAATATAAACTGCATTCAATAAAAAAAGTTTCTTAATAAGAAAAATTGGGTTCAGGCTCTTTATCTTTATAAAAATCACAAATATGTCGTACTGCATCATCTACATCATCAGTCAAATAAAATAACTCCAGATCGTTTTCATGGATATAACCATTCTCTAATAACTGTTTTTTAATCCAGTCAATCAACCCCTGCCAGTATTCCGTTCCGATAAGAACAATCGGAATTTTCATAATTTTCTCTGTCTGTATCAATGTAATGGTTTCAAACAGTTCATCGAGTGTTCCAAATCCACCCGGCATTACCATAAATCCCTGAGCATATTTAACGAACATCACTTTCCGCACAAAGAAATATTTAAAATTTATAACGTAGTTCGGAGACACATACCGATTTACACCCTGCTCTTTGGGTAGATCGATACCAAGGCCAACAGATTTACCATCTTGATTAAATGCACCTTTGTTGGCGGCCTCCATAATTCCGGGTCCGCCACCTGTAATGATGCCAAATCCATTTTCAGAAATTGCTGTGGCGGCTTTTACAGCAAGTTCATAATACTTAGAACCCGGTTTTACTCTTGCTGATCCAAATATTGAAATACAGGGGCCAACACGTAGAAGAGTCTCATATCCATCAACAAATTCCCCCATAATTTTAAAAATACTCCACAAACTTCGACTGCTTTCAGATTCAAATCGATCAGCATCTACATCATTAGAGAAAACTTTAGGTTTCATAAAATTTATTTTTTAGAAATTGAAAATTTAACCTTCACCCCGGGACTACCCTCGGCTAAAATTGTGGGTTGAATAGTTGTTTTGGCACTCAGGTCATCAGATACATCAAAACTACGCATATGTGCATAAATATAGGCATCTAATGCATTTAAGCCGTAAGCCAGCCCAATTATCACAAACATTAAGTCACGACGATTACGAAGATTGTTTCTGTTTGACTGAAGCTGATTTGAATTGACTCCCTCCAGCCGTTCCGGTGTTGGACCAAATTTCAGATCGCTGTCCTGCCCCTGAATTGCATTGTAGTAGGCCGCCCTGTAATCTTTGTACTGCCCATTTACATATGAGGTATAGACTCCAAGGCCAGTGAACATACCATAAATTATAGGCACCTTCCATATTTGATCATTTACAACCTGGCCCCATCCAGGTATGATTAATGATTTGTACAGAACGGATTTAGGTGTAGGAAATTCATTGGACTCTTCGGTCGTATCTGCCTGTGCAATATCTTGAATTGAGTTCTGATAAAGCCTGCTTTCAAGAAGTGTGTAGTCTTGCCGGAGGAGAGATTGTTGTGCTTCAGAATCAGCGGTAAGAATTAACAGAAATATTAAAGAGAGAAAAAGACTAACCCATTTCATCGAAAAGTTGAATCAATCGTTCTAAATCATCATCGGAGTAGTATTCAATTCGAATTTCTCCCCCTTTTCCTTTTTGTTTGATGTTCACTTTGGTGCTGAACTGATTTCGCAGTCTTTTTGAAACATCATCCAAAAATGGATCTCTTTTTTTAACTGCACTCTTCGATGATTTTTGCTCCTTCTTTTTATCGTACGATTTTACAAGCTCTTCCGTCTGCCGGACAGATAGTTCTTTCTTCTGAATTGTTTCAAGAATCTTCTTCTGATCTTTTTCATTTTTAACATTCACCAACGTACGGGCATGTCCGGTAGTGATGGATTCATCACGCAATGCTGCCTGTATGAATGCCGGAAGCTGTAAAAGCCTAAGCATATTTGTTACCGTAGAACGATTTTTCCCAACCCTTTCAGCCACTTCACTTTGCGTGTAATCACACTCATCAATCAAGCGTTGGTAACCCATAGAAATTTCGAGGGGATTCAGCTCCTCTCGCTGAATATTTTCAATCAAAGCAAAGGCGATGATTTGCTCGTCGTTGGCTTCGCGAATATAAGCAGATATATTTTCAAGACCTGCAATCTTTGTTGCCCGTAATCGACGTTCGCCGCTAATTAACTCAAATCTTTTTTCACCAATATGCCGTACGGTTATTGGCTGGATGAGCCCGTGCTTTTTTATAGAGGTTGCTAACTGTTCTAAAGCTTCCTCGTTAAAATCACTCCTGGGCTGATGGGGATTCGGTCGAATATTATCAACCGGAATTTCCAGTACTATATTTACACGCTCTGCCGGCTCAATAGGTACGGCGGTCTTCGTTTTTTGAGAGCTTTCTTGATCGCCGGAGTCATCTTCATAATCGGGGAAAAAAGCTCCAAGACCTCTACCTAATACTTTTTTAGACATAACTCCTTACGATTTTGATAACACCGGACTCGACTTAAATAACTTTTTATTGTTATGGATTATTTCCCGTGCCAATGATAGATAGTTCTTTGCCCCTGTACTGGAAGCATCATATAGAATTGCCGGTTTACCGAAACTCGGTGCCTCAGCTAGGCGAATATTTCTGGCTATAATTGTAGAAAATACTCTGTCGTCGAAATATCGTTTAACTTCCTCTGCGACCTGGTTTGAGAGGCGCGTACGGGTATCGTACATCGTCAATAGAACACCTTCAATTTCAAGCTCTCTGTTTAAGTGTTGCCTTACGATCTTAATTGTATTTAGAAGCTGACCCAACCCCTCCAATGCAAAGTACTCGCATTGAACGGGAATCATGACTGAATCCGATGCTGTAAGCGCATTTATTGTCAACAATCCAAGTGAAGGTGGGCAATCAAATATAATAAAGTCGTATTTGTCCCGAATATCTTCAACAGCTTTTAAGAGTATACGCTCTCTTTCATTTCTGTCTACCATCTCAATTTCGGCACCTACAAGGTTGATGTGAGATGGAACAAGGTCCAGGTAAGGAAGTTCTGTTTCACGAATAGCATCTTCCACATCAATTCCGCCCACCATCACCTCATACACTGAGTTGGACACATTTTTTGGTTCAATGCCCAATCCACTTGTGGTGTTACTCTGGGGATCGGTATCAATAATCAGAGTAGGATGCTCAATAACAGCAAGGCTTGCAGCAAGATTGATCGCTGAAGTTGTTTTACCAACCCCGCCTTTCTGGTTGGCAATTGAAATGATTTTTCCCATTCTGTCTCAGGGGTTAATTTATTCTATTGGGTATCAATATAAGCCTCACCCTATACCTAACCAAAAGAAGTTATTCACATTTTAAAGTGGAAAACTTATTGCTGATTATCTCTAAGTGATTGATAAATAGTAATTAATCAGTATTTGAGAATCAGAGATTCTTAGGCCGGGTCAATTTCTGCTACCCGTCAACTGAAGTTGCCTCCGGCCCATTTGTTGACCGGCTGGATTTACAGGAGTCAACTTCTTCAAACTTTCATTCCTGATTGAGTCTGACACCAGCGAGTTATCTGAAGCCGTTTGCCCCTGGAAATAGAACACTTCATTGTTGTCTACCCAAGGTTCAAGTCTTTCCCTTTCCTCAGATGGATTGGGCGAATTAGCCGGTTCTGAAAAAAGCTGTGCACCCGTCGCTACAGACGCTGATTCTGCTTCCTGATTATTATCATTTTGACCCGTTGGATCCTCTAAAAGGAATATACCGGAGGTGATACCAACCAAAAGGATTGCAGCAGCCGAGTAGAAAATTGGCTTCCAATAGGGATTACCGGATTCTTGGCTGTTGTTTTTTGCTGAATTGAAAACAGCATCTACAACATGAGCTGGCGGGCTGATTGGCTCAAGTTGATTTAGATCTTTGGAAATTTTTTTTAAAGACTCAACCTCAATCAAAAGGTCACTGTCATTTTTAAGATCCCTCTCAAATTCCAGTTTTTCAGAGGGATCCATTTCATTGTATATGTAAGCTATACTTCTATTTTCCTTGGTACTCATACACTATTTGATTCCTTCTCACGTTCCTCGTCGAACATTTTACGAAGATTGATCAAAGCATATCTCATTCTGCCCAGTGCCGTATTGATTGATACATCCGTTAATTCTGCGATCTCTTTAAACGGCATTTCATAGTAGTGACGCAACATCACTACCGTCCGTTGTTCTTCAGGCAAATTCGATATATGCTTCAATAAACTTGACGTCGATTCATCAAGCTCAAGTTTTTCATCCTGAGCCATAGAGTCCTCGTCCGGTAATCTATCGTAAAAGTCTGTTTTTGACTCTTTGTCATACGAGGATGTAACGTCTACAAATCGTTTTTGTTTTCTGATGTGATCAATTGTTGCATTATGAGCAATTCTCATAACCCAGGCGATCCACTTTCCCTGCTCATTATAGGTATCATCCATCTTGGTGATCACCTTCGTGAATGTTTCCTGGAAGATATCGTTCGCCGTTTCACGATTTTGTATCATACTGAAAATGTACGAATACACCTTCGCCTGGTGACGATTCATCAACTCTTTAAAAGCAAGTTGATCATCATTTTCTCTGAACAGATGTACCAATTCGCGATCTTTCATCTGTTCGTAATTTTTCGGTATGTGGTCTGAGTTATTCAGTCTCATAATTCTCGGATCTATAATAGTGTTACTTCATTAAAGAAACAATATTGCAGAATGCGCCATTCACTTGCTTAATGAAATCATTTCTGTTTGTTTGTAATACAACACAAAACGTGCCAATACCCAGTTCATTGACGATCTTTCATGTCAAACTCACTAGTGTATATTTAATATTACAGTACATATAGGTACTTATCTATAACATTTTCATGTTAAATGATTACTCTTTTTCTAACACATTAAAATGTTGATATACAGATTCACCAGTCTTCTTACCAAGAAAATCCTGCAGAGTTTCAAGATTGCTCTCTTTTATCTTTTTGACTGAACCAAAATGCTTTAACAGCTCCTGTGCTCTCTTTTCTCCAATTCCTTCAATTTCTGTCAATTCTGTTTTGACGGTACGTTTCCCTCTTTTTTGGCGATGAAAAGTGATTGCAAACCTATGAGCTTCATCCCTGGCTGATTGCAGTAATTTTAAAGCGGGTGATTTTTTAGGAATCATTACCGGGTCAGCTTTTCCGGGCACATAAATCTCTTCCAAACGTTTTGCCAATCCAGCTATTTCAACGTGGTCCAAAAAACCGATCTCCTGTAAAGCTTCAACTGCGGCATTCAGCTGACCTTTTCCACCATCTATTAAAATCAAATCAGGGGGTTGCTGTTTCTCTTTTTTAACACGTAAGTATCTTCGCATTACAATCTCTTTCATAGATGCATAATCATCCGCACCTTCAACAGTTTTTATGTTAAACCGCTTGTACTCGCTCTTCCTGGGTTTTGCATCTACAAAACAAACCATTGCTGCAACCGGATCTGACCCCTGTATATTCGAGTTATCAAAACACTCAATCCTTCTGGGGAGCCTTTCGAGTCGAAGCGACTCTTTTAAATCTTTAACGGCTTGCGGAATTCGACTGCGCTCTGCTTTCTCTTTCTCAAGCTTTCGTTCTCCCAGTTTCAACTTTGCGTTGGAGATTGCCATCTCAATAAATTGCCTTTTCTCTCCTATTTTGGGAACTCTCATTGGAACTTTTTTACCGTGTTGCTCCCACAAATATTGACTTAGCGGTTCAATATCCTCGATTTCATCACTCAAATATACTTCATCAGGTATTTCGCCGGCAAACTGTCCCGTATAATAATCTTCGGCAAAAGACTGCAACATGTCTCCGCGTTCAATCCCCTCTATATTTTTTAGAAATCTGTGGAATTTTCCAATCAATTTGCCTTCACGAATTTTAAAAAGGACACCACATGCTTCCATAAGCTCTTCATCCACTTCAATCGCAAAGAGATCTCGATTGACATTCTTGTTATCTACGATCTTCATTTTTTTATTGTATTTCTGTAGAGCATGCAGACTATCCCGAAGCCGTGCGGCATCTTCAAACTCCAGGGCATCCGATGCAATCGACATCTCCTCTTTGATCTCTCTCATCAACTTTTCAGTTCTCCCGGAAAGAAGTCTTTCTACTTTATTCATAGCAGTTTGATATCGCTCCAACTCCCAGTCCCCGGAACAGTTTTCGAGGTAATCATCAAAACACGAATGCCACTTTGGCATACCTTTTGACTTGTCGATAAGCTTTGGTGAAACAGCACATGTACAGAGATCAAACGTTTTACGAATCGTCTCAAGCATTCGCCTCATATGCCCAACATGATCATATGGGCCAAAGTATTTACTCCCATCTTTAATCACCGTTCGTGTGGGAAAAACCCGGGGTCTCTCATTATTCGTTATGCAGATATACGGATAAGATTTATCATCCCGATACATGATGTTATATCGTGGCTGGTGTCGTTTAATCAAGGTATTCTCGAGAATTAGCGCTTCCGCCTCCGAATCCGTCACAATGACTTCAACATCTTCAATTTTTCTCACCATCACACGAATTCGTCCATCGTGATTGCTTGAATCCTGGAAATAGGATCGAACTCGATGTCTTAATCGTTTGGCTTTTCCAACATACAGATGGTTCCCCCGGTCGTCTTTAAACTGGTAAACACCGGGACTCGTCGGCAGATGAGCAATTTTTTCTTCGAGCGTTATCGACATGAATTCCTTTTGAAATAGTTACAGCAGATCAAACTAACCGTTATCTTAAAACAATATTGCAATGATAAATAACTGATGACATGAAAACCACCGGTACCAATCCCGATATCGAGATTCTTTTTGAAGATAACCACTTACTCGCCGTCAATAAACCGGCGGGATTACTTTCGCAGGAAGATAATACAGGCGCACCCGATCTGTTAACCTTGTGTAAAAAATATTTGAAGCGGGAATACGACAAAAAAGGGAATGTATTTTTGGGTCTGCTCCACCGGCTCGACAGGCCCGTAAGCGGAGTCATGCTGTTTGCAAAAACATCAAAAGCTGCATCCAGGTTGAGTGAACAGATTCGAAACCGATCCATCAAAAAAAGTTATTATGCTGTGGTTGAAGGTATTTCGCCTCAAAATGGAATGTTACAGGATTATCTTCTTAAGAATAAAAAAACCAATACCGTATCGGTTGTATCATCAAAAAACAAAGAAGCCAAAAAAGCTGAATTGATTTACCAAAGAGAAGAGGTGGAAAATCGACTATCTCTGTTAAATGTAACCCTTATTACAGGCAGGCCGCACCAAATACGGGTCCAGCTTGCACATCAAGGTTATCCAATTTACGGGGATCAAAAATATGGATCAAAGCATTCGGCAAAGTTGTCTCTCCACGCTTCTGAGTTAACATTTTCTCATCCCACAATGAAGAAAGAGTTGTCAGTACGCACGAAATTACCCAATGGCTTTCCGTGGGATTTTTTTAATAATTCCAACAGTGCATAAACTATTGATTATTGATAAACTAAACTTATTGTTTCATTCTAAAAAAATTGAATGATTGGTTATCTCACTTTGTTCGACAATAATAGATTGACAAAACACTGGAATCGGGTCGGATTACGAAGCAATAAGTATCACTGAACTATGGAAAATTTAGATCGAAAACAAGCACTCATCCTGCTGCATGCTGTTGCAGATGGTGAAGCCAGTGAAGCAGAAAAGAAAGCATTTTTTGAGTTTATCAAAGATCATCCCGATATCGAAAAAGAGTATCAACAGGTACTTGAATTAAAAATGGCACTTACAGATAAATTATCAAAAGAGTGCCCGGAATATCTTCGAAATCGAATTTTAAATGCTCTTAACAGTGAAAAAGAGCAACTTTTAGATCAAGAGTGTGAAACTTCAGCCTCAGACCAATCTGTATTATCTTCAGTTTTTACAGGTACGTCCGGTAAAATTTTTCGATATCTGTCTGCTGCGGCTGTTGTTTTGATTTTCTCTTTGATTACTCTCCAAGTACTTGAGAATACTGATATGCAGACGTCAGCAAATGAAATAATCGTGGAGCAGATGGCTGCTGAGCATTTTGTAAAGTCCTCCGGTTCCATGATTGAACCGCACTACTCATCATCCTCCGTCTCAGAAGCTGAAACATATCTTTCCAGTGAACATGGAATTGATCTAACCATCCCTGAAATAGAGGGTGCGGAGTTTGCCGGTATTGTATTTGCTGACTTTATCGAAGAGTTTAATACTCCAATGCTCGAATACATTCAACCTGAAATCGGTGAAACAATTTATGTTTTTGCATTTGATCTAACACAAGTTGAAGAACATTCTATTCTGAAGAGAGACGAAAATGCGGTTCAATCATGCCAAAAATCAGAAGATTTTTACGTTGCCGAGATTGACGGTTACCACGTTGTTTCATGGCATTGGGATGATGATTGGTACACAGCGATATCAAACCATGATGGTTATGCTCTTGCTTCATTGGTCGGGCCGCTGAATACTTCCTCGAGGTAGGAAAAGTTCTCAATCCCGGTCATCTTTTTCTTCTAATGCTCTTTCAGTCAGATCTCCCGGTAAATTTTTAGATGCATTTGCACCGAGTTCTCTTAATTTTTCGGCCTGGCCTACAAGATTTCCGGCACCGGTCGATAGTTGTTTCATGGCAGATTCATAAGAATCACTCGTCTGGCGAATTCGCTTACCGACATCTTCTAGATTATCGACAAATCCTACAAACTTATCATAGAGTAACCCGCCTCTCTTAGCAATCTCCATCGCATTCCTGTTTTGATATTCCTGCTTCCAAACGTTTTCGATGGTAGCAAGAGTTGCCAATAAAGTAGTCGGGCTAACAATAATAATATTTTTTTCGAACGCTTCATTGTAGAGATCAGGATCATTCTGCATCGCTAGCCCAAACGCCGGCTCAATCGGGATAAAGAGTAGAACAAAATCAGGGCTGTTGAATCCATGAATCTGTTCGTAGTTCTTTGTATTCAAATTTTTGACATGCCCCCGGAGTGATTGGATATGCTGTTTCAAATATCTCGTCTGTTCATCTAAATCATCCGTAGAGGAGTACTTTTCATAGGCAGTCAAAGATACTTTAGAATCGATGATAAGTCGTTTCTCATCCGGTAGTTTAACAATCACATCGGGTTGGAGGCGACGGCCGTCATCCATCGTAGTGCTTTGCTGAGTTTCATACTCAGACCCTTTTCTCAAGCCTGATTTTTCGAGTATTCGTTGAAGTATTACCTCGCCCCAATTCCCCTGTTTTTTAGTGTCCCCCTTCAGAGCTTTGGTGAGATTTTTGGCTTCCTCGCTCATCTTCTGGTTCATCTCCTGCAGCATCTTTAAATGCTGGTCCAGAGCACTTCTTCCCTTCAGATCTTCCTTGTGAGTCTCCTCAACTTGTTTTTTAAATTCAGAAATTTTCTCACCCAAAGGCTTTAATATCTGATCGAGCTTCTCTTTATTCTGCTCAGTGAATTTCTTAGACTTTTCTTCAAGAATCTCATTCGCCAGGTTTTTAAACTCAGTTCTGAACTGTTCCTGGAGTTCTTCCAACTGACCTTTTTGCTCGGACAACTTCTCCTCAAGATGGGAAAATTCAGCCTGTAATTTGGTAAGCTCTTTTTCGGCTTGATTGGCACGAGCTGTTTCTGCCGATAGTTTCGCTTCGGCCTTATCCATTTCAGTCGAGAGTCTCGACTCAGCCTGCTCAGTTGTTTCAGCCAAATTCTCATTTCGCTCCTCAAGCCTGCTCTGTTTTGATTTTCCGATGAAATAGGCCAGTGCAAAACCAATCACAAAAAATATAAGTCCACTAAGTATTACAGCAATATCCATGAATACCGATTGATTCGTTTTTACTGAACATACAACACAGGAGTGACAATTTCTGTCACCCTCCTACAATAAGCTGATTAGCGGGAAAAATATTTGCGCGAGAAGCGGTGCTTCCGGCATCCGTTCACGAAGCTGGAGATACGGAAAGATAGAACGAATAATGGCGCGAGCGTCTCGCTCGTGACCAAAAGGGCACAAACTTGGAAGTTTGCGCCATCTTCAATCTAGGTCACTCTGCGAAATTTTATTGAAAGACGTCTTTTATCTTTGAAAAGAATCCTTTCTCACGTTCCTCTGCACTTTTAGGGTCGAAATGACTTTCACCACGTATCGCCTCAATATGTTTTTTCTCCTCATCCGTGAGATCTTTAGGTATATATACCTTTAGTTTGATGAATTGATCTCCCGTACCTGAATTATTGAGCCCTTGGATACCGCGCTCTTTCATACGGAGGAGTTTTCCGGGTTGAGTTCCCGGTTCAATCTTCACTTTGGCTTTACCCTTCAGTGTAGGCACTTCTACTTCTGTTCCAAGTATTGCGTCAGGAATACTGATCATTAGATCGTAATAGATATTATTTCCGTCACGCTCAAAATGTTCATGCTCTTTCTCTTCAATAAGTACGATCAGGTCACCAGGCTCTCCGCCGCGAATTCCGGCATTTCCCTGTCGCCGAAGTGTAATATAATTTCCTTTTGCAACGCCGGAAGGAATATTCACCTTCATCTTTTCTTTGCTCTTATACCGTCCCTGGCCGCTACACTTATTGCATTTATTTTTGATGATTTTTCCTTCACCCTGGCAGGTTGGGCACGGCTGCACATTTACAAACTGGCCAAACATGGTTCGCGATACCTGCCTGATTTCTCCAACCCCATTACATTTCGGGCATGTCTCAAAGTCAGATTCGGTTTCTGCACCGGTCCCGTTACAGGAATCACACTTAATATGCTTCTTCACTTTCAGCGTTTTTTCCACACCCTCGGCAATCTCTTCGAGTGTAAGGGAAACGCTCAGCTTCATGTCAGACCCCGGACGTCCGGTTCCCCGGCGCCTGCGGCTTTGGCCTCGAGACCCTCCGGCTCCTCCAAAAATATCACTGCCAAAAATATCACTGAAATGGCTGAAAATATCTTCAAAATTCGCTCCACCGAAATCGGATGCGCCTCCAAATCCACCGCCATTCATTCCGGAATGGCCAAATTGATCATACCGCTTTCGTTTTTCCGAATCACGGAGTACATCGTATGCTTCAGATGCCTCTTTAAACTTCTTTTCGGCCTCTTCATCACCTTTATTGCGGTCGGGGTGATATTTCATGGCCAGTTTTCGATAGGCTTTCTTCAGCTCTTGTTCGCTGGCGTTCTTATCTACACCTAAGACTTCGTAGTAGTCGCGTTTTGACATAAATTCGTTTTTATTCGCTTACAATTACTTTAGCGTGTCGTAACGTCTTGTCCCCTATCCGATAGCCGTTCTCCAGAACCTGTAAGACTGTACCACTCTCAATAGAATCATCATCCGGTTTTTGACGAAGCATCGCATCATGAAGGTCCACATCAAATGGCACACCTGTTTCATCAATCCGCTTTACATTGTGTTTCTCCAAGACATCTTCAAACTTATTTGCGATGAGCTGAACACCATCTACATACGATGAATCAGCTTCATTTTCTTTCATAGCCTGGAGAGTTCTCACCAGATCATCATTGATGGGTAGAAATGCTTCAAGTGCAGCCTCGCGAGCAGTCTGGAAAATTTGCTCTCTTTCGCGCCGCATTCGTTTACGCATGTTTTCCATTTCGGCAGCTTTGCGAAGTTGAGAATCCTTCACCTTATTCAACTCTTCCTCGAGTTCTTGAATACGCTTTTGCTGTTCTACAATCAATTCATCGGTATCGTCAAAATCTTGTTCAGGAAGTACGCCCTCAACTTCATCCGACATTTCTTCAGTTACTTGTTCGGGTTTTTCAGCCATTTCAGTCTGTCCTTCTTCTATATTTTTTTCCGTCTCTAAACTCATTACTTGTGTCTAAAATCTTTACAGTTTCTATATATGGCGATCAAGGGAAACTTTTCCCTTGCATCCAGATCATTATTGCAGCAAATAGCATGCCACAAGATTATATCGATCAATGGTGTGACAATCTTTCGCTCAAGGCACCTCTATTCTTCGTGGAAAAACTCGATAAGATTTCCATCCGGGTCAGAAGCAAAAACAAACCGCCCCTTTTTGCGATTTGCCGGACCACTTAAGATTGTAACTTCATTATCACGTAGATAGGAAGCCATTTCATCTACTTCCTCGTCTGAGTCCAGGTAAAATCCGAAGTGATCGACCCTAAAATCTCTTGAATTCGGATCGTAGCTGGTTTCAGCTTCTACAATAACAAGCGTGTCTTCCTCTCCAATTTTATAAACAGCCATACTCTGTCCCATTTTTCGAATGAGCTCAAAGCCAAGTACTTCTCCGTAAAATTCTTCAGAGCGCTCTATTTCATTTACCCTGATCGTAATATGATTAATTCCAGATGGTTTAAAATCCATATGTTTTTCTTAAATGTTAGTTATGAATATTCCAGTAATGCTTAACCAAAATAACACATTTATTGTTTCAATTTGGAATGTCTTCTCACTTCTTCACGTAAAATATGCAATCGCTGATATTCAATGAGTTTACAAAGAGAGTGTGCTTTTCAAGAATTTGAAACACCTTCAATGTAAATATTCGCTCAGGATCTGCCTGATTAAGCCTGTTCTAAAAAAATCGGGTATTAACTATGTTGGCAAAATCTGATCCGAACGTATAAGTAACAGCAACAGAGCCTGAAAATTCAAAATCAGTGGCCAATTCTCTTCGTCGAAGCAAAATATCTTCGATTGATGTATCTCCTGCTCGTAGGGTAAGCTGATCCTGAATCATTTCCAGTCCAGATGAGATTCGGAGTGATAATCCTTCGACAAGCCTCACAGATACACTTCCAAAAAATTCAATTCTGCGCAAATCAATATCATGAAGATAGTGAGAACCAACTATGCCCCCCGCAACCGAACCCCACGGCTGTTGAATATCCACAGATCCTTGCAGCTGATGGTTTAAGAGATGTTGTTCAGTTTTTCCAAAGATCGTCCGGTCAAAATAATCATACCAGGTGTAACCAATAAGATAACGTAGTGTAACCGCACGGCGTGTTGCTACCGAATAAGGTAAAAAACTGTACTCAACTCCAGGATTTACCTCAATCCTATTTCTGGTATTCAGATCATTACGGGTTAAGTAGGTGGCAAAAAGGCCCACCGACCAGTGACGGTCGATACTCTTAATTGCATAGCTGTCAATTCCATGTCGTTCTACAGTACTGACAACATTTTTTTCACCTTCCTGCTCAATCTCAACATAATCGTAGTTAAAATAGGGTCTGAACCGAAGTTTCCAGTTATTCGTAATCCTGTCGGCAAAAATTCCCCAACGTGAATCGAACACCTTCTGGTTTGATTCCAGCTCCAGTTCAATCGATCCTACATAGGCTTCAAAGACCCAAAAATCCCATGGATCATCTTCTGGTGAAGCGGAGGTCACACCGCTTACGTCCGTATCCACTTCGTAAGTTATGGCATTAAGTAGCGGTGTTTGCGACAGGTAGGGCATTAGAGCAGAACGAATGATGTTATTCAATGAATCCCTTGTTTCACTCCAGGTTTCGTCTCGGTCTGCCGTGTAACTGAGTTCAATACTTAAATCTGCAAAGCGTTTAAGTCCAATAAATGATATTTCATATTCTGCGCCTCCTCTGCTGAGCCTAGTACGGGTCATAAACAGATGTATATTTGCCTGCTCGGGGTCTCGAACATAATTAACAAATGTAATCTCCTGGCGAATATGGGCATCGTCACAAAAAGAGCAGTCAATAAAAAGTGAGGGTAAAGAATTCAGGCTGCCAGGCGTGTTAGTGTTCTCTTCTGTAGTGCCTGATGAGGACTGAGCAAAGACAGAAATGCTAATTGTTAATAATAATGAGACCTCAAGGACAAGGATAAAGGCAAGTGCATACTTTCTGGCCAGTAAAGATATCTTCATAAGTTACTTGTCCGTTTGGAATCAAGATTAGCATATTTGTTTATCTGTTTATCAATATAAAAGTGTAACATAACGGTTTTTTCTTGTAGATTTTAGCCGCAGGATTTTGCCAGTTGTTAAAATTAGTAAACAAACCCTAATTCTTTTGTCTACCCTTTTTATTGTTGCCACTCCCATTGGAAATCTCGGAGATTTCAGCTCAAGAGCCGTAGAAATTCTTCAGCAGGTCGATCACATCGGATGCGAAGATACTCGGACATCAGGTGTTTTACTTCAGCACTATGAAATCGATAAACCAACATTTTCGTTTCATCAGCATAACGAGCATCAAAAAGTTGAGTTTTTGGTTGATCTTCTAAACCAGGAAAAAGATGTAGCTCTGATCAGTGATGCCGGAATGCCGGGTATTTCCGATCCGGGGTTTCTTGCCGTTCGTGCTGCCCATCAAAATGGTCATACCGTCTCTCCTATTCCCGGGCCGAGCGCTTTAACCGCGGCGATTGCTGCAAGTGGATTGCCAAGCGACCGATTTCTGTTTGAAGGATTTCTCCCGCAGAAAAAAGGACGCCAAACGAAAATAAAAGAGATCGCCGATGCGGAGATCACCACAGTGCTTTATGAAAGTCCGTACCGGGTCGTAAAGTTAATAAACGGATTGGCTGAATTTTGTAAAGGTTCACGGTGGGTTTGTGTAGCTCGTGAAATCACCAAAAAATTTGAAGAGATCGACCGCGGACAACTTTCTGAAATTGTGGAGCGTTGGAATGCCAAGTCAAGCATAAAAGGCGAGTTTGTAATCATTATAGCCGGAAAAGATTACGAAGAATAATCATTCAGATGAATCAACTTTCAGAAGAGTTCAATCAAAATACGAGAATTTGGGATCGTCCCTGGGTACTTTCAATAAGTGCTTCTGTACTGTTGTCTCTTTCATTTCCTCCATTTAACGCAGCTATTCTTCAAATTCCGGCATTTCTCTGTCTTTTCAGAATCGCTTCAATTTCTGAAACGAAACGTGAGGTTATTCTCTATGCTTATCCGTCATTTGTACTGTGGAACCTCCTCACTACATATTGGTTGATGATGGCGACCATAGCCGGCGGTATTGCCGCAATTTTAGCCAATGCCGCACTGATGCTGATTCCCCTTTTGCTAATACGACGCTTCCAAAACAGTAATCTGAATCCGATCCTATCGTCGTTTATAGCTGCTGCAACCTGGGTTGGATATGAGTTTCTGCATCACAATTGGGATCTCTCCTGGCCATGGCTTACACTGGGTAATGCCTGGTCTAACCTGACCGGTGTGATACAATATATCTCATACACGGGTGTGTTGGGCATTTCATTTTGGGTAGTTTTCACGTCAGCACTTTTTTATACGTATATCAAATCAAACAATCGAAAACTGCTCATTACATCCGTTTCTGTACTTTTACTCTTTCCTCTATTCTCCATGTTATCATTATTGACGATGGAATACGCAGATGAAGAAAAGATTGAGGTTACAATCGTTCAACCCAATTCCGATTCATACCAGCGATATGGAGGAGAAGCCTCGCTTGATGCCCTGCTTAATAAACTTCTTCGACTTTCGAACGAAGCCAAAACAGAGGAAACAGATGTGATTATCTGGCCGGAAAATGCTGTTGATTCTTCGTTGAGAGTTACAAGTCCCCAGTTTGATGTGATAAAAGATTCCCTGCAGGCCTGGAATACGAGCTTAATTACAGGACTTGGATTGATTGAAATTTACGAGGAGAGTGACGAAAAACCTGAAATAGTTCGTGAATCAACCGGTGGATCTTTCTATAACATCTATAATGCAGCTCTCCATCTAAAGCCGAATCAACCCACAAAAATCTATCGGAAAGGACGTTTGGTTCCAATCGTAGAGCGATTTCCGTTTGTGACCTACTTTCAGCGTCTCGATCTGTTTAAATGGGTGGACTGGGCAACACTGGCAGGATATGGATTGGGTCAGGAGCCGACCCTTTTTCCTGTAAATGAAAATCAAACGCCTGCTCTCATCTGTTATGATTCGGTTTTCCCGGGTTGGGTGAACCAATTTGCTCAAGAAGGAGCGGGATTTCTAACAATTATCACAAATGATGGATGGTGGGGTGATTCTGCCGGTCATGTTCAGCATTTTGCTTATGCACGCCTCCGGGCCATTGAACAACGCATGTGGATAGCCCGCTCAGCTAACAATGGAATATCAGGCATCATCTCTCCGGATGGAAAAGTTCAATTACAGACTGAATATTGGACTGAAGATGCATTCAGCTTCACGATTTACAACTCCAACCATCAAACATTTTACAACAAATTTGGGGACTGGCTTGGATACTTCTCCTTGATCTCATTCGTTTTAGGGTTGATTGGTGTACGGTTACGGGAATAATTCAACTGTAACGCGTTTACCAGTGAAGATCCTTCAAGTGGCGGGGATAGAGTTTTTACCACTCAATAATGTGAATAACCGAGGTGCCCACAACCCTTATAGGAACTTCGCTCCGCTGCGTACTCTTGAAGGTTGCTTGATTTGAGCCTCCTTGAAGAGTGGCGGGGATAGAGCTCTAACCGGTAAACGCGCTCAACAGTAATTTTTATTCAATACAACACAAATCTTCAAATTTACATTAGAATTGATTCTAAAATTAAACAAGAATTTTTGAAGGTGTATCAAAAGATGTAGTAATTTCTGGTTAAATTACTGGATGTTACACTTTTGTTAACCTCCCGACACGAACGGTTGATGTAAAAAATTGTTTTTAGTTGTAACTAGAGGCACGATTTTAATATTCCAACAGTTACGTGACAAAACGGATCAAATCTTTATGAAAAATAAATTGGGATTTTTACTACTTCTGCTTTTCATCTCGCTTTTTACTGGAATTCAGCAGTCCGAAGCCTACCAAGTAAAAACGGATCATGCCGAGGTAAAACTGATCTCTGAACAGTCAGCGATTGTTCCGGGAGAAACGTTTTGGATAGGAATTGAGATGGATATCCAAGAAGGTTGGTATGTCTACTACCGAAATCCCGCTGATTCCGGTATGCCACTAACTGTAGAGTGGACGCATGAGGAAGATTTCAACATTTCTGATATAAAATGGCCGTACCCCCAGTGGAAAGACGCACCCGGTGGCCTTACCAGTTATGCCTATGAAGACAGTATGCTCTACATGATGGAAGCCACGGCCCCAGAAGGTCTGGACCCGGGAGATAAAACAACCTTACAGGTTGCTGCAGATTGGTTGATATGTGAGATGGTCTGTATTCCTGAAAATGCCGATCTCGAACTTACTCTGGATGTTGCAGAGGAACCAACATTTAATGAAGAGCATCTTACGCTCTTCTCACAAATGCGTGAAAAACTTCCTGCCGATCTCGATTTCTGGGAATCTTTTGCTGAGGTGAATGGAGATACTATCACTCTGAAATTGACTACAGACGCATTTGAATTGCCTCAGTATGAAAACGTGATATACTTTTCCAACGAAAAAGGTGAAATTGAAAATGGTGCCGATCAGCCCTACACCGTTGAGAACGACACTTTGACAATGAAACTGCAAAAATCGGTGTATAAACCCGATGCAGTAAATCGTGTCTGGGGACTTGTATACAATGAAGAGGGTTGGGATGAAAGCGGCCGAACCAAAGCAATGACCGTAGATATTAATCTTGGCGGAGAGGAATCCATTGCTTCAACAGCTACTGATCCGGTCCTTTCACAGTCGTTTTTACTAATTCTCGGTTTTGCCTTCCTTGGCGGGATGATTTTGAATCTCATGCCGTGTGTTTTCCCCATTCTCTCGATTAAAGTGATGAACTTTTTGCAGGTTTCCGGGGATAATCCTAAGAAAGCGAAAATTCACGGTTGGGTATTTGGAGCCGGTGTTCTTGTTTCCTTTTTAATTCTTGCAGGATCATTACTATTGCTTCGAGCAGGTGGACAAGAACTTGGGTGGGGATTTCAATTACAATCACCACCCTTTATTGCATTTTTGACCTTCTTAATGTTCGGCCTTGGCCTAAATCTCATGGGCGTCTTTGAGATAGGAAACTCACTAATGAATGTGGCCGGTAGCGCTCAAACCGGCGAAGGATTAAAAGGATCTTTCTTTAGTGGTGTGCTCGCAACTGTACTTGCCACACCATGTACAGCTCCATTTATGGGAACCGCTCTTGGTGCAGCAATCACTATGCCCGCTTTGTCAGCATTGCTGGTATTCGCCGTTCTTGGATTCGGAATGGCCGCCCCCTACATCTTACTTTCCTCATTTCCTGCCTTAATGAAGAAGCTCCCTAAACCGGGTGCATGGATGGAAACATTCAAACAATTTATGGCTTTTCCCCTGTTCGCTACAGCAATTTGGCTAGCTTGGGTATTTGGTCAGCAGGTGGGTATTGACGGACTCACCAATCTACTGATCGGCCTGCTTCTTTTGAGTATGGGAATTTGGATTTTGAACCGATGGAAGGCAACCCAAATATCAAATGTATCCAGGATTGTAAGTCGCGCTTTTGTCATTCTTTTAGTAACGGGTGGATTTTTTATCTCCGCTTCCTCGAATACAAAACAGCAAACGTCCGGAACAACTTCCGCTCAGACAGACCAATATGGAATTGAATGGCAGTCATATACAGAAGCCAAATTGGAACAACATTTGGCTGAAAACAGAAATGTATTTCTTGATTTCACAGCTGCCTGGTGTATCACTTGCAAGGCAAATGAACGTGTGGTGTTTAGTTCTGAAGATGTTAAAGAGAAGTTCAGAGATCTCGATTTTGTGATGATGAAAGCCGATTGGACAAACCGAAACCCGGAAATTACCCGTGCACTCGAATCCTTTGGAAGAAATGGTGTTCCCCTCTACGTAATCTACAATGAAGATCTTGAGGAGCCGATGATTTTACCAGAGCTTCTCACACCCGGCATTGTAATGGACGCACTTGATGATTTACCGCAGGACAATCAATCCCTTTCAATGAAAGATTCTTAACTCCATTCGAATCTAACCTTCAACTTACAATCAACCGCTTGAATCATGAAGAAGTTAATATTACTATTTTCATTGATCTTCGCAGCTACAATGGTCGTTAATTTGACCGGTGAATCTGATGATAAAACAAAAACAGATGCAACAGTCGGTGATCAAGCTCCCTCATTTGAAGTAATGGGCGCTGATGGCGCCATCTACAACCTCTCCGATTTCGAAGGACAATATGTAATTCTTGAATGGCTAAACCACGGCTGCCCTTATATACAGAAACATTACAACGGAAATAACATGCAGCAACTGCAAGAAAAATACACAGACCAGGGCGTTGTTTGGCTTTCGGTCATCTCCTCCGCACCCGGAACACAGGGATATATGGAAGCAGAGGAGGCCCGGCAATCAATCGAAGAGCAGGGTGCTTCACCTACCACTATCCTCCTGGATCCTGAAGGAGAGATGGGGCGTGCTTATGATGCTCGTGTAACCCCACATATGTTTATCATCGATCCAAGTGGAACCGTACGGTACAACGGCGCAATTGATGACAAGCCAACTCCTGCTGCAAGTTCACTTGAAACGGCTCACAACTACATTGATGCTGCTATGAATAGTTTGTTGAACGGTGAAGAGGTCGAAACTAAAAGTACGACTCCTTATGGGTGTAGCGTAAAGTACGGGGCTTAATTTTTATTTCTCGACTCATCGGATGAGTCGAGAAGTTTTAATTTTCTTAATCCGACTACTCATCCGATGAATTTAAATGCCGTTACGGATCAATCTGTAATGGCATTTTTTTTATGGTAAACACAAGCGTTTATCCCCTACCCAGTATTTGAAATATTTTTACAGCCTACCAGCTACTCAATGTTTGTAGTTCTGGTATCCTTTCAGTTTTGGAGTGTTTATCCAATCAAAACCAGCTATGACTTTTCTAGTAACTCCGTAATAATTGTATTCCTATGCCTTTCTAAATCAAACATTTGCAAGGCGGATTTAAAATACTTTAGACTTTTTTAACCTAATTTATACTAAAATACCAAGTAAATACTAGATATATCTTTTTTCCAATTTTGAATTTTTTCTGTAAGGAAATTCTTTTTTTCGGTTCATATAAATAAGAGAGCTAATTATAACCTTAATCGCTTTAACAAAAAATATTCCAATAATCTTAATAGAGTTGAATTTATAAAAAGCAATTTACCTGTAAATAAAACTATTCATAATATTATGAGATCATATAATATATTAACATTTATTGCCTTATTTATTTTTATTCAATCATGTAATTCAGTTAATGATTCTAAAATTCAGGATGATATCGAATCCTTATTCAGGATAGTATCTTCTAAAAATATAGATCTAACTAATACTCAAGCGCAAAAATTTAATAGCTATTTAGAAAAAAGGGATGATTTAGCTTTTAAAAACCTTTAGAAGGACAACTTAAAACTAGTTGAAATGGTCTTTCCTAGATCAAAGTCACCGAATAAAAAATTCAAAATTATTGTAGCCGAACTAGATAAATTGACTCTGAATAAACTAAACGAAAAAAATTTTAACGGTGATGTAGCATTAATAAGTTATATAGTGGAGTACAACAGAGCTATACTGGAATTAAGAGAATTTGCTAGTACTACAAAACAAAACGGTAAAACAAAGATTATTGATTTAGCAAGTAATCAAGAAAATATTTTAAGAGTTTTAAATGGATATCCAGTTGAGAAGATATCATGTGAAAATAGTCAAAGTAATCTTACAATGTACAAAGAGGGATGTTTGGATTGTGGAACAGCAGAGTGTTATACAACTGCAAAAAATGCTTGCGAAGGAGATCCAGATTGTAATTTTATGTGTGATACACTTGATTTAGCTGGTGGATGGTGTACTTTATCGATTGCTACCTCCTGTTTTATTTATAATGTTTCATTATCGTTGACAGAAGACAATTCTTGAATATTCCGGATGAAATTAAATTTCAAATTCGAAATTGGTCAGTATGTTTGTTAAAAAAATATTAATTCCCTTTATGATCTTTTCAATAATTATTGGTACGCTTATTCAATATTTAGAAAACAAAACTTTTATAGAGATTATCACATGGGTTCTACCTTCAATTATTTTTGTAACATTATTGTGGTACTATACAAACAAAACTGAAAAGATAAGAGCTGAAATTAAAGATCATTTTTCATGATTTAACAGTATTGTAAAGTACGGAGCTTAATTTTTATTTCTCGACTCATCGGATGAGTCGAGAAGTTTTAATTTTCTTAATCCGACTACTCATCCGATGAATTTAAATGCCGTTACGAATCAATCTGTAATGGCATTTTTTTATTGGTATACCAAGTCTCCTAATCCGGTAAACCTTTGGGTTTCTCTTTGAATACCTTTATTAAATAGTTTAAGGTTTCCATATAATTCAAAACTCTCTCTTGCCCTTGTGATAGCCGTATAGATCAACTCCTTGGTAAGAATTTGGGTATCCTTTTGAGGAAGCAATAAATTTACGCGATCAAATTCTGAACCCTGGCTTTTATGAACAGTCAAAAAATAAGCAGGATCGAAATGACTTAATCGGTGTGGTTTGAATTTTTTAATTTCTGATCCACTCTCTACAAACACCCAAATTGAATCATCTTCATCAACAAGAGTAACTCCCATATCACCGTTAAAAATTCCGAGATTGTAATCATTCTGAGTAATCATAAATGGCCGCCCGTGGTACCAGCCCTTTTCCATTTGTACAGCACGCTCAGCAGCTAATTGCTCTTCAATCAATCGATTGAGCCGTTCTGTTCCGGTCAATCCTCTCCGAAGTACCATCAACCATATCGATTGCTTCCAAAAATCCAGCATCTCTTCCGCTGTTTGTATGCCCGAGCAAGTTTTAATTCTTTGTTTTAAATCATCCAGGATGATTTGGAGATCTTTCTTTTTATAATTGAATGGTTGAAATCTCAGATCTTTATACTCATCAAAAATGAGATCCAGATTTGCATTCTCATTATTTTGATTCTTGACGATTTCAGATAACCGTCCTATTCCACTTGACTTATCAAACCTGTAACTCTTTGTCAGATACACGATGGAATCACTAATCTCTGACTCTTCATGCTCCGGTAAATCAGATTCAAAGCCAAGCTGCTTCAGTTCCTTGAATGTCTCCGGCAAAAAACCATTCTCTACTTTCCGGCATAGGTCGGCAAAGACCGCACCTGCCTCTACCGATGCAAGCTGATCTTTATCTCCCAATAAAATCAATCTTGTATTCTCGCTTAGATGATCCACCAATCGAAACATCAGCGAGAGATCCATCATCGACGCTTCGTCAATGATAATCAGATCATGACGAAGGTTTTTCTTCTCAACCGGCGGCAAAAGTCCTCTCGATTCTGTTCCCGAAAGTAAACGGTGAACCGTCTTCGCTTCCGATGGAAAATGCCGAAGTTCTTCTTCACTCAATTTCAAATTTTCCAGTTCATCATTCAGTGCTTCACCCATCCTTCCGGCAGCCTTTCCGGTCGGTGCTGCAAGGGCGATATTCAGTCTCTCTTTTGAGAGTCTTTGGTGGAGTGCCAGGATCCGTGCGACTGTTGTGGTTTTCCCGGTTCCCGGCCCACCGGAGATGATCAAAAATGGCTTCATCAATGAAAGAGCGGCTGCAACTTTTTGCCAATTTGGTTCTTTTGAAGAATCTGGAAACAAATCATTCAAAATTTGAACTGATATATCACTTATACCAATAGTCGATTTCTTTAAACTGTTTTCTATAATCCATTGTCCTGCAATATATTCATAATACCAATACCGCCTGTATGTTAACCGATTATCCGTTAGTATGAGTGGTTTCATATCACCGTCAGATCCAACAATCTGACTCGATTTTACATCTGAAATCTTCAATTTTTCACTCGTAAACATGTTGGGATTCTCCACATCAAGTCCAAGTATTTCAACCCACTCTTTCGGACTCCGATCGAGCGGCAAACAGGTGTGACCAGCCTTAATAAATAGCGAAGTGAAGACGGCACACATTCGAATATCTTCACTCAAATCTCCATACTCTTTCTCCAAAAACCGGAGCATTTCCCGCTCGTAATTTTCAATCCAGCCGGACTCCAATCCCTTCTCAAACCAACCCTTTATGAATGATAATTGCTTACTCATCTTCTCACCTCCAGTTCATTCATCAATCGCTCCATGACCGCTGCATCAGGCTTGTGAAACCAAACCCCATTGCCCTCTCCTCTTCTCATTCCACGCACAAATAGATATGCAACTCCCCCGAAATCTTTCTCATAATTAAAGCCCCTGATTCGTGATTTCAAGTACTTCACGAGAGCCACCGTGTAGAGATGATATTGCAGATCATACGAAGCATTGTAAATCTCTTCCTTCAGCCTCTCTTGTCCGTAGTCTTCAAGTGTATCTCCAAGATAATTCGACTTGTAATCCACAATAAAATATTTTCCATTTTGCCGCACGATCAGATCAATAAACCCGGTAAGAAAACTTTGCAAATCATTTTTTGAAGCGTGCTGTACGCCTCCCTCCGATCGAATAATCTTTAATATATTCTCCAACGATGACTGTTGAGCCTTGAAGTGAAATTCCATCTCCCGAAGTTGTTCATCTTCTTTTACTTCACCCAGGTTCAAACCCGGAATTTCCGCTGACACTACGTTCCGAATCATATTCTGTGTCACGTTCTTCCACTTTTGATCGATCTGATATTGATCTAAAACCTTTTCAATGATCAAATCATGATCATCATGAAGAGCCGTATCAAACCGAAATTTCTTGTCCTCAAACAGCTTGTGAATAGCCGTTCCCGCTGTCGCTCCACGTGGGAATGTGAAGATATTTAAATCGCGAATGTCCTTTTTTTCTTTGTTGATAGCAGTAAAATAGGATTCCATTACTTGATCATAATCCGGTTCACCGGACTCTGCATTATGACTTGTCAACGATGAAAAACTCTCAACCCGCCGCTGAACGTCCAATGCCTTGCGGCCTTTGTAGCCACTCACTTGCAACTGCTCAGAGCTCTCTTTAAACGGTTGAGGTGAACCCTGCCCGATCTCATTCTCTTCTTTGATACTTAACTCAATAGACCCATCTGATTTCTGCTCTAACTCTTTAAATAGATTTAAAATAGTATCATCCGTAAAACCTGTATTAGACTTTAATTTTGTTGAGTTTTTGATAATCTCAGGTAGATATTCAGAACCTATCAGAGAGGATGCCAACCCGGATCGCAATGAAGCATCGTGATTTGCCCAGGGAATCACGCAAAGATATTTTGCACGTGTAACTGCTACATAATACTTTCGAATCTCCTCAGCCGTATTCTCAAGGTTACTTTGATACTTGGCAAGATCCCTCTTCTCTCCGTTTTGCTGATCACAGAGAATCACAGGGTCATTTTTTTCATTGTGATATTCGATCAAAAGATCTTTGTTATTTCCGCCCAGCACTCCCCATAACGTTGGGCAGAACACAACCGGAAATTCTAATCCCTTGCTGTTATGAATCGTACTGATCTTCACCAGGTTTTGATCACTTTCCAGCAATAGGGTTTTCTCATCGTCTTTATCCGGATCAACCATCTCATCCACGAACCAACTGTGCAGGGAGTTAGGGTCAAGCTTCCCCTCCTTTTCCGCTTTTGCACAGATATCCGCCAGTTGATACAAGTTTGTAAGCAATCTCTCCGAATTTGAAAATTGAGCCAATTTTGCAATTCTCTCCCCGGTAAACAGGAGTTTTCTGAACATCGGATAAAACCCGTCTCGCAACCAAACCTCCGCCAAATCCTGCAGGTCCTCAATCAGCTCCTGCCGTTCCTCACCCTCTGTTGACAATTCATAAATATAATTCAAATTCTGTCCCCAAAATCCCGATATTAGCGCATCATTGACCGCTATACGATTGTAAGGATCCAGAATGGCAGCCATCACTGACTCCAGCCTTTTTGCCTCCGGAGATTCAAATACCTTCTCCCGAGAATAGGTTACAGAATCAATTCCCAGCTTTTTTAAACGCTGTTTGATCTCTTCAGCTTCCCTGTGACTGGATACCAACACTGCGATATCCCCGGCCTCTAATTTTCGGCCTTTGATTAAAACCTCCCCATTTTCCGCTTCTTGTACCAATTTTGAGATCTCACCTGCAGTATGAGAAAAGGCAAATTTCCTCGAGTCATTTTTGTTCGAATCAATTCCGGGTTTGGTTATAAATCGGATTCCGCTTGCCCGATTACCATGTATCAAAAAATCATCCTCCAGATCAGGAAGGCCCGCGTCTACGTCTCTGTATCCAATCTCATTATCAATAAAGGGATGGTCAGAAATTCCAAATAATGTATTAACGGCATTGTTGAAGCTCGGCGTACTTCTGAAGTTTTTATGCAATGTGTACTGCTGCACTGAAGACTCGTCTCTTGCTTTGATGTAGGTGTAAACGTCAGCTCCCCGAAACGCGTAAATGGCTTGCTTTGGGTCACCAATCATCACAAGCGATGAGTCCGTTTTTTGTGATTGATAGATCGATTTCAGAATGGAATATTGAATAGGATCGGTGTCCTGAAATTCATCCACCAGTGCAAACGGGTATTTTTTGTTTAAAATCTTACCAAGTTTCTCACCATTATCGAGATGAGTTAAAGCTCTTTCAACTCTGTTTAGGAGATCGTCATAAGTAATTGCATTGGAGTTAATTGATAGTTTTTTCCTGATGTTTTTAATTCCTTTGATTGCTTCCTGAATCAGGGTCGTTTTTATCTTGTCGATGTTTTGAATTAATTCATAATATTCATCACAGAGATCGAAAAAATCATGGTTTGGTAGTTTTGTTGCATTCTTATTCAAGTTTTGCGGATCATAAACATTTCGGGAAATAAATTTCTCTAAGTATTTAAAAGAATCCGTCGAGTATTCATTATCAAAAAGAAAATTCTCTAAACCAGCTACAAATTTTGCAACTCCTTTTTCTGTGTACCCTCCCAAACCTGAATCAATCATTTCTGATTTTACATTGTGGCATTCTCTATTCCAGAGTGCTGCCATCTCTTCACGCTTAGAAAATACTCTACTCATGTATCCAGTCGGGTCACTCATCCCCTCTCCTTCCAAATCTGCATAAGGTTTGCTAAAGACCAGGCTCAGTTGATCTCTCAGTTTTTTGGGTGAATCGGCAATATCCAAAAGCTTGGATATATAATACCGGCCTGCTTCCGAATCGCTGTAACTATTCATAAAATTTCGCCAAAAATCTTCCGTGGCTTGTTGTAAGAGCTCATCCTGCTGATTGATCTCAAACTCGAACGGTGTTTGGGCGATCAATGCTTCTTCTTTCAGAACTTTCTGGCAAAATCCATGAATGGTATAAACCTGGCTGTCATCAAAATTTTGAATAGCATTTTTTAGGATTTGTATGGCTTCAACAGGGTTGGAGATCTTTTTCATCAACTCATTAACAAAATCATCCGATGATTCCTCGTTTGTCTGCAGCTTGAGAAGGCAAGATTTCAATCGTTTGAAGATTCTTTCCTTCAATTCTGAGGTTGCTTTATTGGTAAACGTCATTACCAAAACCTGATCGACTTCCAGCTTCTTCTCGATCAATAATCGCACATAGAGAGCTGTAAGAGTGTAGGTTTTTCCCGTCCCTGCACTCGCTTCAATCAGGATTCTGGGGCTCCACTCTAGATCATACATCGAATCAATTGACTTCATCTATGCATCCTCCATATGATCTGTCATTCGGCTTATGACTTCTCTAAAGCGCTCTGTTAAAAATTCATTTCTAAAGGAGACCTCAGATCCCAAAAGAGCCCGGATAAATCGATCTTCTCTTTCGCCCCTGTGCCAACCGCCTTCAAAAACGGATGCTGCTTTTGCATATGCATCATCTTTTTCATCTCTCTGCCGTTTCTCGTATGTATAAAGCGATTTTGGAAAGAAAGGCTGTGGCTTTGCTAATCCTTCCCGATAAAGATCGATTAGTTCACTTAGTATTCGTTCAGGATCTTCAACGGGTTTAAAGACCTGTTGTTTTGGCTCTCCCTTTTTTAAATCACAAAAAAGTATCGAACTCTTTTCCTTGAACTCGCTGCTTAATTGAACACAAAGATGAGGAATCCAACTTCTGATCGCAGTTTTCCCGGAAAGCCCGGACGGATTCACATCAACAAAGCGGCTCTTTGAATAACTGATGATACTGCCATCAATTTCTTCATCACCTACGCCTACAGAAATATTAATCGGGACCTCTTCAGGGTTCAGATCCACCGCTTTCATCTCTGAAATTGCAATTTGTGCCTTCTTTCTTAGATCGAGAACCTCTCGCTGTCCGCCCCAACCGATTGGCACACTCCCGGTATCAACCAGGTATTTATGGATATGCTGATCCGACAGGCCGTTCAACACCCATCCAAAAATACGCTGAAAATAGAGGTGATACTCCAGGCTATCTAGATTAAACTCATCTTTTTCCCGCTCCGGCTCACGAAGCGAGACTTCAAATCGCTTTTGCAAAAACCACTGGATTGGGTTGGTATAAAAACGAACGAGGTCATCAAGTTGAATCGGTTCATCTGATTTCTCCAATGAAATGGGCTGATCCAATATCAATCCGGGAATCGCGTTTTCATCATCCTGCATGTTCTTTGCAGTTTGTAAATAGACTCCGGAGTAGTTCTTATTTGATTCGAAACTGCTTCTCGAAAATCCGGAAAGTGCTTCTTTTTTGATGATTGATTTAGATTCAACACCGGCTACCCCTGATAGAATATCCACCCACTCACTGACGATAGATGACGGGGGAATCTTTTCATTATCCACCGGGCTTTGGCCAATATAGCTGCAATAATGAATATCACCCGCCGCCATGATCGACTCAAGAAACAGGTTTCGATCTTCATTCTTCCGATTTCTCTCCCCCGGCAAAGGATTTTGCGCCATCAAATCAAAGTCGGGAGTGGTCTGCTTTCTGGGAAATGTAGATTCATTTAACCCGATCAGCGCAATCACTTTAAACGGAATACTTCGAACAGGAACCATTGAGCTGAAGGTTACACCCCTTGAAAAAAGAGCCCCGGATGCTTTCTGCTGATCCATCATAGAATTCAATTCACTTCTGAAGATTGAATAGGGTACGGGTTTTTCGCATTCTGCTACAGATGCCTGCTCACGAATTTGATCAATTAACCTGATAACACGCTGCGATTCCATACTTTGCAATGAATGAACATCGAAGAGAAGCTCCATCTTTGAAATCAACCACGAGCACCATTCTCTGGATGTTCGCTTACGCTTCTGTTCCCTCCTCATCTCATCCAAGGTGTTCAGATAACCGGAGAACGCTGCCCAAATTTCTTGATCGTTCGTTGTTCTAATGGATCGGAATAGTAGCGTGTCGTGATGGAACTCACCCTGTTTGCCACCCAATAAGTTTCCAAACCAACCCCGTCGGACCGCTGAATTCCAGGTTTGCAGTTCCACTTCGGGTTGATCGAACTCCTTTCTATGATTTGCATCTATTCCCCAGACCACGTGATTCTCTTCAATCCATCGTTTTAGTTTATGACAGTCTGATTCTGAAATTCCAAACGATTGATACACCGGCTTCATCATCAAGAGGTCAATGACATCCGAAAACTCGAAACGTGAATCAACCATATTCAAAAGCCGAATCAATGTACGTTCAATCCCAGTTTCAGAATTTCTGTGAGAATAACCGGCGTGATATGGAATATTCGGCAGATCGTCATCCGATTGGTCGAACACCGCTTTAATATAAGGACGATACGAATCCAGGTCGGAAGTAGCTACTAAGATGTCATCAGGCTGGAGCGAATCATCCTCCTCAAACTTCTCCAGCAGGAATTGATGCAGTACCTCAATTTCCCGCAGCTGACTGTGACATGATTTTATTTCGATCCCCTCAAGTTTTCCATTTTTAGTAGAAATTTTTGTAACAGAATTACCTTCAAGAATAGATGATTGTATCGCCCCAAATGCGTGATCTTTTGAGATTTCACTGTGTAAATTAATTACCTCATCTGCATCTAAAAAACTTATGACTTCATCAACTCTTTCTGATTCTCTCCCAAACACTTGAATAAGTTCATTTAAATTTTCTTCAGACTGTTTTGATACATTAATTTGATATAGAAACAGATCAGATTTCTCTCCAATTTTCTTCAGCATTTTAATGATGGGTAATGGCATCAGTCCCGGATTTAGAAGATAGAGAGAATCATCTGTCTCAAGGCTTTGATCGGATAGTTTTGTCATCACTTCTTGATAAAGCTCGGCACGGTTTTTTCTTTTTTCATTACCAAGATTTTTCCACCGTGTATTCAACAACCTCCAGAGATCGGCTTGCCAGTTCTCATCCCCTTTACCGCTTTTTCCTTGCTGCCACTGTATTATCATGTCGGGTCGATAGACCAGGTATTCATCAAACACAGAAGCGATCTGACCGGCCATTTGATACACCGCCTGCACTCTTCTCTCCTCCGGTTGATTCCTCACGTACAGATCCAATTGTCCAAACTTTTTTCTCTGATCCGGGTCACTTAACAACTCAAATAAAGACCATTTCATCGGTTGTAAATCCGACGGTAAAATCTCCGGCAGATCAGGATAGATTTTTCGAATCTGCCTCCAAAGCCACTCAGCAGGCAGCAAACATTCCAAGTTAGCTGCGATCTTATTTTTTTCAGCTGCGAACAACTTGAACCATCTCGCTGTATCCAGGTTGGGCACAATAATCTGTTGTGAAGCGAACGGATCATTTGGTGCCGTTTCGGCCAGCTTTTCTGCCAGTACCCCGGAAAGAGTATGTAAATTATGGCTCTTTGTTAGATGAATCATACAATTCTTTTTCAGATGATACAGATTTTGACCTCAATCCAAAAATAGCGAGGATCTGTGACAATTGATGTCACCCCTCTTTTTATGATGGACTTCTTATTTCACTTAATTATTTCAACTGCGTGTTCAAATTCAATATCTTTAGATATTAAACAGATATAACCTTTTCTCTCATTATTTAACCTGAACTGAATTAAGATCAATAAAGAATTGCTTCTCACCGTAGTAATCGTCACCAAAAACCCAGGGTCGGACATCTTCGCAACTCTTGCCAGTGTTCTTCCATTAGATGACGAATCGGTAGAAATTTTGATTAAAGACAACAGTGATGATACCTCAATTGAGGAGATTAACGGATCTTTTCAATTTACAAATTTCAGGTACGTACACTCCCCGGACGACGGTATTTATGATGCAATGAACCAAGCTATTAACCTGGCAAACGGTGAGTACATCTATTTTTTGAACGCCGGTGACACTTATATTGATTGTGATCTGCTGAATATTTTAAAAAATGATCAAACTGAAGCAGATTTTTTTTACGGCAACATCGTCAATCTTTATCCATTTGCTCGCCAGATATCTTACTCAAAATATATCAATAAGTATACTGTATATCTTCGGCGGGTGTGTCACCAGGCAATTGTAGTAAAGAAAGATCTATTTGATCAACTGGGGTTGTTTGATACCAACCTGAGCGTAAACGCGGACTACCTGTTTATTCTCAGGCTTTTTGATCAGTTTAAAGGCAAATCTATCCAAAAACTCATCTGTATCTATAAGGGCGGTGGATTTTCGTATGATTATGAACTCACTTCAAAAGAAATAGCATATTTAAGGAAAGAGCTCAGGAAATTCTTTAATCCAATTGAACTGAAACTTCTTTCTGTTGGAAAGATTCTATTTTCATGGATGGTATCCATTAAAAATTTTAATAAGCCAACATGAAGTTACTTTTCATACTTCCAGCTTTATCCGATTCATATACCCGGAAACGGGTCACAATGATCAATAAATTGGATGTAAAATGTACAGTTTTAGGATTTGAAAGGGAGCATTACGAGGCGAGTCCCTGGGATCTAGATACAACTTCATTAGGTCGTTTAACACATGCCAGGCTTTTAAAAAGAATCCCTGTGATGATCCGATCCATATTTAAAATTCGAAAAGAAGTTAAATCACATGATGTTCTTTACTGCTTTAATCTTGACATTCTTTTCATCGGCTGGTTGAGCACAATCTTTAAGCGGAAGAATATAAAAATTGTTTATGATTTGGCGGATATCCATAAGGTTCTTGGCGGGCAAGGGTTTTTACCCTCTCTCTTTCGCACTATTGAACGATTTTTATTAGAAAGAACGGATCTTGTGGTCGTGGCCTCCCCCGCTTACATCGAAGGATATTTTCGAAAAGTACAAAACGCCTCTAATATATTTTTCCCGATTGAAAATAAGATGCTTCCGGTCGATAAATCCCCAAGCATCGAAAAAAAGTCGTTTGATTCGCCGAAAAGTGGAGTTTTAAGGATTGGTTATTTTGGGATGATCCGCTGTGAATCATCTTTAAAATTTTTACTTCACCTTTTGGAAAAAAATAAAGATGATTTTGAACTGCATCTTGCCGGTATTTTTCTGCTAACAGAGTCGTACAAACCCCATTTTGAAGCATTAGAAAACGTCAGCTACAGCGGACCTTTTGTTTACCCGGATGATCTGCCGGAATTGTATAATAAAGTTGATATTATTTGGGCGGCTCACATCCATGGCGAAACAAATACAAAATGGGCAATCTCTAATCGATTTTATCAGGGATGTTTTTATAAACGGCCGCTTATCACCCAAAAACAGACCCAGGATTCGAAACGAGTTGAATCTTATAATATCGGTACAACTCTAAACCTCAATGATTTTGATGAATCCGAACAGATCCTAAAATCCATCAACAAAGAGAAAATGGATACCTGGATTGAGAATATGAGGCGTCTGCCCAAAGAAGTTCACACCTATACTGATGAACACACAAAACTACTTGAAATGATAAAATCACTCCATAAATAAATTATGAGTGTTTTGATTCAGACTTTATCATATGATCACTGATAAATTAGAAAAACACCTTCAATTATCGATTGATTGGCTGATTAAAAGCAAGCAACCATCGGGTGGGTCAAGCGCCTATCACGCCCCACTATTGGGCTGGATTAAGCCATACCCTGAAACAACTGGCTACATCATTCCAACTCTTATTGATTACCATCATTACGCAGAAGATCAATTGGCTATTAGAACTGCTGTTGATTTTGGAGAGTGGCTACTGTCAATCCAATCGGGTGAGGGCTATTGGTTTGCGGGTCAGCATCCTCCCAAAAAACAGGAGCCAAGCGTATTTAATACAGGGCAAATTCTGTTTGGTTTGATCTCTCTTTATAAGGAAACAAAGGATTCAAAATGGTTAACATCACTCGATAAAGCTACCGAATGGTTGTGCAGTTCAATTGATAGAAACGGGTACTGGAAAGAGGGGCACTACCGTGGATTTAATCCAACCTACTACTCCCGGGTTGCCTGGCCAATCCTGTTGGCTTCAACTGTTTTGGATAACGATACATATCGAAACAAAGCGATACTGGTTTTGGATACCCTGATCAAGAAAAGAAACCCAAATGGAACATTCAGCGGCTGGGGGTTTGACGAGCACGGATCAGCGTTTACCCACACAATCGCTTACACTTTACGCGGTTTTATGGAGTCTTCCATTCTGATCAATGATTGGGAATCATATGGAGCTAAAACTGAGAGAGCACTCCAGAAATTTTATACTCTCTCTGAACTGAATAATGGGCGATTAGACGGTGAATATAATGAACAGTACTCCGGTAAAAAAACCTATAGTTGTATAACCGGCAATTTTCAGATTGCACTGTGTTTAATGAGGTGGTATGAGAAAAACAATGACTTACGATTGATGAATTCTGCTTCAAAATTGATTGAATATTCTGTAAAATGTCAGACGTCTACAGATTCAATTCTTTCTCATAAAGGAGCTATTCCGGGATCAAAACCGTTTTGGGGACGTTATATGACACTACGTTATCCAAATTGGTCTGCTAAATTCTGTGCAGATGCATTACTTTTGTTCTTGAAACTGTATAAAAAAGAATCAGACCGATGGGACATCGAGGAGTCGTAATAACAGCCGGATTCGACAAATCTGAAGCCGCTACCTGTTTGGCAGAGCTTTTCAAACAAAATGGAATCCCTGTAAATGGGATCATGGTAGTAAGTCCATACTCTGTTCTCCGTATAAAATATTATTTGAAAAAGAAGGGATTATCCTCCATCACCCAATCGATTCGTCGTCTTAAAGGGTTTCAAAAAAATGATTCTGGAAATACGCCAAATCACATCAATCAATTCAGAATTGAACATCAGATATCCATTGACTCATTAAAAAAATGGGCCAATATAAATCACTGCAAGATCATTACTGTTGCTTCACTTAATTCCGATCAATCAATCCACTTTTTGGAAAGTACTGATCCTCAATGGCTGGTATACAGCGGTGGCGGAATTCTGAAACAACCGATCATTGATCAGGTAGATGGCCAAATTTTAAATGCACATCAAGGCCCGTTACCCGAGATAAGGGGGATGAATGCAGCCGAGTGGTCCATTCTCTTAGATAAAAAACAGGAAGTTACCATACACCTCATTGACAGGGGAATTGATACCGGGAAGATCATCAAAAGACTCCCCTACACTATTGATAAAAAGGATAATATTGAATCCATACGAGAAAAAGCGATTATTAAAGGAGTTGAGGGGTTGATTGAAGTCGGTTCGCAGGATTCTCTTGTTAGATATGATATTCAAGAGAATCATTCCCAATATCGGCAGTGCTACACTTTATCTAACGCGATGAGAGAACTTCTGAATGCTAAATTAGAATATCTAAAGTCCAGGAGTGCCGATGTTTAGAAAAATGAAGCGCATACTTCACACTTTGGCTTATGTAACTCCAAAACAAGTTGTTTTCCGCTTAAAATACTTACTGGCCCCTGTAAAATCTCTCAAAATTAAACACGTCCGCAGCAAAGAAAAGGTAACTCCAATTCAATGCCTGCCAATACCCTACTCAAATAAAATAATAGAGAAGGCAGGCTCTGAATATCATGTTACTCTCCTGAATTTATCAACAAAATATGAGAACCAAATACACTGGGCTGATGATTCCTATGGACAGCTATGGAATTATCACCTGCAATATGCCGATTTTTTAAGACAGGATGACTTGAGCGTTACCGAAAAAGAAGATCTGTTAATTGACCTTTATGAATGGCTTAAATCCGGGAAATTAAAACCGGAACCTTACCCCTCTTCACTTCGGATTATGAATCTCATCAGGTTTTTATCAGAAAACCCGGAGAGTCTTAATAAAAAAAATGAGTTGATCGATCACCTTTACTCCGAACTCCTCTTCCTGGAAAATCGACTGGAATATCATCTTTTGGGAAATCACCTGATGGAAAATGCTTTTGCACTTCTGATGGGAGGCACATATTTCCAAAGTGTGAGATGGAATAATATTGCAAACGCAATTTTTCTTGAGCAGGTACCTGAGCAGATCCTGAAAGATGGCGGGCATTTTGAACGAAGCCCCATGTATCATCTGATCTTGTTATTCCGATTTCTTGAAGCCCTTTACTATCTACCCTCCGATTCTGAACTCTATTCTCTTTTTCTAAAAACTTCAAAGCAGATGCTGGGTTGGATTGATCAGATGAGTTTTCGAAATGGGGATTTAGCTCATTTCAATGATTCGACAGATCATCAAGCCTATTCCAAAAAGCAGATTCTACAGATGGCTCAGAAATGCGGTATTTCTGAGTATTCGCCAACTATACTGAATGAATCGGGATACCGGAGGTATGAGAATGAAAATGCATCACTTTTAGTGGATTCCTGCGGCATAAAACCGGATTATCAACCCGGTCATGCGCATGCAGATTCACTCTCCTTCATTCTTTACTCTCATGGAAAACCGATTGTGATTGATCCCGGAGTATCAACTTATGAAGCCGGTAAACGCCGAAATTGGGAGCGTTCTACAAAAGCTCATAACACAATTACATTCCGCGAACAAAATACCGCCGATGTATGGGGTAAGTTTAGAGTAGGAAAACGGCCAGATGTTAAAATTGTAGAGGAGAGCGATGCTGAATGTATACTTCGATTAAGGCATAAACTCGAATCAGGGGACCTGTTTGAACACCATCGGAAATTTCACTTCTCACATGAGTATGTCGAAATTTTTGACTCGGTTACACTCAATGAACCCGTTGAAGGCAGAATTCACCTCCATCCGGGTATCAAAATAAAGGAACTGACAAAAAATAAGGTTATACTTGATGAAGGCACTGTTATAAAATTACAGAACATTTTACTTGTCGAAGAGTTTACATACAAATGCTCAAATGCATTCAATGTTCGATCAAACTCCATTGGAATAAGGTATGAGTTTGACCATGATACAACACTAAGAATCTATTTTCCAGGTACATGAAGCGAATCCTGTATTTAACGTTTTACTTCAGGCCAGATTTATGCGCCGGTTCATTTCGAAATTCTCCATTAGTAGATGAACTATCAAAACAGATTGAAGGAGAAAACATTAAGATTGATGTTTTTACAACAAGCCCTAATAGGTATGCCAGCTTTCGTGAAGATTTTCATGAATCAGAACAACTTGGAAATATCTCCATCGAACGGATTGTCGTTCCTTCACATGAAAGTGGAATAAAAGATCAGATATTGAGTTTCAGAACTTATTTTTTCGAAGTTTTGAATAGAACAAAGAACAATCATTATGACCTTGTTTTTGCCTCTTCAAGTCGATTTTTTACTTCTTATTTGGGTTACTTGATCGCAAAAAGGGAGAAATCTCTACTCTATCTTGATATTCGTGATCTTTTCAGCAAAACGATAAAGAGCATATCTTCTAATCCAATCATTAAATATTTTATAACTCCCATTGTTAGGAATCGAGAAATTAAAGTTTTTGAATATGCTACTCACATCAATCTCATAAGTAAGGGATTCCGAAATGATTTTACGAAATTCAAGAATGCACATTTTTCATTCTATACTCATGGAGTAGATCCTGTCTTCAAAAAGGCCCAAGAAAAACGCTTTATTAAAAATGGAAAAGCTAAAAAAATTGTATATGCCGGTAATATTGGCGATGGCCAGGGATTGCATAAAATTATTCCAGAAGCAGCTGAACTGCTCTATGGTAAATATGTATTCAGAATTATCGGCGATGGCGGGGCTAAACAAAAACTGGTTGATAAACTCAGGGAATTAGAAATCAAGAATGTTGAGATGGTTGAGCCGATGAGTAGAACAGAAGTCGTTAATGAATACAGAAATGCTGACATTTTACTCATTCATCTTAATAACCTCCCCATTTTTAACAAAGTTCTCCCTTCAAAAATATTTGAACTAGCAGCAGTAGAAAAACCCATCTTAGCAGGTGTGAATGGATACGCACAAGAGTTTTTGAATGACAAGATTGAGGGAACATTTCTGTTTAATCCAGGTGACGTTCATGGTCTAATTCATCAGATTGACGTTGTAGAGAACTTTTTGAAAGAAAATACCACAATCGATAATAGTGAGTTCATTAGTGAATTTGATCGGCAAGATATTAAAGAACAGATGGCTAAATCTATTTTGAAATATCTGAAGTAACAGCCATCTTTTCAAATGAAGAAATTTATTCTGAGATGTTGATCACTATTTTCCCATCATATACTGAAGAAAACTTCTCAATATTTTACCCGATAATATATTTTGATAAGAAAAATATTGAGCAAGCCTCAGATGATTTGGTTTCTTAAAATTAACCTCATTCAGATCGTTAGTTTTGTACAGATAAAAAAATTGGGATTCTGTTTCATAGGATTCAAACTTCATATTTAGTTCCAAAGGTTTGAATTGTAGCGGGAAGGATTGAATTGGTGAACTAAACTTTTTACTGCTTAAAATGTAATCACTCTCCAATAGTTGGTTGATTGACTTTGTTCCATACAAATCAACTTCAATATTTTCATTTTCCAACCCTAACAATCTACCCACAAAATCACCCGATGATTCCATATGCATATCATACTTTATTAAGTGATTTGTAAAGTTTGGGAATTGAACATATTGGCTATTAGAAATTATTCCTGATAATGGAACTTGAAACAAGTTTCCTAACTTCCGGATATGTTCACCCTCTTCATCGCCACAGTGAGTAGAATAGCTGTTATACGGATAAACCACATACTTGTCTTTCTTAATCAAATAGGCATTAAAATACTTTTTCCAAGAATTTTTACTCCAATCTTTAACATTTTCCGGTAATTCAATTGTATTCAATATACTGGTGGATTGATTATCTGAATACCAATCTTTGAACTCTTTCCATTGCTTACTGCTCCAAGCCTGTCCCCAGGAACAAACAAGTTTCATGAAGTAAGCAGAGCATTCGGTTTTTAATGCTTCAAATGGTAACTGGGCAGTCTCATTAAAACGTTGAGAATAGAGTGAAATACCGGCAACGGAATTTTCATTGTCATAATAATCAAGTGCTTTTTTTGCGTAATTATAATAACCGGGTGAAACAATTAAATCTTCCTCAAGAACGATTACACTGCCATACTGTAATGAAAAATCAGCGCAGACCATGATATGATCTTTTAGGCCAAGCTTTTTTGTTTGTTCTATGATTTGAACGCTGCCATGCTTAAAGTCGAAATTTTGGGCAGTCTTTTTTACGTCTTCCGTGGCTCCGAAATCTAAAGAAATGATAAGTTGAACACTCTCAGGATAGTATGCCTGGTTGACTGAATGGAGAAGTCTTCCAAGTGATTTCTCGCGTTTAAATGCAGGAATTACAACAGCAGGATTGACCATCAATCTCGTTTATTTCAAAATGATTGAAGAAGGATGAATTTCATCTTTATTCATTTTTTGCATCAAGTATCTTTCTTCTCTTTTAATAAAATTCAGTCTTTGATACTACAATCTGAATAATAATGAATTGGTACTGAAAATTTCTGACCAATATTAGGTTAATACAATTTATGGTATGATCCCAATTTCATATATACCTTGTACATTAAATTAAATTTAATATAGTCTCACAGAAAATAACTTTTATGTCAAAATTATAATCTAATTTAACGTCAGCTCGATATATATTTATTGTAGATTGTCAGTTTGAGCCAGCCTTGTCTGCAGACTGGCACAGTTCAGGGCTGGCTATTTTGAGAGAAAAGAAATCCCAAAATTGTATCTGCCTACCCTAGCTTTAGCACAGGCGGGCTCATTGTTACGTATTCAATCATCTATTCATCATTATCTAGAACTGATGTTAATTTATGTTTATTAACCGGTATATGCAGCCTGCGAGGAGGACCGATGTCATCCACATCCATCCTTGCCATTTATTTTACCCTTTCTCTCTATAACTCTATTCAGTGAATAATTTTACCTCGATTCTTATCATTCTGAAACTGGTAGATTCATTCATCCTTAGAGCTGTATGAATCAGTGAAATCAAATGTTGAATCAATTGAGCCGGCATCAATAATCAAAGGAGAAATCAGAAAATATTAACTTTGTATTTATGAAAGAATTACCGATACATTCTGATCGTACAATTCTGTAAAACTTTAAATATGTTATTAAAATAAATATTTGACCACGGCCATTAAAAAATGAGATTTATTCAGCAGACTATACAAAGAACATCTATTTATTTAAGAGACCTGAAAAATATTCTAATGTACGGTTGGTCTGCTCCCAGGTATAAAGAGAGAATATGGATTGATCCTAATAGCATTGAATTCATGATTGATCGCGAGGAAGTTAAACGCATCACGGGAATACATAGGAATCAGGCGAGTGGAATTGTTGTAGATTGGGACGAAGTTAAGAATTTAAAACCGATCGAGGATCAATACAGAATTGAATATTGCAAAAAACATTGGGAGGAAGGAAAATCCTGGGAAGAGTTGGGAGTAATTGACTACATGTCTAAATCAAAAAAATATGGTGATTGGCCAAGGGAAAAAATTAAAGCTCGATTTGAAATGTTGGATAAGGCATACAACGAAACAAAGAAGTTAGGCAGGCTGAAAACAAGAAAGGAGATGAATCCGGAAAACTTTAGAGAAGAAGATGGAATTTTGGTCCATATTGCAAAAGATGGAAAGCCGGTTTTTGGCGGAAACGGTTTTCACAGATTGGCAATCGGCAGAGTTCTAAAATTAGATAAAATTCCCGCTGAAATAGGTATTGTCGATAAAAACTCAATTCATTATTTAAAGGAATACAGAAAAACTAAATTCTAATTAGTCGAGTAGCCAAGGGGAATTTCACCCCAAGGCTCTCACAGAACCGTACATGATAGTCTCCCATCATACGGCTCTTGTCGTTGAATCGTTATGA
>NZ_JAKLWS010000060.1 GCF_022012475.1 Rhodohalobacter sulfatireducens
CGCTTCGCTATATGTCCCCTCCCCCCGACGGTTCGGGACGCGGCTAGAGGGGAGAGCTTCTGGATTACGCTTGCGTAATCTCACCCCAGCGGGGTTGAATGGTATTGTAACCCCGGGTGGAGGCCTGATGAAGAGCGGAGCTCTGAAGAGAGGCAGCAACCCGGGGATGGGAAGGCTCTCTAAAACAGACACCCCGAGGCGATGGATATTGAAAAGGCAGGAGGTCATCCGAGGGGTTGTGCGAAAAATTATGAATGGATTCCTGATCAGGCTGAATAGAAGCTGGAGCTTCTCATTGGCGTTCCCAAGCAGGTCAACTACGCTAAAGCTTCGATGACCAAGGTCAACTGCGCTAAAGCTTCGATGACCAAGGAGCTTGGGAACGAGTAAAAATGAATACAGATCGAAAAAGGGGCACAAGTGGGTCAACGCCAGAAGGCTTCGTTGACCGAGGACGCTGCGCTGAACACATTCGCCAGGTGTGTTGTAAAATGAGAAACAGGCCGGAACAGGGGGCATAAGTTGACAATTGCGCCAGTTGGGAAGTCGATTCCCTCAATTTAGATAGACCGCTTGGTGCGGATAACTTCTGTGGACAGTTACAAATGAATTTTAAATTTCGATATTATTTTTAGATTTCATTTTCTTCATCACTTTGCTTCTGAAAGGAGTTCTAATCTATGTTTAATTCTATTAAATGTAGCGGGCTAACACAATGTTCAGAAAAGTTTAATTAAGAACATTCACTAGCGTTGGTTATCTTGTAAGTGGATTAATTATTAAAAAAACTTAATAATTACTATTGTAGATCTTTCCGAAAAATGGAGGGCGTTTTCTTCAATATTATTGAAGTTGAGATCTTACAAACCGTTAAACCAAGGGCGATTATTTTTAAAAAAGTTGAAAGCAGGAAAAAAAATAATCGGTCAAGAATTATCAATCATCAATCGTATTTCTTTAACCTTTTACACTTTTCAATTTCATTTTGAGATTGAGAGGGTATAAACATTTCGCGGAGAGTTTATGGACCTTCTTCAACTGAGTTGGGCAGTAGTACTGTTTATTGTGGCATTTTTTGTCTCCAAGAGGGGAATTCCTGTGTTGGTGGAGGCAGCGCTGTCTAAGCGACTGATGGATGAACCTGAAGAACATCGAAAAATCCATAATGAAAGTGTACCGACATTAGGAGGAATTGTCTTTATCGGATCACTTTGGTTGGTGTTTTCCCTTCACCCTCAATCTATTTTGTTTGATGGTTTCGGTTATTTACTGGCAGCCTCAATTGTCCTCTTTGTTACAGCCATCAAGGATGATCTTTTTGTGTTGTCGCCTACCAAAAAACTTCTTGCACAATTTACAGCAGCGATCTTTTTGATTTTTGGGGCGGATATATACGTAGAAACCTTTGGTGGAGTATTTGGAATTGAAACAGTTCCCTATGCTGCATCTGTTTTAGTTTCGATTGCGGTATTTATTGTCGTTACGAATGCATTGAATTTAATTGATGGCGTAGACGGCCTTGCTGCAACTACTGTGATAATCTGCAGCTTGTTTTTTAGTTTTTGGTTCTTTACTGCCGGTGTATATCCACTTGCCCTTTTTAGCTTGTTCTTTGCCGGAGCAATGGGAGGATTTCTTTGGCATAACAGGGAACCCGCTTCTGTTTTCATGGGAGACACCGGGGCTCTTTTATCAGGGTTTTACCTTGCTTTCATGGGAATTAAATTTCTGAACACAGCTGAAGCAGCACCCTCTGAGTTCGCCTGGCAAGCCAATACACCGGTTATACTCATTGCCATTCTTATCGTACCCCTTTATGACACATTGAGGGTTTTTTTATTGAGAGTTTTGAATGGGAAATCCCCATTCGAAGCCGATGCAGAACATATACATCACCAGTTGTTGAATACGGGCTTTAGTCATACCCAGGTTACCTTGTCAATCGTCGGAATACAAATATTTATTGTAACAGCAGCAATTATGCTATCACCCTTAATGTCTGTGAACTATCTGTTGCTTACAATCATTGCCCTTTCTGTATTGATATTCCCAACACTCTCTTTCAAGCGAAAGATTATCAGCAAAGTAACGGGTTTAGAGCTGGAAGATGAAAATCGATTTAGCCATCCTGTTGAACCGGAGGAGATACTTGATGAAGTAAATGACGAAGATCCGGGGAGTTCAGTTTTCGGGGAGAAGGAAACCGAGTTTAAAAAGAGTAATGGGACAACTGTCAATCAAACCGGATAGAAAAGACAATACCAAAAGCGTTGTGCGGTTTAGTTAAAATCGGACGACCTATCCTACTATGAAGGGGCTCATTTTTTGAATGCGTCAACGAAAAGTGATATCGTCCCGAGTATTCAGGATCGGGAGAGAAGGGGTTGACCTAATGAATATTGATTGGCCAAAATGTGGAAAAAACTCAAAATTTCGTTCCAATCATCCCCAAATGTCTCTTCGAAAGGGCAGATCCCTTGGATAAATCGTAACCGGTAAACACGTTAAGGTCTATTCATTCAAGCAATCAATCGGTTGTTAAGTTTTCCCAATTTATTGATATATAAAAGGATTCTATTTTAAAAATATTGCTTGAGTTCAATTGAGTAGATCAGTATAACATTAGGAAGTTGTCAGTCTCCGGCGGCTGACGGATTGCCTGCAATACCTCGCCAAAAAACGATCATCAAACATCCATTACCACTCTGCCGTAAACTGACTACAAAAAGTCGTCGAAATGTTTATTTTCTTTCCTGATCATCCTAATGGTCAATTTCGTTCATCAGACCTATCGAATTCACACGGATTGAACAAACTTGAAAGAAGCGGCGCATATATCCTTCCTCATCCCGGTCTTTAATATGGCCGAGACCCTACCCGATACTCTCAATAGCCTGTTTCATGTGCGGAAGTTTCCGTTTGAGGTGATTGTTATTAATGACGGATCCTCAGACTCGATAGAAGAGGTGATTGAAAGTTGGGCCGATAGATTCAGCCCGATTCCAAACATCGAATTTCAAGCCCTTCACCAGGAAAACAGGGGGCGGGCGGCGGCTTTGAATGAAGGTGTTAAAGTTGCCCGGGGTGAATACCTGTCATTTGTAGATGCTGACGATGTTATTGATGGTTATGAACTGCTGAAGATTTGGGAGTGCATAAATTCAAGCAGATCAGATTTAATTATAGGACAGTTTAAAATCGTTTCAGATAGTGGAAGAGAGATTGCAAAACGCACGTTAAAAAAGGAGACATCCAATGAAACTCTGATTCAAAAAGTTGCATTTTCACCTGTTTCTCCGGTACATCTGAACGCAATCTTGATTCGACGCGAGTTTTTCTTAGATCTTGACGGTTTAGACAAAACCAATTTAAAATCTGAGGATAAGGATCTGTTAATTCGTTTATTGAGAAGTACAAATTCAATTCAATTTTGTCATTCATTTCATTATATCTACCGAAAACATGCATTGTCCAGGGGAGACCTTATAAAAAAGAGGTTTGAATGGTTTTTTTATCGTCAGAAAATGATTCGTAAAAACTTTTCAGGTATGAGAAAGTATAGTTCTATGACCATCCAGGCTTTCTTTGATCTTGCAAAACTTTTTTATGAAGGACTGTTCAAATATCGAATATAAATGAAACATGTTGTCCACGTATCAAATGATTTTTATCCTCTGAGTAGTGGGATTAACACTCATCTTCAAAATTTACTGCCCGAATTGACCAAGCAGGGATTCAAAGTCACACTTTTGGTGCCAACCGCCTCGAACGATAAAAAAAGAGAGGATATTTTTGTAGATAGTTCCCGGGAACATTTTACATGTGTTCGGGTGAAGTATCCGGCCGGCACAAATCTCATCTCAAAACTGTATTCTCTTACAAAATCAACCCGGTCCGGCCTCCAATGGATCAAAGAGCAGATTGGGGAGATAGAGATCATTCATCAACACGATAACCGGGCTACGAGGATCGGTGCAACCTATTATGCACGAGATAAAGATATTCCCGTGATCTGGACAAATCATTCGTCGGGTTTCTTTCGCAGCGAAGACCTCTCAGCTCGAATGATTACATATATTCCCGGAATCCGGCCCGATGCGGTGATCGTTGTTCACCGGATGTTACTGGAGCCCAACCGTAGTTTTTTTAATGATAGTGAGGTACGATATATTCCAAATGGTGTGAATCTTAAGCATTTTCAACCGGGAAAGAGATTCTCAAAAAAAGAGCTTGTGATTTTATTTCCGCAGAGGATGATTCCTCAAAAGGGAGTTGAAGTACTTGCAAAAGCGGCAAAGGTTCTTCTTCAGCATCAGGATGGATTAGAGTTTAAATTTCTGTTTGCGGGAAGTGGAGACGCATCAAATCGGGATTCGGGTGTAATCAAAAGAGTTAAAGAGCTTCTTAATGAGGATGTTGAAAAAGAGAACGTGCAGTTTCTCGGGAATCCAACCTATAAAGAGATGCCGGCGTTTTATAGCGAAGCGGATATCGTTGTTTTGCCGTTACAGGTTGAGACGGAAAATATCTCCGTTTTTGAGGCTTGGGCAACCGGTACTCCCCTCATCACCACAAAACAAGTGGAGAAAAACGGTTATATGGTGCATAACGAGAACTGTTTAGTTGTGCCTGATCAAGATCCCGAAAAACTGTCTGAAGCGATTATTCGATTGGCAGGGGATCTTCAATTGAGACAAACACTGTCGGCAAACGGCAGGGAGTTGGTCCAGAATCAGTTCAGGTGGTTTCATGCGGCTGAGAAAACTGCAGACTTTTACCGGGAAGTTCTCACTACCAAAAATATATGAATATTGATATCCCATATATCGCAAAAAGAGTTGGCTGGAGCGCGGGCTTTACATTCTTTTATTTCCTGGTGATTCGTCCGCTTCGAGCACTTTACAGCGAACAATTTGTCTGGGAGTTCCTTTTATCTGCACAACGTTCAATTGGAAATATCACATCTGCCTTTCACAGTCCCCGTCATGTGCTGATAACCTATATCAGCAATGGGAATGAAATTGTGCTATCTCATATTCCACAGCTCGGTTTTTTCTTTCTGTGCGGGATGATTGGACTCATCTTCTTCAAGGGCGGCAGAAAGACATACATTTCACTGGTACTGTTCCAGGTGATTGTGGAACTGCTGGTATTTCTCCTGTTTTGGCTGGGGATCCATTACACCGTTGCCGGCTTTATCATCTCCGATTTTCTTATGACCTATCTTTCCCCCCTTGGATGCCTGGGCTTCGTAGTTTTTGTCTCAATGAGGAGGAATGCGGATTAAGGTCTTTTTTATAAGGTTTCAGGTTGTTGTTTGTTGTTTGTTGTTTGTTGTTTGTTGTTTGTTGTTTGTTGTTTGTTGTTTGTTGTTTGTTGGAGATCCCTCACTTCGTTCGGGATGACAGGTGCAGGTGTATGATCCGCGGCGTTTCTGATTCATCAGAAGAATCCCGGTTTGTCTGACGCCGCTTCGACAGGAAGAGGTTAAGACGGCGTAGTGAGAAGTGTGAATCAGGCAAGAGGTGTTATACGCCGTCGATGAATTCCCGCCCCGCCTGTCATTCAGAGCGAAACCGACCGAGAGGGAGGTAAAGCGAAGAATCTCGTTGAAACGAGCACTCAATGCTATTGTGAACCAGGCCTAAGACGATTCATTGGATGAGAGAGGTTACTGATCGCGCAGGTGCAATCACAAGCCCCGGAGGAAAGAGTTGGTTAAAGTTTAATGTTTCAGGTTGTGTCTGTCAAAAAATCTTAAACATTGAACCTTAAACCAGAAACCCCAAGCCCAGCGAGGTGATTGGTATTGTAACCCCGGGTGGAGGGCGCATGAAGAGCGGAGCTCTGAAGAGAGGCCGCAACCCGGGGATTGTCGAAGCCCACAAAAAACCCCGAGGCGATGGGTATTGAAAAAGCTTGATTGGAATCGAGGGGTGGTGCGAAAAATGATGAATGGATTCCTATCCGTTGGAATGGAAGC
>NZ_JAKLWS010000061.1 GCF_022012475.1 Rhodohalobacter sulfatireducens
CTGGGTTAAAAAGTGGCTATAATAGAAACCCCGAGTTGATGAATGTGGATAGGTTTAAATCGTAATCGAGGGGTTGCTGAAAAGATTGATTTTTTAGCATTATGAGAAGCGGAGCTTCCGGTAGGCGTTGTCGAAGGAGGTCAACTACGCTAAGGCTTTGTTGACCGAGGACCTTCGCAACGAGTTCAAATTACTTCATTGAATAGAAGCGGAGCTTCAGGCATGCGTTGTCGAAGGAGGACCTTCGCAACGAGTTAATCCCCCTCGGCTAGCGCAAGTTTGCAACTTGTGCTTTTAATTTTGGATAAGTAATCCTCAGGGCTGGCGTAAGTCTCCAAACTTGTGCTCCATTCCTATCACGCAGAGATCCTTCGGTCGTTTTACTCCCTCAGGATGACAGGGTCTCGTTTGTTACTCGCGGTGTATCAGTTTACGAAGGTGAATAAAGCCAGGTTTTACACCGCTTGCGAACATAGATTTTGACAAAACAGGTCAACTACACTGAAGTTTCTTTGACCGACGCTCTGTGCAGAGAAAAGAGAAAGGGGTATGAATCCATTCTTTTGAATACCCGTCTGACCGCGTTTAGCGTTCTGACGGGTACTCCGTTACTCACCCCGAAGTATTCTAAGATCAATAGCTCAGGGTGTAATGAACCCGACAACTGCTATTGAGGTGGATAAGTTACATATTTCATATGGATTGACGTACATTACATAGATGACGATGATTCATTAAAATTTCGCGTAAAAACAAAATAAACTCCAATAAAACCAATCATCATGAGACAACTTGTGACGACAGCCAATGGCGATTTTGAGGTCCTCCAGGTCCGGGAAGTCCCCGATCTACAGCCGGCCAATGACGAACTCCTTGTCAAGGTAAAAGCCTCCGGGCTAAACTTCGCCGATATACTCGCGCGAAAAGGCCAATATCCCGACGGACCCGATAAACCGTGTGTGATGGGATATGAAGTTTCCGGCGTGATCACGGAAGTTGGCTCCGATGTTGATGACGCTTGGGTCGGCAAAGAAGTGGTAGCGATCACCCGGTTCGGCGGACAGGCGGAACAGGTTTTGGCCAAAGAGAACCAGGTACATGAAAAACCGGATCGGCTTTCGTTTGAAGAGGCCGCCACGCTTCCGGTCAATTACCTGACGGCCTGGGTACTCATCGTGGTGATGGGCGGACTTCGAAAGAATGAATCCGTACTCATCCACAATGCCGGTGGGGGAATGGGGCTTGCCCAGCTCGATATCGCCAAACATATCGGGGCGAGAACATTTGGGACGTCAAGTAAACGAAAACATGATTTTTTGAATGATCGCGGATTGGATCACGCCATCGACTACCGCAATAAAGACTGGAGCATCGAACTCATGAATCTGACCGATGACCGCGGCGTGGAACTGATTACCGATCCGCTGGGTGGTAAGCATTGGAAGAAAAGTTACAAAGCGTTGCGATCAACGGGGCGATTGGGGATGTTCGGAATCTCTACAGCAAGCTCAGGTTCGAGTGGCGGACTCAAAACAACACTAAATCTGCTGAAAACGGTGATCGGCATGCCGATCTACCACCCTCTGCCGCTGCTTGATAAAAACCGCGGTGTTTTCGGAGTAAACCTCGGCCATCTCTGGCATGAAGGAGAGAAAGCACAGCAATGGATGAAAGAGATCCTGGCAGGCGTTGAGGAGGGCTGGATCAACCCCCATGTAGACACCACCTTTTCGTTTGACGAAGCCGGCGATGCACATCAATTTATTGAGGAGAGGAAGAATATCGGGAAGGTTATTTTAGTTCCCTGAAAAATGAACCGCCCACGACGTTTCGGGGCAGGCGGGGAACGCGGGGGAACGCTGGGTTTGAATGAGAAACGCCCTCAGCGTGTCTCGGCGGACACCGCGGCTAATCTATACAATTCGCTTTTTCCAAAGAGAACCGCAGATTAATAGTAGTATCTTCCTCAGAGTCGCCCTGTTGGTTCATATATCCAATCGTACTGGTGTTGCTATGAAGGTCAATCCCTATGTATACTACATCTGTATCTTTCGTAAGAGGTCTCCTATGGATTTGATTAAAGTTTAATGCACTTTTAATCTAATAAATCCAGGGTGACCTCTTTTTTATAATACCTCCGCGTCCACTGCGGTTAAATAAGATTGTAAGGTATTCTGCATTTCCGGTTCATACAGTTAAACATTCATAAAAATATACTGTATGACTGAAAATCAGATTGGAGATGCAATAGTACGTGCTGCGATCCGGGTTCACAGAAACACAGGGCCGGGATTGCTGGAATCGACCTACCAGGCTTGCCTGGAGTATGAGTTAAAAAGATCCGCACTATTTATTGAGAAGGAGGTAGCTCTCCCTGTAGTTTACGAGGATGTAAAACTGGAATGTGGATATCGGATTGATCTTTGGGTTGAGCAAAAAGTAGTTATTGAAGTGAAATCTGTAGAAGCAATGAATGATATTCACATGGCACAAATACTGACCTACCTCAAACTATCAGGTAATAAATTGGGATATCTGCTCAATTTTAATGTACCCATGATGAAAGAGGGAATCCGAAGGGTGGTGAACAATCTTTGAAACATATGAAACCGCAGGGGACGCAGAGAACCGTAGAGAAATAAAAAACCCTGCGTTCCTCTGCGCCACCGCGGTTAATCTTCACCGCGGTTAAAATTTTAATTTGTCAACCTCATCCAGGAACGCCGGTCGATTTGAATACAGTTTACGCAACTCTTTGGTGAGTTGTTCTACCTCTTTTTTTGCTCCAAGCTGCCAAACATGATTCAACGTTTTGCAGACCTCTTGATAGTATCGACGACCCGTGTTGTGTTTCAGTTTTTGTCGGATCAGTTGTACATAAAGTTCAAAAATTTCATCAAGTGCTGTCTCCTTAATGAACGATTCATACCGCTTGAGAAGATTCAGATCCGGATTTTTCTTCAGATATTCCAGCAATTTATCCCACATCTTTTCCTGTACAAATATCTCAGGCATTAACGAACGCCCTCTGTAACTGGTTTGGAGAACAGGCAGTAATGTATCCCGAAGGTAGGGCGGCCATTCATCCTTCGGAACCATCTCTTTCAGTTTTAAGTATATGTCCGTCGTCGGATCACTGTTCATCAGGTCCTCAAGCCGCTGGATGATTTCATTCTCATCTCCCTCGGTTTCAGACACCTTTAGTAACCATTCTTGCCAATTAGAAATCAACCCGGGTGCATCTTTTCCAAGTGTTTCAATCGCTTCTGAAGCAAGAGATTTAACAGTGTCAGTTTTTCCCCGATCCCAGGCTGTTTGAATCATCTCAGCCCGGACGCGAGTTAAATTTTTGTGTCGATCCATGGTCTCATCAGCCTCAGTAGGTCTGTCATTGCTTTTCAGAAGATGAACTTTCCAAAGGACGGCTGATTCCAGATTATAGTTGGAACTCCAGTTAGACTTTTTGTTGGTGAACTCTTCAATTCGTGCATCCAAAACAGCTTCTGTATCTCGAATTTGCTTATCATTTTTTGCAAGATGAACAGCCATCGCCATAAAATCATCATGGAAATCCCAACCTTCGTACCGTTTATCCTCGAGAGACTTGAGGGTCCATTTAAAGAAAGATTTTTGATCATCCGCATCGAGAGTACTTTCAGCCAAGTCATGCAGAAGATTGATCGCCCATCGGATTGCATCTCCCACATCAGCATTTGAATCGTCAATAAACTGAAATGCAGGCACCATCTCTTCAACCACCACTTGGCAAATATCCAGCACAGTGCGAAAAGAACCGCCGGTTTTTTTTTATCGGCCTGTTCAAGGAGTTTATAAACCGACGCAAGATGTTGCCGTGCTTCATGCCCATATATCAATCCCTTGCGGCGAGCCGGCGCCAGGGCCGACTTTACTAATTTTCTGTACTGAGCTTTACCTGTTTTGGGATCGGAAGCAGCCATAAAGGATAGAAATTGATGTTCGATATGAGGCTCAAACTCCGCAATCTGACTGATAAAAGCAGCCAGTTGAGACTTGTCGGATCGGGCCAGGGCTTTGTCCAATTGGCCGGATGAATAAGCAGGTGTGGGCTGTTTTTCTGTCTCTTCATCCAAGATCTGAATCTCATTTTCATCATTCTCAATCTCCATTAAAACAGCGGCAATGTGTTTACAGGCATCTTCCAAAGCATAGGGGCAAGTGCACCGGCATTCGCAGAGATCAGAATTCTCCTGTTTGATAGTTACCAGGTACACCTCCGTACCCTGAACCTCGGCCATCCAGGTGTTATTCTCTGATTGTGCCATATTTCTTATGGCACCTGTAGCGAAATAATGTCTTGCCCGATCGAGTATTACGGGCCTGAAATGATCCTCAAGCTTTTTTGGGTTGATTAAGAAACTCATGGAGAGGATGAAAGGTTTAGCTTAATTTATGTAGCGTTCAAAGAATCGATTTTATACATTTTATCAGACTTTGAACTTACAATTTATTTTATGTCGCTTCCCGTTTCTCTTCAATCCGTAATTAATGAGATGGACATGCAAAATGATATGGTCCAGGGCTACATAAATCGCAAAACCGGTGAACTGACGGTTTTTACGGAAGAGGATGAATACGCCCTGAGACGGCTGGACGATGGCGAACCGATAGAGGAACTTCCCGCATGGCAGCAGGAGATCATACCTAAACTCAGGGAGATCATGGAATCAGACGATTTTATTGAACTTCCTTCCCAATTCGAGATTCACGAGTACAGCATTATGGAAGATTTTATCTATTCCCTGGATGAGGGCCCCATGAAAGACGATCTTTTGAATGCCATCCGCGGACGAGGTGCTTTCCGCATGTTTAAGGATAAAATCTTTGATTATAACATCCGTGATGATTGGTTCAACTACAAAAATAAAGCCCTCAAAAAAATAGCCATCGACTTTTTAGAATTGAATGAGATTCCTTTTGAGGACGATTGCGGCGACTAAACCACTGGGAACGCAGAGAACCGCAGAGATATAAAAACCCCGCGTACCTCCGCGTCCACCGCGGTTTATTCCACATTTCCGAAATGAACCTTTACCGAAAACGAATCCACTCCTGGATTGATCTCATTAAAAAGCCCAAACCCATTACTGATATGCCGGTAGCTGATGGTAAACCTGCGAATGGGGATCGAGGCTTCCAGTAAGAACTGCACTCGGGATGCAACATCCACCGGAAAGCGACGGTCAAAGGCAATCATGCCGGCACGGAAATAGGTGAGGTCCAACGGGATAACAGAAATTGCAAAAGCAGACGTCTGCTCGATAATCTCATCCGTTCCTTTGCGCATATACCGGGTATCATCCCAGTTGTGAAAATAGTGAAGTCCCACAAACTTATACTCAAGATAAAATTCTGACATATCTCTCGTATCCCCCCAAAGTTTATGAGATACGGGTGATATACCGATTGATTGTGAAAGGGCATCCGTCCAGGAAAAAGCCAGGATTGCTATGAATAGATATTTAATCACGGTTGAATATATAGAAATTGGGAAAAGATTGAATATTGAATAAAGACTGATCGTCAGGCTCGAAGTAACGATTGGAAATCAAATTAAATAAATACGTGAGGTCGAACGCAGAGGGTTTTTCACTTCAGTTCGGACCGATATTTATGAATTTAATAGAAGGGAAAGCTCTGAAAGAGCTAAAATAATATAGCCC
>NZ_JAKLWS010000062.1 GCF_022012475.1 Rhodohalobacter sulfatireducens
GTAGTAGATAGCTTGTTAGAAAGAAAAGTGTTAACCTCCCTCAGGAATAACAGTAAATAAACATTAAAACTGTCAACCTAAATCAGGAAAAGACGAAGCATAATGAGTCCCGAATTCTCGGGATCACCGGTGAACCTAAATATGCCTCAACGCGTGATGGACCATTCCCCCAAAGGAATGCCTTTGGCAGAAGGTTGCCATGCTGAGCCAACACCCGCGGGTTTTTCTTCACTGACGGGAGTTTTTCGTTCTTTTGCCTGTCCCGAGCAAGTCGGGGGCGGCCCAAAAGAACATAGAATGTATTAAAAGGCAAACAATATCATCAACCCCAACCCCTCGATTACAAACAAACCTTTTCAACATTCATCGCCTCAATCCCCTGAAATTACCCATATAATCCAATTTTTTACGATGATATCTTTATCAAGGTTGATGTGCATTCACAAAAATAAGTTATCAGCCTCAAAAATCATTTTGTTCATTTTGTCTTGAAACAACCCCGAGACTCGAGACCAGAAAAGCACTGGAACTACCAAAAATTCAAGGTGGCGTCCCCAATGCTCGGGAGCCGGTTACTGAATCTCTACTACCTTTTTGATCTTTGTTCAAGTGCGTATTCATAGAGCTGATAATCATTTTCATGGAACTCTTTAATCTCCTTTTCAAGTCCTCGATCGATTGTTTTCTTCTCTTTACTCTTCTTGTTTACATTTTTTTTGGGTATTGATACATCTGATTTATCCAGGAAATTCTCAGCAAAAAAGGTCAGATCCTCATCATAAAATTCTGTAATCCCGATGAATTTGAACCTTTCCAACGGAAATTTCCACAGAAAGAGCGAGTAGATATTTCGAACCTCCTCTGAGAATGCAAAATCTTCGAACGACCAGTTCTCCTCTAAAAATTTCTTTAATAGTGGTTGCTGATCCATCTTGTCATGATACTCTTTCCAGTAGTAGTAATGGGATGTCAGCCTTTCTAATGGATCCCTGAGCCAGGTTACAAACGTGTGATCACCCGATTGGTAGAAATCTTCATATTTATAGGGTAAAAAATGACCATGAATACACTCAACGTTTTGATACCTGTTGAACAGGTTATCAGAAAGCCGGTTCCAAGTCCGTTTCCATTTAACTTTGCGATGCCGTTTATCCCGGGGATCATGTATCGGGTAATCGTGATCTTGCAAGTATCCTTTTTTAAAATGGTTTTCCAGCAGGTGCCTGAAACTCGCACCCCCGCTTTTTGGCATGTGTACAGATATGATCATGAATTACAATTCATTTAAGGATCTTCTCAAAGATAAAAGAGATCGATCATAAATGTTTAAAATAAGATTTTATGAAGCGAATTTGACTTACTTGTGCCTCTTTTCCGGCCTGTTTTCATTTTACTACTTTCTAAACTCTGCTTTCATTCCACCAGTCCTGGAATCCTTTCATCATTTTTTGTACTACCCCTCTTAAACTCTTGCTTATTTATCATTCATCGCCTCGGGGTAGCTTGTTTAGAGGACGTTCCCATCCCCGGGTTATGGCCTCTGTTCAGAGCTCCGCTCTTCATGTGTCCTCCACCCGGGGTTACAAAACCAATCACCCCGCTGGGGTGTGATTGCACAAGTGCAATCATTTTAACTTCCGAATGCAGTAAGGGAGCTCTTTTACAAAGCCCCTCCCTTCAACCAGGAGATTCTTCGCTGCACCTCCCTGCCGGTCGGTTTGCTCTGAATGACAGGCGGGTGATGATCAATCGACGGCTTAAAACACTCCTTGCCGAATTCAAACTTCTCACCACGCCGTCTCAACCTCTACCTGCCGAAGCGGCGTAAGACAAAACGCGATTCTGCTGATGAATCTGAAACGCCGCGGTTCATACACCCGCACAATTGTCATCTCGAACGGAGTGAGAGATCTCCACAACTTGCGCAAGTGTCCACTTGTGCCCTTTTCCAGCCTGTTTCCATTTTACTACTTTCTAAACTCTGCTTTCATTCCACCAGTCCTGGAATCCATTCATTATTTATTGCACTACCCCTCGGATGATCTTTTGCTTTTTCGATGTTCATCGCCTCGGGATTATATTTATGCTATTGCTAACCCCACGGCTGCAAACCGATCACGTTGTTCCGGTTTTTGCCGCGGGCTATTGACATTACACTCCTCCGGAGTGTGTGATTGCACAAGTGCAATCAGTGAAATGCTCTACGGATTAAAAAGTGACTCGGTCGGGTTTGGTCATAGAGGAACAAGAGAATCTCTTGAAGCTGTGGAACTCACTGTTCGACTTAACTACTGTAAAGCTGATGCTTTTCTATATACTCGGTGACTGCGGGTGGCAGGTTTGTAGTAGTCACCTCTCCCCTTTTATTTCGTATCTCCGTTGAAGAAATGGATACCGGCTCGTGATCAATGAATATTACTTTTTCCAGGATCTCCGGATCAACGGATGAGGTATCTACATCCGGCCTCCTGGCCACAAGCAGGGTTACACGTTCTAAAATCTTTTTGTATTTATGCCACTTGTGAAAATCGCGCAAGCTATCTTCACCCAGGCAAAGATAAAAAATAGAATCAGGATACCGGTTTTGAAGATGTTGAATGGTTTGAAGAGTGTAGGACGGCTGAGGCAGGCCCCTTTCAAGATCGCTTACCCGAATCTTTTCCTCTGTTTGAAAAGCCAGTTTTAACATCTCAAACCGATGGGAAAAGTCTGTCTGATCCCTTGCTTGTTTGTGGGGGGGTGAGGGTGTGAGAAGAATAAGTAGTTCCCGGATCAAACCGGATTTTAAAAAAGAGCGGGTGATTTTAATGTGCCCCTTATGCACCGGATCAAATGAACCTCCAAAGATTCCGACTCTTTTTTCCAAAGGTATTCTGCTTAGTTAAGACTTGTAGACTTAGAAGTTCCGGTTCACTTGTATCCCCTCTTTTTCAAGGTGTGCCGAAAGTGATTATAAAATATTTGATGGATTATTTTACTCAGTATCTAATTCGTTCTCATTTTAACCTCCCCTGAATCTCCTCCTTGCAAAGGAGGGGGAATTCGAATCCAAATTCTGAGTCAGTATATCTCACTCAAAATACGTTAGTTCGACTCTACAACCGATTGGTCATCTACCTCACCTAAACCGGCCATGGCCCTGTCAAAAAGATCTTCAGCCTTGCCCCTGTTATCCCCCTGGGGAAAAAGTTGGAGATAGGTATTGTAACTCTCCAAGGCTTTCTCATAGCGCTCAGCTTGTTTATCGGGAACACTGTTTTCGGCATATAAAACATACGATTCAATCTGACGAACCAGTGCTTGTTCTGCCCACGGCTCACTTTCAGGATAGTTGTCAATAACGAGGCCAAAATAGATGGCAGCGGAGTTGTAACGTTCTGTCCTCATATAAAAATCTGCGGCGTTGTAATCTCTGTGAGCTAGTTTATTTCTCAATTCTGAGATATAATCAGCTGCCTGGTCTGCCCTTTCCGCGTCGGGATAGCGAGTTCTGTATAAGCGGAAACTCTCAATGGCCCGGGTTGTATATTCTTGGTCCAGCCGATATCGGGGACTTAGCTCGTAGTAACACAGTGCTTCCTTGAAATCTACCTCTTCCCTTCTGGGTGAGTTAGGATGATATTGCGCATACCGCTCGTATTCAGAGGCCGCCAGCAAATAACGATTGCTGTTGAAATAACTTTCAGCCAGGTAATATTGAGCATCCTGACCGTAATCGGTACCCCGCCCAATCGAAATTACGGTTTCAAAGGCACGAGCTGCATCGCTGTACTCCTCCTCGTTATACTGCATCATCGCTTTTTCATAAGCCACTTCAAGTGAATCTCCGGGCCTGATGAGTTCTTCACTTCGGCAAGAGGTAAGTATTAAAATTGCAAAAAGTAATAAAGAGATTGCTCGCATATAATTATGAGTCACGTCGTTTCAGGTAATTAATCAGTTGTTGAAGATCTTGTTTATAGTTGGAATCACCAAATAGATTCAGTGAGTGAATCGCCTTTTCGTAATAATCATGTGAAAGTGATTCAGCAGATTCAATAACATCGTATTTTTCATACAATGCTAAAACGTTTTGAACCGCTTCAGATTGCAACGGACGATTTTTCAAACATCCAGTAAGCCATTCTCTTTCATCAGGATCGCAGAATCCTAACGTCTGAACCATCAAAAAAGTTTTCTTCCCTTCGGAAATATCCCCTCCCTGCTTTTTGCCGAACTTTTCCGGATCAGCGGTAACGTCCATCAGATCATCCTGTATCTGAAATGCCAGGCCAAGGGATTCTCCAAACTGCTTCAGGTACTCCAATTGTTCATCTGATGCTTTTGCAGCCATCCCTCCCAACTGTAATGATACGGAGAGCAAAGCGGCCGTTTTTCCACCAATCATCTCCAGGTATTCACCCGTTGTAACATCCATCCTATTCTCAAACTCCATATCCAGTGCCTGGCCTTCACAAACCCGGTTGATTCCATCCAGGAAAATTTTATTTGCCCTCTTATAATCAATCTCGGGATCTAATCTCTGGAGTTGCAGTAGAGCCTGGACAAAAAGGCCGTCACCGGATAGAATGGCTGTTGAACCGTCCCAGCGACGGTGTACTGTTGGGTTTCCTCGGCGAACGTCGGCCTGGTCCATGATATCATCATGAATCAGAGTAAAGTTGTGAACCAGCTCAACAGCAAGGGCTGCAGGAATTGCTTTTCTGATCTCTTTTCCACAGAGTCCACATCCCATCAGGGCCAGGATAGGACGAATTCGTTTTCCTGACCCGGATAAAATATACCGCTGTGGCTCATACAACGTAGTTGGTTTTAGGGGAAAATCCAGTAGCTCAAGTTCACTTTCTACCAGGGCAGCATAGTGTTTAATAAAATCCAAAAAAGTCGTTTATTTTGTTTCCAATCAAGTCTAAAAGATATGAAATCCGAGAGATAATAATGAACCATAATAAAAGAAGGGGGTTGTTGGTTGTTGATGGTGGCGGTTGGCGGTTGTTGGTTGTTGGTTGTTGGTTGTTGGTAAATTTGTTTAAAAAATGAAATTGCAACACAAATTATGGCTCCAAATTTTGAATCACCTGGCGTAGGTGTTCAGCGAAGCGTCCTCGGTCAACGAAGCCTTCTGGCGTAGTTGACCCACTTGTGCCCTTTTTCCGGTCTATTAACTCGTTCCCAAGCTCCCTGGTCAACGAAGCCTTGTGGCGTAGTTGACCTTGGTCATCGAAGCTTTAGCGTAGTTGTCCTTGGTCATCGAAGCTTTAGCGTAGTTGTCCTTGGTCATCGAAGCTTTTCATGAATAAACGAATTGATAATGGAAATGATAGTGTAGTTGACCTTGGTCATCGAAGCTTTAGCGCAGTTGACCAGCTTCCATTCCAACGGATAGGAATCCATTCATCATTTTTCGCACCACCCCTCGATTCCAATCAAGCTTT
>NZ_JAKLWS010000063.1 GCF_022012475.1 Rhodohalobacter sulfatireducens
TGATTTTTCCGGCAATAAAACTCTGCATAATTCCAATCTTTACTTTGAAATACCGGATTTAACACTTGCGTCAGTTTTGGGGAGTCATCGGATGAGTAGGGTTGTACCTCAGATCAAATATTAAATTTCGGATATCGCCAATCGGATATCATCTTATTTTAGTTTTACTACTTACTATTTTGTGAACAATGCAAAATGACATTAAACCCTAAGGTGAGATATTTTTGGTTTCATGGCCATTCAATGAGATGAATTGATTGGCAACACATCTACAAAGACATGGTTTTAGAATGCAAAGAGGGAATCTTCTGGATAAGTTAACATACATACTTTGTTATTAACCCCCCTATGTCCATATTGCCAATACAATTTATAATGGCAACTTTAGCTAAAGACAAAGATCAGTCGAATAAAATTAGCGTCATGTTCATAAAACAGCGCAATTTCTTAATTACGGTCTGCACGGATATAACTCTTTTTTTATTTCATGAAGCACTGTGAATGATTGGCAGGCAAGCAACATATTTTTCTATGTTTAACTTATACTCATTATCCATGAAATCAGATTTGTGAATGAGTTCTGAAAATAATCTTGATAAAGATTTAAAGAAAAAAGCATCAAAAGAAACTCTTATCGAGATCTTGACAAAAGAGATTGATGCCAATCTTAACAACGACCAATTCGGTGTAGAAAGTCTGGCGAAAGTAGTCGGAATGAGCAGATCTAGCCTTCATCGGAAAATAAAGCGAAATTTTGGCATTTCAACAAGCCAATTCATCAGAGAGCACCGGCTGAAAAAAGCACTTAAGATACTCGGGGATGAAGATATCACAGCTTCTGAAACTGCATTTCGAGTAGGATTTAGTAGCCCGACTTACTTCAACACCTGTTTCCATAAGTACTATGGATTCACGCCAGGGGAAGCCAAATCCAGAAACGGCCATAATAATGACCATCCTATACGCAGTGAAAATGCCGCAGGCAGTATAAATTACACACAAAAAAAATTGGCCTGGACAGTCTTTTTAGCATCAACATTGTTGATTATAACCTTCTACTTCTATGTATCGGATGCAAACCAGAACGAAGTAATTTTTAATAATGAACAAGCAATTGATGAGAAATCGATTGTTGTATTGCCTATAAAAAACTGGACTGGAACCGCTGATTTGGAGTATATCTCTGATGGAATGACGGATGCAATCATATCAAGGCTCACAAAGATCGATGCTATTGATAAAGTGATTCCTTTTACCTCAGCCCTGAAATACAAACAAACCGATAAAACCATTCAAGAAATTGCTGCAGAGTCGGGAGTGGCACATCTCTTGCAAGGTAATCTTCAAATATCCGGCAGCCAAATCAAAATTAACCTGCAACTGATTCATGGCCGTTCGAATGTTCATCTATGGTCAGAAGAATATACAAAAGAGTGGAATAGCGATGAGATTTTCATAATGCAGGCCGAAGTGGTCGAAGCAATCGCCAAAAATATGATGGCAACCATTTCAGAATATGAATTGGCTGATATTCAAAGAGCACCAACAAGAAGTAAACAAGCATACTCATACTTTCTCCAAGCAGAATTTCAGCGAAATAAAGCAAACGCGGAATCCTACAAAAATGCTATCGAACTCTACGGAAAATCAATTGAAATAGACCCGGATTTTGTAGAAGCGTATACCAGCGAAGCAAGGGTCTGGAGCTTTGGAGGGTTGGTTTGGGGAATTTTTGATCAAAGAGTTGCATGGCAGAATGCAAAACTTTTACTGGAAAAAGCATTGGAAATTGATCCTGATAATAGGGCTGTAGAAGAAGAGCTCTACTCCGGATATTTTTACTACGACTGGAATTTTCGATTGGTTGAACAATATTATCAAAAGATGATAAATGATTTCTTTTACGACGACACACCCTCTATTAATGCCGATTACGCTATAAAAACTGGAAGATATTTAGAGTCCATAAGTGCTATGAATGAGCTTATATTAATTAATCCTGCTTTTGGACCTGCATTCTGCTTTAAGGCAGAGGCTTTAATGTTACTTGGCAGGTCAGACGATGCGTTAGACTTGCTTGAAAGCACGAACAGTTTATATAGCGACAATTGGTTTTACCTAAGGGAATCTGCAAAATTATTTTTCTATCTGGGAGAGTACGAAAATTCCAAAATACAACTGGAGAAAATTCAATCTCAATTTTCCGATTATCCGCCAATCCTGATGTGGCTGAATGCCACATTTGCACAAATGGATGGAGACTCAAAAAATAAGGACAAATACCTTGCTCAACTTTTTGAAGAGTACAACAATGGCTCATCAGGCAGTCCTGCTTGGTTTATTGCAATGTACTATAGCTCGTTGAAAGATTATGAAAAGGCTTTTACATGGTTGCAAAAATCTTACGAAAGGCATGAAGTTGAAATGACATGGTTACGTGAAGAGCCCCTTCTGGCTCCAATAAGAGGTGATCTTCGATACAAAGAATTGTACCGTAAGGTTGGATTTACCGGTATTGGTTTGCCAATAAAAACTTCCTGAGAAAACTACTTCCCTAAATAACATTTTCAACATCATTTGAAGGATCTGCACCATAGATTCAACACTTGAACAAAATTTATCAAAACTGCAACATACCTGTTATGCAGTCTTGTTCACTTCTCACCATGTTGGGTGCAATCAAGTCTTAGATACAGGCTAATCTGTTCTATACTGACTTATTAACTCTTAAATCATTTATAATGAAATCAAAAATCACACTGCTTTGCATTCTTTTGCTGGGAACTTTTACAACAAGTTGTACCGCTCAATCAAACAACATCCCAATTGACCTGATTAATAATGAATTCCCTGAAGCAAAACAGGAAGTAATGGAAACCTTTGGAGCCATAGCACAAAGCATAAAAGATAAAGATTTAGATAAACTAATTTCTTTTCATGCCTATGGTGCAAAGTTTACTGAATTTAAAAATGGAGAGCTGAGAAATGGCGATGTTGCAAACGAGGCTCATGAACGAAATGTATTTGGATCTGTAACTGAAGTACTGAAGTTCGATGCTAACGATTTACAGATCGCCGTTTATGGTGACGTGGCAAATCTAACCTTTCACTCCGATTTTCATTTGAAATTTGGTGAGGATGTGGTTGTAGTTAATGATCAAATCACATTACTCTTTGTCAACACTAAAGACGGGTGGAAAATGGTTCATGAGCATCACTCGCCATTAAATAATACCGATTAACATACAAAAGAAGTATTTAATGACAACATGAGTAACATTAACATGCATAGCACTAATAACCTCGACAATGTTAGTATTATGCCAATGATGTAGCCAATTTCAAAGAATTAAATTGCAATTAGATGTTTAGAAAGGAAAAAATTATTAAAAGATGGAAAGGTTAGGCTAATTATGAGAATACACCAATCTATGAAGACGTGCTTAAAATTGAGGGACTTGCATCTGTAAAAAGGTTTAAATGGCTTGTTGAAAAGTAGTAATTCAATTCAGCATAATAAAAAAATGATCAATTCATGCGTATAAAAATCAAGCTTCTCTTTGGTCTTATAATTTTGATGTTTGGGGTTACCCCATTTGTAATAGCTGGTAATATATTCAAATCAATGGCTGATACAACTTCTTCAAAAATTGAAATTTTCACCTTTACGTCTAATGGAAAGAAAATGAAAGGTAAAATTTATTTGCCGCCCTCTTATAATACTATCAAGGATCTACCATCGATCTTTTTAATTGATTTTACAGAGCAGCATTTTAAATTAGCCACCGATGAGTTTGAAAAAGTGATAGAGGGAGTAAATCAATTAAAAGGTATTGAAGCTTTGGTTGTCTCTTTAGATGGCATACTGGAAATTGACGCAGAACCTGATAAATTTGAAGATCATTATACTATTTTTAAAGATTTATCAATCTACGTTGATAGTTTTTACACTAATAATTCCTCCCGAACATTTATTGGCAAAGGAAGTGAATCCGGTGTAGTACTTATGGCTCTATTTCATGAAAATTATGAAAACCCTGTATTTGATAATTTTATAGTTACCGATCCATCGCCAAAATACTCATCAGCCATTTTAGACTTAATTGAAAAAAATAATTTTCTAGAAAATAAATCGTATAAAAAACTCCACTTTTCTTTTTCCACAAGTAATAATCGGGAATTATGCATCAAACTGATTAATGTTATAAAAGAGGCTCAATATAAGTGGCTGCAGTTTGAATCAGTTGAATACTCTAAAAGCGATTATGAAAATACTTATCCGATATCTTATGCTGATGGAATTAAGTACGTTTTCAACGAATAGTTTTTAAAGAATTAAAACTGGATATAAAAATATGAAATGCATTAGGCAGACAATACTAAAAATGAAGATACTCACAAACAAGGAAGACAGAAGAGTATCGGACGAATTGAATATTAGTATTCTAAACACACCATATTCAAACCGTTAAAATAGTATTCAGTTCTATTAAATAACGCCCAATAACAACGTAATTCCAGCGAACATCTTCTGGTTAGTTAATTACATTCAATGACTTAGCGCCAGGCTATTTTACCAAGCCGTTTCGACTATTTTTTAAATCACCTGAAAGTGGAAGCGATGCCGTTTTCAAAAAACAGGGTCAGTTTTTACATGAAGTTGCATAACCTGCTCGATACCGATTACCAGGAGATCCTGGGAGCTCAAATTCCGGGCCGGTGGGTGAGGGCAGGATTACAGTGGAATCTCTGAAATCGGATATCGAATATCATCCGGCTCCCTAGTCTAGTTAAGCGAAGCGTCAATTGAACCCCTTCCATTTATAAAAAAAACTGGCACAAGTGACATCCTTGATTTACTTACAGTTCGATGATTTTTCCGGCAATA
>NZ_JAKLWS010000064.1 GCF_022012475.1 Rhodohalobacter sulfatireducens
AGATTTGCGTTTGTTCCCCGGAGGCTGGAATAATGGGTATCTCCACCCTCAGGATTGGTAAATCCCCATTCTACCGAGACTTTTGCAAACAGATCCCGAACCTTAAAAACAAATTCCCCATTCGAGGTTACATGTAATACCGAGTCAGATTCCACTTCCGCCATCAGGTAATCCGGAAACTCCGGTTGCTTTGTAATGAGCTCAAATTGGGACTGCCTAAGTTCTGTGTCCCATACATTGGCATGGCTGACTTCAATGCCGTTCTCTTCATCTCGATAATCGATAGGTTCATTCGGAAACAGCTGCCATAAAATCATATCAACCAGGTGAGTGGAGACATCCACAATGGCTTCTCCCTGTTGATCGACATCAAAAAACCACGCCGGCCTAACCAACGTTTCCCCGGCTACCGTTTTGTAGAAAAAGTGGACACTCTCTTTTACGATAGCAGGATTTTCAGGAGTTCCCTTTTCAAGTTCTCCAAATAGCTCAGGAATTTGAGAGAGTTCTTTTTGCAAGATCGTAGTAATGGCATGGCGCTCGGTCATGATGTCGTTTACCACCAGACCTTCTTCATCAGCCGTTTCCAATGCTGTCTTCAGAGTGGAAAATTGATCCGGTTTAATGATCATCGGTTTATCTGCAAGGACATTTATACCGTTATTTATCGCAGTCGTTATATATTCGATTTTACGTGCGTTATTTCCTGCAACGACCATCACGTTGCCCGGTTTTTCCTCTACCATTTTGCCCAGGTAATCATCTCCTCTATAAACTTCCTGATGCCAATTCGTGGGATTTTCCTCTCGGGTATTAAATTGATCGATCATCGACAGATAAGCCTGGAGCTCTTCCCCTTCAGGTGCATAGACATGTACAACAGAGTCGACCTCCGGGTACTGGTTCATCTGAACCAATCCGGCATGAAAATGTCCGGGATTCAGAGTCATTAAACGAACCGTATTATCTTGCTGCGAAGATTCCATTTGCGAGTTTTCTTGAGTGCAGGATATCATGAATAAAAGAAAAAGAGAATAGATCAGGTATTGAGTTCTCATAAAAATCGTAAACTTATAAATCGTGGATAGTTTATATCAATCCTTCGTTAAAAGAGTTCCCTTGTTCATAGACAAGGGAAATAATATGCAGAAAGACGTTGATTATTATAGATTTAAGCCGGGAATTTGAGCCAGTGAATAGCGATATCTTTCAGGTCTTGAAAGCATGCTGTTTGCCTCATCGTCATTTTTAAACCGCTCATTGACCGGATCCCAGTACAGTTTTCGCGGCAGCTTCATGGCAATATGAGAAAGTAAACACGCCGAGCACGAACGGTGGGCAACTTCAACAGGTGCTACCGTCTTTTGACGGCTACTTATACATTCAACCCAGTTCGTATGTTGCTCACTGCTTTCATAGAGATGGATTTCATTTGGCCCAATTTCTGAATCCAGTATATCCGGGTTGCTAGCCTGAATAGGAGAATTCGATCTGTCGCCGCTATCGGGATCACTATCGGTAACGCCACTTCCCCGAGTGACGAAAATCCATCCTTCATCACCTTCAAACCGAATGCCATTCGGATATTGACCATTTACCAGCATTGTTACCCCATTTGCATATTTTGCTGTCACATTAAATTCTCCATGTACGTTCCACAGTCCTTCGTAATTCGGATCTTCATCAGGAAAAGAGGCTTCTGCTTCAATCTCAACAGGCCCTGTATATTCAGTTCCCATTCCCCAGTGAGCAATATCTAAGTGATGAGCTCCCCAACCGGTAATCATTCCTGCGCCGAATTGTTCACAGCGCAACCACCCGGGCCGTGAGTATCCCTCCAGGGGATGAACCCGATCAAGAGTATAGGGTTTTTCGGGGGTTGACCCCAGCCACATATCGTAATCCAGGTGTTCGGGAACCGGCATCGGGGTTGGATCTCCGCCACCGGGATCTCCCGGCAACCCAACTTTTATGGTATGAATCTTCCCGATACGGCCGTTTCGGACCAGTTCACATGCTTTTTTAAAATGGGGCCAGGGAGATACAGAACGCTGCTGACTCCCGATCTGGAAAACAACTCCTGTCCGGTGAACAATATCACTCATTATGCGTCCTTCCTCAAGAGTCAGCGATGTTGGTTTTTGCAAATAGATATCCTTGCCGGCCAGCGCCGCCTCAATGGCCGGTCGAGCATGCCAATGATCCGGCGTACTTATGATTACGGCGTCAATGTCCGGTTGCTCAAGCATTTCTCGGTAATCCTGGTAAAGTTGGACATCCACTTCATTTTCCCATCCTTTCTCTTCAGCGTACCAATTTTCAATAAACTGTTTGCCCTGTTTCATCCGGTTACGATCCACATCGCTTACAGCCACAAGGCGAACATTGTCGTGTTTCATGGTTTCGGGAAGGTCGTGGCCTCTCGCAATTCTGCCAAATCCAATCTGAGCGATATTGATCCTGTTACTCGGTGCATTTTTCCCAAAAACAGTAGACGGTACAATGGACGGTGCCATCAATACACCGGCGGCTCCAAGCACGGATGTTTTCAGGTAATCACGTCGTGTCATTGCATTTTTTGTGCCGGTTTTATCATTGTTGTTCTTCATATTCTATGCGTTATCGTCGGTTGTTGTTATGCGTTTAAATGTCGCTATTTGTATTTAGATTAGTCGGATGTAACCCATTTAATTCCACCAAGTAAGTGCCTTACAAAGAGGGGATCGGAGTACTGCTCCGGCCGGTGTCCAAGCGAGGTGTACCATTGACGACCGCCGTCAAACTCCTGCGACCAGGCTACCGGAAATTGATCTCCAAAATTAGTCCCCGGGAACGTACTCATCTGTTCATCAGTAACTGTGGTAAGGTCGGCTACCAGCAATACATCCATTGCCGGATTTAGCTCTTTTAAGTAATAGCATTCATCATCCTGAATCTCCCAGCGATGAGGCAAAAAGTAGGTGGACGTATGTGTAGGATCCAACACCTCAACCGTAAAATCTTGCCGCGGTGCATGCCGTTCAAAATTCCCGCCAACCAGTTTCGAGAACCAGGGCCAGTCCCGTTCAGAACCGCTGGCCGAATGAATCCCCATAAACCCTCCTCCCTGTCGGATATATTCTTGAAGGGCTTCACGCTGACTGGCTGTATCGAACGCCTCATTGTTGGTATTGGAGAAGATCAACGCATCATACTGTTTCAAATTTTCAATCGTAAACAGGCCCGGATCATCTGATACATCAACCATAAATCCATTCTCCTGCCCCAGTTTATTGATAGCATCAACACTGTATGGAATATTATCATGGACATATCCTTCTCCATTCTTCGTGTAAAGCAAGACTTTCTTTCCCGATAAATGATTCAGTGAGCGCACTTCTACTTTTGGAGGATTTGAATAATCTTTCCAGTATCGATTGGCGGTTTCAGTATCAATTTCACCATCATACACTATCATCCTGTATTGAAGTGTATAGGATTTACCCGGTTCAAGGGTCCAGTCTTTATCTTGTGCCGGATTGAAGTTGATGTACACATTCTCTTCCCCCCCGTTTGAATCTACCGGCCATAAGCGTAATCGTTCAGGAAAATCGTGATTCCCGGGATTAGTCATAAAAAGAACACCCGATCGGCCTTCTTGAACCTCAGAGACTCCATTGACATCAATCCATCGCGCACGGGTTGCATTTCCATTGCTCTTGTCATACCCCTCAGACGTTAACAGGTCTGCTGTCTGGTCATCCCACTTTTCTGTTGCCCGCAGGCTAAACCCCTGATATCGATAAGCTTTGATGGTCAGCGGCGACTGAGAGGCCGGGTGAAGTGTAGAGACAAAGTCAATCAGCCAGATATTATTCTCGGGATCGGCGTTGCAGGCGATCACCTCCCAAGTCTCGTTCAAAGCCACTTTCTCCCCTGAAGGAGCGCTCAGGTCGATATGCTTCAGAAAGGTTTCGAAACCGCCAAAGATCTGGCCCGAGGTGGTTTGCAGGATTTCCTGATGGCGTACGGTTCCCTCTCCATCCCCCAGGTTCCAAAAATCAACTTCACGACCTTCAAAATCTGTACGAGTCCACGGATTCCAAATCCCATAGTGATGGTAATGATCAGGAGGTTGAATCCTGGTTATCACCTCTCCGCCAGGCGACCACAACGGATGAATATATCCATTCCGGCTATAGAGTTCAGAAACCCCTTCCGGCGGAGATGTTACTGCATGGCGATAGCTCAATACATTTTTTCCATCAATTCTCAGGGTTAAATCCTCACCACTGTCAGTAACT
>NZ_JAKLWS010000065.1 GCF_022012475.1 Rhodohalobacter sulfatireducens
TCTTCGTACTGCTTTCGGGCTTTTTGTGCAGATTCGGTTTCCGCCACTTCGGCCACCGGCACATCCCACCAGCCTTCATATCCGGGTACTTTCTGCTCCTTGTCCACATTTACCACAATCACCTGCGTTTTGTCCGCCTTGAAACAGGCCTGCAGCGCTTTCTCCAGCTCCTGGTAGCTCGCTGCGGTGTGAACCCCCACCCCGTAACTCTGCGCATTCTTCACAAAATCCATCGGAAGGGTCGGCCCCTCCAGCTGGCTGGACCCCTCATCACGATACCGGTAGTTGGTGCCAAAGGCCTGCGAGCCCACCGACTCCGACAGCGAACCGATACTGCCATACCCGCGGTTGTCCAGCAGCACCACGGTCATCTTTATGCCTTCCTGGATCGCCGTAATCAGCTCCGAGGAGAGCATCTGGTAGGACCCGTCGCCCACCATCACAACCACCCGCTTGTCGGGCCTGGCCATCTTCACCCCCAGCCCCCCGGCAATCTCGTACCCCATCGTGGAATACCCGTACTCCAGGTGGTAGCCGCCCGGCTGATAGGCCTTCCAGAGTTTATGCAGGTCTCCCGGAAGGCTTCCCGCCGCACAGATGACCACCGAATCCTCCCCGGCCGCCTCGTTGACTATCCCAATCACATTGGGCTGCTGCAGCTGGTCGGTGGCCGGCAGGTGCGTCACCCGGTCAAGCTCCTCGGCCCACTGCTGTTTGCGCCCGGCAATCGTTGCCTGGTACGACCCGCTGGTTTCATAGGCGTCCAGGGCCTCCTCCAGCATGCCCAGGGTGACCCCGGCATCGCCGATGAGCGATAAGGCCGAGAGCTTATGCGCATCCATCGCGTTGACGTTGATGCTGACAAATTTGACATCCGGGTGCTGGAACTGGCTCTTCGAGGAGGTCGTAAAATCGCTTAACCGCGTGCCGATCAAAATCACCACATCCGCCTCTGCAGCCGTTTTATTCGATGCTAAACTACCGGTCGCCCCCACCGGCCCCAGGTTGAGCGGGTGATCGAACGGCAGGCTGCTTTTGCCCGCCTGGGTTTCCCCAACCGGAATACCCGTGCGATCCACAACTGTTTTGAGCGCCTCGGTCGCTTCACTGTACAATACCCCGCCGCCGGCAATAATGAAGGGTTGTTCGGCCTGCCGGATCAGTGTGGCCGCCTGCCGGAAGGCCCCTTCATCCGGGCGGTTTCTCGGGATCCGCCACACCCGCTTTTCAAAAAGGTCGGTGTTGTATTCATGAGCTTCGGTCTGTACATCCTGCGGCAGGCACAGGGTCACCGCACCGGTCTCGGCGGGGGAGGTTAATACCCGCATCGCCTCCAGCATCGACCAGGGAAGCTGATCGGGCCGGTTGATCCGGTCCCAGTACCGGGAGACCGGCTGGAAAGCATTATTCACCGATATATCCTGGCTCATCGGATGCTCCAGCTGCTGAAGCACCGGCCCCACGTTGCGGCGGGCAAAATAATCACTCGGCAGCAGCAGCAGCGGGATCCGGTTGATCGTCGCCGTGGCCGCACCGGTCACCATATTGGTCGCTCCCGGGCCAATCGAGGAGGCGCAGGCAAAGGCCTGCAAGCGGTTGCTCGCCTTGGCATAGGCAATACTGGTATGGGTCATCGCCTGCTCGTTGCGGCACAGGTAGTAGGGCATCTGCGGGTACTGATGCAGCGCCTGGGCAATCCCGGCCACATTGCCGTGGCCAAAAATACCCCACACCCCTTTGATAAACGGATATTCAACCCCATCGCGGTGTACATACTGCTGGTGTAAGAATCGGATCAGCGCCTGGGCGGTCGTTAGTTTGGTTGTCGTACTCATATTATCGATCTCTTTGATTGGGTATGATTATGCAGAAACATCCTTTTGGCGGACTACTTTGCCGATCGACTCAGCCATCTCCAGGGGCCCCGAATCTTTCGGGTAGAGCATATTGCGGCCGATCATCGTCCCGCGAACCTGCCGGCCGGTGTCCATCGCCCGGCGAATATTTTCAAGAAACTCTTCCTTGGAGTGGCTCTTGCCTCCTCCCAAAATCACCATGGGAAGGCTCGTGGAGCCCACCACCCGGTCAAACTGTTCGGTATAAGGAATTTTCAGCCACACATTCCGGCTGCTGTCCCCCAACGCCGAGCACACACTCATCAGCTGAATGAGTTTTTCCGGATCGGCATCCACCCTGTATCCGTTTCCCGTCGGCACAACCGGCAGCGGCTCTATAAAAATCGGACGGTCGATCGTGTTCATATCCCGGATCCCATCGGCGCAGTACCGGATGGTGTTCAGGGAGCGCTCATCGTCCATATGCACCCGAAGCAGCATCTTGGCAGCATCAAGCCCGTATTGAACGCACGTGCTTGCATTCGGGCCGGTCATCGGATCGTCCAGCTCCCAGGCCGACCCGGGAAGCCCGCCCCGGTTCAAACTGGCAATCAGCAGTTTGTTGTCCAAAAATCCTTCGCCAGCCTCGCTCTTCAGGCCATGCAGGATCAGCAGATCCTCCACAATATCCATCGAGCCCAGCACCCCGTCCACCCAGTCGGACTGCAGGATCTGCATCAGCCGCCCCAGCAGGTCCTGCCGGTCGGCCATCGCCAACGCATCATCCCCGGCTTTCAGGCTCCCGCGGGCCGGGTGATCGGCCGCCACAATATTCAGAGGGTCGGTTTGAACAAACCCCTCCCGACGCACACGCCCGGAAGCCACAGCCAGGGCATACCCCGGGTTGCGCAGCCGGGTCTCGGTGATCCGGGCAAACAGATTCGAGGGTAATATCTTTTCTTTACTGAAGGAACTCATAGTCCACCATGTTGTTTTAAAAATGTTTGAATGTCATCTTGGGTAGGCATAAAATTGGCACACCCGTGCTGGGTCACCAGGTAGGCCCCGCATGCGTTGGCAAACCGGGCCGCCTTGGCCCACTCCCAGCCGTTTAAAAATCCATACAGCAACCCCCCGGCAAACCCGTCGCCGGCCCCAAGCGTGTTGACCACCTGCACCGGAAACCCGGGAACATGAACCCTTTCATCCCCCGGTTGTTCAACCATGTAGCACCCGTCGGTCCCTGATTTCTGAAACAGCCGCTTCGGGCCTTTGCCCAACAGCGTGCGAATGCTCTCGGCCAGGTCCGCCTCCACGCTGGATTCGTTCACCTGGGAGTGCTGGATTTCGGCCTTGCCGGACCCCTTATAGGCCGCGGCTTTAATCTCGGTATCCGTGCCAATCACATAATCAACACAGGGTAGCACCGAGCGGACGGCCGCCCCAAAGGTTTGAACATCCGGCCACTGATCGGCCCGGAAATCTATATCCAAAAACACCGCCACACCGCGTTCTGATGCGATCTCTGCCGCATACGCCGTGGCGCTGCGGGAGGGCTCTTTACTGAGTCCGGTTCCGCTGATCAGCAGGGCCCTGAACTTCTCAATCGGGATCTGCTGAACGTCCCCGATCGTTAAGGCGATATCCGCGCAGTTATCGCGGTAGTAAACCAGCGGAAACTTGTCCGGGGGTTCAATCCCTAAAATCACCGCACTGCTTCGCCGCCCCGGCTTGCGTACCGTATACCGCCGGTCAATGCCTTCGTTGTCGAGAAAGTGAAGGATAAAATCGCCCACCGGATCCTCACCCACCCCGGTAAACAGCGAAGATTTCACGCCCAGCCGGCGGGCCGCCGTACTGATGTTGGTCGGACAGCCCCCCACAAAGGCCGAAAACCCGGTGATCTGCTCAAACGGGGCCCCGATATCATTGGAGTACAGGTCAATGCAGCTGCGGCCCATGCACAGAAGATCGTAGGATGGCTGCTCACTCATTCGCCCGCAAATTCAGGTTGCGTGTTTACATCACTCCAGGACCGCTCCATCGAAGGATCCAGGGTCGCCAT
>NZ_JAKLWS010000066.1 GCF_022012475.1 Rhodohalobacter sulfatireducens
AATCCTCAAGTTAAAGGGTAGTACCTTTTTTGTGTGAAAAAAGGTACCAAAAAGCACATCGGGAATAGAGATAGCCATGCTCTGCGGTTTCTATAGAATGACGAGATTTCAGTCTGTACGTGACCCTCGATAATCGTTCCCGCTATTCCCGCTTTCTCCTAATCTCAATTAAATGCTAACACAATAATGTGTCAATGACCTAATCCACCGACCTTGAAGAAAAATCGGTCCCCCCAACTGGCGCAGGTGTTAAGCGCAGCGTCACTTGTGCCCTTTTCCCGACCTGTTTCCATTTTAATCTTTCCCAGATTCCAGTTATTACTCGTTCCCAAGCTCCCTGGTCATCGAAGCTTCTCTTTAGCGTAGTTGACCAGCTTCCATTCCAACGGCTAGGGAATCCATTCATCATTATTCGCACTACCCCCTCGAATGCGATCAATCCTTTTCGATACCCATCGCCTCGGGGTATCCGGTTTGGATAAGCTTCACATCCCCGGGTTGCAGCCTCTCATCAGAGCTCCGCTCTTCATCAGGCCTCCAGCCGGGGTTACAATACCAATCACCCCGCTGGGGTGAAAGATTGCACAGGTGCAATTGATTCTCTCCCTGCCGTTGTTACCAACCACGGTAGAATAGTGGTGCTGAGATCCCGGGTCAAGCCTGCCCGGGAATGCGGGGCCCGGGATGACGATTTAGAAGTTTCGGGTTAGATGCGTAGTGACGTTTGGGACGTTTCGGGAAAAGTTCAGGATGCCAGTTAAGATGTTTCGAGATTAGTATTAGATGATTTTTGCTGATTTGTAATCAGGCTTCATACCCCAAGATCTAATATCTCAAATCTCATCTCTAAAAAAACCTATCCTTCTTTGTAATCTTCGTATGCCTGGTAACTGTCGTAGGTGTATTCGTTGTAGTAGTAATAGTCACGACTTTCTTTGTACCTGTAGGCAGTTAAGACGGAACCGAGGACGTCGGCGCGGATCTGCTGGAGATTTTCAACGGTGTGGTTGAGTTCGTTTACCTGGGTTTCACCAAACTGGGCAACCAGGAGAATTCCATCGGCCGCGTGTTGGATGAGTGGAGCGGCGTCTGTTATCACCCCGTACGGCGGAGAGTCGATAATGATATGGTCATACTCATTTTTCAATTCATTGATGAATTCAACCATCTTTTTACTATGCAAGACAGCGGATGGATTCGGAATTTTCTGTCCGGATGTGATGATATCTACGCCCGGTGCGGCTGTAGAGCGGATGGCATCCTCTTCAGTGGCTTTATCATAGAATAACTCGGCAATTCCCGGTGCGCGATCCTCCCCGACCAACCGGTTCAGGTTGGGGCGGCGAAGGTCGGCATCCACAAGAAGAACTTTCTTGCCCGACTCCGCAAAGGCAACAGCCAGGTTCACGGAAATTGTGGACTTCCCTTCCGCTTTCCGAGAGCTGGTCACCAAAATGGTCTGGTAATCTTTATCCGGGTCTGCAAAAACAATATTGTTGTGCAGTCTCCTGTAAGCTTCTGAAATGGGTGAGATGCTGTCGATCAGAGCTGTCCATGAGGTCGAAACACTTCGTCCGTCGACCCGCACCGTTTCCCTGCCGTTGAATCGATCGGTTACATATTCATGAAAATCCGGAATCACGGCCAGTACCGGGTATCCCATGGAACGGATCTTGTCGGTCCCGTCAACCGTTCGGTTGAAGGTTTCTTTAGCAAGAACGGTACCCACACTTACAATTAAGCCCGCTACAAACCCAAAGAGTATAAACCTGTTGGTATTTGGATATGTTGGAGAGCCGGGTAAAACGGCCTCATCAATCACCTGTCCGTTTCCGGATTGTGTCTGTTCCCAAAGTTGTGTTTCCTGGTACTTCGTGGATATCTCTGTAAACAGCTGTTCATTGATATCCACTTCTCTTCGAAGTCGTGCCAGCTCCAGCATATTTTCCGGGAGATTATCAAAAAACTGGTTCTCCTCTTCAAGCCTCTGGTTTATCACTTCCTCCTGCGCACTGAGTTGAGACTCCTGGATTTTCAGTTCAATCAGGTTTCTCCGCAGCTCAACGATTCGGTCCGTAACACCGCCATCCTCATTTTCCAGAAAGCCGATGTACACATCTGAATCATCTGCATTTAATACACTGCTTGTAATTTCGCGAATTTCGTTTCGAACCGTTTCAATATCTTCATTGAGTTGTACAAGCTGGGGTTCACTCTCCGGGTTGTTTCGTAAATTCGGATTTCGCTGCAGAATCAGGGAGCGCTCCGTTCGAAGTTCTGCCAGCCGTAACTGCGCGTTTTCAAGCTGACTGCTCACATTCTCGGCAAACTGATCGGCAAGGCCCGGCCTGATCTCATTGAGTTGACTTTCGTAGGATTCAATGGACGAGTTTACGGCCACCAGTTCCACCTGTACCTCCTGCCGCTGCGATTCGAGTTCCGCTACGCGTTCAATGGCGGCTTGTGTTTGCCCATCTACCTGAACGAGCTCTGTGTTTCTCATGTAATCCCGAAGGTTCTCTTCCGCCTCGGCCAGCCTGTCCTGGATTCGGGCACGCTCTTCTTCCAAAAAGTCCATCGCTGAACCGGCACGCTGCCGCTGCTGACTCGCCGAAACCTCCATGTAAGTCTCCATAATCATATCTACAATGGTCTTTGCCTCAAGCGGGGACGGACTTTCATAGGAGATATTCAGTATATCTGTTTCCTGCGAAACCTGGTTTACGGTCATATTTTGCATCAGGCGAGAGGCCAGCATCGATTCGGTAATCTTGGTACGGCGATCAGGGTATTCCAGGTATAGAACGGGAAACATCTCCCCGTTTGGCAACTCTTCCTGCTCATGGATCTTTGCGGCGATCTCCTGCGCCAGTGTTCGGGATTGCAGAACCTGGATCTCATTGGCGATCCGGCTTCCCGCACCCACTCCAAACGAGGAGGACATCATACTGTTCAGGTCGGTGCCGCCGGCCCATGTATATCGATTTCTCTCCTGGGAGATCATCATCGTCCCGGAACTTTGATAAATGGGTTGTATGGTTGTGGCAATAACTCCCGCAATGAGTGCGGCGCCGATGACGATCCCCGCCACCCACCATTTATACCGCATAATGGTGCCGAATAGCTGCTTGAGGTCTAACTCCTCCATGTCGCCTTCGTTCACAGGTGAGTTCTCACCATAATAGTATTCTCCCCTGTAGGATTTGTGTCCGTTGGGTGAGCCGTTTGCATTTGAATTAAATGACTGCTTATTACCTTCGCTCATTTGATGATCTTACTGTTGATATGTTGAAAGACGCTAATTGAATAATTCCTTACAAATATTAGCCCTTCCTGAATTATTAAGAAATATTAATGCTTCTCTTCCATCGGTGCAAAAAATAACACAATGATGTGTAAAAAGATAATAGAAACCGGCAGAAAGACATTTTTATGTATGAGATTTTATCCTCCCCAACTGGCGTATGTATTCAGAGCTGCAACACAGGGGTCTTTATTTACACCTATTTCACGTTCCCATGTTCCTCGGTCAACGAAGCTTTAGCGCAGTTGACCTTGGTCCCCCCAACTGGCGCAGGTGTTAAGCGCAGCGTCACTTGTGCCCCCTGTTCCGGCCTGTTACTCGTTCCCAAGCTCTTGCTTGGGAACGCCAATCGGAAGCTCCAGCTTCCATTCCAACGTATAGGAATCCATACATCATTTTTTGTAAAACCCCTCGATAAAAATCAAGCTTTTTCAATATTCCCTGCCTCGGGGTATATGGTTTAGAGTACATTCC
>NZ_JAKLWS010000067.1 GCF_022012475.1 Rhodohalobacter sulfatireducens
GCGGTGCTTCGCCCGGCAGACAACTACGGGGGGCGGATGTCGATCCTTTACATCAGTCCGGCAGCCTTTTTACTGGCATTGATCTTCCTGGGCGTGTACATCAACGATAAACGAAAGGGCGGGTATAAAGTCGAAAAACTCCATAAAGATCAGTAATTGTCAAAAATTCAAACCTTAAAGATTTTTTATGAATTCTTAGGTTGAAATTGAATCCGGATAAATCGTTGTTTTATCGGTTTTAATGAAATTTATTTTGACAAAGCTACCATATTTGATTAAAATGATAACGTTTTCATGATCATGTTATTTCTTAGTGGAAATAACCCATAATCTGAGGATCTATTGACGGCTTGTAAAAATTCTTGCCTTTAATTCTATAGATCAGAATTGCTTGATGTTTTTAATTATCGATGAAATTTAATGGAAAAGCTTAGGGGCTATTGCAAATAAAAAAACATTGAGTAGTGGGGGATTCCAAAATTTCATGCCAGAGAAAGTGATACCATGCAGATTTTACGATGAACAAAGTGTTCTTAGAAAACTCGGCATCTTGTTAAATCGAATGAACTAATTTGTCTCAAATACAATAGTATACATCAATGTGGATTTTTGCGTCCTTTGTGGGATTTACCTTATTTGTAGCTTTTTATTCCTGGTATAAAATACGGGGCGAAAATTTATATACCTCCGATGGCTATTTCTTGGGAGGTAGGTCATTAAGCGCTGGTGTAATCGCCGGTTCAATGATGCTAACGAATATCTCCTCCGAGCATCTCATAGGCATGAATGGTTCGGCTTATAAAAACGGTATGATAATTATAAGTTGGGAAACCACGGCCACAATCGGATTGATCTTTGGAGCTCTCTACCTGGTGCCCCGTTATTTAAAAATGGGACTTTCAACTATCCCCAAATTTCTTGAATTACGATTTGATCGTGCGACAAGAAGTCTGGCAGCTATCCTGTTGGTTTTTTCCTTTGTCTTCACCCTGCTGCCTATAGTCTTATATACAGGTGCTATTAATTTTGAGGGAATATTTGAAATATCTTCAGTATTAGGTGTAACTCATCAGCAAAGTATATGGATCCTTGTCGTTATTATAGGAGTCATTGGTGCGCTCTATTCAATACTTGGAGGTCTTAAAGCAGTTGCTGTCGCAGATACTGTAAATGGTATTGGCTTAATAATAGGTGGTTTATTAATTCCAATTCTTGCTCTTTGGGAAATTGGTAACGGTAACCTTTTGAGTGGTGTTGACACAGTATATAACTATGCACCCGAAAAGTTCAGTATTGTCGGAGCTCCAGATTCCGTACTGCCCTTTAGTGCGATATTTACCGGTCTTGTTATCAATCAGATCTACTTTTGGAGTATGCACCAATCGATTATTCAGCGTGCATTAGGGGCGAAAGATTTGGTAGCAGCACAGAAGGGATTATTACTCACCGGAGTTTTTAAACTCCTCATACCCATCATTATAGCATTACCGGGAGTAATCGGTTTTTACTATTTCGGTGATTCAATGTATGACAATCAGGATTTCATCTATCCAATGATGATTCATGAAGTGTTGCCTGTATTCTTTATTGGGATCTTTGCCGCGGTTTTTATGGGAGCTGTTCTTAGTACTTTTAATAGTGTAATCAACAGTGCTGCAACGATATACACCATTGATATTTATAAGATTTATATAAACAAGGATGCAAGTGAAAGGAAAATGGTGATGGTGGGGACAGCTGTGTCAACGATCGTTGCTGTATTTGCAATATTTGTGGCACCTTTTATGAGCTATGCACCTGAAGGTATTTATCAGTTACTCCAAACACTGAACGGTTTGTTTTTCGTACCTCTGGGTACAACAATTATTGCCGGTTTTTTCTTAAAAAAGATATCAGCTGCAGGAGTAAAAGTTGCTTTGGTGATTGGGATGGTATTTTATGGGTTTACCGAATTAGTCGTTGACATCGGGATTCACTTCGTACACGTTTGGGGAATTATGTTTGTGGGCATGATCATCATTATGTACATCGTATCCTACTTCTATCCGGTCGAAAAAGAGTTTCAAATTACAGATGTAGAAGTTGTCGATATAAGCGAATGGAAGTACGCAAAGATAGTCTCGATATTTCTGATTGTTGTAACAATCGGAATCTACATTCTGTTATGGGGGCCACCAAATTAGAAGAACAAAATGGTAAGAATTATGAACTCAATGCTCAGAGCAATTCCAATTGGTGAATTAAAGAAATGTGAATTTGCTCAAATCCATATCAAACATACAAACCGGTGAATAATGTGCTAATAGAATGGTGAATGGAAACACAATTCACGTAGTCATTACATTACAAATTGAGTTGGTTACATCTGAGATGTTTGAGAACTAACTCCTAAAAATCTTTTTATTATGAATGCAAAAATAAATATTGGAATTGTCGGGTTGGGACGGCTCGGTGGGTTATATGTCGAATATTTGTCTTATCAGATACCAAAGGCAAATGTTGTGGCCCTGGTTGATGCTGATGAAAAGAAAGCCACAGAAATGGTGGATGATTTTGGTATTAAACATCATTTTAGTGACTACCGTGAAATGCTGGAAGTGGAAGATTTGGATGCAGTCGTTATCACAAGTCCAACAAGTACACATCGGGATATTGTGATTGATGCAGCAGAGAAAGGATTGATGATTTTCTGCGAAAAACCGTTGTCGATCTCACTTGATGAGGCGATTGAAATGAAAGAGGCCGTTGAGAAGAATGGTGTTTTCTTCCATATGGGGTTCATGCGACGGTTTGACAGCGGTTATGCAGCTGCGAAACAGCACATTCTTGATGGTGAAATTGGAGACCCAATTGTTTTTAAAGCAACATCCAGAGACCCGGAGCGACCAAGCCTGGAATTTGCAGACCCAAAGAAAAGTGGGGGACTCTTCCTGGATATGGGAATTCATGATTTCGATCTGGCCCGATGGTTTATGGGTGAGGTTTCCGAAGTGTACAGCATCGGAAACCGGTTGAAATATCCCGAGATGGAATCGATTAATGAGATTGATAACGCGATTTCAAATATAACCTTTGAATCTGGTACACTTGGTTCAGTTGATATGAGTCGTAGCGGCATTTATGGTTACGATATCAAAACCGAAATTTTGGGAACTGAAGGCACGATTCAAATTGGATATTTGAGAGAAACTCCCATCTATGTGATGAAGAAAAATGCCATCACACATGATACCGTACCCTTTTTTATGGAACGGTTTGAAAAATCTTACATTACACAATTAAAAGATTTTGTTGAAAAGGCAGTGGCAGAAAAAGAACCATCAATTACAATTCAGGATGGAGAGCGTGCACTGTTAGTAGGACATGCAGCAAGAGCCTCATTTGAAGAGAAACAGCCGGTAGTTATTAACAACAAAGAAATGGTATTCGAATCAAAATTTGAAATCAAAGAAAAAGTGGTGAATTGACTATGAGCGAGAAGAAAGTATTATTTAAAAACACAGCTGATCAGTTGGGCAGGAACTGGATTATTACCCCGGCCAATTCGGAGTTGGAGGGGTTGGG
>NZ_JAKLWS010000068.1 GCF_022012475.1 Rhodohalobacter sulfatireducens
AATAGCCACAAGTTCATCGCGCACTTTGCAGATCAGTTTTGCGAATGGAACAGTGTCATCCTCGTCGGTTTTAAACTGTGTATCTTCAAAACCCTTTATACTCCACAAGAACTCTTTATATTTCTGTATTTGTTCGGGTGTACCGCCCAATGTCCCGTTAATTCCCTCTTGCCCGATATACACTCGTCCCTTCACGCCAAGATCTTTCATCTTTTGTTTATGTTCATTGCAAAATGTTTCGGGATCAAATCGGAAATCTGAGTGTAGAAAAACACAAATTGATGAATTCCAATCTCTGGAAATTCTAATCAGAACGAACAGAACGATGTGCTCTCCATGAATTTCGCAATGCCTTTTTGTTTAAATTTTCTGTAGATGATTGCTATTACCGTCTGGAAAATTTTCTATTGCGGCAAAAAGTTAATCTGATTTATCTTTTCTGGTTGTGTATGAAATTCCATTACTGCCTGAATCTTTCTGACCTACTTTGATAAGGAGTTTCGTATTCTAATACACAGAGAAAATCGATTCTATTCATCTCAGCTAAATCATAGTATAATATTCAGTTTAATATGGTAGGCAAACAATTTTCTATTCGAGTCCTCTTTCTGCTAACTATCCTTCTTTCAGCAGTTCAATGTTCGGATTCTCCCTCTTCTGTCGATGATTCCAATAATAAAGAACCCGTACAAGATGAAAACGAAGTTTGTGAAAGCCTCGAGATACAATCTGATTCTGCAGAACCGGGTGATATCATAACTGTCGAAGGGTTTTCAGATGAACTTGGCGAGGATGCAATCGCCTGGATGAAAGATCCTGAAAATCCAGGTTCGAAAGCACCAATCATTTTTTTTCAGGATACAGCTAATGAATCCGCTGATTTCATATTACCGATTCACCCACAGGAATGGATGAATGGTGGAAAGGTCAACATCGAATTTGTAGAGGAAAACCAAGAATTTACTTGTTCAGGATTTACTTTTACTGTCGAACCACTAACCCCAAGCCCCGGGGAGACAGAACGATTTATATCAGCCTATCAAGATGGCCTAAAACAACTAATTGAGCATTTGGGATATAATCCAGACAATCTCATTGGCAAACCTACTAAAGAGGTCGATCTAGCCGTAGCCCCTATGCATATGGCACTTCGTGCTCTTGATTCAGATAAATTTGAAAATAATCTAATGGCTATTATGGACGGCAGTGCACCTATTTACGGTAATGAACCTCTGCCCAAAAATGCTAAAAATGTGATTGATGCTCTATTTGCAAAAACAAAAATGACAGAAAATGTCAAAAAACATTTCTCTTCGTTGCTGCAAGAGCTTGAAAATCTTTCCAAATCAAAGAATTTTCAAAAACCAAAGAGTTTCGAGAACTCTGCTCCTGAAGGTACAAATTCACCCGGCTTTGTCTCCAACATGATGAAAGTTCAGAGTTATTATGAAAATCAACTTACTGGAGACCAAGGAACTGTTTTAGAGCTGGCTCAACTCTCCACAGATATGCTAACAATCACTTTTGGGCTGGCAAGTTTTGCAACGGCTGGAGCTACTGCACCATTTGCAGTGGCTGCAGGTGCATCTTCTTTGGCATTGTCAGTATATAGCTTAATGGCCCAAGCCTGTGCTTACATTCTTCCAGGACAATTAACATCATTCATCACCGAAACCGAGCCTATAATATTTAATGAGGATTCTGAAATAACCGGTGAATGGGAAACTTTAATGACAGTCGAAAGTAGAGATTTTGAAATAACTGGTTCTGATATTGCAGGTTACGCTTTGGAATTTTGGGACCCAATGAGCGCCGGAGCAGTTAAAGAAACAATCGGTGCACTTCATACTGAATTTCTAAAATTATTTAGAGACCTGGGTATGACATTTTGGGGAGTTACTGATGAAACGGGTATTGAGTGGGAGAAAAATTATTGGCAAATAGTTGTTGTCCCGGAACGGGATAATGAGAGAGATTATTTTGAGTGGGAACTCGTACCTCTTGAGAGTTACAATGGAGGTCCGGCATTTGAGATCTGCAGTGATTGCAACGATGCGAATCTTGGATATCGGCCGCTTCAGGAAGGAAAAGCTGAACTTAGAATCAAAGCTTATGCAGAACCTTTTAACTTTCCTACAACACCAATAGAAACTCAAGAAGTTGTTGTTAACCCAATTAATATTGAAATAACACCACAAAATCCTAGGATTCTTTTAAAAGATGTTGAAGCGGGCAAAACTGTTGATTTATCGGCAACCGTGGAATATGCTGAAAATAAACTGCTTAGATGGACATCTGAAAAAGGTGTTATTGAGCCTAAAGATAAACTTGCACACAATATTTCATATAAACCTCCAGCTAAAACAGGAACATATGAAGTTACTGCAGAAGCCATTACAGAAGATGGACCGAGAGAAGGCAGAGTACCTCCCAGAACAGAAAATACCTATGTTTTTGTAGAAGAAGAAGAGGAAGGCTGTGCTCATTTTGATGAAGATAATGCAAAAACAGTGAGAGTGGAAGCCAGTGGATCATACAATAATACTTCGGAAGGTTCTGATTTCAGTATCTCATACGCATTTATGGATGCAGATGAAGAGTCCGAGAGTGCTTGTACCGACTATGGAGCAGCCTTAGAAGATGATATCTCATTGCCGTGGTCATACGAGAAAAGAATGAGTCCTCCTTTTAGTGCATCTATAAATATTGTGGGACTTGAAAATCATACCAATAACATGAAGCTTACCATCTATGTTGACGATGAAGCTGTTGCTGAATATACTGTAGATGGTTTTTTGGAAGATGATGAAATTGAACCAGAAGACGGTTTAGTCCACGCAGAGTAATAAAACATTTAAGTGTTGATATTCATCGTAGTCAAACGCTACGTCGAATATCGGAAACCTTTAAATCGTAAGAACTAAGTGTAGAAAAACACAAGTTCATGAATGCCGATCCCAAGAATTTGTAATTACAAAGAATACAACGTTATGTCCACCGTGAAAATCGCAGAGCTTTTGTGGTTAACTTTTCTATAAACGATTGCTTTTACAGGCTGGTGTATTTTAAGGCTAAACCAACGAAAAATGATGGCGCAATCGTCTCACTTGTGCCCCAACAGTAAGCACGAGCGAGACGCTCGCGCTATTTCTTTATATTATTTTACACTTGTTTCATCGATCTGCTATGAAATAAAAAACACTGTGCTATGCTCCGTATAAAAGGCATCAGTGTAGCTCTCCACCTTCCGTCTCGCAGAAAACACCGTGACGAGATCAGTCAGTCCATCGCTCAATTTTACTTCTCCTGCAATTCCCGCTCCTTAAACTCATCATCAAAATAGTTGTACCACTTTCGGAATGGCCGGAATGCATTATCGGGATCGAAAGGACGTTTGAACTCACTCTGTTTGCACTCTTCGCTGCAACAGCCGTCCATTATTTTGGCACCTTCCTCTGAGCAGACAAACAGTTTATTACACTCCAT
>NZ_JAKLWS010000069.1 GCF_022012475.1 Rhodohalobacter sulfatireducens
GGGTTCATAACCTTCCATCGAGGACACCCCTCGGCTTCGCTCTGCTCCGCCACTCCCCTCAAGGGGAGACTTTGTCAACTGCCCACTGTCAACTGTTAGCTTATCTCTCATCGCATCAAAAGCATTATTACACAAATTCAAAATCACCCGGCTGAAATCCTCGCCGATCATCTCGACTTCTCCAACATTCTTATCTAATCCCAGTTCAATATCCACGTTGATTGGATCCTTCCCGGCTCGCATTCCGCGAAAGGCCAGGTTCACATATTCTTTAATTAATGGATTGAGCGGAGTCGGTTCCATCTTTCCATCGCCTCCTCTTGAGTGCTGCAACATCGATTTGATGATGCCATCGGCGCGGGTGCCGTGTTGGTGGATGATGTGAAGGTTGTTTTCGATGTCGTCGAGAATATCGTACACATCTTGTAGGGGCAACTCATGAATTGCTCCTACGGATTTGATCTCTTCTCGCGCTTCCTGGATCAATTCCGTAGACAAATCCGAAAAATTATTCACAAAGTTCAGCGGGTTTTTGATCTCGTGGGCGATTCCGGCGGTTAGCTGGCCCAGGGAAGCCAGTTTCTCCTGTTGGACGAGCTGCTCCTGGGCGGATTTTAAATTCTCGTGGGCGATTTCAAGATTGTGATAAGCCTTCTCGATTTCCCTTGCTTGTTCTAGTTCACGCTCCCGGGCCTTTTCCCGCTCTCTCTTGATTAACCTTCTTCGCTGGAAACGATCAACAGCAAAAACTCCGGCTGCAAAGATTAAGGCATATAGCCCATAAGCCCACCAAGTTTGCCACCATGGGGGGAGAATTGTAATCCCAATGGAAGCTCCATCAACATTCCAAACTCCGTCGCTGTTTGCGCCCCTTACTCGAAATGTATACTTACCTGCAGGAATACGCTCATAGGCTGCTCGACCTGTGTTACCGGATTCACTCCAGGATTCATCGAATCCTTCAAGGTAGTATGCATATCGGTTTGCCTCAGGAGACCGGAAATCGAGTACTGAAAATTCGAGTGCAAAAGTATTTTGACTGTATGGTAGTTCAATCTCTTTTGACATCCAAAAGGGGGTTTGCAAAACACCTTCCGAACTGAATCGAACCGGTTGATTATCAACAAAGAAGTCAGTAAATGCTACAGCGGAGGGAGATGTGGCCGGTTGTATATTTGTCGGATCAAACACGAGGAGCTGTGAATTACCGGTAAAGAGGAAACGCTGTTGATTCACAATTGAGCATTTATCCACAAATGGAGCTGCATCTATACCATGGTTTTCATCATAAGTAAAGAAGAGCTCTGTTTCCGGGTTTAAATGAGTGAGTCCGCGGTCGGTTCCCATCCAAATTGATCCGTCACTGCTTTCAAGAATACAATCAACATTGTTACCGGAAATGGCACTGTTGTATGTTGTGTACCGGGTAAACTCTTCGCTTGTCGGTTTAAAATGGATGAGCCCCGTTGAATGTGTCCCAATCCATAGGTTGTTTTGAGAGTCTTCAAAAATATTTTTAATAATATCCTCTCCTAATTCGCTTGATTCATTTGAATCAAACGGATAGCGAGTAAAAGATTCAGTGCCCGTATCAAAACGGTTTAAACCTCGATCCGTTCCAATCCAGAGAATTCCCGGTTTCGATTTAGAACCGTGAACAATGATACGCTCACTACTGATCAAGCTATTACGATTATTTGGATCATGAAGATATTGAGTGAGTGTATTGGACCTGCGGTCATATCGTATCAGTCCTGCATATTTTGTACCCAGCCATAAAATTCCATCTAAATCTTCATAAATATCAATAATCGGCCCAATGTATATTGAGGGACGGTCTGAATCTACAAAAACAGGATCAAGAGTTAATGTTTGTTCATTGAGTGCATATAAACCTCCGTATAATGAACCCGCATTTCCTTCATAAGATCCCACCCAAAAGGTTCCATCTCTGCTTTTATGGATAGCCCCTACGGTTCTTCCCACAAAAGGAATAGATGCATCGATTTGGTAAGGTCCTTCATTCTCTATGGCAGGAGTAAGAGAGCGCAATTGATGGTATTCACCTAACCATATTTTTCCTGATTCTTCGACATAATGTCCCCCCAGAATTGTATTGAGTGGAAGCCCTTGAGATTGAAATTTACTCCCGGAAGTATAAGTCTGTAATGATATTTTTGTTACATGAGATAAAATTGGTGATATCCAGAGCGTTCCGTCTCTCGATTGAAATAGATTCCAAACATTACTCCCCAAAAACCCTATTGAATTAGCCTCATTGCTATCAAAATAGTCTAGCGTATTCGTATCAGGATGAAGCCTCAAGACTCCGTTAGTCAATAAGCCTATCCATAATGAACCTGATGCATCTTCAACAATAGAGGCAATAGCTCCACAGTAAAAAGCTTTACACGTCGGTGACAGAGATGGCTCATTTGGAAATTGAAAGATACCCGGTAAGTCGGGATTGTAGACCATTCGTTCAAATTGCCCCGTTTCCCTGTCCATCTTGTGAACGATATTTCCATAGGTACCCACCCAAAATGTCCCCCGGCTATCTTCAAAGATGCTTGAAACTCGATTGGACATCAGGCTATTCGGATTTTCAGGATCATGGAGGAATCTGGTAAACGTCCCTGAATCACGGTTAAATCGATTCAACCCACCGGGTCCGGGTTTTCTTGGTTCGGTTCTCGTTTTATCAATCATTCCAACCCAAAGGGTACCTTCTGAGTCCACGAAAAGAGACCATACATCATCATTGCCCAGACTTGTGGAATCATCAGGATCATATTGATACCGAGCAAACGTATAGGTTTCGCGATCCAATCGGTTGAGTCCGCCTCTCGTGCCAACCCATAAATCGCCATAAGTATCCTCTGTGATAACCGTAACAGAATCCGAACTGATGCTAGTTGGGATTTGAGGATCGTGATGATAATGAGTGAAGGTTTCTGTCTCTGGATGAAACTGATTGAGTCCGTTGCTAAATGTTCCTATCCAAATCGTGCCGCCTTGATCCACATAGATCGTTTCAACACGGTTTGCAGATAATGAGGTAGAATCTTCAGGGTCGTGAGTAAAATGTGTAAAAGTGCGTCCATTATATCGATACACGCCTTCGTGTGTTGCAAACCATAAAAAACCGGTACTGTCTTGTTCTACCTGAAGAACAACCGTTGAATAATCAACTCCCGGTATTGGAAATGTCTCAAATTGAATCGATGAATCTTGGGCAAAGTTCAGCCCGGCAATATTCAGAAGAATAAAGCTTGCCAGTACACCCACTTTAAAGATTTTGCTATTCATCGGTTTAAGGATTTAAAGTGATCGTAAAATTAGTACCGGATGAATCGGTTTTAACATCCAAACTTCCGCCATGTGCTTTAATAATATCATGAGTAATACTAAGACCAAGCCCCGTTCCAGACGTGCCTTTCTTCGTAGTAAAAAACGGTTGCAGAATTTTGTC
>NZ_JAKLWS010000006.1 GCF_022012475.1 Rhodohalobacter sulfatireducens
CCGCTCAATCGCTCAAACCAATTTTAAATTCAATACACACACCATTATGAAAGCTTTAAACAACCTCCGACTGTTAACTGCCACCGTAATTATTGCCCTGTTTGCCGGATGCGCCGGAATCACCGAGGCCAACCTCTCCGAGACCAACGCCCCGGATGCGCCTGCCGTATCGGCCGAATCCCCGGTTCAGTCCGCTGAAGCTCCCGGCTATTTCCACGGCGGTGACCAGGAAGATCTGCTCGACATTGAACCTTCTGACGATCACCGTAACCGAGAGTAACTTGCTCGGAAAAAATTCAGGAGAATAGCTACCTTTTATTGAACTTCAAGTTTTTTCTCCATGAGATATGTGTAAACGGATTTATAATTACCCGCTCTTATTATTAATTGTATTACTAAATCCATCCGAGCTTTTATCAGTTCAAGCTGATCAATTTGAGGAGCAAACTATTTACAACAATTGGCTTAATGTTCAAGAGCGGACACAACTTGATACTACAGATGCTAATACAACACTTTATAATAGGCTGAGTGAAAATTATTATGCATTATTTCAAATAACAGATAATACTGTCTACTTGCGCTATGCGCTTTTTGAAGCAGGGAGAGAGAAAAGAGAGGAGATCATTTCCGAGCTAACAGAAAGTGAATTAAGCGATGTTGAGGAAACAATAAACATTCTTAATGGCATCATAAATTCCGAGACTTACTCAATTCGTCCTTTTTCGCCAGATGATTTATACCTATTTATGATGGTTCAGATTCCTGAAGACCTCAAAGAAGACGCAAAAGCTCTGTTAAATCATTGGCATGAAACCTTAAGTAGAGAATCATTTGATGAATTCCCACTCCGATCTGCATTAATTATACAGGCTCTTGTTTATGGGTATGATGATCTCCGTGATTTTAACAAAGCATACGAGGCCAGTAATTATTTAATTGAGTCGAATCCTCTTCCCAAAACTACTTTCACCTTCAATTTGTATAACAGAATAGCATTTTCAGCACGTACTTCAGGATATTATTCAGATGCGTTAAAGATTTATGAAGAAGTTTTAATATCTCTTGCCCAGGCTCTGGGTTTTGATGAAAGGCTTCTATCGGTAAAAATGAGTTATGCTATAACATTATTCCGAATTGGAAATATCCGTCAAGCACTTCAGCAATTCGAAAATATTTACGAAAAAAACTTAGAAAATCTAATACCGAGTTATAGAACAGTACTCTTCAATAATCTTGCAGTTAGCTATCTTAACACGGGACAGTTTGATCGCTTTGTCCAGTTTCAACTTGAAGCCTTCGAAATTGCACAAAGAGAAGATAATTATGAACAACAAATAGAAATTTTACGGAATTTATTCATCTTCTACCGTCGACAGAGCGAAACAGAGTTAGCACTCAATTATTTAAATCAAGCACTGGAGCTATCTCAAAGATTTAATCTTCCAACTGAAACATCAGAAGTACTCCTTTCATTAGGTATATACAAGCGAGAAATAGAAGATTTACCTGGAGAAGCACTCATTTATTTAAATGATGCACTGAAACTTTCTCAGCAAACTGATAGCTATCAACACCTTTTTAATAGTTATCTGGATTTGGGTGAGACGCATCACGTACTCAGTAATTCTACTGAATCTGAAAGATTTTTTAGAGAGGCAATAAGAATTAGTGAATCCAGAGGTGATACTAGAAATAAAACACAGGCAATCGTACGCTTCAGCAATATGCTTACCGATAACAGCCGTTTTAGTGAGGCTGATAGTCTGATTCATCTAATCTCAAACGATGAACTTGAGCAGATACCATTCAACCTGGAAGTGCTTGGAAAAAATGTAAAAATCAAACTACTTGAAAATCGAGGAGCGGTTGAAGATGCTCTTGCAATTTCATTAGTTGCAGTTGATGAGATCTTTCGTTGGCTGCAAGACAGTGCAGACATGCAAACCGGCCACATGCGAATGGATAAAGAGTTTTCAGAAGCATTCCAACTTCACACTGAACTTCTGCGAAAATCAGAAAATTATGAAGAAGCGATTGCCATAAATGGCAGACTCAGAAATCTTTCAAGAACAGGATTTTTTAACAATCCACTTTTAAAATCACAGATATTAAGTGAAGAAGAACTGATTAGGGATCATAACCTGAGCAATAAAATTGAAGATCTGAGAAGCAGATATTCCAATGCTACGGAGGAACAAAAAATATATCTGGGAAATCAACTGGCAAATGCAAATGCTGAACGCAACAATCTGCTAAACCAGGCTTTCCCGAACTACTCAACCAGCGAGTATGAAGAGTTGCTGCCTCAGGCGATGGATGCATTGAGTTCAAATCAGATGATCATCTATTTTTCAACTTTTGAGGATCAGATATTCCAATACTTTATTACTCATGATGGAATTGACATGAAGTCTTATCCCGGCAGGGACGAGCAAATGGAACTGCTAGAAAACACTGTTCAAAGTTTTGGCCATGCGTCAACGGATCTGAACCTACTTCATGAGATCTACAGAACTTACTTTGCCGAAAATATACCTTCTGGCATTGAACATATCTATATGATTCCGGATGGAATTTTTTACAGAATTCCTATTGAAATTCTTCCCGTTAGCCCGGTAAATGCAAAGAACAGTTATGGATCCTCGGAATATTTAATTGAAAATTACAGTGTAAGTTATCTAAATACCCTTACAGATCTTTCAAACAGATCTTCACGAAGTAATTTCAGTTATGACCTGGCGGGATTTGGTATTAGTAACTTTACACAGGCGGGCCATCCTGATTTACCCGATCTGCCATTCAGTCCGCAAGAAGTAACTAATAGTGCTGAAAAATTAAATAAATTCAGTAATAATAGATTTTTTATTAACGACAACAGCACAGAAAGTAACTTCAGGAGTGTTGCCGGAAAGGCAAAAATCATTCACCTGGCTACACACAGCAAAGTAGATGATGAAAACCCTCTCTTCTCTTCACTCTACATGTATTCAAACAACAGATCAATACAAGAAGACAGCACGGACAATGAAAACGACGGTATTGTTCATGCTTACGAGCTTTTCGACCTAAACCTGAATGCGGATCTTATATTCCTGAGTTCTTGTGAGTCCGGTTCCGGTGGTTATTTGAAGGGGGCGGGAATTCTTGGCTTTTCAAGAGCCTTTGCCTACGCCGGTGCTCAAAGTTTATCCATTAATCTTTGGCCGATACGTGATCAAACTGCTTCGGAAATATCTACTGAATTCTATGCTGCTCTTAATCAAGGAAAAAATAAAGCGAATGCACTCAGAGAAGCACGTTTACATTACCTGAACAACTCAAATAGTGACCCGTATCTTTGGGGAGCATTTATCATGTACGGGAATATTGACCCTCCGGTAAACAACTACCAGTTTTTAATTCAGCTGTTACTTTCGGGCCTTTTGATTACTGGACTCAGCTTTGTATCACTTTTTGCTTATCAAAGAAAAGCTCTGATCAGATCCTGGATTTTTTAAGCGGTTGGTTCTTAACTGGCAGGTTGCCTGATAGATTCTAATTTATTTTTTGCCACTCGGCTGAATGATCCGTCAAGTTCAATGACTGTCTCCATGCTCTCGATCGCTTCATCTCTCATACCAAGTTGAAGTTGAGTGTTAGCTAAGTACCATGTTCCTTTCTCGAGATTCATCAATCCAATTCCTTCAGTACCGTTGATGGTTTGGAAAGTTTCCAGGGCTTCGGAGTAGTTCTTGGTGTTATATTGAATAGCACCTTTAACCATTCTAAGGTCAATGCTTTGCTCGGTCGTTAGTTCAAGAGAAGATGCCTCGTCAATCTGCGCGTAAGCAGCTTCGAGGTTTCCACTTGTAGCAAGGCTCACCGCTTCCTGCAAATAGTTGTCCAGCATAGTTTGATTATCGGCAGACCGTTCAATTTCGTACTCAATCATAGCGATCGGGCCGGCATCCTGAGTTTGCTGCACATCTGACATCAGGTTAAAAAGAATTGCAAAACCTATAATAATTACCATTGCCGCAGCAATGTAGGGCTTGAATTTCTCGTAAAATGTAGTTGGCGCCGTTTCTTTTTTGGCAGCAGAGATTGGGACAACGTTCGGTTCAGCTTCATAGAGATGATCGAATTTCCCTTCAGCTCCCATCTTTTTCAGAGTAGCTAGAGTTTGCAAATAGTCGAGATCGTCCGGTCGAGCTATTAACTCCGACCATAGTTGATCGACTTCTTCAGGTGAAAGATTTCCATCAATAAAATCGTGGATTCTTTCTTTTATGGATGATTGGTGGCTAGTCATGTCAGAATTTTTTTAACTTTTTTTCTTGGCTTGGTGTTTATTGATCTCTCGGATAATTCCCAAAAGGTAGGCTTTGTCAAAAGGTTTTTGAATGTAGGCATTCATTCTGGATGAGATGCATTCATCGCGAACGTGGTCGTAATCGTTGGTAGTAAGAGCAATTATGGGTATTTCACTATAATTACCAATCTCCCTGATTTTTTTTGCCGTTTCAAATCCATCAATTCCGTTTCCTAAATTAATGTCCATCAAAATCAGGTCATATTTATTTGATTCGGCTTCTTTGATGGCTTCTTCACCGTTTTCCACGCTTACAATTTCAAACTCGTTTTTTAAAAATATTGAAACAAGAAGACGAATTTGAGCGCTGTCTTCAACATGCAACAATCGCGGTTTTTCTTCTGTTTTACTTTTTCCATTCGGTGAAAAAAGAGACAATCCCCTTCGCATTTTTCTCCGTCCCGGAAAAGTCTCACTTAAATCCTGGGGACTCAAATGGAGTTCCTGAGCTATTGGAATATCCATGGAGTGTGCCACAGACCCTTCTATATAATTGTATGAAAAAGCATTCGGAAACAATACACAAGTTTTCATATCACTAAAACTTCAGTTGCTAATCGATGTTTAAACTTATTGAGCCACATTTATTGTCGCTTCTATTGTTAGGATGCTTGAGAAAGTGATTTGTTACACTTTTATTTTCATTTTTTACATTATTCAATTCCTTCTATGCCTGTCTTCTTCATCAAATCTATATCAACAGGATGTAGATTTCAGATATACGAGAAATAAAGTAGAGAGAGATCATCATGAACCCATTGAATGAAGCTGCAAAATCACTCCTGAATTCAACAAATGTTGCAGTCTGTGGTGTATCATCAAAAGGTGATGTTGCTGCAAATACTATTTATAAAAAGCTTCGGGAGAAGAATTACAACGTTTACCCTGTAAATCCCAACGCCAAAATAGTGGAGGGAGATACCAGCTATCCATCCCTGAGCTCCATAGCCGGAGCTTTAGAACTCGTAGTAATTGCCACCCATCCGGATGTTGCACCCTCTGTTATGGACGAATGCATTGAACTAAACATCAAAAAAGTATGGATTCACAAATCCATCGGTGGGGGAAGTTATAATCAAGAAGCTGTTGATAAAGCCAAAGCCGCTGGAATTATGCTTATTCCGGGAGGATGCCCCATGATGTTCTTAGAACCTGTAGATCCGGCTCACAAATGTATGAGATGGTTTTTCAGAATTAGCGGGAAAGAAGCAAAACCCATTGGCTTTATCGATTAGATTCTTTACACTATCGCTAATCATTTACAGAAATAAAGTTTTAACAGGCGGCACTAATCTGTCATCCATATTGTTTGAGGTCTGTCATCAGTACAATTGGATAATAATTCATACGTCGAACCAAAGCTTAGTTTTAGCACACCACTTTTATGACCTCATTAAAATCGCAACTGAAAATTTTTCTTTTCTTAGCTTTTTTGATGGTTCTCGGATGGGCCATATTCATGAGTATCACACAAAACTGGTCCCTCTTTCTGGATAACTGGTTTATGACGGTGACCATGATTTTCGGCTCATTTGTTGCCGGTGCCAGTTCTGAAGGCGGTGGCGCAATAGCTTATCCGGCGATGACTTTACTATTCAATATTGGCCCGGATGTTGCCAGAAATTTCAGCTTTGCCATTCAAAGTTTTGGAATGAGCTTTGCAGCAATCTGGATATTTCTTTCAAAGATTAAAATTGAAAAAAACTACCTGTTGATAGCCGGGGTCGGTGGTGCAATCGGTATCATTTTTGGTTCCTACTTCATCGTTCCGCTGATTACCCCCAGCTATGCGAAGATGATGTTCGTCTCCTTTTGGTTGAGTTTTGGGATGGCCCTATGGGTCGTAAATTTTGTCCAAAAGCGTGACAGTAAAGAACAGCTACCGGTTCTAACCACTTACCAAAAAGTCGAGTTATTATTGATTGGAGTTCTTGGTGGTATGTTTAGCTCCGTCTTCGGTAATGGGATTGATATCTGTACATTCGCATTCGTTGTGCTGAAATATGGCCTCTCAGAAAAAATAGCGACTCCCACCTCTGTTATATTGATGGCATCGAACGCTATACTCGGTACCTTTCTGAATGTTTTTGTGCTGGATACCATGCAAGCCGAAGCGATCAACTATCTGCTTGTATGCCTGCCTGTGGTCATTTTCGGAGCTCCGCTGGGTGCATTTGTGATTAACCAGATCGGCAGAAAATCGATCGCTACGATACTTATCACGATCATTGTTGTTCAGTTTATTACTGCACTCATCATTATCCGGCCAAGCTTTATGAATCTCATTTTTTCACTCGGAATTTTCCTGCTTGGAGTTGCAGTCTTCTTTCTCCTGACAAAGATCAAACCCCCTCAAGAAACAAATCAATCTACTTTTTGACGATTGATTGTTGTCTTCGCCATCAGGCGATACTGCTGATCATCATGGCAGCGATGATCAGTATCAGCAAAGAAAAAGCGATTTGAAGGATTTTCTGGTCCAGTGAATGGCCAATTCTGACTCCCAAAAATCCACCGCCAAATGCACCGATAATCAACGGTAAGCCCGATCCGAAATCCACATAACCAAGTGCATATTCGGTTAATCCCTGGTGACTGCCGGATAATAAAGCATATTGAAGCCAGCCGGATAGTGAGATTAATACGATAGCCAGCGAAGAGATACTGACCGCTTTCGACAACTTTAGTTTGTATACCAGGTTCATAATCGGAACAAGTACAATGCCTCCTCCCACACCGGCAAGGGCCGCAATAATTCCTCCGGAAACACCCGCCGCACCCGCTTTTGAAACGCCAAACGAATCTCTTGTGACCTGGAGATTTATATCTGTCCGACTTCTCCGGTAGAAAAGAACGGCTACAGTAACCAAGAGAACAGAGAAAAGTGATACAAAAACATCTTTTGTATAATAGGGTGAGGTGACGATCAATTTTCCAAGATAAACGCCAATACTGCCAACAAGTCCAACGAGAACTCCCTCCCTCCAGTAAAAGTTTCTCTCATTTCTCTGTTGAATGGAGCTGCTGATGGATGCAATAAAAGTACAAAACAGAGCCGTTGCGATGGTCCATGGTGTAGGATTATCAAGTCCCGCTGACGTGAATACCAAAAAGAGGATGGGCGTAAACAAAATTCCACCACCGATGCCAAAAAGTCCGGCTAATATCCCGGCGACTACACCACCCAATACTAAAATCAGGAACAACATCAATTGTTGATCTCTCCAATCATATATGTAACGGCTTCACCCCCGATATCCACCCTGTTCTCTTTCTGTTTGCACATAATATTCCCACCCCGTTTTGAAATCTGGCGAGCTTCAAGAGACGATTTACCCAGCCGTTTCTCCCAAAATGGAGTTAAAATGGAGTGTGCAGAACCGGTTACCGGATCTTCATAAATTCCCATCGAGGGCGCAAAAAAGCGACTCACAAAATCACAATGGTCGCCCTTGGCGGTGATGATAATCCCCCGAACTTCCATCCTCTCCAGCAATGCAAAGTCCGGTTTTATGGACTTAACGGTACTCTCATCTTGTAACAGAACCAACATATCCCTGTTAACACCTGTGTAGATTGGTATTGTGCCAATGGCCTCCGGCAACAACTTTGGAACAGGGATCGGCTCCGGTGGATTTGAGGGAAAATTCATCCAATAAATATTATCCTTTTTTTCAACTGTGAGCTCACCGCTTTTCGATTGAAACACCACCTTCTTTCCATCAAACCCCATCTGTTCGTACAATACGTGAGCAGAAGCAAGAGTGGCATGGCCGCAAATATCCACTTCAGTTTTTGGCGTGAACCATCGAATGCTGTAACTGTCATCAGACTCGTGGACGAAATAGGCTGTTTCAGAAAGATTATTTTCAGCAGATATATTCTGCATCTCTTCATCACTCAACCAACTGTCTAATGGTACAACAGCTGCCGGATTTCCTGAAAACACTTTGTCCGTAAATGCATCAACCTGGTATAACTTCATGACATCTCAGTCCTTGGATTAAAAAATTCAGAATTTTGAAGCTAATAGATAGCCATTGAAAGAATATGAATCAATCTTAAAAAAGAACTATTTACGAGAGACCATTAAATCATATTTTCCAAAATTTGGAAAACATAGTACTCTGAAAGATAGCATCTAAGAAACCATAAATTAAATAATATCAATATTTTGAATAATTTTATAAGTGGAAGCTTACAGAAATAGGAAAAGATTGGCCTTGAATAGTTGGCGGAATAAAGGACAACGATTGAACCGTGAGAAGAATCCTTTCATACCGGTGAGAAGCGGAATGTAAGGGCTGAAAGCGAGATGGACCATTGCCCCGTAGGGATCCCGTTGGGGAAAGGATTCCACGGTGAACTCGTGTCCGCCGGCAACTATTCACAGCCTTGATTTTTTCGTTCTTTTGTATCAAGACAAAAGGACAGAAAAGATACAATGAGTTTACACTTACAAAGAAAAGCTCTCTTCAGTATCATATTTATATTTCGTAAAAAGTTCACGACCTTTCACACATGGATTCAGAGACAAGTATCGAAACGAAAAAAGCTTATCAAAAACTCGGGTTTGAAGCCGTATTGGAGGCTGCATTAAAGCATACCTATACTCCATACGGCAAGGAGTTTCTACACAACCTATCTCCGGCTACCGACCCTGGAACAGTTTCCAAAAATCTCAGTCTTGCCTCTGAGTGGATGAAGATTCTTCAGAGCAGTTCAAATCATCCGCTCTCCGTGATAGATGATGTTACCGATATCCTGAAAGCCAGCCGGATCAAAGAAAGTACGCTGCCGCTTGAAGATTTCCTCATCGTCCTTGAAAATGCCCGGTTAGGCAGAACCCTCAAAAATTTCTTTAAAGAGAATGAGCTCGATCTTGAAAACCTGTCATCTCTCTCAGAGCGGCTTGTAAACCATCAACCGGTGGAAAAAGCAATTCAACGTGTAGTAACCGACAATGGAGAGCTGCGGGATGATGCCAGTTCCGAACTGAAAAAAATTCGCGGTAAGCTGAACCGGGAGCGAAATCGGCTTCGGGATACTATTCACTCAGTGATGCGTCGAGTCTCCAAAAAGGGCATGACATCAGATGAAGGACCCACCATCCGAAGCGGCCGCATGGTGATTCCCATCCAGGCTGAATTCAAACGCAAAGTGGATGGTTTTATCCACGATGTATCTTCAACGGGACAGACAATATACCTTGAACCGGTTGAAGCGCTTCAGATCAACAATGAAATTCGACAGCTTGAATCGGAAGAACAGCGTGAAATTGAACGAATTCTACGGGAGCTGACTGCCGAAGTCGGGAAATACTCGGATACTCTTGAACGGAATATCCCTATCATTGCACAGTTTGATGCCATCCACGCCCGTGTAAAACTTGGCCTGAACCTCGAGGGCAGCATTCCTGAATTGAGTTCCGATGGCCGTTTGAATTTGATCCGGGCGATGAATCCCAACCTGGTACTCAAAAATTTATCCTTAAAAGATCCGGAACCGGTCATACCGCTTAACCTGGAGATGAACCCGGATGAGCTTGCACTGGTGATAACCGGGCCCAACGCAGGTGGTAAATCTGTAGCGATGCGAACAGTTGGAATGCTGAATTTAATGCTGCAAAGCGGCTTTCCGATCCCGGTTCAGCCCGATTCAAAAATGCCCGTGCTGAATGGAATTTATATCGATATCGGGGATGATCAGTCCATAGAAAACGACCTGAGTACATTTTCATCGCGCCTGCAATGGATGAGAAACACATTACAAAAGATCAAAAAGAACTCTTTGGTTTTGATTGATGAAGCGGGTTCCGGAACGGATCCCGAAGAAGGTGGCGCGCTCTTCCAGGCATTTGTTGAAAAAGTGATTGAAATGGGTTCACGTGTGATCGTCACAACACACCACGGATCACTCAAAGTTTTTGCCCATGAGCATGATAAGGTGGTCAACGGTGCAATGGAATTCAACCAGGAGAACCTCACTCCCACCTATCGGTTCAAAAAAGGATATCCCGGCAGCAGTTACGCCTTTGAAATTGCCGACCGGCTGAACCTTCCGAAAGAGGTGATGAAGCGGGCTCGGGAGCTACTGGGAGAGAAGCGAGATTCCATGGGTGATCTCCTTGTCAGTTTGGAAGAGAATATGCAGGAGTTCGAGCAGTTGAAACGGGAGTATGAAAAACGACTCAGGTCGGTTGAGAAGAGAGAAAAGGATTACGAAGAACATCAGAAAAACATAAAAAATAAGCGGAAAAAGATCCTCGAAAAGGCTTACAAAGATGCTGAAGAGATTATGAAGGGGGCGAATCAGCGGATTGAACAGGCTGTTGAGAAGGTGGTGAGTGAAGGGCGTGAAGACAAGGAAAAAATTACCGAAGCCCGCCGTGATATCCTTGAAGCGAAGAGAGAGATCAAGTCCGACAAGGAAAAAGTTGAGCAGGAGGAAAAGCCGTTCCGAAGTAAAGAGAAACCCAAAGTTGGCGACTACGTGCTTATTGAGGACAGCAATACATCGGGTGAGCTGGTTGAACTTTCAGGAAAGAAAGCCACAGTTTTGGTAAATGGAATGAAGATCAAATCTAACCTGAACAAGCTGGTGAAAACCAATCCGCCGAAGAAAGAGAAGAAATCAATAAAAACACGGGCATACAGTCTGTCAGAGGATACGGATTTGTCTGTAAAACCCTCCCTCGATTTGCGAGGAAAACGCGGCGACGAAGCGATGAAAGAGCTCACCAAATACCTCGATAATGCGCTGACCCGCGGCCTCAGCCAGGTGGAAATTATCCATGGAAAAGGCGAGGGTATTCTACACAAACTGGTTCATGAGCATCTTGAAAAACGACCTGAAGTGAAATCGTTTGAAATTGCGCCGTGGGACAGCGGCGGATCGGGATGTACCGTTGTTCATTTGAATTAATGATCTCGGTAGGCTTTAGATGCCTGATGAAGTATACCTTCAACCCGCCTATTAAGAGTAACAAAGTGCAAACAAAAATTATCTTCACTATTGTTAATTTTAAGTAGATATCGTAACTGGTATTATACTTTTTTAAAATTAACAAGTTAAACAGCCCTATGGAAAATTCCCGTGTCATTGACATTGAGCAGATCAAATCGATTCTCAGGGAGCATAAATCGGAATTTCAGACAAAGTATAAGGCAGAAATTCTTGGAATTTTTGGATCGTACAGCCGCTACGAGGCTGATAAAAACAGTGACATTGATCTGTTGGTACGCTTCCATAAAGGAGCATCATTGTTTGGTTGGGCTGGATTAGCCAATGATCTTGAAAAAAAACTTGGCGTCTCTGTGGATGTTGTCCCCGAAAAAAGTCTCAAGAAAGAATTGCGTCCCCGGGTAGGGAAGGATTTGATTGAAATATGAGGGATCAAAAACTTTATGTTAATGACATACTGAAGGCTATAGACCTTATCCAGTCATTCGTTTCAGGCATGGGAATGGAAGAGTTCTAACAAGACCTGAAAACTCAAAGTGCAGTGATTCGTCAGTTTGAAGTAATGGGGGAAGCCGTTAAAAAACTCGATAAAGAACTGACCAATCAGTACTCAGACACTGATTGGACTGCAATTGCGGGAATGCGCGATCTATTGATTCATCAATATTTTGGCGTAGATCTGGATCTTGTATGGGAGTCGGTGACAGAGGATCTGCCAAAATTCAAGAAAACAATGATGGCTATAAAAAAACAATTAGAGTGAATGAAAACCTGATGATTACGTCAAATCCAATTTTTGTAAGGATTCACTTTATTGCAAGATCATCAGGTGAAATATTTAGGCGGGACTGAGACATCCGATGAGTGTTTGAGGCAGGTACTTTATTCCAAGCCATCTTACTCATCTGATGACTGTGTGAGAAAACCATTCATATTGAGATTAACGTTTGAACACCCACTACTACGCAAATGCTTCGTAGTGCAGGCCTCTGTGTCTCCCCTTTTTAGGGGAGAATTTTTCACCCATTCAGCCCAGTCCCCCACTCTCTCTTTTCCCAATTCCCCATCAAAACTACTATCAAGTCAGATCTTTACAGCTTGTTTGATGGTTGATTTCCTAAATCATTCTGACAACCCCAACGAAAACCGGCGAACGGTCGGAATATCATTAGGAGAGGCAAACAGGTAGAAACGATCTTTTTCGTCTTTCCAGTTCACTGGCGAATATTGGGCAAATTGATGCCGCTCCGGATAAGCAAACAGGTAGCTGTGCGCCCGGAGGCTTCCATCCTGATCAAAAATCTGAACATAAAGATCCATTAGGTGGGTATTTGAATCAGGACTCTTGGTGTATCCTTCTCTCCACTCAGCATAAAAATGTACAATTCGTCCATCCTCAAGACGGTACAATCCCGCGTCCATGCTCAATTGTCTGCCCATATATATTCCATCCCGAAAATTTGCTTTAATTGCCTTGGGGTCTTGGTTTTCAACTGCTTGGATATATTTTTGTTCAGAATCAAAAACCTCATAGGGCATAACATTAGGGGGGCTACCTCGAAGAGTTTTGTCAAATTCCCAGTTTCCATTGGCTTGTTTTTTGTACATGAAGAGAGAACCATTATAAACTCCCGGTGAAAAAACAAGTACATTCTGGTCCATTATATACTTGAAGCTGCCTGGATGATACGCCATCAAAATCCAAGGAAACATCCCTTTAAGCTCAAGATCTTTGAATGGCACAAATGAAGATTTTTTCTGCTGAAAGTCAGTGGTATAAACATGGAACAAATCACGATTAAATATTTGAATATCTTCTGCTGATGAGGAATTTAGGAAAAGCGCAAGTATCTCATCATTCATATACGAGATACCTTGAGGATAGAACTGTTTGGATAGGTTATATGGCCAAGCCTCCACGAACTCGCCCTCGGTTGAAATGACCTTATATTTTAGCAAACCTCTATCCATCACAACCAAATCACCATCCGGAGTTATCTCCATTAATTCAATATCTTGAAACTCACCAGGGCCCCTGCCTCTTCCACCAAGGTTTTTAAGGTGATTCCCCTCCTCATCAAACACTTTGATCTGTTTACTGGCACGGTCGGCAATATAAATATTGCCCTCCTCATCCGTTCGGACGGCAATGGGACGTCCCAACTGATAGTCCAGCGGCTGGTCTTCTGCACCGATGATCAAATCAATGGAAATGTCTATGGTGGGGGTACGGTCTATGGGTTGATGAGTGTCAGATTTGCTACAAGAAACGAATACAAACAACAGTACTGCCAAAAAAACAATAGAGTATTTATTAATATCCGACATATTCTTTCTTGTTGAATAGAACAATTGAAATCTCTCAGGCATACAAACTTTTACAATTATTACGTATACAGGTCAATAACCGCTAAATCTATATATTATTCAAGAATATCAATTGAAAATCTTCGAATAGTTGGTACCTGATTCCCCCCACCTGGGTCCAATAGATAAAAAGAACCGTTATGATCTCTCCAGTTGACCAATGTCTGGGGCAAATAATATCTGTCGATCGTCAATGTGGCGACATAACCGGATTCGATGACCTCTCCGTTTTGAGAAAAAACTTGAGCGAACAGGTTAATTTGGTTCTCTGTTCTTTCTAAATCCTGTTTTTCGGGTTCCATCCAATCGGCATAAAACTGGACAAACTGATGATTATCCAAAAAATGTATACCCGCATCCAGATAATTTATGCGACCTAAGTATGGACCTCCCGAGAAATAAAGTTGTCGAGTTAGAGGAAGATGTTTATTCATTTCAAAGGCTGATTCAGACTCATATACAATGTATGGCTTCTCGGGAGGTACTTTGCCTGTAATCGTTCGATTGTAAATCCATCGTCCATCCATATCTTTTGTGAACATAAACAGTTTGCCGGTATAAATACCCGGCGAATAGATCATACGGGTGCGATCTTTTGATATAGAAAAACTGCCTGGATAATACATTAAATTCACCCATGCAAATCTATCACTCATCCCCAATTCTTTAAACGGAAACAAAGCATACTTTTGCTGCTGAAAATCATTCTCATAAACATGAAACAGTTTCCGCTCAAACATAGGAGAACGGTCCGGCACTGCTCCGTTTAAAAAAAGCCCGATATTCCGACTCCCTGCAAAAGATATGGAAGCAGGATAATATTGGGTAAGCTGACCTGATATGTCTACTGGATGTGATGAGAGATATTCGCCTTCCTTGGTGATATAAACATATTGTAACAAACGTCGGTCCAGAATTACAAGATCGTTTTCTTTAGTAAATTCCATCAGGCTAATATCATGAAATTCGCCAGGCCCACGTCCTCTCCTTCCCAAAGACCTAAGATATTCACCATTTTTTGAAAAAACTTTAATTTCCAAACTTGCCTTATCCGCTATATAAATATTGCCAATGCTGTCTGTACGAACGGCAATTGGCTGTCCCAATTGGTGTTCCAGCGGCTGATCTTCTGCACCGATGATCAAGTCAGTGGTACTTTCAACGATTGGAGTGGGTTCTACGGGCTTGTTGGTTTCCCCAGAGCGACTACAGGAAATGAATACAAACAACAGCAGGGCCTCAAAAACAATAGAGTATTTATAAATATTCGACATATTTTTTCTTGCTGAATAGAAGAAACCGGCACCAAGTATTCTGTAAAGTGCCGGTTAATAGATTATTTATAATTTATTCAATCTTGATGTCACCGTTAGCCGGGATCTTCTGTTTCTCCAGGCTCTCCCGGGTCACCGCCACCTCCACAATCACTGCCACAGAGGACACCACTTAATTCACAGCCACCTAAGGGATTACAAGTAGTCATCCCACAAAATTCAGCAATTGCACAACCTGTTGGTACTCCGCCAGGTCCTAAACTACACGTCCAGCAAATTGATTGTGTCGATGCATTTGCGTTATTAGCCTCAGGTATCAGAGTGAATGCACTCGTACATAAAAAGAATGCCACTGATAATAATACAAGAAGGTTACTTCTTTTTGCTTCTGCTTTCATGATGATTTCTCCTTTTTTTGTTAAGGGTTGTTGGGTGTATGAAACGTTTCGTTTAGATCTTGAGAATGTCGAACCGTATTTTCTGCTAACCTGCGTTTCCATAGCTCTACGGTTTCATGAAGCTCTCCTTCCTTATATGCAAGTTGTGTTACCCCATTCGGGATTACAATATCATGAAATACAACTTGTTCCGTGGGATCCACAAACATTAAATTTTGTTCTGCTTCAAGAAACAGAGAGACTGCATCTTCCGAACGAATCAATTTGAAGGTAATATCCAGATCAGTCGTTGCAACAAATCGTTCCGCAGCAGTTTTTTCAACATCCACAAATACAAGTGTCGGTTCAAAAAACAGGGGATCGTTTTTCAAAAGATTGGCATAATCATCCATATTATTCACACAGGGCGGACAAATTTTTGTTGTAACCACCATCAAGGGTAAAATTTTGGGCTCGTTTGACTTCTGCTTCATAACCAATTCCTCCATCCTATCTCCTAAAAACTGTAGATCTACAGGCACAGATAAAGAAACCGAGTCGGGAAGTTCCACAGATGGTTCTATAGTCTCCGCAGGTTGAAGTAAAACCAACATCACAACCCCGAGAAGAATCAGTACAACACTAATGAGATATTTAACTTTGGTACTCACAATCTTCGTGGACTCGCGAATTTTTTTATCTGTTGTGATTAAGTGTATTAAAAAATGGACAAAATATTTTACTCAATATTTTGAGTAGTCAGTCTATCTGCTCTTTATAGTATGTATCAGTCCATTTCTTCAAGCTGCCTCTTCCTTTCAGATCCAGCTTTTTACAAATTCGCGCGCGGGTATTCTCAATGGTTCGGACACTCAAGCAGAACTCTTCCGCAATTTCACGATTGGTTTTCCCTTCTGCTACCTTTTGCAGCACCTCACTCTCACGGCGGCTCAAGAGTTTTAATGCTTCAAGTAAGACATGGAATTTATTAGTCGCCTGATTAGATTCCGACTCGATCGATTCTTCTTCTCCGTTGAGTTACTATTCGCATCTTTCATGATTCTAACTTTCAAGACTCAAACATTGTTTTAATCAGGTAATGTTTACCATCTTTTTCCTCTACGATACTGTATAATATGTTCTCTTTGTATCTTGTTACACCTGTTTCCGCTGGCAGCATAAAATAACTCATTCCATTCTTTTCCTGGTGCAGCCATAACATGACAATATCATCACCGGGGGCCGGCCTAATGCTGAGTATGATATGAGTATTATCTGTCCAAATTCCCGAAAGTACTGGTAGTGTTTCAAGGTTCTCCAGATATGCCCAATAATCTTTGTTGGAATCAAAATTGTAAGCACTGTCAGCGGTAGCCAGGTAATAATCGTTATTAGGGCGTACAGGCAAGTTTGTTTCGTAAATAACAATATCCTCTTCGGTTTGAAAAGGATAGCCTTTTATCAGCGCCTCGTAATTGTTGGTATAATAGAACATGTTATCATTGTGGCTCCACAAGTAATCATTGCTGTAATCATGGGGGCCATATAATAAAAAATCACCTGTATTTCTCACTTTTCGTATCTCTCCTGGAAAAGTCAGTTTTTGCTCAATGGGCTTAAAATTTTTATCCAGTTGATATAATATATATCGATTCTCGGGTGTATGAAATCCTTCTGATTCATTGTACAAACCATAAATTCCTTGTTTATTTATAAAAATATTGTATAACGTATGCGACTCCGGAGTTTCATAAACTATGGTATCCAATAATCTTAGTTCATTATTTTCAACTGCATAAACAGTTATCCGTTTTAAAATTGCATCATGTACGTACATGTGATCATCATTACCTATATGTGTGCCGGTGATTAGTTCAAACTCGCCAGGTCCTCTTCCAGATCTTCCGGTTACAGATAGAATCTCACCGTCTTCATCCAGAAAAAAGAGCTTTTTTTTTGCATTATCTGCTATAATAATACTCTTCCTGTTGTTTAAAATTTCAATCATCACTGGTTGTACAATATCCTCTGGTAATGATATTATATTTTGAGTAATAGATTTTTCGGTAAGATTCTTCAGTAAATTATTTGTATAAGGATCATCTTGTTCCTTATTTGAAGGAATTTCAAAAGAACAGGAGACAAGCAACGAAAGAAAAAAATAGGTTAAACCTATATAAACCATCATTTGTATAGGTTTAACCCTTCTAAGACTTATTTGCTTAAATAAGAATGGCATAATTTATAACCTATCCATAAATAATTGCATACCTGCACCGCCTTCAGGGTGGCAAGTTCCATAACAATTACCAGCTTGTTCATCACACACTTCAATCATAGTACGCCCTGCCGGTGATAACAAGCCTATTGATTGTGCAGCAGCGGTACAAGCCATCCAAATATCGGTGCACTGTTCATAACATCCTGCTGTACCTGCCATAATCTCTTTCATATCACTGCGACTTAGTACTTGACCTACGGATAATAGATCTTTCATACTTTTTCCCCGTTTTATTTAGATAATTAGTTCAATACTTCATCCCTCAAGTAAAACCTGGAGTGTGAATAATTGCAAAACTCTATTTTAAGATTTGCAGATTATTTATAGAATATTAAAATAAAATTTTACCTGCACCCCTATTATATTAGGGGTTATATGCTTTAGACACTCATATCTAAAGAAAATTGTCACCACCCTTCTATCTCCTCCACCATCTCCTCTTTTGACATCGCATAGAGCCGAAAAACCTTGGAGGCTTTAATATCGTCTTGTTTGGGAGAATGAAACTGACTGTTGATTCCTCTTTCATGGGTTAGATGAAATAGTGGCCCGTTGACTCGTTTATATCGGTATCCTAAAATTTTCCACCTGTTTATTCTTTCACCATCCTCCCTTCCCCAACCATAAAATTTTTCGTTTTCCATCCCTGCTTCAATATATTTTTCTCTGTTAGCAAGGAACCCACCACCAACCGGGTTCGGTGAATACATTTCAATCATTTTTCCTTTATTCTCTTGGAGAAGATTGATGTCTTGAGTTTTAAAGTACAGTTCCCTTAGGATGTGCGTCGTATCAAAGGCTTTCTCTTTATAAGGCGATACAAAATCGGCCTCATCTTTACGTAGCAAACTTATAGACTGAGCCATCTGTTGTATGGGTACAATGACATCTGCCTCCCAAACGGCAATAAACTTTGTATCACATTTTTTAACCATTTGATTCATATACTTTGTGTAATGATAGATCGGATCGTAGTCCTCTTCGAATGTTAACGTAATCTCTTCTTGAAGAAGTTTTTCCAGTATATGATTGTTGTGCTTTGCCGTTTCCATAACATCAATATGGGTATCAAAATGAGAGCGCATGTAATCAACCACCATTAGCAAATTTTCCAGGCGGTCCATCGAATCAACTCTGATACGAATTAGGAAAGTAACGTCCTTAAAATTTAATTTGGTTTCTCGTGATTCCATCTGTTTACATATTCTTCTAATTCCTGGTTAGACATTGCAAGAATTTTATAGAGTTCTGAACGGGCAATTTCTTCTTTTTTATTCGTATAAAATGTGCTGTTTTTCCCTCTTTGATGCGTTAAATGATAGATTACACCGTCAAGTCGTTTGTATCTGTATCCTAATAATTCCCACCGAATGATGCGCTCATCATCTTCAGCCCCCCACCCATAAAATCTTTCATTTTCCATACCGGCTTCAAAATATGTTTCCTTGTTTGCGAAAAAAGCACCACCGACAGAAGGGTTTGGAGAACGAGTTGGAATCATTTTGTTTTGGTTTTCTTGCAATACCTGGATGTCTCTTTTCTTAAGATAAAGCTCTCTAAGTAACTCTGTAGTGTCCAAAGCAACAGCTTTATAAGGAGTTATAAAATCAACCTCTTGTTTTCGAAGCAGCTCAACTGATTCAATCATTTGATCTGGAGGTGCAAGTACATCAGCATCCCATATGGATAAGTATGGAGTTTGGCACTTTTGAGCCATCCTATTTAGGTATTTGGTCTGATGAAATACTGGATCATAATCCTCAATGCAAGTGACCAACACGTCGTTTGGAAGGAGCTTCTCCAATATCCTGTTCTTATAATTTCTGACCTCCAGGACATGAATATTAGTTTTAAAATGATCAGATAAAAAATCTATAACCATCATACAGTTTTCGATCCGATCCATCGAATCCACTTTTATGCGGATCAGAAACGTAACATCTTTAAAATCTACTCTGTTATCCATCATCTAAAATCTTAATCAAATAACCTGTTTTTCGGTTTTAACCGACAACTGTCTTATTTCTCCCCTTCAAAAGGGGAGGATTTTTTTGCCATCCTTATAATTCCTATCCTCCTCAATAATCATCAACTAATTTTTTTATCCCCAGAGGGGATTGTTTGTTCATACATCTATTGCAGGATTAACAGCCTGGCGGGACGATATTGCAAAGATCTCTATCACGATATGAACTCCTTTTTTGTTAATTCCAGAAGTTCCAATCCTATACCGGCATGGCCGAACAGCAAGCCCCAGCTTTTCCTTTGAACATCCCCGTTTTTCAAATCTTGCCAATATTCTGAAACTGTAATTTTTCTGATGAGCTCCTCTTGATTAAATACAAATTTTTCCTCCCTGGCAACTTGATACATCCTGCGGGCTATCAAAGAAATACCCGTTACTCCATTTAAAAAAAGAAGGTTTTTATTTTTTAATTCATTTTGCAAGATATGCGCTACCTGCAAATTCTCTTGTAGAAGGTCAGCATGTTTTCTCCAATCAACCAATGAAATTTCTTTCAATAGTGCTTCAATGCTATACAACAAGTATAATCGGTTGCTTAATAGACGCGGGTAAAGAGACAACACAAGAGGGGTTAAATGATCTATAATTCTATCAATTTTAGCATTATAGATATTCAGTACTCTGATTTTACCAAGCAAGATCAAACAAATCGGAAGATCCCAAGTAATATCAAATGAGAATGGTTCCTCTGTTGAAAACTTTCTGTTTTCAATGTTATCACCAAGCCGGTTGACCAATTCAATCAACAAACGTTTAAAAATAAAGCTATCGGTGCTTTCATCATGAATATCTTTTCCTTCTAAACGCGATAAGATATAGAGGATATATCCCATGATACCTTCTAATATTCCTGAGGGCAGCTCATCAGCCGATACAAGGTGACGGTATATTTTATCATCCACAACGGATAAGACATCATCCGTTTCAGCCTCCACAAAGCCCTGTTGGACCAAATATTCTATCCCCCAGGCAATTCCAGCTAATCCGTCTTCAAAGTTCGGAGGCGTACGGCCTTTACTTACCTCTTGATATACGTCATCTATGAGAGTTTCCGCAATCTCTTGGTGCTTACCATCAGATGTATTCTTCGCAAGATGAAAAAAATATATACTTATTCCCATCTTGCCATTTAACAAACCGTTGTTATTCATTTTGTCAGCATCGTGAAGCAATATGGTATTGATGATCTCTAATTTGTCCCGGACTTCATCTGGTTTGTTCATCGTAACTCTTTTGTCATGTTATTATATACTCTTTCAAGCAATCTCATATCCTGCGTAATGATCTCTGCCTGACCTGTCATTCCATTTCGTGGTGGTATTTCTTGCCCATAACTGGTGGTGAGACCGTCAGGAAACTGAACTTTGGCAAAGAATAAGCTGTCCTGGACTGGAAATTCAGAAAAGTATTCTACCTGACCATAGACGGAACCAAATTCGTGGTAAGGATATCCACTAAAACGGACCAATACCTGCTGGCCCTCTTCAATTTTTCCAAAGGAGCGCTGCGAAACGATCAGCTCTCCAAAGTATTGGGTATTATCCGGCTGGATGTAAAACAGATCCTGTCCTGTTGAGAGAGTCTGATTTTCCTGGATCACACCTGCGTGCACAACCTCACCCTCAAAAGGGGCTATGAGAAGATAGGTCTGTTTCCATTCATCAATTGCACTTTTCATAATATTGACTGCCTGCAGGAAAACAGAGCGCTGTTCCGCCATTCGTTTTTCGAGTTCAATGATCTCTTTTTCTTTTGCCGTCTGCGATAGTTGGTTGTTAATGATGGCCGATTCGCTCTGCTCAAGCGGCAGCCGGCGGGCTGACAACTCGCTCTCCGCCCTTGCCAGTTCAACAGGGGCTATGAAATCGTTCTCTGCAAGTTGTTTTTGCATTTCATACTCCCTATTGGCTAACTCAAAATCTCTCTGTTGAATCTGTTTTTGTTCATATATTTTTTCGAGAAGTTGTTGTGTATACGTCAACTCCTGCTCTAAAATCTGCCTTTGCTGCTCATAAAATCCTCCGGGTAAAAAATCTCTGAACTCTCTGTAGGATTGCTCAAAATTCTGGAAAGCCGTTTGCAGCTCTCCCAGATTTCTAAATGGAGTAAGACCATTCTCCATAGTCTGGAATCGAGAAAGTTTACCATCCAACAACCAGGTTCGCATGCTGTCCACCTCATTCGACAACCGGATCACTTCTTCATGGCTCGCCGTGCTCTCCATCCACCCCAAAACCTCCCCTTCCATAACTTGACTGTTATTTTGTGCTATAATTCGTACTATTTTTCCATTAGTGCGTGCTTTTAAAGTCTGTGGTGCATGAATCGCCGTTAATCGTATTGGGGTTTGAATCACTTCGGGATATTCGATGATGGAAGCTGAAAGAAGAACCATCCCTAATACACCGAAAAAGGCGGTAATCCCCCAGCGAATCAGCCAATGCGGCGGCCGGCCGATAATCTCCTGCACCTCCTCACTGCGAACATCGAGTTCGGACCAGTTGGTGGTGGGTTCAGATTTGGGTGGTATGTTGTTTGACGAATCGTTGTTCATGTTCATATGTACGCCGGACAGCCTGTCCGGCACCTCCGAATTATGACAAAATTATTTGTTTTATGTTTTGCAAGTAATGTCTCCTAAGGAGAGTATTACCTTAATCAAGCTGCTGCCATACACAAATACCACAAGTACATCAACGCTCACAAGAGCCGGACAAGCTGTCCGGCGTACGTTATAGTGAACGGCTCAGCCCTCCTGCGCCAAGGCTTCTGAGGACTATGCAAGCCGTTTTACGAGCTTAATTCCAATTGATTCTTCACCAAATCAAAATATTCTCCTTCCTTCTGAATAAGTTCACCGTGTGTCCCTTGTTCAAGAATCCGGCCTTCCTCCAACACCACAATATTATCGGCATTTTTGACGGTACTCAGCCGGTGTGCGACCACCAAAACCGTACGTTTTCGGAGAAACTCCTGCATATTTTGCATGATTGTCCGTTCGTTGTTGGCATCCAGGGCGTTGGTGGCTTCATCAAAAAAAATGAATTCGGGATCTTTATATACCGCCCGGGCAATTAACATCCGCTGGCGCTGTCCCTGGCTGATGCCGTTTCCCTCCGCCCCGATTTTTGTGTTATAACCCAACGGCAGTGATTCAATAAACTTTCGGATGTTGGCCACATCCACTGCGTGTTCCAGTTTTTCCAGGTCCGGTACCTCCTCTCCTATCGCGATATTCTGTGCGATGGAGTCGGAAAAAATAAACCCGTCCTGCATCACCACCCCGCACTGTTTACGCCATGCCTTGGGGCTGATATGATCAAAATTTCTTCCTCCCAACCGAATCTTGCCTTTATCGGGAGAATAAAATTTTAGCAACAGTTTTAACAGGGTGGTTTTCCCCCCGCCGCTCATTCCCACAAAAGCTGTGATCTTTCCTTCCGGTATCAAAAGATCAATATCTCTTAAGACCGGCTCATTCCCGGCCCCCGGATAGGTAAAGGTGAGGTTTTCCAGGGTGAGGTCTTTTTTCTCTGGCAATTTGATCATGTACATTTTTTCCGCCGGCTCCTCATTCTCATGTTCATGCACTTCATTCAGCCGTTCCATACTGATCATGGCATCCTGGGTGGACTGGACGAACCCGATTAATTGTTCGGTGGGACTGTTCAATTGACCGATGATATACTGGATAGCCAGCATCGCTCCCAACGTGAGCTGCCCATTCACAACAGCCACGGCCGCAATAAAGGTGATACCAATATTTTTGCCTTCATTAATGAAGAAAGCGCCACCCTGCTGGTACTGCTCCAGGGCCAGGTTTTTTATACGGTAGCGGAACAGATTGGCCTGCACCCTTTCCCACTCCCATCGCTTGGATTTCTCGCAGTTGTTTAGTTTGATCTCCTGCATCCCCTGAATCAGTTGAATCACGACGCTTTGATTATTCGAGGAGATACCAAACCGCCGGTGATCCAGCTCACGCCGTTTTCTTAAAAACAGAACAACCCAGATCAGATACAACACGCTTGCAGCCAGAAAAACAGTAAAAATCATCATGTTGTAATATGCCAGTACTGCTGAAAAAACCAACAGATTCACAAAGGAAAACAGCGTGGTCAGGGATTGATTGGTCAAGAAGCTCTCTATCCGGGCGTGGTCACTCATCCGCTGCATAATGTCACCGACCTTTTTGGTGTCGAAAAACGGCATCGGCAGCTTCATCAGCTTGATCAGGAAATCGGACAGAATGGAGATATTAATGCGGGTGCTCATATGCAGTAAGATCCATGAGCGGATAAACTCCACACTCGTCCGTCCTATAAACAGCATAATCTGTGCCAGCAGGATAATGTATATGAAGTTCAGGTCCCGGTTTTGAATCCCGATATCGACCACCGCCTGTGTGAGAAACGGAAAGATGAGTTGCAGGATGCTTCCCGCCAGCAACCCCAGTGCGAGTTGAAAGAGTAAATTTTTATAGGGCAGGATATACTGGACCAAAATCCCAAAACTCAACCGGTTTCCGGTTTTCCCTTCTAAGTCATAAAACTTCGGCTAAGGTTCTAACAGCAGAGCGATACCCGTCCCCCTTAGTACGGAGTCCGACCGCTGGCGGGAAGGGAGATTTGAAAGGATATCATTCCCGGTCCATGATTCACCATTTTCTTGAGGGCCGCTGCTATTCAACCATCCTTCTAAGAATTCCTCTTTGGTAAATGCAGTCTTCCCTTTTGCCGGATCGGAGATATACACCTTATCCTTTTTGATCCGGTAGACCACAATAAAATGAACCTGATTCCAGAAGACTATACACGGCAGTTTCGCTTCATCTCTCAACTGCTCCCAGGTTAACTTCACACCGATGCTTCGAAAGCCAATCTCTTCGGCCGCTTCACTGATACCTAACAGGGATACCCCCTCCCGATTAATGCCACTTTTTTGCCGCAGGGAATCCATGGAATAACGGCGGCCATAATGCTTTGCCACCATCCGCAGGCAAGTGGGGCCGCAGTCCATCGCATCGTATTGTTTAAAAAAGGGAAATGGCTTTATTCGAAAAATATCGGCTTGCTCTTAATGATGATAAATTCTTGTGGGGCTGATTGAAAATACATCCGGAAGAGGATCAGGAACATTTTTGGGCTTAAAAACCTTTTTAAAATAGATCATATGATATAGCATGATTTCATAGGCATTCTTGTAAAACAACTTGCCTTTTTCCCACTTCAGCCTGCCGGGGAGCCCTTCTATCACATGAAAATCGAAATAGGTTTTTAACTCATTATTTTTCTCAAGTCTCTTAACCAAATGCATCATACTTTCTACTTCATGTTTTCTTTTTGGATATGTATTCAGATCCGTAAATTCTCCCCACTGAAAATTGGTTTCATCAAAACAGTAATGAATGGAGCTGCTGAGAACCTTTCTGTAGTCTTTACTCCTCATGAAAAGAGTATTCATCTTTTCGTTATTTTCGAGAAGAAGGAAATAGCCTGATATAAAATCGTGCCGGACGTTCACTAATTCATGGTTTTCCAGCACTTCGTCCGTAATAAACTGCCGAATGTCTCCAAAAATAACGTCAATATCTCCGTGACCCCAGAAATCATACCCTTCAACAAGTTCAGGGAAGAGATATCCGTAAGCCGGTTTAAAATCGCAAAGTTTATATGCTTCCCCGATGTTGGTTGCAAATCCCAGCTTTTGGGTAGCTTTACGGTTAATCTCATTCATCTCTTGATGGATCAGTCTAACATTTTCCGGCAAAGAGGATGACCAACTTTGGTCGTCAGTGATAATGAAAAAATCGATTGTAGAATTAAACTTGCAAGTATGAACAAAATAGTTGAAATACCACGGGAGTTTTCCAAAAAAACAAATCAGGATTGCTATTTTCTTTTTATGTTCAATTGGATCAGAAAACATCGGTTTTATAAATAGGATTGGACTTACATTTCTAACTCTTTCATCTCAATCCGATACTTTGTAATGTATGGGAGGCCGGTTTCAGTATCTGTTTCTTGAGTGTACAAGTAGCCGTTTTTCACCAGTGCGATTAATTTGTCCCGCGGCCACAAAAAACGAGCCAACAGCTTTCCGGATTCATCGAGTATCCAGTACTGGTCTTCTTCAAGATTCTCAGTAAACGTTGATACCCACAACTGGTTTTCAACAAGTGTTCTCATGGATTTCAGTATCGGCCAGGTTACCGGAAAATCACTACCTGGGGCATTCTGTACAACACTTGTCCAGTAATCGATAACTTGTTCATCTACCTCTCTCCCAAGTAAATTTTGATATGTACTAACCTTGGCCTTAATCAGACGTAAAGCGTCTTTCCTTGAAAATGGTCTCTTTTTTACCGGGTAATAAAATGCCCGCACATATCTGCCGCCAGGTTCATATACCTTAATCAAAAACTCCTGTGAACTGGGTGAATGATAAATTTGCTTTACATCCCTTGAAAAGGTAATCAGGTTCATTGGGTGGCCTGCCAGTGGAAGTGCCAATGCCCTGAACTCTCCATTCACAGTGGCGGTTAACGTGATACCAATACCACACAGTTCAAAAATTTTATCCGGTAAAATACGACCTTCATCGTCGGTTAGATAGTATTTTGTAATTTGTCTCTCTTCCAGCTCAGAGGAAGATTTTACAGGAATCGGATTTTGAATGCCAAAAGCGGCAAGAAACTTCGTATCGTTAATAAAGTATATTGACTTGACATAAAAACCCTCCAATTCCTCAATATCTTCCTGGTTTTTCACATTCAGATCTATGGTTCGCAGTAGTTCAAATGTATCCGTTGAATAGACACTGACCCGGAACTGCATAACGTCATGGATATACAAACGGTTGGATTTCACGCTGACAGGGTTTGGCGGACTGATAAATTCACCGGGGCCTCTCCCCTCTCGCCCAATACTGGTCACATAGCTGCCGTCCGGAGAATATACATGAACCACAAATTCGGCAGCGTCCCCAATAAATATACGTCCATCGTCCGCTACCGCTAATCCTCCAATCCTCCCGATTAATACCTCATCCGAGAGACCAAAACTTGTTGCCCTGGAAAATTGAATATCCAAAGTAGGATTGTCATCCGGTGTATATACCGTCAAATTTTCAAGCTCTCGCCAATGTTTAGGAAGTTCATCTTCCACTTGTTGACAGCCTAAAAATAGTACAAGCGGGATGAGCAGCCATATTTTGTTAGAATTGATAAATTCAAATCGCATATATATTTCTTTTTTAAAATGAAATAGGTCGAATCGGGCTTCTGACTTATCAACACTGAAATACCAAGTAAAGGTGTCAGGTTCTGCAGGTTATGAATTCAAATCTGAATCCTTGCCCTTAACATACCTGACACCATTATGGTTTTCTTGACAAATTCCAATTTTCCAGAATACATTACACACAACAAGAACAGTCTGTAGAAGTACCCCAAGATGCAGAAACCAATACGCCACCCGGACAGTTAGAACCAGCAGTAGCTAGTGTTTGCTGGCAGACCGTCATTGGAGATGTACCATTGGCATGTGCACAAGAACATGCTTGATAAACACAATACCCAAACCCTCCTTGCAACGGATCGTAATCCTGCACCTGACAGATAACAGTGTCAGTCGTTGCATTATCACCACATCCTGATCCAGCCATTATCTCCCTCATTTCTGAGCGGTTGAGGGTTGTACTAATTGCACCAATATCGATCTTTTTTCGATTCATCTTTTTCTCCTTTGTTTTGGTTTAACTGGCAACTTGTTCTACCACAGTTATGATTATATAGGCGGGACAAGATCTTTTGCCCCCCGAACCATTGAACTCGCTTTAGAGTTGTTCACCAAACACTCTGCTTTCATACTATATGTATTTTGAGAGTGAGCTTTTCCATCCTGTCTTAATTAGAAAAATTACATTTCTAAAACAACATTTGGTCTGAGGAAATCTTAACAAACAAAAAGCATAATCGCACCCCTATTATTTTAGGGGTTTGCACGTAAGCTTCTTATTACATGGTAGGCAAACCATTCTGCTACCTTCACTTTCACTAAAACCTCAGCTTTTGGGGTTAATCTGATCGATCATTGGTTTTAAGTAAAATATACAGTGGGGTTGTATTTACAGGTATGTGCAAAATAGTGGAAATACCAGGGGAGTTTTCCAAAGAAACAAATCAGGAGGGTTATACTTTTACCTCTGTTATTTTTAGATGGGTTCATTTATGCACACTATTTATTAACCGATACAACAGAACCATCTTAAATCGTTTACTTTTACAATGAATTGCATCATTTTAAATTCATTTTTTAACAGTTTCATCTCAATCTTGTATCTCATAATGTGCTGTAGCCCGATCTCCGTTGTTCCCGCTGCCGGTTTGCAGCCAAATGGCCAAGCTCACATTGACCGGCCAAGCGGCCATGGTGATGGTCGGCGGGACCTGCCTTACCAGTTGCTCCCACTTCAGTTTAGCTCTGATGGTCCGGAAACCGATGTTCTCGGCCACCTCGCTGATACTCAGCAGCGATATCCCCTCACGGTTGATCCCGCTGCGGCCCAGCAGGATCTCCATCTTGTAGCTGCGTCCATAATGCTTTGCGACCATGTGGAAGCAAGTGGACCCGCAGTCCATAGCGTCATGTTGGCGATAATAGAGAAACTTGATCATATCGAAATAGACCTTTATGAAGTTATCGTTCGGTCAGATTGATGCTGTATTTGACAACTTTGCTTTCCCAGCCTTCCGGATCATCGCTGCCCTTTGAATCAAAAGATTTTGTATAAAGGTACCCGTTTTGAATATCGCAGATCGCTTCATTTTCGGGGGCGATAATCTTTGCAAGAAGCTCTCCTGATTCTCCGAGCATCCACCACTCGCTTGTCTCCGTGTCTACTGCAACGGTCACCCAAATTCTGTTTTCGTCATCGATTCTCATATTGTGTAAAACCGGGGCCGTTTCCGGAATCTCCACATCAGCCTCCTCCAATGCATTTTTGATGGCGAGTTGGGAATGACCTCCAGGCAACCGAACAGAATCTACATCAAACGGGGGGCCCATTACCGGGTAATAAATTGCGAATTGGTAGATGCCCTCCGCATCATATTTCTTGATCAAAAAGTCTTCGGTCTGGGAGACCGTATATATCGCATTATCATGAGATAAAACATATAAAGATCGCCCCATAAGTGACAACTGCATACGCAACGGTAACAATGTATTGCCCCGATTCTCATTTACAATGTAAAATGGGGATGGCAATTCTATCAGCGGCTCAGGGTTTAAAACATTTCCCTCCGTGTCAACCAGCATGAATTTTGTATTCGCGGTTCTGCCGGAACCGGTCGGTAGGCCACTGAATATGGCCAACAGATTGCCGTCACTTCTGGCTCGGAAATCGCTCAATTTCATGTCCCGGACCGCCTCAAGATCTCTGACGTTCCAATCTTGAAGGTTTGTTGTTTTTTCAAATGAGTAATCATCGGCGGAAAAAAAACTAAGACGTTTGGTTGATTGGTCCTGCAGAAAAACTCTGCCTGCATTGATTTGAAAGTTGTTTGATACGAATTCGTATTCACCGGGTCCTCTTCCGGATCGGCCAATTTGCATGCGGTACGACCCGTCGGGATTATAGACATGAAGCTCGGTTTTAAAATCGTTATTCTGTCCCCTGATAATCACCCGGTCATTGTCATCCACTGCACAACTGGTAATAGTTATCAAATAGGGTTCTCTCGGATCATTTCCCCCACCAAAAGACTGCTCTTGGACAAGATCCACCTCATAGGCCGGTTCCGAGTCGGCCGGATATACCGTGAGGCTGTCAAGCTCCTGAATATGTTCTGCTTTTTCTGATCCAGAATTATTGGAGCATTGAATAAGGTATAGACATGATAGTATGCTCAATAATAATATTTGGGAATATCGCAAGTATTGCATTACATAGCTTGAAAAACAAAAAGGGTATTAGATAATACGTAGATGTTTAGCGGATTGAATCAAACAACCTGACAGAGTACCGTTCTTTTTGCTTCCTGTCAGGTCGCTAAACAGCTAAGATAATACCCATTTGTTTTATTAATCTTTAGTTTATCCATAGTTTATACCGCACTGTGCTATTGCCTGCGCCCATAATTGGTTTACTTGTTGTACACATTCCATCTGACATGAAGGAGTATTACACTCAGCCATACAAGCGGCATTCAAACAATTATAAAAATAACTAGCAGTAGAACAACCACTATATATGCATCCTGGTGCAGTTCCACAACCACAACCGCCAGTACCATCGCCACCGCCTCCAATGTCACCTGAACCCGCCATAATCTCCTTCATTTCTGAGCGGCTAAGGGCTGAACTGATTGCGCCAATATTGATCTTTTTACGCTTCATCTTTATCTCCTTTGTTTTAATTTTACTTGAAACTTGTTTTGTCTACTCCTAATTACACAGACGGGTACAAGTCGTTTGAACCTTTTTGCCTTACTGACATCCACTTTATAGCACGCTCACCAGGCAAACTGTTTTTTTATCTCTCCCGGCCACTGCTGTTTAGAAGACTGAAGGTTTAACTCTCTGCGCGTATAGGTTGTACTTCTCCAACTTCGCTTCATTGCAAAAGTATGATTTCTATAACATCATGTGGCCTGAATGAAGCTTAACAAACGAAAAGCATAATCGCACCCCTATTATTTTAGGGGTTTGCATGTAAGCTTCATATTATATGATAAGCCAATTCTCGTACCTTCTTTCACTAAACCCTCGACTTTTGGGTGTTAATCTGATCGATCTTTTCCTTCTCTTGATAGATGACATATTTTATCTTTAGGCAATAGGTTGGACCAACTTCGATCATCAATTTTAAGTAAAATACACGATAGGATTATATTTACAGGTATGAACATAATAGTGGAAATACCAGGGAAGCTTTCCAAAGAGGCAAAACAGGATGGCTATTTACTCTATTTTTCTCGACTTGAAGGCCTCGTCTACGGTAAGTGACTATCATTATTCTAATTACTTTATCTCAAAACGGTATTTTACTATCTGCTGAACTCCTGTTTCCTTATCAGTTTCACGGGCGTATACATATTCATCTTTGACAACCTCAATGTGGCGGTCTCGCGGCCAAATGAACTTTGCTAGCAGTTTGCCGGATCTCTTAAAGATCCACCATTCATATAAGTCTGGATCGTCTAAAAAAGTGGATATCCAAATACGATTTTCATCATCCACTTTTAGAAAATCAAAAGCCGGCCATGTTGTGGGTAGCTCGTCAGTACGAATCGCATTCCTCGTCTGCTCATCATCGTATTGAATCAAGACATCTCTTTCCGTTAGTTTAACTTTCGAATAAGGATAGAAGAAAGCACGTTGATATGTTCCATTCTCATCATAAAACTTAAACAACATTTCTTCAGTCCGGCCATAAACTAATTGTCCTTTGTAATAGTCAAATTGTGTTCCCGGTTTGTAAGGCACGTTAAACATCACTAGACCCTCATTTACAAGTACCCTCCCTCCCCAATCGAATGAAAATATTTCATGTTCTAGATAGTTTCCCTCTTTAGGATTAAAAGTGGAGATCTCATAGGTACGGCTCTCAACATTATCTGCAGAAGAAACGCCCTCATCGCTGAAAATAATCAGGTAATTGCCATCTGAACGAATATAAAAGTTGGTCACCCTGTAAAACAAACCTTGTTGACTTGTACGGTTTTTCCATAAAGGTTTATTATCACTCTCTTGGTCAATTGAAATATTAATATCCCGCTCATGTTCCAGATTATTAAGATCAAAAACTGAAATCTTCTGAAGTTGATAATCCAATGCATGTAGATAGTTTCCACTGATCCTGATCACCCAAATCATTTGAAACTCACCTGGCCCTCTGCCTTCCCTACCAAGACTTCCGAGATATGAGCCATCGGTATTATAAACGTGAATGGTCTTAGTCATAAAATCTGCAATATAAACGCGACCATTCTCATCCACAGCCGTACTTCTAACAATGGAACCTAAGAATACTGCCTCTGTTTCCCCAAATGAGATTTCTGATACAAAGGTAACATCAAAAAGTGGCTCTGCTTCTTGAGAATAAACACTTAAATTATCTAAACCTTGTAGCCGTTCTGGGATATTGGAAGATTTAGGGTGCGAGCAACTTATTAAAATAAATAAGAAAATGTATCCTAAATTTATTTTCATGTCTTTTCAATTATATGTAAACACATTATAATTTTGACTATAGGTATTTTAATTCTTTAGATTATAAAATTGAATAGGAGCCTTTAATTAAAGGCTCCTAATAAAGATTTTTTATTCTAATATAAATCAACTTAGAAACTGAGATAGAAGTCTACTTTTACTAACCTATACAAGTTGATGATCCTGACGTATCACATCCGTAGTCGGGATATCCCCTATCTGTACATTTGGTTTTACCATGCTCTCCAGTTCCAACCTGATAACAGTGTATACCACCGATGCATATATAACAGCCCCCCGTACCACCACCGCCTCCACCTTGATCTGAACCAGCCATTATCTTCTTCATTTCCGATCGATTAAGGGTCTTTGAAATTGCACCAATATTGATCTTTTTTCGTTTCATTTTTATCTCCTTGTTTGGTTTAGTTTATAGCCTGTTTTACCCACACTCATAATGACACGTAGGCTGGGACAAGCCATTTGAACCCTTTTGCGTGGTAAATTCGCTTTAAGAAGCGTTTTAACCTGTAAAACTGTTTGCATATTTATTATCCGACTGAAACTGTTTGCTGCTTTTGATCCATTTTTTCCCAAGAAGTCAACTGTTCGATCAATGCGGGCATTAAATTTTTAATATCATCTATTCTGTAACCTTTCGGCAACTTGCAACTATTAATAAAAAACGTAGGTGTTATATGAATTTCTTCTCGTTTAAACCAATCGGCATGCAAATCAATAATATTAATATTCTGATCATAACTAACTCGTTCACTCGATTCAATTGGGTGCCTCTTTTTGAAGTCGTCCAGTCTTACAAAATTATACATAGAATCGTACCAGTTTTGTAACAACCAAACAGTTCTATCAGATTGATTCTTTTGACCATAGATATTCTGCAGCCATACATTCAAAATGTATCCACCCGGACTATTAATCTCATCACCTTTTTTATAATTATCCAGGAATAAACGAATCGACAGATTCACAGTATCCGGCCATCGCTCCACCAGTTGAACAGCTTTCTCAAAACCATCTTTACAAGGGCCACATCCAAGGCTGGCCGCCATTATAATCTGTATTGGAGTATCCGGTTTTCCAATAAGAAGCTCCTTTTCAAATGGAGAGGTATCTACCCGTTTTTCCTTACTGAGCAGTTGTGTAAAAACTTTCGGGGAATATTTCACCCTGTTAGCTGCAATCTCCGCCGCAGCAGCCTCACTGCCCTCCTCCATTCGGTTTTTCAAAAGAAATTCAAGAGAAGTGACAGCCACCAACAAAAGTATGATCTGAGTGATAGCCCAAAACCCTGTATCACTGAATTCAAAAACATTCGTTGTGTACATCCATCCGAAAAGAACAGCTTGTACCAAGAATACCGCTCCAACCAACAGACAGAGTCTGCACCAGGATTTCAGCTTCATAGCCTGCACATATAAGGAATACCCAACGGCTGGGAGGGAAAGCATAACAGAAACAAACAAAACGGATAAAATGGATGTGACTTCACTTCCCACTGGAAGCCAGATACCGGCTACAATCAGTTGAAAAGTAAAGTAGCTCAGCACGGCATCCGAAAGCTTGAAGCGACCAAACAGGGTGGCTTCGTCAGAGGTCAGAACACGATCGCAATTTATGTTTTGTCCTGCGTTGCAAAACGACTCAACAATATCATATCGAATCCCAATATCTTTTGCCGTTAATAGAAGTCCAAGGACGGTTCCCGAAAGAGATGTGGCCAGTAGTATTATATTGTACCAGGTAAAATGCTGCGTAAGCAACATTCCAAGAAACAAAAGAGCAGACAGCCCGAGAATAACAAACCCCCATTTTGCCGACTTTTCTCTTGATAGATACTCCTGGTGCTCTTTGTCTTTTGTTATATCACCATCCTCTGCATAAAGTATGACCCCGTCCCAATCGTCCAAATCAGAGCGATGTTCTTCCAGCTCTTTTTGGTTACGAATGAGAAGCAGTTGTCCCTGTCCTCTCTTCAGATGCAGCACGAATGGAATCGGAAGGTTTTCGAGATCCTCCTTTTGAACCCTTGCTACCGCGTGCTCAATGCCAAACCGCTCCAATGTATCGGCAACGCTCAGAATGGACGGATACTCCGGGTGAGAGGCCACACATTTTCGGAAATATGTTTTGGAAACGGGAATGTCGAGAAGTTTCAAGTAGTCAAGAAGTACCTGTTCCATATTCAGTCCATTCAGAATATAAATTATTAAACAATGATCTGAATAGATGCTAATAAATGAACAGCAGTTTTGCACCCCTATTATTTTAGGGGTTACAATAAGCCGTTATTACTGAGATCTTATCCATTTTCTCAGGCGGCCACTTCCATTTTTCTTTAACTTTTTGCCAATATTAGTGATATGATTCTCAACCGTCTTCTTGCTAAGAAAAAGTTCATCGGCTATCTGCCGACAGGATTTATCCTCCTTGATCTTCCCCAGCACTTCGCATTCACGGCGGCTCAAGCGTTTATAAGCTTCGAGTAAGGTTAGGGGAGATGATTGTTGGTTGGTTGGTTGGTTGGTTGTTCTTTCCCGATGCGGCTCTGTTTGATGAGTCGGCATAGTTGCTCATGATGGTTTTGGTTTTGTCCTAATGAATGGCCGGCGTCTCTCGCTGCTTTGGCCAGTTTAAACGTAGTTCACTGTATATGTATGATGCATGGATTTGGTATTTGTTACAAATTTTTTTGGTTTTTGAATATCTTAACATGTTGTTAAAATTCAACTTCCGAATTGGTAAAGAGTCATCCGATGAGTTTTTGCGGCTGAACTTTCGTTTTTTCTCTAAAACCTCCAAGGTTTCGGAAACCTTGGGGGTTTGGCTTGGTTAGGTGTACTCTTCGGGTGACGGCTGAGAAAACCGGTGAACGCTGCAATTTACGTTTAAACATCCCCCTCTGTCCCCCTTTTCTAAGGGGGATTTTTCTCCCCGTCACACACTCACCCCATCTCCCCTTCTCTCTTTTTCCCAAATACCCATCAAAAATAAAATTAGAGTCAAACTCGTCCCAAGCCCCCAAAGCACCACCACCGCTAAATCCGTCCAGAATTCGTTGGAGCCAAACAGGATCATCGGCAGCAGGCCGCCCATGGTGGTGAGGGATGTGATCATGACAGCTCTCATTTTGTTGCGATAAACCTGCACCCAACTTCTCAGTCCGTAAATGCCGAGGGAACGGCAGCGCTGTTTTTCGTGAATCAGCAGTATGGAGTTGTTGACCACCACACCCACGGCCAACAAGGTCCCGGCGATGGCTCCCTGGTCGAAATTGATATCGTGGTAAAGGGCACCGGCCATCACTCCAATCAGGCTGAGTGGAATTGCCAGGATTACCACCAGCGGATCACGCCAGCTTTCCAGCAGGGCCGAGACGATCATCCAGACACTCAGAATGGTCAGCAGCAACAGAAGCAGATAATTGGTAAGTTGCTCATCCTGACCGAAGGAGAAGAAGCTGTTCCCGAACTGAATGGAAGCCCCCACGGGAACGGGAACGGTTTCAAGGACCGACTCGATGTAGTTTGTAGCCAGCCGCGGCGGACCCAAAAAATCGACCGTAACGGTTCGCTGGTACGACTGGTCTTCGCGTATGATTTGCGACAGTGTCTCTTCTCTTGTCAGGTCTGCTACTTCATCGATTGTAAACATTTTCTCGCCTGACTTTCTCGCCCGGTTCACAAAATCTTCTTCGTAATTGGTTTGTGCCTGGTTCCTTCCCACCAGGTACATCCGCTCGCCATCAAGATCCACAAGTCCGCGGATGTTGGTTGGATTGACATCGAGCTGGATGGCGTCCAGTACCTCCCTGCGTTCCAGCCCTTTCATCGCCATCCGATCCTCATCCAGGTTCAGTACATATTGGAACAGGTCATTGCTGCGCCATCCCACGGTGTGGATATCCACTTCTCTGACTCTCGGATTTGTTTTCAGCCGCGCAGCGATATCTTCAGCCAGAAGCAGCAGTTCTTCGTAGGAAAATCCTCTCAATGAAATTCGCTGCCCCGAAAAACCGCCGCCAAAACCGGTACTGAATCCGTCTCCCAGCCCACTCACCGAAATACCCGAGTTGCCTGTCCGGGCCGCCAGGTACATCGCCTCTCCATAGTAGATGTACGGCTCGGGCTCATACAGGTATTCGTCTTTGATATAAAATTGCAGCCTCGCTCCGTAGTACTCCGAGATATCGGCCTCAAAATATTCGAACGCTTCCATGTACGGCATGGCGATGGCCTCAAAATTGCGGGCCATCTTGTCGATCTCCTCCATCGGCGTTCCCTGCGGGGTGTTGATGTTCACATATATCCGCTCTCCCTGATGCCGTCCGCCCCACGGTGTACCGAAATAGGTATCGTTAAAGAATTTGTAGGTCAAACCGCCAATCCACGGATCGATGTCGACGCGATTATCGAAATAGGTACGGGTAAATTCCGGCCAGCTTGTTCCCTCTTCCCAATCGGGTTCTTCGATGGCAAACAGCGGAATGCCGAAAACAGCAATCAGTCCAACATAGAATACCCATCGCAACCGGTGCCGCCAGTAGAAGAATTTCAGCATGGCGGCATCCACCATCCGGCTCAGTTTTTTCTTCAGGTGTCTCTCCTTCTGTTGAGAAGATGCGGGGACGAGCCAGACCAATGAATATGGAATCCAGCTCAGGGCGATCAAAACAGAAGAAACCAGTGTCAAGGTGAGTGCCACAGCAAGGGGTACCAAAAACAGTTGCAACTCTTCCATCGCAAAAAAGAGCGGGATAAAAATTCCGACTGTCGTCAGCGTACTTCCCAAAACAGGTACAAAGGTATAAGGAAGTTCTTTTTTGATATGATCCAGACGTTCGGATCGCCCTTTCGGAAGTTTCGGGTTGATCTGTTCAAAAACCACCACTGCGTTGTCGATAATCATCCCGAGGGCAACTGTCAGGCCTGCAAGCGTGAGAACGTTCAGCGTGTAATCCATCAGAAAGAGGATGCCAAGGCTCATCAGCAGGGAAAAAAGAATGCTGCCTAAAATAACAAAAGGTGCCCGGAAGCGACGGATGAAAATCAATAAAATAATAAACACAAACAGCAGGCTGAATGCCGACTGGTACTGGAGATCGCCAAACTGAGCACGGAGGTCTTCGGTGGAATCACGTTCGAGCTGAAGTGTGATATCTGACGGAAATGCTGATTGAATTCGCTCCATTTCGGTGCGGACCGTTTCCGCGAGTCCCATCGCATCCGATCCGCTTTCTCTCACAAATATGATCGTAAGGGCGGGTTTCCCATTCAGCCGTTTCAGGCTTTTGACGGGATAGTCTTCAATTTGAACATCGGCAATATCCCGAAGGTTGATTTGACGGGTGCTGTTGGGAATGGTAATCTTCATCCCACCAATATCTTCCACCGAATTGAACTGTGGAGGCACCAACATGCTGATCCGGCTGCTGCTTTTCTCCACATAGCCGCTTGAACGCCATGTAAGTTTCTCCCGGATTTGCTGCATGAATTCTGATGAATCAAAATCATACAACTCAAGCATTTGAGTGTCAAATCGTATGGTCAGTGCCGGATCTTCCGCTCCCTGGATTTCGATCTCAGCTAAACCTTCCAGTCCCAACAACTGCAATCGGATTTGCTGCCTGGCTAATTGATACAACTCCCTCTTCGAGCGCTCTCCACTGATTGAGTAAGCCATAAAGGTCTCCTGCTCCTGGAGTTCTTCCGGGATGGATCGATTAATAGTCGGCTGACGAACCTGCGGAGGAAATTCTTCCCGAAGTCCGTACAGGTACTCCTGGAGTTCCAAAATCCGGTACTCGACCGGGGTCTCTTTCTCAAACGTAATCGTCACACTCGAACGGCCCTCTTGAGAAACGGACCGGATCTGTTCCACATTTCTGAGACGCGTTGCTGCCGACTCCACCCGCCGCGTAATCTCTTTTTCCATCACCTCCGGCGATGTACTACCCCAGCCGTAACTCACCGTAACCGATGGCAGCCGAAGATCCGGAGCCATCTCCAGCGGGATATTCATCCACGCCACAATTCCCACTACCACGATCAACATGTAGCTTAAAGAGATAAAATATTTTCGGCGGAAAATTTCGTGCATTTTTTATTGGAGTGAAAAGGCAAAAGTGAAAGGTAAAAAGTGATCAGACCGTTAGAAGGCTGATTTTCCCCTCCTTCTCAAGGAGGGGCGTAGGGGTGGTTGAAACTCAAATCATGATTTGGAGCAATACCCAAATCCTTAGCTTGGTTAAGAAAAACATCTTCTAAATACCCAATCATACTTTCATAATCCTCTTCCAAATCCAGAGTTTTAATTCTAACAGCTTCAATTTCCTCCCCTTCCAAATGCCGATCTTTCTGCTGATCCTTTTTCTTTTTTTCAGTGAAATAATGAATATCGCCATCTACTTCTACAGCCAATTTTAATTTTGGACAATAAAAATCAACGACATAATTATAAAAACCATACTGCCTGCGAACCTTAAAACCAAACATTTTCCTGTCTTTCAGATTATTCCATAGCCGTATTTCCAACTAAGTTATGTCGTTTCGGAGATAGCGTCGGTGATTTTTTGTGTGCTTTGGATTTCCTCTCATCGCAAAATCAAGGATTCTCAATTCAAATAATCGTTTTTCTACCTCCCCTTACCCCTCCTTATCATGGAGGGGAATTCCTCATTGCAATTAAAAATGTGATCATCTGACAAATAGAATTCCCCCGACAAGAATAAAGTAAATTTCATATATCTTTTTTATCTCAAAATGAATACGTCCTGATTTCAGCTTCTTCCGTAACTATATAAATGCGATTGCCTGCAAAATCAATATCGAAGATCGGCAGCAGATCTGCTCCTTCCGAAATCAGTTTATACCGGCCGGTCAACTCACCTGTATTGCTGAATCGGTGTATCAAAACCGGATTCGTACCCATAGCCAAGAAAAGTTCTCCTGAAGGGCTGCTTCTCCCCGAACTATAGTACTGCAGATCGATTCTGTTTCTCAGATCAGCTTGCTGCAATCGCTCCATTGTTTCATAGAAACGGTTTGTAACGGAATCGACCTCGGCAATCGGGGGAATAGTGCGTTCCCACAATAGCTGACCATTCATATCGTACTTTGCGATTTTTGGAATGGCGCTGTAAATCAGAAAAATCTCCTCAGAATTTGACTGATCTGTAACAGGAAAGGCACTGGGACGGTAATATGAAGGCACTACACGGTTTTCGACATCCTCTTTCATTTTGTTATAGTCCAGATTGTACGTACTGCCTTCCGGAATTTTGCCAATGTCTGAAAGGTGACTTCCATTACGATCACTCAATTCATAAAGCGTACTGTCTGATTGTTGGGAGGGAAACATCACATCGTTACTCAGTGTAACAACTGGCTGGTTATCTGGGTTGGGAACAACAATCTTTCCCAGAGCCATTGGTACTGGAGGCGGTGCGCCTACAGGTTCTCCGTAGTCTAAACTTGAAGTTAACTCACCGGTCCTGTCAAACGTGTAGATATAAAACTTAAGATTATCAACGGCGTGGAGATGCTTGTCCGTTATAAAAATATTGTTCAAACTTGCAAACTCTCCGGGACCCTGACCCTTTTGACCATATTCATGAATTATTTCGCCCCGATCATTTAACTCCAGTATTTTTCCGTGTCCGCCATCATAAACGAAAAGACCTGAACCGTTGTATCTGAGAATAGACGGAACGCCCAAAAGGTTGTCCTCTACCTCAACCAACGTTTTAAATTCTGTAAGTTCTGTTTTTCCAATCTCTGAGGAAGAGAGCGTTTCGGACCGGCAGCCAATTAAAATTCCCAGAATGAAAATTCCAAATGAAATTTTTGCATCTTTGAGAAACAAAAAAAAAGGTTTTTTGGAAATGACTGGCATGGTTGATGAAGGTTTTTCTATCAGTCTTGATATAGATTGAGTTTAATTAACTTAATACGATTAAATTATAAAAAACAATGAGTTTAGCAACTTGATTTTAAAACAGACCGTGAAATATTGATCGGTTTATCGACGTTTATTAGATTGTATGAAATCCTACAATCCTACAAATATGAATCCAAGCTTTTCCGTATGAGTGTTATGAGTATCCGTGTTGATGATGAAAGAAAGAAGCAACTGAAAGCGATCGCTTCCCTGCAGGGTAAATCCATGAGCAGTATTGTTGAGTCTCTCATCGACCAATATGTTGAAGAGTTCAAAACGTCCCGGGAATTGGATGACGATCTAAAAGCCATCATGAAAGTTTCCGAACCATCCTTTGAAGAGTGGGATAATGATGAAGATGAGATCTATGATGAAATGTAAGACCTGGGATATTGTCTTGGTACCTTTTCCATTTACAAATTTACAGACAACAAAGAAGCGGCCCGCACTTATTATTTCACCGGATAATTATAATAAGGGGCCGGATTTCATCATCCTATTTATTACAAGCAACGTTAAATCTTTTGGAAGAACCGGAGATACAATTATAAAAAAATGGAAAGAGTCAGGACTTCCAAACCCTTCGATGATTCGAATGAAGTTTGCTACTCTCGAACGGTCCATGATTCTCAAAAAAATCGGTAACCTTAACAACACTGACAGAGAAAGAGTTAGAAAAACAATATTGGATTTTTTTGATGGCTAACCGACGATTGGCTTACTTTTATTAATGAAGTCAGTAAAATTAGACCTACTTTCTTCTCAAATTGGCCATTCAGCCTCATAAATAATTCCATCCTGTACATTTAGAAAATAGGCCCTTGAATCGTCAACAGATACGCTAAAAGATCCCAAAAAACCAAACTCCTCCTGATCTAGCCCCGGAAAGGTAATCACATCCAACCGGCTTCCGTCATCGGGCACCCGGGCTACTGTTACCGGATTTCCCTCAGGTGTATTCAACAAAACCGCAACGCCATTTTTATTGGCATCCATTGCCTTTGCATAGGCAAAAAGTTGTGTTGGTTCACCTCTTTTGCTTGCATCCTGATTTTTACGGGAAATCTGATCGAACAGATTGTCTTGTGCAGGAACTTTCAGATTTTTCTCCCAGATCAGTTCCCCCGAATTCGAAAATTTTTCGAGTATTCCTGTGGTTTGCTGAAAAGAATAGATGTTGGAAAAACTACTTTCCAGTATCACCAAATTCATATTTACATCCGGTATTTCTCCTTTCGAATATGCCTCTTGAACTTCTTCATGGTTATAGGATCCTATGTGCTTTCCAATAGATTTTCCTGCAAATCTCATTTCTTCTGTTTCGATATTCGTAATCGCAAAAAGTGAACCATTTCTGCCCCCTGATGGTATGAGCAATTCATGAGATGAGATAGCATGCACGGTGATGGGTATATTTGGTGGGAACCCCGGATTCACCGGGTTTTCTTCTACAACTTTCTCGTCAATGAGATCTCCCTGGTAATCATACGAAATAAACTTGAAGCCATTGTAATCGTATACCAGGTACTCGTTATCAAACACCCAAAACCCGGCAATTGATTCAAGCTCACCCGGCCCCTGGCCCTTTTGACCGAACGAGAGAAGTAAATTCCCATCACTGTCCACCTTGGTGATCCGTTAGAAACCTTCATCTGTAAAATAAAGTCCTCCATCGTACGCTTTTATGAGGGTGGGCCTGCCGATAAAATCGGAGGTTTTCGGGCTTAAGAATATGGATGATTCACTAACGGAATACTCGTTAAAGGCAGGCACTTCTTGCTCATCTTGCGGAGAACAGGCAATTATTAACAATAAAAGCAAAATGTATATTTTTGGATTTTCCATAAAAGGTGTGAGTTGTTCTCTATTTCAGAATAAAGAATCTTATTCATTTATCTCAAACCGGTACTTTACAATCTGCTGTAGTCCTGTTTCATCATCTGTTTTACGGGTGTATATATTACCATTCAGTACCACTTCAATGGGTTCATCCCGCGGCCATTCAAATTTGGTAATCAGCTCTCCGGTCTCTTCAAGCACCCACCATTCATAAATGCTCATATCTTCCGCCGTAGTAGCAATCCAAAGTCGGTCAAGATCATCGATTTTCATATCTGTAATAACCGGCCAATACTGAGGCAAATCTATAGATTTTATATTTTTGAGAAGAAAATCAGGCCTGAAATGTGTATTGGCAATTCCGCCATTCTTTATAGATTCTTGCGTCAAAGGAATTTGGGGATGCTGATAATGAAAAGCACGCATATAGACTCCGTTTGGATTATAAACCTTAACAAAGAATTCAGATTCGTCAGACACGTAAATATTGTTTTGACTTGACATGGTGATCATTGGACTCCCGAAAAAAACTTTAATATTGTCTACCAATCCACCAGCTACAGTGTGTGTTTGATCAACATCAAAAAGTTTTGTTGAAGATATTCTTCCGGTCTCATCCAACAGGTAAAACAATATCTTATAATCTACATTTTGCCATGGTTTGAATTCCTGAGTATCTGGATGTATGATAAATCCGGCGAGATAGGTAGCGTTATTCCTTACATATAAATTATTTATCCATGGGAGGGACCTGCCTAATGCCTGGTAATCTCCTCTGTTCTCAGCAAGAAAAATCGAGCTCTTGTTGGCAAGGTTATCGAGCGTAAATACACTTATCTGGTATTGATCCGGTTCATAGACATATAAACGATTCTTGCAGATTTGTAAACTTCTTATGGTGCTGAATTCATCCGGTCCTTTCCCTTCTCTTCCAAGTTGAGTAATAAACGCACCGTCAGCTCCAAAAACATAAATTGACTGCTTTTGCATATCGACAACAAAAACTCTTCCTGAACTATCAACGCCAATGTCTTGAATTCTTCCAATCAAGATCTCTTCAAAAGTGCCATAATTGGCAACCTTTTGGAAGGATACAATTGCTTCGGGCTTTGCATTTGCTGAATAGACAGTCAGGTTTTTTAAATCTCGCAACTTTTCTGGGATTTCATCTTCTTGAGATGAGCAGTTGATCAATAATAAAAGGATCAGTAAACTGAATAGAACACTCCGCCAAAAGATTTTTGGTGATTGTAAGTTCATTCTACATTGACGTTTTAAATTATGTTTTTGTATTCTATTCTTGCGTTTAGAATGACTTCAATCTAATCCATCTCAATCCGATACTTCACAATGGTTTGCAATCCTGTCTCTTCTTCGGTTTCGCGGGTGTACATGTAACCGTTTTTCACTACTTCAATTGGTTTGCTGCGTGGCCAATTGAAGCGGGCCATCAACTTCCCGTTTTGATCCAAGACCCACCATTGGCTGATTTTTTGATCGTTCATTATCGTGGACACCCAGAGGCGATTTTCATCATCCACCATCAGATCATTTAAGGCAGGCCAGTTTGGAGGGAGATCCATTTGACGAATCAAGCGCTGGCGGCTGTTCATCATAGTCTGAATCATACTCTCGCTCATACCTTCTCCTGACATGGCAAGTATCAGTCTGCTCATTGAAGCATTACTGCTTTCTAAAGCAGTTTCTCTGGTTAACGAAACGTTTTGATAGGGATGGTAAAACGCTCGCAAACATTCTCCGTCCGGACTGTATTTTTTGATCAAAAAATCTTTTGAATGAGCCGCATAGATCGATCCATCATTAGAGACAGTAACCAATGGTTTACTAAAGAAATTGAGGCTAACGGGTCCAATATTCTGAAAAACAGATCCGATTACAACAGGTTGATCTTGAATTTTTAAGACTTGCTTCGGGATAAGTCTGCCTTCTTTATCCATTGGATAATAGCTCCGGGTAAGAGTATCTATTTTCGTTCCTTCGGGAAGGTCAGAAACCTCACGCAGGAATTTTTTAAAACTAACTAAAAACGTTCCGCCTTTCTCAGGAATTATTTGATGGATATAGTAATCGTCTAATGCCTTAATTTGGTTTGTTGGATTTATGCTTACAGTACGAATCAGATTGAGAGAACCAACAGAAAAGACACTGATTCTATATGCCCGTAAGTCAACCGCAAATAGCCGGTCAGAAAAAATATGAATGGCAGGATAAGCAGACGAGAATTCCCCGGGCCCCTGGCCTTTCCGGCCGATATGTGTCAGATGTTGGCCATCCGGTTCAAAGACATGGATACCATTTGGCCCGCCAGCCGTAAAATAAACTCTGCCTGAATCGTCTACAGCAATAGTTCCTATATGATCAATTAACAGATCGTTTGTACTTCCGTAACTGGTATCCCGTTTTATTTGGATGGTGTTCTTTGGTTGGATATCTGCCGGTATCACGGTTAAATTTGCCAGTTTTTGGAGAGGTTCGGGTATTTTTTCTTCTTGAGATGAGCAATTTGTCAATGTTAAGAGAATCAATAAGCTAACTAAGACAATTTGATAACGGTGATTTGATGAGAGTAAATTCATTAGTACTGGAACTTGTATTTTCCGTTTTCGCATTTTTATTTCTTTGTTTTAAAAAGACTGCGTGTGAGCAAGTTCTAATTCATCTCCACCCGATACTTAACAATTCTCTGTAAACCTGTTTCGCGGTCGATTTCGTGGGTGTAGAAATAGTCATCTTTTATCACTTCAATGGAATAATCTCTTGGTAAGGTAAATGTTGTGAGTAACTCTCCGGAATCTTTTAAAACCCACCACTCAAATACGTCAAGATCTTCAGAAGTAACAGATATCCAAATCCGTTTTTCATCATCTAATTTTAAAGTGTTAAAAGCGGGCCAGGAATCTGGCAGATCATCATTACGGATTGCATTTATGAGTTGCTCATCGGCAGCTTGATAAACGGCGAGGGCATCCTCCTCTTCCAGGTTTACCCGTTTGAGAGGATAGTACAAGGCACGCTGGTACTCCCCATCCATACTGTAGAATTTAAACAAAGGGTCATTCGTCCAGCCATAGACTAATGTATTATGATTAAAATCAAATTGAGAGCTTCGTTTATAGGGTACCTTAAACATTATCAAATTATCATGAACGAGTACCTGTCCCGTCCACCTGAATGAAAACAGATTATGATTCTCATATTCACCCGTCTTGATATTAAATATGGAAGCCTGATATGTCCGTTTATCCAAATGATCGGCTGTGGTAACCCCCGGATCGCTAAAGAAAATCAGGTATTTATCATCGGGAAGGATAAAGAAATCGGTTGGCTTCAAAAATGCCTGATACCTACGCGACTGATCCACCCATGCAGGTTTTTCTGAAGGCTGATTTTCTAATGAAACATCAATATCCCTGATATGTTCGTACGTTTGCAGACTGAAAGTAGATATTTTTGATTGGTTAAAATCTAACACATGCAGATGATCGTTACTGACTTGAATTGCCCAGATCATCTGAAACTCTCCCGGCCCTCTTCCGGCTCTGCCAATAGCTTGAACATAGGATCCATCAGGATTAAAAACATGTATCTTATTTTCCCGAAGGTCAGCAATATAAACTCTTCCATTGTCATCAACTGCAAAGTCTTTAAGAATAGCACCCAAATGAACGGTATCCGTATCGCCGAATTCTCTCTCCTTCTCTATATTGATATCCAACTCAGGTTTTAATTCAGCAGGATATACTTCGAGATTTTCCAAGTCTCTGATTTCTTCAGGAACCTCGACTGAATCCTGATTTAGGCAGCCCACCAATGCAACAAAAATGATGATGTGTAAGAAGACTCGGGGATGTTTCATTTTGTGTGGATTGTTGAATTAAATATTTATTGAGTGATTTCAACCCGATACTTCACAATGGTTTGCAGTCCGGTTGTTTCTTCGGTTTCCCGCGCATAGAGATAACTGTCTTTTATTTTTTCAATCGATCGGTTTCCCGGCCATCTGAATGTTGCAAGGAATTCTCCCGTATCTTGCAAGACCCACCAATCATAGCTTAAATCCTCACTATCTGGAATCGTAGATACCCAAAGGCGATTTTCATCATCCAGGATAATATCCCCTAATGCCGGCCATTTTTCGGGTAATTCAGCGTGAATTAGTAAATTTTCGTTTTCCTCGTCCCCCTCGCCATACAGTTTAATTAGTTCTTCCCTAATTATTCTCTTCTTTTCTATCGGTATGTAAAATGCCCTGAGAGAATCACCATTGGGAGCATACATTTTGACCAGAGATTCTTCGCTGTTAGCCGAGACAATATGACCGTCATCAGAGATGGATACCAGTGGTTGATTCAGGAATGTTACAGGGGCCATATTCCATAAATGACGGCCGCCAACATCGGCAGTGATAATCTTTTGACTTTTTAATTCGAATAGCATATCAGATACGACCTTTCCCTCCCGGTCCACAATGTAGTATCTGCCGGGCCTCGATTTATCAAGATTATACCTTGGTGTCCCAACATTTGCATTTGCATATTCATCCATATATCTAACCAGGAATCGCTCATCATCAATAAGCTTATTCCCATTGTATAGCCAGCCGGTTAATTCCTCAACATCCGGAGAACGGCTCAGATAAGCATTTTTAACGTCATCTACTTTAAGTGAATCGAGAGAAAAAAAGGTGGTGCGAAATTGTAAGAAATCAAACGCATATAGTTGGTTGGATTGAATTCTTATCTCTGTTATTCCCTTAAACTCACCGGGCCCATTTCCCTCGCCACCAATATTTGTCAGGTATGAACCAGTAGAATCAAAAACCTGGATTGTCTTTTCTGGTCGATTACCAACATATATCCTGCCAGAATCGTCCACTTCAACCCCGGCAATCCAACCGGCTCCCCCAAAAGGGAATCCACCACTTGTGATATCTTTAAACCATGTTTTGGTAGCATTCCTGTCATCAATGACTGCATCTCGAATGAACTCAATTGAAGATGCTGGTTCACTGTTTGGTTGGATCACAACCAAATTTTCCAACTCATTGAGATGTTCGGGGATTTCTGCTTCCGGGGGTGAGCAGTTTGTTAATGATAGAAGTATCAGCAGGCATACTGAAATAACTTGATGAAGGTGATTTGATGATGATTTCATTATAGCACCACTTTTTGATTCTGTCTTGTTTTAATACCCAGCTCCAGAAGGCATGTCCCTAAACCAAGGGTTGATTTTCCCCTCCTTCGCAAGGAGGGGTGTAGGGGTGGTTGAGTCTCACATATTTTCGAAACCTTTATTTAATTCTGCGGCTCGGTCTTTAAAAACAGCTTCCAAATAAACAATCATACTTTCATAATCCTCCTCTAAGTCCAATGTTTTGATCCTGATAACCTTGATTCCTTCCTGTTTCAAATACCGATCTTTTTCCCGATCTGTTCTTATTTTCTCTTCGAAATAATGAAAATCACCATCCACTTCTACAGCCAATTTTAGTTCTGGGCAGTAAAAATCAACAACATAATTGTCAAAACCATACTGTCTCCGAACTTTAAAACCATACATTTTTCTGCTTTTCAGGTCGTTCCACAGGTATATCTCCCATTTTGTCATGTTGTTTCGGAGATACCGACGCTTCTTTTTTGTCTTTTTTGGGTTACGTTCCATATCAAAATCAAAGGTTTTCAATTCTAATCGTGTTATTTCTACCTCCCCTAACCCCTCCTTCGCAAGGAGGGGAATTTTCCATTTCAACTATTCTTCAGCCTCCTCAACTCCTTCCTGAACAATCTGCCCTGCCATTCTTGGCCGCACCTGCTGCAGATGACTGAGTGCAAAGTGCCGGTCCACCGCCAGGGTATCCCCGGGGCTGATCTCTTCGTGATTCACAATAGCCCATTCAGAGGTTTCGAATTCTGGTTCTACATAGATCCACTCTACTGTATTGCCGTTTAATTTGAAAACAAGTGTCCTGCCTCCATCTCGCTCAAGTATGGCTGCTCGCGGAATTCTGGCATCGCCATTGTGAGATTCAATCTGAATTCTTCCTTCTACTGTCATTCCGGGCCGGAGTGTACGCTCCCGGTTTTCAACTTCAACAATCACCTGGCCCGTTTTGCTTTCCGAATCAACAACCGGAGAAAGTGCTTTAACGATACCGGTTTTTTGAATCCCGGATGGGGTTGTCAGTTCTACCGCCATTCCTGTTTCCAGGCGACTTAGCTCTGCTTCCAGTACATCAAATCGAATTAATACTGTGGTGTCGTCAATCAATGTACCAAGTTCACTGCCGGCCGCTATATACGCGCCGCTTGTAATTCGATCCTGAACCGACAGTTCACCGGAAAAGGGAGCTTTAATGGTTGTGTATGAAAAATCCAGACGAGCTCGCTCCAATGCCAATTCCGCATCCGCCAGCCCGGTACTGATTCGAAGCATATTATCATTGTCTGGATTTGAATTTCCATTATTTTGACGCTGCCGCTTTTCAATATTGTATTCAATCTGAGCTGTTTCAAACTCATTTTGAGCTTCCTGAAGCTGGTATACCCACTCCTGGTCATCAAAAGCCAAAATCGTATCGCCTTCAAAAACCCGGGTTCCGTCATCTAAAAGACTTTGGGTGATAAACCCGCTGATTCGGGGACGAATGGTCATCTGATGAATCGGCTCCACGATCCCCTGGCTTTCGATGTAAACCCGCAGCGGTTGGTCGTCTGCCAACAAAAAAATCACTTCCGGCCGGATATCCACTTCTTCGGGAGGTTCGGGACGGTCCTGGTCATCGCCTCCGGAGCAGGCGGTGAGAATTAGAATGGTGGTGAGTATTGCGGTAGCTATTAATTTTTTTAGCATACTGTTTCGTTATTAAGACTATTTTCCCCTCCTTTGCAAGGAGGGGCGTAGGGGTGGTTGAAAATCTTTATTCATCATTAGATCTCAGTTTCAAACTTTCAGTATTTTCCAATTTTGATGTCTGTGTATTGCCAATATTAATATCTTTCATTTTGAACCACTTTTTATCTACCTCCCCAAACCCCTCCTTAGCATGGAGGGGATAAGTTTCATTTACCAAGATCAATACCCAACTCTCTGGCTTGGTCTTTAAAAATATCTTCCAAATAACCAATCATACTTTCATAATCGTCTTTTAAATCCATTGTTTTCAATCTGATGACTTTGATATCCTCTTCATTCAAACGTTGTTCTTTTTCCCGGTCCTTTTTCATTTTCTCCTTAAATAATGAACATCACCATCCACTTCTATAGCCAATTTTAATTCCGGACAGTAAAAATCCACTACATAGTTATCAAAACCATACTGCCTTCGAACTTTAAAACCATACATTTTCCTGCCTTTCAAATCATTCCAAAGGCAGATCTCCCACTTTGTCATATTGTTTCGGAGATAGCGTCGTTGCTTCTTTGTTTTCTTTGGATTTCGTTTCATGGTAATATCAAAGTGGTCATTGTAAATATCATTTTTCTACCTCCCCTACGCCCCTCCTTCGCAAGGAGGGGAATGTTCAAACCCGCCATTTTTTCACAGCACTAAATATTTTCATTTCACGTTTGCCTTTTCACTTTCCCCGTCTCCACCCATTTAAAAATCAACGGGATTAAATAGAGAGTTAAAAACGTACTACTCACCATCCCTCCCATCAGTGCAATGGCAAGTGACTGACGAAACGCATATCCGTCACCAAAGGGAATAAGCATCGGAACGAGGCCCAAAACAGTCGTGATACTCGTCATAACTACGGGACGGAACCTGTGTTTACCGGCCAGTTCTACCGCTTCCAGCAGATTCCCGGTCTCTTCAAGATACCTTCGCATGAAGTCGACTTTCAGGATTGAATCGTTGACGGCTATCCCGGTTAAAATCAGGATTCCCATAAATGACAGTGCGTTCAATGAGAGTCCGCTAACCCACAACAACAAGACAGAACCAATCCAGGCGAACGGGACAGCTGTGATGATGATCAACGGGTACTTCAGGTTCTCAAACTGGATGGATAGAATGATATAGATAATGAGGATGCTCAAAAGCAGCAGTTTTCCCATATCTGTCATCAGGGATTGAACCATCAGGGCATTTCCGGCTACCTGTACTTCCTGGCCTGTGTTGCGCATAAATTGTTGAATCGATTCCACTGTTTCACCGCCATTCCACCACCAATCCGCCAAATTCCAATTGGCTACATAGCTCAAAACCGGCGTTTGATTGACACGCTCTAACTGCTCTGGTTCTGTTGATTTCTCAATTTCAGCTATATAGCTCAGCGGAATTTCGCGGGCTCCCAGCCGGAGCGAAATACTCTCGGGACTATAGATTTGTTGCTCACCATCTCTTCCTTTTAAACGTATGGCAATTCGTTCATCCTCGCGGTTCCAGTCCGTTACAAAGCTGCCACGCGTAACAGATTCCAGATATCGGATTACCTCCTGCTCGTCGATACCAAGCTGCAGCAACCGGTCAGAACGGAATCTCAGGTTCCAGATATCCACTTCCTGTTCGTATTGTTTTTGGAACTCTACCAGCAATCCCACATCAGCCATATAATTCTGCAATTCGGATGACATCCGTTCGCTCTCTGTTCGATCCAGCCCGATCATTCGAAAAAGCACCGGGGGCTGATCGGCACCAATCATTGTACTCCAGCTTTGAGTATCTGCAATGGGTTCAGTTGTCCACCCAGGGAAATCACGATCAAATTTCGATATTAACTCCTGGACTTTTTCTGCCTCTTCATATCCATTCACCGGGATATTGATACTGAATTTATTGAGCCCCTCGCGGGCAAGGTTTGCCAGGTTGGTTTGATCAGTATACCCGCCTTCCATCTGGATCTTTTGCCCGCCAAGTTGTGCATTTTGTAATCTGAGTCTCAGCGCATCCGCAGCTTCTTTCGTGGAATTCAACGAGGTATTTCCGGGCAACTGAATTCGGTACGAAACGAGGGAAGGCTCGTCCTCCGGCAAAACAGTTTTGGGAACCGACAAAAACGCATAGACTGCGCTGAAGATCAACAGTATCGCTATGATGCAAATAAAGGCGGGCTTTTTTAGAACTCTCTGGAGGCTCTCTTCATATCGATCCAACAGGTTGTCGAAGAATTTTCGTGTATTAAGCCTCCCTTCAGTCTGGTTGTTACTTGAACTACTTTCATTTTTCTTCTTTATCTGAACGACTAAAACCGGCAAGATGATCAGGGCTACCAGCAGTGAGGCCAAAAGGCTAATGGAAAGTGTATAGGCCTGATCCTGGAAAAAAGCTCCTTCAAATCCACCTAAAAAAACAAGTGGTAGAAACACCGAAATGGTGGTAAATGTTGATGCGGTAACGGCCAGTGAAATCTCTTTGGTTCCCACAGCCGCCGCCCGTTTCACAGATGGCGCCACCGGCATGTGTCGGTTGATATTTTCGAGTACGACAATGGCATTATCCAGCAGAAGGCCAATTCCAAGAGTGAGGCCGCTCAGAGATACGATATTTAATTGAATGCCTGATCCGTACATCACGAAAAACGTGAGAAAGATAGATACAGGGATGGCGATGCCGATGGTAAACGGCGTACGGATATCATTCAGAAAGGCAAAAAGGACAAAAAACGCCAGGATTCCGCCGATGAGCAGAGTTTGCAATAAATTCTGAATGGCTTTGCGGATGAACGTGGCATCTTCTCGCAAAACCTCTATGCTGATATTGGGGTGTTGTTCTCTCATCTGGTCTAAAAGCGGTGTTAAGGTGTCGTATACCTCCACGGTGTTGCTGCCAAACTCTTTTTTAACCAATAAATTCAAAACCGTTTCGCCGGAAACCGTTGCGAATGACCTGGGATCTGCTTCTGCCAGTTCAATCTCCGCAACTTCCCCCAACGTAAGTATCCTGCCCTGGCCAAGCCGGCTTAGGGGAACATTTTCAAGATCATCCAACTCTTCAATTCTACTCTCAATCTTCAATGAGTAGCGGTACCAGCCATCCCGCAACTCACCACTGGATGTAAATAGATTGGCACTTTGCACCAGCGACTGTACCTGGCTCAATGAAAGACTAAAACGGTCGAGTTCTCTCGGCAGGTATCGAATTTGGACTTCAGGTTCTACAGCTCCAACCAATACAACTTGCGCAATCCCTTCGGCCTGTTCCAACCTGCGTGAGAGCACCTGTTCGGCCCATCGCTTCAAGTCAAGGCGGGTATCAAACTGTTCATTGGGGCGATTTTTTGATGTAACCGCCAGGACGGCAATCGGTTCGTCGGCCGTGGTATTAAAAATCAGCTGGGGACGCTCCGCTTGTTCCGGAAGACTGTACTGTACCTGGTCTAATTTCTCGCGGACATTCAGAAAAGCGAGGTCCATGTTATGCCCCCAGCGAAAATTGAGGTAGATAATACTCTGCCCCTGCCGTGCAAATCCATGAACACGTTCAATTCCCGGAATAGTGCTCAGTACTGCATCAAGGCGTTCATTCACCCGGTTTTCAATCTCTCTTGGAGAAGCGCCCTGCCAGTCTGTTCGTACAACAAGATTTGGCGAATCCACATCCGGCAACAGATCTACCGACAGCTCATTCAGTGCAAGCCCGCCGAAAATAAAGGCTGCAAGAATGAGGATGATAGCCGTTATGGGGCGGTTTAGAAGCAAATTGTTTTATTGATGAATAAAAAACCCTTTTCAAGTGATTGAGGATCAATATCTCTTAATGCACGATACTGATGAATTTATACAACTTCTTTTAAATTAAATACGAATATTATCGTAGATTCTATGGTAAACTGCAAATTGCTGTTTCTTTCATCTTTTTATGTAACAGTTAATTTGACCATCTGCTATTTTTTAGCCCAGCTATAAAATAATTTTGGATTGAAGTTAACAGCTTTAAAAACCATCCAGGTTAATCTCTAATTTTACAACCTTGTACTGATAATCCCGGGTTCTGATTAGAAGATATGCCAACTGATTATTGATTCTCTTGATTTCTAAAACTTTCCTTTCCTGTAAACTCACTCTGTGAAGGAGTCCTCCCGTATGTAGCTCTCTTAATTCTAAAAAATATTCTGAAATAGTCTCATTATTCTTATCTGATTCAAAATTCACCCAAACCAATAAATAATGCTCATCACTTAACAGTTGATTTTCAATTGCCATGGGATAATAATCCACTTTATACGTTTCGGGAGTCATTGTCATATGTGTTTCCCAGGGGACAGGTAATAAATCATCTTCAAGTGTATTGATTGGCTCAAACTCCCTGTTGTACAATGTTGTTCGATGAGGTGCCGCAAGACCTACTAACAAGTTGCCGTTTAATGAACTTGTATGAACCTGACTGAGTTGTATCTTCCCCATATTGGTGTGTATGATATTATCAAAATCTATCAATGCACCAAAAGATTTAACTGTTGAACCATCCGGATCTAAGACATGAACCAACGTATTTTTATTTTGATGAAATCCAAGCAACAATAATTCATTCTCAAAAACATCGAGCTGGTTTAACCTTGTTACGTAGGTTGAATTCAGGTTTATAGCAGATTTATAGGAGCCGTCGTTGGTATTATAAGATACAACTCTGGCATTTCTGTAATCCAGTACAAATAATTCATTCTCCGTATCATTTAATCCGATAGAAAAACCTTCGAGAAACTCGCCCGGTCCTCGACCCTCCCTCCCATATTCTTGAATCAATTTTCCCTCATCATCCAACTGATATACTTTCGAAGCACTCCTGTCTAGCAAAAAAGCTTGAGCATTGGCCCCTAAAACACCATCACTGATATCTCCTAAAACAACCGATTTATGGACCCCATCATTAATTGTATAGGTTTCTTGAAAATTGAAAATAGAGGTATTTAAGGAGTTGAGTTCATTAGATTGAGAATAGCAGCTAATAACGGCTAAATTGTACAACAGAAAAAGTGATAAGACTTTATAAAGTTTCAGAAACATCGTAAAAAATTTTATTTAAAAAAAAAGGTGCCACGATATGAATTTATGGCACCTTAAAAGATTGTTTTATTTATTTTTAAATACTCGCTACAATGGAAGCCATTTTCTCACCATCACATAAACTATACATGTCAAATTTATTTTCCATCAGCGGATAGGCGATGAATTCAGTATTATTTAACCTATAAAAGCCAATCTTTTCACTAAAGTAAACCAATTCTGAATGTTTGGTCCCAATGTAACCACCATTGTGAACTTCTTTCAAGAAATCGGCCAATTCATCCTGCATTACTTCAATTTTCAAACCTTCTTCAGGAACTTCTATATCTTTTAAATCAAGTTCTGGAGATAATTGAAGTGTATTTCCACCCGGCCTTCCTGAACACTCACCATAACATTGACATCCGCTTCCACATCCACAAGCATCATAGGCATCAAAATCAACACTCTCTGTAGAACATCCATCTGATGTTTGAAAACATGCAATGCATTGAGCATTTAAAGAATATGAAATGCCTAATGAAAGTTAAAATGTAACCGTAAGTGCATAAATTAATTTATACATAAGTTTTGGATTTTGATTAAAGGTTATTGAAAATAAAATTCAAATAGATTTTATTCTCAAATTATTTAGATATCATTTTTTACTCTTATAATTTTCGGGAGGATTGCCTGTTTGTTGTCTTATGAAATGGTTCAGAGCTTTCTCATCCCGTTTACCAATTTTCAACGCAATCTCGTAGTTACTTAGATCCTCTCCGTTTGAAAGTAACTCAATGGCTTTATCCACTTTCATCTTTTTCATGACCACACTGGGTCTCTCCCCAAAATGGTTTCGAAAGAGTCTCGAGAATTTTTTAGGGTTATTGAAGCCGCAAGCCTCTGCCCACTCATATACGCGGTCAATCTTTGTAATATTTTCTTGTAAAATCCTGATGGATTTTTCGATAGGAACCTCTTTGTCACTCTTCATGATATAGAAGTTTCTCGTTCTTAATGATGAATTTGTCTTATACTCTTAGGATGCAGTCCCCCCCCACCTGTTACAGTGATTTTTCAAAAATTAATAATTCTTAATGAATCTACTTGATTTGCATTACCCTTGAACTCACTTCTCCAATCAGTCCGAAATTCTGTTTATCTATTTTCAAACGTTATCCCATACTTCACCACTTCCCGCAGCCCGGTTTCTTCGTTGGTTTCAAGAGTGTAAAGAAACCCATTTTTTATTTCCATCACTTCTTTATTGGAGGGCCAATTAAACGTAGCTAACAACTCTCCGGAATTTTCTAAGACAACGAACTCGGATTCATCACGGTTCTCAGTTAGTTTCTCAACCCAGATTCTGCCTTCATCATCTACGGTGAATGACTCAAACACCGGCCAGGATTCCGGCATGTCGTCTCTCCGAACCATATCCTGCCACTGCTCTTCGTGATCTGAATAGAGTTCAAGAACCTGGTTGCGGTCCAACGACACATTTTCATATGGATAGTAGATGGCTCGTTGGTATCGCCCGTTTTGATCGTACACTTTCAGCAAAAAATCCTGACTCCATCCATAAATAATCTCCCCATCTTGCACAGAAATTACAGATTTTCGATTGTACGGAACTGACATCACCATCATTGAGTTCTCCTCTCGATGAATAAGTGCTTCGGCGGAAGGGAATGATACAATGGCTGAATCACCAGTCTTCTCGGTCTTTACATTCAATATTCTGCCTTCAATTGTTCTATCTGTATCCTCCTCTGCATCTCCCGCAGTGAATCCAGTCCCGATCTGCAACAAATATGTACTGTCACTCAATAGATAAAATCCCTGCGGGTACTGAAAATATCCGTCGGTTTCACCTCTGTCTACAGTTAGAGAAATATCCCCCTCTACCTCAAAAGTATCGAGATTGTACCGGGTAATCTTGGTAAGGTTCCTATCCATCAAATGGAAATAACTGCTCCCGGCTTGCATGTTGCCAATTCTGCGATATTCCCCGGGGCCTTCTCCCTCCTGTCCTATTTGACGATTATAGGTACCATCGGGATTGTACAGGTGGAGGACAATTTCCTGGTTGTCAGCAATGTAAACCCTGTTACGATTATCCACTGTCACAGACAATCGACTTCCTAAAAGTATGTCTTCGGTATCACCGTAAACAGTTTGTCGGTCAAGTGTAATTGTATACTGTGGTTCACTGTCTGCCGGAAAAACGGAAACGTTCTCATATTCTGAAATTTTCTCAGGTATTTCAATTTCTTCAGATTTAGAACAGGCAGTTGATAAGAATAGAAGTATGATGAAATAGATGTTTAGTCGGCTCATGATTTGTCTTTGCTTATTTGTTGATGAATAAAACCAAGAAAAATCCCAACGATTTTTATCTCTGATCAGGAATAGCTGATACTCAAAATCCCCTTAATGGTTGATTTCGATGAACTTATATGGAATTCTTAAATATTATCGTTGATAGATGTATAAACTGCAAGGAATAATTTTTTGGATTTTTTTGGAGCTAACTCTATTACGCCCCTTATCAGTGCCTCATTGAATCGCTGAAAGAAATATAATTAACGATTAAAGATGAACAACTTTCATTATTTGATGACATCTTATTAATCTTATTTTCACACAGAATCGTAATATATTGTTTGTTGGAATTAACGTTATTTGGTACAGAAAGTAGATCACCATGAGATTATTACTCACACTGTTTATTTCATTTACATTTATGAGCTGTTCAAGCAACAATACCCCCCAAACATTCGACCTGCAGGGGCATCGAGGAGCCCGTGGCCTGATGCCTGAAAATACAATTCCCGCTTTTTTGAAAGCTGTTGACCTTGGAGTGGATACGATTGAATTGGATATGGTAGTAACGAAGGATGAGAGAATTCTTGTCTCACACGAACCTTGGTTCAACCATGAAATCAGCACCAAACCGGATGGGTCGCCGGTCACTGAAGAGGAAGAGATGGATTTGAACATTTATGAGATGACCTACCAGGAAACCCAACAGTTTGATGTGGGAAAAAAAGGCCACCCCTCCTTCCCAAACCAAGAGAGAATGGAGGCTAAAAAACCTTTGTTGAGCGAAGTAATTCGAACCGTTGAAAATTATACCGACGAACAAGGATTGCCTGATGTGAAATACAACATCGAAACCAAAAGTGAACCGATGCGATACGGTGTTTATTACCCACAGCCGGAAAAATTCGCACGGCTTCTGAATAATCTTTTAATGAAGATGGATGAGGAGTTCGGTATTCTGGACCGGGTGATTATACAGTCTTTTGACCCCGCTACCTTGGTCGAGTTTTATAGGCTCAACCCCGATATATCCAAAGCCATTCTGGTTGCCAATAGACAGACCATCCAGCATTATGTGAATCAGTTGGGATTTGTACCCGATATCTGGAGCCCGAATTATGAGTTGGTTACTTCACGAATGATTGCTGAAGCTCACTCCATGGATATGAAAGTGATTCCATGGACGGTAAACACGACCGAAGAAATGAATGACCTGGTTGAGATGGGAGTGGATGGTATTATTACAGATTACCCTGATAGTGCTGCAGTTATTCACAGACCAAATTAAATTATTGAATAACCTATAAATCAAACCTCTTATGAAATCAAGAACAGAGCAACTTATCGAACATCTTAATCTTCAGCCCCATCCTGAAGGCGGTTTTTATACAGAAGTGTACCGCAGTGATGGAATCATAGAAATTGACGAAGATGAATTTCCTGATGGCCGTCATTACAGTACGTCGATCTACTATCTGCTGGAAAGTGACGATCAATCACATTTCCACCGAATTAAATCGGACGAAATTTGGCATCACTATGAAGGGTCTCCACTTACCATTCACCTGATTACGCCAACCGGCTCTTATCGAACATTGTCACTTGGAAAGAATCTGGAAAAAGGCCAAAAACCACAACAGATTGTACCTGCCGGTTATTGGTTCGGCGTAACCGTTGAGGAACAAGACAGTTTTGCCCTCTGCGGATGTGCCGTCTCTCCCGGATTTGATTTTGATGATTTTGAGATGGCTGACAGGTCCGATCTTCTGGAGCAGTTTCCTGAGCACGAAGAGATCATTAAAAAATTAACCCGGGAGTAAAGTGATTGAAGTCATCGGGTGAGTGGTGTAGCCTTCACCGAGACATTGTATTTTTTCTTATCGGAAATGAGTGTCTGAATAACTCAAAATTCTGAGTTTCTACTGAATTTCTTAATGGCTTGAAAAATACAATGTCTACATCTAATACTTTATACGTTCTCCCTTTCTGGTGCAAGGTTAAGCAATGAAAACCCTCGGGACAGAAGAATTGGACAATTCGAAACTTACAAAATCATCACCCCGATCTCTCCACCCGTCTTCCGAAGCTTCAGCGAAGGCAGGTTCGTTTTCCCCTTCTAAGAGGCTGTGAGAGAAAAAAGTTTCAAATCTAAATCAGATTCGTGAAATCAACCACGAAGACCCGATCGGCCGAAGGTTCACAAAGTCCAAATAGCTGATATTACTAAACTTCGTGTATCTTCGTAACTTTGTGTCCTCGTGGCAAGAAAACCTGACTGATAGATGTATTAATCTTTTTTTCACAGCTTCCAAACGGGGGGACTTTTTATCTTTTCCGACCCTGAGGGTCGGTGTATTAAACCAGCTATGATTAAAAGGCTCGACTATTCGCAGACCTGTCAAACTCTCGAAGGTTCTTAATAGATAAATATTTCCTATTCTGTCAGTGCCGCCAGTAATGAGCGCCATGATCCACGGGCTTCTACAGTAGGTTCTATCCCAGCCTCCTGTAGCTTCTGAGTCACAGCCTGGCCCGAAGAGATACATTCAAGTTTTGAAAAGTCAAGGTCCGGAAAAGCTATTTGGATTCGGTTTACGGATGAACGGGAGTGAAATATCACTGAATCGAAATCTGAGTTGGCTGCTTTATCCCGGTATTGTTCCAGTGTTTCAGATGGTAACACCTCCTGCCTGCAAACCTGAAATTCAATGACGGGCATCTCCAGTTCTTGCAGCAGACCGGGCACCTCTTCATCACGCTGATCGGTTGTTGGGTAGAGAACAGTTCCATCTCTTGATATTCGAAGCATAAATTCTATGATATCGATCGGGCGAGCTTTCTTCCTCGGCATAATAGCGGGAATCTCATAGTCTGCTAAGAAATCCACTGTTGCCTGGTTGGGAACAAGGTGCACAATTTCCTTTACTTGGTCTAATATCTCTGCCTCTTTCACCCATTGAATAAAAAAGCGGGCATTCCTGAGATTTCCATGGATAATAAATGAAAATGTATCCATTTTTCTCTCAACCAACTCAACCTCTTCCAGGTTTACGAAGTAGGAATAGTTCTCGAGCGGCAAATGCATTAATTGCAAAAATACAGATTGGTTGATCTCACTCAAAAATGAGGTTGCGATATCTTCGTTTGCCGTAAAAAGTGCTGTTTTATCCTTACCCATCAAAAATTCTTATTAATTTTAAAATAGTGTTTGTAAAAAAACTCATAGTGTCCTACGAAAACGTCAAGATCAAGGCGCGCGAAGCCCCAAAAAGCGCAGTGTACCAAGCGTACATGAGCATTTTTGGGGCAAGTGGAACGCAAAGATTGACGTTTTCTTAGTGACACTAAAATACATAGCCGGCCCCGAAATAGAACCGGAACGCTTCATCAGAAAAACCTACATCAGAACGCAACATTAAGTCCGGGCTGAAAAGAGTAAATATAATTCCGCCACCGTAGGAGTTTTGCCAGTTGTTGAACAGAGTATCTGAATCAGATTCCGAAAAAACCCGGCCACTATCCCAAAAAAGCTGGCTGCCAACTTGTATCTCATCATTCCATACTGAAAATAACCAGGTTCTGAGCTCCAGCAGGTGCATAATGGAGTGATCTCCCCGAAACCGATCCAAATGATATCCGCGAAGACCATTATTCCCCCCCATGATAGAGAGATCCCAAAAAGGAGCATTCCCCTGTATCGATTCGATATTCAGATTATTTGCTAATACAAATCCGTCCAGTACTTCCAGGTAGTGCCTCAAATCGATCTTCAGGTCGGAGTAGGCATAATCACTTCCAAAGATAGAGGAGCTCACCTCAAACGAAGCCTCATACCGTATCCCTTTTGTGGGAGAGAATTCACTGTCACGGCTGTCCGAAATAAATCCAAACCCGGCCTTGTTGGACCAGCTTTTACCGATTCCAAGTGGGTTATCCTCCTCAAATTTTGAAGTTTCGCCCCTCGTAAGACTATTTAAGTAGGAAAAATCAACTGAGCCGGTCAAATCAAAGATACCATGCTCTCCGAATGAAGCGATCTGCTTTCGGGCCTGGTAATAGATGGCCAACTCCCGGTTCTCAAAAAGGAAAAAATTGTTATCAAACTGCTGATCGGAATACTCTGTATTGTTTCCAATTCCAAAGTAGTACCCCTGGCGTATTTTTTGTCCGGTAAACTCAACCAAACTGCGAACGTCAGAACCTAAAGTACGAGTATGTTCATAGTAAAGATCAAAATCTATATTACCTTTCGTTGATATGGTAAAATCGGCAATTAAATTGCTTAAGAAGGGGCGGATGTTGTTTCCATATCCAATACGCTGAATCAGTCCGCCGCCAAATAGCCCTAAGTCTGACGTATATCCCCCAACGGGCAGCAGTGAGTATTCGCTGCCAATCCGAATATCCGGTTGTTCAGAATCATCGGAATCCGGCGGAATAACTTGTGCAGAAAGAGTTCCGGCACTTACCACTGAAATAATCAGGAAAAAAAGGAGAATCTTAATCAATCTCAAAGGAGTCCCTCCTCCTCGAGAGCTTCTATGGTTGAGATGGAGTGACGAAGATGCGGGATGACAATACTGCCTCCTACAACCATTGCTACATTCAGGGCATCAATAATCTCCTCTTTGGTTGAACCGGATTTGGCGCACTGCTCCAGGTGATAGTCAATGCAGTCATTACACCGTAAAACAGCCGATGCCACTAGCCCCAGCAACTCTTTGGTTTGAGCCGGTAAAGCTCCGTCCTGGTACGTATTATGATCGAGATTGAAGAACCGCTTGATCCCCAAGTGGTTCAAATCCATGATTTTTTCATTCATCATCTCTCTATTTTTCCGAAAATCTTCCAGAGAGTTTGTTTTTGATGCCATATTCTTATTCATTTATGCAGATCAAAATTTATAAAGGTTTAAAGTAAGGATTTCATCACTTGTTTCGGAGCAGAAGATCATACAAACATAAACTTGTTTCCATGGGCGACAGCATGGCGCAGGGGTTCAAAAATGGCGGGGTTTATCGCACGGATTTGAGCTTTCCGGCCATACTAAAACGATCACTTCAGCCATCGGCTGAATTTGACCTTCCCTCATTTTCGGCACAAGCGGGAATCCCCATCAATATAGAAGTTCTGATTCGCGGTCTCGCTGAAAAATATGGGAATGGCATCACGCTTGGTAATTCAATCGGGGCGGGATCTGAAATCTATAAGACACTGCGCCGGATTAAATCGTATTGGGAGGGTCACCTGAAATCCCTGAAGGTGGAACAGGATACTCCATTTCACAACCAGGCGATCTGGGGATTTACCATCAGCGACTGTATACTGATGAGCGAAGAGTATTGCCGCAAATATATCAGCACAAACAGGCCTGAATACTCGGTATTTAATGTACTTCCGGATCATGCCATGTACATTACCGCAAGATTGGTTCTGAATCCCTCATTCAGCAAGAAGTTTGAGAATAACTCTATGGTCGATAATTTAAGGCTTCTGAGTGAAGATGGGGGCATCGAGAATCTCATTGTGTGCATTGGCCATAACAATGTTGTAGGAGCCGTAACCAATTTAGATATCCAATATTCCGAGGAGTCCGACCTCAATGCCCGTTATGCCGATCGAAACTGTACGGTTTTTCGGCCGGAGCATTTTAAATCTGAATTGAGGTCTCTTTATGAGGAAATTGCGAAACTGAATACTAAAAATGTTTTTGTTCCCACCATACCCTACGTAACCATTCCACCGGCCATTCGGGGAGTAAATGAGGATAAAGAGAAACCCAGATCCGGTTATTTTGATTACTACTCACGCTTCTGGATTTGGGATGAAGATTTCGACCCCGACAAACATCCACATTTAACAAAAGATGATGCAATCGAACTGGATATCGTCGTGGATCAGTATAACGCTATTATTCAGAAACTGGCTGATGAGTATGAATTCTGCGTTGTTCCTGTTCACAAATATGTTCGTGCTGCTGCACGCAGACGCCTCGGAAAAGATAATGTGAGCCCCTTCCCTCCCGGTTTTGTTAAAGCTCTCCAAAAAAATGAAAAAACAACTTACCTGGTGGAGGATCTGGAGAACATTCGTATCTCAACGGATTATTTGAGGCTTGATGAAGATACCGGCAAAATCGACCGTGGCGGTATTTTTAGTTTAGATGGCCTCCATCCATCCACGATCGGCTACGGCCTGATTGCAAATATCTACAAAATGTCGATGGAAAAACGTAAGGTGGAATTTGAAAAACCTATAGATTGGGATTATATCATTGAAAGCGAAACTCTTATAACTGATCCCCCGCCATTAATGAAAGATCTTCGCGTGCTGCTGAAATTCCTTGCATTGAGCCGGCAAGAGCGACTTACATTCCTGGGCAAAAACTTATTACAACTTGTGCTCGAAGCGTTCTCTTCGAAACCGGAATTGGACTAGTGTTGTTTCAAACCATAGCTGTCAGTAATGTGAAAGCCACAGAGCATTCCCGGTGCTTTTCCGGGTTTCTGTCAGCGTCGTTTGTTTAGAAAAGGATGAACAGATGATGATTTTCCAAAACCCAACGTTGTCAGATCCAGTGGGTGCTGACAGGTTTCGGCCAACATCGTATCACTGACTTTACATTAGTCTGCGAGCTCTTTAGCCAAATGCAATCCATTTTTAATACAATCCGGTACAGAGACCCCATCCCTGAAGTTACCGGCAAGGTGCAAGCCGGGGTTACTCTTCTCGATCGAGTTAAACGCGTCCAGCACACGATCATACCCTACATGATATCCCGGAATGGATTTTGGCCAAAAGACATGCTCTTTGAATATAGGTTCACCGGTAACTCCAATCAAATCTTCGAGTTCAGCTAAAACAATTTTTAAAAGTGATTGGCTCTCCTTTTGAGCCAGTTCGGGATTACGACCACCGCCAACAAATACAGTTAACAAGTGAGAATCGGCCGGTGCCCTGCCGGGAAAAAGCGTAGATGAAAAAAGTGCTCCGAGGATATTCCTGTTCTCTTTTTCCGGAACCAGGAATCCAAATCCATCCAATGGATGTGAAACCTGGCCTTTCTTAAATCCAAGGTGGAAAACAGACAATGGTGGATAATCAACTGTTTCAATTTCTTCATGTTTTTCCTGCTGAATCGGCAAAAGTCTTTTATTCCATTTATACAATGGTGCATTCAGTATAACTTTTTCATAAGGCCCTTTATCTCCAAATTTACTTTTCAGATACCAGCCATCGTCCAATTTCTGGATTTTTTTAATTTGATGGTTGAAGTAGATCTCATCAAGTTGGTCGGTAATTGTCTCGACAATTTGATGAAGGCCGTTATTGAATGAAATCAGTTCACGATCGATTCGTCCTTCACTTTTTCTTTTTTTTCGTCCTGCGAAAGTTCCCCAAATCAGTGAACCATACTCCTGTTCCAGTTCATACATTTTGGGAAATGTATGGCGAAGAGAAAGCTTCTCGGGCCGGTTTGCATAAATTCCGGCAATAAATGGATTCAACGCATAATCCAGCATCTCTTTTCCGATTCTTCGTTTAACAAATTGAGCTACCGTTTCATCTTGATTATCTGTCTTTGATATAAAGGGCTCTTTCAAGACAGCTAACTTACCCAAAGTTGAAAAAAGCGGTGTCGAAATAGCTTCAGACAGGGAAGACGGAAGTTTTACGAGTTGTCCATTTTTTATGATAAATCGTTTTGAGCTTTCAGGATTGGCAATGATTTTCTCCTCCCAGATCCCTAGCTCTTTTAAAAAATCGGCTACTTTTTTGTCTTTCAAAAGCAGTGTATTCGGACCGTATTCGAGCAGCCACCCATCTTCTATAACAGACTTTATCGAACCACCGGCATACCCATGCTGCTCAAACAGTTCAACTTTATGTCCCATCCTTTTAAGTGACCACGCTGCGGTTAGTCCCGTAATACCTGCTCCGACAATCGCAATTTTATTTTCTTCCATTTCAATAAATTACCGCCTTCAAAGAAAAATAAGATAGCGCAAGCGTACCGCTTGTGCTCCTCTATATAAGTCATAAAGATTTTTGGGGCACGAGCGAGTTTACTACGCCAACGACTTCGTTCACCAAGGACACTCGCACCATCCCCAAAAAATCACCATACACAGATGGATATATAGGACTCATATTACCTGTCCTCTAAACTACTGAAAATCTCTGTAGCATCGCGAACAAAATTTGGAACTATCATACAAAAAACCGCTTTTATTTTGGTGTGAGTTGTTCTTACTTTCCTGCCGCATTAACAAAGAAAATATTTATGATCATTTCAGTTTTAGGTTGTGGCTGGCTCGGTCTTCCCCTGGCCGAACGGCTGGTTTCACATGAGCATACTATTAAAGGATCAACAACAACAGGGGAGAAATTATCCGTATTGAAACAAAGTGGAATTGACGCTTATTTGCTTCAACTCCCTGATTCCATTTCAGATGAAACCATTGAAGACTTCTGGGATTGTGATATCCTGTTTTTGAATATTCCACCCGGACGCAGAAATCCAAATATTTTGGAAGAGTTCCCGGCAAATGTTAAAAAAGTTGTGGATAAAGCAAAGGAACATAAGATCTCCTGGATAATTTTTGCAAGCTCAACCTCCGTTTATCCGAAATTTGGCGGGATAACCGGCGAGGATGAAGCCCAACCGGGGAAAGCAGCAAGAACCAGTGGTGAAGCGATTTTAAAGGCAGAAGGAATTTTAAAAGATTCGGGAATCGACTACACCATTCTCCGATTTGCAGGTCTTTACGGCTACGACCGACACCCTGTAAAATATATGAGCGGAAAGACCGACCTCAAAGAGGGACTGCGCCCCGTTAATCTTGTTCATCAATTGGATTGTGTGAATGTTGTCACGGAAATCATCAGCCAAAAGAAAAGAAACGAGATTTACAATGTAGTATCTGATGGACATCCACCGCGAAAAGAGTTTTATAAATGTGCGGCAAAAAGTTTTGGAATAGCCCCTCCCACTTTTAAAGAGGACGATAATTCAGGATACAGAATTGTATCAAACGAGAAGCTTAAAAAGGATCTGTACTACAAATTTAAATATCCAAACCCGATGGATCACACCCATTAAATTGCATCGGGCTTCACAACAAAAATATCCTCAGCGATATTATTTGCAATGGTAACAGTATCATTCTCTACTTTGACTTTCACAGGGCCATCAAATGGTTCTTTATCCAGTACTTTAACTTTCACTCCGGGTATTAGTCCCTGCTTCTCGAGATACCGCAACAACTCAGGATTCTGGTTTTTCACCCTTCGAATGATGTATGGTGTATCAAACGAAACTGAATGAAGCGGCTTTAATTTAATTTTTGGCATCTTCCCGTCCTTTGTAGGAATCGGATCACCATGCGGATCTTCTGTCGGATGATTCAGCAGTTCGGCAATTTTGTCCTCAAACTGTTCCGAAATATGGTGCTCAAGTTTCTCAGCTTCATCATGAACTTCATCCCAGGAATAACCGAGAATCTCTTTCAAATAGAGCTCAAGAAGGCGGTGGTGACGAATAATCTCAAGTGCAATTTTTAAACCGGCTTCTGTCAGACGTGAACCGTAGTACGACTCATAATTCACCATCTTCATATCTGAAAGGCGTTTCAGCATGTTCGTTACAGAAGCATTTGCAACCCCCATCTCTTCTGCAAGCCGGGATGTTGAAACTCCTTTATCGGGCGGGGTTTCACTCTCAAGCTTATAAATAGTTTTCAGGTAATCTTCAACGGATTGGCTCCGGGACATGTCAAAAAAATTAGATTAGAATCTGCCTGTCTTATTTCGATTGCTCATACCTACCCTATTTCTCACCCGCATAGTCTTGGAATGATTGATCCAGGTAAGCATCACTTCCCACAAATTTCAGCAGATTTACAAAGAGATCTTGTTTTAGGAATCCGGGTTGTTTTCCAAGAATTGCACCTTCGGAGTTTAAAAAGTATGCTGTCGGAACATTTTGATTCTCTAAGGCAGATGCAAATTCAGCCTCTGTCATTTCTTCCCCGTGGTAGTTGACCTTTGCGTCTGACTCAACATCAATTCTTACCCAAAGAAAATAGTCGGATATTGCGTTTTGAACAGCTTCTGACGGGTAGATCTCAGAGTGCATTCGCTGGCAATAGGGGCACCAGTTCGCAAAAACATCCACCAGTATTTTTTTGCCTTCCTGGGGTGCCAATTCAAGTGCCTGCTGTAACGGTATCGGCTCAACTTTTTGAGTTTGAGCTGACAGAACGACCGGCAGCAAAACAAAAACTGCGATGGAAAGATATTTTAAAATCTGTTTCATATAATAAAAATAATGAAGATTTATGAATTTCTTACTTCTTTTTGATAACGATCATTGTTAAGTCATCGTGTTGTGTAGATTTCTCTCCAAATTGTTCAAGATCTTCTTCAAGCTTCCTGAGTAACTCTTCTGATGATAACAGGTAATTTCGTTTTACAAGTTTTTGGAGCCGCTGGTCGCCATATAAATTATTTGTTTTGCTGATCGATTCAACAACGCCATCCGTGAACAGAATCAAGATATCGTCTTTTTCAAGATTGATAATCTCCTCCGAAATATTTTTGCGAAAGACCTCCTCCCCTGCCATGCCAATTGCAATTCCCTCCGGCTGATATTCATACAGTTTATTTTCACTTCTTCTATAATACAACAAGGGGTTATGGCCGGCCCTTGAAAATTGAAATCGGTTTTTTTGAAGATCCAGTATTCCAAAAATCAACGATATAAATGTTCCTCGGTTGGCATTATTCCGGAACATATTATTCGTTTTTGTAAGAATATCGATGGTGGACCGGTAATCACTGCAAAGGGCATGAAGAACGCCTTTTGTAAAAGTCATATAAAACGCGGCTTGAATGCCTTTCCCGCTTACATCACCAATGGTTATAGCCAGATTATTGTCTTTAAATGGAATAAAATCGTAGTAGTCGCCCCCGGTTTCATAGGCCGGTTTACAGATTGCGGCGATATCGTAGCCTTCCACCGCCGGGGTTTGAGTCGGTAAAAAGGATTGTTGAACATTTCGGGCAATTTTCAGTTCTTGGCGAATTCTGTCTTCCTGTGCAAGTTCCTCAATATACTCAGGTACAAATTTGGGCAGCTCACGGACTGAACTTCCCCTGTATATATTATATCCACCCGCAATAAATCCTACTACCAGAAGAGATAAAAAAGAGTAGAAAACTGTTGCATCCGGTGAGTTATCTATCAGCCAACCATTAGCTGTTGAGAGCATTGATATAAATACAAACAGGGCAATAAAAGTCGTCAAAAAATCTTCCCTGTAGTAAATAACACCCAAGCTGAGGCCAAGTAAACCTGCGGTTACCATTTCTGTGGTAAATGATCCCACCTCAAATGGAAACGGGTAAACAACAATAAACAGAAATGTAGGCACAAGAATTGACGCAACCGTTGATTTATAACGTGATCTGAGCAATCCTGTAAATATCAAAAAGATGACTTGGGCAATAAGAAAATAGAATGCAAAATTTCCCAAAATTTCAGAAAGGTACGGCAGAAATGTAGTATCTGCTTCGAAATTGGCTTCAAGCGTGATGTAAGAATTGGGTATCAACATTAGGATGATACACCAGGCGAAGGCAAGCAGGAATCCAAATGAGATTCCGCGAATGATTGCCAGACCAACCGGAATGTTATTGAAATATCCGACCCGAAGCACATCTACCGTTCGCAGTTTTTCAGACCAGTACTGGCGGGTTATGGAATCGGAAATTGCGGTAACGGCAAAAAAACCGAGTGTGGCAACAGCTGCAGAAAAACCGATCACAATTAGTTGCATTAATACAAATTGTGTCTGTATCACTCCGAATGAATGAAGGTGTGAATAGAGCATCTCCAACGTTAAAACGAGGGGAAAAATCATTCCGGCCAACACAGCTACAAGCGTTGCTGCTTTGATATCAACCAAACGCAACCTAAAACGGATGAAAAGCAATACAATAATCCAAAAAGCACCAATCAAGAGAATGATTGCACGAATGCCCGTTTTTATCGTAGCGAAAAGGTCATCTCCCTCATCTGCAGTTGGATGAGAGTAATCCATTGATACAAGCCCGCCCGACGGTAAAATTCGCACATCCAACTGAACGTTCGACCGAAGATCGGGAATAGAGTTTTCAAACCTCACAAGAGCTCCTTCCACGTCTCCAAGGGGGACCCTTTTAGTAGATATTACAGTAAAATCCTTAGCAGGCCACCCCGATTTCGTGAGATAATATTCTGCCATTCTCTGTGCAACAGTGTTGCCCAAATAATTTACCTGATTGCTTTCCAGTTGAATATTGCCTGTTTGGTTTAAGCCATTTTCACTAAACCGAAATTCAAGAGATTCCGATAACGGCCTGTTATCCGACAATGAGGAGATCTGTATAGAATCGCTCTGAAGACCATAGTTCAAAACCTCCGGCCTGAAGATTGGTTGCGGCAGAATATTATCTTGATTTATCAATTCAATTACCTCACCGGACTCGGAAAGACGAACCTCTATAGTTTCTACCGTCTCCTCATTAAAAATTCCACCCTCTGAGTCCTCTGCAGAACCCATTTTTATCGTTGTCTCCCAATAGAATACAGGGTAAAGTTTCTTGTTGCGGATATTCGAATAAAATTCCTTAAAATTCGTCTGTTTTTGCAGTGAATCGAGAAGCTGTGTATCTGTTTGAAATCGGGTAACGGGTTCTACCTCAGACTCGAAACCAAATTCTCTGGCAATATCATCCGCTTTTTCCCGGGCTGCAGATTCTCCAAGGCTGTTATCAGCGGCTGGTAATGGATGGAAATCAGAATAGAGCCAAAAAAAGAGGAGCAGGGCTACCAATCCGGCTACAACCAATACTAAATCTTGTTTTGCAGTATCGCTTACAGGTTTCAAAATTGGGGTTTTAGCAGTTTTAGATTACCAGTCGTTCAATATTTAAATTTACAGCGAAAATGAAATGATATTGTTTCATATTTATGTTCGCTGAATAAAGAAATCATTATGTGTTTAATAGTATTTTCTTACAAAGAATACCAAAATTATCCATTTGTACTTGCAACCAACCGGGATGAATTTTATGATCGGCCTACGCAGGCTGCTCACGTTTGGCAGACCTCCCCAAAAATTCTTGCCGGAAAAGATCTAAAAGCTAGTGGTACCTGGTTAGGAATATCCGAAAACGGACGTTTTGCAGCACTAACCAATCACCGAAAAATGGATGATATCAAAGAAGATACAACAAGCAGAGGTATCATAGTTAAGGATTTTCTACTCCATAAGGGTAATCCTCGTGAATATCTTGCGGAATTGCAACGGGCCGGGCATAAATTTAATGGATTCAATCTTATTGCGGGAACTTTCGACAATCTTTTCTACATGTCGAACAAAAAAGAGGGAATTTTTAAGGTTCAACCGGGCAATCATGCACTCAGTAATGCTTTTTTGAATACCCCCTGGCCAAAAACGGAGGAATCTTCCACGGCTTTTAAAAATGTTTTAGATGAAGGTGAACCGTTTGAAGATAAGCTATTCGAAATTCTTTTAAATGATCAACGCTACCCGGGTGATAAACTGCCGGATACCGGACTTCCAAAAGATATGGAAAAGGCCGTTTCATCGGTCTTTATTGAGACAGATAAATACGGCACTCGCTCATCAACTGTGATAATTGTGGATCATACTATGCGGGTTCGATTTACTGAACGAACGTATATACCGGGTTCAAAAGAGACTGATCAGGTAGTCAGAAAGTCTTTTCAGCTATAAATTACAAATTTTGCAGTTCTTCACGAGATCTCTTTCTTGCTTCGGGAATAGTTCGCTGATCAGCGGCAATTTCATAGTATTTTTTCGCTTCCTCTTTCTGGCCAAGCCTGTCGTTTGTTCTTCCTGCAAAATAAGCCGCCAGAATATAAATCTCCCTTTGCTTACTGTTCACAAGTTCCTTGCCGATATCAACTGATTCGACTAGATGGGGTTTTGCATTTTCAAAGTTCCCATTGTAGTAGTATGCCCGCCCTTTCCAAAATTGAATTTCAGTTTCAAGTACAGGATCTATTGCCTTATCCTTGGATTGCCAGTATTCCAGCGTTTCATTCGAAAATGCCAATATTTCATCGTACTGATTGAGTTGAGATAGTGTCTGCAGGTACTCGCGCCGGTAATAGCTGTTATCAGGATAAGTTGCAATCAAATCAGCAAAGATCTCCCTCGCCTCGTCGTAACTATTTTCGTAGTGATGTAAAATATTTGCCAGGAAATATTTCGACTCCGGCCGAGCGAAAACACCATTTTTTGCTGCAAAACGCAATTCCGTAAGTCCCTCTTTACGGTCGCCTTCCGGGAAAAACCACGACACCGCTTTTACAACAGGGTACTCTTCAGGGATGTAAGCAGCATAGTACAACTTCATTCCTTCAGCAAAATGATTGTCGGGAAGGTTTGGAGCTACCTTTATCAATTCCTGGTGCGCCTGGTACGCTTTTCTTCCCACTTGAACGCTTGTGAGCCAATCTTCCCGATTTGCGTGAAGCCGTGCAATATAACCGTTTGCGACTGCTCGAATAATCAATGCATCGGGATGGCCCGGTTCTGACCGTAAAATTTTCCCGGCCTCATAGTCTGCTTGCTGCATCCTCGCAATAAATTCCCTGTCAAGGGATTGATTGTCCAGGTCTTCCAACACATTCCACCAAACTTCCATACCGTCCCATAGTAGCCAAATTGGATGACCCGGATGCTTCTCTCTCCAGGGGCCCAGGATTTCATCAGCTGCATCCGTATTACGATTGTAGAGCGAGTCGATAGCTTTTTTCGCATCAATCTCAAAAAAAGCGTCATTAATCAGAACCGTTGTCTGAGCAAACGTCGAACTGAATGAAACGGCCGAAAGGCCAATCATCATAAAAAAGAAAAATAGGCTCTTGAGATTAATATATTTTTCGTTCTTTTGAACAGCTTTTGGATGTATCATACATCTTTACCTTAAATAATCGAGAAACCAACCCACTGTTAAGTCCAGTGCTTCGTTGAATTCCGGGGGGAACTCATTATTAGTAAACGGATGAGATATCTCAAAGGTATGTCCGGCATTTTCAATGAGTCGTATTTCTTTATCTGTTGCGGGAGAAGCCCTGAAAAGTTTTTCCGTCTCACTGAAAGGTACCGCCTCATCACTTTTCCCGGCAATAAACATCGATGGAATGTACAACTCTCTCACTCGATTGATGGCGATTACGCGATCGGCATTTTCCATTGCATCATCAAATACAACTTTATCGATGGGCAGTACCTGTCCTGTTCTCGAGTTTGTAATCTCGGTGTACCCTTTGGTCTTCCAATCTTTAACCATCTCGTCAGACCATCGTTTGTTATAATCTGCAACGGCCGACCATGTAACAAGACACTGAATTTCCGAATATTCGGCTGCAGCCACCACTGCGGTATGCCCTCCTCTCGAGTGTCCAATAAGCCCGATTCTGTCTGTATCTAAAACGGCTTTATCACTTTCTATCTCTTTACTTTTGATCGCTTCAATGACTGACCCGATATCCGCCAAATCCTGACTAAACGTTTCCCTGCGAAACAACTCCGGTTCGTCGAATTCGGTCATACTTGAGCCGACACCATTCAGCGACAAATTAAAAGCTGCGACTGCAAAGCCGGCTCGAGCCAGTTCTTCGCAAAGATCAGGAAACGCTCCCCAGTCCTTAAATCCTTTAAAACCGTGAACAAATAACACAACCGGGAGGGCTGTTCCGTGCTCAACTCCGGGAATATAAAGGTCGTAGTAGATGGGTAAATTCTCTGTTGATGATATTTTGCCTTCTTTTTTGGAAACCGTACTGTAATTCATTTGTCAATCTTTATTGAATTCAAGTGTATCCAGTTTTACAAGTCTTCTGAGGTCATTAATCTCTTTTTGCCGTAAAAACCTCCACCTGCCTACACGAATATCTTTGTCATTCAGCCCTGCATAGCGTATTCGTTTCAATTTTGTGACTTCAGCGCCGAAATAGGAGATCATTCTCCGAATCAAATGATTCCTGCCTTCAAATACAGAAATTTGTATGGTATTCGGGAGATTTATAACCTCTTTCACCTCCGCCGGTTTGGCAGGACCATCCTCAAGCTCTATACCTCGCAGCATCTCCCGCAATTCTGCTTCATTGAGCTGACGATCAGTTGTCACTTCATATGTCTTTTTCACACGATAACTTGGATGCATTAACCGGTGTGCAAGGTCGCCGTCGTTCGTGAGAATCAATAAGCCCATTGTATTTCGGTCCAGTCGCCCCACGGGATAGACCCTGTGGCCGGTTGCATCTTCAACAGCATCCAAAACAGTATTCCTGTTTTTCTCGTCATCCGTGGTGCTGATGGTATCTTTGCCTTTGTTTAACAAGATATATGTAAACGGCTCGAGTGACAGAGTTTGACCCTCAATTTCAACATTGTCGCTCTGTTTAACTTTGCTTCCTAACTCGGTCGTTACCTTTCCATTCACTTTTACTTTACCGCCAGCGATATAATCATCGGCCTCTCTTCTTGAGCAAAATCCTGCATGAGCTATATATTTATTCAAGCGGATTTTATCTCTTAAATATTTTTTTTGAGAAGCGGTATTGGACCCTTTTGGAGACGATGACGATCGTTTCGCCCTGCCGGATTTGCTGCCGGGCCGGGGTCTCTTTTTCTTCCTGTTGATTCGGTTATCATTTCGACGGTTTGCCATATATAAGTTTAAATAAAATTGTGAAAATTACACTGAATCCAATTCAAAAAATCGTTCAACAATCACTTGTTATTCTTTTTTGGGACTGGATCAAATCCGGATGTTCCCCAAGGGTGACATTTTAAAAGACGTTTGAAACCCAGCCAGAATCCTTTAGCTGTTCCCCATTCGCGAATCGCTTCAATCATATAATTGGAACATGTCGGGGAATGGCGACAATTTGAGCCAAGATATGGAGAGATTGCAAGCTGATAAAATCTAACCAGCGAAATCAGAATCTTTGAGGTGATTTTTCCGGTCAGCTCAACCGTCGATTTCAAAAGTGGTTTTTCCATCTTTGTCGTCTTTTAGACGTATACCGATCTCTTGCAGATCATCCCTGATTTTGTCTGACGTGGCAAAATCTTTATTCTCGCGAGCTTCAGATCGAATGTCAATCAATAAATTAACCAATTCTTCTGTTTTGCCATCTTTTGATTCAGAAATAGGCTGAAGTCCAAGAATATCAAACACAAAATCATTCATCGTGTTTTTCATCTTCTCAAAAGCCGATTTCGATACCTTCCCGGCATCCAATTGTTTGTTGTGAATAGCATTTATTTTTGAAGCGAGATCAAACAAAGCCGCCAAAACCTGGGCTGTGTTGAAATCGTCGTTCATGGAATCTTGGCATTGCTTGCAGGCGTCCAAAATCTCCCTATCTTCCGAAGCTTCATTTTCCGGACTTCCATCAGGAAGCTCAATCATATCCAAAAGATCTACAGCCGTCATCAATTTCTGAAGCCCCTTCTCAGCAGCAACCAACGCCTCATTGGAGAAATCGATTTTACTCCTGTAATGAGATTGAAGCATCAGGAACCGAACTGTCATCGGGTTAAACGCTTTCTCGAGCTTATCATGGTTGCCTGTAAATAACTCTTCAAGGTTTATAAAATTTCCGGCCGATTTACTCATCTTGGCACCATCGATGGTAATCATGTTGTTGTGTACCCAATATTTCACAGGGTCATTCCCGTAAGCACTTTTACATTGTGCAATCTCGGCCTCATGGTGCGGAAACTGCAAGTCGAGCCCGCCTCCGTGAATATCAAATTTCTTGCCGAGATACTTGGTACTCATCGTTGTACATTCCATATGCCAGCCGGGAAAACCTTCACCCCACGGAGAATCCCACCGCATAATATGTCCGGTGGACGCTTTCTTCCATAAGGCAAAATCGTAAGGATTTTTTTTCTCATCCATTCCTTCAGTATCCCGGCTTCCGGCTTGAAGGTCTTCCAATACCTTGCCAGAGAGTTCACCATAGGAATTGTTCTCCCGGTATTTTTCCAGGTCGAAATAAACATTACCATCTACTTCATAAGCAAAGCCATTCTCAAGAATTTTTTTAACCAGCTCAATTTGTTCGATGATATGGCCCGTAGCCGTCGGTTCAATATCAGGACGCAGACAATTAAGTGCATCCATTCCCTTGTGATAGCTAATGGTATAGCGTTGAACAATCTCCATCGGTTCAACCTGTTCAATGCGGGCTTTCTTTAAAATCTTGTCCTCACCATGCTCTTCCTCTTCGTGCTCAAGGTGACCCACATCCGTAATATTGCGAACATATCGCACTTTGTAGCCAAGATACTGCAGGTAGCGATATATGACATCAAATGTAATGGCAGCCCTTGCATGTCCTAAATGCGGATCGCCGTAAACTGTAGGACCGCAAACATAAAGGCCCACAAATGGTGGTTTGATCGGCTCAAAAAGCTCTTTTTTTCTTGATAAGCTGTTATAAATGTGCAGGGAAGATGATTCACTTTTCGCCATAAAAAGCTTCTGATGTCGCTATTACATTTCAGTTTCTGATTTTATGTAGTCGATAAACCGCTGCTGAGTTCGGTCTTCCTTAAAAGCCCCTCTGTACTCGGTTGTAACCGTACTGCTTTCCCGGTCTTCAATTCCGCGGGTAGATACGCACAGGTGCTTGCTTTCTATGAATACGGCAACATCTTCCGTTTCGAGAGCTGCCTGGAGTTCATCGGCCACCTGCAGTGTAAGCCTCTCCTGAACTTGCGGTCGCCTTGAGTAGTAATCAACAATTCGATTGATCTTCGACAATCCAATTACCTGGCCTGAGCTTATATATGCTACATGGGCTTTTCCTAGAAACGGCAGAAAATGATGCTCACAAAACGAAGTGACGTTGATATTTTTTTCGACTACCATCTGCTCGTAATTATACTTGTTAGAAAATTTACGAACGGATGGTTTCTCGGAAGGCTTTAAACCATGAAAAATCTCATTCACGTACATCTTAGCCACCCGATACGGTGTACCACTCAAGCTTTCGTCGGTTGTATCCAAACCGAGCGTATCCATGATTTGCCTGAAATGATCTTGTATAATCTCAATTTTCTCATCATCGCTCATTTCAAAAGCATCATCCCGCATGGGTGTTTTAACAGTTGATGATGAATGAGCATCACCCATCTCATCGGCTTCTTCATGGTCAATTGTAAGCGAATTATACGCGTCGTTGTCTTTACTCATCGATTTTTTCGGATAAACATTGTCAAATTTCAAAGACTATAAAGTTACGGGTTCCCGTAGCAATATCATAATTACGAGGAAATCCCAAAGTGTAACTTTCAGGTTGATTGAAACTTTTACTAAAGAGTAATCTTACCTAAGCTTTCTGCTTTTTGTAAGCATTAATAACACTTCCGTCCAGAAGAGACTGTAATTGACGACCACTCAACGTGTGTAATGTTTTAATAGTTGTACCCTTGGTTGTATTTGTAACAGTAATATCACTGCCGTTTTTAAGCTGTTCTTTAATATTCTCTATTTTAATATGATCCCCCTGGTCAATTCCATCCAAATCGTCAGGATTTTTAAACTCAAGCGGAATAATGCCGAAGTTGGCTAAATTTTGCCATCCTATTCGGGCATAACTCTTTGCGATAACCGCCTTTTGTCCCAGGTAGCGTGGAGAAATCGCCGCGTGTTCCCGACTTGAACCCTGGGCATAATTTTCTCCCGCTACTACAACATGCCCACCATGTTTCTCTTTCGCCTCAACGGATCGTTCATAAAAGTTTTCATCAACTACGGTGAAGGAAAACTTACTGATTTCCGGGATGTTACTTCGAAATGGCAATACATCCGCACCTGCACGTAAAATTTCATCGGTTGAGATGTTATCTCCCATCTTTAATAGCACAGGTACTTCAAAATCACTCGGGTCATCGAATTCAGGCATGGTGGAAATGTTTGGTCCTTTAATCAGCTCTGTGTCTTCACCATTCTCGGGAGGAGCCATCAGCATCTCTTTATTTATGATATAATCCTCAGGATCTTCATACTTTGGATAATTCATGCCATAAAGATCTTCGAGGTCTCTTGGGTCGGTAATCTTACCGGTTAAGGCTGAGGCTGCAGCCGTTTCCGGACTGCAGAGAAAAACAGCATCCTCTTTGGTACCTGAGCGGTCAGGGAAGTTTCTTGGAACCGTTCGCAGGCTGTTTCGTCCGCTCGCGGGAGCCTGGCCCATTCCGATACAGCCGTTACAACCGGCCTGGTGCATCCTCGCTCCTGACTGAATCAAGTTCAACATCACACCATTTTTAACCATATTCTGGATGATCTGACGGGAAGTTGGATTTACATCCAAGCTCACTTCATCGTGAACACGTTTTCCTTTTACGATTTCAGAAGTGATCCAAAAATCACGGTATCCGGGGTTAGCAGATGATCCTATGTAGGATTGATAGATCTCTTTCCCTTCCACCTCTCGAACAGGAACTACATTTCCCGGACTGCTTGGCAATGCAATCAGTGGTTCAACTTCGCTCATGTCTAGCTCTTCATATTCATCATATTCCGCTCCCTCATCAGCTGTAATCTCCGTCCATTCATCCTCCCGGTTATTTTGAGCCATAAACCGTCGGACTTCATCATCTGAGGGAAAAACAGTAGTTGTAGCACCCATTTCGGTTCCCATATTTGCAATGACATGTCGGTCCATCGTGGATAACTGATCCAACCCGGGCCCGAAATATTCAATCACAAATCCGCGTGCTCCTTTTACATCATAGCGGCGGAGCATCTCAAGTACAACATCTTTGGCACTTACCCAATCAGGCAGTTCTCCGGTAAGCTCTACCCCCAGTACTTTTGGCATCTTCAAATACATCGGCTCACCGGCTATTGCAAATGCAACGTCAAGTCCGCCGGCACCTAATGCAAACATACCTAAACAGCCGGATGCAGGCGTATGGCTGTCAGATCCCGCCAATGTTTTACCGGGCTGTGCAAAATGCTCTGAATGCACCGGATGACTGACTCCATTTCCGGGCCTGCTGTACCACAACCCGAATCGTTCAGCAGCAGATTTTAAAAACAGGTGATCATCCGGATTCTTATTATCCGTTTGAAGCAAGTTATGATCTACATACTGGCAGGAGATATCTGTTTTGACCTCATCAAGATTCATCGCCTCCAGCTCCAGCATTACAAGCGTTCCTGTAGCATCTTGGGTAAGTGTTTGGTCGATTTTAATTCCAATTTCCTCACCTGCTTTCATTTCACCGTCCACAAGATGAGATTTTATCAGTTTCTGAGTCACATTCAGCGCGTCTGACATACGATCCCTTTTTAATTAACTATTCAACATCTATAAAAATATTGATCCTTTTTTCGTTCGAAATGTTTCAGTAACGCATGTGACAGATCTTTTATACCTTTCAGGGGAAGCTATCAATTAGGATTTTTTCGCTTTTTTTCCTTTTATATATATGAACAGAATGATGTATACTCATGAATTACAGTGAATTAATTGAACGGCTATCGGATCAAACCGGGAAATCAAAAAAAGAAACCAAGGAACTCCTGAGCGATGCAATTTCAGTTTTATCCGACCAGTTGAGTAGTGGAACCGGTGTATCGATCCCCGATTTGGGAACCTTTCAAACCAAGGTTAATGAGGAGAAAAAGGTATACAATCCACATTATGATGCCTATATGATTGTTCCACCTAAACGAGTTGTTAATTTCTCGCCCGCTTCGGGGTTAAAGGAAGAGGTCAAGTTTTTGAGTACTGACGAGGATTAAAAATGAGTGAAAAAATTACATTCAAGGAGTTAGTAGAGCTCATTGCAAAGCAATCCAAGCAGAGTGAATCATCTGCCAACAGCTTTATTCATGAGCTGGTACAGATTATTGAAGGTGGTTTAAAGAATAGCGGATCAGTGAGTATTTCGGGGTTTGGCAAGTTTGAACTCCGATGGATGAAAGAACGCTCCGGCGTAAATCCTCAAACTGGAGATGAGATCACCATTCCGGGGCAAAATAAAGTTGTATTTAAACCATATAAAGCACTTCGAGAGACCGTAAACAAACCATTTGCAAACCTTGAACCGGAGATTCTTACCGAAAAGAGTGGAACTGAAGAGAGTTCCAAGGAGGAAGATAGTGAGAGTGAAGGTTCTGACGATCCATTTGGACTTGATGAAATATTTGGAACAGACGCCCCACAGGATTCTGACTTTGGGGCGGACGATTCTATTAAGTCAAACGATCCTTTTGATTCCGACTCGGATGTAGATTATGATTCTGAAGATCCTTTTGGGTTTGAAAAAAAAGCAAAAGCATCAAGCCTTTCTCAGGATTATAACAAATACATTGACGACTTGATTTATGAGAAAGAGAACCCTCATTTTGGCAAATCTGAGCCCCGGGCTGCGGCTAAGGAGAATGATGAGGATGGTGATCTTTTAGTAATGGAACGGGAAAAAAAAGAAGAAGATGGTGAAGAGCTTCCGAAAGTAGCACCGTCTATTCCCGATGAATCTAAAATGGCAAGAAAAGTCCAGGAATCAGGCAGCTTTAAGTGGTCGTATGCAGCGGCAGTCATTATCGTAATGGTGGCGTTAATTCTTCTTTTCTGGATGATGCAGAGAAGCGGGGATAGTCTTGAAGAAACCGCCTCAACTACCAATCCCGGTACTCAAAATCAAACCGAGCAGGTTTTAGAACCATCTACTTCTGAAAGTGAAGCTGAGAGTACCGCTGATACTGAAACAGCCGGGGAGCAACAATCGGAAAGCAACGTTGATGAAGAATCACCTCCAACATCTGGCGAGGCACAAACAACCGGTGAGCTTGAAACTCAATCGTTTACTGTAGAAAGCGGCCAATCCTTATGGGATATTGCCGAGAATCAGTTGGGCAACCCCTACTTATGGCCGGTTATCTATTATCTCAACCAGGATATATTAAGCAATCCCAATCAATTGCTCGCCAACTCTGACATAGATATTCCTACCTTTTCCGACCCTGATAATTTGAGTGAATTTGAAAGAGAACAGGTTGCTCTTGGATATTTTTCACTTTATCAATGGAATCAGGAGAATAATCCTGATGAAGCGAGATACTTTTTATGGGCCGTCGGGGTCTTCTCGCAGGACCTTCTGGATCAACCCCCATCTGATGTTGATCCTGAAGATTTGGCTTTTGCGAGAAACAGATAGTATAAATCACATCGAAATTTTAAATGGAGTTTAATTATGATACGTCATATTGTAATGTGGAAACTGAAAGAGAACGCTGCAGGCGCTACAAAGAAGAAAAATGCCGAAAAACTAAAGCTAATCCTGGAAGGATTGAGAGCAAATATTGAGGAGATTAAAGCTGTTGAGGTTGGAATTCAAATCAACGGTGATGAAGAGGATTCCCTCGATGTGGTTTTAACATGTGATTTTGAGACTGAACTTGATTTCCAGATGTATACACGAAATCCTCATCACAAAAAAGCAATCGATTTTATCGAGGAAGTTGCTGATGAACGATTCTTTGTTGATTACAAAGTTGATCTCTGATCTTTGAAGATTTTCTTTTGAATTAAGTAAACTCACTCCTGATTTCGTAATTTAGGCATGAACGTCTAGTTCTTAATAGTATAAGAACATCAAATCTGTAGTTTGTTTAGGTTTATTTATGATTTCAAAGATTGAAACCAAAAATTCATCAATACCCTCAAAAGAACTTTTAAGCATTTTCAAGAACACCAAGCAGGAAATTAAACAGCTGGCCGATGAAGCGCCGGATCAGCTAGTTGAATCTGTCCATCTGATTAGAAAGCGGCTAAAGTTCTTGAGAGCGTTCGTGAAGCTGACCCAATTCTGTAGCAATGAGCATAACTATAAACCATCTAACTACATTTTGAGGGACACCGGAAGAACTGTTTCCGATTGCAGGGATGCCCATGTCAGAGGAATGTTACTGGAAGAATTCTCCAAAAATGAATTGACAAAAAATCTTGTAGATGAATTAGCAGAGATCAATGACTCAGTTACAAGGAAAATTGAAACAAATTTGCTATCCGGCAGACCTGTTTTTGATGAAATAAACACTAATATCTCAAGTGTAGAATTGAATGATTATTTCGAATCACTTGACCCGGATGCCAACTGTTTGATCGATGGACTGGCCCTTGGATATAAAAAAAGTTATCACGCTTTTCACTCAGAACTAAAATCACATGAAGCGGATCTGCTTCATGAATGGCGGAAACGAACCAAAGACTTACAGTACCAGCTTGAAGCTTTACTCACCTCCTTTCCAGACCAAATACCTATCACTTATAATGATGTTTGTGAGTTGTGCGAAAAACTGGGCCGAATTAACGACCTCTTTATGTTTTTAGAATGGCTCGATTCGATTGAAGAATCAGTTGAGGAAAAAAATCAAATTAACAATTTAAAAAGCGCTCTTAACCGGGAACTTAAACGTTTGGAAGAGCAAGCCGATGCGATGGGAAGTTCAATATTTAGTTTGAACCCTGTAGATTTTAGCGAATCATTGAATGATCAGCTTGAATTATGAACAATGATGAATTTCATATTGAGATTAACGGCGTTTTAGACCTGCATGCATTCCGGCCGAGTGACCTTTCCACACTGATAGACGAGTATATTCAGGCTTGCCTCGAAAAGGAAATTTACGAAGTACGATTTATCCACGGAAAGGGAATTGGTAACATTCGAAGAAGCGTACATTCTCTTCTCGACCGAAATCCCCACGTAACGGAGTATCAACTGGCAAACGAATCCGGTGGCGGATGGGGAGCCACAATTGCCAACCTAAAACCTTAATTGATTCAACTTCCGGCAAACAGGCTCCAAGGTACAGGGATTCTGAAAAATGTACCCTGCATCTTGAAACCGGAATCTTGAGAATTAATTCAAAAACTGGTCAAACGTCAGAGACACGTAATAGATCGCCCCGAGATTAGGGCCGCCGTAATTCAGGAAATGTCGATTATTGGTGATATTTGAACCACCCACCTTAACCATCGATTTGATACTCGGCACCCGGTAGGTAAACTGCGCATCCAATGTGGAGACAGATGGTACGGTACCATTTGCGAAGGATGACGTCCAATCAAACTCTTCCTGCCATCTGAAAGTAACATTGAAGCCCAGCTGATCCGTCAACCTGCGATTGCCAAGCGACAGGTTAACCTTGTGTTCGGGCGTGTTAAAATCAAAAATGAACCCTTCATCCTGGTCTGTGATTAACTTATTCCAGTTATAATTGGCTGACAATTTAAAATTACTTGGAAGACTGTATTCAAATCCAAAGACAGCTCCCTGGGATTTCACAGTCTCGGCAACGTTTGTATAAAGCTGGAAGGTATTTAAAGCGTTTCCGTTCAGTAGCAGTGGCAGCGTTTCCGGGCTGGGATTTAAAATTTCGTTGGGTTGAATCATTCCATCCTGGTTGAAATCCGAATTAATCTGCCGAACTCTGAACTGGGCTATAAAATCATCATAAATATTGTAGTAATAAGCTGCATCCAGCAGAAGCTTGTTCCCGAGAAGCCCTTTGTATCCTATTTCGAACGATTGAATCTGTTCAGGTTTTACGGGGTCAAATTCTTGATATGGCCTTAACTGGCCGGCAGCGGCGGCTTGATCTTGTGGAGTTTCAGCCTGTAGAATGGCATCTGTGAATCGCTCTACAGACTCAAGTGTAAATGCACTTTCGGTCACCCTGTATTTCTCAGCGAGATATGGTAATCCGCCAAGCAATCGAGCTGTTAACACATTCAGATCAATATACTGCCCTTGGGTCGTAGGATTTCTGAAGCCGGTTTGATAAGATGCCCGAAGATTCTGGTTCTCTGCCACCTTAATTACGGACGAAATCCGCGGATTAAACTGCCCGTCAAAATTTTCATTTTTATCATAACGGATAGACCCGGTTAGCCTCAACCTGTCTTCAAGAAGAGATTTTGATGCCTGCATAAATCCACCATACTCATTAATATCAACTCCGCCATTTTCATCGTCAAAGATAGTACCGTTGGAGCGAAGTTGATATTGACGGAAACTCAGACCTACCTGTAAATCAACAAAGGATATCTCATTCTTAAAGTTGTAAAGCCCCTCTGCATGTAAAAACCTTGACTGATCATCAAAACGGGCGCCATTTGGCACTACATCCGATATGGCATTGTCATAAGCTGCTTGAAAAGCGTCTGTTCCCGGCTGGATCCTTCCGATATCTGCTGTATTTCTTGCATTCTGATGCAATCCGTTCACTGCCTCCGGATTGTTCAAAATTGCATTCACAGTTGCGGGATTAAACGTGGGATTTCCTCCTTGAGCCTCTGCAGCAAGTTGCATCAAACCTCCGGCAAATGCACCACCGTATGTACCAAACCATTGATTCGTACTCCTGTATTCATCGTTGATCGAGAACCCAACAAAGTCGGCGATATATGAATCCCCGGAATTTTCGAAGGTACCGTAACCGCGTATCATGAAGTTATCGCCTTCGAATTGGAGCTTGTGCTGATGTATATAAAAATCTTTCAAACTATAGCGCTGAGCACCACTGTAAACCGAGGTTCCCGCTCCGTAATTTGCAGTATAGCTTCCCTCTAAATTATCTGTAAACCGGTAGTGAACAGATCCTCCAAATTTCATATTGTTTGCATCATGATCAACCAAAAACTCTTCACGGTAGCCGGTTCTTGTGACGGGTTGAGCAGGTAACGCCCCTACGTATTGCTCCGTAATTGATGCAGGAACTCCTGTTTGGGATGAAATCTGTTGTGCAATGGCCGTTCGGTTTTCACTTGGGAGACCCAACAAACCGAGATTGAATGATCCGTCATCACCATAAAGGTGTACACCATCATAAGCAGGATTATTGGATACTCCGGAAGGTGCGAGGCTTGCATTCTTATCAGAGTAGTTGATACCCACCCAATCCTGTGCTTGTGAGTAACTGAAGTTGACTTTAAAGGCAAACCGATCATTTATTACTTTGGCATACCTTGCTGCAAAATCGTACATCGGCTGGGCACCATCCGGTTCTCCGACTGACGGCCGGCTGTTGAGATGATTCACCGAAGTTTTCACGTTCACACTGAGCCCCGGGTATCTGTAGGGATTTTTACTGTTTACCAACAATATTCCGTTAAAAGCATTTGGGCCGTAAAGTGCAGATGAAGCTCCCGGAATAAATTCCACACTCTCTACATCCAGTACGGAGGGCCCATTTAAATTCCCGATCGGAAAGTTCAATGCCGGGGCCTGAGTGTCCATTCCGTCTGTTAACTGCACCATTCTTGTGTTCCCTGTCGAATTAAATCCACGGGCATTAATAATTTGAAAGTTGATACTGCTCGTTGTCATATCAACCCCTTTTAAATTTTTCAGGGCCTGGTAATATGTAGGAGATGCTGTTTGATTTACGGAGATTATATCCATCTTTTCGATAGAAACCGGGGCTTCCAAAATACTTTGTTCGACCCGGGAAGCCGAAACAACAACATCATTCCCGAGAATAGTTTCTTCAGACAGCTCAATTTCCAATCCTGATACGTTTTGCTCATCGATTACAATTTCCTGTGTTGTGTACCCAATAATGGATGCAATAAGCGTAATGGGTGGTTCGCTGCCTACATTTAGAGAAAACTGACCCTGTGCATTTGTTGCCACGCCAACCATTGTCCCTTCTACTACGATATTTACACCGGCAAGAGGGTCGCCGGTATCGGCATCTACAACAGTTCCTGAAATGGTTACTTGATTACTGTTTTGTTGTACATACGGAGAGGCAAAAAGCGATTGAATTGTTACAAATGAGGTAAGTAGAGCAATTAAAAAGAAAAATAAAATTTTTGAAACGGCTATCTTTTCTTTCATAAGACATTTTTTTAGTTCTTGTTACCAGCTCGTTTTCGAACTAATTCAAATTGATAAACCCAAATCCACTCTCAAAATAACTGCCTATCATTGGTAGATGCAAGCGCTTCCATAAGAATTCTAAGGTTTGCAGATTGAGTACACAATGAAGTAATTACCGTTACCTATTAAAAAATAAGTAGATACCATTCAAACTATTCAAATTTAAATAGATGTTGAATTCATTTGTTATCTCTCACTAATATAATTACAAATTCTTTTACTCTTTCTGCTTTTGTTTTTTGATAGATTGTCGAATCAACTTTAAATATTCTCTATGAAGTTCTTTTACCCTTCTTGACTGATTATTCTCGTGTATTCTTTTGAGATATAAAACTTTTTCGATCACACCTTTTCCTATTCCCGCATCTTTGGCCTTAAAGAACCAATCTACATCACTGGCATTTTCCACCTCTGTATCAAACATTCCAATCTCTTGAAATGCCGAAGCTCTTGCTACAAGAGATGAAGGAGAATAATCTACATTCTCTGAATCAAGTAACTCTTTTCTCAGCCATGAAGGCGGAGTGAGACCCGGTTCTAAAAATATTTTCCTTTTACAGATAACATATTCAGCTTCAGGATTGTCTAACAAATATTTAACCTGATCAGACAACTTATGTTTTTTCCACAAATCATCCTGATCTGAGTAAGCTATAAATTCTCCCTTCGCTTCCCTTAAACCACGATTTCTCGCTACCGGAACCCCACTGTTTTCCTGGTAAATGTATTTGACCTCACTAAACGACTGAATAATCTCAGAGCTTCCATCCTCTGAACCATCATCAACAACAATAATTTCTTTGGAAGTATAATCTTGATTCAAAATAGTCTCCAACGTTTCTCCAATATATTTCTCACCGTTAAAAACAGGAACAATTACGCTTACGAGGGATTTTATCATATGATTTCTGTTTTGAAAGAAAGGTTTCTTGTCTAAGTTACATTCTCATTCTGCACCAAAATTCAGATCCTAATTATACCATGTGAATTCAAAACGCGTTGCATACATAAGTCAATGAAATCTAATAACTAACCGGTTTTCATCATGAAGAAAGTAATATTATTATTTGCTATTTCAATCCTATCATTTTTAAATCTGCCTGCTCAACCCAATCCTGATGAATCCAGAGTTACAGTTGATGCGACCGGGGAAGTTCTTGTTCCGGCTGACAGAATCCACTTCAGGGTAAACATTACACAATTTAAACAAGATGCCAGGGAAGCGTTTCAGCTTCACAAAGAGCAGGAGAAATATTTATCTGAGCTTCTTCTTGATGAAGGTATTGCAGACAGTAATATTACCGCAAATCCAATCAGCATTTCTCATGTCAGGCGATACAGCAACACCGATCAAAGTGGATATGAGACGCAGCAACAGGTGATGATTGTCATGAATGACGTTACCCAATTTGAATCGATGCAGATTAAACTGATTGAGAATGGATTTACAAATTTTTCAGGATCATTTTCAGCTGCCAACCTGGATGATGCCAGCGACCAGGCTCTTCAGAAAGCAGTTGAGGAAGCCAGAAGGAAAGCTGATCTTTTGGCTGAAGCGGCCGGAAAACAAATTACAGATGTAGTAACCATCAACTATCATTCAAGCCGCCCCTATGCTTCAAGAAGTGGTAATATGGAGATGGTTGCATATGATGCCGGCAGCGGTTCGTTACTGCAATTTGAACGAACTATTCCGGTCAGGGAAAATGTATCAATGCAATTCAGAATTGATTAAGAGCTGATGAGCGGCCGGAGGACATTCCAAAGATTATCTGCCACAACCTGGTGTCCTTCGGCTGTTGGATGAATGCCATCCGGTAGATTTAACTCAGGGTTACCGGCTACCTCTTCCAATATAAATGGCATAAAAATAACTTCGTTTTGTTCGGCAAGCTCAAAGAAAATTCCTCGAAACTCCTCTGTATAGAGATCCCCCAGATTAGGTGGAGCCTGCATTCCCGTCAACACAATTTCTGCATCAGGATATTTCTGCTCAACTTTATCGATAATTCCCTGCAGGTTTTCCTTTGAACTTTGTGGGTCAATTCCTCTTAAACCGTCATTTCCACCCAGTTCCAGCACAAAAATATCCACATGCTGCTGCAAGATCCAGTCAACTCTGCGCAACCCACCGGCTGTAGTTTCACCACTGAGGCCTGCATTTACTACGTTGTAGTTTAAATCAAGGGAATCAATCTTTTGTTGAATGAGCGCCGGAAACGCCTGCTCAGTTTGAAGTCCATAACCTGCCGTAATACTATCTCCAAAAAAGAGAATAGTTTGATCATCCTGGGCGTAACTATTTGTAAAACAAAGTAACAACAGCCCCGTAAGTGCAACCTTTATAAATCTCATGCGTTATTTTTTGATATGTTAGTATCTCTATGGAATGGTTTATATTACCAATTCTGTTGGGTGATTGTTGAATTTAATAAATAAAGAATGTTGAATAGTTCCATTTTATCTGTAAATAATTTATCAAAAACGTTTAAAAGCGGTAACAAAGAGCTCACCGTTTTGAAGGATATCAATTTTTCAATAGAAAAAGGGATCTCCTGTGCAATTGTTGGCCCCTCGGGTAGCGGTAAAACCACTCTTTTAGGACTCTGTGCCGGATTAGATAAACCAACCTCCGGGGATGTTATCCTGAATGATCAAAAAATTTCCGCTCTTAAAGAATCCGATCTTTCAGCTATCAGGAACGAACAAATTGGGTTTGTATTTCAATCTTTCCAACTTATTCCTACGCTCACAGCTCTTGAAAATGTGATGGTTCCCATAGAGTTGAGGGGAGTCTCATACAGAGAAGTTGAGAAAAAGGCGATTGACCTTCTTGATAAAGTTGGATTGAGAGATCGGGTTACCCACTATCCCACTCAGCTTTCAGGCGGCGAACAGCAGCGAGTTGGCCTGGCAAGAGCATTTATCCACAAACCAGAGGTTCTCTTTGCCGATGAACCAACCGGTAACCTGGATGGGGATACAGGTTCACAGATTGAAGATCTTCTTTTTGAACTGAATAAGGATGAAGGAACTACACTCATTATCGTAACTCACGACAGGGAGCTTGCATCGAAGTGCAACCGAATTATTGAGCTGAAAAGCGGCTCCATTATATCTGATACAACATCACCCGTCGAACAAACAGAAACTATCCAGGCGGATCTGGCGCAATGAAACTGATCAACGAACTTTTTTCACCTTCGAGTTGGCGATTGGCTGGTCGGGATGCAAAACCTCAATGGAAAAGCCTGCTCCTTTACACGTCATCCATGATTGCAGGTATTGCCGCACTTGTGGCTATTTTATCGTTCAGGAGCGACGTGCTTCTCACGGTTAATGATCAATCAAAGGAGCTGCTGGGTGCAGACCTGGAGATGGATTCGAATCGCCCTTTCCCCGATGAGGCCATTGCCTTTATCGATTCCATAGGCGGAAGTGATGCAAACTCTATAGAGTTTAACTCTATGGTTCTGTTCAAAAACAATGGTTCCACCCGCCTTTCTCAAATTCGTGCCATCGAGGGGCCTTTTCCACTTTATGGTTCGTTGCAGTCAAAACCTGCCAGCGCAGCAGATCGATACAAAGAAGAGAAGTTTGCCATTGTCGAAGAATCTGCCTTAAACCAATATGGTGTCCAGGTTGGGGATAGCATTCAGGTTGGAAATGTGACGCTAGAAATCGGTGGTGCATTAATCAGCGTACCGGGCGAAGCCGCTGCTTTTTCACTAATCGGCCCGAGAGTATATATACCAAAATCGGTTGTTGAAGATTCAGGTCTATTGGAACGTGGAAGCCGGGTAGAGTACAAACAGTACTTCAAATTTGATTCTGAAGAGAAAGCCGGTGAGATCGAGGAGGCGTTTGAACCTATTGCCGATGAATACCGAATCCGCACTGAGACGGTGGCCGAGGAACGGGAAGAGTTTGAAGAAGTGGTCAATAATCTATCCCGCTTTTTAGGGTTAATTGCATTCATTGCCATCATGCTTGGCGGACTTGGTGTTTCAAGTGCGGTATACGTATATATCAAACGAAAATCGAATACAGTTGCTACGCTTCGGTGCCTTGGGATTACTAAAGAGAAAATTTTGGCGACGTTTGCCATCCAGATCTCTGTGATGGGGCTGATTGGAGCGATTATTGGAACCGCGTTGGGTATCTTTATCCAGCTGTATATCCCGTCGCTATTTGAAGGACTCCTTCCATTTGAAATTGTTCAATCCATTTCCATTCCTGCTGTAACACTTGGTTTGATGACCGGTCTTTTGATCAGCTTGGTCTTTTCACTCTTGCCATTAATTACGATCAGTACTATTTCCCCACTGTTGACCCTCAGAACAGTTGAATTTTCTCCGATTAAAGCGCTGTCTAAACGGGCAAAAATAGTTTCTTTTTCCTCCACAATCCTTGTACTCATCACTGTGGTTGGATTGTTAACGGAAAGTTTTTTAGTGGCTCTCGGGTTTACGGGTGGATTGATAGCATGTGTCTTTCTGCTTTGGGGTGTTGCAGCACTGCTTATGGTGGTTATCAAAAAACTTCGCCTGAAATCTTTCTCCTATACGGTGAGGCAGGGAATGGCGAACCTATTCAGGCCTAATAACCAGACTTCGATGCTCATGATTACACTCGGAATGGGCATGCTATTGATTGGAACTCTTTATATGAGTCAGGATATGCTGCTTCAGCGAATAGAATTTCAAACCGGAGAGCAGATGCCCGACGCTGTTTTTTATGATATTCAAGTTGACCAAAATCAGCCATTCCTTGATATTATTGAGCAGGGAAATGCTGAAGTCATTCAAAATGTACCTATCGTATCGATGAGACTTTCCAGCCGAAAAGGGATTCCGGTTTCTGAAGTTCGTGAAGACACCACTCTGGACATCAGCGGCTGGGCACTTTCAAGAGAATACAGAGTAACATACAGAGATTCACTCATTGACTCTGAAACCATTATAGAAGGCGAATGGATTGGAGAGGCCGATGGAATCGGGTCCGTTGTACCGATCTCAATTGCAGACAATATCGATGATGATTTAAATGTAGCAGTGGGTGATACACTTGGATTCAACGTTCAGGGCGTTCCTGTAACGACTGTGGTTGCCAGTATCCGCGAGGTAGATTTTGACCGTCCTCAGCCCAACTTTTTTGTTCTGTTTCCAAAAGGCGTGCTCGAAGAAGCACCGCAGTTTTTTGCTTCGACTGTCAGAACAAATTCCAGGGAGCAGACTATAGCCTTACAACAGCAAGTAACCACAGAGTTTCCAAATATCTCCTCCATCGATATTTCTGTGGCACTTCAAAGTGTGCGAGAATTTTTGGATAAAATGGCTCTTGCCATCCAGTTCATGGCGTTCTTCAGTATTCTTACGGGTTTCATTGTCCTGGCAAGTTCTATCGCCATCAGCCGGAAACAGCGAACTCGTGAATCTGTACTTCTAAGAACGCTGGGTGCCAATAAATCTCAAATCGGATCCATTCAAACCATTGAATACGCACTTTTAGGATTACTTTCAGGGTTGACAGGACTGCTGCTGGCCGTTGTTTCGAGCTGGGCTTTGGCATACTTTTATTTCGAGCTGGTCTTTGTTCCCGACCTGGTCACAGTTACGGTACTTTCTTTACTGATCACAGTTGCTGCAATCCTGATAGGCTGGAGTGGAAGCAGACATATTTTTAATCATTCACCTTTAGAAATTTTGAGACTTGAAACCGGTTAGATATGACGCCCAATCAAACTGTTTGGTTGATATCATTTATCATTCTACTCGTTTGTATCCTGATTGCGCTACTTGTTTATATCTATACCGGTCACATTTTTATCGCCATAATCATTGCTCCGCCAATCATTCATTGGATTCTTAAACATCGAAAAAACAACAGTTACTGACACGTAATATTTTGTATTTAAGAGTTCTTTGTCTGTTTACGTTTATGCAGATTTTGATGAACTTAGTAATAAGAGATAGAGCTATAACAGCACAAAATTCAACTAACTAAATACTCAAATGAAAATCCTTGTCCCAATTGATTTCTCCGAGCGAAGCCAAAAAGCTTTACAGGTTGCAGACAAATTTGCACAGCTCTTTGACGGAACCATTACCCCCTTCTATTCTCATTTGCCAATATCGGAACTAGACGAACCTTATGCATTGGGTATGAGTTCTAAGATGTATCAAAATTTTGAAAACCTGGAAGAGAAGTTAAACAGTCGGGTGAAAGAAGTAGCAGAAAGTTATGTTGCCAAAAACAGACTTGAAGAACCCAACATTGTTCTGGGAAATCCTGCTGAAGGAATTATAGATGCCTCAGAGAAGTTCGATTATATTATTATGAGCAGCCATGGCCGAACAGGTTTTTCACGCTTTCTTTTGGGCTCGGTTGCAGAAAAAGTTTTAAGGCTTGCACATACACCGGTCATGGTGGTTGAGAACGAATCGGATGTAGGAGAATTTAAAAAAATATTAGTGACTACCGACTTTTCCGATAATGCAGCGGAGGCATATCCATATGCCATCAACATTGCTGAGAAATCAGGAGGTAATATTGATTTGGTACATGTACTCAGTTTCGAACAATTTGACGAAGATGAAAAAGATCTCTCACTTCGAAAAATTCGAGAAGAACGCTTAAAACTGCTCGAAAAAGAACATTTTGGCCGTATTTCAGATCAAATGAGTAATCAAGTAATTGTTTCGAAAGATTCGGTTCATGAAGCCATTTTCCATCATATTGAAAATAATGATTACGATCTGATTGTAATGGCTACAGTGGGTAGAACGGGTTTAAACTATTTGATGATGGGAAGCACAACAGCCAACACGGTACGACATGTAAAAACGGCTGTTTTAAGTGTAAATCCTAAAAAGAACTGATTCAAATCTTGAAGCGAACAAGTATTTGAATTTTGTTAGAGCTTTCGATCGTCCGCATTTCGTTAAGATTTGCGGACGATTTTTTTACATCCTCACACGAATGGTCCCCAAAACCTGCCATTGGTCTACAGTTCTGTTTGCAGTTTCTGATCTAAAATTAACCCCCGGCAAATTATCCGGCAGAGGTTCGTAATTATAATCACCATAATCGTAAACGGTGGATTCTTCATCCCACGTTAAGTAACGTGCAGCCGCTTCAAAACGAACGCCATTTCCAATTGCAAATCCCGCTCCTAATGAGTAAGCCGTTCTGTCATCTATTCCATCTTCAAAGCGACTGGGTTTAAAACTGTATCCGCCCCGCACGGTTAAAGCTGGGTTTAATTCGTACTCTACCCCTGCTCTGTAGCTCCATACTGGCTGGAAAGCTTCCTGGATGAATTCATTTTCTATGACTTCATCTTCAAATAGATCACTCTCTTCAAACTCAATCTCGGTACTTGAATAATCTACATACTCTGCGGAAAAAGATACAGACAATCCTGACAGATCCTGTACTGCCGCGCCGATGGCCAGCATTCCGGGGTAGTTTACATTGTAGGAAAATTCACTGTCCGTACCATCGCTGAATTCGGTGCCATTGTCGAATGTAGTTGTAACAGTGGCATCAAACTCTTCATCAATAGTAATTTTTGTGGGAAGCGTGTAACTAACACCTACATTGAAATTCTCAGTCAGTTTGTAAAGAAGACCGGCCCGGGCCCGAAAACCGTTGTACCGGGTATTCAGGTTATCATCCAAAATTATATTGTCGATATCCGTATCAAAGGTGCCATCATCATCACTATCAATAATCTGGCTGTTGTAATCATTAAATTCATCGACCTCCTGGAAAATTCGATCGTACTCGAAATTGCCTGATAACAAACCAATACTTGCACCAACCATCAGATTTTTTTGGAATTCGGTCGCAAAAAAGAGTGAATACTCGCCGCCGCCGCCACCCTGAAAAATTTCACCCTGTTGGCGAATGCCCAGGAAATCGTCAAAATCATCAAAACCTATTCGAAAGATAGACTCATCCCAATCCTCAAATTCATCGCCATAATCTGTTGCAAATGTATTAAACGCAATATTCTGATAAGGTGACCCATCCGTTTTGAACTGATCGGTAATAGTACTCTGCTCATTCCGTGCGCTAAATCCCAATGCCCTGTTAAATGTGGTGTGCCTTGAATATGCGGCGCCGATCACAAAACTTCCCTGCTGTGTCGGGAATGTGTACAAAAATCCAATGTTCGACAGGTTAAACTGATTATTATCCTGTATTTGTGAGTTGCTGAAGTAAGTGGCATCCTCCTGAACAGTTCCATAGGATAATCCAAAATCAAAATAACTTTTGTCAAAGAGCGCCATACTTGCCGGGTTATCCATAAAAGATCCAATACCCGATTTTGCAGCTGTACCCGGCATTATGATTGAAATGGGATCAAAGGAAGCCCCCTGGTCTCCAAAAAGAACGGCCTGGTTACTGTATAAAAGGCTGTTATTATCATGCTGTGAAAAGGCCTTATCAACACCAAACAGAAGAACAAACAGGATGATTATTTTTAAAATTTTTCGCATAGCTCGCCTACCTTAGATGATTTATACACTTTGAAATGTTACGAAGCCAAAGTTAGTTTCTGTCTCTCGAAGTTGAGGAGGACCGGCTTCTGCTTGAAGATCCCCGACTCTTACTAGACGATGATGAACTTCGGCTTGATCGGACGGTAGATCGGTTTGAATTATTAGACCTGGACCGAGTTACACTAGACGATCGTTTGCTCGATGATGACGATCGATTGACGGATGATCTGCTGTTATTGTTAGATCGGCTTGTTCCAATGATCGACTTGTAAACATCCCGAACAGCCTTGTTGTTAAAAAAGCTGGAACTTCTGTCTCTTGATTGTCGGGTGTATCTCTGGTTTGGTGACTCTGCCTTCTGTTCTAACAAGCTATTTCTAATCGAGTTAAGCGATCGTTCTCTGCGTGTTTGAGGGCGATTAGACTCAACTGCATTTCGGTTGTTGGCATTGTTATAACTTCTAATGCGATTATTTACCGTTGCTGACCGATCACGCGAATTAATATCAACTCGCTGATTTACTGTATTTCGATTTCGATCATTATCACGATTTCTTATGATCGACGTTCCACGGCTTATGATCACTCCCTCACTGCCTACATTCGCCCGTGATTGACTTGAGGATCGGCTCCGGTTTACAGTTCCGTTATTACTTCGATTATTTGACGATGATCTGCTTCTGTTCACAGTACCATTACTTCGGCTTGAAGAAGATGACCGACTGCGATTTACAGTGCCGTTACTTCTTGATCGGTTTGATGAACCCCGGTTCACGGTTCCCCGACTGTTTGAGTTGCTTCCTGATCGACTTCTCACAGTTGAGGATGACCTGGAGCGGGTTGTTCCGCTGGATCGATTTACAGTACCACGGCTTCGTGTTGTCGATACATTTCTGGATCTTGCATTCGACCGTATATCACTTCTGTTCGCTGTATTTCTTACCCTCGCATCAGATCGTGTTCTGCGAACTGTTTCTGATCCGCGAGATGACAAGCCGTTGTTCCTGGGGCCGTAATTACGGCTGGTTCCACGAGATCCGTTATAGATTACAAACGTATTGCCGTAATAGGGTCGATAGCCCCAACCATAGTAACCTCCGTAATACGGGTAGTAACCGGGATATGCGTAATAGTCATAAAACGGGTGGTAAGCATATCGATGACGCCAGCTGTTCCATCCCCAACCAAAGTGAAATCCAATTGAGAAGTTCCAGGAATCGAAATAGGAATAGTATGGATAATGTGGATAGTAATAAGAGTGAAACGGTGAATATCCACGGCCATAGTATTGATTCAAGGTATAGTGCCGAACGTACGGATCGTGTGCAAGGGTAGCACCGTACTCTTCGTACCATCTTTTTGCTTCATAATCTTTAAAATAATAAGCCTCGGCATCCGACCATCCGTCATCGTAACCCAGCGTATAGTCTTCTTCATTTACAACCTGGTCGCCCCGTTCTTCTACAGATCTTTCACTCGATGCAACTCTTTCTGTATTGCTATCAGATGAATAGTATCCGTTTCCGGGATAGGAACTATAGGTAGTTCGAAGCTGAGTATAGCAGCTCGTTGCAGTCATCGCCAGTACTGCAATCAAAAAAGTGGTGATTTTCTTCGAATGTCTCATAATAGCCTCCGGAATTACCGTGAATTTCTTTTCTTATTTTAAAATACAACATAAATGAACAATCGACTATCACATAACCATGTGATGCGATTTCACATCTCTATATTTCGCCACGGAGGGATTTTGCAATGACCTCTGCTTTTGAGTTAACGTGTAATTTCTTATAAATGTTTCGTATGTGAGCGCGCACTGTGTCGATTGAAATATCGTACCGGTCGGCAATCAATTTATAGCTCAGTCCGTCAACCAAGCCGTTCACGATATCCTGCTCACGTGCTGTTAAATCACTTTTTGGTTTCTTTTCAGGCTCTGGTTTATTGAAATGTTCGATAACCTTTCGGGCAATCTGTGGAGACATTGGCGCACCACCGGCAACCAGGTTTTCTATCGATTCTTTGATTTCGGGCAGAGAGGTATGTTTCAACAGGTACCCCGAAGCGCCGGCAACCAGGGAATCAAAGATTTTATGTGAATCGTGGTAAACGGTTAGCATGATAATCTCAATATCCGGGTATTCTTTTTTAATGATGCCAATCCCTTTAATTCCCGACATTCCAGGCAATTGAATATCCATCAATATTACATCCGGAGGTTCGTGCTCTTTGAGATGATCGAGCATCTCTTCGACTGAATCCACGGCCACCTTACAACTCATTGATTCCTGCATATCGAGAAATCTCTGAATCAAATTCCTGATCTTCACATTATCTTCTACTATTCCGATGTTAATCATGGCTATTCTCCGTCTATTTTATGGACCCGGTTGCACGAATTGTAAAACCGCCATTTGAAACGATCTCCACATCTGATCCTATACGATCAGCTCGCATCTTCATGTTTCGTAAACCTTGTCCCGTTTTCCTGTCATTTTTAATTTTGGTGCCATTATCATGAATTTCGAGCGTATACGACTTGCCGGAAAATGAAAATCTGATATCAATCCGGGACGCATTTGAATGCTTAACAATATTATTAATTGCCTCTTTAAAAATAAGGTATATGTTCTCCTTAACGTCAACCGGAAGCTTTTCATGCATTCTTAGATTTTCAAAATCATAAAAAACACTCACTTCACCATTTACAAATACTTGGTTAACATAATCCTGCATACGGTCTGTTAGGTCACCTGCCGTATCGTTCCTGGAATCGATTGACCAAACAATATCATCCAAACTGCTTACAATTTTTCGACTGTGCTTACCAAGTTGCTTTAGTGTCTTCTTAACATCATCGCCTGAAGTAACGGCCTGCAAAAAGTCTGTTTGGAGTGCAAGTTCTGTAAGAGATGATCCCACATCATCATGCAGATCACTTGCAATTTGAACACGCATCCGCTCAATATCCACCTGCTTTTTAATTCTGAAATACCGTATTGAGAATAATATTAACCCAACAATTACTAAAATAATCAACACAAAAAACCACCATTGTAGATAATAGGGATAGGCAATATCAAAGGAGAACCGGGCTCTCTTCGCACTTACAAAGCCATCGGCATTATAGGCTCGAAGCTGAAATTCATACTCACCGGGAGATAAAGATGGATACCGAATGGTTCGTTCTGTTGTAATTTGCCATCCCTGGTCAAGCCCTCTCATTCGATATTCATAGAATATTTGATCCGGTGCTTCATAGCTCAAACCGGAGTACGATATCTGTACAAAATTCTCATCATTATCAAAATCATGCTGCCCTTTCGGGTTAATCATACGACCGCTCACCATCACTTCCTCAAATTCAATTCCCGGTGGGGCGTTAATTTCCCTGATTTCACTTGGATAAAAATGGCTCAGCCCTTCTACTGTACCCAGCCAAATAGTTCCGTCAGATGCTACATACGAAGCTCCGGCATTCAACTCATTGGCAATCAAGCCCTGATTCTTGTTGTAGACTCTGAATGATTGCAATCGTTCAAGTGTATTTTCGGCTTCTAACAATTCATCAGGGTTCAGCCGGTAAAGGCCTCGGTTGGTACCCACCCAATACTGATTTTCCAAATCCTGGATGGTGAAGTAAGTTATCAGGTCGATCTGTTCAGACTGTGACAGGCGCTCTATGGATTCACCATCATATTTTGCAACGCCGTTAAATGTAGAGAACCACTTATCCCCATTATGATCAATGTGAATATGTATCACTCCATTACTTGGAAGGCCTTCAGCCATGGTTAAATATTCAAACTGTTCACCGTCGTACATAGCCACGCCGCCGTAAGTAGCAAACCAGTAATTTCCCTGCTCATCCCGCTTGATATCCATCACGGTGTTATTCAAAAACCCATTTCCCGTATGATGCTGAATATATCCTTCCTCCTGCAGTTGAATCACTCCGCTTTCATAGGTAGCAATCCAATATTCATCTTTTTCCACATCTTCATAAATTTTTCTAACCAAGCCGAATGGAAAACGATCGGGACTGACAGTGTTGAATTGACCATCCTCATAAATGCTTATTCCACCCCGTGTACCGATCCAGAATCGATTTTGGCTATCCAGCAGAAATGAAAAAACAATATTGTCAACCAAGCCATCCGATTCATCATAAGGCTGAAACGATTCTCCGTCATGCCTTAATAAGCCACCGCCATAGGTTGCAATCCAGACATCGCCGTTCGGTCCCTCCGCAAAACCGGTGATTACGTTATTTGTAAGTCCGTTTTCAATATTAAAACTTTGAAAATAATCACCTACATAAATACACATTCCTCCACCAAGCGTACCGAACCACATATTTCCCTCGTGATCTAACAGTGAAGATTGAACGATTGTACCCGGTACACCTTCGGTTCGCGTGTAATTTTGAAAATTCCTTCCGTCAAAAAGTGAAACTCCACTCTCCGTTCCAAGCCAAATCCGGTTCCTGTCTTCAACTGTTATTGTTTGAATTTTTTCATCCAGCAGTCCATCAGAGCGGTCATAAATACTCAGATTCCCGTTTTCATATTTCACCAAACCGGAAAATGTACCGATCCAAATTCGTCCAAAATCATCTCCTGTGATATGACGAATTCGATTGTCGGGCAGTCCATTCTCTGTTGAATGATACCTGACCTGGTCATCATTAATGCGTGCCAATCCTGCCCTGGATCCGATCCAGATGGTGCCATCAGAAGCAGAATAGATCGTTTGCACCCATTGCATGGAAATCCCCATTGTTTCATTAACAGAGACAAGGTTGCCATTCTTCTCTAATATCCAAGCCCCATTCGATTCGGTTCCAAACCAAAAATTACCTTCCTGGTCTTCAGTGATGGAAATAACCGGGTATTCATTCAATTGTGAAACGGAAGACGGGGTTACAAGTGTATCTCCACGCAGAATAGAGATGCCAAATTCCGTTCCCACCCAGATGGTTCCCTCACTATCCTGGAAAAGGGCGTGAACATCATTTGAGGCAAGGCCGTCATCCTCATAATACTGTTTGAAGGAAACGCCGTCAAAACGATTCAAACCATAACCGGTTCCCACCCAGATATAACCTCGTTGGTCCTGGATCAGTGCTTGAGCTACAGATTCACTGAGCCCTACCTCTATCGAGTAGGTTCGAAACGGCAGATATTGAGCTTTCGCCACCTGGAGAAAAGCAAAGCCTGCAATCAAAGAGAGTATGAGGAATCGGATCTTCATGATTTAAGCAAGCTAAAAAGATAATTGAATAGCACAAATCACATATTCATGTGAATTTGAAATCATTTGGTGGAATTGGAGAAGATTGCTGCAAATAAAAAAGGTGAAGCGGGAAAACACTTCACCTTTGATCTATTAATTTTTTCGCGGAGAATTATCCGAGATAAGCTCTCAGAGCAGCACTTCTGTTGTGGTGTCGAAGTTTACGCAGTGCTTTCTCCTTAATCTGTCGAACTCGTTCGCGAGTCAGGTCAAACCGCTCTCCGATCTCTTCGAGTGTGAGAGAGTGCTCGCGGCCAATACCAAAATAGAGCCTGATCACCTCAGCCTCTCGTTTTGTAAGTTTGGAGAGAGCCCGTTCAATCTCAACTTTCAGAGATTCTCCCATCAGGTCATTATCCGGATCGGGAATTTCTTCATTCTCCAGAACGTCCAGAAGTCTGTTATCCTCACCTTGAGCAAAAGGTGCGTCCATTGAAAGGTGACGACCTGATATTTTCAGCGTATCTGCAACTTCAGACACGGTCATATCGAGGCTCTCTGCCAGCTCTGCTGCTGATGGAACACGCTCATACTCCTGCTCCAATTTGGAAAGCTCTTTACCGATCTTGTTCAAAGCCCCTACCCTGTTTAGCGGTAGACGAACAATCCGGCTCTGCTCGGCAAGTGCCTGCAGGATGGACTGACGAATCCACCAAACGGCATAAGAGATAAATTTAAACCCTCTAGTTTCATCAAAACGTTTTGCCGCCTTAATCAACCCGAGATTTCCTTCGTTGATCAAATCACCAAGAGATAATCCCTGGTTTTGATACTGCTTGGCAACCGAAACCACAAACCGGAGATTGGCTTTGGTTAAATCTTCAAGAGCTCGTTGGGAACCTTTCTGAATTTCTTTGGCAAGACGTACTTCGTCTTCCGGGGTGATAAGTTTCTCTTTTCCAATTTCGTGTAGGTAGCGATCCAGTGATTCTGATTCGCGAGTAGAAATGCCTGAACTTTTAGCCACTATGTTTTAAATCTAAGTTGAGATTCGATTATTTACTTCGGTTTAACTACGAACAGAAACCGAGTTTCGTATGTAAAAAGGAGGTAGTTAAACAATCTTTCAAATATATGAATTATTAATGCTATAAGAAAACGGTTCAATCCATTTTAAAGCCTGCTTAAAAATGACTCTCCCTGCAAGCTATTCTTAATTTTATGCGTATCTAAAATTGTAGCCGATGTGTCTGAAAAAGTTTCCAGCGTTCCTAAGTCAACGCCTTTTTCTGTTCCTTTTTTATAGGCAAGAATCGGGACAAATTCTCGTGTGTGGTCTGTACTGTCATCCGCCGGGTCATTACCGTGATCACCGGAAATAAGTAAAAGATCATCTTCCCGGAGTTTATCCAACATCGCCGGTAGTGCACGGTCAATTTCCTCAAGACAATTTCCATATCCTGAGGGGTCCTGGCGATGACCATATTTCTGATCCGTATCAATCAAATTGATAAACGTAAAGCTGTTCTGAATATTGGCACTCATCAAACTCAGTAATTGAGAAATTCCCTCTGCATTACTGCTCGTTTTTCGATACTGTGTAAAATAGTGATCAGCAAAAAGATCAATTACTTTTCCGATAGAATAGATCGGGATATTATGATCCTGGAGAACAGAAAGCAGGTTTGGCTCCGGCGGATGCAGTGAGTAGTCGTGACGCTTTTCAGAAATTCGTTCGAATGAACCCGGCTTACCTTCGAATGGCCGGGCAATAACACGCCCCACTCCATGTTCGTCAATCATCACCTCTTCCCTGGCAAATGTACACCAATCGTAAAGTTGATAAATGGGAGTTACATCCACATGACAGGCTACCTGGAATACACTATCAGCAGATGTGTAAACAATTGGATTACCGGTTTTCAAATGATCTTTTCCATAATCAGCAATCACCTGAGTACCGGAATAGGGTTGATTGCACAGCACCTCTTGAACCCCAATTCCATTACAGAATTTTCGAATGACTTCTTCGGGAAATCCATCCGGGTAAGTTGGAAAGGGTTGATCCAGGTGAATACCTGCAAATTCCCAATGGCCCGTAGTACTATCCTTTCCTGCAGATACTTCGCGCATTTTACCAAAAGAGGCTATTGGAGAATCGACGGATCGAATCGAATAAAAATCGCGAATGTTTCCTAAACCTAGTTTTTCAAAATTTTGCAGGTTTACATTGGCAATTCGGCTAACATTTCCAAGGGTATCAGCTTCTTCATCTCCATAAAGACAGGCGTCCTCCTGTGCTCCAACACCCAGACCATCAATAATCAACAAAAACGTTCTTGGCATAATTAAAGGCCCGAAATAGTGGCATTTTCATTTCTCATTGCACTACTGAGGGAATGTTTCACCTCGTTCCATAATTCCTTCATATCCCCTGCACCGCGCTCAATTTTTTTTGATCCATATTGAATTTGAACCTCTACCTTTCGACCATCGCCAAGATCCAATTTGTCTTTTAGATCTAATTTAATCTCCTGCAACCACTTATCGTGTTGATTTTTGTCCCTGCTCATCAACAGGTAAGAATAGACGTAGTCGCTGTGAAAACCGATCAATCCATTAAGTCCCAACCTTGAAGGGTTTAACGCTTTGACCATCAATCGCTGTAGTTTTTTTAGGTCTTCGAGCCGAAACCTGGAGCGGATCTCCGAAAGATTTTCAATTCCTACCAAACCAAACCAGATCTGTTGATCTCCCGGATCTCTATCTATTTCATTTTGAATACAATGATCTATCAATTCCGGCTGAAAATTTCCATACTCGGTTGCTAATAAATTTTGATTGTAATCACCCGAATCGTGGTTTGCCTGTATCGTAAGGGATGCAATTTTCACCAAATTTTTCAACTGGTGCTTTGTCGACTCTTTAAAAGTCAGCGGATTTTTATCATGAGCTAAAACTACGGCACATCGCTTATCGGCCATCAGCACGGGAATGGCAAGTGTGGCCCCGTCACTGGATTTTTCTGAAGCTGATATCCGCTTGGGATTTTGATTAAAATGGATCGAAAAGATAGCCTCCCCCTTTTGAAGCGCATCATAGGCCATCGACTTTTCATCAACCATCAAGCCAATCGAAGGAGATTCCGCAGTTCTTGATGATCTAAGTACATTTACCCAGGTCTCCATTCCCCGAAGCACAACAGAAACTCCACCCGAGGGTAAAAGTTTTTGCATCTCTTCAGTCATCACACCTAAGACTTCCACATCGCTTAACTTTGTTGTTATTCGATCTGTAGATTCATCGTAATCCGTCCATTTTTTTTGGTCATCATACAGATCCGTCAGTTCGAGATATGTATTCAGCACATTTATATGTGCATTCCGGTAGGCCGATATCGGCTTTTCAAACTCTTTAACATCCAGCGGTTGTTCAGTTTCAAGAATGGTCAGCGCAACCGTTGAGTTATTGTTTGCGAATGGAATAACAGTGAGATAGTTGGTAGGTACACGATTGTAGTAATGTAACAGATCCTCCCTGTTGACTTGCTTTCCTACTTCAAGCTGAAGAATATCATTGATCTCTTTGAAACGGTCCAGGAAAAACTTTTCAAACCCAATCCTGTCTTTAAACATAACATTAGAGAACTCCGTATAGGTGGTCTCTAATACAAATTGTTGGCGCGACCTGTTCACCCAATATAAATAAGCCGTCTTGGCATTCGTTGACCGACTTACCAGCTGCATCAGGTCGTCCAAGATATGCTTAAATTCCAAGAGTGCTTTCTCTTCCCGTTTCGAGCTCATTACGTAATTATTTTATCTCTAAAGATTTATAAAGTAGGTTTTTAAAGGGAAGCTGCCAACTCCTCAGCCTCTTTTACCATCTCTCCGAAAATATCAAGCCCCCGGCTCCAAAAATTTTTGTCTTTGATGTCCAGCCCCATCGTTGAAACAAGGTTGTGCGGCCAGTCACTTCCCCCCGCTTCAAGGAGCGAAAGGTACTTCTCTGAGAAACCATTTTTCTGTGATTTATACGAATCATACAGAGCCAGCACCAGCAACTCGCCAAATGCATATGCATACACGTAACCGGGCGTGTGCAGGAAATGTGGGATATAGCTCCACCAGATTTTATACTCGTCCGTAAGTGTCACGGAATCCCCATATAAATCTTTCTGAGTCTCAATCCAAAATTCAGAAAACTGCTCTTTTGATAACTCTCCCTGCTCCCTTCTGGCTGTGTGGATTTTATCTTCAAATCGATTCATTGAGATCTGGCGAAAAACCGTGGCAATTGTATCATCAATTTTACTGACCAGAAGTGCGAGTTTTTCACTCGGATCATCCAGTCGGTTCATCAGTTTGTTAAAAACAAGCATCTCGCCAAACACGGAGGCAGTTTCAGCGGTCGTCAACGGTGTAGAGGATTGTAATTCTCCCTGCTTTCTTGCCAGGTACTGGTGCACACCATGCCCCAATTCATGTGCCAACGTTTGAACGTCGCGCAATTTTCCGTCAAAATTCATAAATACATACGGATGAACGGAAGTCACCGTACTTGCTGAGTAAGCCCCTCCCCGTTTTCCCGGTTTGATGGCGGCATCAATCCAGTTATTCTCGAAAAACTCTCCGGCAATGGAACTCATGTCGGGATGAAAATCTCCATACGCTTCAAGAACCATATCTTTAGCTTCATTCCATTCCACTTTTTTTGTGGATTTTGTGATGGGTGCGTAACGGTCGTAATCAAACATCTCATCAACACCAAGCAGTTTTCGCTTCAACTTGTAATACCGCTGTGCGAGTGGGTAGTTGTCGGTTACAGCTGTAACCAAAGCATCTACGGTTTCAATGTCGGTTTGATTAGAAAGATTCCTCGATGTAATCCAGCTATCGTAATTGCGGAGTTTATCATTGGTTGATTTATCTGCAAGAATTGTATTGAAGATGAAAGTCAATGTCCTGGAATGATCCTGGAACGTTTCAGTCAGCGATGCATGTGCTTTTTTACGTAGATCTCGGTTTGGTTCATGCAGTTTACTTAATACTTCCTGCTCGGTAAGCATTTCATCATCCAGCTCAAACCGTGCAGCTCCCAGCGTTTCATCAAAATATCGGTTCCAAGCAGCTCGTCCCGTTACCGATTTGGCGCTCATCACCTTTTCAGCTTCTTCGGAAAGCGTATGCTCTTTATAAAACCGGGAAACCTCCAGGTAGTGTTTCCATTTGCTTAGCTCATCGGACTGAATCAGCTTATTTGCTTTTTCATCCTCAATCTTCAGCCACTCTACATCCGAAAAAACAAGTTTTTGGCTTACCTCCGAACTCAGCTCATTCGATTTCTGCAGCAGTTTACCAAGTTCGGAATCTTCCGTATTAGTCGACCAGATTAAATGAGCATAGGAACCGATTTTACCTAATATCTGAATGATATCTTCGTATTCCTGCAACATTTTTGCGAATTCTGCAGCATCCAGTTCAGCAACTCGCCCGCGGTAAGCAGCATTAAATTCATCCGCTTTTTTTATAACTCTGTTGGTATCTGATTCTAATGCCGTATCGGTGGGAGAATTATATAGATCGGATAAGTCCCAATGAATATTTTCAGCTCCGTTTTTGTTACTCATTTATTATGATTTAATTCTATAGTTTTAAGGATGTTGATGAGCTTGAATATAAAGAATGCAGCTCCCTCGATAAATGATGAATTTGACAAAAATTAACTAAACAGGTGTACAAAAATCATCGTATTTTTGGGCATTATTGGTTAGTTTTAAACTGTTTTATGAAGTTAAATAAACGAAAGCTATTTATATTTTTCGAAAAAGCCAGAACAAGGCATCCCGCATTGACGCGCGTTCTCAAATCATTTCTACCTAACTACACAACCAATTTTCAAGACTCACTATTTTGAAATCACTTGAAGCCATTTTTGGACCGAATTCCGCACTTGTAGATGAATTGTATAAACAATACAAGGAAGATCCCGATTCCGTACCGGGACACTGGAAAAGATATTTCGATGAATTGGAAGGCATAGAGATTGAGGAAGCTCCAACTCAGGATAATGGAGCTCCTGCTGTAAAAGAGAAGAAAAAAGAGGCTCCGAAGAAAGAGAAACCGGCCGAAGAGAAAAAGGAACCTAAAATACCTGAAGGCGCTGAAGTTGAGAAAATTAAGGGTGTAGCTTCCAAGATTGTAGAGAACATGGACGAAAGTGTCTATGTACCTACTGCTACTTCCCTGCGGGTACTTCCGGTTAAGATGATGACAGAGGACCGCAAGATCATCAACTCACATCTTCTGAAAACCAGTAACAGAAAAGCTTCTTTTACACACTTGATTGCCTGGGCGGTTATCCAGGCACTCAAGGAATTTCCAAACATCAATTCTTACTACGCTAACAAAAATGGTGACCATTACCGAATCAAACCGGGCCAGGTAAACCTGGGAATTGCTGTAGATCTTGAGAGTAAAGACGGTTCAAGAAATTTGGTTGTCCCCAATATTAAGAATGTGGACGAAATGAATTTCAGTGAGTTTCTTGATGCTTACTCTGAGTTGATTGAAAAAGCCCGGAGTGGAAACCTGGAAATTTCTGATTTTGACAATACGACTATAAGCGTTACGAATCCGGGTACTATTGGCACGGTTTCTTCTGTACCCCGCTTGATGAAAGGCCAGGGTGCGATCATTGCCACCGGTGCCATCAACTACCCTGCGGAATTCCAATCTATGGCGCAGGATGTGCTTAACCAGCTTGGTGTGAGCAAAGTAATGACGATGACCTGCACCTACGATCACCGGGTAATTCAGGGTGCTGAGTCCGGAATGTTTCTGCAACATGTTCACAATCTGCTGAATGGTAAGGAAGACTTTTATGAGAAGATTTTTTCTGATCTGGATATTCCATATGAGCCTTTCCCATATGGTGAAGATAAATATGGAGGCCAGTTAGGTGGACGAGGAAATACCCTTGAGCAGGATCGCAGGGCTATTGCCGTTTGGAGACTTATTAACCTGTACCGATTACGCGGGCATGTTCTGGCTGATCTTGATCCACTTGGTACTGAACCGGGACAAGGTCCTGAACTTGACCTTGAATATTACGGATTAACACTTTGGGATTTGGACCGAGAGTTTTTCTGTGATGGACTTGGCGGCAAAAAGACAGCTAAACTGCGTGATATTATCCAGCTTCTTCGGGAGACATACTGTGGTAAAATCGGTGCAGAATATATGCACCTGTTGGATCTTGAAGAGAGAAAATGGCTGCGCGAAACGATGGAGTCGACAACAAATACTCCTGACCTCACAAAAGATGACAAAGAGGACATTCTGCACAAACTTAACCAGGCAATGGCCTTTGAACAGTTCCTCCATAAAAAATATGTAGGTCACAAGCGCTTTTCACTCGAGGGAGCCGAAACCCTGATTCCCATGATGCATTTTTTGATGGAGCATGGAGTGAAAAATGACGTGAAGAAATTTTTCCTTGGAATGGCTCACCGCGGTAGATTGAATATTCTCGTGAATATTATGAACAAACCGTACCGAAAGGTATTTGCAGATTTTGAAGGAAATGTTGACCCCGATACAATTCAGGGATCCGGAGATGTGAAATATCACCTAGGTTCAAAAGGTTCGTACAAAATTAATGATGAGGAATCGATAGAGCTTGAGTTAATGCCAAACCCAAGTCATCTTGAAGCAGTGAACCCGATTGTTGAGGGAGCAGCGAGAGCAAGCCAGGATCATTATGATGATGATGAGGCCCGTAAAAAAATTGTCCCAATCCTTATGCACGGCGATGCTGCGTTTGCCGGCCAGGGCGTAGTTGCCGAAACGCTGAATATGTCTCAACTGAGAGCATATGAGACCGGCGGTACAATCCACTTTATCATCAATAACCAGATTGGTTTTACCACGCTGCCGAAAGATGCTCGTTCTACAGAGTATGCATCAGATCTTGCTAAAATGATCTTGGCACCCATTTTCCATGTAAATGGAGATGACCCGGAAGCTGCCGTCCATGCAATCAACCTTGCGATGGACTATCGACAGAAATTTGGTAAAGATGTAGTTATTGATCTGATCTGTTACAGGAAACACGGACACAACGAGGGTGATGAGCCTGCTTTTACTCAGCCCGGCTTGTATAAAGAGATTGAAAATCACCCGACCGTTCGGGATATCTATGTAAAAGAGTTACTCAGGAAAGGGGAATTTACCGAAGAGGAAACTCAGGCAATTTTTGATGAGTTTGATGAACTGCTTCAGCAGGCTTTTGAAGATGCAAAGAGTTCACCATCCCTTGAGGTAACTGATAAAATGTTGAAACGTTCTGAAAAGGAACAAAATGAACGCGATGAATTTCCTGACACAACCTACGAAATTGAGGAACTGAAGGATATTGCTGTTCAACTCAATACCGTTCCCAAAGATTTCGATGCCAATCCCAAGTTATTGAGGCAACTTGCCAAACGTGCGGAAGCGGCTCAAAATAATGACAAAAAAATTGACTGGGGATTTGCTGAAGCACTTGCTTTCGGATCTCTTCTTAAAAGCGGGCGAACGGTTCGGCTTGTTGGTCAAGATGCAGAACGTGGTACGTTTTCACACCGTCATGCTGTACTGCATGGAACTCAAACCGCCCAACGATTTACACCACTCAACCATTTGAGTGATGACCAGGGAGATTTCTATCCTTTTAATAGTCTCTTGAGTGAGTTTGCAGCTCTTGGTTTTGAGTTTGGGTATTCATCCGCAATACCTGAAGCACTTGTAATTTGGGAAGCCCAGTTTGGTGATTTTGTAAATGGCGCTCAAGTCATCATCGATCAATTTATCTCTGCTTCTGAGGAAAAATGGGGACAGAAGTCCGCTCTTGTGATGACCCTTCCCCACGGTTATGAAGGCCAGGGCCCTGAGCACTCCTCGGCAAGGTTGGAAAGGTTTTTGCAACTCTGCGCTGAGGACAATATGCAGGTAGCCAATCTCACAACACCAACTCAATATTTTCACATCCTCAGAAAACAAACGTTACAGGAGAAGAAGAAACCGCTCATTATTATGTCTCCAAAAAGTCTACTGAGACATCCAATGGCTGTTTGCACCGTTGAAGAGTTGGCAAATGGAGCGTTTCAACCTTTTTTAGCTGATCCTGAAGTTGAGGATAAGGAATCTATTGACCGTTTAATTATCTGTTCAGGGAAAGTCTATTACGATCTCTACAAAGCACGTGAAGAAAGTGAAAAAAACAACATTGCGATCGGACGGATCGAACAGTTCTATCCATTTCCGGACGAGGATATTGAAAACTTTTTACAGGAGTACAAACATGTGAAAGAGGTCATTTGGTGCCAGGAAGAACCCAAAAATATGGGAGCCTGGAACTTCCTCTTCCCTCGGCTTCAAGCGCTTCTTCAGGATGGACAAACTATTAGATATGCCGGCCGTCAGGCAGCCGCTTCAACAGCCGCCGGTCAAAAGAAAATCCATGATGCTGAGCAGGAGAGGCTTGTTAGTGAAGCTCTCAGATTAGATTAATACCAATCAAAAACATGGTATTTCTCGATATGGCACATAAATCATTGCTATTTAGTTGATATTTAAAGGCAAGAAATATTACAACTTTGAAAGAAATACCATGTTTCAGAATACTACCTCAATCCATTCGGTACACCCTTGCAAATTCTACTTACTGCATCATGGCTGTGCAGGCTTTCAAGGTGAGCGCATCGAACCACAAAATCCCGAATTCGCTCCTCCTTATTAAGTTCATCATACAACAGACGAGCAGCATCTTCCACAAACTTTTGGAATGCTCCATTCATCTCTGCAAATGCTTGTTCATCTTCTCGTTTTACGATTACCTGCGTTTCCGTTTGTAGAGCTTCACGGCAGATTTCAACCAAGTCATCTATAAACATTTCTCTGTTTAGCTGAACCGTAAGGCTTGCAACACTTCTTTGGCTGTGTGGAATCGCAGCAATATCTCTCGTTTCACGCGCATGTTCAGATAGTTCATAGGAACATGGGCATGCACTGCTGTATTCAAAATCCAGATGCATATGACTCGTAAAGCGATTATATTCATCTACTTTTCCTTCGATTGAAACACGATAATATTGATATCCTTCATAATCCGACCGAAGGCTCTCTTTTAGCATTGGATAATTAAGAGAGAGTTTTAAAAATGCAGTCTGGCTTTCCAAATCTTCCTTATAAGCCAGCAATACTTCTTCAAGCTTATCGGGGTGAAATACATCATCCTGGAACTTGTAGAAGGTTCGCATGATGCGCCCCATATTGATGCCCTTCTTATCTGCTTCAAGCCCCACATATCCATCAACGGAGGTCTCAAGTGTAAGTAACTCGCCGGATGGAGTGGGATACTTAAGCGGAAGTTTAAAATTTGAAATACCAACCTGCTGAATGGGGACATTGGCTCCCTCTATCAGGGATGCCGGGCCATTCTGCAAATCAGGCAGGCTTTCTTTGTACTGGTCGGTTACAGCAAAGGTTGGATCGTAGAAACGTTTTAAGTTGGTTGTGATCATAACTAAATAGGAAAATAGATTCTTATATCGAAGGGTAAGGACAATATTCCGCGCTGTTTCGTTCGGTTTCGTGTAGAAGAACCGAATACAGCTTGGCATTTATTGATAGTTGATTAATCTCATCCTCTATCTCGTGGAAAAATACTTTACAAAGATTTTCTGTTGAAGGAATGATCCCATCGAGAAATGGCACTTCAAGATTAAGGTTTTTATGATCGCACGGATCAATAACTCTTTTCTTGATGATGCTTTTCAGTTCACCAAGGTCAATTACATACCCTGTTTCGGGATTTGGTTCCCCTGCCACAGTCACTTCAAGAAGATAATTGTGCCCGTGCCAATTTGGATTGTTGCATTTCCCAAAAACACGCTGGTTCCATTCATCCGATTTTTCAGGATTGTGGAGTCTGTGTGAAGCGTTAAAATGTGCCTTTCGGGTTACTTTTATCAAAACTATTACTCTTTGTTTATAGTCAGAAATCTTAACACAATGTTTTCAAGTCCTGTTCCCAATAAATGTAAATCAATTAAAAAAGCCGGCTTAAGATAGAATAAATCTATCTCAACCGGCTCATTAAACGCATAGTAAGACTGATTGTTATCGCAAAGGCGTAAATCAGCTTATCAATTGGTTCAACCCTTAGAAAGAATATTTGAACCCAAGACTCACAGTGGTATGAGGCTTATACTTGCTGAAAATCTGTTTATCTGCCCTGTATCCTTGATAGTATTCAGCCCTCGTCTCATTCAGGAGATTTGAAACACTTAAGTTCACGGATGCATTCGATCCGAGTGACTTATTCATATTCAATCTCAGATTGTGAAAAGGCTCAGTATATACATCAGGGAATAAGCTGCCACCGACAACTGTTAAGGTTTCACCCTGAACGTTGTAAAATAATCCGCCGTCGAGGCCAATTTCAGGATTGTCATAAGAGATCCCTGCATTAATTATATAGGGTGCTTGACCCGCCATCTGTCTTTTGTCGTTAACATTTTGACCCTCTTTTTCAAAATTCTTTCTGGATCTAAATTCCTGTTCAGTCATATCAATAATTGACTCAACAATTGTAACATTACTGCTAAGTCCAAAATACTGAAGTGATTCAGTGATAAATCCGAGATTTTTTCTGAATTCAAACTCAGCACCAAATACTTCGCCGTCACCAACATTTCTTGGTTGGAATTCGCTTGATGTTTGCTGCGCCTGGATTCGAACTAATTCAATCGGGTCATCAAACGATTTGTAAAACAAGCTTAATGACAGCAATTGCCCCTGGTTAAAGAACATCTCCCATCGAGTATCGAAATTATGAATTCGTGTCTCCGTTAGGTTTCCTTCCCATTGATCAATCGAGAATAAACCACCGTTAAAAATTCGATCTGATACCGGGTCTAAAATCTGGGCAAATGACAGTTCCTTGAAGGATGGCCTTGCAATTGTTCTTGAGTAAGATACCCGCAGATTTTGTCTGTCTGTAAGGAAATATGTGAGGTTTGCAGAAGGGAAAAAGTCAAATGAATCAAGCACTTTTTCGTTATCCAGATTATTTCCTGATGGATCTCCCTGGGCAAACAGTGCATCTCTTCCCGTATGCCGTTGTACATAATTCTCTACCCGAAGTCCTAAACTTGTTTTCAGGTTTTGAAAAAGATTAAATTCATTCGATAGATAAAAAGAGGTATTGCTAACGTTTGAACTGTAAGCATTCGGGTTTGGATCCGGATTTCCTGACTGATAGTAAATACTGCCATTTGGATATATGTTTTCCGGTTGGAGTATTTCTGACGGGTCTCCGGTTAAAGTTGGAATTGCCCCGAAAAACTGCATGTCGTATTTCAAAATTTCATAATCCCGTTCTTTATAAACATAGCTTCCGCCTGTCTTAAATTTAGCACCGGATCCAAATAACTGGTAGTCTCGGGTGATATCAACGCGGTTCACTACATTCATTTCGTCCATGTATCTCCAAATTCTGCTTGGAAAACCACCAGCACCGGCATTAAATCTTGGTCCGTTAGGTGAACGCGTATATGCCGTTCTTCTGATGTCAGGATCGTTCATGGTTGAGAAGGTTGGCGAGATTCTCCAGTTGACTTCCCACATTGCATTATCAAAATAGTGAACACCATTCAACAGGAAATTAGTTACTCCCCTTTCACTGTATTCAAGATTATAGGAATCGGCAAGATATCCGGATTGTCCGGGTGCGTCTACACTATTATCAATGAAAAATGATGTTGCCCGATCCTCCCCGTTTTGGAGATGCATTCCTGTTAATTTGTACTTGGAATTTGGAGTTTTAAAAGCCAGACCGGCTAAACCTCCCAAAAGGACATTACTTTCGGACACTACTCCATTTTGCTTTGTGGCATAGATTAGGTCGTACTCCGATGGATTAGATTGTCGTTGGTATTCACCATACCTGTAATTATCGTAGTGGCTTGTTGATCTTTTATATGTACCGGACAGGATGTAACCGAAGGCGTTATCACTTCCCACACTAAATTGGTTGCCAAGAGAAACACCGGCACTTAAATCCATTGGATTTGTTAATTCATTTGGACCTAAGTTAGAATTAAAACTATTGACAAAATTATTTACTTCCTGTTCTGAATTTCCACTGATAGGTGTTGGAATACCTTCAACATTGGCACCACTGGGTAATTCTCTTGTACCTCCATCAAACCCTAACATGTCTGTATTGCTTCCATTATAACCTAAAAATCCGCTGTTAAAATGCATGGACGGGTTATAACTTGTACTTAATGAGACATCAATAATAGGTTCATCGGGGAAATCTTTCGTTTCAATATTTACAATACCACCTGTAAAATCGGCCGGCATTTCAGCAACTGCCGTTTTGGTGATAATCATATTGTCGATCAAATTTGTAGGAAAAATATCTATTTGGAGACTGTTTTTATCGGGATCTAAACTCGGGATATCCACAGAGTTCATCATTGTTTTCGTGTAGCGGTCACCCAATCCTCTTACATAAACATATTTTCCGCCCTCAACAGAAACGCCTGTTACCCTTTTCAATGCCTGGGCAGCGTCGGAATCTCCAATCGTTCGGAATCTTTCTGCTGAGATACCATCGAGCATATTTGCTGACTTCCTTTTTGTAGTGATCATAGCCGCTTCAGAAATATTCATCATTTCAGCGGTTACCACTACTTCTTCCATCTCTTCCACTGTTTTTTGCAAGCGGATATTGTCGATGATTGTCACTTCACCGGATCCAACTCCAACCTCTTCAATGGTTACCGGAGTATATGACACATAGGAAATTTTTAAATTATAATCACCTTCTGTAAGAGAGAGGTTAAATTTCCCATCAAAATCGGTTGTTGTACCTGTTGATGTCCCCTCAACAAGTATAGTAACCCCGTAAACCGGGTCACCTGTTGCTTCTTCTATAACTGTACCTCTTATTGTTCCTTGCTGTGCAAAGACATCGTTTGAAAGAACAACAAAAGCAATTGTTAATACGATTGTGAGTAGTTTATTCATGTTATTTTTTAACGGCTTTTATTTTTAATAAAAATGATATAACGGTTATCAATTCTTTAATATGAATCTCTTGTATATGTGTAATGAATGGCTTGCTCCCGCCTTAAGCAGAAGCAAGCCATTTGTTGTAGACAGAATTTTATTTAGAGTCCGATTGATTCAAGTGCATCGGATTGAGCAGCCCAGGTCCATCCGAAGTTTGATGCATCCGGACCAACGCTATTTCCATTTGCAGCAACTTCTGTAAGTGCTTCTGTTGGTACTCCAGTGAAGATTTCATCAACTGGCGCTCCGCCTTCGGCAAGAGTGTACTCCCAATTTGCTGATTCACAGTTCCCGTCACCGCCAAATGAAGCGACTGGAGAAAATTCTTCCGTGGCCATGTAAGTATCACTGAATCCGTAGAAGTAGACGTCTGTCAATCCAGCATTAGTGTTATCATCAAAGTCTACCAGATTAGCAATTTCACCTCCTGCATAAACAACACCGTTGACAAAGTTGTGGCAGCCACGATTCAATTCACCTTCAGGTCCATCAAGTTCAAAAGCAGACCCTCCTTGTGGGGTAACAATGATGAAATTAGAAGCAGTACCGATCCAGTCTTGATCAGTATCCAACCCATCATCACCGGAATTCCAAATCACAATACCATCAATACTGACGTTACCACCGAACCATTCAATACCATCATCCTGGTTGGCTACAACTTCGACGTTATTGATTGTAGTTCCGGTACCAACACCACCAAGTGTAAGGCCATTTATCTCGTTACCTTCTCCAATGTTAGATCCACCGTGACGGATTGAGATATAAGTAATAGTACCGGAGCTGTCCCCCTCGTCATCACCACCGTAAAGTCCGTTGGTATCAGAAGTAGGAATACCTTCAATCTGGGCAGGAGATTCAGCAGCAGAAATTGGCGCGTTACCAAGAACGATAACACCGCCCCAAAGGCCATTGATATCTGGATCAAGGTTTGGACTTGTAAAGTCACCAGCCGCTACTTGCTCTGGTGTGATCTCGTCTGCAACGGAAGTAAATATGATTGGTGCATCTGCAGTTCCATTTGCATTAAGTGTTGCATCACGTGCAACAAGAAGTGCAGAAGCGTTAGCACCTGTTCCTGCTTCACCTTTCACTATTACTCCAGGTTGAATAGTAAGAGTAGCTCCGGCTTCAACTGCAATCCGGCCTCCAAGAATATAAACTTTACCGGTTTCCCAGGTGGTATCTGTGGTTATATTGCTGTTTAAGAGCACTTGATTTGCTTCTTCTGAAATGGAAACAGCAGTAGTGGCATCATCAGACATGCCATCTTCATCGGTAACTGTAAGAGTTATTGTTGCAGCACCCGGCGTGTTAGCAGTAAAGTTAACTACAACGTTTCCACTTGTTGAGCCAACGGAAGGTTCTGAAGTAATTGATGCTGTACCATTGGTTGCGTCGACGCTTGAGGAAGCATATCCACCCGGAACATTTACATTAAATGTTAAATCAGCAGAATCACCAATAATCAAGTTTGGATTGTTTGATGATTCTGGGGCAGTAAGGCTGGGAGGATTAGCATCTGATGATCCGTTGTCATCATCACTACAAGAAACCAGCATTGTTAAAGCCAGTAGCACACTGGAAGTGAATGTTAGTATTGATTTGAAATTCATATTTGTAAGAATTGTTTTTTTGAGTGTTTTGAATAACACTCTCAAAATATTCTTACAATGTTACAGGTAGGTTAATCCAATGTTATGAAAATGATAAGAAAACGCATTTGGCTTGACTGGATCACGAAAGAGAATTATGAAAGATAAATTTTAACCCCTCATAGTAAATAACTAATTATCAGTTACTTATTTGTAAATAGACTCTCGAAATTAAGAGCCAAAGCACTACTCATTCTTATCTTCCTCTTCACTCTCTTTTATCTTATTCTCTTTTTCTGATTTTGGCTGTTCGTCAACTTTCTTAGCACCATTGGTAGTTTCCTTTTTTTCGTGGTCTGATACTTTTGGTGATCCGTTTGTAGTTGATTTATCAGAACCAGTATTTTCAAAAATTCCTTCCGGATAATTACCACTTGGTCGGTCACCCAGCATCTCGCGGAGATCATGATGGTTTAATACCTCTTTTTCTAAAAGAGTTTGTGCCATCACATCCAATTTCTCCTCATGTTTTTTGAGCAGGTCAAGTGTTCGTTGGTAATTACGCTGAATAATTCCGCGGACAGCTTCATCAATTTGTTGTGCAGTATGCTCTGAATATTTCTTATTGAACCCGTAACTATTTTCCGGGCTATTTGAATCCTTAAGAGACAGGTAACCAAGCTCATCGCTCATACCATACTCAGCAACCATTGCAAACGCCATGTTGGTAATTCGTTCAAGGTCGTTCTGGGCTCCGGTTGAAACTCTTCCAAAAATTATCTCCTCTGCCACACGCCCGCCGAGTAGTGCACAAATTTTGTCATCAAGCTCTTCGGTAGTCATCAAAAATCGGTCTTCGAGGGGAGTCTGTAGTGTGTAACCCAGTGCAGCAAAACCTCTTGGCACAATACTCACTTTGAGAACTGGATCCGTATACTCGAGCATCCAACCAACTATGGCATGACCCGATTCGTGGTAAGCTACAATTTTACGTTCATTCGGGCTGATCAATTTATTCTTCTTCTCAAGTCCCGCCACAACTCTTTCAATGGCATCCTGGAAATCTACCATTTCAACTTTGTCTTTATCACGTCGTGCAGCATAAAGTGCAGCTTCGTTACAGAGATTAGCTAATTCAGCACCAGCAAAACCAGGAGTTTGTGAAGCCAGTACTTTAAGATCAATATTCTCGGACAGCTCCAAATTTCGAGAATGAACTTCCAGAACTTGCATTCTGCCTTTCAAATCGGGTTTGTCAATCATAATTTGACGGTCAAAACGACCCGGCCTCAATAAAGCTGAATCGAGAATATCGGGCCGGTTGGTTGCAGCCATTATTATAACTCCTTTATCGGAGTTGAACCCGTCCATCTCACTTAGCAACTGGTTGAGTGTATTTTCCCGTTCATCATTAGAACTCATTGCCATGCCTCGGCCACGTGTTCTGCCAATGGAATCAATCTCATCAATAAACACAATACATGGTGCCTTTTCTTTGGCTTGCTTAAACAAGTCACGAACTCGTGCGGCTCCAACACCTACAAACATCTCCACAAAATCCGACCCACTGAGTGAGAAGAAAGGTACATCAGCTTCACCGGCTGTGGCTTTTGCCAACAGTGTTTTTCCGGTTCCGGGAGGGCCTACTAAAAGTACACCTTTGGGGAGTGTACCACCGAGTCTTGTAAATTTCTGTGGATTACTTAAAAATTCTACAACCTCTTCTACTTCTGCTTTTGCCTCTTCCAGGCCCGCTACATCTTTGAAAGATACTTTACTCTCTGTTTGTTTGTCATAAAGAGAGGCTTTGTTTTTGCCGATGTTCAATACCTGCTGACCCGGGTTCATTCTCCTGAAAATAAAGATCCAGAAAATGATGATCAGGGCGATCGGGATCAGCCAAATTAAAATTCCACTAAACCAGTCTTCTTCAATCCGAACATCGTAGACTACGTTATTTTCATCAAGGAGAGATCGAATCTCATCACCTTCAAGCATAGTCGTAGCAAAACTACCGCTTGATCCTTCAGAAGTATTCGTCCAGCTATTATCATCAGGAGTTGGACGTTCTACCAATCCCTCTTCAAAAGCTTTTTCAGAGTAATCTCCCTGGATTTCTACTTGATTCGTGATCGTAATTTCTTTTACATATCCTTCTTCTACATACTCGAGGAATTCGCTGTATTTAATTCTTTCGGAACTATTACCCGGTACGAAATAGAGATTGAATGCTATAAGTACAAGAAATAAAACAACATAAATCCAGATTGGAAAACGCGGGGTTTTCTTATCGTTTTTTTTGTCTTTGTTGGATGATTTTTTTTGCGGAAAATTTGATTTCGCCATTTCTACAATTTAAATATCAAAAGAGCCTTAAATATAACTCTTTTTTAAAACAATTCTTTATTTGAGGAGCAGATTCACTTTTAAAGTCGTTTTATTTAACGAACAATAACAGTATTTATGCGGATTTTTAAAGATCGAATTGAATTGTTCGATCTTCTCCAGTATTAATTCTAAGCTCATTATATTCGTTCGACATCTTTCCAATTACTGAAAAATCTTCAAAATCTGCTTTTAATTTTTCTACTTGCGGTTCTCTGAGCGTAAATAACATTTCATAATCTTCGCCACCGTAAAAAGCATACTTATCCACATCTTCTTTCATTTCATCTGCTACATTACGAGTTTCAAGCGCTATGGGTACAGCCGGAGAATAAATTTCTGCACCCAAACCAGAACTTTTTGCAATTTCTTTTAAATCTGCGATCAATCCCTGAGTAAGGTCGATCAAGCTGGAAGGCTTCACATCCGTTTTCGATAACACATCAGCAAAGTCATTACGGGCTTTAGGCACGAGTTGTCGTTGCACCACAAATTCATAGGGTTCCAGTTCTGGTTGAAATTGTTCGGACTCCTGTTGTTGCCACTCTTTCTTTTCTCGCATCAATATTCTGAGCCCGGCAATAGCTGATCCCAAATCACCGGTCACACAAATGACATCTTCATGATGGGCGCCATTTCTTAAAATAATATTCTCTTTGGGAGATGTACCCAGTACAGTAACAGAAATAGCTAAAATTTGATGAGAAGCTGTTGTGTCTCCGCCCGAGAGTTGAATTTGATAATCAGTACAAGCGCGGTCGATTCCTTTGTATAACTGTTCGATCATTTGAACAGAATATTTGTTTGGAATAGCAAGGCTAACAAGTATCTGAACCGGCTTGCTGTTCATTGCATAAACATCACTTACTGCAGCTGTTACAAGTTTGTAGCCTAAATGGTGAAGAGGCGTATATGTAACATCAAAATGAATCCCTTCCAAGAATATTTCTGAAGAAGCAGCAGTCAAATTACCTTCTTTTTCTTTATAAAGGGACGCATCATCTCCAATTCCTTGTTCAATCTCTTCTCTTTTTTCTCCTGTATAATTTTTGAACTTTTCAATGAGAGAAGAAAAACCCAAATCTTTAATCTGTTGAAAATCGTTTGTATCCATAAAAAAATAAAAAAGGCATGTATCCCTATTCAGGGATAGATGCCTTTAAATGATAAAATTAAATTTAACTATCTGTAATCTAAATCTCGCGCCTTGTTGAGTAGTTGATTCGAAGTGTTCCGGCATGCCTGAGTTCTTGTTGAACATCGGTTACAACCCCAAACTCCGACTCATTATCTACACGTAAAGATACGATTAACCTTGGTTGTTCAACCAGCTTATCATACATGATGTTACGAATTGCCCCCATTTCATCAACAAGAGCATCATCAATTTGAACAGCAGTTTCGCCAACCTGGTTACCGCCCAAACGTTCCGGCCCAATGTAGACGTAACTCACGAGTCGTTTCTGCTCAATCTTTTCAATGTTTTCTGCAGATGCATAATCAACTTGTACCTGCAGTTCCACTTCGCGGAGTACTGTGGTTACCATAAAGAAGATCAAGAGCATAAACACTACGTCGGGCATAGCCGATGTAGGAACAGCTTGACTGGTTTTCGCTTGTTTCTTTTCAAAATGTGCCATAAAGATTAACCCTCGTCAGGTTCTGCAATTGAAATTTTCTTTGGGTACAATTCCTGTATCTCCTCCTGTTCAACTGAATTGTCTTCAAACGATTCGAATGGAACTCCGAAACGCTCCATCGATGCCTGGTTTCTCAATTCGGCATAAGCTCCCATCACCTCATCAAGCATATCAATATATACATTGTAAGGTGTTTGCCGTGTTGTCTTAATTGAGACAATCGCATCATCGGGTGATTCTGATAGATCCGGATCAGCACCATTATTATCGACGAACTCCTTAATTCTGTCTTTAACAATGTTCAATGATGCCGGTTCTTCATCAATAAGCACCATTCCCTGAGCATTCACCAGAATATTAAGAAGGTTTCGTTCTTTCACCGGTGGTGGTTCTGTATTCTCATCGGGAATGGGCGGGAGGATAAGCCCAATGCCTGTATCAACGTCAATCGTTGTTACAACCAGAAAGAAAATCAGAAGCAGAAAGGCAATATCAGCCAGAGAAGACATTGGTATCTCGGCGTCTTCTCTACCTCGCTTTTTCTTTAACATATTGGCCCTACTTTTTAAAAGTTAAGTGTTCCTCGTGTTCCTGTTACTAATATAGATAGCAACATCAGAGATATCATAAATATCATCGTTGCTACACCCGCTTGTACAAATGTTCCCATAATTGCAAAGGAAGCAGCAAAGATAATAACTGGTACTACCATAACGGCAATTCGCTTAAAATCAGAATTGCCGTTTATAATGTTTTTTATTCCGGATATGAATATTGCAATGACTCCTATCACAATAAGACCCATCGCTAAACCTATCGCTATATTGTTAATCATAGAGTTCTCCTCTTAGGTATTCGATTATTTATTGATTGAGGCGTTATTCTTCAGTTTCTTCCCCTTCAGGAACAATCTGTTTGCCTTCTTTAAGGAGTACAATAGAGTCAATAAGAGTGATTGAACTTTCTTCCATATCAGAGATCAGTCGATCAATTTTAGACACACAATAATTGTAACCGATCTGGAGAATAATACCAGCAAGAAGTCCACCGGCTGTCGTTAAAAGTGCCACTTTAATACCACCGGCTACAAGGCTTGGTGAGATATCGGCAGCAGCTTCAATAGCATCAAATGCCTCAATCATACCAACTACCGTTCCAAGGAACCCAAGCAGAGGTGCAATTGCAATAAACAATGATAGCCAAACAAGTCCTCTCTCAAGAAAACTCATTTCAATGGAACCATAAGTTGTAATCGCTTTTTCAGCAGCATCGATACCTTCATCGGCACGCATCAAACCTGCTTGAAAAACAGATGCAACTGGTCCGCGAGTTTTTGCGCACAGCTCTTGTGCAGCCGGGATACCCCCCTCTTGCAGTGCTTGCTGTACTTCGAGTACAAATTTCCTGGTATTTATGTCAGCTAAATTCAATGTAATAATTCGCTCCAGAAAAATAGCCAGTCCGAGTATCAGGGCAATTAATACAGGCCACATGAACTCACCGCCTTCATTAAATTTTTCGACGATTACATTAAAAAAGCCAGCATCAGCCCCAGCTTGTAGAAAAAAGAGAGCTAAAGATGAAGTCATACGTTTACTCCGCGTTATGTTTTGGTTTGAGCTTAATTAGAAGCAAAATGATAGATCATTTGTCACATAAAGTCAAAATATCAAATTCAAGATGACATTTTGTTATTATGGACAGATCTATCATTCAGCAATTTAAATTGTATACTATTGGAATATATTAGTTGAGAGCACTAAGTGCCAAACAGATTATCCAATTTCTAAAGAAAAAATTCTTTATTTACCTATAAAGCAGATTTTTAGACGTTTTCTGTTTTATTTGCAAACGTCTGAAAGAGTTTCAATTCCATAAACACCAAAAACACCCCCTTGCTGAAACAAAAAACGCATCCGTTTGGGATGCGTTTTGAAAGGTTTGTTAACTTGTTGGGTTTATTGGATGCGATTCTGCCCGTCGATTTTTCTCACATCCGGGTGTGTCTGTATCCATCTCCATCTGCGAGCATGGTACAGGAGCTTTTCCTAAACCGCGAGATTCAATTCTGTCTTCCCCGATACCGTTCTGTCGATAAAAATCTACAACGGCAGCAGCCCTTCTTAAGCTAAGTCTCAGGTTATACTGATCTCCACCTACATGATCTGTATAGGCATCTATCCGAACACGTGTAGCAGGATTTTCCCGCAATAACGTGACATTATCTGCAAGTTGCCTTGCAGCCTGATCTGTAATGCTGTAAAGATCAAAGCCAAAATTAATTGTATTTAATTCTTCAACGATTTGTACTTCTTCTTCTTCTTCCGGCTCGTCTGCCATCCAATCGTTGTCATCATCAGTAGATTCTTCAGTTACCGTTGGCTCTGGTTCCGGCTCGGTAACCTCTTCTGCTGTCCGACAAGACATAAGCACAGTCCCAATTGCAAAAAAGAGAAGGAATAGGGTAATTTTATTGATTTTCATAAAGGTTTCGTTTGAATGTTAGCAAGTAAAATTTAAAATCATAAAAGGTGAGATTATTTGCAATAAGAAATCTTAATCCAAAGCAATTATTTTATAAATGGTATCTAAACCGGATATTCTTAAGAAAACTCTCTCGAAATAAATCATCCACGAATACCTTTAAATAACAACTCCGGGCAATTTGTTATCTCTGAATTACTTTTTTGAAGAATCTCTTCTTGCTGCTCGTATCATAAGCCATAAAAGGGATATACTTAGTAGCAGGAATATTATTGAGCCAATAATCAAAATTCTGCTTGCACCCTGCTGACTCGTACTAGTTTCTGTCTGTGCGTCTTGATAAGGTGAGTCTGCCACTCCATCCAGATACAGACTCGTGGTCATCTTCTTCGTTTTTGGGGGCAGGCATGAACGATCGTCACATACCTGGTAATAGACCTCGAGGGTTAATGCCTGATTCCCACGCAGATCTTCCTGAAATGCAATGGGTATGTTAAACTCTGCACTTTCTGAATGCCAACCTAATTCTGTTTCAAAGTTTGGATCATATTCTATTTCAGCCTCAGACTCTGTAACCGTACCAGCAATAACGAAATTTGATGAGCCTGCTGTAAATTGAGTCGGGTAGGGACCGAGATCAGGATGGTTTAAGGTGGAATACAGGTGCCAATTCTCATCAATGGAAGCCTGAACAGTGACTTCGAACACCTCACCTGCCTGCACAGTATCCGGCCGTTCAGACACTGAATATGAAACTGGATCTAAGAGTTGTGCTTGAACAAAAAATGGGGATAACGCAAATAGCGCAATCCCCATAAAAAATATTTGTTTTTTCATTCGGCCAGATTAATTAAACAGTTCTTAAGAATCTGCTTTAACAACCCAGACTTTAACTTGCGGATTCAGGTCTCCCATCAAATCGATTGTAGCTGTGTACTCACCGAGTGTCTTAATATCCTGATCGATAGAGATTTTTTTCCTGTCAATCAAAATATCTCTCTCTTCGAGAGCTTCAGCTATCTGTATATTTGTTACGGTACCGTGAATCCTGTCGTCCTCTCCCACAGTAACTGGGATTGTAACAGATGTATTCTCAAGCTGCTGAGCCAACTCTTTCGCTTTCTCCACGGTAAGTTCTGCTCTTAATTCAGCTTCTCGTTTCATCTGTTCAAAATGCTTTATGGCTCCCTCAGTAGCCATTACTGCTTTAGCTTGAGGAATCAGGTAATTTCGGCCATATCCGGGCTTTACATCTACAAGGTCGCCGGCTGAACCAAGTTTTTCAACGTCTTCTTTTAATATCAGTTTCATGTGTATACCTCTTATCTCATGTTTTCACTTACGTACGGAATCAGCGCTAAAAACCTGGCTCGTTTTACAGCCGTAGAAAGTTGTCGCTGATGTTTTGCACTTGTACCTGTCACACGACGAGGTAAAATTTTACCCTGATCGTTAATAAACCGTTCCAGGATATCGGTTTGCTTGTAATCGATGTACTCAATTCCTGCTTTGGTAAACTTGCAGTCTTTACTTTTTAAATGTCCTTTCTTCGGATGCGATGGATTGTTAATCATTGTCTAATCTCTTTATTTATTCGTCTTCGTCTGATTCTTCTTCTGTCTCTTCGTAGAGAGCGGGTAGCTCACCTTTTTGTGCGAGAGTGTAATGACGCATCATTTTGGCATCATACTTAAGAGTGAGATATCTCATGATATCATCATGAATTCTCATATTTCTCTCAACCACATCAATGGTTTCACCGGGGGCCTTAAAGTACATGTTCACATAGAAACCGGTACTTTTTTTATCTATATCGTAGGCAAGCTTCTTTACTCCCCATTCGTCAACGTCAACGATTTCTCCATCGTTGTCTTCAATCAATTTATTTACATGACTTACTACCTCTGAAAACTTATCCTCATCGAGGACAGGATTCAGGATATACGTCATCTCATAAAAATGCTTTTTCATATATCTTTTTTGTCTTTGGTTGTTTTCCATTATTGGAAACAGTCGCCGTGCGTGCTGCCGACAACAGAGCCTGTAAAGATACGGATTGATCTTTAGTTAAACAATCATACCGAAGCAGAATAATCTTTCGGTCGATCAGACTGTATAATAGGAAGAGATTAGCTCCATCAGGCTTGAGGTAGGAAGAACCGGCTCAACACCGTAGTAAACAGTTAGAACGGCTAATAAAATGAGAGTCCATTTAAAGAGAAATCCGGGTGTTTTGAGGGAATACTCTTTATGAGCTTCTTTGAAATAGAGGTATACCATCACTCTCAAATAGTAGTAGACACTCGCAGCGCTTGCCAGAACACCAATAATGGCAAGTGGTATTAAACCAGCCTGAACTGCGGCTGCAAACACATAATATTTTCCGATAAATCCAACCATCGGTGGGATTCCCGCAAGTGAGAAGAGAAATACCGATAGCATTACACCCATCACAGGAACTTTAAAACCAAGTCCTGCATAACTGTCAATTTCTGTAAAATCCAAACCGTGATTTCGCTCATAGTATGCAATTACTCCAAAAGCACCTGCATTCATAATAGTGTATGCAAAGAGGTAGTACAGTACTCCGGCATATCCCGCCTCATTACCAGCTGCGAGACCAACCATTAAATAACCTGCATGCGCAATGCTTGAGTAAGCGAGCATTCGTTTCACATTATCCTGGGCAAGTGCGATCAGGTTACCCACAATCATTGTGAGAATTGCGACAACCTGGAGAACACTTTGCCAGTCTCCAATTTCTGAGCTTGGCAGCATTCTCGTTAGCACCAATACAAACGCTACAAACGTGGCAGACTTCGCCGCAGTAGCCATAAATGCCGTGATGGTGGTTGGTGTTCCCTGGTATACATCCGGAGTCCACATATGGAAAGGAACAGCTGCAACCTTAAAGAAAAGCCCAACAAACAGTAATCCTGTACCACAGAGGAATAAAAATGTGGGCTGGGCTGCCGCGGCGATCTCAGTCAGGTTTGTTGCTGCAGTGGCTCCGTAAATAAGAGCAATTCCATAAAGAAGAAAGCCGGTTGAGAAAGCTCCGAGCAAGAAATATTTCAGGGCCGATTCAGCTCCAATCTTTTCATTTTTCATCAGACCGGCAAGAACATAGAGACAGATCGACATTGTTTCCAGGCTGATAAACAGTGTGATCAAGTCATTGGAAACGGCAAGTCCTAACATTCCTGTAGTAGAGAATAAGATCATTCCATAGACTTCACCATTATGGAGATCAAGATCACGCAGGTATTCTCTCGAAATGGTTACACAAAAAAGTGCTCCCAATAGAACGACTACTGAGCCAAAAGCCCCAACCCCACCGTAAACAATCATACCGGAAAATGCCGTGCCAGCCTCGCCATAAAGCGATTGAATTGCAAATAACAATGCAACGGCAATACCACCAATGGTAACACTAAACGAAGTGTTTGCTGACTTTTTAAATGCTTCGAGCATGATTGCCGCCAATCCGGCAACTGCTACGATTATGCCCGGTAAAAAGGATTGTAAATCTAAAAGATAATTCATCAACTGTTATTGTTTAATCTAATCGATATAGATCGCCCTCCATCATTTTGGGCGTCTTAAATAAAATTATTTACTGGTAAACCTCTTCGATGGCTTTTGCCAATTTGATGTCTTTTTCGGTCACCTTGCCCCCCGCATCGTGAGTGCTTAAAGTAATTGAAACACTATTATATACGTTTGACCAGTCGGGATGGTGAACGAGTGCTTCAGCTTCAAAACCAACTCTCACCATAAAAGAGATGGCTTCCTTGAAATCAGGAAATGAAAAATCTTTGGTGATCGTATCATCCTCAAAACTCCAACCATCAAGTTGTTCTAATTCTTCTTCAATTTGTTTTTTGCTTAGTGTATCCATCACTTTACTTGTTTGAAGTGAACGATTCTACTTTAGATTCTTCAACATCGTAAATTCTGTTTGTCCAGTTTGGTAAATCACTGGAATCTGCTGTTTCAAGTACGGCAGTACTTTTTTCCTGGGATATCGTAATGTAACTCTCAACCCAGTTTTCGGAATATTTCGTAAAATCGACTGGACGTATTCCAATCCATACCATAAAAATGACAAGAGGAATCAGGAGTCCAATTTCTCTCCCATTCAAGTCTAACAATTTCTTATTCTCTTCATTGGTAATTGGCCCGAACATCACTCGCTGGTACATCCACAACATATATGCAGCCGCAAGAATTACACCGATTGCTGCAAGTACTGCATATACTTTATTGGCATATAACTCTGAGAAAAATGAGCCATTCAAAATCAGGAATTCACCTACAAAACCATTTAAGCCCGGAAGGCCGATGGATGCGAGCGTCGCTATCATGAAAAAAGTTGCGAAAACAGGCATCTGTTTTGCAATCCCGCCAAAATCTGAGATTTGCCGTGTATGAGCCCTGTCGTATATCATTCCTACTATCAGGAAGAGAGCGCCGGTAGACAGTCCGTGGTTAATCATCTGTATAACCGCACCTTGAACAGCTACCGTGTTAAATGCAAAAATTCCAAGTACAACAAAACCAAGGTGACTGACCGATGAGTAGGCAACCAATTTCTTCACATCTTTCTGTACCATTGCCACAAGAGCCCCATAAATAATTCCGATAACTGCAAGTATGGCCATCATCGGAGCGAATTCTGCAAACGCATTCGGAAATACAGGGAGACACACTCTAACCAATCCATAGGTACCCAACTTCAACATGATGGCAGCCAACACCACAGACCCAGCGGTTGGCGCTTCGGTGTGAGCGTAGGGCAACCATGTATGAAAAGGAAAAAGTGGTACTTTAATACAAAATGCCAACGCAAACGCCAGGAACAACCAGGTTTGCTCAACCAATCCTAAAGTAAACTCAGGACTTGAGATAAATCTCCAGTCGGCCGAAAATTCAAAAACTCCGGTTGCTGCACCTGCACTGTAGCCAAGGTAAATGAGTGCAACAAGCATAATAAGTGATCCAACAAGCGTATATATAAAGAACTTGATTGTTGCACGAACTTTATCACTCCCGCCCCAAATTCCAATAAGGAAGTACATTGGAATCAAAGACAGTTCAAAGAAAACGTAAAAGACTACGAGATCAAGAGAAGCAAATACACCGAGTGAGGCTGTCTGTAATATCAACAGCATGGAATAATATCCCATCAAACTCTTTTTGATGGAGTTCCATGATGAGAGAATCACAATAGGCCCCATCAATGTGGTAAGCATAAACAGGAGGAGGCTTAAACCATCCAGGCCTACGAGATATTTCACATCCATTCCCGAAAAAACCGGAGAGCCTTCTGTTACATATTGGGGAATTGCAGAGTTCGCAACATCAAACTGGAATAAAAGCGGCAGCGACAATAAGAACGTGATGCTTGTCACAACAAGGCTGGTCCATTTTACAGCTTCATCATTCCGAAATACCAAGAATGCAAGAATCCCAATCAGCGGGAAATAGATGGTAAGATTTAATAAAAACTCCATAGAATATTGTCAGATGCTTAAAACAGTAATATGGTTAAAACAAGAATCACTCCGAGAATAAGGAACAGCGCATAATTGCTGGCAACGCCGGTTTGGATATATCGCAGTAAACTTCCGGAAATTCGCACAGTTCCGGCGATCGCATTTACAAATCCGTCTACAATTTTCATATCGAAAACAGCTAATACCTTATCCGAAAAATTCACGGTCGGGTGCACAATGGCGCCTTCGTACAGCTCATCGAGGCTGTACTTGTCTTTCCAGACTCGATAAAATGGACCGAATTTAGAAGCAATCCACGCATCGGATTCTTCCTGCTGATCGTTTCCGTACATTTTATAGGCAATATACACTGAAACAGCGGCAACGATAATGGCAAATGTCATTAGCGCCCATTCAGCTGTGCCGGATAACGTTAAAGGAATATCTGCTGCGATGGTATGAAGCCATTCATGCAGCCAGTTTATATGACCATCGCCGCCAAATGTTTTAGAAACAAAATTCGGTAATCCGATAAATCCACCAACTATCGAGAGGCCTGCAAGCGACCACAGGGCAGTCGTCATAGTAGCAGGACTTTCATGGAGATATTCTTCTGAGCCTTCAGTGCCGTTAATCAATTTTGGAAGTTTAAAACTGCCGTGGAAGGTGGTAAATGTGAGCCGGAACATATAGAAAGCAGTCAGAAATGCTGTAATTGTAGCCACGCCCCAAAGAATGAAATACATCGCACCGGCATACTCTCCAAAGCCCATGTTAAACGCATGCATTACAATTTCATCTTTCGAAAAGAACCCGGCAAGTGGTGGTATACCTGCAATTGCAATTGTAGCGATCAAAAACGTTTTATACGTTGATGGCATATATTTTCTAAGCCCGCCCATATTTCGAATATCCTGCGGATCGAAATGCACATCTTTGCCTTTATCATGCAATTTATGCTCTACATGTTCCATTGTATGAATCACTGAACCAGAACCGAGGAAGAGACAAGCTTTGAAAAAGGCGTGTGTTACAACATGAAAGATAGCTGCCGTAAACGCACCAGACCCCAAAGCTAAAAACATGAATCCAAGCTGAGAGACGGTTGAGTAAGCGAGAACTCCTTTAATATCATACTGGGTAATTGCTATTGTGGCAGCTACAATTGCCGTAAGTGCCCCTATAACCGCAACAATCATCATTACTTCAGGACTCATCACAAACATTGGGGACATCCGCGTAATCAAATAAATTCCGGAGGTTACCATTGTTGCAGCGTGAATCAGGGCAGAAACGGGTGTCGGGCCTGCCATTGCATCGGGTAGCCAGACAAAAAGCGGAATCTGCGCACTCTTTCCGGTAGCCCCAATCAGTATCAACAAACCAATCCAAAAAATATCATTCCCGGAGAAAGCCTCAAGGCTGGTAAGTATAACCTCAAAATTAAGGCTTCCAATGGTTTCAAAAATCATAAAGATGGCAATCAGAAAAGCAAAGTCCCCCACCCTATTGTACAGAAAGGCTTTTTTCGCTGCGTCAGACTTACTCATGTCTGTATACCAAAAACCGATCAAAAGGTAAGAACAAAGTCCTACACCCTCCCAACCAAGGAATAACAGAAGTAGATTATCTGCCAAAACCAGGTTAAGCATCGCGAAGATAAAAAGATTCAGGTAGGCAAAGAATTTCCAAAATCCTTCGTCATGCGCCATATACCCAATTGAGTATAGGTGAATCAACGAACCGACACCCGTTACGACCAATGTCATGATCAGGGAAAGCTGATCGACCTGGTAAGCGATATCAACGCTGAAGCTGCCGGTTTCCATCCAGGTAAAAAGATGCGCAAAGGCAGCGGCGGATTCAGAATCGAAATTTAAAAAGAGTGTGAGTGCACAAAGGAATGGAATAAAAACCGCAAGATTGGCAAGTATCCCAATTAAGGTTTTTTTACTGCGGTATGCAGTCGAGGATAGCCCTAAAATTCCATTAATTAAAAAACCGAGTAGCGGTAAACCTATAATTAGACTTACGAGCGCTGTAGGTGATTCCATTTAACAGGTTACTTAGTTTTGGCGCTTATAACAGTAACTGAAATATTTCAGCCACATTTTCAGGTGGCAAAGATACAAAAATCTACTCCAAGTTAAACTCAAAAGAGAGGAAATATCAGCAAATTTTAATTTTTTTTGATGTCTCAGTCTTTCAGTTAATATTGAGAAAATTTTAGCCTCATTTATTAAGCCAAAAAAAATGGGAAATCGGAAAACCAATAAAAGTTGCAAAAATTAATTGCAGGTAATTCTACTTTTTTAATAAGTTAAATCTGTTTCAAAATGACGGGGCCACCTGCTACAAATAAACTGATGTCCAAGTTTTCATTTTTTAGTATCACATTGTCGTTCATCTCGCTAATGCTCTTCTGGATTGCCATGAGCGGTTTTCTCGATGCTATACACCTTACGTTCGGTGTCCTCTCAGTTGGTGGTGTGTTGATGTTAAACTATCAGCTTAAAAAGCACCGTTTCTACACCGATGACATGGATAATCTTGATGAGCTTCGCCTTTTTCGCGCAGCTTATTACTTCTTTTGGCTCATTTATCAAATTATAATTGCCGGTTTTCATGTACTCGGAATTATACTGCGGCCGTCAATGCCCATTGAACCCAGTATCATAAAATTCAGAGTGGATCTTCCGAGCTCACACGCAAAAATGATCCTTGGAAACTCAATCACTCTCACGCCGGGAACTCTCACGATTGACATAGAAGGAGATCTGTTCATCGTACATTCACTCGATGATGCATCTTTCGAAAGTTTAAAAAACGATGAAATGCCTCGACAGGTGTTACAACTTTTTGATAAAGAAGACCGCTCCGTAATCCGTGATTTTGAAATCATTAAAAGTGCGGAGGAAATCTGATGCATACATTTTTTCTTCTGAGCGCTATTGTATTAACCATAATTATTGCTGTACCGCTGGTTCGGGTGTTGAAAGGCCCAACTGTTTTCGACCGGCTCCTTGCAACAAATGCCATCGCAACAAAGACTATTGTACTGATCTGTATTATTGGTTACCTGTACGGTCGCATCGACATGTTTATTGATATCACTCTGGCTTATGCCATTCTTGGCTTTGTGGGGTCATTGGTAATTGCAAAATATGTTATCTCATCAAAAGTAGTTCGAGACTGATATGGCCATTCAAAACATCATTTGCATTATACTGGTTGTGATTGGCATCGTCTTTATGCTGATGGGAAGCATTGGAATATTGCGTCTTCCCGATTTTTACTCCCGCTCTCATGCCACCAGTAAAAGTGATACACTTGGAATTCTTTTTGTGATATCCGGTCTAGTGGTTTATGAAGGCTTTACACTTAGCGGGATCAAACTGATTTTGATTATTCTTTTTATTGCACTGGCAAACCCAATTGGTACCCATGCACTTGCGCGATCTGCCTTGCAACGTGGCCTTAAACCATTTTTTAATGATAGCGCTAAAAAGGGAGGTAAATCATGATTTGGGAGTTAGAACTTATCCTTTACCTCTTTTTAGTAATATCGGGTTTAGTGGCACTTAAAGTCAGAGATCTGTTAGTGGCTGTAGTGATGATGTCTGTATATAGTTTTATCATGGCATTGCTTTTTGTTTCTATGGGTGCCGTTGATGTCGGATTTACCGAAGCCGTCATTGGTGCCGGAGTTACCGGTATCTTATTTGTTGTCGTTGTCTATCAAACCACAAGAAAATCTAAAGATTGAAATACCTTAAAGCTCTCATATTGGTCACTTTTGCTGTGCTATTGATTTATGCAGCTGCAGATCTCCCATTCCGGGGTGATCCCGACAATCGTATGCACGACGAACGAAGTATGACCAATACACCGGTTGCAGGAAATTACTATATCCAGGAAGCTTATCACGATGCACACACACCCAATATTGTTACCGTTGTTTTGGGCGATTACAGAAGCATTGATACGTTTGGTGAACAGGTGGTTATTTATACGGCCGGAATAATTACGCTTCTTGTTCTCAGGAGAACTCGTAGGAGGTCCTCATGAGAAGTCAATTTGATAGCCCCATTATTGTTCTTGGAGCGCGTTTACTTACTCCATACATCATGGTATTTGGGCTCTATGTAATATTCCACGGGCACTACAGTCCCGGAGGAGGTTTCCAGGGGGGTACACTCCTGGCCGCAGCTGTATTGCTGATTCGAGTGGCAACCGGCCGCAGAGTATCTCGCCTTCAGATTCAGGAGTTTGCTACTACTCCACTGGCAGTGATTGGAGTAATCATATACTTTGCAACAGGTTTTGCGGTAATGATTACCGGGGGGTATTTTCTTGATTATGGCCAACTTCCCATTCCCGGAATGGACCCTGTATGGCTTCGATATACAGGCATACTAATCATTGAAGTTGGAATTGGATTGGCAGTTATGGCTATTCTCGTCATGATATTTGACAATATGGTGAAAGGGGAGGATTATGCTTGATTTCTTTTTTGGACATTATGCGTATTGGTTTTCCATCATACTGTTTAGTATAGGTATGTATGGAATGCTCTTTAAAAAAACACTCATCAAAAAGATTATCGGGCTGTCCATATTGCAGTCATCAGTCATCCTGTTTTTTGTTTCTGTGGCTTCAAAAGTGGATGCAACTGTTCCCGTATACGATTATAATATTCCCGTTGAAAATGTGGCGAATTATATGAACCCTCTGCCACACACACTTATGCTTACGGCTATTGTTGTAGGTGTAGCTACATTAGGAGTAGCCTTCACACTTTTAATTGCCATCTACAATCGGTATCAAACATTGGATGAACAGGAACTGATAGAAAGAATCCATGATTGAGACACAAATTCCTGCTCTTATTGCTTTAGCGTTTGTATTGTTTGCTATACTTATACCTGTATTCAGTCTTTGGCGAAGTGAGCTTGCACAGCCGTTAGCAGTGGTTGGATCAGGTTTAGCTGCCACACTATCGCTTTTTGGATTTATTAATTATTTGAACAACGGTGCCATTCGTTACTTTTTTGGGGGGTGGGAACCACCAATTGGCATTGAATTTGTTTACGATGGCTTATCGGCCTTCATGGTTTTGGTGATTAACACCATTGCCCTGCTCGTTCTGATACATTCCAAGCATATCTCGAAAAGAGAGTTCCCGGGCAAAGAGATGCCATACTTTACAATGGCCATGCTGATGATGCTCGGATTCAATGGAATGGTTCTTACGGGAGACCTTTTTAACTTCTATGTATTTCTTGAGATTTCATCTCTTGCCAGTTATGCCCTGATTGCGATTGGTGAAAAACAAGCACCCTTTTCAGCTTTTAGGTATTTGATTATCGGAACTACCGGCGGGACACTATACCTGCTTGGAATAGGATTCTTGTACACCGTTACAGGTACACTCAATTTAATCGATATGTCTGCGATGCTGCCGATGGTCGCCGATAATACCGCAGTTATTGCAGCATTGATTTTAATGATCGTGGGAATTGGCGTGAAAGCCGCCCTTTTCCCAATGCATGGCTGGCTGCCCGATGCTTACACTTACGCCTCTTCCAGCTCTACGGCTCTCATCGCACCTATTGGTACGAAAGTTGCCGCGTACATGCTGTTCCGCATTGTTCTCTATCTCTTTGGGGTTGAACTGATTGATGCCGTTGCGCCACTCACAACCGTTATTGGTGTATTGGCATGTATTGGAATTCTGTATGGTTCAATAATGGCTATTGCCCAAACCGAACTGAAGCGGATGTTGGCTTTTAGTAGTATTTCGCAGATCGGTTATATCATTATGGGACTGAGCCTTGCAAACCCATTTGGATTTGCTGGAGCTTTGCTACACGTTGTTAATCACGCGGCAATGAAAGCCTGTTTATTTTTGGTTTCAGGAAATTTGAGGCTGAAAGAGGGCCATACGAATATCACCCGGTTCGATGATTCATTCAGAAAAAAATACCCCTGGACAATGGCCTCTTTTACAGTTGCAGCTATTTCCATGGTTGGACTGCCACCGCTTGCAGGATTTTTTAGCAAGTGGTACCTGGCACTCGGAACTATTGATAATGAAAACTGGCTCTTTTTAGCCGTTATTCTTGTAAGTTCGCTGCTCAATGCAGTGTACTTCTTCAGAATCCTGGAAAAAGTATACATGAAAAATCCCGATGCAGCTGACAAAGAAACGATTGCCGCTGATGTTAAAAGAAATGAGGTATCAACCAGTATGTTAACACCAACAATTATTTTGGCACTCAGCCTTTTTGTGATCGGTTTTGCTAATGCAGTGATCGTTGGATTTTTGATGAATATTTTTCCAATGCAATAATTTTTAAATGTTAATTAACGATTGATGGACATCTCTATCGTCCCTTTACTGGCAATTTTGGTATCACTGGTGGCTGTGCCATTGATTCTTTTCAGTTCGTCGAAGCCTAATCTTCGTGAGGGTTGGACTATCCTTGCCGGTGTTATAAAATTTGGGCTCGTTCTATCGCTACTCCCAGGTGCCATAGATGGGCAAACGGTAAGTCTGCACTTGTTCGATCTGGCACCCGGTATGCCATTTGAATTGGCTGCCGATCCTATTGGTGTCTTCTTTGCCGTCATCGCATCCGGATTATGGATATTTACTTCCTTCTACTCTATCGGTTATATGCGCGGAGCGGGTGAAAAGAAACAAACCAGGTATTTTGCAAGTTTTGCCATCTGCCTGTCGGCCACGATCGGGATCGCCTTTTCAGCTAATCTGTTGACATTTATCGTATTCTACGAAATGCTCACGCTGGCCACCTATCCTCTTGTTATTCACAAGGAAACCAAAAAAGCGATCAACGCCGGCCGAAAGTACTTGGCATATACTCTTACCGCCGGACTTTTGTTGATTGCAGCCGCCGGACTTACGTACTACTACACCGGTTCTATTGAATTTAATCCCGGCGGAATTTTTGCCGATGCCAATGTACCTCACACTGCAATGTTGATTATATTCATCCTCTTTTTAGGTGGAGTTGGTGTAAAAGCGGGCATCATGCCACTTCATAGCTGGCTTCCTTCTGCTATGGCCGCGCCAACCCCGGTTAGTGCACTTTTGCACGCTGTGGCTGTTGTAAAATCAGGTGTGTTTGCTGTAATTCGTGTTGTTGGATATGTTTTTGGAACCGATGTAATGGCTTCCTATGGATTAAATGATATTCTGATCGTACTTGCAGGCGCAACTATTATTTTGGCTTCGCTACTGGCATTTGCCCAAGACAATTTGAAACGTCGGCTGGCATATTCTACGGTCGGTCATTTATCATACATTGTTTTAGGTGTAGCACTTTTAACACCTCTCGGAATGCAGGGCGGTATTATGCATATCGCTGCACATGCTACCATGAAAATTACTTTATTCTTTTGCGCTGGAGCAATTTATGTGAACCTTCATCGCGAGAATATCAGTAACCTGAACGGCATCGCAAAAGTAATGCCCTGGACAATGGCAGCCTTCACCATCGGCTCGATGGGATTGGCCGGAGTGCCGCCACTCAACGGATTTGTGAGCAAGTGGTTTCTGGCATTGGGGTCTCTTGAAGGTGAAATGGTTTTACCACTTATAATCCTGATTATCAGTGGAATTTTAAATGTGGGTTATTTCTTCCCCATCATTCAAAGAGCTTATTTTAGAAAAGGGGAAGGCTTGGAGAATTATGGTGAGGCTTCACCATTTATGGTGATACCACTATTTGCTACGGCCGTTCTCTCCATATTTTTTGGCATGTTCCCGAACCTCTTTTTTAACTTTTTTGATTTGGCAACATCGATTGCAGGCACGTTATTTACCGGAGGATAAAATGATCAATATTAACTCTATAGCACTATGAAAACCTGGCACTGGGTCGCTCTCGGAATATTGACCGTTATTAGTCTTATTCTGGAGTTTACATTTTTGGCAGATTATGATTCTCACTGGTGGAATAGTATCCCCGGATTCTACATCATTTGGGGCTTTTTAGGCTGTGTAGCTATTATCTATGTATCAAAATGGCTGGGTAAACTTTTCATCTTCAGACCTGAGCAGTACTATGATCGTTGATTTACTCTTCATACCGGCGGTAATTGTTATACTGGGAGCTTTTCTGCTTCCGTTGTTGCCTCAAAAATTACGGGCTACTGCTTTCTTGGTATTCCCGTTAATTGCTTTAGGGATGTTGTGGCAATTGCCGAACGGATATACCCTAACTCTTCCTTTCGGAAACTACGAACTGGTTCCTGTCTACGTTGATTCCCTGAGTAAAATTTTCGGCAGTATCTTTGCAATGATTGCCGTAATCGGCGGGATTTATGCATTTCATATCAAAGATCTAGGACAACAAAGCTCTGCCCTGGTGTATGGCGGTGGAGCTCTTGGCGTTACCTTGGCCGGTGATTTCTTTACATTGATTATTTTTTGGGAACTGATGGCCATCAGCTCAACATATCTTATCTGGGCACGAAAAACAGACGAAACAGACCGTGCAGGAATGCGCTACCTACTCGTGCATATTTTTGGCGGAGGCCTTCTGTTAAGTGGAATTATTTGGCACGTCTCTGAAACTGGTTCAATCTTAATTGAAAATCTCCCGGATGTTTATACTTTTTCATCAGTCTTAATACTACTCGGTGTAGCCCTTAACACGGCCATTCCACCCCTTCATGCCTGGCTGGCGGATGCCTATCCTAAAGCCACTGTAACCGGCGCTGTTTTCATGAGCGCATTTACAACAAAATCTGCCGTATATGTACTGGTACGTGTATTTCCGGGATGGGAAATTTTAATTTGGTTTGGCGTGATAATGGCCCTTTACGGCGTTGTATATGCTGTACTGGCAAACGACATTCGTCAAATCCTAGCATATCACATCATCAGCCAGGTTGGTTATATGGTAACGGGTGTAGGTATCGGAACTGAAATGGCATTGAATGGAACAACAGCGCACGCATTCAGCCACATTCTTTATAAATCTCTCTTGTTCATGGGAGCCGGAGCCGTCCTCTATTCAACAGGAAAAAGCAAACTCACGGAGCTTGGCGGTTTTGCCAGCAAGATGAAAGCCGTAGTATTTCTGTATATGATCGGTGCATTTTCAATTTCAGGATTTCCACTATTCAATGGATTCATCAGTAAATCTATGGTGGTAAGTGCTGCCGGTTACGCACATTTCGAAACCGTTATGCTGCTTTTGATCCTCGCTTCAGTCGGTACATTTTTACATACCGGTCTGAAACTGCCCTATTTTACATGGTTTGGTGAGTCTAAAAGTGAAATTACCGTTGGGCCTGTCCCCTTCAATATGCTTATTGCGATGGGAATAGGAGCCTTTTTCTGTACACTTTTCGGAATCTTTCCGGGACTTCTTTACCAGTATCTCCCCTATCCGGTGGATTACGAACCATACACGATCTATCACCTGGTAGAGATGATACAAATTCTTGTCTTTACTTATATCGGCTTCTGGATTCTCAGAAAAAAACTGGAGGGGGATCCAAAAATTGCATTGGATACAGACTGGTTCTATCGAAAAGCCCGCCCTGTAACTGAGAAAGTTTTCGTTACATATGTTGACAAACTCTACGGTTATGCCGAAAACGCAACTCTTTGGATGGCCGGATTTTTAACAAAACAGTTCAAAAATCCGCTGGTTTGGCTCAACCCTTTTACGGACACTGAACAGGAAGCCGCAAAATACAGCCATGCCGTAGAAGTTGTGATGAGTTTTATTCTGCTTAGTTTTGTGATATTTGCGATCATTTATTTCATTTGAGGATATGCAATCTAACTGAATGGATAACTATATAAAGCTGTTAGATACCAGTCCGGCTTTTAAAAATATCCAATTTTACACCTCACTGCTTTTTATTCTATTTTAGACGGCATGACTCTATTAATATTTTATTTAATTCTGGCGATTGGCGTCTCCTTTTTGTGCTCAATTCTGGAGGCAGTATTGTTGTCCATCACTCCATCATACATAGCCGTTTTGGAAAAGAATGGACATGAATCGGGTGTGATTTTACGTTCGCTAAAAAAAGATATCGACCGGCCACTTTCAGCAATCTTAAGTTTGAACACGATTGCTCACACCATTGGAGCTGCTGGTGTAGGCGCACAGGCACAAGTTGTGTTTGGGAATACCTATGTTACCATCACATCAATCGTATTAACATTGATGATTTTGATCTTTTCTGAAATAATTCCAAAAACCTTAGGCGCAACCTATTGGAAAAAACTTTCCGGGTTCGCTGCTCGAACTACAAAAGGTTTGATTATTGTAACCTATCCCCTTGTACTTCTATCAAAAGGAATTACAAACCTACTCTCAAGCGAGGAAAAACAACCCTCTGTGAGCCGGGAAGAATTTAGTGCTATGGCTGATTTGGGACATGAAGAGGGCATTTTTGAAGAAGAAGAGTCAAATATTTTTAAAAACCTCATTCGCTTTAACTCGCTGCGGGTAAAAGATATTATGACTCCGCGAATTGTGGTTGTAAAGTTTCCCGAAGTAAAAACTATCCAGGAAGTTATGGATTCCAAAGAGGAGCTTCGGGTTTCGCGTATCCCGGTGTATGGTAAAAACGAAGAAGATGTAACCGGCTACATTTTAAAGAACGATCTTTACCTGGCTTACTCCCAGGGCGGGGGCACAAAAACGCTCCAGGACATTAAACGTGAAGTGCTCATTATCCCTGAAAATATTTCCATCAAAACCCTGTTTGAGCGGCTCCTGGAGTCGCAGGAACATATTGCTGTTGTTGTTGATGAGTACGGTGGTTTTTCAGGAGTTGTAACGATGGAGGATGTTGTAGAAACACTACTTGGCATGGAAATCGTTGATGAGATTGACGCTATTGATGACATGCAGAAACTGGCACGCCAGAAATGGAGAGAACGCGCGAAGAGACTTGGTATACCCCTTCCCGGTTCTGTAGAAAGCGAAGAGAAAGACTCAGCCTGAAGTTATCATCGGTGTCCGATTCGAAAATGGCTCGGTTTGTTCAACTTTGTCGAGCATCCAGGTTGCCACGTCTGCTCTTTTTATCGTGTCCAGCAACCCATAGTGGTTTGTTTGCTTGGTTCTTCCCGTCGGTTCACCATTCAGAAGGGTAACCGGACGAACAGACATCCAGTCAAGATCGCTTCTTTCAAAAATGGATTCCATTTCTGCTAGTTCTTGATATGACTTTTTTATGTTGCTATTTGAAATCACCCATTTTATAACCGGATGTACCTGTCTAAAACTCTCCCTTACACCGCCCGCACTAATACCAATGAAGCGATTCACTCCAAACTTGGGCATAAGATCTATCAGAATCTCCGCTGCGCCAGTTGTAAGATCGTCAGGTGAAGTAAGTGAAGACCATGGATTCAATGAATTCTTTCTCTTGATTCCTAATACCGAGAGAACGGCATCAGTACCTTCAAAGCCTCTCTTGAGGATCTCCTCATCCAGCACTGATCCCCTTATCACTTCACAATTTTCGGAAAGTTTAAATGTAGTTTCTTTCCTCGCAATAGCCTTAACCTTATAGTTTCTCTCTTTTGCAAGCTGAACAATCCATTTTCCGCATCCGCCGGATGCACCTAATATCAACAGTTTCATTGATTCCTAATTTGTAGACGAACCCTGTAATCTTTTTTATCTATTTGTTCCGGGTGTTCTGGATAAGGTTTCAAACTGATTAGTTTAATCAAATGATTTGAAATTATGGTATCACGAGGTTCGAGGTATGTGTTTAAATTAATTTCACGATCATCAATTCGAATTTGAACCTTTCCATTCCCGGCCCAAACGCATGTTCCATTTATTGGACAGCGTGAATCCTCAGAAACATCCAAAAATTCAACCAAAGTTTTATCTGGCCCAACGTTTGTCATTTCCCCAAAATTTAGTTCAAACTCTTCCCCGTAATCTTGTACATTTTGAGTTACTGGACTTCGACATGCACTCAATAGTATCAGCAAAACAATTATTTTGAATCTTCTCATAAATAAGTTTCCTGAAGGTGCTAACTATTCATATATAAATACACCTTAGAAATGTGTACTACCTATCTGCTTGGCAGTTCTGATTTTATCGTCATAGTGCAAAGTTTTGTTTTTGGATTCTTACATCCTCAATACGATCTTCTTTATGGAATTTAAAAAACACGTATATAATGATAGTTATTGTTATGGGGGTATCGGGGTGTGGAAAAACAACCATCGGGCGGATGTTAGCGTCCAGGCTGGACCTTCCCTTCTTTGATGCCGATAACTTTCATCCCGAAACCAATGTTGAAAAAATGCGATCGGGCATTCCTCTTACAGATGAGGATCGCAAACCCTGGCTCCAAAATTTGAGTGATTTGATGAGGAAATGGAATAAGGACAATGGTGCCATCCTTGCTTGCTCTGCACTCAAAAAAGCTTACAGGGATCTCCTGACAGAAGGATTTAACGAAGAAGAGGTCATATTCATCTTCCTTAATGGTTCAAAGAAATTGATCTCTGAAAGACTGAATAAACGAGAAGGGCACTATATGCCGGCAGAACTGCTTGACTCACAATTTGAAGCACTGGAAAAGCCGCAAGAGGCTATCTGGATTTCTATTGAGCCTGAACCAGAGAATATCGCCGAAAAAATTATTTCAAAATTACCATTGGATTGTTATCAGCATTCAAAAGAAAAAACTTAAAAAATTAGACCAGTACATGAACAGCTCACAAATTGGCCTCTACGGATTAGGTGTTATGGGACAAAACCTGGCCTTGAACCTGGAGGATAATGGCTTCTCAGTAAGTGTTTTTAACAGAAAAGCACCCGGCGAAGAAACTATCGTTCAAGAATTTATTGAGAACGAGGGCAAGGGGAAGAATTTTTATGGCGCTGAATCCATTAAATCGTTTTTTGAATCACTTAAAACGCCGCGAAAAATCTTAATCATGGTTAAAGCCGGAAAACCGGTTGATCACGTTCTTTCTAATTTTCTCTCGTATCTCGAAAGGGGAGATATTATTATTGATGGTGGCAATTCTCACTACAAAGATACAATGCGCAGGAAGGAGGAACTAAAAAAGATTGGCGTACGATATGTTGGGATGGGCGTTTCGGGTGGAGAACAGGGAGCACGGTTTGGCCCCAGCCTTATGCCGGGCGGCACACCTGGTACATGGCCGGAAATTCAGCCATTTTTTGAAAAAATTGCGGCAAAAGCATTTGACGGATCTCCCTGTTGCAAATGGGTTGGCGAAGACGGAGCCGGTCATTTTGTAAAGATGGTCCACAACGGGATTGAGTACGCGGATATGCAACTAATTTCTGAAGCATACCATATTCTGAAAGAATCACTGGGATTGGAAGCAGTCGAGATCGGTAAGATTTTTGAATCCTGGAATGATAGATCTCTGAACAGCTACCTGATTGAAATCACTTCCAAAATTTTTATGGTCTCTGATGATGACGGACTCCCCCTCGTTGAAAAAATCCTGGATTGTGCGGCACAAAAAGGAACGGGACGATGGACAGCTATTGAAGCGTTTGAAAATAACGTTGCTTTACCCGGAATTTCCCAGGCTGTCATTGCAAGGTTTTTCTCAAATTTAATTGAGATTCGAGATGAGTTTTCTAAGACTCAACGACCCATTCTTAAAGCTTCAGCCAACAAAGAGAAATTGATTGGAAATCTTGAAAAAACTCTGCTGGCCTGCCGATTAGCCGCGTATGCGGAGGGTTTTTTTATGATTTCATCCGTAAGTGATGAATTTGAATGGAATATCAATTACTCTGCGATTGCAAAAATTTGGCAGGGTGGATGTATTATTCGATCCGCACTGCTTAAAGAAATTGAACAGGCATTTCAAAAAGAGCCCGACTTGAAACATCTCATTCTGTTTGATGAGTTTTCTGAACAGTTATCAGATCTTCAGGCATCCTGGAGATCGGTAGTTGGCCATGCTGTATACTCCGGGATTCCTGTTCCCTGCATGTCAGCCTATTTAAGCTTATATGATACACTACGATCCAAATCGCTGCCGGCGAATTTAATCCAGGCACAGCGGGACTTTTTTGGAGCGCACACTTACGAACGCATCGATAAACCCAGGGGACAGTTTTTCCACACCGACTGGGAAAATCAATAAATCAATCACAATAATTTCATGGAAAATTTTCAACTACTAGCTGCCACCATACTTGGGGTTGGACTCCTCTTAGTTTTAGTTACACGTTTTAAGATTAACGCCTTCATCTCTCTGCTTATCGCAAGTATATTTGTTGGCTTAGGAGCCGGAATGCCGGCAGCAGACGTCCTCAGTAGTATGCAGGAGGGAATGGGCGGTACGCTTGGGTTCGTAGCAACTGTGGTGGGGCTTGGTGCTATATTTGGACAGATCCTCGAGCATTCGGGAGGAGCAGAATCGGTGGCCCGAACACTTATTCGAAAATTTGGCCGTGATAAAGCATCCTGGTCGATGGTTATTACAGGTTTTGTTGTTGCGATCCCCGTTTTCCTTGATGTGGGTTTTATCATTTTAGTTCCACTCATCTATGCACTCTCACGTGATACCGGTAAATCATTGCTCTATTACGGCATTCCACTTCTTGCAGGACTTGCCGTCACACATGCGTTCATTCCTCCAACCCCGGGTCCCATCGCCGTAGCAGATATTTTGGGAGCAGATTTGGGATGGGTAATCTTATTCGGTTTTATAGTTGGAATTCCAACTGCCATCATTGCAGGACCCGTATTTGGAAAGTATATAGCGAATAGGATTCACGTTCCGGTTCCGGATTATGTTGAAATGGATGAACATCACGACGATGAAGATGCCGACCTACCCCCTTTCTCCCTTCTTATTCTGATAATATCCGTGCCCCTGATATTAATTTTGGGAAACACCATTACGGAAGCACTTCTGGATCAAGCGGTTATTGAGCCACAATTCTGGACAGAGACACTCATTTTTATCGGTCATCCATTTAGTGCATTAACGGCTGCCGTTCTGATTGCAATGTACTGGTTAGGGGTGCGTCGTGGAACTACTCGTGATACATTATCTGAATTGAGCATGGAGGCAATGAAACCCGCGGGTGTAATCATTTTAATTACTGGAGCCGGTGGAGTCTTCAAACAAGTCCTGATAAACAGCGGCGTAGGTGATATGCTTGCAGGCGGTATGGCCGACCTTGGATTGCCATTGATTGTTTTAGCATGGTTGATTGCAATGGCTGTTCGAGTAACTCAAGGATCGGCTACTGTTGCTATGATAACTGCTGCCGGAATTCTGTCACCAATCCTTGTTTCATTTGATGTAAGCGAACCACATAAAGCCTTAATCGTGTTAGCAATTGCTGCCGGGGCTACAACTTTATCTCATGTAAACGATAGCGGTTTTTGGTTGGTGAACCGATACTTTGGGATGAGTGAAAAAGACACTTTAAAATCCTGGACGGTTATGGAAACAATCATCTCTTTGGTGGGATTCTCTCTTGCTTTTGCACTCAGCTTTTTTGTTTGAAATCTATCTCTTACTCCAAAGCAAAGGCTTTATACTTCTTTTTTCGAAAAAAGCCACAAAAGCACAAAAAACACTAAAATAATTTTGTGCTTTTGTAATTTAGTGGCTTATTGATCTGCAATAACCCCCTTTTGGTAATGAAAATAATTACCAGCGAAGCAGATTCACTTTAGTAATATCTACAGAGAGGTTGTTTCTGAAGATGGCCAAAATAATTGCAAGCCCGATTACAGCTTCGGCTGCAGCCACCGCTAATGAAAAGAATACCAATATCTGTCCGGTTACATCTCCGTGATACGAACTGAATGAGATGAGTGTGAGATTCACTGCGTTGAGCATCAGCTCCACACACATAAAAATTACAATCGCATTTCTTCGAATGAGAACACCAACCAATCCTATTGTAAACAGAACTGCGCTTAGTGCTAAATACCAATCAATCTCAATCATTCTGATGCTCCGTTATTACTTTTTTTATATTGCGCAATCATGAGTGCACCGACAACTGCGGCTGTTAAGAGTATCGCCGTCATTTCAAATGCGAAAAGATAATCTGTGTAAAGTACATCACCTAATGCTTCAACGGTTCCCGCAGTTTCCATTTCCGGTGATATTTCCGGAAGAAGATCGGCAACACCCTCCAGGCTGTACAGTATCAAGCTGAGAGTTACCACTCCAAGAAAAAAAGCAGAAATGTATTTGGCGCGCACTTTACTAAAGAGTGATCTTTCATCGTCCAAATTCAATAGCATGATGACGAAGAGAAAAAGTACCATAATGGCACCTGCATAAACTAAAATCTGAATCAAGGCGAGAAATTGTGCCTGCAACAACAGGTAGATCCCGGCTATTGAAACCATATTGAGCACTAAAAAAAGTGCACTGTTTACAGTGTTTCTGTTGAGAACCATTCCCAGTCCCGACCCAATGGTCAGAACTGCAAGAAAAATAAATATAAATGTATCCATTCTGATCGTTTAATTACACGAGCGTTAAGGTACCCAAATTTAAAAATGCCATCAAGCGAATTGACGCTTTTTCGTAGTTAAAAAAAATAGATGATCCCTGCGATGCCTACAACCCAGCAGTAATATGAAAAATAGTAGAACTTTGCGTTCTTCAAGAGCTTCACTAGATAACTCAGGGCCAGGTAACCGGAAATAAATGAAGTAAAAAAACCAGCCACAAGTGTTATAACTGCTGCCGCTTCAATACCGGTTTCCATTAAGTCCATCATAGCGAGTAACATCGCTCCTGCGAGAACCGGTAAAACCATTAAAAAAGAGAAATTGGCAACCTCCTCACGCTTCATCCCTGTAAACAGTCCTATAGAAATAGTTGAACCCGAACGACTAATACCAGGTATGATGGCAAAAGCCTGAGCAATTCCCATGATTAAACTCCGAATACCATTGACCTTTTCTTCTGGAGACTTAACAAATTTTGTTGAAAACAGAAGTGTGCCGGTTACCAACAGCATGCAGGAGACAAAAAAGGGATTCAAAAAAAGTTCTTCAATTTTATCCTGTAATGTAAAACCTATAATCATTGCAGGGATCATACTGATGAGAATATAATAAGAGAACTTCACATTAGAATTTGTCTTATACATTCCAATTCTCAGTCCATTGGGCGTTAGACTTTTGAACAGATCCCCCAGGATTTCTGCAATCAGTTTTCGATAATAAAGTACGATACTACAAAACGAACCAAAGTGGACAACAATCTCGAAAGTGATGCCAGCCTCCAAGTCTCGTCCAAAGAGTGAACGGGCTAACACAAGATGACCGGAGCTGCTCACGGGAAGAAACTCAGTAATACCTTGTAGTATTCCAAGAAAAATTGCTTGTAATAAATCCATTTAAAAGTCTTTTATAATCGGGGAAACCATCTTTTAAAATTTTTGAAAATTGCGGGTTTGAGAGATCAAAATTTTGCAGCTAACCATTATTATTCGTTCATTATAACCCGCATTTAAGAGTTTGAAAAGATACCAAATTGAACATCAACATCTAACTGAAATTTGATATATGAGCACTTCTGTTGATATGCAGGCACTGGGTGAAAAAATTGAAAAACACAGTGCGTTTATAGATGATATTTATTCCGAGCTGAACAAAGTGATTGTAGGTCAGCGATACATGATTGACCGATTGTTAATTGGGCTTTTGGCTGATGGCCATGTGCTTCTTGAGGGTGTTCCGGGACTTGCAAAAACATTGACAGTCTCTTCCCTTGCTACTGTTATTAATACAAAGTTTCAGCGAATCCAGTTTACTCCAGATCTCTTGCCTGCCGATCTGATCGGTACTCTGATTTATAACCAAAAAGAGATGAAGTTTACGGTTAAAAAGGGTCCGATCTTCTCAAATATAGTTTTAGCTGATGAAATCAACCGTTCGCCCGCAAAAGTTCAAAGTGCTTTACTGGAAGCCATGCAAGAGCGGCAGGTAACTATTGGGGAGGAAACATTTAAGCTGGAAGTACCATTTCTTGTTTTGGCTACTCAGAATCCAGTAGAGCAAGAAGGGACCTACACCCTGCCTGAAGCCCAGGTGGATCGGTTTATGCTAAAACTAAAGATCGGTTACCCCTCCAAAAGCGAAGAACTTGAAATTATGCGAAGGATGGCAAAAACCGGGGAGAAAGAGGAACTTAAACACGTTGTTACACCTGAACATATCCTGAATGCCCGGGAGGTTATCAACGAAATTTATGTGGATGAAAAAGTAGAACGTTATATTGTGGATCTTATCTTCGCAACAAGAGATCCAGATGATTATAATATTACCGAGTTGGAAGATCTGATTTCATTCGGCGCCTCCCCCAGGGCATCTATAAACATGAATCTTGCAGCCAGGGCGCACGCTTTCATGCAACACCGTGCATACGTAACTCCTGAAGATGTTCGAACAGTTACTCTTGATATTTTACGACATAGGATCATACCAACATTTGAAGCTGAAGCAGAAAACATAACCACAGAGGATATCATTAAAAAGATCTTGTCGAACGTTCAGGTTCCTTAAAAAAGTAAAGCACCGGGAGTTATGTTCCCGGTGTAATTTTATTCCGCTTCTCTATCTTATTATTTATCTCTCTCCAGGTAAAAGTACTTCTTCTTCTATCCATTCTTACTCAGTGAATGTGAAGTATTACTATACATTTTTAAAAGCAAAATAAATCAAATTTTAATTTGACATTTGCATTAAATTTATATCAAGAATAGATATACTTTCTCATAAATAAGAGTATATCTTAATATTATTTAGAATTTATTTAGGGTATTAAATTATCTATTATAAATTTAAAGCTTGACTTATGTAGATTTTAAGTATTTATTAATGTTAGTTATAACATGATTAGATCATAACTCATAATTCAATAATTATGAAAATTAACTTTGTACCAAGATCTAAAATCAAAGTATCGAGAAAGAGCAGATCAAAATACCAAGAATTACGAGAAGCTATTGCAAAACTAAAGCCGGAAGGTGACGCTATTCGGGTTGAGTACTCAACTAAAAAAGAGTTAAACTCTATAAGAAATGTGGCCTATACGTACAACAGAGAGACGAATAGCAATGTTAAAAGTACGACGAATGCTTCTAAAGATGCCGTTTTTTTCTTTGTTGAAAAGCAATAAACTGATATTGGGTCTATAAAAAAAGGCCTCCTGTAAAAACAAGAGGCCTTTGAAACTTTGCTAATATTATGAATTAGCAAGAATTAATTTTCGCTGTTTTTCTCTTTCTCAGCAAGTTTATCTGCCAAACCGGAAACTTCACCCAGGGTTGGAGTGCCTGTTTCAATATCCTCTGATTTCTGAGGACTTTTCTTCGATTTTGGCTTTCTTTTCTTCACATCATCTTCGTCCTGAGATAGCTCAATAGTTTTACTAGACTCATCGAACTCAACAACGTAGCCTTCAATTTTATCTCCTTCACTGAAGTTCTCTTTCAAGTCCTCAACGGACTCTTTAAGTTTGCTTCCAGCGAGGAAAGCATCAACGCCAAGATCCATCTTAACAAACATTCCTTTGTCTGTAATTTTGGAAATTTCGCCTTCAACCTTCGAGCCAATTCCATACTCTTCCGCGTATTTCTCCCACGGATTTTCCTGAACTTGCTTGTGGCCAAGTGTGATTCTACGGTTGTCGAAATCGACGGCAAGAATTACCACTTCAATCTCCTGCCCTTTATCAACTACTTCATTCGGGTGCTCAACTTTTTCCGTCCAGCTTAAGTCAGAAACATGGATAAGTCCATCAATTCCGGGTTCAAGCTCAACAAACACACCAAAGTTGGTGAGGTTTCGGACTTCTCCTTTGTGGGAGGAACCGATAGGATACCGATCCAGAAGGTCTTCCCAAGGATCTTTCTCGAGTTGCTTGACGCCGAGAGAAATTTTCTTCTCATCTTCGTTGATATTCAGAACCACACATTCAATGATGTCATCTTTCTGAACCAGTTGAGATGGGTGTTTGATATGCTGTGTCCAACTCATTTCACTGATGTGAATCAAGCCTTCAACGCCTTTCTCAAGCTCAATAAAAGCACCGTAATCGGCAATAGAAACCACTCGTCCCTGAACTCGCATATTTTCAGGATATTTCTCATAGATCTCATCCCATGGATGCGGTTGAAGTTGCTTCAATCCAAGAGATACTCGTTTGGATTCTTCATCAAAGTCGATTACTGCAACGTTCATACGTTGATCGAGTTTCACGATCTCTTCCGGATGCTCAACACGGCCCCATGAAAGATCAGTAATGTGCAACAGTCCGTCCACACCACCAAGATCGATAAATACACCGAAGTCGGTAATATTCTTCACTATACCTTCGAGAACCTGACCGGCTTCAATCGTTTCGAGAATTTCTTGTCGCTGATCTTCAAGATCAGATTCAATCAATGCTCTGTGTGAAACAACTACGTTTTCAGCCTGCATGTTGAGTTTCACAACCTGGAATTCCATGGTTTTACCAACATAGGCGTCGAAGTCGCGAACAGGGCGAACATCAATTTGAGAACCGGGTAGGAAGGCGTCAATTCCAAACACATCCACGACCATACCACCTTTAATACGTCGCTGGATATAACCTTCGATAACTTCGCCGGTTTCATAAGAATTTTCGAGGTTTTCCCAGGCCTGAAGGATATCCGCTTTTTTACGGGAAAGAATCAATTGCCCTTCCCTGTCTTCTACTTTATCGAGGAAAACCTCAACTTCATCGCCGGGTGCCAGGTTTTCAAGTACTTTGTCAGAAAATTCATTAGCCTGTACAATACCCTCAGACTTAAATCCGATATCAACAATTACATACTTCTCATCAACGGATACAACAATTCCGGTTACAATCTCTTTTTCTTCAATTTCACTGAGAGTGTTCTCATACATTCCGGCCAACTCATGAAATTCTTCATCTGTGTAATCTTCTGAAGCAGCCTGGAGTTGATCAAATGTATAGGTCTTTCCATCTACTTCTCCGGTAAAAGTAGGAACTGATTCTTCTATACTCTCTTCTTCTTCCGTTGTCTCTTCTGTTTCTTCTACTTCTTCTGATGCTTCTTCCGTTTCAGCAACGGTTTCTTCAGTTTCTACTGTTTCCTCAACCTCAGCCCCTTCCGTTGAAGTTTCGGTTGCTACAGTAGTATCGACTTCTTCTTGTTGTTCTTTGTTTTTGTTTACGTCTTCTGTCATTTAGTTACCTGTTAAATACTGCTGCAATTCGACTTTCGAAATGCAGGGTTTAATTATTGTTTTAGTTTAATTTTGTCTCTGATGATACCGACCATTTCATCAATTTGTTCTTCAAATGTTTTACCGGTTGTATCAATTAAGATTGCATTTTCATCTTTTTTAAGCGGATCTGCAGCGCGGCTGCTGTCCTGATGATCCCTGTTTTTTAGATTATCCTTTACTTCTTCAAAAGAAATTGAAGGATCATCAGAAATCAACTCACGATAACGACGCTTTGCCCGTTCCTCCAATGATGCAATCATATAAAACTTAAGATCGGCATCCGGAAAAACCGCTGTTCCCAGATCACGTCCGTCCGCTATATAAGCATCACTCATAACAAGCTTTCTCATATATTGATTCACAAACTTCCGTGCCTCTGGTTGGGCTGCCATTTCACTTACATGATTAGCAACTTGCTGGGTTCGAATATCTTTCGTGATATCTTCACCATTCACATTTATAATGAATGTTTGATTTCGATATTCTGCATCCAGCTTTACGCCCGGCAATATTTTAAAGAACTCCGGCAGATCAGGTTTATCGTTCATCAACCAAAGATATGTAAGCGCTCTGTACAGCGCACCCGAATCGAGATATTGGATATCGAGCAATTCGGCTATTTTCTTTGCGGTAGAACTTTTGCCGGATCCGGCCGGCCCATCAATTACAATGATCATATCAGAGAACAGCTAAATTAAATTTTTTCTGCTTAACATTCAATCACTTCTTGTAAGTTGAATTCAGAAGCGTTAATTTTGTGGTTCTGTAAACTATAAAAGTATTATAAAATTTTATTGATTCGTTATGCCACAGCATCAATCAGCAATCAAAAGAATGCGCCAGAACAAAAAGCGCAGAACTCACAATAATGCACGACGTTCTAAAATGAGAACGCTCGTAAAAAAAGTATTAGACGCAAAAGATAAGGAACAAGCGGAAAAACATCTCAAAGAAGCCGTTAGTTTAATCGACAGGCTGGCTGTAAAAAATGTGATTCACCCGAATCGTGCAGCTCGAAAAAAATCGCAACTTACCACGCACGTAAATAACCTGTCGTAACATTGTCGAAAGCTCTGCTTGTTATATTAGATGGTTTCGGTATTGCCGAAAATCCTGAAGTCAGTGCCGTTGATAAGGCAAACAAACCTTATTTTGATTCTCTCATCAAGAAGTATCCGCACGCTCAGCTTTCAGCCAGCGGCGAAGATGTAGGATTACCGGACGGTCAGTTTGGAAATTCCGAAGTAGGACACCTTAATATTGGGGCCGGCCGAATTGTATGGCAGGAACTTTCCAGGATCAATAAATCGATCAGAGAGGGTGACTTTTTCGAAAATGAGATCCTTACTACTGCATTTGGTAAAGCCAAAGAGAGAGAAAAAATCCATTTTATGGGCCTTTTTTCTGATGGCGGTGTCCACAGTAATAACGAGCACCTGTATGCCCTGCTTGAGATGGCCAAGAAGTATGATCTTGAAAATGCCTATGTGCACGCGTTTACCGATGGACGAGACACCTCACCACATGGCGGTGCTGAATATTTAAAGCAGTTTGAGCAAAAGGCAGATGAGATCGGTGTCGGAACAATGGCTTCCGTAGTGGGAAGGTATTACGCTATGGATCGTGATAATCGCTGGGAACGAACTCAAAAAGCTTACGACCTTCTGATTCATGGAAAAGGTACAGAGGTAGATGAAGCTTCTGAAGTGTTTGAGCAGAGCTATGCAAAAGATGTGACCGACGAATTTTTAGAACCGTACCGAATCAATACCGCGAAGAACAGCCGAATTGAAAAAGGTGATGTGGTTGTATTCTTTAATATTCGCGGAGATCGTGCACGACAAATCACAAAAGCATTTTTCCAGGTTGGAGATATTCCTTTTAAAATGGAAAACCTGGATCTTCATTACGTAACTTTTACGGATTACGATGATACATTCAACTCATTTGCCCACGTAGCCTTCCCTCCCACTCGTCTCAAAAATACAATTGGAGAGTTTGTTAGCGCACAGGGATTAAAACAGCTGCGAATAGCAGAAACAGAAAAATATCCACATGTTACTTACTTTTTTAACGGTGGAGAAGAAACTCCTAGTGAGGGTGAAGACCGGGTTATGGTTCCGAGCCCCAAAGTTGCTACTTACGATCTTCAACCTGAAATGAGCGCGCCGGAAGTTGGAGATAAAGTGGTAGAAGGCCTTCAAAAAGATTACAATCTCGTAATTGTAAATTTTGCAAATCCCGATATGGTAGGCCATACCGGAGATATGGACGCAGCTATAAAAGCTGTGGAAACCGTTGACGAGCAACTTAAAAAAGTAACTGAAACTGCCACTAAGAATGGATATGAAGTTTTGGTCATTGCCGATCATGGGAATGCAGACTGTATGGTCCAGCCGGATGGGAGCCCGCACACGGCTCATACGGCTGTTCCTGTACCAGTTGTACTCGTATCCGAAAGAGATATATCACTTGAGAATGGCATATTGGCAGATGTTTCTCCAACACTTCTAAAAATGATGGATCTGGAACAGCCTGATGAGATGACCCGGTCATCTTTGTTTTAAAAAATTCATTTCACTTCTCAGTTTATTTCAAATTCCTTTTTAATTGTTTGCATTTGCATATTCACCATACTACTTTCGTAGGTGAATGAACTAAAAAACTACTTCAATCGTTAAGCTACAAAGTTAGCAACGACAAATCTTTTAGGTCCCGCTATGGAGGGTAATTTTTCAAGTAAAGTTCGTGATGTAATTCAATTCAGCCGAGAAGAAGCTCTGCGGTTAGGCCATGACTATATTGGCACTGAGCATCTTATCTTGGGAATCGTTCGATTGGGCGACGGAGTCGCTATTCGAATACTTAAGAATCTGAATTGCGATCTATTTAAGCTCAAAAAAACTATCGAAGACACAGTTCGAGGTACCGGAGGTACAGTTACTGTAGGGAATATCCCGCTTACCAAACAGGCTGAAAAGGTACTCCGTATTACTTATCTCGAAGCAAAACTTTATAAAAGTGACACAATAGGAACTGAACATCTTCTGTTATCTCTCCTAAGGGATGAAGAAAATATTGCTGCTCAGATATTGCAACAATTTAGTGTGTCGTACGACGCTGTGCGTGAAGAACTTGACATGATCATCTCCGGAAATACCCGAGATACAGATCAAAAAGATACCCGAACAGCAAGTTCTTCTACACCGCCGTCTTCATCTAAAGGTTCACAATCATCCGGCAGCTCCAGAGAAAAGAAAATGGAAAAGTCAAAAACACCAGTACTTGACAATTTTGGCAGAGATCTTACCCAACTCGCTGAGGATGGTAAACTCGATCCGATTATAGGAAGAGAAAAAGAAATCGAGCGTGTGGCGCAGGTTCTGAGCCGCCGCAAGAAGAATAACCCAGTTCTGATTGGAGAACCGGGAGTAGGAAAAACTGCAATAGCCGAAGGCTTGGCATCAAGAATTATTGAACGAAAAGTATCTCGCGTTCTCTACGATAAGCGCGTAATTGCATTGGATCTTGCTGCACTTGTAGCAGGCACGAAGTATCGTGGTCAGTTTGAAGAACGGATGAAAGCGGTAATGGGTGAACTCGAGAAGACCGATAATGTAATTCTATTTATCGATGAGCTGCATACCATTGTCGGAGCCGGCGGTGCAAGTGGTTCACTGGATGCATCGAACATGCTGAAACCGGCCCTCGCAAGAGGCGAAGTTCAGGCCATCGGTGCCACTACATTGAACGAATACCGACAGTTTATAGAAAAAGACGGTGCTCTCGAAAGGCGATTCCAGAAAATTATGGTCGATCCGACAACGATTGAGGAAACGCTTGAAATTCTTACACAAATTAAAGGGAAATACGAAAAACATCACAGTGTTCGGTATAGCGAAGACGCTATTGATGCATGTGTGAAACTTACAGACCGGTACGTAACCGATCACTTCCTTCCCGATAAGGCAATTGATGCGCTGGATGAAGCTGGCGCTCGTGTTCACTTATCAAACATTACCGTTCCGGATCATATTCTTGAACTCGAAGATGAGATCGAAAAAACAAGCCAGGAGAAAAATTCTATGGTCAAAAAGCAGCGGTTTGAAGAAGCTGCACGCCTCCGGGATACCGAGAAGCGATTGATTGAAGAATTAGACCAGGCTCAGAAGGAATGGGAGAAAGAATCAGAACACATTGTTTACGATGTATCCGATGAGGATGTAGCATCTGTTGTTGCCATGATGAGCGGAGTTCCCGTCAACAAGATCAGCCAGAAAGAAGGTCAGAAACTTCTTCACATGAAAGAGGAGCTTGGCAAGAATATTGTTGGTCAGGAGGAAGCGATCAATAAACTCACAAAAGCCATTCAAAGAACGCGAGCCGGATTAAAAGATCCTTCGCGTCCTATTGGGTCATTCATATTCCTCGGGCCTACCGGTGTAGGTAAAACTGAAATGGCGAAAGTACTTGCAAAATACCTGTTTGATAAGGAAGAAGCCCTGATTCGAATTGATATGAGTGAGTACATGGAAAAATTCAGTGTCTCGCGACTTGTTGGTGCGCCTCCGGGATACGTAGGCTATGAAGAAGGTGGAATTCTGACTGAAAAAGTTCGAAGAAAACCATACAGTGTTGTACTTCTCGATGAAATTGAGAAGGCTCACCCGGATGTGTTTAATATTCTCCTGCAGGTTCTGGATGACGGAATCCTGACGGATAGTCTCGGCAGAAAAGTTGATTTCAGGAATACAATTATTATCATGACATCAAATATTGGTGCTCGTGATATCAGAAATATGGGTAAAGGAATCGGTTTCTCAGCAGGTGACGGAGAGTTCGACTATGCTCAGATGAAGTCGACCATTCAAGATGCACTGAAGAAAGTTTTCAACCCCGAGTTTCTGAACAGAATAGATGATGTTCTGACATTCAGACCACTCGAAAGAGATGATATATTCAAGATAATTGATATTCTTTCTGATGAACTCTTCGTGAGAATTCGAAACCTCGGATATGAACTTGAGCTCACAAAAGGGGCCAAGGATTTCATCACCGACAAAGGATTCGATCAAAAATATGGAGCGCGTCCACTAAAACGTGCCATCCAGAAATATGTGGAAGATCCTCTCGCTGAAGAGCTCTTAGGGGTGGATCATCCCGAAGGATCGCTCATCAAAATTAAGATGAATAAATCCCGTGACGGACTCGAATTCGATTGGACTGAACCTGAATCATCAGCTGCTGAAGCAGAAAATGGAGATGACGGAGATCAGGACAATTCAACCTCCGAAGAATCAGAGCAGGAAGCGAAAGCCTGATAAAAGGTACATAAGAATTGATGCAAAGCACGTGGCCGGTGGTCACGTGCTTTTTTTATGGAATCAACTTTTCGAATCTCAGGAGTTAAAGTTCACAAAGTTGTTGAATAAAATAGCTGTTGTGAGAGCTCTGTTTTGTGCTTTATCCAATATTTGGCACGAACAGTATCTGCAAAATTACAATTCTAAAAAACCACATCCACCAGAAGGTTACGATTCAAACCTGATATTGAATAGGAGTTAGAACCCGTTACAGATAAAGCCACGCGATCAATATTCAGGGTGGAAATTGAAAATGGCACATCTTCCCTGGCAATTTCAAGTTCCGATATACTAACAGCCGTAATTTCCGGTTCTTCTATTGTCATACCACTTTGTGAGCCGCCGAGTGCAATAATTGTTTGAGCTTCAGGATCGTAACCGGCAAAAAGAATAGAGCTCCTTGATGAAGCACTTCCGAGTCTGTTGCCACTTAGAATTTCATAAACCTGAACTCTGCCGCTGGAATAGATTGTAAGATGTGTCGAATCTGTATTTAGCGTTGCACCGATCAGATCTTCATCACTTGTTTGTTGAAAAAGTTCATTCCCAAACCTGTCATACACGGTCGCAGTATGTCCACCGGCCCCTGCGGTGACCAGCGTAATAAACCCACCACTCTCACTGATCCGAACATCCCTGATTTCATCTTCTCTGCTATTGAAAAAAAGGTCTGTATCCTGCTCACCGTAAACAATTTGTGCCCTTGAACCAGTCTCTGGCCCATAAGCAATAACCGGGTTGTAAAGTACAATGGTACTTCCAAATGGATTTGATGCCAACTGCGATTCCTGCTCTCCATCCGTACTCCCCGAACTATTTGAAACCTGGTAACTTGTCTCCCCTTTTGCATTCAAAAAAGTAAAGTTAGCCACATTGTCACGAAGCACGATATCTCCATTATCGAATTGATATGTATTAATTGTGTTATCTGATGGGGTAAAAAATTGGAGGGCTCGTTCGATAAAAAGGTCACCTTCTGCATTGTAGCTCATCAGGTTAATCCCATTGCTTCTCTGTAAAAATGAAGCTCTGCGGTTTGATGATGAGAACGACCAAGCTTCAGGATTCGCTATTTGAGCAGATCCTAAAACAAACTGGTTGCCGGAGACAATCACAGTACCATCACCGGCTGAAAATGTATTGTCAGAAAAGGAGCTCTGAGCCGGGTCAGATTCTATCTCTATCGACTGAGAAAAAAGAGATGGTGAATAACTGATGAAAATAAGTACGGTAAAAAGAAACTTCATCGAATGATAGGTTAATGTTGTTATATTCAAATTCACTTAAAGAACGAGAATTTTGTAATGAAATGCATTGATGTTCTACTCCATTATCATACCGGTATACAACCGACCGGATGAAATCTATGAGTTGCTCGAGAGCCTGACCAAACAGACCTACACAAACTTTGAAGTGCTAATTGTAGAAGATGGTTCCGAAAAAACTTCTAAAGATGTTGTTGATGAATTCTCAAACCGGCTCAACATCAGTTACTATTACAAAGATAACAGCGGACAGGGATTCTCGAGAAACTACGGTTTTGAGCGTGCAAATGGTGAATATTATGTGATGTTTGATTCAGACTGTATCATACCGCAGCACTATTTTGAAACTGTAAATGCATTTCTATCACAAAATCCTGTTGATGCCTGGGGCGGTCCGGATCGCGCTCATCCCTCTTTCACTCAACTACAGAAAGCGATTAATTTTAGTATGACCTCCTTTTTTACGACCGGTGGCATCCGTGGATTAAAGAGAAAAATGGGTACATTTCATCCAAGGAGTTTCAATATGGGAATCAGCCGCGAGGTGTATGAAAAGATCGGTGGATATAAAATTACCCGGATGGGAGAAGATCTTGAGTTTAGCATGCGCATCATTAAAAGTGGATTTAAGTCAGCATTGATTGCAGATGCCTATGTATATCACAAACGTCGAACAAGTCTTCGTCAATTTTTTTGGCAGTTACACTTTTTTGGCCGGGCTCGTATAAATATCAGGCGATTTTATCCCGAAGAAGTAAAACTCGTTCACCTCTTCCCCACTTTCTTTTTTATCGGTTTAATTCTTTCGGTAGCGTTCTTAGTACTCAATATTGCAATGCTTAAACAGTTTTATCTCCTCTACATTCTATATGCCATATTACTTTTTGCAAGTGCGTTTATAAAAGAGAAAAGCTTCAAGATTGCATTACTTTCTATCGTAACCGCTTTTACTCAACTCTCTGCGTATTCCATTGGATTCCTTTCAGAATTATCAAAAGATTTATTGAAAAAAACGAAAATTTAACCCGGTTTGAAATTGCAATCAGATTCAAAAACTTTTATCTTATGATTCTTTTGACAATCTGATACAAACAAACCCATTCATTGATTTTTGAATGGAGTTACGGGGAGTGGCGCAGGCCGGTAGCGCATTCGCTTTGGGAGCGAAGGGTCGCAGGTTCAAATCCTGTCTCCCCGACATAATATTTAGTTTTGACATATTGCTTTGAATAGTTTGGGAAATGCCCCAGGCTGGCAACAAATCCCGACAGGCTTGTCGGGAGGGTCGCAGGTTTCCCGACTCCTCGGGATCTCCCCGACTTTTAGGAAGGTTGAATTGTGAATGTTGGATTCATTGCGGGCGCGATTGAAATTCGCCATTCAACACTCAACAATCTTCATTCCAATTAGCGCCCATAGCTCAACTGGATAGAGCAACGGCCTTCTAAGCCGTAGGTTACAGGTTCGACTCCTGTTGGGCGTACGAAGGTTTCTTGATTTGAATGATTGACAATCATTAATTTGTATTTATACGTCATTCAGAGGTGACTTTAACAAAGGCGACATGGCCGAGTGGTTAGGCAGAGGTCTGCAAAACCTCGTACGGCGGTTCGAATCCGCCTGTCGCCTCTTTTTTTATTGGATATATTTTGCCGCGTTCGTCTAGGGGTTTAGGACGCCGCCCTTTCACGGCGGTAACACGGGTTCGAATCCCGTACGCGGTACATTATGGAGCTTGTAGCTCAGTTGGTTAGAGCGCCAGGTTGTGGCCCTGGAGGCCGTGGGTTCAAATCCCATCAGGCTCCCCATTTCAGTGAACATTTCACAGTGATCAGTTATCAGAAGGAACAGTCTTTATCTCTGATAACTGATCACTGTTTTATTGTGAAGCTGTTCTGCCGCGTTCGTCTAGGGGTTTAGGACGCCGCCCTTTCACGGCGGTAACACGGGTTCAAATCCCGTACGCGGTACATAAGAAATCCCGGACCTCTCAAAAAGACCCGGGATTTCTTGTTTTAACAGGTTGATCTGATGAATTTCTGGCTTTTTATGCCATTTAAACTATTATGTGAATATAATTTCAGCACCGGCAGATTTCTCATAGAACTCTCCGACTGTGATTATGCCGTCTACTTGCTCACAGAAATCAGATTCATCTAAATGAAACATGTCTACTGTAGCTTTACATGCATAAATTTCGGCTCCAGTATCGTGTATCATCTCTATAAACTCCCTGACAGGAGGAATATCTAAATTTTCCATTTCCTCTTTCATCTTCTTAGTTGCAAAAGATGACATCCCCGGTAGGCCTCCCAGCATTGTTGGTATATGCATAGCTGGATTCCCAACGGTAGGTACTTTTAGATTATCCATCTTATCATTGATGATTGCTTCGAGGCCAAAAAATGTAAAGAATAGCGTTGCTTCTATTCCCTCCATCCGGGCTCCGTTTCCCATAATCAAACCCGGGTACACACCATCCAAAGATCCTTTTGAGATGATGAGCGATACTTTTTTAATTGGCTCTTTTGATGATTTTATCTCATCCAATCCTTTTGTTTTTTCTTTAGTTACAAATTGTGTCATAGTAATTCCCTCCTTTTAAATACAACCTTTTGGTTTTGGTAATCCGGCAATTTTTGCAGCTTTTTTAGCCGGCCCTTTTGGAAATAACTGGTAAAGTTCTTTCGTAGAAACACCGCTTTCTTTCGTCAATTTTCTGATAGACGGCGCATCCCCCTGCTCGTCAAATTCCTTTTGGATATATTTAATCACTTTCCAATGGCGGTCAGTCAATTCACCTACATCCTCAATATTTGCTAACTCCTGGGCTAGTTCTTCCGACCAATCCTCGCGATTCGCCAGGTGTCCGTCTTGATCAAGTAGAACTGTTTTTTCTTGTTTGGTTTCTGAAGTCATCTTTTTACCTCGATTTTATTTTATAGTTGTAAAGTCTTTGTCTCCTGTTCCTCTTTTTCCGGTACGATCTTTCCTGCCATCGACATTTGCGATTCTAACGGAAGGTCTCTCCCTTTGATTAACATGTTCCAATAAAGCCACTTGAATCCCATTTTCCCGATATGATTCATTTTGGTTTCTTTTAAGAGAGAAAATGGCCCAATGCCAGGTATTGGGAATTTTCCGGGGAGTGGTTCAGTATCGTAGTTAAAGTCTATAAGAAGCCCCTTGCCATCTCCCGATTCGATAAAGCAGTTCGCATGCCCGTCAAACGATGCAGTGAGCGGTTCACCATTAATATGGCTCAAAAGATTTTCGAAAAGCACATCTGATTCAAAATGGGCAACCGATCCCGCTTTTGATGAAGGAAGATTTGTTGCATCACCAATTACAAATATATTCTCCCAGTTTTCTGATTGCAGGGTATGATTATCAGTCGGAATAAAATTCAGTTCATCTCCCATTTCACTCTTCTCAATAGCCTCTATTCCCATATTTGTTGGAATCGTTACTAAAAGATCGAACTCAACTTCTCTTTCATCCCAGGAGATAATTTTCTTCTCTTCATTATCAACCCGCCCAATATTGAATTCTGTAACAAGATTAATATTCTTCTCTTCTAAAAAATTACCTAATTCTCTTGCGGCAATCGGTTTCGTAAATGCGGCATCGAGAGGGGTGACAAATATGATTTCCACCTTGTCTCGCATTCCTTTTTTCTTGAAATAATCATCTGCAAGAAATAGAAATTCTAAAGGAGCTACCGGGCATTTGATCGGCATTTCGGCAATATTCAAGACCAGCTTTCCACCTTCCCAATCATCCAAAAACTCTGCCAATGCCAAAGCTCCTTCAATGGTATAAAAATCAAATATTGATTTCTTCCAGAGCTCATCGGTCATCCCCTCGATTTCGTCAGGTCGTATCTCTGTGCCCGTTGCAATAATCAAATAATCGTAGGAAAGAACATCACCACTCGACAAGTGTACCTTGTTTTCCTCCGGTTTGATCAAATCTATCTCAGAAACGATAACATTCGTGTCCTTAGGAAAGAAATTTTTCTTGGGTTTGATAACATCTTCCTTTGAATAAATTCCGAATGGTATAAACAAAAACCCTGGTTGATAATAGTGTGTTTCGTCTTTATCGACTATGGTGAGTCTAAATTCGTCTGACTTCAGGGCTTTACTGAGCTTGTTGGCCATCATTGTTCCCGAAGTCCCTGCTCCTAATATGAGGATATCTTTCATGATTGTTCCCTCCTGTAGTTGTATAGTGAAGAATCTCTTTTTTCTTTAACCTAATTTAAATTTGATAAAAAATATTTGTTAAAATTTCTATCGTTAAATAGGTCAAATTAATTAATGAAGATGATTCATTTCATCCGTTTGATTGCGCCTAGAATGTTTTTTGTTTGTTTGTTAATGATGCGATAAATATGGTTATAATTGTAATTAAGAGGAAGGGTACTTAATCTGATTGGGTAATAAGGGCATTCCCTACAATAGTAGGGATTTCCCCTAAAAACAGTAGATACTGGTGAGATAATAAAGACGATTAAAAAATTTTGTTATTTATTGGATCCTCTGCCCGTTTGTAGGTGAAGAATTTGTACATAAACTTTTCCGCTTTCGAAAACTGCTCACCCTAAATTGAAATTTCTGAAATTATAATTTATCAAATCTACATATTCGAATAGTTTATTATTGATTTAGTGACTGGTTTTAAATAACCTGTTTTATATATGCTTTGCTCAAAGTCTATATCATAAAAAAATTCGGGAATCTAATTTCTGAGGTCAATTTATCCCGAGAACGAACTATCTATTGATTAATCTAAATGGAGTGAATATGTCTAATATTTCTCGTAAAAATTTTCTGCGAAACAGTGCCCTCGGTTTGGCCGGTTTTGCTATTGCCCCAAAAAGCGGAAAAGCCGCTGAACGATTTGAGGAACTGAAAGACCGTGACTGGAAGAAAAAATTTCAGGCAAATGATCAAATTCAAATTGCTACCATCGGCATGGGGATTATCGCCCATTTTGATACGCCAACTGCTTTAGAGGTGCCCGGTGTAAAAATGGTTGCTGCGGCAGACTGCTATGACTCAAGACTGGTTCGAACAAAAGAAGTGTTTGGCGATGATGTCTTTACCACAAAAGACTATAGAGAGATCCTTGAACGAGATGATGTTGATGCCGTGCTGCTCTGTACACCCGACCACTGGCATGCAAAACACTCCATCGACTTTTTAGGCGCCGGCAAGCATGTGTACTGCGAAAAACCGATGGTACAAAGAATTGATGAAGGACTCGACGTGATCAATGCCGATCAGAATAGTAATGCAGTTTTGCAGGTAGGAAGCCAGTTTACCAGCGACATGATTTTCCAAAAAGCTAAGGAACTTTATGAATCCGGTGCGATCGGGACTTTGAACCAGGTGGTTGCCGTTTACAATCGTAACTCTTCACTTGGGGCATGGCAATATTCTATGCCTGAGGATGCTACACCGGATACAGTTGACTGGGATACATTCCTCGGTGATGCACCTGACCGCCCCTGGGATCCTAAACGATTTTTCAGATGGAGATGCTACGACGATTACGGAACTGGTGTTCCCGGCGATCTTTTTGTACATCTCTTTACCGGTATTCATACGGTTCTCGGTGCCGTTGGCCCCACACATGTTTCCGGTACAGGCGGTCTACGATCCTGGTTTGACGGACGTGAAGCGCCGGATGTAATTAATGGCCAATACCACTACCCTGAAACTGACAATCATCCGGATTTTACGCTGACCCTTCAAAGTAACCTTGCCGATGGCGGAGGAACGGGTACACGATTCCAGTTTATCGGGGATGAAGGTGCTATGGAAATTGCACCCGGAAATTCTGTTAAACTGACTCGAATCCCAAGAAGAGAACCTTCTATGGATGATCTCCAGGGATATAACTCGCTTCTGACATTTTCAGAAGAAGTACAGGAAGAGTTCAAGCAGAACTACAGGGAACAACATGCTGATGAGGTTGAATACCAACCTGAAATGAATCAGACAGAAGAATTCCGAACTCCAGACGGATACGATTCAAGGCTGGACCACTTCGTCAATTTCTTTGATTCCATAAGGAACGGCACCCCTGTATTTGAAGATTCCACTTTTGGATTCAGAGCTGCAGCCCCTGCCCTTTTAACAAATACAAGTTTGAAGGAGCAACGCGTTGTTCGTTGGGATCCAGAGAATATGAGAGTTCCCTCTTAATTAAACCCTATAAACAAAAACCCTGCTCAGCATCAAACCGGGCAGGGTTTTTTTATGTGCAAATATATTGAATTAGTCCATCGCCTGTGTAACTTGCGTATCGTACACTTTTACATCCGCCCAAAGACTTTCGTATTGATCGATGAACTCCATATGGTCAGGGTGTTCGGCATAAACTTCATAATCATCCATCGTTTCAAACCAGGTAAAGATCGAATAGCCAAATGAGTGATCGGTTACCTCTCGATCCGGAGTACCGGCCGGGACTCCCATTTCAGATCTATAGATCTCTTCGATAGAAAGAAGCGCCTCAAGTCCCTCCTCAAATTGCTGTCGTTCTTCTTCTGTTACATCTTCATTCAGATAAAAATAAACCGTGTGTTGCAGCATACCGATAGTGTTTTCTGTGGTTGAGGTTGATATCTCGTTTGATGATTCGCTTTGCATCTCCATTGAATTATCCTGGCTCTGCTGGCATGCAGTTGCAAAAAATGCAAGAGCTAACGTAAGAACAAAAAGAGTCCGTTTCATATCCCTGAATTAGTTAAAGTTTGAGTTTTAGCCTTGGCAATATACATATTGATATCTGTTTTCTCTATTTAGTGATTTATTCCTTGAATTTTCCTACATCTATTTTTATCGATATAATTTCACATCAAAGTTAATGACCTTTTATGCCAACTATCAATCCATACCTCAATTTCCAGGGAAACACCGAAGAAGCATTCATATTCTATCAATCCATATTCGGCGGTGAGTTTATCGGGGGAATTACCCGGTTCAGTGATACCCCTGAAGGCAATAACTTGCCTGAAAATGAACGAGACAAAGTTATGCATATCGCCCTGCCAATCGGCGATCGGAATATGATTATGGGAACAGACGCTCTTGAATCAATGAACCAAACTGTCGAACAAGGAAGTAACTTTTATATTTCTATCCAGGCCGACAGCAAAGAGCAAGCCGATCAATATTTCAACGGCCTTTCTGACGAAGCCGAAATCGAGATGGAGATGCAGAATATGTTTTGGGGTGATTACTTCGGAATGCTAACGGATAAATTCGGTATTAAATGGATGGTTAGTTTTTCTGAAAATAGTTAGTACGAAACATCACCATAGAAACTACAGATATCTACGAATGTCCTGCCGGACAAACAATCATTACCCTTTCAAAACTCATCAGCTCGGGTTTTCTATGATTGGTTTTGCTAACCCCGGACTGTGGACTTTTCTGTCCTTGTCCGAGGCTATTCATATTTCGCCCTTTCACGGCACTTCTATCCTATGATTAATTTCTATTTTTGAAAGATTATATTCTGTTCAAGATCCTCAATCTGAATTTTAAACTCGCCTTCTTCGGTGATCCACTCATTGTCTCTTCCTACAAAAGCGAGATCATCTGCAGTGATTGAGAAACGAACGGTTTGAGTTTCGCCGGGTTCTAAATTAACCTTTTCAAATCCGCGGAGCCGTTTAACAGGTGGTGTGATGCTTGCCACGAGATCACTCACGTAGAGCTGAACCACATCTTTTCCAGCCATTTCACCCGAATTCGTGATATCCACGGAGATCTCCAGTTCATCATCAGCACCAAATGTGGCTTTACTCACTGTCAGATTGCTATAATCGTAACTTGTATAGCTTAAACCAGTACCAAATTCCCACTCAGGGTTAAATCCAAGTGGCCCCACTTCATCCGTGTAGTTATGATCATACGGCACGATATCATTCGAATCGCTTGGGTAGGTAAATGGCAGGTGTCCGCTTGGATTTTGGTCTCCAAACAGAATATCAGCAATGGCTCGCCCTCCTTCATGCGCCGGCAGGTATGCCATCACAATTCCATCCGCTTCAGGAACAATATCATTAATTATTCTCGGCCGTCCTTCAACCATCACCAACACAATAGGCGTTCCGGTTGCCGCTACCTGTTTTACAAGTTCACGCTGAGCTTCCGGTAGATGCATATCAGAAAGATCCCCCGGCATTTCTGTATATGTAGCCTCACCAATCGCTATGACGGCAACATCTGATTCCCGAGCCGCCTGAACTACAACGTCAATATCAATTTCTTCATCGATGGATGTTCCCTCCGCATAATTCACATTGTTTTCTCCGATCTCATCGCGAATAGCATCCAGGATTGTTTTCTTCCCGGGAGTATCATACTGCGGATCATCTCCCTGCCAGGTTCGGCTCCATCCCCCATTCAAATAGATCAATGAATGGGCGGTTGGGCCGGTAACTAACACATTGGCCTCTTTACTTAAAGGAAGAATTTCGGCCTCATTTTTCAAAAGTGTGATCGATTCAACTGCTGTTTGATAACTCGCCTGTTGATGTTCATTTGAAGCGAATTTCGAATAATCAATATCCGGATGATAGGCTTGATCAAACAATCCGAGCAGGAATTTCACTCTCAAAATTCTTTCGACGGATTCATTAATCCGGCTCATCGGTACTTCCCCTTCTTCAACCAGCTCTTTCAGCAATCGGGGAAACTCCAGGTCAAGCGGAACCATGCTCATGTCTACACCGGCATTGATCGCGACTTTGATCGATTCTTTGTAATCTTTTGTGATTTTATGTCGATCGTGCAAATAGATAATATCTGCCCAGTCGCTCACAGCAATTCCTTTAAAACCAAGTTCATCGCGTAATAAACCCGTCAAAATCTCTTCATTTGCGTGAACCGGAATTCCATTCACTTCACCCGAATTGATCATTACCGTATGTACTCCCGCATCAAATACAGCTTCAAATGGGGGTAGAATATGTTCGCGGAGCTGAATGTCAGGAATCCAAGCCACCGTCCGGTCATGCCCGGAAGCCGGAAGACTGTACCCAAGAAAATGTTTGGCCGTTGCGGCTACCCGATACGGACTGCTTACGTCATCTCCCTGGAAACCTTCTACCATGGCCTCTCCCATTTTTGATGCAAGGTGTACATCCTCACCAAATGTCTCCCAAAATCGCGGCCATTCAGGGTTCCTTCCTATATCAAGTACAGGTGAAAAATTCCATGGAATCCATGATGCACGGGTTTCATAAGCAGAAATTCGTGATCCCTCCCGGATCAAATCCGTATTCCAGGTTGCCGCCATCCCGATCTGTTGTGGAAAAAGTGTTGACCCCATTGTATAGTTCGCTCCATGAACGGAATCAATGCCATAAATGACAGGAATTCCGGTCGGTTTTTCGTCGATTGCCATATCTTGGATTTGACGGATCACACTATGCCATTCATCAAGGGTGTAGGCGTGACCTGCTACATTCAAAATGGAACCAACGCGGTAATTTAGCAACACATTTCGCAGGCTCTCTTCATTCAGCTCATCCGGTTCTGCACCCGGTGTTGAAACCATGTCGATAGCCAGTTGCGTCATCTCTCCCACTTTGTCCGTGAGGGTCATTGTTTGCATCACAGAATCAACTTTTTGGGAGATCTGTTCTTCCGTTAACTGGGCCAAACTATCTATAGCAGTCATTCCAATAATTAAAATGGTTAACAGTATTTTTTTCATTGTAAGAGATATTTGTTGATGAGTACTTTTATGATTTTCTTAAAAGCAATTTATTATCAATATAGAAATCAGATGAGAACCATTTAAAAAGAATTTTAACAGGTAAACCAATCTTAAGAGAAGTAGATGTTTCCTTCCAACTCTAAAACCTTTTATCTTAAAATGATATGAAGTGGATTGAGCCGAAGAAATATCTGAAAAAGTTGGAGCTCTCTGAGTTTCCCCAGGCAGATATCATCCAGTTAAAATACCCGGTGTTGTTATGCCATGGCTATGGGGGGTTTTCTACGTTACTCTCTCCCGCCCCAATGCATAAACCTTGCATGAGGCTCCGTAGCTTTGGTATTCATGCATTCGCACCAAACATTGTTCCTTATGGCACGATCTCAACTCGAGCTGAGCAGTGGGTACGAATTATGGGCATACTTCAAGATAAGTACGGATATGAGAAGCTGAATGTAGTTGCGCACAGTATGGGCGGGCTTGATATGCGGTTCGCCATTGCAAAACTTGGTGCAGATGAATCCGTTGCATCCCTGACCACAATTGCCACTCCACACAGGGGCACGAGCCTTGCAGAACTTGTACTCAACTCGCCGGACACCATCCGGGAAAAACTGGCAGAGTTTGTGGACTGGTTTGGCGAGAGTATTTATCCAACAACAAAAAGTGATGCCGTAGCCGCCGTTCAGCAGTTGACGCGGGAATATGTTACTGAGAAGTTTAACCCATCCATTCTTAATACTGATGGTGTTCAATACTTCTCTTACAGTGCTGCGGTTGGCAAAGGAACAGAGCAGCCACTCCATCCAATTTATCGTCTACAAAATCAGCTCATTTTTCAGAATGAAGGCATTAATGATTCATTTGTAACGGATGAGAGTGCAAAATGGGGCAAGCACCTTGGAACGCTTCCAATCAGTCATCTTGAACAGATCGAAATACAAGTTAATAAAGATCGTAAACCCCTGGTTGAAAATTTTTGGCTTGAACTGGCAAAGAATCTGAAGAAGAGTGGATTGTAGTATTTCTTTCAATCAGAACAATGACAAAACAATTCTTAAAACTCGATATCCCTTAAATCATCCAAAAGAGAGTAGGCAGTCAAATCATATTGGATGGGTGTGAGTGAAGCAAATCCCTTTTCGATGGCAGAGATGTCGTTGTTTTCGTCTTCATCGAGGAGCTGGAACTTGCCGGTCATCCAGTAGTAGGAACGGTTGTGAGGATCGATTCTGCCTTCGAACTCTTCCACGTAACGGCTATTGGCCTGCCGAACCCACTTAATGCCTTTCAGGGGTCCTGAGGGTGCATTTAAATTCAATGTCACACCTTTTGGAAGTCCGTGATTCAGAACATATCCAATTACTTTTCTGGCCGCGTCCTTGCAACCACTTAAATCAGCATCTTCATCAAAATCTGTACAGGAAACGGCAATAGATGGATATCCAAGAATAGTTCCCTCCGTGGCGGCACTAACGGTTCCCGAATACAGAATGTTAATCCCCGCATTACTCCCGTGATTGATACCACTCACCACCAAATCCGGTTTCCTCTTTAGAAGTTGGTTATGTGCCAGTTTTACTGAATCGGCCGGAGTTCCGGAAACCGCCTGGCCGTTAAATCGATTGTCAATTCGGAAAGCTCGAGCACGAAGTGGTGTTGAAATCGTAATGGAGTGCCCCACTGCACTTTGTTGACGGTCAGGCGCAATGATCTCTACATCACCAAACTCATCTGCAACATCCGCAAGTGCTTTAATACCGTTCGAAAAGATACCATCATCGTTGCAAACTAAAATCAACGGTTTTTGGTAATCACTCATAAAATCCTAACTGATTTGGGGTATATATCAAATAAAATAGAATGTAAAAGTATGGATTATTGAGACAGGGATACAGGAGAAATTTAGAATACCACACTCACTTAGACATTGTATGTCTTCTTTGTTAATCACGAAAGAATTCATAATTGAAAATTTCAACACATTCTGATTTAACAGCTTTCTCAGACATTCGAAGTCTCTACCGTTAAATCTACTACCCAACTACTCTTCTCTAACTATACTGCTCATCTACGTTCGGAAAATCGCCGCTTTTAACGTCTTTAATGTAGTGGGTTACGGCATCTGTCATCTTGCTGTGAAGATCTTCGTATCGGCGGAGGAAACGCGGTGAGAAATCCTTGTTGAGGCCCAACATGTCATGGATTACCAATACCTGGCCATCACACTGACGACCAGCGCCAATGCCAATTGTTGGAACAGAAACAGAATCAGTCACTTTTTTTGCAAGATCAGCAGGAATCTTTTCTAGAACGATGGAAAAAACGCCCGCTTCCTCAAGAGCTTTTGCATCCTCAAGAAGTTGATCTGCCTCCTGTTCCTCTTTTGCACGAACTTTATACGTGCCGAATTTATAAATACTTTGCGGGGTAAGTCCCAAATGTCCCATAACAGGAATTCCCGCATCTACGATTCTTTGTACGGTCGAACAGATCGACTTGCCACCCTCCAGTTTAACTGCATGTGCACCGGCTTCTTTCATCATTCTTCCGGCACTTATCAGCGCTTCTTTTGCCGTAACCTGGTAACTCATGAAAGGCAGATCAGCAATCACCAATGCCCGTTCCACCCCTCGTACAACGCAGGATGTGTGGTAGATCATGTGATCCATTGTCATTGGTATGGTAGTGTCATGTCCGGCCATCACGTTGCTGGCGGAATCACCTACTAAGATTACTTCAACACCTGCTCCATCGATAATTCCTGCCATTGTATAGTCATACGCGGTGAGCATACTGATCTTCTCCCCGTTCCGCTTCATTTCTACAACGGTCTGTGTCGTAATCTTTTCGGGCCGTTCTGATCTCTTTTGCGTACTCATACTTTATCCCGTGGTACAATCGCGGCGGATGCAACCAGTTCACAAACTTTATTTCCGTCAACGGTAGCCGTGCCCTCCATTGTTGCAAAATTTCTGCGCATGTTCGTCAGTATTACTTCCATTTTTAGCTGATCTCCGGGTACTACCTGTTTCCTGAATTTTGCGTTTTGAATTCCGGTAAATACAATCAGCGACTTATCCGGATCATCCACTTTGTTCTTCAACATAAGAATACAACCACTTTGAGCCATCGCTTCAACTTGCAATACAGCAGGCATGATTGGCCTGCCCGGAAAGTGGCCGTTAAAAAACTCTTCATTAGCAGTAACGTTCTTGATGGTGAGTATCCGTTCCTCTTCAAGTTCAAGGACTCTATCGACGAGTAAAAAGGGATATCGGTGGGGCAGGTAATTTCTTATTTCTTGAATGTCCATGAATTAGTACGTTTAGTGATTTTATACTCCTATCTTTCTTTTTTAGGGAGATAATCAGGTTTGATGTAAGATGTTGGTTTTCCAGGTAAGAAGAAACCTGAACATCATTTCAACTGATAATCTTTTTAAAGCAAGATCTGAATATACTAATTCTCTCCCACCGTACCCACATATATGTAAGATATTCCGCCTGTTAGTTTTACAGCTCTCTTTTCACTGAAAACATCTGCATCGTCCATCAGATTGATGAATTTCTCACCGGCGGGAAATTTAGCGCTTGTTTCGGGCAAGTAGGTATATGCTTCGCGATTTCCACTAATGAATCCGCCTATTGCCGGCATCACATGTTTGCTGTAGATTTCATAAGGAATTCGAACAGCGCCTTTGGGTTGACCAAATTCCAGTACAACAACTCGACCCCCCGGTCTTACAACACGCGCCATCTCCTTCAGGCAAACCAGTGGATCGTCCACATTTCGAATTCCAAACGCAATACTGGCGATGTCGAATGTGTTGTCTTCGTATGGCAGGTCCATTGCATCGGCCACTTCAAAAGTCACCACAAGATTTTCCATATCTGCTTTGGCCGGAGCATGCTCAATCATCTCCTGGCAAAAATCAGTGCCGGTCACCTCACCTTCATGGCCTACAGCTTTTTTGAATTCAATCGCGAGATCGCCTGTTCCCGTAGCGCAATCCAACACCTTATTGCCGGGCTTAGCCCCACTTTCCAGCACTGTTTTCTTTCGCCATGCATTATGCACGCCAAATGAAAGAATACTGTTGATGCGGTCGTAATCGTCCGCAATGTCGGCAAACATGTTTTTTACTTTTTCACTCATAATCGTCAGTCCGTTGTAAGCATTTCAAGATGATCGGTCTTATTCAGGTAAACAGGTTCAAACGAACCATTTTTAAAAATCAGGTGATTTACAGCACCGTTTCCATGTTCAACTTTATGCATATTTTTTAGTCCAATTCCCAGCCACTCCGAAAGTAAAATCCGTATTAAACGACCGTGGATGAATAACATGATTGTCTGAGAATCAGCACCATTGATATACGATCTGGCAGCCGTATCAGCCCTTTGAAATACCTCTTCGGGAGATTCTCCTCCCGGAATTTTGAGTGAAACATCTCCATTCTTCCATCCATTTTGCAAATCATTCAGCTCATCTGAGATCTCCTCCATATAAACTCCTTCAAAGTCCCCGAAGTCCATCTCGTCGAGATCTCTGTTTTTTTGGACAGTGAGGTCGGTCTTTTTTTCATAAGCAGATGCTGTTTGCCACGCTCGTGTTAAGCTGCTGCTTATTATCGATGTCGAATGATAATTTGTAAGATACTCGGCAAGATATTTTGCCTGAGTTCTTCCCAAACCATTCAGCGGCGCATCAATACCCCGCCCCTGTAACAATCCTTTTCGGTTAAATTCTGTCTCGCCATGGCGGGCTACAAATAAATGAATCAGACTCATTACTTCTTTTTGTTGAACTTTAATACTGCTTCCTGAACGTGCTGATCTAACTTTTCAACCTCTTTTGGAGGCATATTTTGGTAAATTGAGTACCTGACTAGAACCATTTTTAAGACTCTGTCATTCAAAGGCAGTTTATCATCTGATTTTTTATCCTGCAACTTGTCCCAACCCCTTCGCAGCAGGCCAACTTTAAACAGGAAAAAGAAAATTATACCAAGCACAACCGCTGTATACATTCCGCTCATGCCCATGTAACTCAGAACAAGCGCTGCCAACAAAAGTTGGAAAAAATCCAAATTAAAAAAGGACAGAAGCGGAGTCATCACAATATTAACAAATGCACTTTTCTTATGATACCAAAGAGCATGAAACCCAAGCGCAATACCTGCCGCTATCCAGGGATTGACAATAAAGGCTAAAACGAAATACAATATTAATGCCAGCGAATCGGCACTGTCAATCCAGGTGACTGCTTTTTTGATAAGGGTTTCAAAGTTATACTTATCAAGTAAACCCGGTACATATTCTTTAATCGTATCGCGGGTGGCATGGAACCAATGTCCTCCGGATGTAACCGTGGAAAAGGGGGTTTCAAGGATATTTTGGGAGTGAGATCGACGTGATTTCATAAGGTCAAAAGATAGGCTCTATTGGACTAAAATGATACTAATCGTATAACTCTCATTTATTAAAAATAATGAAGAGGTATTAAATTAAAATTTATTCACTAATCAACACACTGTGTAGTCATCTCTGAGATTCGTAATGACTCTAAGTTTCTCTGTTTCTTTTATGAGGAATTTATTAATTACGCCCGTGCTACAGTTAAAATTCCGGAAGAAACCTCGTTCACTTCATACAACGTTTTTGCCAACTCAAACGTGGTAGCACCGGTTGTGAAGACATCATCTACTACAACACACTTTCGATTTAGAACTAATTTCGGTTCTTTAACTTGAAAAGCACCTTTTAAATTTTTTGAGCGCTCTTCCAATGTTAAACCTGTTTGGGTTTTGGTCTTCCTGACACGCTTAATGGCTCCCTTCTTTATGATAGTCCACCCGGTGGACCTGCTCACTCCTTCTGCCAACGCTCTTGCCTGGTTGTATCCTCTCTTTCTTCTTTTCTTTACATGCAGTGGAACCGGAATGATGACTGGATTCAAATCGTCTATATATTTCAGCTCTTCTGTGGACTGTTGATGTAAAAAATCTTTTCCCAGCAAATAGCCAAGTTCAATCCCAACACCTCTCATAAAGTGATATTTGAGTTTGTGCAGCAGATCCTGCAGGTAACCGCCTTTGTCGAAAAACCACATTGTATAGATAAATGCCGCTGATTGAGGAAGAATTTCTTTTCTTGCCAAACCAGCACTTTCAAATCTTTTTCCGCGGCACAGGGAACAAATCGAGTTCTCATCACTATTTGTAGATGAACCGCAACACACACAAGTGGGCGGAAAAACAACTTCAGTGTATGTTTTATATATTTTTTTAAATATCTCCATATCTGTATGAACCGAAAACTTGAAAATCCTTACATTCTTTTAAATTTATTGTGTTTTGGTTCTTTATGAATGTGTTACAATTCGTTAGATTTATTAAAAACTATTTGATAAAAAATTGCTTGTATGCCGGCTATAGGTAAAGACCTCTCTAAAATTCGTTCTCATCTTGGCTTGTCGATCCAGGATATTCAGCATGAAACAAAAATTCCAGTCTCCACGCTCAGAAGCATAGAAAATGGCTCTATTTTCGATCATCCTGAAGAAAACCAAACCTACATCAGGAGTTTCGTACGCAGCTACGGGCGAGCCTTGAAGATTGATGACGAGGTGATGATCAATGCACTCGATCAACATGAAATCGGGAACTACAACAACTTACTGTTGGAGAACTACCCGGAGCTCGACCCGGAAATATCGGCAGGTCCGCAGCCTGAAGACGATAAGAAATCTGAGCAGGATCCAGACAAAAAAGAGTCTGACGATGAACCAGAAGAGCAACTTATCGATATACAGGGTTTCGAGAAAGACCATGATGAGGAAAAGACGGAAATAAAACAGATAGAGATTTCAGACGAACCGGTTGATGATTCTCCACAAAAAGAATCTACAACCGATAAGGAAACTCCTTCAACCCATAGTACAAAACCTAAGATCAACGATACGGAAAAATCGGTCAAAAGTGTTGACTGGGCCGACGTTGGCAGAAAATTCAACCAGGAAAAGAAACATACACCAATCTGGATTATTGGCCTGATTATTATCCTGCTTATTGCAGCTTTTGTCAGTTATTTTCTCTATCAAAATGGTTTTCTCAGTTTTGACAGACTGATGCAAAACGATCAGCAGGAACAGGTATCTTCCGGAAATGAAATGTCTCAAAGAAATTTATCACTTGATCTGTCTGATTCACTATCATCATCAGAAACCGGGTCAACGCCTCAACCTGAAACTACAAATGAACAGGAACCGTCTACCGAACTGGATGATGTTCTTGAACTGACTGTGTATGCCGCATACGACGTTTTAGGTCCGGTTCGGGTCTGGAGCGATCTGAAGCCAAGGATGGATCCATACTGGCTGGAACAGGGTACCGCCATGAATTTTGAGTTTGAAGATACTATTCGGGTTCGGGGTTCATACTCCAATCTTCTTTTGTTGAAAGACGGTCATCTTGTTGAGAATGCAGCCCAGGAGTTTTTCTCAGAGGAGGAAGATTATATTGAACTCACTCGAGATTTTTTCAATTCCGATCCAAAATGGTCAACTTCCATAGAGTACCAACTTCCAGAAGGAGTTTCACCACCTGATTCAATCGCTATCCGGCCCACCTTTTAAATCAACTTGAGCATGGACAAGGATTCTGCAAAAAAACGCGCAGAAGAACTTCGGGATCTTCTGCATCGCGCTAATCAAGCTTATTACGAAGAAGCCCGACCTTTTATCAGCGACCGTGAATTCGACGAGGCTTTGGAAGAACTCGATAAGCTTGAGAAAAAATTCGACCTCGTCACTGAAGATTCACCTACGCAACGGGTGGGTGGAGAGCCAACCAGCGATTTCCCAACGGTTGAGCACCCCACAAGAATGCTGAGTCTCGACAATACATACAATGAAGACGAATTGCGGGACTTCGACAGACGCGTACAAGATATCCTCGGACATGATGATTTTACCTATGCATGTGAGTTGAAATTTGACGGTGCATCAATTCGACTACGATATGAAAATGGAGACCTGGTGCTTGGGGCTACCCGAGGTGATGGTGAACGCGGAGATGATATTACTCAAAACATAAAAACCATCCGTGATATTCCTCTCACCGTTAATGGCGATACACCGGCTGTACTCGAAATTCGCGGTGAAGCGTATATGGAGAAGGAAGCATTCGTGCGAATGAATGAGAAGCGAGAAGATGAGGGGCTCCAGCCATTTGCAAACCCAAGAAACTCAACTGCCGGTTCGCTGAAAATGCAGGATTCCAGGGAAGTAGCCCGGCGTCCAATCAAATTTTTCGCATTTGACCTATTGATGGAATCTCCCGATTCGGAACGGACTCATCAAAAAAAGATGGACCTTCTTAAGAAATTTGGATTTGAAGTTTGTGATTATTTTGAGGTCCGAGAATCCATAGATGAGGTTTTTGAACTGATTGATTATTGGGGAGAACTTCGCCATAAACTGCCATACGAAACAGATGGCGTGGTTTTTAAAGTGAATGAAGAAAAATTTTATCAGGAACTTGGATCCACTTCAAAATTTCCGCGTTGGGCTATCGCTTATAAATTTGAGGCTGAACAAGCTACTACCGTTATTGACTCCATCACATTACAGGTTGGGCGTTTAGGCAAAATTACGCCTGTAGCCGAATTGCAGGCCGTTTTACTTGCCGGAACCACGGTTAAACGGGCCTCTCTTCATAATGAGGATGAGATTCAGAGAAAAGATATTCGACCGGGCGACACTGTAATTGTTGAAAAAGCCGGAGAGATTATTCCACAAGTAGTAAGCGTTGTGAACCCTGATGCAGAAGGCCGAAGTGAGCCGTTTAAAATGCCGGAAAACTGCCCTGCATGTGGCGAAGAGTTGGTAAAATTGGATGATGAAGTGGCCTGGAGATGTATCAATCCTCAGTGTCCGCCACAAGTACGCGAACGGGTCACACATTTTGCATCTCGTGATGCGATGGATATAGACGGGCTTGGTGAAGCGGTTGTAGAACTTCTGATTGAACATGATTTGATCAAAACCTATGCTGACCTTTACGATCTCAGCAAAGAACAGATAATTCCATTGGAGCGAATGGGTGAAAAAAGTGCTCAAAACCTGGTTGATTCGATTGAAAAAAGTAAAACTCAATCATTAGATCGGTTGATTTATGCGCTTGGAATTCGATTTGTGGGAAAAACTGTTGCGCGCGATTTGGCAAATCATTTTCAGTCACTTGATGCGTTAATAGAGACAGATATTGAAAGTATGACTGCAGTCGACTCCATCGGCCCGAAAATTGCTGAAAGTGTTGCAGCATTCTTTGAGAAGGAAAAAAATCGTAACTTGATTGAGCAATTAAAAAATGCAGGCCTGTCGATGGAACAGGAGCAAAAAGAAATGCTTTCCCAAAAATTGGAAGGCAAAAAAATAGTTTTAACGGGCACATTACCAACATATACAAGAAAAGAAGCCAAAGAATTGATCGAGAAACATGGCGGAAGCACGACTTCTTCTGTAAGTAAAAACACTGATTTTGTGCTTGCGGGTGAATCACCGGGAAGTAAACTTTCAAAAGCCCAGGATCTCGGCATAGATATCTTAGACGAAGAAAATTTCAAAAATTTAATCGGAGAAGGATAGTCTCGACGACCTTCAGCAAATAATTCAACGTTTGGTTCTCTTTTATTAATCAGAAACCCTTCTTATACTTTTGTTTTCCACAATAGCGTAATAATCGCGTGGAAACTATAACTGAATCCACATGAGTATTCTAAAAAAACTCGGTCTAGGGCAAAAAAAACGGGAAGCAGCCCCTAATATCGGCGCCAATAAAATAAAGGAACAAAAAGAGACTGCAGAAAAGAAAAACAGGTACCTGCGGGCCCTGATTGTTATCTGTTTCCTGCTCGTGATATTAATCACTCTTCCGGGATCAACATTCCAAAGTGTTTCAAATTACTCTGTTGGAGAACCCTGGAGATCGGATGATTTAACGGCTCCTTTTACGTTTGCCATCCAAAAGACAGCCGAGGAAATTCAACAAGAGCGCCAGCAGATTCGCCGTCAAACAGCACCCATCTTTCATGTCGCCCCGGAAGCGCGAGCTGATGCAGAAGCAGCAATCGACTCTTTATATCGCAATCTGCAACCCGTTCTCGACAGCTTTATTCAGTGGCAGCAATCCAAACAGCAACAAGACGGATCAGCTGCGAATGACAGTTTACGGCATCTACAGGAGCGTGCTTTCTCGAATGTTGAACTCGACTCTTCTTCCTGGAATACCATTCTTGAAAATTACTCTGCAGTAACACTTAACAATCAACCTCAGGAACGAACTGTCGTTGCTCAAATCAGAAACCAGGTTCAAAACCTGACAAACTCTCTGATGTCAGACGGTATTATTAATCGGAGTAAGGAAAATCTTGAGAGTGATGAAATTACAATCCGTGATTTAGAGGACCGAACAGAGCGCATAGTGAGTATTGAAAGCGTAAAAGATCCATCCGAGATCGATGAATTTGCTCAACGCCATCTAAATAGAATATTTATACCTGAAGTGGCCCAGGCTGCAATACAGATATTTAACCAGGTTATTAAACCCAACTTGATCTACAGCGAAGCCGCGACCAACGAATTACTCTCCGAAAAACTATCTGATATCTCCCCTACCAAAGGAGCGGTAGATCAGGGACAAATTATTATCCGAACCGGGGACATCATCACCCCTGAAACAGCGAATGTTCTTCGAAGCCTGGCCGAAGCGCGTGCACAAACAGCTTCGACATTGGAACGATGGCTTCGATTCCTGGGCGAGTCGATTGTAATTGTAATGGCCACCCTTATGTTCCTGTTCTACATATTTCTATATCGAAGAAGTATTTTCAATCAACCTTCCATGCTTCTATTGGTTTTCCTTGTAATGGGGGTTGTGTCTTTGGCCAGTATTCTAATCTACCCGATTGATGTCGTAAACAGTTACATCATTCCGCTTTCCATTGCTCCGATTATTCTTACCATAATTTTTGATTCACGTGTTGGACTGATGGCAACGATTACGCTTGCTATCATCACCGGGTTAGTTCACGACAATAATTTCGAATACCTGGTCGCAACAACGGCAGCATGTACACTGGGAGTCTTTTCCGTTCGCGATATTAAAAAGAGATCTCAATTTTTCTTTATCACACCCGGTATTGTTTTTATCACGTATTTCATAATTATTTCCGGGTTTAGCCTGACCAGGCTAAGCGGATGGGAAAATTTTTGGCCCGATCTTTTATACATCGCCATTAACTCTGTTTTTATTCTCTTTACCTATCCCCTTATTCTTCTGTTTGAAAAATTGTTTAAAATCACAACAGATTTTACTCTTCTTGAACTGGCAGATACCAACCTCCCATTGATGAAGGAGTTGATGGGGAAAGCCCCCGGTACGTTTCATCACAGCCTGCAGGTTGCCAATCTTGCCGATTCGGCCGCTTCACAAATTGGTGCAAACGCCCTTCAATGTCGTGTCGGCGCCATGTATCACGATATTGGTAAAATGGTGAAACCAAGTTATTTCATTGAAAATCAGAATAAAACCAATGAACATGAGAAGCTGAAACCACGAATGAGTACTCTGGTTATAAAAGCCCATGTGAGTGAGGGAGTAAAAATTGCTGAAGAGCACAATTTGCCGAAAGTGATCATTGAATTTATCAAAACGCATCATGGAACCTCCCTCATCAAATATTTTCATAAAAAAGCGTCGGATGAAGAGCAGGGAGTTCAAGATGAAGATTTTCGATACGACGGCCCGATTCCATACACCAAAGAACAGGGAATTTTAATGCTCGCCGACAGCGTAGAAGCCGCATGCCGGTCGATGAAAGAACCGAGCTACAATAAGCTTGAAAACCGGATTCATCAAGTTGTTGATAACCACATTCACGACGGTCAGTTGAGTAATTGTCCGCTTACATTCAGGCAGATTCAGATTATCAAAGATTCATTTCTAAGTATTTTGAAAGGTGTTTATCATTCGCGTATTGAATATCCCGAAGATGAGAAACAGAAAAAGGGAAAAGCTCCAAGTAATGAACCCAAGCAACAGCCTGAACCCTCAAATACTTCTGAAGAGTAAATCATCCTGCAATGAAGGGCTTTGAACGAGAGCTTAAACAGTATCTTCAGTTCATTAAACTTGAAAAAGGCCTGTCCAAAAATTCCGTTGTCTCCTATCAAAATGATCTGAATCGATACATCGACTTTCTCGTGGAAGAGTTGAAGATTCGGGACCTGGGCGGGGTTACCCACTCTCACATTGAACAATACCTGGACCTTCTTACCGATATGGGGCTGGCTGTTAGCACCATCGCGCGGAACATCTCCAGCATTCGCAGCTTCCACGAATTTGCATTGGTTGAAAAACTGGCTGAAGCAAATCCCGCTGAACTGATAGATCTCCCAAAAAAGGCTCAAAAACTCCCCGAAGTTCTGGATGCACACGAAATTGAACGAATAATTAATGCCGCCGACCGAACTACTTCCGCAGGTATTCGGGATGCTGCGATTCTTGAAACACTCTATGCCAGCGGTATGCGCGTGAGTGAACTTACCGATCTTGAAATGAACCGCCTTTTCTTTGAAATCGGGTTTATCCGGGTGATTGGGAAGGGAAACAAGGAACGTCTCGTGCCGATTGGCGAAGTGGCACAGCAAGCCATTGAGCATTACATCGAAACGGCACGGCAGGAGTTCATGAGTGATAGGCATCCCGGGAAAAGTGAAAACAAGCTATTCCTGAATCAGCGCGGCGGGCCGTTGAGCCGAATGAGCATCTGGAATATCGTGAACAAATATGCCGACAAGGCAGAGATTAAAAAAAATGTCTATCCTCACATTTTCCGGCACTCCTTTGCCACACATCTACTTGAGGGCGGCGCTGACCTCCGGGCGGTCCAGGAGATGCTCGGGCACACCTCCATCATAACAACTGAGATCTACACACACGTAGACCGTTCCCTGCTGCACCAGGTTCACAAGCAGTTTCACCCACGGGCCTGACAAGTAAGGTTTCAAGTTCCAAGTTCCGGGTTTCAAGTGAAGAACAGTTCGTCGTTTACTTCCTGTACCATTCGCCAGGTAAAGGTTTGTGTATCCATCACCAGGTGGAAATAACGCTGTTCGTCGGTTCGCACCACATAGTGATATTGATACCCCTTTCCCACCCGTTCCCGGTGAACTTTTCGAATCTGTGTGATCTTGTGTTTAGCACCCTGTCTCGTTTCAAACCGATATGGCGTAACATGATGAGGGATATCGGGATTCTTAAATCCACGCATGATATTCAGTACATTGATAGGCGGAAATTTATTGTCTTCCATAAGCGTAAAATTTAATGCATTTACAGGTTACACATGTTTTACACATATATCAAGTGGCTGCGATAATTTTTTCTTGTTCCGACTTGATTCTCCGTTGGACATTGAACTCTGAAACAGTGATTTTTGAGTCATGAGTAACCAAATTCCATTTGCATTTGACGTACCGACCGTATCGGAGCTGACTGACAAAATCAAAACTCTTCTGGAAAATAATTTCCGGGATATTTTGGTTGAGGGTGAGATAAGTAATGTAAACCAGAGCCGTAACGGTCATTTCTATTTTACGGTGAAAGATGATGATGCACAGCTCCCCTGTGTAATCTGGCGAAGTACAGCAGCACGGTTGGATGTAGAACTGCAGGATGGCCAGCAGGTGGTTTTGGGTGGCGATCTCCAGGTGTACCCGCCGCACGGGCGTTATCAATTGATTGTGTCGCTGGTACAGCAAGCCGGTGTGGGGCGCCTTCAGAAAAAGTTTGAAGAGCTCAAACGAAAACTCGAAGAAGAGGGATTGTTTGATGATGCCGCTAAAAAACCACTCCCCGCATTTCCATTTCGCTTTGGGGTGATCACCTCCTCTACCGGTGCCGCCTTTCACGACATTCAATCCACGTTTCAACAGCGGTGGCCGGTGGCAACGTTGTATCTCCATCATGCAAGTGTACAAGGATTGCAGGCAGCCGGCGAACTGGTTAAAGCCATTGAATATTTCGATAACCAGGATAACCCAGTGGATATCATCATTATCGGACGAGGCGGCGGTTCACTTGAAGATCTTTGGCCGTTTAATGAGGAGACAGTTGCGCGTACAATTTTCAACTGTTCCATCCCGGTTGTAAGTGCGGTTGGACATGAAGTTGATTTCAGTATTTCTGATTTTGTAGCGGATGCGCGGGCAGCAACTCCCACCCAGGCGGTCACTATCTCAACCCCGGATATCAACGAATTACGATTTCAGGTTGAAGACGACCTTCAAAAACTTGAATCTCTCATCAAGCAGAAGTTTCAATATTATCGTGATTATGTAGACCGGTTGGCTCATTCGCATGCTCTGCTCGTTGTCCAGGAAAAACTGAAGATCCACCGGAACAACGTTGAAAATCTATCTGAAAAACTCCGGAGTCGCTTCAGACAAATAGTAACGGAACGTCAGTCCAAAATTCAGCACATGGCGAACCAAGTAGAACAGAAGAATCCAAAGCATGCAGTTCAACAGCATTTGGGAACAGTTGAATCACTTCGGGAGAAGCTTCACAACAGGGCCGTAACAGTTCAGTCCAAGAAAGAATCCACGTATAAGGAAGTATTTGCTAAACTACGGGAGATCAACCCAAAAGCACCCCTGGAGCGTGGTTTTTCCCGGATTCTGCAAGATGGAAAATGGGTACGAAGCCGTTCAGATTTTGAAACAGAAAAAGATCTGCACATCGAATGGAGAGATGGTGTAACAAAGGTTTCAAAGTAAGCTGAAGAAGCATAAAAACTTATAAAGAGTCAGATATTTGTTAGATTCAAATAATTATTCAAACTTGAAGTTTATTATATGAATACACTTGTAACGGGTTTTAATAAAGAGGTTCGAAACCTGTTGGTTAATGCCCTGAGTCAACGTCATCATGATGTGTTTGTGTCGGAACCCACGCATGAAGCTTTAAAAAAGATTAATGAAAATAGTATCTCTCTGATTATCATCAGTGATTATTCCGACGAAGCTATTCAATTCTGTAAACTGATCCGTGCCCGAGAGTATGGTCGTAAATACACGATTTTTGCAGTCATAACCCAGGATCAAACTGATTTCTTGGATAAATTAATTGATGCGGATATTGACCAATATATCATTGAATCACTGTTTGATGAACAACGACTGGATGTACGCCTTGCTTTTGCTGAAAAAATGGCCCGTAATAAAGAGGGACAGTTTCTTATCGAACAAAAATTGCGGGAGAGTGAAGCACGGGCCCGAAGTATTTTAAGAACTACTGTAGATGCAATTATCACAATTGACAACCGCGGATCAGTACGAACATTCAATAAGGCGGCTGAAGATCTATTTCAGTATAAAAGCTCTGAAGTGATTGGTGAGAATGTAAAAATGTTGATGCCTCAACCCTATCGCCGGGAGCATGACGATTATATAGATAATTACCATAGAACCGGTGACAGGAAAATTATCGGGATTGGCAGGGAAGTAACCGGAAAGCGTAAAGATGGGTCAACATTCCCGATGTATTTGGCCGTAAGTGAGGTAAATGTTAATAATCATCGGCTCTATACAGGTATCATTCGCGATATTTCTGAACAACGTAGACTGGAGCAGGAGGTTCTGCGAGTAAGTGAACATGAACGTCACCGAATAGGGCAGGATCTTCATGATGGTCTGGGCCAGATGTTGACCGGGATCACCCTGATTAATAAAAATATAGCAGCTTCTCTGAGGGATGAGGATCACCCTCTTGCTGTTGAAGTGGACGAAATTACTGATTTACTAAAAGAGGCAGACGAATATGCCCGTGGTTTATCAAGAAATTTGGTTCCGGTTGAACTCGATAGCAGTGGACTTGTTGCTGCACTGCAGCGGCTTGCAACGAATGCAGAGCGATTGTTCAATATAGAATGTGAACTTAAAAATACGCTAAATATTCAATTTGATGACCCAACAAGCCTGACACACCTTTTCAGGATTGTACAGGAGGCAACGAGCAATGCAGTAAAACATGGGAATTCCTCTAAGGTTCAAGTCGATATGCAGGCAAATGATACCCAATTAACAGTAAAAATCGAGGACAACGGAACCGGTTTTGGCCCCGACTGGGATCAAAACAAAGGACTTGGCGTCCGAATTATGAAGTTTCGGTCAAGATTAATCGGGGCTAACCTCGAAATTTCAGACAGCAGCCTGGGCGGAGCCGCCATTATTGTAACACTTTTATCCGTGGGATCATCATATAAAATATTATCTTCTTAATGAATTAAACTGAATAAATTATGGCCGAAAATAAACAGATTTATATAGTCGACGATCACCCTTTAATGAGAAAAGGACTTGCAATGACCATTGATAAAGAGATGGGATTTGAAGTCTGCGGCCAGGCCGAAAGTGCAGAAAAAGCTTTAACAGAGATTATTGACTTAAAGCCCGACGTAGCAGTGGTGGACATTTCACTTCCCGGTATGAATGGAATTGAGCTGATCAAAAATGTTCTGCACCAGGCACCCGATTTAAAAATACTGGTTGTCTCCCGGCATGACGAAGAGTTATATGCAGAACGTGCTATTCGAGCAGGTGCCAAAGGGTATCTGATGAAACTTGAAGCTGCCGAGGTTATGATCTCCGCAATTCGCCAAATTCTCAAAGGTGGTATCTACCTGAGTGATAATATCGGCACAAAATTGATTATGAAAATGGCTTCCGGAAACTCCGCTAAAAGTGATAATCCGCTTGATCTGCTCAGCGACCGGGAACTGGAAGTTTTTGAACTAACCGGTAAGGGATTGTCTACCAAAGAGATTGGAAAAAAACTGCATATCTCTGTAAAAACAGTAGAATCTCACCGGGCTAATATTAAAGATAAACTGCAGGTTGATACTGCAAACGAATTGATGCGTCACGCTGTTAAATGGGTTGAAGAGACAGCCAAATAGTAATGTTATGCTTATAATTACCGATTATTTACCAACACAAGTGCTCTCTTCTTTTCACATCTTTTAGGGGAAACCCCTACGGATATGGGGAATATCCTTACTATCTAATCAGATTAAGTCCCCTAACTCTTAATACCCTTTCTAACCATATTTGTATCGTCATCAAGAAACAAAAGATGACAACCGAGTAACGGTTAAACAGATGAAAAAGATCATCTTCAACAATAATAATGACTAAAAAAATTATGAAAGCTTTAACAACAACCATAACAACATTTATATTCGCTTTACTATTTGTGAACATGGGTCTACAGGCTCAGGATTCAAGAGATCTTCAATACTATGTAGCTCCTGATCAAACAGGACTGAATGAATTTGAAGCTCCATTCACTACAGATATTGATTTCGACGGAGTTAACATTCGACTTGGTGGTTCCAACACCTTGCAGTTCCAGGGAATCAACCACGACAATGATGCCGGTGACCTCGCCGAATTGGAATCAAATTTCAACCTTGCCACTTCCAACCTCGATTTTGATGTGGCTCTTGCACCGGGATTAAGAATGCACCTGAGAACCTATCTTTCTTCTCAGCACCATGCCGAAGCTTGGGTAAAAGGTGGATATCTGCAAATCGATACTTTTGATTTTATCGAAGAAGGATTTCTGTCAGGATTGAGCGATCACGTGCGGGTTAAAGTTGGTCATATGGAAAACAACTACGGCGACACTCACTTCCGACGAAGTGACAACGGTGCAACGATCCACAACCCTTTTGTTGGTAACTACATTATGGATTCGTTCACAACAGAAGTTGGTGGAGAAGTGTATCTTTATAATGGCCCTATTTTCGGTATGATCGGCTTGACCAATGGTAAATTGAATCAAAGCACAGTTGAAGGCCCAATTAAAGCAAAACCTTCCTTCCTCGCTAAAGTTGGTTACGACAGCCAGATAAATGACAATGTTCGTGTTCGATTAACAGGATCTCTATTCAGAGTTTCCCAAAATGGATCCATTTATCTCTACTCAGGTGACCGTGCCGGGTCAAGATATTATAACGTTATTACTCCTGGCAACTTCCGAGCAGGACGATTTTCACCTACCTTTACTCCAGGACGTGGTTCAGAACCGGCAGCCGGTGAAATGACCTCGATTATGATAAACCCATTCGTAAAAATTGGTGGCCTTGAATTCTTTGGTGTCTTTGAAAACGTATCCGGACAGATTGAAACCGAATCAAGTTCACGATCTTTTACCCAACTGGGTGCTGAACTCCTCTACAGATTTGGAGCCACAGAAGATTTTTACATCGGCGGACGTTATAATGCCGTATCAGGTGAGCACATTAGCGATGGTGACATCGACATCACCCGAGTAAATATTGGCGGTGGATGGTTCTTAACCAAGAACGTATTGACCAAACTTGAGTACGTAACTCAATCCTACGATAACTTCTCAGGGCCATATGCTGGAGCCGAATTCAGTGGAATTAATATTGAAGCTGTTGTAAGTTTCTAAATTGAAAAAGAACTAAATAAACTTAACCCCAAACAGGGCTGCTTTAAAAGTAGCCCTGTTATCTTAAATTTTTAAACTCATGCTTACTCAACGAATAATATCCGTTTTAGCACTCCTCTTTTTTATAGCAGGACCCGCATTAGGACAAAGTTTGACCCTTAATACACAAGGTGCTCAAGAGATGCACATTTATGGTGATTCCAACATTAAAAAATGGGATGCTGCCGTAAATCAAGTAAGTGGTTCATTGACATTACAAAATATTGAAAACTTAACTGCTGAAAATTTAACTGCAGAGAACTTTCAAAGTTTAACTCTAACAATACCTGTTGAGCAGATTGAATCTGAATCTGGTGGATTAACCAGTAATATTCATAAATACTTAAAAGGAGATGACTATCCGAATATCACTTTCCAGTTGAATAACGTTACAGACATAACTGAACAGAACGGCTCACTATTGATTACTGCATCAGGAGTGGTAAATGCTGCAGGTTCAGACAACCCAGTGGAAATGCAAGTAACTGCAGATTTAACGGATGGTGGAATTCAATTTTCAGGGGCTCAGGAACTACTGATGACTAATTTTAATATCGATCCACCCACTGCTGTATTTGGAACCATCCGTTCTAAAGACGAATTTAGAGTAGAATTTAACGTAAACTTTGGCCAAGAAGGTGTATAATTAGAATATGAAAAACTTCCTATCCATAACATTTATTAAATACTTACTTCTTGTCAGTTTTTTACTGGCTGGTGTGGGGGAAGTTTTTTCATTTCAATCGACGTTTGTACCGCTAAGTGAAAGCAGGTTGTGGATTGAGGGTAGTTCCAATGTAAATGAATTTGAATGCCAGGCTGAAGAATATGATGGCGAAGCAACAATTCCACAAGAGGAAGACCCATTGGAAAATGTTGCACCTGTAGAAAACCAAATATTATCGATAAAGGTAGATATTCAGGTTGACAGTATAGAATGCGGTAAACGAAAAATGAACCAGGATCTGCAAAAAGCACTACAAGCAGAAAAATATCCTCAGATCAGTTTCCTGTATCAAAGTGCTGAGTTGTTAAGCGAACCGGAGAACCCGGACGATGGATTTCAACTTGAGGTTCAAGGATTGTTAACCATAGCAGGTACCACAAAGGAAATTAAATTTACGACGGAAGCGTACTATATAAATTCGGGAAGTGTACGTGCACGGGGTGGTACTACAATTAATATGACTGACTTTGGCGTTGAACCTCCCACTGCTTTGATGGGATTAATTCGGGCTAACGAGGAACTCACCGTTAATTTTGATCTGATTGCCAAACCCAGAAATATATAGAGTAAGAGAGATGTTAAAAAAATGGATCGATGAGATTCGTAAACAATCGGATCTCTATAAGTCAAACTGTTGGAAATATCACATATCGGGAAATGTAATTGAACTTTCCATTTTGCCAGATTACATGAAACAGAAGAAAACCTATCGATGTTCCGTGATTTCTGTAGGCCAGGTACTAAAAGCTCTATCGAAAAAGATCGAAAAAGAAAATCTAAACTTTCATATTCAAAGTTTTTCAAATCTTGAAAATCCGGAAATTGTAGCAACAATTCGAACGGATGAAAAAAATGAATTTACCGGTAATTCCAGTCTCAAAGAAAAAAGTTACGACTCGAAGCAGGATGTAGCTTCATTGACTCAAACAATTGCGAAGAAATATAAACTTGAAGTTCAAGAGGTGGAAGCTACTTCACAATTGAATTTGGAGGAAATATCAACTGAGAACTATCCAAGATGGATAGCTGTTTATTCCACCTTCAACAATCCGTTTACGTGGTTGAATATTGGCTATTTTAAAGAATCTCTTCGAAATGAGTTTGCAGGTCTCCCATCATCACAAAAATCCTGTTTTTTAGATTTTTGTGATGCTAAGGCAAATGAATTCCCAAGCTTGAAGATTCCCGAAAGTAAATATGTCCAGTTACTGATAGGTATTCAGCCGATAAGTGTATCTGTCGAATAAACCTCGCTATTTTTTTTCAACTGTTGAAATAATTTCCACATCATTCAACATTGTTTTATGAACCGGACATTTTTTAGAGATTTCAAGTAGCCGGTTCAATTGCTCTTCGCTTAAATCTCCCTTCACTATCAAGTCTTTTTCAATTTTATCAATGCGGGCTTTGGGGTCGTCACAATCTTCACAATCCTCAGCATGAGCTTTATGGTGCCGCATTTCAACATAAATATCTTCAACCGGCCACTCTTTTCTGTCGGCATACATCTTTAACGTTATGACAGTACAAGAACCAAGCGACATTAAAAGATAGTCATACGGATCCGGCCCCTCATCTTTGCCGCCAACATGTTCCGGTTCATCGGCAATTAACTCATGCTTACCGGCTGTCATAACTGTTTTATAGTTCTCTTCTCCTAAATGAAAATGAACAATTTTCTTCTTGTCTGAATCTGACATATTAAATTTTGTTTATTACTGTTGATGTCGTTTGGCAATAATACAATTTAATTTTGAATTGGATATAACGATAGATTCAAATCACGTACAATTATACTTAATGACGCCTCTTCGGTTAAGAGAGGGCTTTGCAGAAACAAAGATTTATTTTTCCCAAGTAGTCGGGATCGTACCTCCTCATTGTCCCGAGGGATCCCTTTGGGGCGCTCAAACTGACGTACTATTGAGCGCAGTGGAGCAGCCTGCCCCGAACCGTCGGGGAAGTCGAAATACCCCCAGTATTTCAAAGCCCTCTAAGACTTATCCTAGGAACTTTTTTTCTCCCATCGGGATTCCTGCGGGGGAAGGAGGCAATGGGGGTATAACCAGAACGTGATATTGAGAATTTTTCCAGATATCCGACCCAATCAATGTTCACAAGGCCATCCCCCTTTTCCCAGAACAGCTTTCGGGATCGCTTTTCGCTAAAGCGTTCAAAAAATGAGTCCATTCCCAACTGGTCAAGTGTGAAGTGAAAAGTCAGTTGTTCCCCTTTGCCATTGCCAAAAACTTAGATCAAGTGCAGAATTGTCTTGTAGATGACAGAATAGTTCTTCCAGAAAGCCAAACTCTTCATTATTCAAATGATCCTTTCAAATACCGGTTGAGGTATCACTAGAAACGATTTCTTAACAATCTGGTCATCAAAAGCTAACAATTGGAACATCCTCAAATAACATTCGATGGTTTTATTCTAAATAAACATCATCTACCATGATAAAAAGACCGATCGACATTGTTGTCCTATCAGACATACATCTTGGAACCGTTGGTTGCCATGCACTTGAACTGCTTCAATACCTGAACTCCATCGATCCAAAAATCATGATTTTAAACGGTGATTTTGTGGATGTGTGGAATTTCAGAAAGTATTACTGGCCGGAATCTCACATGATGGTTCTTCGGACGATGTTAACCATGATGACCAACGGTACCGACATATACTACCTGACCGGAAATCACGATGAAGTTCTCAGAAAAGTATCCAGCCTGCAACTGGGGCCCCTCTTTATTCGGGATAAGCTGATTCTTGAATTGAACGGAGAAAAAGTCTGGATTTTCCACGGAGATATTTTTGATATCACCATGAAGCACAGCAAGTGGGTAGCCAAAATTGGTGGGAAAGGCTACGATTTGTTGATTCTGCTAAACAGGATCATCAACAGAATCACTGAAAAGTTTGGCCGTGGGAAATTGTCGCTCTCCAAGAAGATTAAAAACAGTGTAAAAAAGGCGGTTCGGTTTATTGAGGATTTTGAAACTACGGCAATTGAACTCGCCATCGACCAGGGATATGACTATGTGATCTGCGGGCATATCCATCAACCCAAAATCAGGGGTTATGAAAATGAAAAAGGCTCAGTTATTTACATGAATTCGGGAGATTGGGTAGAGAATCTAACCGCCCTTGAGTTTGATGGAGACGAATGGAGCATGTTCAAATTCAGAGAAGAGGATTTTGCCCAGGACGAACGCATCGAAAAGTTGATCCGCTCTCACAAACGTAATTCACAGGTTTATATCAAATGAAAATACTTTATGGAATACAGGGAACGGGTCATGGTCACATTAGCAGAGCGCGGGAAATTATCCCGATTCTCTCCCAAAAAGCAGATGTGGATGTACTGGTAAGCGGCTATAACTGTAGCATGAACCTGGAAGATATTGATGTGATTCAGAAAAGGGGAATCAGCCTTACATATGATTCTGAAGGCAGCGTTTCTTACCTGAAAACTGCACTCAACCTCAAGCCTATCACATTTGTTCGCGATATCCAGGCCTTAAACGTAAAAGAGTACAACCTAATCGTTTCCGATTTTGAACCGGTGACAGCCTGGGTTTCTCAACAAAAAAATGTTTTCTCGATTGCACTCAGTCATCAGGCATCATTTGTCTCTGAAAAGTCTCCCCGGCCGGCAAAACGATCTGTGATTGGCGAACAAATCTTGAAACATTTTGCACCCTGTACGACACACATTGGTTTTCATTTTAAAATGTACGATTCATTCATCCTACCTCCCATTATCCGCAGAGATGTTCGGTCGCTCTCTCCAAAAAAAGGTTCTCATGTTACCGTTTACCTGCCTGCTTTTAATCATCAAAAATTACTTCAAAAATTTCTTAGGGTGCCGGAAGTTGAATGGCACATTTTTTCACCTGCATGCGAGAATTCATATAATGTGATGAATGTGACGGTTAACCCGGTTGGAAACAAAACGTTCCTGGACAGCATGAAAAACAGTTTTGGGGTGATTACAGGGGCCGGATTTGAAACTTGTGCCGAGGCGATGTTCCTTGGGAAAAAGCTGCTTGCAATACCAATATCTAACCAGTATGAACAGTATTGCAACGCAGCAGCCTTGAAAAAAATGGGGGTTCAGACTATTCGAAAAGTGGATGAATCTTTCGTAGACATACTACGGAATTGGGTGGATCAAACTCCCGCAGTAGAGCTTTCAGAAATTGCCGATACCTCAAAGTTAGTTGATCTGCTCATAAAACTGGGGATAAAACAACAGAGCCCCATTCAATCCGAAGATCTTCTTGAAAAAGAAGTAAGCAGGCCATTTTTAACAGTTTAGCACGTTACTCGCCAATTCCCGGCAGATATTTTTCATTAATAATATTCAGGTGATGGAGCTCATGGCCGGTGATCACATAACCGGTTGCTCTCACCGTAAATGAGAACTCACTAATTGTGCCTCTTCTGAGAAGCTCTTCTTCCGTGAAATTTGAGAAGAGAGCAAGAGTTGCTTGTCGGGTGGCATCGTACTGCTCTTGGAGCTGATCTAATGACTGTTCGTTGAAATTTGTCTCTTTCATGTAGAGATCCTGGTCAAATCCCTGCAGCGGTTTCGACTCTCCCCTGGCAAGGCATAGTGCCCGGTAGTTGAAGATTCTCTCTGTATCAATAATGTGGCCAAAGACCTGTTTTAGGGTCCATTTTCCCTCTCCATATCGATACATTGCATCACCATCAGATAACCCTTGAAAAAGATTTTTCATCTCTTGTGCATTAGACCGAAGCTGATCTTCAAGCGGTACATTATTACTAAGTTTTATATAGCGTGCATAAAATTCGCCATATTCATTATGTTCGATCTTCATAATATCATTAAGGGTTCATGAATATTAGAGTTCAAAAGTCAGCGTATGAGTGTATCAATACAGTTTTTAGATAACATGTAAATCTACTCATTGGAGTCATCGGATGAGTATATTGAAAGTGGAACGATAGCTAAAGACAAATTTACTCATCCGATGACTTGTACCTGTTTCAAAATAATAAAAAAGGCCCTGATCAACAGAGCCTTTTCCCTATCGGTGACTAGATTACCCCTCATTACACACCCTTTTCGAGGGCTGGCAAGAGGGGTAGTGCAATGATCAACATTTTATTATCAAAATCACATTTATTATTCAACGGAATGTGTCGAAACATTTGTAACCGCATTCTGCTCGCCACCTGCATATGAGATCGTTTCATATGGTATCAAAACTCCGTCGGCTTCTCTCCAATCGCTCGATACCACTTTAACTTCTACCTGCTCGCCCGCCTGGGGATCAAACTGTCGGTAAGTTCTCACTATTGGGTAGGATGTTTCAGGGTCAAGATACAGGTGTAGTGTCGGCTCTGCCTCAACGCGGATGTGAGCCAACTCTTGTCCTTCCATCTCTTCCATCCCCAAATACTCAACATTTAACTGATCTCTGTTGAGCGCAAGATAGACAGGGTGTCGATGGTACTCAGCCATTAACTGTTGCTTCTGTGCAGGCTGCATTGGCATTTCATTTCCGCCCATCTGCATTGAGCCTTCTCCATCCTCAATCTGCATGGTTACCTGGCCCATCGGCATGGTGACATCAGCCACCAACTTATCCGTATTGAAGTTGATGGTTTGAACCAGGTCTAAATTCATTTCACCCTGAGGAGTTTTTACAGTATTCTGAGCTTCATAAACCAACTCGCCGTCTACTGGTCCGTTTGGAAGAACTGCACTTGCCATTCTATTAATCCATTCCCGGCCGGCTACAGCATCACCGGCTACGCTTTCTTCATCTGTTCCGCCCGGTTGAGGAATAGAGATATCCACTTCATTCACATCGCCGTATTTTTGAAGTTGATCACCAATTTGTTCTTCATTACCAACAACCAGAATGTTTAACTGATCAGGATTCAAATACTCTTGAGCAACTCTCTGAACATCTTCAATTGTTGTCTCACGAACTTCGTTGAGGTACTGTTGAAAAGCATCGTCAGAAAGTCCTCGGTATTCGTTAGAGATCTGTTGGCTAAGAATCTCCTCATAACTGTCATACTCAAATATGGCCGAATTCAGAATCAAGTCTTTTGTACTTTGTAACTCCTCCTCCGATATCGGTTCATTTTGCAATCGCTCAATTTGTTCGATAATTGCATCAATCGCTTCTGCAGTAGTTTCACTCTTTGTCATTACACCGGCATAGAAAATTCCCGGATAAAATGTATTCATACTGTACTGGCCAAACGCTGAGTATGCCAGTCCCATTTCAGTACGAACAACCTGCATCAACCGTCCGGAAAATGTACCTCCGCTGAGCACATTATTCATAACCTGGATCTCAGCGTAGTCAGGATTATCCCTTAAGCCACCAAGATGCCCCATAAGAACAACACTTTGATTTACATCGGACTTGTTTGCAAAGTTGATTGAACTCCCCGACTCATCACTTAGTTCAGGAAAATTAAGAGGTGTTTCTTCACCTGAAGGAATGCTACTAAAAGCATCCTCCAGCTTTTCACGCATGTCAGATGCCTCAAAGTCTCCAACAATACCAACCATCATATTCTCGGCAACGAAATGATTGTTATGAAAATTAATAATATCGTCACGTGTAATATTATTAACGGTTTCGTATTCAACATTCCGTCCATAAACCGAATCTTTCCCATATATCAAACGACGAAACTCGCGAAAAGCAATTTGCTGGGCATCATCATTTCTCCTGGAGATGCTGGATTTAGTCTGAGTTTTTGCCAGTTCAATTTTATCCTCCGGAAATGAAGGATTTTTCAACAGATCGATAAACACGGGTAAGAGTTCATCAAAATCTTCCTTCAGGACGTTCATGCTTGCACTTCCCGATGAAAAACCGATTCCCGTTTCCATACTGGCAGCCCTGTTTTCGAGCATTACATTCAAGGAATCTGCAGAATGTAGTTCCGAACCTCCTGAGCGTATTACCGTACCGGTTATTGATGCCAATCCCTCTTTATCAGCCGGATCCAAAACACCGCCGGTTTTAATGATTACACTAAGATCTATCAGCGGCAGTTCACTATCTTCAAGCAGAAAAAATGTAATTCCATTATCAGACGTAAATGTTTCCACTTCAGGTACCTGGAACTCATTGAGTTCGGGAAATTCCAGTTCATCATATGTTTTTTGTGCATTGAGTACTGAGTTTATCAGAGTAAAAAACAAGCACAGAAGGACAACTCTTTTCATAATGCCAGAGATATTTTTAGTTAAAGAATCAGGTGATAATTGTTTATCAGTTCGCATCTGCAACCTCCTCATTATCTTGGTTTACAATGGTTCCGACAGTACGATTATCTTCAGTGAAGTAGGTATTTGCTACTCGCTGTAAATCATCCAGGGTAACTTCATTCAGTTCCTCTATATCTGTGAAGACTTTTCGCCAATCACCCTGTTGTCCATCAGTAATAGCAAAAGCCTGTGCCAATCCACTGTTTGAATCAAGGGACCGAACTAAATTAGCCCTCGCATTTGTCTTTGCCCGTTGGAGTTCCTGTTGGGTTAACTCTCCATTTTTAACTTTTTGAATCTCTTCATGAATTGCATTTTCAAGTGTATCTACTTCCACACCTTGATTTGGCAGTGCATATGTTAAAAACATGGTTTCGAATTTTGTGCCCGGATATCCATTGAAGGCTTGTACCGTCAAAGCAAGCTGCTCATCCTCAACCAATCTTTTATAGAGTCGGGAAGTACGACCGCTTGAAATAATAGACCCCAAAATTTCAAGGGCTTTTGCATCCGGATGATCCTGGGCAACTGTATGATAGCCCATCAATAAAATTGGTTGCGATTGACCTTGAATGCTAAAACGTCGTTCACCTCTTTGCTCCGGCTCCTTTGTATAAACAGGTGGAGCTTCCGGGCCTTCTTCCAAATCACCAAAATATGTTTCTGCCATTTCTCGTACTTCATTAGCGTCTACATCACCTGCAATAGCAATCGTAATATTACTGGGTACGTAATAAGTATTATAGAACTCTCGGGCATCTTCTATAGTCGTTGCCGTTATGTCAGAATTCCATCCGATCACCGGACTGCCATAGGGATGAGCTGTATAGGCTACAGCAAGAAATTCTTCAATGAGTCGTCCAAGGGGTTGCGATTCAACACTTGACCTTCGCTCTTCACGTACCACCTCCTTTTCTTTATAAAACTCCCGAAATACAGGGTTTTTAAACCGATCTGATTCCAGGGAAAACCATAATTCCATGCGGTTTTCTGGCAGGCTGTAATAATAGATTGTGAGATCTGCCCCGGTACCGGCATTCATTCCGGTTCCACCATTTCTATCAATTATTTGAGAATATTCATTATTGACTACATATTGTTCCGCCTCTTCCTGAAGTTCAGTAAACTGAGTCCAAAGTTGTTCTAACCTCACAGAATCAGGTGACGGTCTGTACGATTCCTGCAGCCACTGCTGATAAACTTGATCTAATTCTTCAATTACTTTTTTCTCTTCTTCCCAATTTGTAGTACCAATGTAGTCTGTCCCCTTAAATGCCATATGCTCAAAAATGTGAGCCATACCTGTATGACCAATGGGTTCATTAGCTCCTCCAACATCCACGTGGGTTACAAAACTCACAACCGGTGCAACCGGTCGTTCTACCACAATAAATTTGAGGCCGTTGTCGAGTGTAAATTCAGTTACGTTTTCTTCGAAGCTTTCGAGATCCTGGGAGTCTGCGATAGCCGGTAATAGTGCTACCACTAAAAACAGAGCCAGGAGTTTTGTACCAATCTTTCTCATATTACTGTTTGTTTTGTTTGTAGTTATAAATCGTATAAACCTATTGCAGGGATATGCCACTTTCTTAAGATTTAACATGATATCAAATAGAATTGTATTGAAATTTTGCGCTCAACGTCTTCACTTGAACCATTAAAATCTCTGAACTTATTTAAAAACACAAATCCATTGAAAAAGTTTAATATTATCCTAAACAAGTACGAATTTTATTCTGTTTTGGTTCAGTATGAATCCAAGTCAAATTAACTTCCCGTATAGTTATAACCAGGTAAAAAAAACCAATAAATAAGTTGTAATATTAGCAGTAACAACAACACATAGAGTACAATTTTGAGTAATATTCCTTGAATATATGAATGATTGTTTTTTTTTATCTTTCCATCTAGAAGGTAGAATGCCAAATATGTCACCATAAAAATAGGGAGATAAAAAATAAATAGACTATCCATACCTATAAATTAAAATCGATTCGTTCTACTCTTGTTGCCCCGGATAAATTTGTTTCTTATCAGTATTTAGTTACGATAAAAGATCAATAAAACGTCCTTTTATAAAAGGATATAGATAATCAATAGCCAGGGTTAACAGGATGATGATCCCGAGAAATACCAGAAAGGATTTAATCCTTTGAAATTTACTTTTGCGTCTCATCTTTTCTTCTGGGAAAAAATAAATTCCAAAACCTACCCCAATGACTATGATGGAAGAGGTCAGAAATTTATTTAGAAAATCTTCTGCAAAAAAATAGTAGTACCCAAGGTAAACGAGATATATTAAAAAGATTATTATGTAATCTTTCTTCATTCAGACACTTTTTTGTTGTGAATAAATATCTCGGATGTCAATTGTATTCTATCCATTCATCATTTTTTGATTCAAAATATCATCACTCTCACTATTATGAACCGAAAAAAGTGAATCCCTTACAGTTTTTTTTTGAAAAAGATGGTCGTGAATACCTTATTATTCTTACATGTATCGGGTGTGGAATAGTAATCTACTTTAAAAAAATCGATAAAGACAAGTAATTACAGATTATTAACTTGAAGCTTTTGCTTCAAATGATTTTATATGTCTAGATTCAAGGTTTTAAGTCTTTAATCTATTAAATAGATAAAACAGAGCTGTTAAAGAAACCGCAACCACTGGATGCTGTATGTCAAGAACTAGAGAGGACAAATTAATAGTTTCACTACTATGATTGGCTAAAATTGAGTAAGCAATACTCACAACTAAACCAATGATAAATACTTTCAGATATTTATTTAAAAATTTCATGTTTAAAATAGATTTATTAAATGCAGACAGACTTGGTAAAATAATAACCAAGTCTGTCAGTAAACAGTTAATATTTATGTCGGGTGCTGTTTTACGATCAATCGTATTTTTGTTGAGTTGCAAGAATTTGTCCCTCAGCTCTAGTTCTATGCGATGTAAAAATACCAGCCCACATAGCGCCGAGGAAAGTACCAATTTCATCAGCAAACGTACCTGGTACGTTTTCTCCTCCATAAATCATCATTAACTCATTTTTGTTTAGATTTTCCAGTCCATTTTGCTTCAAAGTAATCATGGTTTTAAAATATTTAAATTATAATTTATTTATAAGCTTCCGGTGTATTATTTTCGAATCCCTCTTTGAACCCTTTTACAAAGGCTTCATGATTAGAAATCACATCATAAAGCGCTGATAAGGCAAGTGCACCTAGTGCTCCAGATAGAAATCCACCACCACTTATCTTCTGCATTTCATTCGATCTTAATATTTTTAACTTTTCCATAATAACAAATGATTTATTTGAAGTTTATTTAAATCAACCAAACTTTTTGGCTGCATTCATAGTATAATCCAAGCCACTGCACTTATACATACAGTGAGAAAACAATCTTGACTTTTTCCCTCCACTAACCGTTTTCAATTCCCATTTTTTCATCTCTTTTCTAAAACCAATGACTACTTTCCCGGGTTTTTTATAGACATAACTTTGTCTCCTTCGGTCATACCGGATTGGGCAATCCAATTCAGTCTTTAGTTCATCTAAAAAGATATAGAGCCAACGCTCTGAAATGTCCAGTTTTTCGGCAAGTTCTTTGGGAGAACCTGTTCTTTTTTGACGAATAAGAGCATCTAATCTCCTGATGCGGTTTAGGTAATCATAAAGTGCCATAGTCTTATGATTGAGGTTGAAGTTTCGCTGAATTTAATTCTCCATTCAAAAATGGAAACTGATTCTGCCACAACCGGTAATAGTGACTTTTGTTTGATAGAAGTTCTTTGTGAGCTCCCTCCTCGACAAGTTTACCTTTTTCAAGTACACTGATCTTATCGGCCATAAAAACGGTGCTGAAACGGTGAGCAATAAGGATCACTGTTTTTCCCTCATCACGAAGGTAGCTCACCGCATCTTGGACGTACTGTTCAGAGGCTGAATCGAGTGATGAGGTTGCTTCGTCCAATATCAGGATTTCCGGATCTTTATAAAGTGCCCTGGCAATGGCAATACGTTGTTTTTGGCCACCTGAGAGAGCAGCTCCATTTTCACCCAGATGCGTTTCAAATCCGTTGGGCAGATCTTCTATAAATGAGAGGATGCCGAGTGTTTTACAGATATGTAGAATTTTCTCCATATCCGGATCAAACGCTCCCACTGCAATATTATCGATCACATTACCACTAAATAGGTCGATCTTCTGGGGAACCACCGATATCATATCCCTCAAACTTCTTGTGTCGATATGAGCCAAATTTATATCTCCTATAGTAACTCGTCCCGATTCAATCGGGTACATTCTCTGCAGGATATTAACCAGTGTAGTCTTACCTGACCCACTCTCGCCCACAAAAGCTGTTACTTTTCCTTTAGGGATTACCAAATTAAGATCTTTAAACACGTCAACCCGAGAGCCGTATCTAAAATGAACGTCACTAAACCGGATATCACCGATCATTTCTGGTTTTAGTGCAACATTCTGTCCCTGTTCCTCCTTATCAAGATCCATAATTTCGAATAGGCGGTCAGCAGCAATCATGGCATCCTGTATCGTTTTATTCATACCTACCAGTTCGCTTACCGGGCCTGTGAAATATCCTATAATTGCGTAGAATGAGAGAAGTTCACCAGGCGTGATATCACCCTGAAGCACAAAACCAGCACCCACCCATAGTAGAATAATTGTAAAAATTTTGGAGGTAAACTGAGATGCATTCCCTGAAAAAACAGAGTTCAGACCAGAACGATAGACTGTTTTCAGTAACTGCACAAACCGAGTTTCAGTTTTCATATTGGCAAAATCTTCCAGGCCAAATTGTTTAATGGTTGAGACTGAATTCAGCGATTCAACAAGCTGAGATTCCAGGTCTGCAGCATCTTCCATCAGTTTACGCTGTGTTCTCTTATTGATCTGATTTGTAATGAAATAAACCAGTGCATAGACAGGAATAATGGCGAGCATAATCAAACCAAGTTTCCAGAAATAGGTAAACATCAGTCCGAATGAAAAAAGTACAATAAAGATATTTACAATGATATTAATTGCTACATCATTGATAAATGCCCGGATTTTCACGGCATCGTTGATCCTGGATATAATCTCTCCTACGCGCATTGTATCAAAAAACCGTTGCGGGAGTTTAAGCAAGTGTTTATAGTACCCAAGAATGAGCCGAGCATCGATCAATTGTCCGGTCTTCAGAACAAATACTGTTTTGGCTACACCTATAAAAATCTGCAACAGCAGTAGCAGAATCATGCCTATACCCAGCAAATTCAAAAGATTACGGTTCCCGTCGACAAGAACATAATCCACAATTAATTGAACAAAAATGGCTGTTGAGAGACCAACAATGGTAAAAACTGCCGCCCCTATCAATGCTTGTAAGAGAACAGTCCAATGTGGTTTGAGCAAAAACCATAACCGGCTTGTGATGGATACTTTTTCGTTTCCCTTTTCAAAATTCCCAGATGGTGTTATCAATACCAATACACCTGTCCATTGCTCTTTGAACTCTTCATGTGGAATCTTATGTAACTTTCCGTCCATTGGGTCCATCACTTCGATGTATTTGTCAGTCGTATTATAAATCACCACAAAATGGTGAAGCACTTCCTTGACAACTACGTGTGCAATGGTTGGTGTAGGAATTTTAAATAGGCTTTCAAATTCACCCTTCACACCTTTGGCAGATAACCCAAGTTTTTCCGCCGCTTCTATCATACCAAGAATATTTGTACCTTTTTTATCTGTTGAAGCATACTGTCTAATTTTAGATATGGGCATTTGTAAGCCAAAGTGAGCCGCTACTGAAGCCAAACAGGCGGCTCCACAGTCGGTTATATCGTGTTGTTTGATACCAAACTTTCGCTTTTTCATGACTTTAACTTCCTTTTTGTGACATTTGCTCATTTCCTCCCCATGATGGATTCAACCAATCATCCATATTATCATATAGAAGCTGAAAAAGACTCCGGCGACTAACTATAAACCGAGCTTGGAACGTCATCCCCTTTTTAACATCACCCCTAAAGCCGTTTTTTAGTTCTAAAAATGTTTGATCGAGAGTGCATCGAACTTTAAATAGTGGCTGGTCTTCATTCATCATCACATCTTTAGAGATTGTTTTAATTCTACCGGTTAGTACTCCCCACTGGTTTTGGTTATATGCGTCGATCTGCATTCGTACCGGCATACCTGGCTGTAAGAGACCAATATCTTTTGGAGAAACATAAGCTTCAGCAACCAGGCTGGTATCCGGCGAAATTTCCCCCATCACCTGATTTGCATAGGCAAAACTGTTTTGTAGAATTCCGTCACTGTTTTGAACTGTGCCTGTAATAGGCGATCGGATCTCAGTTCGACTTAACTCTTCACTTAGCTGAATATGTTCTGATCCGAGCTGATCAAGTTCATTTTGAAAAGTAATCTCCTCTTCTTTCCATTTATTCTGTTGCTGTCCCAAAAGGAGCTTATAGCGATTTACTGCAGCATCCCGTGAATATTGAGTCTCTTCCAGTGCTGATTGACTAATAGCATCTTTATCGAAAAGAATAGTTTTCCTTTCAAGTTGCCTGTCTAATTGGTTGATCTCCTGTCGTTGATTGAGAAGTTTTTGTCTGAATTCCAGCCAGGCTTGCCGGTAACGGGGAGATTTCAATTCTAATGTGATATTTATAGTTAGTGAATCTACACGCTGTAGAGCGTCAAGATCATCAAGGTAAATGGAGATCTCCTGCTGACGTTCTTCATTAAAGCGAAGTCTTTCAGATAGTTCGGGCGATTCAATTGTTGCAAAAATATCACCTCGCCTGATAGTACTGTTATCCATGGCATTCAGTACCTGTATCTTACCTGATACCGGAGCCCTAATCTGTACCAACTCCGTGATGGGTCGAACCACTCCCGTGCTGCGAACCCCGACATCTACATCAGTGAATGGCAGAAGAAAAAGTATACCAATCAAAAACACAACGATAGTCGAATAAATAACTTTAGACTTCAGTGAGTGCTTCGCAAAATTGGCTTGCTGTGAATTCTCAATGATCTCCTTTGGAAATAGTTGATTTTTCATTTAAGTAAATTTTTGCTTATCTGAAAAATTTAGCTCTCTGGCAGGAACCATTACCTATTTGCGTGACCCTAGACGTTTATTTTTCAATAACGCCAGGTTGTGATAACAGTCCCCTAAATTTTCTAAAAGAAAACAAACAGATATAAAAGAAATTTTTTTCACTTTTCTCTTAAAATATCTCTACACAATTTATTGCATTTGTACTCTTTTCCATTCTTTGGGCGATAGGCCAGTATATCTTTTAAAAGTCATCGTAAAGGAAGAAGGGTTTTCATAACCAACAGTAAAGCCAATTTCACTAACCCGTACATGTTTTAATTTTTTATTACGAAATAACATCATACCGGATTGAACTCGGTGAAATGTAATGTACTCTCTTGGTGTCATTCCTACATAATGACGGAATCTGGAAGAAAAGTTTGTGTCAGATAGATTACAAAGATCCCGCATAGTTTTTACTGAATAGTTGGGATCAAAAATATGTTTGTTTACGCAAATCAAGGCATCTCGAATATCGAATGGCCAAGCTTTCCCCGGTGATTTTAATTTTTGGTTTTTATAGCGCTCAACGTGTTTATTAATAATTTTAAGCTTACTCATAATTAGTTCTTTTTATGATGAATAGTTTCCCCTTATTAATATGAACCGAAAAAAATAAATCCCTTACAGTTTTTTTATTTGCTGCTGATAAATAGAACAATAAATTTGATGAAATTGAAATTACAAGCAATATCATAAACAAGGAGAAACGCTCGTTAGACAATAGTTTTAAGATGAGAGATACTTGGCATCTTTAGATCAAGAGAAAGGCAAGAACTATAGCTCATCGAATTTAACAGGCGAGAATCCTTTTTTATGAATGAATGTTTCATGGAAAACAAACTTCATAGATAGGTTTATTCGAATATGGTTTCCTCATTTACTGAGCTACATAGAATTATCACGGCCAAAAATTGAAAGCTTTTTGACAAGAAACTTCAGCAGAAGGACATTCACCACCACTTTGGCAATGATAAATACAGAAATATTAAAATAAATCTCTAAATATTAGTCTGTTAATCCTCAAACTCATCTTCATCGGGCCGGATGGTAATGACCGGTTTTTTCACGTATTGTGCTACTTTTTCGGCCGTAGAACCGAGAATCAGGTGGGCAAACCCGCTGTGGCCGTGTGTTGCCATCATCACGATATCGGCTTTTTCAGAAGCATAGGCTTCAATTTCATAGTGCGCGGAAATGCCTTTTTCAACAATGGTTGAGAGCTGGATGGAACGGCTGTTCTCTCCGTCGGTAATAATCACTTCATCTTCATAGGTCACACCGGTTCGCTGAACATGTACATTTTCCAGGCCTTTGTCAGAAAGGAACCGGTTCACCCGTTCGATAATCCCCTCATAGATGGACACCAGTTCTCCCTTGTTTATATTCTTGGGAAGATTTTCTGAGATACTGCCGTAGAGTTCTACAACGTGCATCAAGGTGATTTTTGCTTTAAATGCATCTGCAATAGCCACAGCCAGCGGAAATGCTACCAGAGACATGTTGGATGAATCCGTAGTCACCAGCACATTTTTCACTTTGTTCTTGTCAAAACGATCATCTACCGAAAATACCGGAACTTTCGATCGGCGAATCACGCGCTCTGTGGTTCCACCCCGAATCATTTTCGTTTCATCTTTGCCTTTTGAGCCGATAACAATCAGGTCATAGTCATGTTTATGGGCATACTCAGAAATTGCGTAAGACGGCCGCCGGTTAATTTTTGTAATATGTTTTCCCTTGTTCTTATCCTTCAGATATTGATCCATCGCCTTTTCAAGTTTCAGCTCAGACTCATCTATAATCTGTGGATAAATATCCTTGTCCATATCCAGGGGCAAGCCAATTCTCTTGATACTTTCATTCAAATATGTAAGGGTAGGTACAACATGAATGAAATCAATTACCCCGCCAAATGTATCAGCAATATTTTGAGCAACTGAGTAGGCTCTTTCTGATCCCGCGGAGAAATCTGTTGGTACTAAAATCTTTTTAAATGTAAGCATGATTGCACCAATATTTTTGATGATAGATTATACTTTAAAATACAGAAAATGTGTTGATTTCTTTAACAATTTCATTTTCTAAATAAAGAAATAAAATCAAACTTCAACGACATAAAACACTGGGGAAGAATCGCTTATCTATCTTTTTTAACTTTTTTTGCGAAGGTAAGCAATTCCTACAATCAGGCTCAGGCCAATCGCCATACCTGAAAGTCCGCCATATAGGTCGATCGTTTCATCCTCTTCCGGCCAATTGAATCCCGGAAAATGCGGCTGACTGGAAACCAGCTTTCTCGATACTGTTTCAATCTCAACGCGCTTTAATCGGTCGAACATCGCATCAGGATTTTCTACCTCCCCGAGACGTTTATATTCAGGACCCGGCGGTATCGAATCCCGCTGCTGTAACTCCTCTACGATTGGGTCCGTCATCTCAACAATCTCTATTTCCCGAACATGATCTTCAAATGTTCGGTCTTGGTACGGCCAAATTACGTACAGTGATCCAACCAAAAACCCAATGAGTACCATTAATGTAGCCGTGTGGAAGTTCTTCAGCAGCCATGATAAAAGCCTGGAAAATAGTATGATCCCAACCAAAGCTCCGATAACAAATGGTACCAAATTTAAAAGTGCCTGAACTGTATCAATTGTCCCGATCGCTCCAAGTTGAGACAGGATGTAATCATACTTTCGGAAAATTAGCAACAGATAAGACCCCGATATTCCGGGTAAAATCATAGCGCAAATGGCCACGGAGCCCGACAGAAACACAAACCAAAAAGACTCTGGTGTATCAGCCGGGACCAAAGTCACCACCCAAAAACCGATCAGTGCTCCCGCAACCAGGTATAAAAAGTTAACAGGTGTTCTCTCTGCTTTTTTAACCTCTGCCATTAACAGGTAAATCGACCCAACAATCAATCCAAAAAATAGTCCATAAACAATTTCGGGATGGGTAAACATATATACCTGGAGCGGAACAATCCTGGTAAAAAAGATTACGGCGAGAAAAATGCCCGAGAATAACAGCAGAAAAAACTTCCAGTGAAAGTGCTCAAAAAACTTTTTGAATTGAAACGACAAAGCTGTTTTAACGGCTGTCCAATCCGCGCTTTTAATGGCAAAAATCAGCCGGTCATAAATCCCGGTTATCAATGCCATTGTTCCACCGCTAACGCCGGGTACTATGTCGGCAGAACCCATCAAAAAACCTTTGATGATTAAAAATGGTGACTCCTTCCATGAGGTCACATCCTGCTGTAGTTCACTTGAATCTGTTTGATCTGCGTTCAAATCTATCGGTATTTATGAATATTTAATTTTTTAACAATCAGTCGGCACAACATCCTGATGATAGGTTTTCATCGCCTGCACAAATGAAATTGTGGCTAATGTACTGCAAAATATCGTGATTGTAATAAACGAATATGATACGGCGTACGGACCTGAAAAAACAGTGTCAATCAGCCATCCACCCACAGGAGGTCCTAATCCAAATCCGGCAATACTTATCACAAAAAGATACACTCCGCCGGCCAGCGCTCGCTGATCGCTTCTAACAAAATATTGAAGCAGTGCTGCGGCCACGCCATTATAGGAGGAGGAGATCAAAACTCCAATGCCCACACAGATAAATGCAGTGGTAGGATTGGGCTGAAACAAACCAAAAAGATAGAACGGCAGACCACCCAGCGCTGCTGCGATACCCATCAAAAAACGATACTCCGGTTTTCTTTTGGCCAACCAATCTGCCACTCGCCCGGAAAGTACAACGGTTACGGCCACGCCCATCATGAACCACCCGAATTTTGGAATGAGTTCGGGTTGATTAAATGTATCACTAAACAGATTTCCTACAAATGCGAGAAGTGTGTAGCCGGTACAAGCGAGGCTGGAAAACCCGATTAAATGCCACCGAATAGTTTTTTTCTTGAGTAGTTCGGCGATCTCTGAAAATGTGTTGTTCTCAACTTCAGTTTTTTGATTTGGACGTTTCGGCTCCTTTAAAAACCACCAGGTGATTGGAGCGATAATCAATCCCGGAACTCCAACAGATACCATAGCCATTCTCCAGTCATACGCCATTGAGATCGATCCGCCGACTAAAAATGACAACCCCACTCCGATAAATATGCCACCTGTATAAAAGGAAAAAATTGTTGCTCTTTTTTGATGAGAAAATGTATCAGCAAGGTAGGAATATACGGCGGGACTCAGCATTGCCTGGCTCAAACCAACAAACAATCTCGCGGTAACCAAAAAGAAGAATGAGGCCGCAAAACCACTTACTACAGTCATAAAACTCCAGATAAAGAGACCCAGGCAAATCATCCCCTTACGGGAAGTTTTGTCTGCAAGACGCCCCATTGGAATTCCCGCAACGGCATAGATGAAAGAAAAAGCGGGGCCATAAAGCAAACCGATCTGAAAATTGCTGAGTTGCAGCGCATTCCGGATTTGAACCCCCAGGACGGCTACAATCTGCCGGTCAACAAAACTGAGCACATAGATGAGTGTAAATAATAGTACGGTGCCGTAGGTGGCTTTCTTACTCATAAGGAATTTTATTCAACAATCTATTGATCGGTGTGAGTTTACACATTTATAGCATGTGCTTACAAACTTTTTATCATCATCGTCTGGGAAAGCAGGTATAGAATATAAATATTTAAGACATGTCTGCAGATAAGTTCAAAATGAATTGAGTTTAAGATTTGAAGAGACGGTGTTGTTTTACGAACTTCGATTTGGAATTAAATTAAATAGCGGATTGGTTAAATACTCTACCTGCATTCGTTATGATGAGTGATTGACCGATAATCGAAAAGTATAATCAAATAGATCTGTGGCTAAACTCCCCAATAAATCAAAGAAACAAAAAGAACGGGCACTTGAACTCTATAATGAACTCCTTGAATATTATCCCGATCCGCGATGTGAGCTGGATCACCGGAATCCATTTGAACTGCTGATTGCCACAATTTTAAGTGCTCAGTGCACCGATGTAAGGGTTAATAAAGTAACTCCCGATCTTTTTGAGGCCTATCCTACACCGGAAGCTATGGCTAAAGCAGACCTTGAAGATCTCGAGGAACTGATTCGATCAACCGGTTTTTACAGAAATAAAGCCAAATCTCTTAAAGAATCCTCCAACATTATTGTTGATGAATTTGACGGAGAAGTCCCCCAAACGATGAAGGAGCTTCTAACACTGAGAGGGGCTGCTCGAAAAACAGCTAATGTAGTTCTGGGCAATGCATTTGGAAAAAATGAAGGCGTGGTGGTGGATACACATGTGAAACGCCTTTCTAATCGTTTTGGATTAACTAAAGAGAAAAAGAATACCAACAAAATTGAGAAGGATTTAATGGCGCTTTTTCCGCGTGAGACCTGGACAGATGTCTCACATCTTTTTATTCATCACGGGCGAAATGCCTGCAAAGCACGAATTTCCGAACCGCCGGATCACCCGATCTGCATCAAATACGGAAAGAAGTGCGAATGCTGGAAAATGAGAGGACAAGCTGATGCTGAGAAATAAAGAACTTTTTCATTCCAAAACTGATCCTGTACCGGCTCTCCGGGGGGATATTCAAATCATTCCTATTGAAGATAAAGGCAGGGACCTGTTATACTTCCATGACTCGATGGGATATCTCTCCAAGAATTTTGCTCTCGATGCCAACATACATCCACTTCTTCAGATGCTGAATGGAGATACCAGTATTGAACACATTCATCAGCAGGTAGATGGAAATATAAGCCACGATAATTTACTCGATTTTGTCCAGTTGTTAGACCAACATCGGGCGTTGCACTCGGATTATTTCCGATTTTTTGCTGATCAAATGGAAGTGGATTTCGAGAAAAGTCATATTCGTCCACACGTGTTAGCCGGCGAAAGTTATCCCAACGATCCGGAGGAGATAAAAACGTATGTTTCAGAAATCATTTCAGAAAATGGACGTTTTTACGATCAATCACCCCAAGCGCTATATGCTCCTCACATTGAACTCTCGGTTGGAAAAAAACTGTATGGAGAGGCTTTTGCCCATCTGAATAATTCAGAACCGAAGAGGGTTGTCATCCTGGCAACTTCTCATTATGCCGATTATTACTACAAATATTACGACGGCTTCCCATTTATCGGATCAAAAAAAGCATTCCAAATGCCGGGCCGGTCGCTGATACCGGATATCGATCTCATCGAATCTCTCAACGAAAAAAGCCCTGAAAATGGGTTTACGTTGAAAGACCGTGCTCACAGGATTGAACACAGTATTGAGTTTCACCTGCTATTCGCTTCCACCATTTGGACACATGATTTTAAAATTGTCCCAATTCTTGTATCCAATTTCGATGATCTTTACTACAAGGAGGATGGAGATCTTGGGCAAAAAATTGAAATCTTTACAACCCAGTTGAAACCCTTTGTAGATGAAGATACGATGGTGTTAATCAGTGGCGACTTATCACACGTAGGCCAGAAATTTGGTGACTCTGAACCAGCTTCATCCCTTCGCGAAACTGTGGAAGAATCAGATAAACAATTACTCGATATTTCGGTTACTGGCAATCCCGGGGAACTCCTGAATCATCTGAAAAAAGATTATGATTCCACTCGAATTTGCGGATTTCCGCCACTCTACACATACCTGCGAATGTTTCCTGATAAAAAAGGCGAGCTTCTGAACTATTATTGGTGGGATGAAAAAGAACGAAACAGTGCGGTCTCTTTCGGTTCCATTTTGTATTAGTGGAATTTTTGAGAAATAGAATTGAGTTCTCCTCGGATGGTTGCGGTTTCCGTCAGATGGGTATCTTAAAAAATGGTAATTTTATTGCCCTGAAAATCGGCGTTCGGACGGCAAAGCATTACAAAACTCTATTAAAGTGATCCTATCAGTGACTTAAATTTCAGGCTCCACACTCTCCAAACTGCTTCTCTCACAATCGATTTCGACATTTTTGAGACTCCCTCTTCTCTTTCTCTAAAGATGATTGATACCTCTTTCAGTTTAAAACCAGCTTTCCATGCCCGAAAATGAATTTCAATCTGAAATGCATATCCGTTTGAACTGATCCGTTCCAAATCCAATGCCTCTAAAACTTTTCGGTGGATGCATTTAAATCCGGCCGTAGTATCCTTAATCGGGATACCTGTAATCATTCTTGCGTAAAGATTGGCGCAGTAGGATAGAATTAAACGGCTTAGCGGCCAGTTAACAATACTAATCCCATCAGAATACCTTGAACCAACAGCTAAATCCGAATCTCCCGATTTTACTGTTTCTATCAAACGTGGTAAATCTTCAGGATTATGAGAAAAATCGGCATCCATCTCACAAATGAACGTATATCCTTTATCAAGAGCATATTCAAAACCTTTCACGTACGCAGTTCCAAGTCCCTGCTTGCCATTTCTTTCAATCAAATAAATGCGTTCATTATTGCCTTCTATTTTGCTTTTAACAATCTCTGCAGTTCCATCCGGCGACCCGTCATCAATCACCAATATATCTATATCCATACTTAGGGAAAGGATCTGATCGATCATTCGCCCAATATTATGGGCTTCATTGAAAGTAGGAATTATAACTATTGAGTCACTCATTCTGAGCAATAATAAGGAGATTGAACTATTTATACGTAGAACACCAACGGAGAGAAAGCTAAATCTATGCATTTCCCTCTTGAATCAAAATGATTAAGAAGATCTTTTATTGTAGTTTAACGCAAAATATTTGAACTCTTAAAATAGGTAACGTTCTTGTTCCAATTAAATAAAGTTTCTGATAAAACGAAGGCACGAAAAGGCTTACTGGAAACGGATCACGGCAGCATAGAAACTCCAATTTTTATGCCTGTTGGTACACTTGGAACCGTAAAGGCTGTCAACCAAGATGATCTTAAGAATAAAGTAAAAGCCCAAATTATACTTGGAAATACATATCACCTTTATCTTAGGCCGGGAAATCATATTATGCAGGATGCCGGCGGACTCCACAGTTTCATGGGATGGGATAAACCCATTCTCACCGACTCCGGAGGGTACCAGATTTTTTCTTTATCTGATATTCGTGAACTGCGGGAAGAAGGTGCTGAATTCCAAAGTCATCTTGATGGATCTAAACACCTGTTCACACCCGAAAATGTAGTGGATACACAGCGTGTATTGGGATCTGATATCATGATGATCCTGGATGAATGTCCGCCCTATCCAGCTGAGTACGACTATGTAAAAGAGTCGATGGGATTGACACACCGTTGGGCAGAACGGGGACGCAAACAGTTTGAAGAAACGGAACCGCTTTATGGCCATCAGCAAATGCAATTTGGGATTGTTCAAGGTGGTACGTTTGAGGATCTGCGAAAAGAATCCAGCGAATTTATGGCATCGCTGGATTTTGAAGGACTTGCCATTGGCGGACTCAGTGTCGGTGAACCTTCAGATTTGATGTATGAGGTCACCGATTACAATACCGATCTCCTACCCCGTGAAAAACCTCGTTATTTGATGGGCGTCGGAACTCCGGGTAACCTGTTGCAATGTGTAGCATTAGGGATTGATATGTTTGATTGCGTGATGCCGACAAGAAATGCTCGAAACGGAATGCTGTTCACAAGAAATGGGACGATTAATATTCGAAATGCCAAGTGGAAGAATCACCATAAACCGCTTGATCCAGACTTTCCCTCTGATGCTTGTCAACGTTATAAAATGAGTTATGTTCATCACCTGTTTCGGAATGAAGAATTACTTGGCCTTGAACTGGCTTCCAAACACAATCTCACCTTTTATTTGTGGTTGATGGAGACTATTCGTGAAAAAATTGAAGACGGTACTTTTGCAGATTGGTATCCCGGTATGATGGAAGTTGTGGAGAGAAGGATATAACAAAAAAAGCCTCCGAGTGGGTTACACTGGAGGCTTTGTTGGGGAAAAAAAGGGATGAGGCGACGACCTACTCTACCCCGGTTGGAGTACCATCGGCGCTGCGGAGCTTAACGGCCGTGTTCGGGATGGGAACGGGTGGGGCCTCCGCGCGATAATCACCTCATCAATTTCATAAG
>NZ_JAKLWS010000070.1 GCF_022012475.1 Rhodohalobacter sulfatireducens
ATCACCCGGCTGAAGTCTTCGGTGATCATTTCGACTTCTCCAACATTCTTATCTAAATCCAGTTCAATATCAACGTTGATTGGATCCTTTCCGGCCCGCATTCCGTGAAAAGCCAGGTTGGTGTATTCTTTAATAAGTGTATTGATATCGGTCGGTACCATTTTGCCGGAGCCGCCGCGGCTGTGCTGAAGCATCGATTTGACGATGCCGTCGGCCCGGGTACCGTGTTTGTGGATTTTGCGGAGGTTCATCTCGATGTCGTCGAGGATTTCGAGGATCAAGCCGTGGTTCGTGGCCTCATCAGACACCCCTCGCCTTCGCTCCGCTTCGGCACTCCCCTTGAGGGGAGATTTCTCTGCGCCCTCTGAAAGCTGATTGCTGAGAGCTGACAGCTCTTCCCTTGCTTCTTCCACCAACTCGATACTCAAATCCGAAAAATTATTAACAAAATTCAGCGGATTTTTGATTTCGTGAGCGATGCCGGCGGTAAGCTGACCCAAACTTGCAAGTTTTTCCTGCTGCACGAGTTGATCTTGGGCGGCAGTAAGTTTTTTAAGTGAATCTTCAAGTTCGGAATAGGCTTCCTGCAATTGCTTGGAATATTTTTTCTCTTGCTCCAATTCACGTTCGCGTGCCCGTTCGCGTTCTTTAGTAATCAGTCTTCTACGCTGGAATCGATCTACGGCAAAAATAGCTGCAACAAAAAGCAGTACATAAAGGCCATACGCCCACCAGGTTTGCCACCAGGGAGGTAGAATAAGTATGTCCATGGAAGCTTCTTCTACACTATATTCTCCTCTGCTGTCAATGGTTCGAACCCGAAACCGGTATTCACCCGGTGGAATTCTGGAGTATCGTGCACTGCGTTGAGATCGTGCGCTTACCCAATCGGTATCGAAGGGTTCCAGATGATATTGATATTGGATTTGATCAGAAGTGCTGTAGGCAAAGGCCGTATAATCGAAGGTAAAATCGTTTTGCCCGTAGGATAGCTCTAATGAGTCTTGCAAATAGACAGGGCGGTTTAATATACCGCCTTCGTCAGCGTTTACCTCCTCGTTAAATATTCGAAACCCGGTAAGAGCAATTTTTGGAGAGCGATAGGCAGGCTCCCGGATAACCGATGGATCAAAAAAAGTATATCCCCCATTACCACCAAAAAGCAGTAGTCCATCGTGTGTTTTTAGTGCAGTACTCGGAAAGAAACCAATATTTGGAAGTCCTTCCTGGGTACTAAAGTTGATAAAGGATTCTGTTTTGGGATTAAAACGAGAAATATTTCCATGGACAGGAGTTGTATATTGCCCTTCAGACGTACTAACCCAAAGGAACCCGTTATCGTCTTTAAGGATGGCGGCTACTTTGTCGGAAGGTAAGCCGTCACTTGAATTATATTTTACAGTCTGACCGGTTGAAGGATCCAAGAGATGCAGCCCATCCCCCCATGTTCCCACCCAAAGACGATTCGCTGTATCCTCAAAAAGTGAGGTTATAATTCTTCCCTGAAGAAATCTTTGTATTTTATTCTGGGTTGGACTATTGGTCTGACTTGTATCAATCTGATTTAATCCGTTCTCGGTCCCGGCCCACAGCATTCCATCATGGGCATCCCTGATGACCAAAACCCTGTTATTACTTAAGGTGGCCGGGTTATTTGTATTGTTTGTATAGTTGTTGATAATTGTTTCACTCTCAGGATCAAGATGGTAAAGGCCTGAACCAAGTGTACCAAGCCACATTTGATCATTACGATCGACAAATATGGATAAAGTATTGTAAAATTTTTGAATATTTTCTGGGTCAGCAAAGAAGTGCTCAAAGATATCTTCTGTTTTATTATACCGACTTAGTCCACCGTTTCCATAAGTAATCCAGAGGTTCCCGGTTTGATCTATTGAACTTCCAATAGTTGAATACGAAAGGAGGCTGTTGGGATCATTTTCTTCATATAGATATTGAGTAGATCTTCCAGTATTTCGATTAAGCATCTCCATCCAAGAATAATAATATGTGATCCAAATTCTATAATCAGGATCTTCTTGAAAAGCTGATACAATGAATCCGGCAAGACTCTCAGAATTTTCATCCCGAGTGATTAGTGGAAAAAAATTGGTCGATGCAAATACTCTGTGCATCCCGGACCAGGCACCCACCCAGAGGGTTCCGTCACTAGACTCATGAATGGACCAAATATTATTTTCAAGCAGGCCGCTATCAAGGGCCTCATGGTGGCTCATAGCTCCTGATTGTGGGTCGTAACGATAAATCCCTCCCCAGAGGGCTCCAATCCAAAGCATTCCCTGGTGATCTTCGTGAATAAACGTAACACCGCCGCATTGAAATCCAATACAATCTTCCGGAACCGCTGTAAAGCCATCTGAAAAAGGACGACTTAGTTTGTTTGGATCATCGGGATCAAAGAGATGTCGTGTAAAACGGCCCGTCTGGCGATCCATCGAATGAAGACCATCACCGGTTGTGCCCACCCAGAATATGCCTCGTGAATCTTCATAAATAGACATCACTTTGTTGGTGATTAGCGATGTTGAGTCGTCAGGATTATGAAGAAAGCGGGTAAACGTTTGCGACTCTGGGTTAAAGCGATTGAGGCCGCCTTCACCCTGCGGGGTTTCAGAGGGAGCCGGACTGCCGGTACCGATCCAAATTGTACCCTCAGAGTCTTCGTATAATGCACGGACCTGGTTATTGCTGAGGCTGTTCGGATTGTTGGGATCGTGAAGGTAGCGTGTAAAGGTTTCTGTAGATTTGTCAAAACGGTTTAGCCCGCCATGAGTTCCCACCCAAACAGTTCCTTGGCTGTCTTCCATGATAACCGTTACCGTGTCTTGACTCAGGCTGGTCGGCTTGCCAGCTTCGTGAATAAAATGAGTAAAGGTATTCGATTCAGGATTGAACCGGTTGAGTCCTCCGCCGAATGTACCAATCCATATCATATCATCGGATCCTACATGCAGACTCTCCACCCAGTTTTCGGATAAAGAGGTAGAATCATAAGGGTCGTGCCGGTAATGAATATACTCATCGCCATCGTAACGATAGAGGCCGTCATTTCCGCCGAACCACATAAACCCGTGCCGATCTTCCGCAACAGCGACCCCCGGTGCTTCAATCGGTTCAATTTCAACCGGCCCAAGCTCAGGGATTTTGGTCTCCAGTCCAAGCAAAAGAGCAGTATCCTCTATTTCCTGATTTACTGATTGTGCTGCCAGGTCGTTAGTAGAAAAACAAAATAAAATTGCTATCAACAGAGAATAGTAAAAGTAGTTTTTTAGTCTCATCTTTATTGTTTTATAAGTATCGCAAAAGTAGTTCCTTCACTCGGAGTGGTTTTAACATTCAGTTCTCCCCCATGTGCTTTAATAATATCATGAGTAATACTAAGACCAAGCCCCGTTCCAGACGTGCCTTTCTTCGTAGTAAAAAACGGTTGCAGAATTTTGTC
>NZ_JAKLWS010000071.1 GCF_022012475.1 Rhodohalobacter sulfatireducens
TACCTTTTTTCACACAAAAAAGGTACTACCCTTTAACTTGAGGATTTGGCAAAATGTTAGATGAAAGATCACACGGATCAATGAATGGAAGCTGGAGCTTCCAGTGTGCGTTCCCAAGCAAAGCTTAGGAACGAGTAAAGGATTATCCGAGGGCAGGGAGAGCTTCTGGATTACGCTTGTGTAATCTCACCCCGGCGGGGTGATTGGTATTGTAACCCCGGGTGGAGGCCTGATGAAGAGCGGAGCTCTGATTAGAGGCCGCAACCCGGGGATGGGAAGCCTCCTCTCTAAAGCGGATATCCCGAGGCGATGGGTATCGAAAAGGATTGATCGCATTCGAGGGGGTAGTGCGAAAAATGATGTATGGAATCCTGAACAGACTGAATAGAAGCCGGAGCTTCTGATTGGCGTTCCCAAGCAGGTCAACTACGCTAAAGAGAAGCTTCGTTGACCTTGGTCAACGAAGCAATATTAGATGTTTTCTTTTTTTGGGCTCTTGACGCGTAGTTGACCTTTTTTCGCATTAAAAAAGTGACTACCTCTTAACAAGAGTGGTAGGTAAAATGTTTGATGATAGGTCCGTCTTGAACCGGTGGTGTAGTTTTTTTTATTCAAAGCGACTACCAAAAATCTTAAAAACGTACCCAAAAAACTATTTGTGTGAGCTCTAAATTTGAAACTCTGAACCTATTTTGGCAGGCAAATTCGCATTTTTGACCTTCATAAATGAACATTTCACAAACTTGTGCCTGCACATATTGATTCTCACCTCATAGGCGGAGTTCCTTGATAGGTCCGTTTAGTACTGAAGTAGTTAATTAAATCGTTCTTTTTTTAAAGATATCATCCTTTTCTGAGGAGATCTATCTTTTTTCCCTCAATAAATTTCGACTTCAAATCTACGTGTTGAATGGGTGTTAATGAATTTCCGTATACGACTGCCTTACAAAAGATTAAAACAATATAACGTTAGACTTGTCTAATAAACTTAGTAATAACTTCTATCCTACTTAACTTCGTTAAGAGGGTAAAATGCTTTTCTAATTTACTAATAATAACTACGGAGAAAAAAATGGTTGGCTATAAACATACAAGAAGATTAATAGTAGCATTCATGGGGATATTCCTTTTTTTAGGAACCTCATGCGAAAATGCGATAGGACCTGATGGTGAAGCTGAGATACTACAATCCGATATTGCAATAAGTGATATTGGTGATGGTGGCGATGTAACACTCTATGCCGGACAACACACTGAAGCCGGTAAAGTAGTTGTGAATAAAGTGGATGGCAAATTAGAAGTTACATTCAGCACAAATGGATGGTGTTTGCAGGAAACGCAGTTGCAATTATGGCAAGATGATCTGTTAGACCAAGATTTTGTAAAGGGCAGAGGCAATCTCGTACCGGGTCAGTTCAAATATTCCGCACAACATGATTGTGCTACCTCTTATACCTACGCCGTGGATGAAAGTCCGTCTGAACCCTGGAATATCGCTGCTCATGCAGTTGTTCAAAAGTATTCAAATACAAATACCATTGTGTTGACGGAAAATTCAGGAATAGTTTATGGGATTAAACGATCATCGGGTGAAATCTATGCCGTTGATGTTGTAAATGGAACTGCGAATTTGGAATTCCAGTCATCCTCTCCACCGTTTAGCGGTGTATCCCCGAATGGACTTGCTTACGATGGATTCAACAATCGTATGTACTACACGAACTATCGCACCGGAGTTGAGCAAAGAGCTCTATACTATTATGATTATGGAGACAATACGGAATATATCGCCGGTGAAATCGGTATGGAAGTGGCGGCAGCTGACTTTTACAACGGGAAGTATTATGCAATGGACAGTTACCCGGCTACCGATAATCTTCATGAGATAAGTTTTAATGCGGATGGCACTATTGCATCAAACAATAGCTACGATATTTCAGGAGATACCCATAAATGGGAATTCTCCGGAGACATTGCAATAAAGGAAGGAGTTCTCTTTGGTTGGGGTCTTTGTAGAATTCATAATAAGTATGAATACTTCACGTATAATCTGTCGACTGAAGATTTTGAAGTTCATAATGTTTCTTATACGAAATCCTTACAATTAGCTTTTGGATCGAATGGTGTGCTTTACGGGCACAGATCCGGCACCGACGAAATAAACAGCAGTATATCAGGCAACTTCTATGAAGTAAATACAGGTGATGGATCTGTTTCAGCACCATCTATTTCGGCTCAGCAAAGCCAATTAACGTATACGGATACTGCCTCCGGTTTTCAATATGAGAAGAAAACGGAAGGGGGTACAGAGACCGCCTGGGGTTCTGCTGTACCATCTTTGGAGAATGGAGGAGGAAACTGGTCAGCCTATTTTGAGTATACTCCATAGTAGAACATAAAATCTCACTGATTCTCATACAGCCCCAAACGCTTCATAGTGTTTGGGGTTTTTTTGTGGGTTTTATTTATTACTGTTAGTTGAGATTTATTCTTAATAACTAACATAACACTAAACGGCTGGCCCTACCTCTAGCATCTTATTCAACAAGTAGTGAATATCTCTCAATTCCGAACCCGGTAAGAGGAAAATGATTGATCTCACCTGTGCAATCTCAACCCGGTTGGGTGATTGGTATTGTAACCCGGGGTGGAGGGCGCATGAAGGCAAGAGTTCTTTTTATGAGATCCCTCACGTTCGTTCGGGATGACATTGAAGGAGGTTAGAATTCGCGGCGTTTCAGATTCATCAGCAGAATTTAGTTCAGTCTAACGCCGCTTCGACAGGAAGAGGTTGAGACGGCGTAATGAGAAGTGTGATTCTGACAAGGCGTGTTAAACGCCGTCCATTGATTCTTACCCCGCCTGTCATTCTGAGCAAAACGACTAAATAGGAGGGGCAGCGAAGAATCTTTTTGCGTATGACGGTGGTTGTAATTAGGAGCCCCCTCACTGCGTTTGGGAGATAAAATTGATTGCATTTGTGCAATCACACACTCCGAAGGAGTGAAATATCAATAGCCCATGGCAAAAACCGGAACAACGTGACCGGTTTGCAGCCGTGGGATTAGCGAATGTTCAAATAAAACCTCGAGGCGATGAATGTTGCAAAAGCAGGTGATGATTCGAGAGGTAGCGCATAGAATTATGAATTAATTCCTTAAACGGCGGAATAGAATCGGGTGATTGGTAAGGAGTAATCGTTGTGAAAAAGGGGCACAAGTGGACACTTGCGCCAGTTTGGGAAAAGCTTCGATGACCAAGGCCAACTACGCTATCATTTTCATTATCAATTCGTTTACTCATGAAAAGCTTCGTTGACCAAGGAGCTTGGGAACGAGTTAAAATAGTTATGATACTAGCAATTACTTGAGATTAGGAGATTGCGGGAATAGCGGGAACGATCATCTGAGGAGTACAGATGGACTGAAATCTCGTAATCTTATAGAAACCACCGAAAGTGGC
>NZ_JAKLWS010000072.1 GCF_022012475.1 Rhodohalobacter sulfatireducens
GCTTCGCGAGTAAATATCAATACTGATATCGCTGCTATAAATAAGATTGCTGTTTTTACGTTTTTCATAATGTCCTCTTGTCTGCTTTATGGATTCTAGAGAGTGAGGAATGAAACAATTGAGATCAGATTGTCCATCCTTCACATACACATACACCGAATTTTTTGCATTGGGTCATTTAAACTCAATGCACACTGAATTATCTAATCGGGGTTATATCTCACCTCTTTGAAAAGCATTTGTTAATAAAAGTTAACCTGATATTCTCAATTTTAACCTGTTTAAGATGATTATAATCAAATATTTATACTATTTATTAAGTGGAAATGGTAATCATGAAAGAGTAATTGGCCTTGAATAGTTGGCGGAAAAAAGGACAACGATTGAACCGTGGGGAGAATCCTTTCATATCGCTTCGCGTTCAAAAAATGAGCGGTGAGAAGCGAATTTTATGGGCTGAAAGCGTGATGGACCATTGCCCCAAAGGGAACGTTGGGAAAAGGATTCCACGGTGAACTCGTGTCCGCCGCCAACTATTCACAGCCTGTCCCGAAACGTCGGGGCCTTGATTTCTTGTCCAGCTATTGTGTCGTCCTGAAATAGGTTGACGAATTAAACTTAAAATGTCAACGTAAAACAGGATAACAAAATGTCATCTAAAAATGGTATTTATAGTGAAGAATTTAAATGGAAAGTCGTTCAGCAAGTACTTTCCGGAACCTTAACGAAAGAAGAGGCCCGCCGGGTCTATTCCATTAAAGGCAATTGCAATATTTTGTACTGGATGCGCTCTTTTAGTGGAGTCACTGATTATCGCAGCGGAGGAGAAGTCTCTGAAAATTCTGTTCAAATGGCAAAAACAAACAACCAGCGCAAAGCGGAGAAGGAAATCGCTCGATTGAAGCAGGAGTTAAAAGCAGAGAGAATGCGAGCGGATCTATGGTAAAAGGTCGTTGAAGTAGCCGAAGAAGAGCTTGGGGTCGATATACGAAAAAAGTTTGGAGCCAGGCAATCGCCCGATGCAAACAACAGTTAGGGAAAGCCTTCTGCGTGCAGGATGCTTGCCGGGTGTTTGGCTACAGTAAACAAGCGTATTATCAATCGATTGATCGCAAAGAAAAGCAAGCCTTTGATGAATATTTGGTTGTAGAGTTGATTCGAGAAAAGCGAAGGATTTGGAAAAAAGGAAGCGGACGCAATCTTTTGGCCTGTTTACAGGAAGATTTTGTCCTGCATGGGATTTCCATTGGCCGTGATAAGTTCTTTGATTTGTTGAGGGAGTATGGGTTGCTGGTTCGCCGCAAAAGCAAGCGCGCGCGAACAACGAACAGTTACCATCACTATCACCGATTTGCCAATTTAATTGAAGGGTGCACCCCAGACGGGCCTAATCAGGTGTGGGTCAGCGATATTACGTTTGTGTGGTGCCAGAAAGAGCAGGGCTTTTTGTATCTGTTTTTAATAACAGATCTGTATTCCAGGAAGGTTATGGGATATGCTGTAGGCCAGACACTGGAAGCCAGTTGGGCTGTGCAGGCCTTGCAGATGGGGATTGATCAAACCGAAGGCTCCCTGGAGGAGCTTATCCATCACTCAGATCGTGGGGTACAGTATTGTTGTGGAGACTATATTGAACGACTCACTCTACACAAGATTCAACCAAGTATGACACAAAACAGTGATCCTCTGGAGAATCCTGTCGCTGAACGAATAAATCTCACGTTGAAAGATGAGTTTATGAACAATTATAAAGAAGGATATTCAAATAAAGCTCAAGCGTTCAAAGAAATACCGGTAAATATTGAGTTTTATAACCAGGTTCGTCCTCATAGTAGTATTGAACGGCTAACCCCTAACCAAGCCCACTCAAGAACAGGACTTCTGCAAAGAAAATGGAAGAATTATTATACCCAAAAAACCGTACAATGAGTCAACTAAAATCAGGACGACACATATACTGGTCCCGACTACTGTCGGGGTGTATCAAGACAAAAAGACAAAGGACATACAATAAGGTTACATTATAAAAACGGGGTAACTTCTCATTTGTTAATAGTTGAATATACCAGCGCTATTCTGCATATTTGTCTAACTCTTGAGTACGAGGGGGAGTGTAAGCTGCACCATAGAGCACGGGAAAGTTCTATAAAACAAAACCCTTTATTTCAATCATTTGGTGACTCGATATGAAGAGAACGCCTCAGCAGACCGTTACACAGCTTCTGCAAAATTATGATCGGGAAGATCAACAGGCAGTCAATAAGCTTTTCGAACATGTTTACGATGAGTTGTACAAAATAGCCCGTGGAAGACGTCGAAAATGGCATGGAAATGAAACAATGAACACCACGGCTGTTCTACATGAAGCTTACCTGAAATTGGTAGATCAGTCAGAGGTTGAATGGCAGTCGAGAACACATTTCTTTGCCGCAGCTTCCAAAGTAATGCGCCATATTTTGATCAATTATGCACGCGACAAAAACAGGCAGAAACGCGGTGGAGATCAAGAAAGAGTATCTTTTGAAAAGTTAAATCTCGCCGCCAGTGGTAAATTGACATTTTCAGATGAACATAATAAAGCACTCATAGCTTTAGACGAAGCCCTGAAACGTCTTGAAGGGGAGAACGAGAAACTTTGCAAAATTGTGGAATGCCGTTTCTTCGGAGGAATGACGATTGAAGAAACAGCAGAAGCACTGGGAATATCACCCTCTACGGTTAAACGAGGATGGAAAACGGCTCAGTTATGGATCTACCGCGAATTAAAAACTGAGTTGGAATCTGCCGGCGAGTTAGATTCTTGATAAATACCTGAGCTCCGTGCTAAATCCTGAGACGAAACTATGATTGTCTGTTACTCTCTGCGTGGTGAAAGGTATTATAACATCAGAACCTGCCGTTTCACTGAAAGCACTTAAAATGAGCAAAAACAGAAGAATGAAATGAGATGAAATAAATCTGCATGTAGGAAACCTACTTCTATGAATTCAGACCGATGGACCAAAATAGAAACCCTAGTTGAACAGGCGCTTGCGCTTCCGCCTGAGGATCGGACTGCGTTCATCGATAACCAGTGCGGAGAGGATAAAGCTCTGCGCAACGAAGTTCAGTCACTGCTGGAGCATGGAGAAAAAGCTCTCTCCTTCATGGGGCATTTTGAAGAAGATGTAGTCGCCCCGTCTTTGGATGTAATCGCCCAGAGCCAGTTCGATGAGGATCACAGGATCGATGCCTTGTTTGGGCATTATCATATTACTGACATACTCGGTCGTGGTGGAATGGGCATCGTGTACAAAGCCCGAGATACCAAACTGGACCGCACCGTCGCCCTCAAGTTTTTGCCTTCGCATCTCACCCGGTCCGATAAAGACAAACAGCGTTTCATCCGCGAAGCCAAGGCCGCGGCCGCATT
>NZ_JAKLWS010000073.1 GCF_022012475.1 Rhodohalobacter sulfatireducens
CGAAGCCGAGGGGTGTCCTCGATGGAAGGTTATGAACCCAAACTAACGGTACGTACTCACCAAACCGATCAAACCGTCACCATCGAAATCCAGGATAACGGACCGGGTATTCCCGAAGAGATCAAAGACAAAATCCTGCAGCCGTTTTTTACGACTAAGAAAGGGACTGCGGGTACGGGACTTGGGCTGAGTATTACCAATGATATTATTAAAGCACATGGGGGAGATTTAAAAATTGAGTCAGATAAAAACGGTACCGTATTTTCAATTAGATTACACGCATGAAAAAAATTCACCTTAGGTTTCTTCTCTTCGCATTTTGGGTATACCTGTCTTCTACCCTCTTTTCTTTGGCTGCTTATGGGCAATCCCCCGAAAACATCATATTTAGAAATATCACACCTGACGACGGACTCCCTGTTACTAGCGTTACGGACGTCACACAAGATTCATTCGGATACATCTGGATCGGTTCATGGGTTGGTGTGTATCGATACGACGGCCAAACATTTGAAAAGAAATCACCAGAGGGAAGATATCTTGAAGCTGATAATAAAGGCGGAGTTTGGATCAGTTACAGTCGGGGAGGCCCGCATGCCTATTACAACTCCGTGCAAGATTCTTTACACATTTATGAGATTGAATCAAATGTAGATTTTTACCCCAGAATTGATTTGGATGCAGCCGGCAGGGTGTGGACTGAATCAGAGAATGGACTTCTACATTTTAACGAATCTCTTCAAAGATTTGAGCCTGATTCAACACAGGAACCCGGATCTTCCTTTAATGTCATAGCTCATGCTGACAGTTCGATCTCATATTATTACAGAAAAAGTGAGGATGAATGGGGATTGGCTCATCGTACAGTTGACGGATACCATACTTTTGAATACGCTCCTTTTGATCAGAACAATCCCGAACCAACACTCCGGGCTGATGCGGTCACAGTAAGGTTTAAACCTTATAAAGAGAATGGATTACTGTTTGTCAATGAATTTGGCTGGGCTACCCGAGAAAATAAAAACGAAAATTGGCAATTTATTAAAAGCCCGGATCCGAATCTCCTCAGAAATATTAGCGATGTTATTGTTCACAAAACTGACGAAATGTGGGTACACAAAACCAACTCACTTATAAAAGTTGATATCAAAACAGGAGAGTTTAAAACCTACCTTCATAATGCATTAAACCAAAAAAGTCTACTTGGCTTCAATCAAGTATTTGCTGGCAGCCGGTTATTTATTGATCATCAAGATGTACTTTGGATTCCCTCATTTGCATCAGGAATTAGTCGTTTAAACTTATTTGAAAGTGATTTTGGTTTACTGAAAAATGATGATGGCACACCTTTACTTGATGTTATTTCTGCATTTGAGCTGGAAGATGGTTCGTTTATGATCGGTGCACGATTATTTGAAAACAGCTTATTTCATTTTGATTCGGGTGCAAATGTGATTAAACGATATACAGGTAGATTTGACTCACCTGCGGGCAGATCTGTTAGCAGTGAACTCAGTCATCCATTTGTTTGGAGTCTTGCCAAGGGCTCTGACGGATCCATTTGGGCAGGCACTGGTTCCCCGGGGCCAAACGCAGGAGGATTAAATAGAATACGACCGGGTAGTAATGAAATTACACGATTTAAACACGATCCGGATGACGAAGCCTCTCTTTATCCTGGAAACTGGATATCAAACATTATTGAAGATGGTAGTGGCAGAATTTGGTTCCAAGACTTTAACTCAATGGGCTGGGTCGATCCAAAAACTGAAATCATAACACGTTATAGTCATCCTGAAAATTCCGGGATTAGCGATGGAGAGAATTTCAATGTGTTAGAAACTAAATCAGGGAATCTTATTGTATCCTCAGAAAATAATCGGTACTACCTTATCCATCATGAAGATTTAAGCATTGAAATGATAGATTTGAATGTGGAGCGGGATGCACGTACCAGCATTTATATTCAAGATTTTAATGACCGATTTTGGGTAACAAGTTTTGATGGATTTGGACGGTTAGACAGTTCGTTAACAAAAATTGAAAAATGGTATGATATTGACGTTTATGACTTTCCTATATCAGATTTTTCTTCATTTAAGTTCGACGAGCAAGGGAATGTATGGCTGGGCACAGACAATGGAATTGTGAAGTTTGATCCGGATACGGAAAAAGTAACCCACTACCCTTACCAAAGAGGTCTTCAAGGGTATAAATTTGAAGGACGGGTGAATTACCAGGGCCCGTCAGGAAAGATTTACTTCGGAGATACTGGAGGTGTAAACATATTTGATCCTTCGGAAATCACCGAAAATCCTCACCCACCAGAAATGGTTTTTACGAATCTATCATTGGATGGCAATCAAATTCAATTTGGGGCTGCACAACCCATTGAAACTCCTATAGAAATTGCAGATGTGATTGTTGTTCAACCGGATATTCTGTCCGTTTCCATCGAATTCGGAGCCATGCATTTTGCAGCTAATGAGAGCAATCAATATCAATATCAGTTGGTGGGTTTTGATGATGATTGGCGTGATGGCGGAACCTTGGGTCAGGCAACCTACACCAATTTACCTCCTGGTGATTACACATTTAGAATAAAAGGCAGTAACCTGGATGGGGTGTGGAGTGATGGATTAACATCAATTCAGATGGCAGTACTCCCCCCCTGGTACCAAACCTGGTGGGCCTATGGATTTTATTTCATTTTATTTGTAGCAGGTATTCTTGTCGCTGACAGCGTCCAACGCAGAAGGGTACAGCAGAAAGAGAGAGAAAAAGCCAGGGAAAAAGAACTGGAACAAGCCAGGGAAATCGAGAAGGCTTATCACAATCTTGAAATCGCCCACGAGAATTTAAAATCCGCACAAGAACAACTCGTCCAACAGGAGAAACTGGCAAGTTTGGGTCAGCTCACCGCCGGTATCGCGCATGAAATCAAGAACCCGCTGAATTTTGTGAATAATTTTTCGGATTTGTCTGCAGAACTCATTGAGGAGGCACGGGATGAAATCGAATCTATACGGGCGTATCGCGATACGCCCCTACCGGCTGATGCGCTGGATGAAATGTCAGCAATCCTAAACGATGTGGAAATGAACCTCAAAAAAATCTACGAACACGGCACACGCGCCGATGGTATCGTTAAATCGATGCTCCAGCACAGCCGCGGCGGTTCGGGCAAAATGGAAGCGACCAATATCAATGCTCTCATTAAAGAGTACAGCAACCTGGCCTTTCACGGAATGCGCGCCGGGAAAGATCCAATCAACGTTGATATTGAACTGGATTTAGATAAGAATGTTGGAGAAGTCGAAATGATCACCGAAGACTTCAGCCGGGTGATTTTGAATTT
>NZ_JAKLWS010000074.1 GCF_022012475.1 Rhodohalobacter sulfatireducens
GTGGTCATTGGAATGTGAAATTTGATTGTTTCCCGCCGTTGGCGGGGACTGTTCTTTGATATATTGGTAGTAAATGCTGTGTACGTGTGTGTTTATTTATTCCGCACACATGTACCAATTTTATGATTAGATCGAGGTAAAAAATCGAGCTCATTGCTTGACGTGCGGGCGAGCCAACCAGGTGTTGTGCAAGCCATGCAAAGAAAAGCAGAAAAGGGCACACGGTGGATGCCTAGGCATACAGTGGCGATGAAGGACGTGCTAAGCTGCGATAATCTGCGGGGAGCTGCAAAGAAGCGTTGATCCGCGGGTATCCGAATGGGGAAACCCATCCGTCGTAAGACGGATATTCCTACGGGAAGGCAAACCCTCCGAACTGAAACATCTAAGTAGGAGGAGGAAAAGAAAACAATAGTGATGTCCCAAGTAGTGGCGAGCGAACGGGACTCAGCCCAAACCCTGTCGGGGCAACCTGGCGGGGGGTTGAAGGACCACAATATCTGAACTCAAGGCGAGTCGAAGCTGACTGGAAAGCAGCCCCATAGACGGTGAAAGGCCGGTAGGCGAAGCCAGCGGGGAGGTAGTGGTATCCTGAGTAGTGCGGGACCGGTGAAATCCTGCACGAATCTGGCGGCACCATCCGCCAAGGCTAAATACATCTGTATGACCGATAGTGGACAAGTACCGTGAGGGAAAGGTGAAAAGAACGCCGAGACGGCGAGTGAAATAGTACCTGAAACCGTGTGCTTACAAGCGGTCGGAGTCTTCCTTCGGGAGGATGACGGCGTGCCTTTTGTATAATGAGCCTACGAGTTGCTCCTGTCGTGCGAGGTTAATCCGCTCAGCGGAGAAGCCGCAGCGAAAGCGAGTCTGAGAAGGGCGCGCAGTACGGCGGGGCAGACGCGAAACCGGGTGATCTATCCATGGTCAGGGTGAAGGTGCCGTAACAGGTGCTGGAGGCCCGAACCGCCTGGCGTTGAAAAGCCATCGGATGAACTGTGGATAGGGGTGAAAGGCCAATCAAACTCGGAAATAGCTCGTACTCCCCGAAATATATTTAGGTATAGCGTTTGCCATAGAGCCTGCCGGAGGTAGAGCACTGATTAGGCTAGGGCCCTTCACCGGGTACCAAACCTAGACAAACTCCGAATGCCGGCAGGTGTTGGCAGGCAGTCAGCGGCAGGGTGATAACGTCCTGTTGCGAGAGGGAAACAACCCAGATCATCGGTTAAGGTCCCAAAATACCAGCTAAGTTGAACAAAGAAAGTTGGATTGCCCAGACAACCAGGAGGTTGGCTTAGAAGCAGCCATTCCTTAAAAGAGTGCGTAATAGCTCACTGGTCGAGCGATCCGGCGTCGATAATTTGCGGGCATAAGCTGGTTACCGAAACCATGGATTCTATCACTTGATAGAGTGGTAGGGGAGCATACCGACCCCGCCGAAGGCGGCCTGTGAGGGCTGCTGGAGGGGTCGGCAGAGAAACTGTAGGCATGAGTAACGATAAGACGGGTGAGAAACCCGTCCACCGAAAACCCAAGGGTTCCTGATCAACGCTAATCGGATCAGGGTTAGTCGAGACCTAAGGTGTAGCCGAAAGGCGAAGCCGATGGAAAACCGGTTCAATATTCCGGTACCGACTCCAACGCCAGGCAAAGGCGTGACGCAGAAGTGACACTTCCGCCTCTCTACGGAATGGGAGGTTAAAGGATGTAGGCTGCGGGGCAGGCAAATCCGCCCCGCGATCGGCTGAACTCCGACAGTACCGGGAGGCTTCGGCCAAACGGATAGTGAAGGTAATCTGGCTGCCAAGAAAAGCGTCGTTGTTTGTTGGAGCTGCTCGTACCCCAAACCAACACAGGTGGGTGAGGAGAGAATCCTCAGGTGCTCGAGAAAATCGTGGCTAAGGAACTAGGCAAATTCGATCCGTAACTTCGGGAGAAGGATCCCCTGCCCTGATTCGTCAGGGCGGGGCGCAGTGAAAAGGTTCAAGCGACTGTTTACCAAAAACACATGTCTCTGCTAAGCCGCAAGGCGATGTATAGGGACTGACACCTGCCCGGTGCCGGAAGGTTAAAGAAGCCAGTTAGCTTCGGCAAAGCTGGCGACTGAAGCCCCGGTAAACGGCGGCCGTAACTATAACGGTCCTAAGGTAGCGAAATTCCTTGTCGGGTAAGTTCCGACCTGCACGAATGGTGTAACGACTTGAACACTGTCTCGGCCACGAGCTCGGTGAAATTGTGGTATCGGTGATGACGCCGATTACCCGCAGCGGGACGGAAAGACCCCGTGAACCTTTACTACAACTTTACATTGGCTTCGGCTGCTGCATGTGCAGGATAGGCGGGAGACTTAGAAGCGGGCGCGCCAGCGTCTGTGGAGTCGACGGTGAAATACCGCCCTTGGAGCCGCTGGATTCTAATCCCGGCAATCCGGGAGACAGTGTATGGTGGGTAGTTTGACTGGGGCGGTCGCCTCCTAAACAGTAACGGAGGCTCCCAAAGGTACCCTCAGCACGGCCGGCAATCGTGCGTAGAGTGTAAAAGCATAAGGGTGCTTGACTGTAAGGCATACAGGCCGAGCAGGCACGAAAGTGGGGTTTAGTGATCCGGTGGCACCGAATGGAAGGGCCATCGCTCAAAGGATAAAAGGTACTCCGGGGATAACAGGCTTATCTCCCCCAAGAGTTCACATCGACGGGGAGGTTTGGCACCTCGATGTCGGCTCATCGCATCCTGGGGCTGGAGAAGGTCCCAAGGGTTTGGCTGTTCGCCAATTAAAGCGGTACGCGAGCTGGGTTCAGAACGTCGTGAGACAGTTCGGTCCCTATCTGCTGTGGGCGTAGGAATATTGAGGAGAGCTGCTCCTAGTACGAGAGGACCGGAGTGGACGCACCGCTAGTGTACCTGTTGTGACGCCAGTTGCATCGCAGGGTAGCTATGTGCGCAGGTGATAAGCCGCTGAATGCATCTAAGCGCGAAGCACACTCCAAGATAGGTATTCCCCAAAGAGTCCAGGAAGACGACCTGGTTGATAGGCGGCAGGTGTACGCATGGTAACATGTTCAGCCGAGCCGTACTAATGACTCTTCAGGCTTTGTTTGCATGGTTTGCACGACCCCTCGGGGCGGGCAATCCCATCAAGCGAGAAGCAACGACTTGATTTTTCCCGGTCTGATTTTAAAAGCATTTACTGCCAACTATGTCATCGGTTTTTCTTATGAAATTGATGAGGTGATTATCGCGCGGAGGCCCCACCCGTTCCCATCCCGAACACGGCCGTTAAGCTCCGCAGCGCCGATGGTACTCCAA
>NZ_JAKLWS010000075.1 GCF_022012475.1 Rhodohalobacter sulfatireducens
AACCGTCTGCTGGAAAAAGATCCCGCTAAACGATTTTCAGATAGTGAGCAATTGGCCGCAGAACTCAAAACCTGTCTGGATCAGTTGCCGGATTCTATTGAGGCTTCGAAAAGGATTAATACTAATCAGAGCCTAACTGGGAGTACGTCCGGTTCACAGACATCAAGTATTATCATCAACTTACCTGCACTACGAACCAGATACGAGATACTAAGTCTGGTGGGTTTCGCCGTTCTCCTGGCGCTGATTGGCTACTGGTTTTTTCCGACTTCAGGCTCACAGGCAACCCCAGCAAATAACAAAATTGCGGTATTGCCTTTGGAAAGTATTAGCACTGAACCGGAGGATATTCAGTTTACTGATGGTGTACATGAAGAACTGATTAATAGATTAGCTGGAATAAGTGAATTAACGGTGATTGGGAGAAGTTCTGTACTTGGTTTTGAACCTGGTCAAAGAGATATGGAGTCAATCGGACAACAACTTGGGGTGTCCTCCCTTATGGAAGGAACTGTCCGTCGAATAGGAGATCAGTTACGAGTATCCATTCAACTCATCGATGCAAACAGTTTAGCTACCGTATGGAGTGGTAGTTTTGATGACAATATTGATGATGTTTTTGAGATACAAAGCCGTATTGCCAGGCAAGTGGCAGGGGAGCTTCAAGCTTCATTGACAGCCGATGAACAAGAACAACTTAACATAAGACCTACAGATAATCCTCAAGCCTTTCGATATTACATGCAGGGTCGGGCTTTTTTAAGTCGAGGCGTATTTGATGAAGAAAACCTGTTTATGGCTGAACAACTTCTAAGAAATGCTGTGGAACAGGATCCAGAGTTTGCACAGGCTTGGGGTATGCTGGCTTATGCATACTCACAATTATACTGGTTTTATCAACGTAATCAGGAAACCCTGAAAAATTTAGAAAGAGCAGCAGAATGGGCTCTTTTTTATGGCCCTGACCATGCAGAAACCTATCTGGCTAATGGGGTCTTTTTATTTTGGACTAGTAAGGATAGCCGACAAACATTATCCCATTTTGAATCGGCAGTTCAAAAATATCCAAATGACTCTTTAATTTTATTTATGACAGCCTATACACATAGAAGTTTGGGAAATTGGAAAGAGTTATTTGATTACTTAAAAAGAGCCCTTGAGTTGGATCCACTTAATATTAATATCCACACAGAGTTAGCTTACGATTACCTTTTAATTCGTAATTATGATAAAGCCCTAGAATATGTAGAGCGATTTAGAGAGCTTGCCGAAAATCCATTTTATTTTGTTGTTTTTACTATAAGATCTGGATTAGCAAAAAACGGAACACTGGAAGTCTATGAAAATTTGTGGGATCAAATTAACACATCAGATCCTGCAATTGAAGAACCCATGCATTATGGTCATTACAATAGATTTAAACGTAATTGGGATGAGGCTTTACGTTCATATAAAAACTCCAATGATATATATGCTCAATACTTTATAGGTACAGTTCTTGAAAGACTAGGAAATAAGAGTGAGGCTCTAACCTATTATGAAGCGGCTAAAAATGATTGGGAACAATTACTCGAAGAATATCCAAATAACCCAATTTACCGTTCTGCTTTGGGTAAAGTGTATACTCGATTAGGAAATATCGATAAAGCTATTCAAGAAGGAAAAAGAGCCTTAGAAATAAGTTCAACCCAACCACATTATGTTGGTACTTGGTTTGAGTATGATCTCGCTGAAATCTATGCATGGAGTAGTAATGAAGAATTGGCGATAGATCTTTTAGAGTATTGTCTTTCAGTTCCATCCGAAGAAGCTCATAGAAATATTCTTCGCTTAGATCCAATATGGGACCCACTTCGAGACAACCCCCGATTCCAGGAGATCATTGCGGGTGAGGATGAACCGTATATCGAGGATTTATAATGAAAAAAATGTGAGCTTAGTAAGCAAAATACCGCAATGAACAACGACCGATGGACCCAAATAGAAATCCTGGTTGAACAGGCGCTTGCCCTCCCGCCTGAGGATCGGGCTGCGTTCATCGACAACCAGTGCGGAGAGGATGAAGCGCTACGCAACGAAATTCAATCCTTGCTGAAGCATGGAGACAAAGCCCTCTCCTTTATGGGGCATTTTGAAGACAATGTGGTTGCCCCTTCCATTGATAATCTGGCACGAGACCAGGTTGAAGAAGATCACAGGATCGATGCCCTGTTCGGACATTACCACATCACCGACATTCTCGGCCGTGGTGGAATGGGCATCGTTTACAAAGCCAAAGACACCAATCTGGACCGCACTGTCGCCCTCAAGTTCCTGCCTTCTCACCTCACCCGATCCGACAAAGACAAACAGCGTTTTATCCGTGAGGCGAAAGCTGCGGCTGCGCTTAACCATCCAAATATCTGCACAATTCACAGCGTCGAAGAGCATGAAAATCAGCACTTCATTGTGATGGAGTATATCGACGGACAAACGCTGCGTCAAAAGCTTGAAGCAGAAGAGATCACTCCAACCACGGCTATGAACTATTCCATTCAGATCGCCGAGGCTTTGGCTGAAGCCCACGAAAACGGCATTGTCCACCGGGACATCAAACCCAGCAACATTATGGTGGACTCGAAAAACCGGATCAAAGTGATGGACTTTGGACTGGCCAAACTGGTGGATTCAACACCCATCACACAAACAGGCACCACGCTCGGCACGATGGCATATATGTCCCCTGAACAGATTCAGGGCCGGCCGGTGGATCACCGCGCAGACCTGTTCTCGTTTGGAGTGCTCCTGTTCGAGATGCTAACCGGTCAGCGTCCTTTCGGCGGACCGTATGATGCGGCTCTCTCCTATTCCATCGTCAATGAAGAACCGCCGTTACTCTCTGATTTCCTGCCGGATGCACCGCAAAAGCTGTCCGTTCTTATCAGCCGCCTGCTGGAGAAAGATCCCGCCAAGCGATATTCAGATACTCAGCAACTAGCGATTGAACTCAAAACCTGCCTGGATCAATTACCGGATTCGATCCAAACCTCAAAAGTCACACCATCAACAACGTCTCAGGCAGACACCGGGGATTCATCCAGTTCAGTTTCCACCAGTATTACCATCAACTTTCAATCATTTCGCACCCGAAATGGGATACT
>NZ_JAKLWS010000076.1 GCF_022012475.1 Rhodohalobacter sulfatireducens
AGATCCCTGACTGCGTTCAGGAGTTAAAATTGATGGCACTTGTGCAATCACAAGCCCCGAAGGGGCAATATAATTCAGCCCACGGCAAAAACAGGAGTGAAACGACCTGTTTGCAGCCGTGGGATAAACGGAGGCATCAGGAAAACCCCGAGGCGATGGGTATTGAAAAAGCTTGATTGAAATCGAGGGGTACTACTAATAATTAAGAACGGATTCCTTAACCGTTGGAATGGAAGCCGGAGCTTCCGAGGGGCCGTTACCAAGCAGGAGCTTGGTAACGAGTAAAATGAATACAGATCGACAAATGGGCACAAGTGGGTCAACTACGCCAGAAGGCTTCGTTGACCGAGGACGCTGCGCTGAAAACTTGCACCAGTTTGAAAATGGTTATTGAGCTTTCAATAGTACTTTTAATGTGGCTAAAGCCATTTCTTTTTTTCTTCTTCTGCCCGTCAGTTAAAACTGACGGTAATAGATTATTTCTACTCTTAATTTGTAAGTAGGGCACAAGTGGACACTTGCGCCAGTTGGGGCATAGTTCCAAATCCATCGTGCAAAGGATTGTTAAATACCGTGGTGGGGCCGGGGCGTTGTAAATCCTGCAGTTCTAAATTTAAATCAATATATTCTGAAAAAAGTACGCATATGATTTCAAAAAAAAATGTAATCCAAGGACTTGAAAAACTTCCGGATCATTTTTCAATTGATGATCTTCTTGACCAATTGTTGCTTATCGAAAAAGTTGAATTGGGCCTTCAACAATCCAAGAACAATGAAACAGTAAGTACCGAAGAGGCGAAAAAAAAACTTGATAAATGGCTCAAATAAGATGGACGCCACAATCACTTGATGACATAGAACATATCGCTGAATATATTGCAAGAGATTCACAAGTATATTCTTCCATTCAAACGCAGAGATTTTTTGAGGCTGTTAAAATTCTTGAAGATCAAATCAGAGCAGGAAGAGTAGTCCCGGAAATGAATGACGATTCCATTAGAGAAGTACTACTTGGATACTATAGAATAATATATCGGGTTGTGAATGAGAATCAGGCAGATATTTTAACTGTTCATCATAGTCGAAGAGATCCAGAGAGCAATAAAATCTTAAAATCTTTACTCTGAGGTTATTCCTAATGCGCTAAACCGTCATTCCGTGCCATCAAGAATAGCCCAAAGCTCATCCCGCACCCTCTCGAAACTCCCAAAGATCATCCCGGTGTGGCTTTGGCTCAAACGTCCCAAAAGACGCAGTCATCAGATGAGAGAACCATCTATGCCCGGAAGATCTGCCGCGAACAGTCATCCGATGACTATCACACAGACACCCCAACTGTAATCCCGCATCACCTCGCACCATCCCGGCTGTGATTAAGGGCCCGATCTGTTGGAATTAGGGTGTTCTCAGAAATAATCTTATTCAGCCGGGCAAGAGAGGGTAGAAAACAATTACATTAAAAACATGGATATAGCGGTAAATAATTTTGTTTTAAAACGGGGAAAGTTGCATATTAGAAAACATTAGAAAATTCTAATAAAAACTAACAAGATGAGGTTACATATGAAAAGACCTATTGAGATTATTTTAACGCTAACATTGGTAGCATTGCTTTCGATCAGTTGTGATACCGTAACGGACTCTGATCTTACCAACAGCTCAGAGATTCAATCATCAGACCTGGCAGCGGAAGCATTGGGCAAAAAAGCAGGACCGAATGCTGTGTTTAATCTAACATTCAGTGACGCTGCAGATGCCGCAGACAATACAGCAGGCAGTGCAGGATGGGTTGACGATCGCTATAATCCCGGTTTGGGATATCCTCCGGTTTCCTTTACACAAACAACGTTTGACGGGGATGAAAGACTGCAGATTAATATCAGTGAAACAGGCCCAACCTCAGGTTTTTATGGGTACCAGGGAAGAAAGTACCAAGATGCCGGCGGATCGTATTGGAATGCTGAAGCGAATACCCGGTTTTCTTATTCATTTTATATCGACCCGAGCTGGGAAGGTGATGGTGTAGAACAGCAGACGGGAGTGTGGCCGGTACTCGGAAATGAAGGCGGTTTTATCAGTGCGTACCCAATTTTGGAATACCAGGATAGCGATGCCAATGAAAATGGAGAAGCCGGATTCAGAGTGTATGTTTACATTTCAGATGATGATGGAAACTTCGTTGAAGCCAAATGGATTGAACTTGGCCTTCCTAAGAAATTGAAAATAGATGCCGAAGAGGGTGGTTGGGTCACGGTAGAAGCTCAATTGCATAAAACCGGCAACGGTGCAGCTATGAAATGGCGTGTAAATAACAAGCTCGTTGTAGATGAAAGAGGATATAACACATTTGCATCAAGTACACAATTCCTCGAATTCATTTTCAACAGTCCAAACTTTGGTGTAGACCAAAATTACTATTACGATGATATCGTACTGACCAATCCCGGACATGCCGGTAAAAAATAAGTTTTAAACGATCTTTAAAAGCCCTCTTTGTCAAAAATGAGGGCTTTTTTTATGGGCATAAAGCCAACTCGATCTATCCAATCAGTTATTAAGAATGAACCTCCAAATGAGAAATGGTCATCCCGTGCTCTGATGCGGGATCTCGATACCACTGTCCTGTCGCGGTCGGTATCAAGGGTTGGGAGAGAATGGATTGCACCTGTGAAATCACACACTCCGAAGGAAAGAGGTGGTTTATAGTTTAAGGTTTCATGTGTCAAACCTTAAACATTGAACCTTGAACCAGAAACCCCAAGCCCGTCGGGGTGAATGGTATTGTAACCCCGGGTGGAGGCCTTGTGAAGAGCGGAGCTCTGAAGAGAGCACGCAATCCAAATGATACTAAGTTAGGTAGCCACCAATATGAGATCCCTGACTGCGTTCAGGAGTTAAAATTGATGGCACTTGTGCAATCACAAGCCCCGAAGGGGCAATATAATTCAGCCCACGGCAA
>NZ_JAKLWS010000077.1 GCF_022012475.1 Rhodohalobacter sulfatireducens
TAACGTGAGTTCGAGATAAAAAAGTGGAATTTTAGCAGTAGGAAAGCAGGATGTTTCGTATATTTAAGTATCTGTTAAACCTTAACTTAACTACTCCATCCTGCCATAATTCCTTCCTCTAAAATTACTGAAACTTTCTGTTCTATCGATGATTTTTGTCAAGATTTTCTTCCCCAAAGGAACCGCTGTCTGCTGGCTGGCGGTAAATCCCGTATTAAACCCGCCCGACTTTCTGCTTCTGAAGTCATGACCATCCAGGTCCTGTTCCATCTGTCGGGGATCCGTACCTTCAAGAAATTTTGCACTGACTACGTTTGTAAACAACTTCAGGATCTATTCCCCGGACTGGTCTCCTACAACCGATTTACCTAGCTGGGTGGCCAAATAATCGTCCCGCTGGCCATCTACCTGAAAACCAGAGCCACCGGGCAATGCACGGGTATTTCCTTTATCGATTCGACTCCCCTTCGGGTCTGCCATAATCGCCGCATCCACTCCCATAAGGTCTTTGAGGGGCTGGCTGCCCGCGGACAGTGTTCGGTTGGCTGGTTCTATGGATTTAAACTCCACCTGATTACCAGCGATAGCGGCCATGTGGTCGATTTTATGCTTACCGGCGGCAATACCGATGACCGAAAACCTCTGCAGATGAAAGGGTTTATCGACAAGCTGTTTGGCAAGCTTTACGGGGATAAAGGCTACATTTCCAAAGAACTGTTCGAGGGATTATTTGTTCAAGGCATTCACTTGGTGACCAAACTTCGAAAGAACATGAAAACCAAACTGGTAACTCCCATCGCTGATGCCATCATGCTGCGTAAGCGAGCCATTTGTGAGACCATCGTCGACCAACTCAAAAACATCTTCCAAATTGAGTATTCCCGGCACCGAAGCCCCAAAAACTTCCTGACCAATTTGTTCTCAGCATTGATTGCTTACAACTTTACCGAAAAGAAACCTAGGCTCAAAACCACCTTCGTCGACACGAAACACTTGATGCTTTTTTAGTATTCTTATGTCGAACTCACGTGTGTGCCTTGAAGTAAAGGCAAGTTGCCCAAAGAGGCAATTGTTCTTTTACATGTTGTTGTAAAGATGGTAGTTGGCCTACCGGAGGCGCTGTCAGCCAGCGCCTCCAAACCACCTTCTGGTGCTCGTTAGCGGGTGCTGAGCGAGAAGGAAAAGGTGAGCGGAGACTCATCAGGTAAGACTCGAATGAGCCGAACGCAAGTGAACGGTTGATGAAGCATCGATATTCGTTAGACTCTGTCAGAACCGGAGAAGTACGTGAGTCGCCGGGAGGAAGCACAACGGGAGTAAGCTGATATTGGTTGTGTGGCAGACGGTGTTAAGATCGCGGGACATCGGGTCAGGCTTTACAACGGAACAAGGGAACCGACCTGCCGGGAGTACAAGGGGGTGCAAGCAGAAACCCTGCGAGGCCTGAACTTGACAGGCAGGCGGGACGGATCAGCTCGTAGTAGTGCCGATAGCCTGTGAAAGCAGGCAGGAGCGAAGGGGCTGAGTCGTTGAGTCGCATAAAGATCAACAACCAACCAAAGTTGGGATGACTGACTATTATGAGACAAAATCGCAACCCATCAGTAAGCTGATGGTATGGATGGCCTACCGAAAGGTAAAGGCCAACGGGGGAAGTGCGGGTATCGACCGGGTCAGTCTGGAAGCATTCAGCAACGATCTGTCGGGAAACCTGTACAAACTATGGAACCGATTAAGTTCCGGCAGTTATTTTCCACCTCCGGTAAAACAGGTAAAGATTCCGAAGAAATCCGGTGGTCAGCGCAGTTTGGGCATACCGACTGTGGCTGATCGTATTGCCCAACAGGTCGTTAAAACGTGGCTGGAGCCCAAACTGGAACCGATCTTCCACGAGGACAGCTATGGATACCGACCGGGTAAGAGTGCCCATCAGGCACTGGCAAAGGCCAATTACCGATGCCGGTACTACGATTGGGTACTGGATTTGGACATAGCCGGATTCTTTGACAACATCGATCATGATCTGATGCTGAAAGCCCTCGATCACTATCATGTCCCCAAATGGGTGTGCATGTATGTGCAACGGTGGCTGCAAGCCGATGTGGTTCAAGTCGATGGACAACGAATCTCCACTGGTAAAGGGACCCCTCAAGGTGGAGTCATCAGTCCATTGCTGGCGAATCTGTATCTGCACGTGGGGTTTGACGGGTGGATGAGAAAGCACCATCCGAACATTCCGTTTGAACGGTATGCTGACGATATTGTTGTGCATACTCGAAGCAAAGCGCAGGCAGAGTTCATCAAAGGACGTATTACTGCCCGAATGGAGGAGTGCAACCTTCAACTTCACCCGGAGAAAACACATATTGTATATTGCAAAGACGAACGACGCCGGGAGAATCAAAGCCAAACAAGCTTTGACTTTCTGGGTTATACATTTCGCCCGCGCATGTGCAATACCAGGCAGGGAAGGCGACTGTGGTATTTGCCTTGTATGAGCAGAAAAGCAAAAGTCTCTGTAACGGAGTACTTGAAAAAGCTGAATCTGCACAAGTATAAAGGCACGATTCAACAAATGGCCGGATTGCTTAACACACGTATACGGGGATGGATGAACTATTACTGCCAATGGAGCAAGTGGACAACCACATGGGTATGGCGGGTACTGAACCTAAAGCTGATCAAATGGCTCAAATGGAACCGCAGGTTCTCTAAGAAACGAGCTGTAAATTGGCTGAAGAAAGTATATAAAGCCAATCCGGGGTTATTTGCTCACTGGAGCCTGGTTCACCCGTAAAATTCATAACGATTCAACGACAAGAGCCGTATGATGGGAGACTATCATGTACGGTTCTGTGAGAGCCTTGGGGTGAAATTCCCCTTGGCTACTCGACT
>NZ_JAKLWS010000078.1 GCF_022012475.1 Rhodohalobacter sulfatireducens
AAGTTAACCTCTGAGAGCGCGAAGTGAAGCAGAGTATATTTTTTACTCGTACCGAAGCTCCGCTCATCATGGTCCAAGTTTTCTCGTACCGAAGCTACTGCTTCGGTACGCCAAATCGGAAGCTCCGCTTCATATGAATTGTAAACTGAAGGAGAACTTCCTCATGGTGGTTCTAGTTACAAATTTGAACCAGTGTAGGGGCCCTTCCGGGATCTACTAAATTTTACCGCGGAGAGCGCTGTGAGACGCTGTGCGTATTTGTTTTAATTCTTTCCGAAACTGAAATAGCGCAAGTTTGTTATTTGTGAGAAATTGGATTGGGATCATGTTGGTCCAAGTTACAAACTTGAACCAGTTTAGGATCTACTAAAGTTTACCGCGGAGGGCGCGGTGAGACGCTGTACCTATTTGTTTTAATTCGTACCGAAGCTCTTTTCTCGGTACGCCAAGAGGAAGCTCTCTTTCTTATCAATCGCAAACTTGAAGCTGATTTTTACTCTATAGTTACCCAAGGAAATATTCGGAATTTATAAAAAATAGTAGTAGAATTTATAATGGGGATATAGTACGTCAATATCGTTTACATCAAAAGAGATTTAAGAACATTCATGATACTAGCAAGCAGTGTTTTGAATATTCAATTGACAAACTATTCTGTGGTATCGAATTAGATGTTGATAAATAATGAAGAGAAAAGTATTAGTTCTTGGCGCGGGTATACAGGGTTGTTGTATTGCATTAGAGTTGGCAAATCGAGGTTTCAAGGTTGATTTGATTGAGCAGGACTCTGTTCCATTCAACCGGTCAAGCATTCGGAACGAGGGGAAAATACATTTGGGATTAGTCTATATAAACGACACCGGATTTGAAACCCCAAAACTGATGCTCAAAGCAGCTCTCCGTTTTGCCCCATACCTGTCGAGATGGATTGGGATAGGTGTAAAAGATCTCAATGTTGGCACGCCATTCTACTACCTGGTATCAAATCAGTCATTTTTGGATACCGAACAGCTTGAACAACGGTATCATCAATTGGAGAAATTATATTGCAAGAGCACAGAAAAAGAATCTTTTACTTATTTAGGATACAAACCCGACAAACTGGTTCAAAAAAGCTCTGAAGAGAACCTCGCAAAACACTTTAATACCGATTGCTTACAAGGTGGATTTTACACCAGTGAGCTGGCGATTGATACGTCTAAACTTGCTGAGCATATTCGGAAAGCTGTCAAGAAACATTCGAATATAACCTTTTTGGGAAATCACCGGATTCTGGGAATTTCAAAAAATGGAAGTGGCTACATTGTTGAGGGTGAAAAAAACAGATCAAACTGGAAGAAAAAATCTCTCCAGGTTGTAAATGCTACCTGGACAGATAAATTCAAATTAGATGAAACACTTGGTATATCACCGCCGAAGGAAATTTTGCATCGGCTTAAATACAGGGTCATAGCAGATATTCCTGAAGAGATGAAAAATTTTCCGTCTGCAACCATGGTCATTGGAAAGTTTGGCGATGTGGTTATCAGGCCGGATAAAACGGCTTACATTTCATGGTATCCTGACGCCTGTCGAGGATGGTCGAACAGCATTGAGCCTCCGGAATCATGGAATGAGCCAAGCCGTGGAATTGTACCAAATAAGGACTTTGATGAGATCTCTGAACAATTGATTCGTGAAACAGAAAAGTGGTACCCGGCTATCAGAAATTGCACTCCTAAAATTGTGGATGCCGGTATCATTGTAGCCCATGGAAAAACAGACGTTGATAACAAAAAAAGTCGTCTTCATGAAAGATCAAATATTGGTGTTACCTCCTACGACGGCTACCATTCTGTTGAGACCGGGAAACTAACAACGGCGCCTATGTTTGCCATGGATACTGCCGATCGGGCAGAAAAGATCTACCGACAACTTTAAAGAATATGAGCAAGGATCAGCCCAAAGTTGTTGTCTGTTTGCCATGTTATAATGCTGAACTCTTTATTAAACGCACGCTTGAATCCCTAAAAAACCAAACCTATTCCAACTTCACGGTTTTAATCTCTGACGATAAATCCACCGATCAAACAGTTTCTCTCATAAAATCCCTGGTTGGTACCGATGAACGTTTTCAATTGATTGAACAAAAACAAAATCTCGGGTGGTTGGATCATGTTGATTTTCTTTTGGAACAAGCATCCGGGGAGGGTAAATATACGTTCATAATACCCCATGATGACATAATTGAAGTGAGCTACATCGCAAAACTTGTCGAGGCACTCGAAAATAATCCTGATGCTGTATTATCGTTCTCAGATATGAACTTCAATGACAGAGATCCTTCGGAGATTGCCAGTTATACAGCTCTGGGAAAAGTGAAGAGTCGACAGAAACGGTTAGAAAAACTCCTGGAAAAAGAGCAACTTTGGTGGATCGCTTACAGAGGTATGATGAGAGCAGATCTTATTCCGGAAATTATACCATCACAAAAGAACTTGTTTGGAAACAGAGAATATGCTGCAGATTGGTTTTTACTGATCCGGCTTGCGATGTTTGGTGAGTTTGTCCGTGTTCCTGAAGTGCTGTATACCAAATACTATCATGAGAAGAATAAATCACACAGTTTTAAACATACCCATCTAAATCACTTAAGTAATCTTCTCACCTTTTTTGTGATGCTGTTTCGATCTCCTATTGAATGGAATGAGAAGCTCAAACTGCAAACTAAAATTATACAAAATTCAATAAAGCGCCTGGTTTTAATGACAGGTGTTGGTAATTTTTTGATAAAGAAAAAATAAATTTTAAGGTAGAGTCTCTTCTGGGATCTACTAAAGTTAACCTCTGAGAGCGCGAAGTGAAGCAGAGTATATTTTTTACTCGTACCGAAGCTCCGCTCATCATGGTCCAAGT
>NZ_JAKLWS010000079.1 GCF_022012475.1 Rhodohalobacter sulfatireducens
GAGCCGGAGGATATCCAGTTTACCGATGGTGTTCATGAGGAACTGATTAATCGTCTGGCAGGAATTGGAGACTTGACCGTGATCGCGAGAAGCTCTGTCTTGAGTTTTGAACCACGTAATCGGGACCTCCAAAACATTGCTCAACAACTTGGCGTATCTTCGCTGATGGAAGGGACCGTTCGGAGACTCGGTGACCAGTTGCGTGTGTCTGTTCAGCTGATTGATGTTAACAGTTTAGGAACACTCTGGAGTGGCAGTTTTGAGGAAAATATTGACGATGTGTTTGAAATCCAGAGTCGTATTGCCCGGCAGGTAGCCGGTGAATTACAAGCTTCATTGACAGCAGATGAAGAGCACCGATTGGATGAACGGCCCACTGATAATCCGGAGGCATACAGGTTATACATGCTGGGCCAGCAATATATTAGCCAAGGTACACAAAATGAAGATAATCTCGTAAAGGCTGAGGAGCTGTTAAGTAGAGCGGTCGATGAGGAACCTACCTTCGCAGAAGCCTGGGCAATGCTGGCGCGTACTTATTTTTCGCTATACTGGTTTCACGGAAGAACACCTGAACAACTTGAAGGCTTAAAAGAGGCTGCTGAAAGGGCAGAGCTTCTTAATCCGAACTTACCGGAAACAAAATATGCTGTTGGGCTCTATCTCTACTGGTCTCAAACCGATCACAGGCAAACTTTGGACTATTTTGAATCTGCATTGGAGCAGTTCCCAAACCATAAAAGTCTGCACAATATGACTGCATATACACATCGGCGTTTAGGCAATTGGGAGTTAATGGTTCACCATTTCAAAAGAGCCCTGGAACTGGATCCAATAACTGGTCCCTATGGTGAATTAGGATATGACTATTTGATGTTGAGAGATTATGAAAAAGCGGAAAGCTACATTGACAAGGCATTAGACTCAAACCCAAACTCTTTTCTTCCTAATTTTATAAAAGCATTGATTGGATTATCAAAAAATGGTTCATTGGAAAATTATGAACTCTGGTGGACCAAAATTCAGCCTTCTGACCCAGGAATTGAACAACCTTACTTCTGGGGAGAGTATAATGTTCTGAAACGAAACTGGGATGAGGCGTTACGCGGTTTTAAAAATATCCAGGGAGAAACTGCCGCTAGATCTGAAACAATATACCTTCACAAAGCTTATCTTATTGGCATGGCACTTGAGGGGCAAGGCAATCAAACTGAGGCTCGCCTTTATTACAATCAAGCTAAAGTACATTTTGAAGAATTGCGTGATCAGTACCCAGATGATGCACTTTACCATTCGGAGCTGGGTAAAGTTTATGCTCGATTAGGCGAAGTTGAGAAGGCTATTCAAGCCGGAAAAAAAGCTACTGAACTGACTCCAGCCAGTCAAAATGCAAATACAGGTCCCTTTTTTGAGTTCAACCTGGCTGAAATCTATGCCTGGACCGCCCGTGAAGAATTGGCGATTGATAAGTTGGAATTTTGTCTTTCAGTTCCCCATATATATGTTCATAGAAACTGGATTCGTTTAGATCCAAGATGGGATCCGCTAAGAGACAATCCACGATTCCAGCAGTTAATTGCGGGTGAGGACAAACCATATCTAGAAGGTTTATGATGATAAACATGTGAGATTCCTAAACAACATACCGTAATGAATTCAGACCGATGGACCCAAATCGAAGAGTTGGTTGAACAGGCGCTTGCGCTCCCGCCTGCCGAACGAGATGCGTTCATCGACAACCAATGCGGAGAGGATGAAGCTCTTCGAAACGAAATCCAATCCTTGCTGGAACATGGAGACAAAGCCCTCTCGTTTATGGGGCACTTTGAAGAAGAGGTGGTTGCCCCTTCTATTGATCATATGGCCCAGAGCCAGTTTGATAAGAATCACAGGATCGATGCCCAATTCGGCCATTATCATATTACCGACATTCTCGGCCGTGGCGGAATGGGCATCGTTTATAAAGCCAGAGACACCAACCTGGACCGACCTGTCGCCCTTAAGTTTTTGCCCTCTCATCTGACCCGGTCCGACAAAGACAAACAGCGATTCATCCGCGAAGCCAAAGCTGCGGCGGCATTAAATCACTCAAACATCTGTACAATCTATTCTGTCGAAGAACATGAAAACCAGCACTTCATCTCGATGGAATACATCGACGGGCAGACTCTTCGGGAAAGACTTGAATCGGAAGACTTAACTCCGGAGAAAGCCCTCAACTACGCCATCCACATAGCCGAGGCTCTTGCCGAAGCTCATGAGAAGGGGATAGTCCACCGGGACATCAAACCCGGCAATATCATGGTGGATGCAAAAGATCGGTTCAAGGTGATGGATTTCGGACTGGCGAAACTGGTGGATTCAACG
>NZ_JAKLWS010000007.1 GCF_022012475.1 Rhodohalobacter sulfatireducens
CATTCCGCTGAGTTTCGAGGCTTATTATACGTATCCGGCCGGTGGGTAGGTCAGATATGAGATTTGAGATGTGACAGTAATTAAAAGCACGAGCGAGTCTACTACGTTAAAACTTCGTTGACCGAGGACGCTCGCGCTATTCCAATATTCCAATTTATTTTGAGATGGCGCAAGCAGCCTGCCCCGTACCGTCGGGGGCTCGCGATGACAATATCGAACACTCGCTACTGCCCGGAAGCATATAAATACTCATTCTCACGCCGGACATTGAAACCGGAATCTTCATATGGATTAACCGTAAGCCTGATCTGGATGTGACCGGTACTCCCATCAGCATTTTGAAAATCCGGGTTGTTTCCCTCAAGGTTCGAAATACCAACGATAGTGATCGTTGAATCTGTAATATTCTCGGATATCACAAAATCGAACTGGCTCCCGGGATCGTATCGGTTGAGGTCACTCAATTGAATAGGCCGGGTTGATCCGTTGTCCGCTGCAAATGTTGTAAAATGTCCACCGCCTCCTCCATTTTCTTGTGGTAGAATGGCTTTTGCAGAGGCATTGAAATAGAGATCGAGCATCTCAGACTGAAGTTGAGCTAATGTATGCTGTCGTTCTATTGAGGCAACATTCTGACTTTCATAAGCAGAAACGCTGATAGCCGAATAAAAGCCGATCGTAACGGCTGCAATTACTATACCTGTACCGAGATGCCACCTTACAGGTTGTAGTAATTTTTCAGAATTTTCCCTTTTTTTAAATCCAAATGCCATAAATGTTGGCGCTATTACAAGAATGATTGCAATCCCCGTCATAACAAAAAGCAAAGCCGAATTTAATCCTTCAATAGTCGTATCGCCTGCAAACTGATTGATGGCATTTATGGTGGTATATCCAAGAAGGGGTGCTGAAGGATACGTCAATAAATGCCCTGTACTTTCAACAGTATTAGAAAATGGCTCAAAAGCTCTGGGTACAGTAATAGAAAGCAGTACGATTCCCGCGACAATGATTGGAATCATCCAGTTTATAATCGTCTTAGTTCTCTCTTTCATAACTGATCCCATTTGGAGTTAAGGTTGCAACGGCCTGGTATTTGCCGGTTTGAGAACTCACATTTACAAAATCTGAATTTCTCCCATGGGCGATCTTTGCACTTGCTGTGATTGATACCTTTTCAGGCGAAATGATTTTGTATTCGAAATGAATATCCGTTTCTACACCGGATTCAGACAGATCAATGGATCCATCGTCATTTAGTTTGTCTCCCATTATTTGCCTGAATGAAGATGCGATTGTGGCACTGGCATCCTCAGGCAGAGAGGCGTGGTGTTTCAGTGTTTCCAAAAGCACTTCCTGTGTTCGTATTTTAGAAATACCTTCATCGATGTTGGTTCTTATTTGAACCAGATTATTTTCTGTGATTTGACTGCGGCTGTACGTCAAATAAGCACCAAAAAATTGTACGAATACAAGTAAAACAATCAATACACGAATTGCGGTTTTTTGTGGAGCGGATTCAATTGATTGAATGACTTTCCGATCCAGCCAGATGAGATAAATAAGACTGATAAACAGTACGGTAAATAAGCCTGCCCAGATATTTCCCGTTACGAACGAGACCCCGGCGGATGCTGCAATACCGAGAATCCCTGCCATGATGAACCCCGCTTCTCTTTTCATACACTCTTGGTTAGATTCGATTTACATTACAAATCACGCTCTTTTAGGTGAAAAAAGCAAAAAGGGAAGTTGTAGATGATGGAGCTTACTTATAAGGTAAGATGAGGTCAGGTGATATGCTTTTCATGTTCTCTTTTACCTACTCCTCACGAAGCATATTTTCCAGGCCATTTGTATTGTTTCTTTGGGAGGTTCTCCGTGGCTCGGCTTGGTCTCTCTTGTGATAATCGTACTCCTCTTTTTCCTCTTCATCTAGGTTATTCAGTTTTCTTTCCAGGATTTCGTACATCAGTTTGGACCGAAACGATTTTGCTTTCTCAAAATCTATCTTCTTTACAGATAATTTCAGGCTATTTCCCTCCAGTTGAAAAGGATTATCCAGGTCAGGAATTCGGTTAAATGTTAATTCAAATTTTCCTGAAAACCACTTCTTCTCCACCTCAACTGAATCTATGATACGGAGTGGAATTCGACATGACTTCACACTGGAATCCAGAAAACCCAGCGTTGTATCTTTTACCCGGTACTCCAGTTCTAATGATTGATCCACCACTCGCAGCAAACCGTGGATCTCTGCAAGGCCCAGGTATATCTCTTTCTGTTTAAAGGGAAGACTCATTCTCAGTTCAGTTGATCTGTCTTTCGTTTGGATTCAAATTAAGAGAAATGAACAGGATTGCAAAGGGTTTGCTTTAAAACAATTTATTGTACAACAGTAACGGTGCTGAAATTTGTTCTGGTTTGAAATTCGCACAACAACTGGTCCAAGTTGCAAACTTGAACCAGTTGATTGCCGTCTTTTAATAACATGTACGAAAATGGCCCAAGTTACAAACTTGAGCCAGTTTGGGATTTTTATTTTTCCTATGATGATCCACAAAACCAACGAACCTATAACTCGCGCAAGTTTGCAACTTGTGCGATAACGAGTCTAATTCATAATGGTGAAACCATTTATAGTTTTATGTCTCTAATCATGGATCACAAAACCAACGAACTAAGCCAGTCTTGCAAAAGGTTTGATTTGCAAATCGTCGTACCTGCCCTCCCTGGCCTTTAAGGCCCCGGTGATGGCAATCATTGCAGCATTATCGGTACAATATTGAATGGATGGAATCATAAGATGCAGATCCATTTTTTGGGCCATCTCCTCAACTTTTTCTCTTAACATTGAGTTTGCTGAAACACCCCCGGCCACCATAATGTTTTTGACCCCGGTCTTCTTCACAGCCCTTTTCAGTTTTACATGAAGCACGTCTGTAATAGCGGCTGAAACACTTGCACAAATATCATTCAAATTCTGTTGAACAAACTCCTCTCCTTTTTCCTGGGTGTAATAGAGCACACTCGTCTTCAGACCCGAAAAACTAAAATCCAATCCTTTGTTGATCATGGATCGCGGAAAATCATGAAAGGCTGGATCTCCCTCCTTTGAAAGTTTATCAACGATCGGCCCGGCGGGATAATCCAGGTTCAGTAACTTCCCGATTTTATCAAACGCTTCTCCGGCGGCGTCATCGCGTGTCTTTCCAAGTACTTTGTGAGAGAATAGTTCATCTACCTGGACGAGCCGGGTGTGTCCGCCAGATACAATCAACGCCAAAAACGGGTACACTTCTTCATGCTCAATAAAATTGGCATACATATGGGCGTCGATATGGTTGACGCCAATAATTGGCCGTTCCTGAGAAATTGACAATCCTTTTGCAAAACTAAGGCCAACAAGCAAAGAGCCGATCAATCCCGGTCCACGGGCAACGGCTATAGAATCTACCTGGTCAAGAGAGATATCTGCTTCCCGGAGAGCCTGGTCCACAGTTTTCCAGATCGTTTTATGGTGAGCTCTTGATGCGAGTTCAGGGACCACTCCGCCAAATTGTTCATGAATGGTCTGGGAAGCGATAATATTTGATAAGATTGAACCATCTGCCCAAACCGCAGCTGCTGTCTCATCACATGAGGATTCGATACCCAATATGGTCATATTTACTTTGTGATTTGATCTTGCAAGAGTTGATTATTGAATTCTAGCACTAGCGCAAGTTTGAAACTTGCGCTACCGTGGTCCAAGTTACAAACTTGAACCAGTGAGGAGAAGCAGAGCTTCTATTTTGGCATTCCGAAGCAGGAGCTTCGGAATGAGTAACCACCCCTGTTTCCCCTTCTTCAAAAGGAGTGGATTGTTTCAATGCTAATTCTAATTCTTGAGTAAAGATCTCGAATTATTAACCTACCTGAAGCATCCGGTCGATCGGTACCTTGGCTTTTTCCGCCAGCTCTTTTGGTACCTTCACCTCAAACTGTTTGTGCTTGAGGGCATCTCGCAGATTGTCCATCGTAATCATCTTCATGTAATCACAGACCGATTCTTCATTCGCGGCATAGAATTTTTTCTCGGGACTGTCTTTTCTCATCCGGTGAAGAATCCCGGTCTCCGTCGCTACCACAAATTCCTCTGCATCCGATTCCTTCGCACGATTCAGCATACCGCTCGTTGAATGAACATGACCATCTTTGCAATCAAAATACATGGCTGATTTCATCATGCACGATGTTGAACATCCGCATTCCGGGTGAATCAGAAACTCCGCATCGGGATACTCTTTCTGTTTTTCAGCTAAATTCAGTTCACCAATTTTTTCATGTACGTGGCACGCACCCTGCCAGATATTCAATTCACGCCCCGTAATCATCTCCACATAGGCTCCTAAAAACTTATCAGGTAAAAAGAGAATTTCCTTGTCCTCCGGGATCGACTCCACAATACCAACCGCATTCGATGAGGTACAGCAATAGTCGCTCTCTGCCTTCACTGCAGCCGTTGTATTCACATAAGAAACCACTACGGCACCCGGGTGTTGAGTTTTCCACTCTCTCAGCTGATCAGCAGTGATACTGTCTGCCAGCGAACAACCGGCATCCAGGTCGGGAATCAATACGGTTTTATCCGGCGAAATAATGGATGCAGTTTCAGCCATAAAATGGACTCCACAAAAAACAATGACGTCCTCTTCAGCTTCAGCTGCTTTGTGTGACAATCCAAGTGAATCACCAACATAATCAGCAATATCCTGGATTTCGGGGATTTGATAGTTATGAGCGAGGATTACAGCATTTCGCTGCTCCTTCAACTCAAGAATTTCGGTGGCTAAATCTTCGTTTACTGCGGTTTCCATTTTTTTTGATCTAAAATTAATGAACCTTCAAGCGTCCCTGGACCTTGAAGCGTTCGAATTTATACTAAAATCATGACTCTTCTCCCCAAGAAATTCCTCAGGGAATATGTTTGTCTGTAAAAAAACGTGACTCTTCAAAGACACTTGATTAAAAAATTTCTAAAATTCGCTGGCTGATATCGAATGCTTTTACGGAGTGTGTTAACGCACCAACCGAGATAAAATTGACCCCTGTTTCAGCTACATTTCGAATGCTTTTCTGCGTGATATTCCCGGAAGCTTCCGTTTGAGCACGATCACCAATGAATTCCACAGCATCTCGCATCTGCTTAATACTCATGTTGTCAAGCATAATAATATCTGCACCGCCATCCAACGCTTCGCGGACCTGATCGATGTTTGTAGTTTCTACTTCAATTCTGATGTCGGGATTTGCAGATCGAACACGATTAACAGCCTTTTCGATACTTCCGGCAGCTTGAATGTGATTGTCTTTAATCATCGCCAGGTCGTACAATCCCATCCTGTGATTGGTACCGCCACCTGCTTTTACAGCCATCTTATCTAACTTTCGTAATCCGGGAACGGTTTTTCGGGTATCTAAGATCTTGGTTGAAAAGCCATCCAACAGACAAACAAGCTCAGACGTTTGAGTGGCAATACCGGACATCCGTTGAGAAATATTCAGAGCTGTACGTTCCGCTGTTAAAACAGCCCTGCAATTGCCTGTAAATTCCACAATTGTATCACCATTCTTTACAGGGTCTCCATTCTCAAAAAGTGGATTCCAGTCAATAACTTCATCCAGCTTCTGAAAAACGAATTTGGCCGCATCCAAGCCTGCCACAACTCCATCTTGTTTTGCAATCCACACAGCTTTGGCTTTTACCTGATCTTCTATAATGGCATCTGTTGTAACGTCACCACCACCAATATCTTCAGCCAAGGCAACATCGATGAGATCATCAAGCCACTCTTTGTCAGAAACCTCCGAAAAAATCATGAAACAGCCTGAACTTTATTGAATCGGTTCCTGTAAAATCGCATAGGTTCTTTTTGAGTATCGTCCGGTTCTGGAAAATCATTTCTAAAGTGTACACCGCGACTTTCTTTCCTGTTTAGAGCCCCCACGATAATCAACTCTGCTATATTCACCATCTCCATCATTCGTAAAAAGAAATACTCGTTTCCCTGGTGGTACATAGGTGATTTCAATTCACTGTTGATCTGATCAAGCGCCTGGTGCAATCCGGAATCATTTCGCTCAATTCCCGCAAAACGATTCAGAAGAGATGTAACAATTTTCTTTTGTACTAAAAACGGCTCTTCCAGGTCCGAAGATAATGTAAAAGGCTTCATGTTAACTCCGATCAACCTGGAACTTTCACGGATTTTGCTGGCATGGTCTATTGCGCGTTTACTAAAAACAAGACATTCCAAAAGTGAGTTACTTGCAAGGCGATTTGCCCCATGAACGCCTGTTGCCGCCACTTCCCCACAAGCATATAGGCCTTTGATATTAGTTTCTCCGTCCAGCCCTGTTTCTATTCCTCCTATGCAGTAATGAGCTGCAGGCGCCACCGGGATACCCTCTTTTGTGATATCAATTCCGCGATCTTCAATTCTTTGGATCAATCCCGGGAATCGGTTTCGAATTTTCTCGGAATCCAGGTGAGTGAGATCGAGGTAGACGAACTCTTTATCCTGCTTTGCAATCTGGTTAAAAATCTCTTTTGATACCACATCACGCGGAGAGAGTTCAAGATCCGGATACTTTTCCATAAATCGCTCACCGGATGCATTATAGAGTCTTCCACCTTCACCGCGAACGGCCTCACTTATCAAAAATCCGTCTCCCTTGGAGCTGTAAAAAACAGTCGGATGAAACTGAATAAACTCCAAATCTTTTAAAATCGCACCGTGATTCAGCGCAAGCCACAAACCATCACCTGTGGAGGTATGCGGATTCGTGGAACGAGTGTACAAGCCCGAGTAACCGCCTGTTGCCAGAACTGTAGCCTTACTTTGAATTTGAACAACTTTATCCTCATCATAAACATAGGCAAGCGCTCCAAAACACCGGTTATCGTCACTGATCAAATCGTACACAAATACATTTTCAGTAATCGTAATTTGATCGTTCTCCCGAATTTTCGAAGTCAAAAAATCTACAAGTGCCTTTCCTGTTGCGGCCCCGTTGGCATGTAATATCCGCCGATTGGAGTGCCCCCCTTCCATCCCAAGGTTCAGTGCACCATTCGTCCTCTCAAACGGCATTCCGTTATTGATCAGCTCTTTAACTCGATCGGCACCCTCTCTCACCAAAATTTCTACGGCTTCAGGATCACAATATCCGCGGCCGGCGTCAAGTGTATCAGAGATATGCTTTTCGTATGAATCGGTGTCCGCAAGCACAGCTGCAACTCCTCCCTGGGCCCAATAACTGCTGCTTTCATCAAGGGTAGATTTGGTAACAAGAAGTACCTCTCCATGTTTGGCTGCTTCAATCGCAGCGTTCAAACCGGCAACTCCACTGCCAATGATTAGATAATCTGTTTTTTTAACTGTAAAGCTCACAATGCGTTATCAATACGTTGGAAAGCAATAAAATACAATTTTTTTACGAGGAGCTACAAAATAGAAAAGCCCTCTGCCTATATAGCAGAGGGCTTTGAATTATGTTCTAAGAATCAGCAATGCTTACTTCTTGTCGTCTTCGTCTTCATCAACAACTTCAAAGTCTGCATCTACTGCATCATCTTCTTCCTCAGATGCTTCACTGTCGCCGGCCCCGTTCTGAGATGGTCCGCCTTGAGCACCTGCTCCCGGTCCTCCGGGTTGTTGCTGTGCATCAGCTGCCTGATAAATCTCCTGAGAAGCAGCGGCCCAAACCTGGTTCAACTCTTCCATTGCAGGTTCGAGTTCGTCCATATTTTCCTCCTTATGAGCTTCTTCAAGTTTATTCAGGGCATCTTCAATCTTCTGCTTGCTATCTTCAGAGATCTTGTCTTCGTGCTCTTCAAGCTGCTTTCTGGTTGAGAAGATCAGAGAGTCTGCTTTATTGAGAGTTTCAATTCTCTCTTTGACTTTCTTGTCTTCCTCGGCATGCTCTTCAGCAGCTTTCTTCATTTTTTCGATCTCTTCATCACTCAGGCCGGAAGAAGATTCAATTCGAATACTTTGCTCTTTTCCGGTTCCTTTGTCCTTCGCACTTACATTCAGAACACCGTTGGCATCCATATCAAATGTCACTTCAATTTGTGGTACGCCACGTGGTGCCGGTGGAATTCCATCAAGATGGAATCGGCCGAGCGTTCTGTTATCCTGTGCTTTGGCACGTTCACCCTGGAGTACGTGAATCTCTACACTGGTTTGATTATCCGCAGCGGTCGAGAATGTCTCTTTCTTGCTGGTAGGGATCGTTGTGTTGGATTCGATCAACTTCGTCATCACTCCTCCAAGTGTTTCGATTCCGAGTGTCAGTGGAGTTACATCGAGGAGAACTACATCGTCTACATCACCTGTCATCACTCCACCCTGGATAGCAGCTCCAACAGCTACAACCTCATCGGGATTCACACCTTTACTTGGATCTTTACCAAAGAATTCCTTCACAACTTCCTGGATTTTTGGAATACGGGTTGAACCACCCACCAGTATTACTTCATGAATATCATTTTTGGTAATTCCGGCATCTTTCAGCGCTTTCTCGCAGGGTTTAATCGTTTTCTTCACAAGGTCATCAACCAGTTGCTCAAACTTAGCTCGCGTAAGGTCGATGTTCAGGTGCTTCGGTCCTGAATCCGTTGCAGTGATGAACGGCAGGTTTACATTTGTTTTCTGAGAACTTGAAAGTTCAATCTTGGCTTTCTCAGCAGCATCTTTCAATCGCTGCATCGCCATCGGATCTTCTTTCAGATCAATGCCTTCATCTTTTTTGAATTCGTCGGCCAGGTATTTGATAATTCTCTGGTCAAAGTCATCACCGCCAAGGTGGGTGTCACCGGCAGATGATTTTACTTCAAAAACACCATCACCAAGATCAAGCACGGAAACGTCAAAAGTACCGCCACCAAAGTCATAAACAATGATGGTTTGATCTTTCTCTTTCTTGTCGAGTCCGTATGCCAGTGAGGCAGCCGTCGGCTCGTTGATAATTCGTCTTACTTCAAGTCCGGCAATTTTTCCTGCTTCCTGGGTTGCTTTACGCTGTGCATCATTAAAGTAAGCGGGCACTGTAATCACAGCATCCGTTACTTTTTCACCCAGGTACTCCTCTGCGGTCTGTTTCATTTTTTGCAGTACCATCGCAGAGATCTCCTGCGGTGCATATTTTCTGTCTTCGATTTGAACCCTTGCAGTGTTGTCATCATCAGACTTCACCACATTGTATGATACCTGGCCAATCTCTTCCTTGACCTCATCATACATCCGGCCCATGAATCGCTTAATGGATGAAACGGTTTTATCCGGATTTGTGATCGCCTGTCGTTTCGCAGGGGCACCAACCAACCGCTCGCCATCTTTTGAAAAAGCGACGACAGACGGGGTTGTTCTGCCACCCTCTGAATTTTGGATCACTACCGGCTCGTTTCCTTCCATTACGGCAACGCACGAGTTTGTAGTACCTAAGTCAATTCCTATAATCTTACCCATAATAGTCTACCTGTCTTATTTTTGTTCGTTTAAATTCTTACTTAATTAATGGGGATGGATTGCGAATCATCATCGTTTTCCAACCCGGCTTTTAAAATTTTTACCTGGAGCACTCCCTCTTTGAACGTGGCATCTACAGATGATACATCTGCATTTTCAGGCAGTGCAAATGAACGGGAAAATGATCCCTGAGTTCGTTCTGAACGTTTCAACTCTTCATCATCCTCAAGAAACAGTTCCCGCTCGCCACTGACTGTGAGAATTCTGTCTTTCAGAGTGATTTTAATATCTTTCTTTTTCATCCCCGGCAGATCCATATAAAGTGAATACATTTTTTCACTTTCAACGATATCACAATCGGGTTTAAAATCACCTGCTTCCACAGTCAAAGGAACCATTCGTTCAACTAAACCCTGGATATCTTTGCCGAGTCTTGAAAGTTGTTTTTCTAAGTCAATGTTCAAATTGCTCATTTTTTCACCATTTTTACTAATAGTTTAGCAACCTCAATGCCAACGTACCTCGGGTTGAGGCTTCACTGACGTATTGACATAGAAAAAGTTAGAAATGTGACCTCATGCCAGTTCAGGCCGCAGAATCGCTTAAAGTCTGCAGATCAGTCCAGAACTTTGGATAAGAGATGGCAGTACAGTCGGCATGAGTGATTGCAGAGGTGTCAGTTCCCTTGGTGGCAAGCACTGCTGCAGCCATCGCCATGCGGTGATCGTGATAGGTTGGAAATGTTGCCGCTGAAGGTTTAAAATCTCTCCTGCCTTGAATAATAATCCCATCTTGCTGTAGTTCAACTTCTGTACCTGCAAGATTCAGGATCTCTGCCATTGCTGAAAGCCTGTCAGTCTCTTTGTGACGAAGCTCTTCCGCGCCGGTTATTACGGATTTCCCATCGGCAAAGCACATGGCCACCATCAGTATTGGAAGTTCATCGATACAGTTGGGGATGAGTGCCGGATCGAGGTGAATCGGTTTTAAGTCTGAGGATTCTACAAACAGATCAGATACCGGTTCTTTCCCGGCCAATCTATTATTTGTCTTTTTGAAGGATGCTCCCATCTCTTCAAGGATATGATAAACTGCATCGCGGCTTGGATTGACACCGGTACCGCTCAGGTGAATCTCAGCATTTTCATGAATAGATCCTGCAACCAGCCAAAATGCAGCTGCGGAAAAATCACCGGGTACACGATAATTTTGTTGGGGGATGATGTGATCGCGGCTGCTTTGAATAATTTTTCCCGATCCATACGGTTCTGTTTCCAACTGAAGAAGCCGTTCTGTGTGATCGCGGCTGAGTACATCTTCAACCACTTCAGTGGGTTCATCTCCAAAAAGACCCGCAAGAAGTACACACGACTTGAGTTGCGCACTCGCAATGGGCAATGGATATCTCATTCCTTTTACTCCTCCATGCGAATGAATTTCGAGTGGCGCGTAAATCCCCTCTTTTCCGTCAATCTTGCAACCCATTTTTCGGAGCGGATCGATAATTCGTTTCATCGTACGGGCGGAGAGAGATTCGTCGCCAATCATGGTACATTCCACTCCGGCTCCGGCTACAATTCCGCTCAATAACCGCATTGTGGTTCCGGAATTTCCACAATCCAAAGATTTTTCGGGATCTTGGAAACCATCCCGCCCCACTCCTGAAATTTTCACGGTTGATCCTTCCTGATGGATCTCTACTCCCAATTGCTTCAAACATTCAAGAGTGCTTTGCGGATCCGCCGCAGAAGAGTAGTTTTGAATGATACTATTTTCAGAGGAAAGAGCGGCAAACATAGCCGATCGGTGAGAAATGGATTTATCAGGCGGGGGTACAATTTCTCCGGATAGTTTGGCTACCGGATCTACAGCTTTATTCATGATTTAATTGGATTGCAGTAAACGTCTTGCTTTTTGCGCCCCGGGTGTATCAGGATAGGTTTCTACGATGGAGTTGAGCAGGTTTGTAGCTTCTCCGCGATTTCCCTGGCGAATATAAATTTCTGCCGTTTTGTATTGGGCTTCGGCTACCCACTCATCAAATGTTTCAAATAGTACACTCACCCTGGAATATGCCTCTAATGCCGATTCCCTGTCGCCTTCTGACTGATAGGACTCCCCGAGCAGATATTGAGCCTCTGCCCCAATTTCAGTGGTACTGTTTTCTGCGACCAACTGGAAGAAACGCCGGGCTTCATCTTGTCGTCCGTCTTGCATCAAAACTTTACCAACACCAAGCCTGGCAGCATTGTTTTCTGAGTTGATGGATAACACACGCTCAAAGTTTTGGCGCGCTTCATTTATGTTTCCAAGTTGTAATTGGGCATTTCCAATCCCAAGATACGCCTCTTGCTGGTATCGTTCGTCATTCTCCAAAAGTTGCTGATAGTAGTTCAGCGACCGATTGTAGTTTCCCATCTCATTCTGGAGCCGTCCGAGCTCGGCAAATGCAGGAGCTGTCCGTTCGGAATTCGGAAATTCATTCACCAGTGTAAGGAGTGCATCCGATGCCTGTTCCAGGCTGTCGGTTCGGGTGTAAGCATCCGCCAGGTTGTAATACGCTTCCGGCATCAGTTCGCGGTTATTGGTCACTCTTAAATACTGACGGAATTCACGCACAGCAGCTTCGTAATCTCCTGTCTGAAATACATTCTCCGCCTGTCGAAATCTCAGGCGATCTGCCGTTGTGGAAGTGGGGTTGTCGGCCAGGAAACCTTCAAGTACATCCGTGCTTGTATCTTCTGAACCGGTGGATAGCTGTGCATATTCAATTCCATCAATCGCCTCGATGATATAATCACTTCGGGGATACTCCTCAAGTACGGTTTGATAGGCTTCAATCGCCTCCTCGTATTGACCTGCGTTATAGTAGGAATCCCCAATATTGTACTGTGCTCGTGCAGCCCACTCTGTATTGGGATACCGGGAAATAACAGAGCGAAATTCTTCAATCGCCTGATCGTAATTTCCGGTATTCAAATAAACATAGGCAATGTTATATGCTGCCTGCTCTCGAAGACTGCTAAACGGGTAGATCCTGAGCAGGCGACGAAATTCTGTTACCGCCTCAAAATTTCGGTTCATCCGGTAATAGCTATTCGCTACCTGGTACATCGCATAATCGCCGCCGGGTTCGGCTCCAATAGTATCACGATAATATTCAAGAGCTTGCTGATACTCACCCTGTGCGAAGAAGGAATCTCCAATTCGAAGTTTAGTATCCGTTTCATACGGGTAGAGAACAATCGGCGGAGGTTCATAATTATTCAGAAAATCGATTAGCGGAGCTGTGGCATTCCCAAAATCACCCATCTTGAAATAGGTCCAACCTAAACTGTATTTGGCAGCTCCTACGAGTTCATGTTCGGGGTATTGTCGTATAAATGAATTGAACTGTGTAGCTGCCTGACCAAATTCTTCAATTTGGAAGTTAGCGTCGGCGCTCCAAAAGAGGGCTTCACTTCCCAAATCTGAATTTGGAGCTTGTTCGTGAACCTGTTCAAAATCGGGTTGTGCTTGCTCATACGCCTGGTTGTAATAGAGTACCCATGCCCGCTGGAACCTGGCCTGACGTTTCAGTGCCGGATCCAGGTCTGTTATCTCTTCAGCAAGCTGAAACGTTTCCATCGATCTTGTGTACTCATTATTGGCATAAAACACCTCTCCCAGGAATGTAAGGAGCTGCCCGGGATTCTCCAGTGTTTCATATTCGCGGGCAAGAGGCAGCAGTACCTCAATCGCTTCATTATAGAGTCCGGATTCAAACGCTGTGACCGCCCATTCGAATCGTGCCTGCTCCTGGAAAATTCCTTCCTGGAATCGATCGCCAAACTCTCGGAAGGAGTTGAGTGATTCTTGATATCGGCCTGCCAATTTTTGGTTGACCGCTTCATAATATTGAGCTTTGATTGCAATTTCATCTTCCCCGGAAGAAGCTTCACCAAACGACCGGGCCGCCCAGTGATAGATATCCTGTTTATGAAAGACCCATCCCAAACCGTAATGAGCTATTCTTGATTGCTCCGGATCATCAATTAAATTCAGGTAGCGACGGTAAAAACGTGTGGCATCTTCATAATTATTGATGGCGTTGTAACTTTCTGCAGTCAGGTAAACAGCCTTCGCTCGATTTTCATCATCCAGGTAGGGCAGTGCATCCAAAAAAGCTTCAATTGCTTCTTCAAACTTTCGCTGCTGGTAATACGATTCACCAAGCGCAGTACCGATTCGCCGCGTCATTGCATTTTGCGGATGTCTCTCCCGCAACAACTCAAATGCTTCAGATGCATCTGAATAACTTTCCTCCTCAAGATAAAGACGTCCTCTTGCATAGAGTGCCCTGGGGGCCCAAACACTTCTGCCGTGGGTATCATCCAAAGCCAGGAAATAATCACGGGCCAGGTCAAATTCTCCTGCTTCTGCCGCCGTCTCCCCCAGTGTGTAGTATAACTCAGCTTTATCATCGTATGACTGAGGAAAGTTCAGGGCTTCATCCATCCTGCGAATCGCCTCATCATAATTTTCAATTCTCAGATGTTTCTCAGCTAGATCTCGCAACAAAACTGCTGTTTGGTTACTCCCGGGATAGGCTTGTAAAAAATCATCAACATATTTGTTGGTACCGGTTGAGTCGATCCGCGTAAGTGCTCTCGTCCTGTAGTATGCAGCGGTTTCTTTGATGAGAGTGTTTGATCCATCCCTGGAAACCTCCTCGAAATATGGGATAGCTTCGCTGTAAAGACCTTTTTCAAATAGAGTAAGCCCTGTCTGAAATGTTTCCCGGGGCGATGCCTGATTATTTTGTGCAACACCTTCGTAGGAATAAAACAGAACTGAAACAAGAATACAGATTGAAATTAGGTTTCTACTCATGAAAACATCTAAATAGCTCAGAAATTGATTGTTGTATTCTGAAATATAGCACTCAACCTAATTTGTTCCCACATTTAATGAATTGAGCTTTTTTTGTTTATACATCCAGGTAGCGTAAAAGTTCATCAGCGCGGGTGGAAAGGTCAACTTGCATCTGGTCGTTGCGATTCGCAGTGGTTGTAATATAGCCATGGCGCTGCAGCGAAGATATCACAGCAGATGTATCCTCGTGACTAATTTTGAGCGACACTCGCAATGACTCTTCAAAATCCACCGGTTGTTCTACCGTTAATCCAAGGATTTTAGCTCCTTCCGTTTCAATCAGGTGAACCAGTTCCGAGATCGTAAAATCGGACTGTGGAATTTCTACAGTAATAGTTGATCCGGCTGTAGCAATATTCAGCATTGTTGAAAGTGCCTCGAGAACCTGTTTCTTTTCAATGACTCCCAAATAGGTCTCTGAAGAATCTACTACGGGCAACAGTCTAACTTCGTGTTGTAACATCTGCCGGGCCACTTCAAATACATGTTGTTCTTTGAGTGCGTAAACGGGTTGCCGAAGCTCGAGCGAAGAAATTGTTTGCTGCTCATCTGTAATGTCAGAAATATCATCAAACAGAATATGTCCAATGTTTTTCTTTGTAGTGGGTTCTACAATTGGAATATTTGAAGTTTGCCACGCATCCATTTTTGCCAAAGCTGCAGAAATTGTGCTCGATGGCTCAAGAGGTTTGAAATCGGTATTTAAAAGGTCTTTTGCTAACACGGTTTTATAATATTATTTAATGTCAGCGAGCATCGATTCAAATCGATCGCGATCTGCTTTCGATGTGCTACCTGCTATTGAAACGTGATTGCCTTCATATTGTTCTTTATTGACCACAGCAACCTCGTGTAAGTATGCCACGGCTTTGTAATGCGACATCGGTACATTGTAAGAAAAATCGACGTAATCTTCTTCAATCAATTCTTCCAGTTTCTTTTCCAGCTTCCCAAGCCCAATTCCCCGGTAGGCGGATACAAAAATAGCATCAGAAAACTCTTTCTTTAATCCAACCAATTTTTCCGGCTCAACAAGATCTATTTTATTAAAAACCAGCATTTTTTTAGACTGATGGATCCCCATCTCTTCGAGAGTATCATTCACGACTTCTATATAATCATCAAGGAGCCGGCTGGACGCATCAACTACATGCAGCAAAACATCTGCTTCTCGAACTTCGTCAAGGGTCGATTTAAAACTTTCAATCAAATCGTGCGGCAGTTTTCGGATAAACCCGACCGTGTCTGAAAGAAGTACCTCATGATTTTCGAGCTCAAGCCGACGTACTGTTGAATCAAGCGTGGCAAAAAGCCTGTCTTCGGCCAGTACATTGGTTTCAGTCAAGGCATTCATCAGTGTTGATTTCCCGGCGTTGGTGTAACCAACCAATGAAACCCGCGTGTTATTTTCACGGCCTTTTCGCTGTGTAGTTCGCTGCCTGTCTAACTTCTCCAGTTTCTCTTTGAGTGTTGTAATTCTTTTTCCAATCAAGCGCCTGTCTGTCTCAATCTGTGTTTCACCGGGTCCTTTTGTTCCAATACCCCCTTTCTGTCGGGAGAGGTGAGTCCAAAATCTTGTCAATCTTGGAAGCAGGTATTGCAGTTGAGCCAATTCAACCTGCGTCTTCGCTGCTGCCGTTTTAGCACGGGATGCAAATATATCAAGTATCAAACCGCTTCTGTCCAGTACTTTAACCTTGGCTATCTTTTCCACATTACGGATCTGAGTTGCGGTCAGGTCGTCATCAAATATTATAAGGTCGGCGTTTTTATCCCCACAGATCTGTTTCAATTGTTTCACTTTTCCTGTACCGACATAGGTGGACGGATCCGGGTGGGGTCGATTTTGCAGCTCCTTATGAACCGTACTTGCACCGGCTGTATCAGCCAATAACATAAGCTCATCCAGGTATTCCTCTGCCAGCCAACGAGGAGTATCGGGGCCAAAAAGGCCTACCAATACGGCCCTTTCTTTTTCGAGCGAGGGTTTTCTAATCTCTTCTAACAAGCTATAAAGTCCTTTTATTGATCTTTTTTATTCAAATGCCTTGAAATCGAAAGAGGAGTCAGCAACCGGGGTCATTGTCTTGCCGATCTTCAGATCGATAATCTTATTAAATTTATGGATATTCCTGTCGGGTACAAAGAGTTCAAGGCGAATGAGTTTCGTACGTTTTATACTCTCTGATGGTTCACGATAGATAAAAATATATTCAGACCCTTTAGAAGACGGTTTCTCTACATAATCACTGATCTGGTGCCATGCGATTGTTTGAGACGGATCATTGATATTTTTTACAATTCCATGATCGGTTATGTACGACTTGTTGGTAAAGTAACTCGACATAAACCAGCAGACTCCCATCCAGCTGTAACAGCCAAGCACCGTGTACACCTGGCTGATTTCGAAGGAATAAACTATGGTGCTGACCAATCCGGCGAACCCCAAAAACAAAGTTGAAAACAGCGGGTAGCCTTTCAGCTTTCCCGAACGCCAGCTCAAACGGATGTTTCTAAGTCGAATAGCATTGGCTGTCGTGTAAGCAGCAAGAAATGTTGCCCCCAGCGTAAACATAGCGAGAAGTAGTACAAAGAGGCTATGGATGTCAGTTGAGATATTCATTCAAAAGTTTCTGCTTTAAAGTATCTGGAGACTAATAATTCCAATAGTAATAAAATGATTGCAATTAAAACAAACCAATACCAGATTTCTCGCCCAAAAGATGCTAATTCGAGTTCGTTTTCCAGCTGTGCATTGTCTACACCACCTTCAACGACATACACATTGCTAAAAAGTGTACCAATACTTTCTGTCAGTTGGTCTTCATTCAACGAACCCAATATGGATTCCATTGCATTCTGATTTACCGAAAATAATATTGTTTGATTATTTGATTGCAGTGTCAGCCAACCCGGTTCCCACTCAGTTGCGTGGTAGGTCACACGAGCCCCCTGGAATGTTTGTTGTATTTCCGGAAGTATTATTTCATCATCTTTTACCAGTTGGATACTTTCGGAGTTCTCATTCAATTCAGCCAGGAAAGGTGCACCCAATTCATGCACTTGTAGTGTTGCATCTTCTCCCTGCACAAGATAATCGAGAGTTCTGTAGAATAATGGGGCAAAGAATGGCTTCACCGGAAAGTTCGACCACCCCGGATCGCTCCCAATCGCCGAATAGATCATCTTGCCGCTTCCAACCCTGTTTTCAACCAAGAGTGGATTTCCTGTTCGTGTTTGAAGGATAGAAAATCCCGATGACTGATTGCCCATCGCAATCTCGTAGTAATAAAATAGTTCTGGCACATTCAGTCTTATCTCCTCATCCTCCGGCTTTTCAAACATCTGATCCATAATCGGGTGACCTTCTGCCGGCTCCGCCATTCGATCTACCGGTTCAAATGAACCATAACTTCCTATGACATTCGAATACCGCCCTGCATTGCTGAAATTCAAAAGCCTGTTGTAACTGGTAACATCACCGTTGGCAGCAGGCATGAACAACAAGCCGGCCCCGGCCTGAACATGATCGGTCAGCGGCTCAGACAGATAATCCGGAACCCGGCGAATGCCATCCAGAATGACGGCATCATATTGATTAAGCTCCGAAACCTGGAAGTTGTTAATATTTGCAAACTGAATATTCATCCTCCCGGACTCATCCGACGCAATTTCCAACATCGGAAGAAGGTAGGACTGGAAATCTGCCGTCTCCGGTTGTTGATTGAAAACGAGAATATTTTTTTCATCGGGAAGCTCAATGGCGGCGTAATAGCGATTATCAAACGATAGTTCGTCTCCTTCAAGAAAAAGCTCAACCCGAAGTGAATCCTGGTTCCCGACGGGCAGATCAAACAAAAACTCCCGGGATGATCCGGCATTCAAATCAAATGCCTGCTGCGTAATAAGCTCACCCCCCTGATAAAGATTAATGAATTGATTTGCAGCAGTTTGATTTCCTTCATTCAGTACATTTGCCCGCAACTGCACATTCCCAGATTGAGACATCCCGCCATATTCAATCTCAACACTTTCATACCCAAGATTGAGTGCATCTCCGCTCCCAACCGTCAACACCTGTACATTGATTTCTTCAATAACCGACTCACTTTCCTCAAATTCAGAGAATTGCGACTCTTGCCCGTCGGTAATCAGGTAAAGAATTTTATTGGGTTGGTCCGCTTCCATCAATCGCTCAGCCACCGATTGAAGCCGGTCTGCCAGATAGTTTCCTGCATTTACAGTTCCAATGTCTTCCAGTCGATTAAGTGCGGCTCTTTGTGAAATGAGAGGCACATTCAGTGAACCGCCATTGGTTACATCCATCAGTATTCGGTCATCATCTCCTGCAATCGATAGGATATCCCGAACAGCGTTCTTTGCCTGCTCGCTATAGGGTCCATTTCGATCTACCCGATTCATCGTAGGACTATTATCTATCAAAATTCCTATCGCTTTAGGCTGATTGTTGCTTGACCATCCATACTCGGGAGGTAAAAAGGGACGAGATGCAGCGAGCACAAGAGCCAAAATTGCCAAACAGCGGATTGCCAGAAGCAACCATCTTTTAATTCGAATCCGTTTTAAAGCAGTGGATTTTAACGAATCAAAAAAAGCGAGAGTCGAAAATCTCACTTTTTTAGGTTTTCTTACGTTAAGCAGGTAGATCAACAAAGGAACTGCCACTGTAAGAAGTGCAAATAGAAAAAAAGGATTAAGAAAGCTCATTTACTGAAAAGTTTTTACCTTGGTACACACAAAATTGGAACAAATCTGCCAGAGCGTAATTAAGCTATGGTAATAACCCATCCCTAACAAACTTATTATTCGATTGACGGTGGCTCGCAAAAAAAGACTGACTTTATTATCTCTATTCGTTGCTCTGCTCATCACATCCTGTACCCAACCAACCACAGAACATTGGTCTGAGTTCGTACCGGAGTCAACGTTTGTAGTAATGGTTCCAGGTACGGACGGTACAATCAACCAGGTATTAGCTGAACCGTTTGCTCCCCTGATGGATGATATTACACCCTCAGCTATGCAGCTCATTACTAATATCCAGGAACATACAGATCAACAAATTCCTGTTGAGGCTTTATTACTGCACCCAAGCAGCTCAAACAACTGGCAGCCCGTATGGATTACACGGACGGTAAATGGGCTCCCCGAATCGCTGGCTGGAATCTACCAGGAGAGCTATCAACAAAACCAATATGATTTTAAAGGATTTACAATTGAAAAACTCTTTTTTGATGAGAGAATTTTATTCATGGTTAGTTTTGAACAATGGACCCTGTTTTCTCAGTCAAGCTTTAGCATTGAAAGTGTAATACGCACCCTGAGCGGAGCTGAAGCTGTGATGCCGTTGCAAGACAACCAACTTTCACCCGGCGCCATCATTATGAATACAGAAAGTATGGACGAGTGGGTTCAACAGGTTTCTCAGGTGCTTTTCAGGCCTTTTCTAAAAGATATTTTTGCAGGATCTTCCCCCATATCGTTTCGGCCGTTGCAAGCCGATACAGAAGAATTCCAGTGGCAATTGCAGGGTGCAATGGAACTTCAAGACAGTACTTCTTCACTTGTTCGATACATCACGCAGCCTGCAACCGGTTTCTCTCTCGATCGATATATACCTGTCAACGCCGCAGCATTCAGCATTTTCCGGGTCGATCAACAGGTTTTACAAACAGCTGAGGAAAGCTTTCAATCCGAGCTTGAACTCGACCAATATCTTCAATCAACCCCGAGAGACTGGCATACGATTCAACAAAACATTGGAGATGAAGTTGCCTTTGTTTCCTTTGCCAATTCCGGTCCGTCCAGCGAAAGCGAATACCTGTTCCTTCGAACCATTCAGGATTCCAGTTCGGTTCGATCTGCACTCGACCGGCTGGCTGAACAAGAAATTGTAATTAAAGATGAAGCCACCTATTTCGTAAACAGTTACCTGCTGGGCAAACTTTTTGGTTCTGATATATTCCCTATTGATGATTTTTATATTACAGTTTATGAAGACGTTGCGGCGATAGCTCAAAGAAAAGGCCTTGCTGAAAGTATCGGCGGAGATGCCACACGCAGGAGAGTTATCTATTATGATAACGGTTATGCCACCATTCGAAATTCGCTTCCAAATCCACTCAGCTCTATTCACTACATTAATGCGGCTGATTTTGGCACCTACATTCAACCCTGGCTTTTTCCTCAAAATTATATCGGAACCATTCTCGGTAATCTCGACGAATTTGTAATATCCACACGACTTGAACCGGGAACCAATACTGTGGATGTACGACTAACCTCTTTTGAGCAGGAAACGGAATCCAGCCCGTACACCGATCAATGGGTTTTCCCGCTGAATGGAGCTGAAATAAGTGGGGAACCGGTATTGGCAGACATCACCGGCGGGCCAAGCAATGAAGTGATCTTCTCAACTGAAAACGGGTATATCTACGCACTGGCTATGGACGGAACAGCAATCCTCCAGGCTTCCACAGAGAATGATGTTCCAATCGGGGCCCCTGTTGTGTTTGACTGGTATGGTAATAATCAAAATATCATCATGCAGGCAGCCGGAAATAAGGTATATGCCTGGAATCAATCCGGTACTATTTTGCCGAACTTTCCTATCCGGCTTGATGAAGATATTTCAACTCCGTTAACCATTACCGATATCACCGGCAATGGAATTGCAGAAATTATTGTGGCAACGGCAGATCGCAACATGCACATTTTGAACGCCCGTGGGCAGTCGATTCAAGGCTGGCCTCAATCCACTAACTCAGTTGTGGAATCAAGTCCTTTGATTGCAGAAATCAATAATCAAAAATCCATGTTTGCCTATTCAGAAAACACATTGCATGCATGGAACGTAAATGGTGAGCTCAGAGAAAATTACCCGGTATTCTTAACATCACAGGTTCAAGGTTCCCCTTACAATTACAACAACACCATCCTCGGCTCCGGGCTGAACGGAAACGTGTATAGCATAGGCCTCTCACCTTTCTTTTCTGATTCCCTATCGAATCTTGTATCATCCGACTCTCTGATTATTCAAACTTTACAGGTCACGAATAGCAGCCTGAATTCAACGCCCTCTCACTTCGAAACAACGATACCAACAGAAGAGGGAGGTCTGGTTCAGAGAAACCTGATACTTCTCCAGGCTACCAACGGGTCTCTGTTTTTGTATGATGAAACCGGTCAGCTTCAATTTACACAGTCGATGGGTCAGCCCTCTTCGGCTACCACTCCACCGCTTATTCAAGATCTTGATGGAGACCAACGTGAGGATCTGATTGCCCTGGCTGATTTTGGCAGACTCTATGCGTGGGATATTCTGAGCGGTGAACGGCACAGCGAACTTCCAACTGCCGGAATGAGCTACCCGGTTATCAGCGATTTTCTTGGAAATGGGCGACAGGAAATAATAGCCAGAACTCGTGAAGGGTTACAATGCTGGACGATTAACTTCACCGAGCGGATTAGCTCTGAATAAAAGTTAGAAAATATCAGCCAACGCCTCTTCCAGGTCTTCAAACTTAAATTCAAATCCTGAAATTTGCAGAACCTTAGGCTGAACATTCAAACTCGAAAGTGTTGGTTCTGCCGCCTCACCCAGGAGAGTTCGCATAACAAATTCCGGAACCCGGAAAAACGACGGGCGATTTAATACATTCCCTAATGCATCGGCTACGCGATTCATGGGCTCAGGCTCGGGAGAGCAAACATTATATGCCCCGGTCAATTCCTTTTCATCAATCGGGTAAATTAAAGCACGGACCAGGTCGTCCATATGAATCCATGGCAAAAATTGTTTACCGTCTCCAATGGGCCCTCCCACAAAAAAGAGGAAAGGCAATTTCATGATTTGGAGAAATCCACCGTTTTTTTCAAGTACTATTCCAATACGCGGATTTACTACACGTATGCCCAAATCTTCCGCTTTCCTGGATTCTTCTTCCCAATCTTTACAAACATGGGCCAGGAAATCATCGCCCAAAGAAGAGGATTCATCCAGCAGTTTATCGCCATTGTCTCCATAGATACCCACTGCTGAGGCCGAAATAAACAGTTCCGGCTTTGATCCTGCTTCTTTCATCGCCGTTACAAGTTGTTTCGTAGACTCTATCCGGCTGTTGTAAATCGATTTTTTTACACTTTCCGTCCACCTTTTGCCAAATAGACTTTCGCCAACGAGATTGATAACAACATCCGATTCAGCCATCGCTCCTGACAGATTATCATCCCAACTAATATATTTCAGATTTTTTGATTGCTCTTTTGAATACTTATCTGGAGAACGAGTAACGATGGAGATAAAATGCCCTTGCTTCAGAAGCTCACTACAGAGAGCTGAGCCTATAAATCCAGTTCCGCCGGTAATTACTATATTTTTTGGTTCCATATTTAAATAACATCTCTTTCTTCCAAATCAATCCATTCAACAAATATCTAAATCAACAAATAAAAGAGGAAATAGATAACAGGTGCGGTGAGAATCATCGAATCAAAACGATCAAAAAACCCTCCATGGCCAGGTATAATCTTTGAAGAATCTTTGATATTTGCCTGCCGTTTCAAACGACTTTCAGCTAAATCCCCCAATGGTCCCAAAACCCCTACTGCAATCACAGCAGGAATTACCACCCAAAGAGCCAGCGGGAAAGATCCGGCAATTCCATAAGCAATGAAGAATCCTACAGCAGATCCTAAAAACCCGAACCAAAAACCTTCTAAAGTTTTATTTGGGCTGATATTTGGAGCCAGCGGTGTTTTGCCCCATGTTTTGCCTCCAAAATACGCAAACACATCATTCCCCCATATCATCAGAAAGAACGAGAGGATCAACCAGAAACCATCCTGTCCAATCCCCATTTCGCGGACATTTACAATCATCAAAAAACCTGCCGGTGCATAAATACCGGTAAACAGGGTGGTAAATAATTTTCTCTGAAATTCTCCCCATTCAACAAAAAAAGCAGCAACTGACAAGAGCAAAACAACCAATGTAATTACAACCAAACTCCAATCGGGCAGATCCCCAAAAAACCAAACAAGCACTGCAATTACCAATGATAGGATAAACAGATCGCTGTCGTTTGTTTTCTTGAAAATTCGGTGTATTTCCCAGGTAGTAAGGAGAGCGATAGCTGCAAATAAAATTTCAAAAGCCAGTCCTCCCACCCATGTTATGTACAGCATGACCGCCGCAGCCGGAACAGCAAAGAGAACTCTTTTGGTTAGTTCCTTCAATCCGCCTCGTTTTCATTCCAGTCGAAATCGTCTTCCTGCTCGTTCAGGTCAGCCAACGCTTTTCTTGCTTTCTTTTCAAACTCTTTAGGCACATAAAGATATACCATCGACATTTCACCAAAATTCAGGCTGTAGGATGAGTCCCTTTTCGAAAGGATATTGGATGGTATTTTCAGGTTTGAAAGATAGTTTTTGGCAAGCTCCACTTCATACTCCGTACCTCTCTCCAGTACGCAAACCCAATTATTGATTTTATTCGGTTCCGATCCTCTTAACATGAACTACCGTCCTATTTCAGCTGCTTCGATTTGTTAATCATCCAATAAACGATTGAAAACGTAAAAATAATACTTCCCACAAGTACCCAAACAGGCGGCAGAGTTTCGGCTGTCATCTCCTGGAAAAGAAGTTCCGGGTATTGCGATCCGACTAAAACCGCTGCACCATTGTTAATAAAATGGGCAACTACGGCCGGCCAAATCGTACCGCTCAGCCAAGTCATCAGTGCAAGTACAACTCCAAGTGTTGCAAGTGGCAAAATATTCCCAAGCTGGATGTGAAACATTCCAAATATTAAACCCGAAATTATGACGGCAAGAATAGGGCCCCAGCTTTTTTCAAAGGCTCGTAAAATATATCCCCGGAACAGGATCTCTTCACAAATGGCCGGAACGAGCGCAATATTCAGCAATCCAAACCATATGATACCATCTGTGCTCAGAAAATCTTCGATCATTTCGTACTGTGAAACCTGTAAATCACTAAACATCTCCGGCAGAGGAATTAACGAATTCAGGTATCCGAGATAGATAATTACGGGTTGAATGACGACGATAAGCAATCCACCCATCAACAAATATTTTATAACCTGGTTATTCCACTTGATTCTCAGAAAGGATCGTTTGCTTTCACTCCCAATATTAAAACGGACAACTATAAACGTAGCGAGACCGAGAAATAGGATTTGTCCGATTGAGTTTCCAATGAAGAGCAAATCGATATTCTCGGTTACTGAGGCCATAGTATTAGCCGGGTCAATCTCCCCGCTGGTGACCATAATCAAACCGACAAAAACTATTCCCGCCACTACCTGGAACAGGATTAACACTACGACCAACCAAATCAGAGCGATAACCCAATGGGCAAAACCGTTCTTTTCAGCCCAGGAACGAACGACAGTGGGGGTAAATGAGTATTCTTCAGATGGTTCAGAAGTTTGGTTCATACGTGATATTTAAAATGTCTCTTCTTTCTTTTCAGCAAAGACTTTTACCCCTATAAGGCCGGTAACCAAGTTAATAAGGCCGGTAATGGGAACTCCCCAAAAAATTTGCTGCCAGATGGACTGCCCTCCTGCCATTGAATCGGCAACAGCATCAATCATCTGCTGTTTGTTTGCCTCCGGCATCTCCATCGCTTCGATATTGGCGATGGCAGCATCCATCATTTTCGTTGTATAGTCGGGATCGAAAATAAGAATCCATAGTTCACTCAATACTACACTAAACAAAACAATTACGGCGCCGGTGAGAAAACCGATAAGTGCTCCCTGTCCCAGGGTCATATAGGGTGTAACTTCCCTGGTAAAATGCCAAACGGCAAGCAAGCCCGCAAGAGCCGATACCAGGCAGATTACAACTCCGCTAAACATCATAGGTGACATGAATGAACCTGAGGGCTCTGAATTGATCTGCTGATAGCCAAAAAACAGTCCAATTACAAAGCTTACCAAGGCGAAAATTACGCCGACAATTCCTACAGATGGTAAATAGTCACTAAATGAGAGTGCTTGTGTATTTTCTTCCTCGTTCATGATTAACCCTTATTTTTTTAGTTTGAAAGAAATCTGATAAAAAAATGGCGACTGCTGCCCCCAACAGTAAACCCAATACGACTCTTGAGGCATTATTGTTTTCCCATAAAATATGGTTGCCCATATAATCGATGATTTGAAGCATCACTGCAAGCAAAAGAAACCAGTTTGTCCAAAGTTTTTTCAGGCTAAAACGAATGATTATGGGGATAGCCAGCCAGCCCATCCAAAGCCCTGAAAAAATTCCGAAGCAGCGACTGTTTACAGCCATCGGAGTTCCATTCACAGTCAATGATCGCAGGGGGTCTTGATGGCAAACATTTTCGAATAACTTTCCGGTCCAATGACCGATACTTTGTTCTGCCCCCCACAGCCCCCCGCCAAGTGATAAAACCAACATAATTGTCAGGCCACCCAAAAGCAGCCAATAACTCATTGCATTCTTCATAGGCCATCACGACTGTTGATCTATCAAATCGTTAAAATAATCGGGTGCCCTGCAAGGCCTTCGATTTTCCGTATCCGTAAAGCAAAGCGTTACCTGACCCAAAACGTGCGGTTTTTCCAACCTGGAGGTTAATACACGGTAAAATGTATCCAGTCGTACCATCGGTTTTTCAAAAACAGAAACCTCTATGGTCATCAACTCATCGTAATGAATTGGGGCTTTGTATTCCAACTGCGCATAGACAACCGGAAGCATAAAACCATCCTCTTCCAGGCGGGAATAAGGTATCCCAAGCGAACGAATCATCTCGGTCCGTGCCACTTCAAAATATTCGAGATACCGGCCGTAATAAACGTATCCCATCTGATCTGTCTCACCATAGCGGCTTCGCAGTTCGTAATTGAAACGTATAATCGGTTTGGTTTCTGGAAACCGGATCATGATCTGAAATCAGGAATTTTGATCGGCTTCAAGCCAGACTCCCATGACCGAATATTTTTCAATGCGGTGATCGATCAGTTCGGCAGGTTTCATCTTATTGAGCCTTTTGAGGCTTTTCAGAATCTGCTCTTTTACAGCCTGTGCCGATTTTTCAAAATCACGGTGAGCACCACCAAGAGGCTCTTTTATCACGCCATCAATAATTTTCATCTCAAGAAGATCTTTGGCCGTGAGTTTCAAGGCGGATGCTGCCTGTTCTTTGTATTCCCAGGTTTTCCACAAAATAGAGGAACAGGACTCAGGTGAAATTACCGAGTACCAGGTATTTTCCATCATGTAAATTTCATTTCCTACACCAATACCAATGGCCCCACCGCTTGCACCTTCGCCAATTACAATAGAAATGATGGGAACTTCCAGTACAGACATCAATTTCAAATTTTTTGCAATCGCTTCTGCCTGGCCTCTTTCTTCTGCTTCAAGTCCGGGATAGGCTCCGGGAGTATCTAACAGAGTCACAACCGGAATGCCAAACTTTTCAGCAGTTTTCATCAAACGGTAAGCTTTCCTGTACCCTTCGGGATTGGCCATACCAAAATTTCGATATTGCCGCTGTTTTGTATCTCTTCCTTTCTGATGGCCGATAATCATTACTGATTGCCCGTCAATGGTTGCCAATCCGCCAACCATCGCTTTATCATCCGCATGATAACGGTCTCCGTGAAGTTCGATGAACTCGTCGGTCATCAAATCAATGTAATCGAGTGTATAGGGGCGCTCCGGATGGCGGGCCAGCTGAACCCGCTGCCACCGGGTAAGGTTTGAAAATATTGATTCTCGCAGCTGATCGGCCTTCTTACGAAGCCTGTTGATCTCCGGTGTCAAGACTTCATCGCCCACGGAGAGTTCATTCAGCTCATCAATTTTTTTCTCCAGTTCCGCGATAGGTTGTTCAAAATCGAGATACTGCATTCAGATTCCTAATTTCTGATTTCTGGTTTTGGTTTTGGTTTCTGAAAATTTTTTGATCATCTCACAATTTTAACTAGTCCAATATAAAACAATTCTCAAAGGATATTTTGTCGATTACATACCAATCACCTTAAACATTAAGTTTTAGACTTGTAACCAAATATTATTCAGCGATCTCCATTTTTTCGGCAAAATAGGCACAAAAATCTCTCATGTCGCCGCTGATTCGTGAATCGTTCGTGGAATTTTCAAGCGTATCTGCCATCGTTACAAGTGTTTGGTGAAAAAAAATCTTCATCTCATCCACGGTCATATCCTTGGTCCACAGATCAAGCCGCAGGGTATCTTTATTCCGGTGATCCCATAACGAGAGCAGCATGGCACGGCAAACTGCTTCATCATATCCCTGCAGGTCGGTAGCCGACCATTTGATATCCTCCGGAACATTATTCTCATCAAGTAATACTTCGATATTTATTTTTTTTGATTTCTCAGACATAGTTTGAAGTGGGTTTACAATTTTGCCGCAGTTTTTCTAACACTTTTTGAAAATCTGCAGGGAGTGGAGAATTAAATTCTACAAATTCGCCGGTGGCGGGGTGATTAAACCCAAGCGTTTTTGCATGCAGAGCTTGCCGCTCCAGGGTGGCAAACATATTTTGGAACATTTTCTTTCTGGAACCGGTATTCGGACCATAACGAACGGAATCACCCCCGTAGGTTGGATCACCAAAAACGTAATAGCCGGCATGCTGCATATGCACGCGAATTTGATGCGTCCGCCCTGTTTCAAGTTGTATTTCAAGCAGGGCCAGGTGGTCGAAACTTTCCAGCTTTTTGAAGTGCGTGACAGCTGATTTGCCACCCTCCTCTAATACCGTCATTATTTTTCGGTCCCTTGGCGAGCGGCCTATATTTCCTTCGATGGTTCCTTCATCCGGCGGATTTCCCCAAACAATAGCCCAGTATTTTCTCTCGGGTTTTTTCTTCGCAAATTGTTTTGACAATTTTTTATGAGTCTCATCCTCTTTTGCCACTACAAGAAGTCCACTCGTATCTTTATCCAATCGATGAACAATTCCCGGCCGAACGGTATCCTTCTCCGTCAGGGATAAATTTTCATTTGTGTAGTGCAACAACCCGTTTACAAGCGTACCTGTCCAGTTTCCATAGGCGGGATGTACTACCATATCGGCCGTTTTATTCACCAACAGTAAGTACTCATCTTCATACACAATATTCAGATCCATCTTCTCAGGCTTGGCTTCCTGTGGAGGTGGTTTAGGAAGTGAAATCTCAATTTTATCCCCCGGCTGCATGATATATGATGATTTCTCATGACTCCCGTTTACCAGTACGTACCCATTCTTGATCGCTTTTTGGACCTTTGTTCGGCTGGCATTTTGGATAAAGGAGGTGATGTACTTGTCGAGCCGAATATCAGAGTGCTGACCTTCGGGGACTTCCAGTAAGTACTCTGTTTTTTGGGAATGTTCTTTTTCTATGAGCATAACGGCAAAAATAACAAAATTTTAACTACCGGATGAAGAACCCTTCATTATTGTGAGGATATCTCTAACCTCGACACCTACGAATGCAACCATATTTGATATTTTAGCACCCATTGGAGACTAAACGGGCTTAAAAAGGAGATGTTTGCAATGACAGGGTTTGCTTGAATAATTACACCGAGGTCCTATTTAAAAAAAATTTAAATTTTTCTGTAAGGTTTTGTGAAAATCCGGTTCATACAAGTGACTATTGATTAAGAAGGAGGCTATAACCCCCTTCAATCAATTGAAGGACAAAAGAGATCAAGAGCTGTAAAAGCCGTGGAATGGTATTGAATCCGTTTTCGCGGCTTTTCTTTTTTTTGAATAACAAGAATCTTCGCCTGGCAAAAAAGCTATTCAGCAGTCACTTTCTGGCGCAGAGCCATTTCAGTTTGATAAAGTTCTCCATCTCTTAATAGTTCAATATACATATGGTCGCCCTCCTCGTATTCCCGAAGAAGTGCCATTGCATGCATTTTACTCGAAACGCGCTCCTCACCAATCCGAACGATGATATCTCCGGGCATGATGCCACACTCATAAGCCGGGCCATTACGGTTCACGCTGGTTACAAGAAGTCCGCTTACGTATGGCAATCGATAGCGGTATACGAGCTGTTCCGTCATTGATGTAAACTCCATACCGGGATCGTAATCTAAAACTACACTGCCGCTTGTTAACAGTTGAGAAATTATTTTTTCAACCCGATTGCTTGGAATGGCAAAGCCAAGGCCTACAAAACCCGAACTGGTCCCGCCGGTATAGATAAACGTATTGATACCTATCACTTCACCGTTGCTGTTCAATAAAGGCCCACCGGAGTTCCCGCGATTGATCGCTGCATCTGTCTGAATCATATCGATGTAGGTACGCGGGTTGTTTGGGTCGGGGCGAAAATCGCGATTGATGGCACTGACCACTCCAACCGTAACGGTTGGCTTTCCGTCATTAAACAACCCGAAAGGATTCCCAAGAGCGATGGACCATTCGCCAACAATGATTTCATCAGAATCACTAAATTCAAGAAACGGGAATACATGGTCCGACTGAATGCGAAGAAGGGCGATGTCCGTCAGCTCGTCGCTCCCTATCAACTCGGCATCGTAAGATTCTCCGTCGGTTGTAGAGATGGTGATATCATTGGGATTTCTTCCCACCACGTGCTGGTTTGTTACTACCAGTCCATCTTCACTAATTAAAAAACCCGACCCCATACTGCTGTGTTCTCTCGGCGGCTCGCCAAAAAAGAAACGGAAAAATTCCTCCTGTGCAGATTGGTAATTACGGGAAGAGGTCACCGCAATACTAACAATTGCAGGATTTGCTTTTTCAACAGCATTCGTTATGGCATTCGATCGGCTTTCTGTAACTGATTCTAAATTTTCTGATGAATCATTATCAGGTTCATCAATAATCTCTTCCGGCGGGTTCCCTTCCAGGTAAGCAGCTGAGAAGGGCTGTTCTTCTGAATTGCCGGCGTTTTCTGCTGTTTCTTCCGGGTTTGAACATCCCAGGAATAGGAACAGATTTACAATCAAGCCACTATAAAACAGTAGTCGTTTCAATATCTTTTAGCTGTTTAGCTCCAATTTTAACAATTTCTTCAATGGCTTTTTCCCGCGGCCCTTCGTGCCAGGCACCTGCTGCTTTTTTGTGGCCACCGCCACCCAGCTCTTTTGCCCATACATTAACGTCCACATTACTTCTTGAACGAAGGCTGATTCGTATCCCATCGTCATGAAAATCTTTGACAAGAATAGCGGCTTTAATATTTGCTACGCTCAAAGGATATTTTACAAAGCCCTCACAATCGGCATTTGAAGTACCGGTTTCTTCCAGCATCTCTTTTGTAACGCTCATCACTGCAATTTGATTATCTTCAAAAAGCTGAATGGTGTCTAACGCCATACTCAGAAGTTTCATCTGCGGAAGTGTTTTATTTGAGTAGATCACTTCAATGACTTCATTTGGCCGAAAATCTCCTCTCGCAAGTAGATCTGAAACAATTGCCACCGTTCGCGGAGTTACACTTTCGAACTGAAGTGAACCGGTATCCGTAATAATCCCCGTATACAACGCTTTCGCTGAAGCCTCATCCAGTTGGCTAAGACTGTGCTCCTCATACAGTCCATAAATGAGTTCACAGGTTGAGGAGGCATCATCTACAGATATTGTAATATCAAACTCGTCGGAGGGGTTGGGATGGTGATCAATCATAAAAATGGGAAGAGATTTATCTTCCAACCATTCAGATATTTCTCCAAAGCGGTGGAGTGCATTGCCATCTACCATGACAAAAAGGTCACATTCGGCAAGTTTTTCCTCTGTTGGGGTTTCAATATCCACCGCTTTCATTAACCACTGCATGTTTAGAGGAATTTCATCCTCGTTAAATGCCGTTACCTGAAAGTCATTTTTCTGCAGCCATAAACTGATCGCAACTTGCGCACCAATACAATCCCCATCAGGTCGCACATGCGAAAATACCCCAATATGATTGTAGTCCTTAATTTTTTTGATAAACTCAGAAAACATAACTTCTCAAACCTAAATCTTAATCATTATTTTTTTGATGGTGCAATGCATTTTTATTGTTATTGTAGCATCCATCAAGCACCTGCAATAAACACCTGAAATCAAATTTTTTCAGAACGTTCAAAAATGATGGTTCTTGACTTAGATAGCAAACATTTTTACTTGATGGATTCATAACGCTCAATCATCTAATATCATTTACATGAAAGCAGTAATTATCTGTGACGGCGACATTCCTGAAAAAGCAAAGATAGAACGTGCCCTGTCTGACGCTGACATTTTTATAGCCGCTGACGGAGGTGTGCTGAGAGCAAGAGAACTGGGATTTCAGCCGGATATTATCATTGGCGATCTGGACAGCTATTCAATTACCGGTCAAGAAAAGGCAGATGTGATAAAGGATGAGGACCAGGAAACCAACGACCTGGAGAAAGCACTGTCATTTGCTTTAAAGAAATCTGCGAATTCAGCCATTGTGTTTGGTGCTACCGGGAAACGGCTCGATCATACATTGAAGAACCTGTCTGTACTACTACAGTTCGATTCCAGGTTTGATTCCATCACTTTTTTGGATGATTATGCTGAATTGTCCGTGATCCACTCTCCCTTTAAGGAGTCATTCGAAATCGGAACAATTATCTCACTGTTTCCACTCTCGGGTAAAGTAGAGGGTATCTCCACAGACGGTTTAAAATATCCCTTGAATAATGAGGCGCTTGAAAATGGTGTCCGCGATGGAAGTTCCAATGAAGCAGTAGAGGAAACAGTCGAAATTAAATTTAAAAAGGGAGACCTTCTTCTCCTTACACATCACTAAAAACTGGTTCTGTGTCTTCAGATTTTGCTCTTTTTGATTGGTTCCATGTAGCACTCTATTTCATTTTTTTAATCTGGCTAAGCTGGAAAAAAGGATGGGGTGAAGATGAATCTGAAGAACAGTTTTTGTTAAGTGGACGAAAAGTAACACTCCCTGCTTTTATTGCTACTCTTGTCTCCACATGGTATGGCGGGATTTTGGGAGTTGGTGAGTGGAGCTATCAATTTGGCATTTCACAATGGCTGATTTTGGGTTTTCCATTTTACATATTCTCAGCCATTTTCGCAGTTTTCCTGGCCGGTAAAATTCGTTTGAACAAAGCTCTGACTATTCCGGAAGCCGTAGCCAATCAATACAGTGAACGTGCGGGACGAATTAGCGCTCTGCCCATTTTCATCCTGGTGAGCCCGGCCCCCTACATTTTAATGCTCGGTTTGATTTTCCAGTTTCTGATTGGTGGGGATGCTCCCTTTTTGTTCTATGCTTCACTGGTTGCACTGTTTTCAGTACTTTATATCACCATTGGCGGATTCGGAGCCGTTCTTCGGACAGATATGCTGCAAGTTGTATTGATGTTCAGCGGTTTTATCCTTCTATTGGCGTTTGCCATCTCAGAATTTGGCGGATTCGGGACACTGTTTGAAACATTACCAGCCGGCCACCTTGATATTACAGGTGGACATTCGCTTCAATATATTCTTGTATGGTTTTTTATTGCGCTGTGGACATTCGTAGATCCCAGTTTTCATCAGCGTGCAGCGGCTGCGGAATCTCCCGAGACAGCAAAAAAAGGAATTTTCTGGTCAATAGCGTTTTGGGTCGCCTTCGATTTCCTCACCTGTTTTGCCGGCATGTATGCATTTGCCATTTTAGGGGAAGGACTCGATCAGCCCGTTTTGGCCTATCCACTTTTAGCAGATCAAATTTTACCCGTTGGCTTGAAAGGGATTTTCTTTCTCTCTCTGCTGGCAACCATTATGTCTACGTTGGATAGTTACCTTTTTATCTCCGGCCAAACACTCGGCAGGGATTATCTTGTGAAATATTTCCCCAATGTTCGGCCGAACCTGTTAACCCGAATCGGAATTTTGGTTTCAGCACTCATCGGCATTATCCTGATTATTATCTATCCGAGTGTAATTGATCTATGGTATGTCATCGGTTCGGTATTTATCCCCGGATTGTTGATCCCTGTCTTGGGAATCTACCTCAAACCATTCCGGTTTCCAGCCAGAATTGTTTATGCCTCCATTATCGGATGCACATTGGTTTCACTAATCTGGCTTATTCTCGGAACTATCTTTCCAAATGCTCAAGGCGGATACGCTTTTTATGACCTTGAACCATTCTATCCCGGTCTCTTTTTAGCAATTCTTTTATGGATTTATGGGCGATTTAGGATGAGTGAATAATTGTGTTCCAGAGAACGAAGTTCGGTATGCAATCTGTCAGCACCTACCGGATCTGACTGCGTTGGATCGGAACTAAAACACGTTGTTGACAGAAACCCGAAAAACATGGGAATGCTGTCAGGTCTCCCTGGCTACTCACAACCCACAACAAAAGGGGCTATGTCGATTTGAGCAAGTGTCCCAAATTCAACTTATGGATGGGAATGATATACTTATTAGAAAAGACATCTTTCTGGATTCCGAGCAACCCGGTCCCGCGAAAATCAACGACACAGAAATTTCCTTCTGCACTCACAACCTCGCCAATACCGTAATACTCCGGAGACGGGCCATAATACACCAAGTCACCCAACTGCACAACATTCGTCGCTCGCCTGTGATATGGATAGATCACGGGAAGCAGATCCAATCGGTAAGAGAGTCGCCGGTTTCGTGTTGCCATTTTTAACGTTTATTGAAAACTAATTTCGCGTTTTTTCTTTCCAGTGATGCTAAAGGTAACATGCTTTGCGCTTGGTGGCAATAAATCTGTAATTCGATCCGGCCACTCGATAACGCAAACGCCGTCACCATACAAATATTCTTCCGCCCCAATTTCGAGAGCTTCCTGCACATGTTCAAGTCGATAACAATCAAAATGGTAAACGGGGAGTTCACCTTCATATTCATTGATGATCGTAAAAGTCGGAGAGGAAACAATATCTGAGGAAAGTCCCAGTCCCTGTACAAACCCTTTCACAAATTGCGTTTTACCGGCTCCGAGATTTCCATCCAGGCAAATTACATCTCCGGGTTTTACCGTTTTTGCGAACTCTTTGGCGATCTTTATCGTCTCGTCCGGACTACTGCTTTGCACCGTTTTCATCCTGTCATTCGCGGGGTTTCATCGTTACAACGGGAAGAATCATTTCTTCCATCGAGGCACCTCCATGCTGGAAGGTATCCCGATAGCGGTTCTGAAATTTGTTGTAATTATTCGGGTACACAAAGAAATAATCCTCTTTTGCAATGATATAAGAATTTGCAGGTGGTTCTACCGGTAATTGATATGCATGGGGCTTATCGATATAAATTGCAGCACTTTCCTGTGCTCGTAAATTGCGGCCAAATTTGTAGCGAAGATTGGTGGCGGCATCCCGGTCCCCAAAAACTTTTGTATCTCTCATGGAGCGTACTGACCCATGATCTGTTGAAACCACAACCGTTACATCCTGTTTGGAAAGTTCTTTAAACATCCTCAGAAGTGAGGAGTGCTGGAACCAGGTTTCTGTAAGCGACCGGAAAGCAGAAACGTCCGGGGCGAGTTGCTTTAAAACTTCCGAATCTGACCGGCTGTGGACCAGCGTGTCCACAAAATTGTAAATGATAGTTGAAAACTGTGCCTGGGTATAGTTCGAAATTTTGTCTGCAATTTTATTTCCATCTTCGGGATTGATAATTTTTTCGTACTTAACCTGTTCAGGTAACCCATTCCTGTTCAAGTACCGCTGCAGCAGTATCTCTTCATTTCGGTTAAGTGATGTTTCATCTTTTCCCATCTCCCAAAGGTCCGGGTATCGTCTTTGAATTTCTAAGGGATATAAACCTGAAAAAATTGCATTCCTTGAAAAGGGTGTTGCAGTGGGAAGTATTGAATAATAGAAATCGGTCTGTATGGTATAATAATCATTCAACAACCCCTGGAACAACAACCATTGATCGTATCGCATACAGTCAATCAAAAAGAATACAACAGTTTTATTCTCCTTCAGCAGCGGAAATACTTTCCACTCTAACAGATCGGGGCTCAACACAGGGTGATCACTATCCTGCGCTTTCAGCCACCCGCGATACTCCAGTTTGATAAATTTTCCGAACGCCTGGTTGGCCTGCTGAAATTGATCCTGCAAAACTTGTTGCAAACCCTCATCGCTCGATTCGAGGTTTAACTCCCAATGTGTAAGTTTTTTATAAATATCAATCCACTCCTGCCAGCTTGTATCTTCACTGAATTTGGCCGACAGTTCATTAAAATTTTTCAGGTAGCTTTGAGCAGCTTTCTCATTTTGAATTCTTCGTTTATCCAGAATCCGTTTTATGGTAAGCAGAATCTGGTTTGGATTGACCGGTTTGATCAGGTAATCTGAGATTTTATTTCCAATTGCATCCTCCATAATGGATTCTTCTTCACTCTTGGTGATCATCACGACGGGTAGCGAAGGCTGTATTTCCTGGATCTTTTCAAGAGTGGCGAGACCGTCCATTCCAGGCATCTGTTCATCAAGAAAAACGATATCAAACGGACGGGATTTAATCAAAGAAACAGCGTCCCCGCCATTTGTCACCGGCGTAACTTCAAACCCTTTGTTCCGGAGGAAAATGATGTGAGATTTTAATTGATCGATCTCATCATCAGCCCATAATATTTTATTCGACATCTAATCCCTGATTACTTCTTTACTTTGATTAAAAAATAGTGAAACAGGGTCGGTATAAAAATTAAGTTCCGTGTCATTTTAATTCTTTTTTCACCTCAGAGTGATTAACGGTTTGATACGAGCTAATCTTTTATCACCAATACCCTTTATTTCCAACAACTGATCCTTGGTGGTGTACGGACCGTTCTCTTCTCTCCAGTTGATAATTCGCTCTGAATATGCTGGGCCAACTCCCGGAAGTTCCTGGAGAAGCTCTTTATTTGCAGTATTAATATTTATGACTTTATCAGCTTCAGGCCGCCTCTCCTCGCTATCAGTTGTATCAGGTAATTTCGGTTTCGTACTATTGTCTGCACTTAAAGAGTTCGATACGGGTACGTCGCGCTCTGGCATATACCTTGCCAGGATTACCTGTTCTTCCTGTTTTATCTGTTCACTTTTCTCCTTGAAAACTTTTTCAAGTTCAGCATATTTCTCTTCGCTATAATTAGCATTCGGCTCGTTAAATGTGACTATCCCACTTAGAATCACCATTAAAATAAAAAGTATGGAAATCGCTATTCTTTCACTTCTCTTTATCTCGAGTTTTTCGATTAAGAAAAATAGTCTTCTCTTCATAAGTACTCCGCTTTTAGAAACCTATAATTGTATTTATAGTACCAAACAACGCTTTCTGATTATCCAAACCCATACAGGTTCTTTATATTTATGAACCCGATTTTTTAAATCCCTTACAAGATTTGTATATGAACCCAAACTTTTTTGAGACTAAAAAAGGTAAACTGGCCTGGTATTCAACCGGAACCGGAAAACCATTGCTGCATTTGCATGGCTGGGGGAGCGACTCTAAGGTAATGATGCCAATGGCAAAACAACTCCAGGATGTCCGAAAAAGTTATCTTGTGGACTTCCCCGGGTTTGGAAATTCACCTGAACCGACATCAGCCTGGGGTATTGATGATTTTGCTGATATCATTGAATCTTTTGTTGATGAGAAGTTTCAGGAAACCTCATTTGATTTGATTGTCCACTCTTTTGGAGCACGGATAGCAATCAAACTGTTGACTCGCCCAAGGGTCTCATCAAAAATAGATAAGGTAGTTTTTACAGGCGCTGCCGGTTTGAAACCTAAGCGGAGCATCTCGTTTTATCTGAAAAAATACACCGCAAAAACATTGAAACTGCCCTTTAATTTGCTCCCGACAAATCTACGTGAGAAAGGACTTAAGAATCTCCGGGAAACGGCTCTGTGGAAAAGCCTGGGTTCATCAGACTATCAAAGACTCTCGGGAGTGATTAGAGAAACATTTGTTGCTTGTGTAAATGACCACCTGGACCATCTAGTCCCGCAAATAAACCATGAGGTTTTACTGATTTGGGGCACGAGTGATGTTGCTACCCCATTAGAGCAGGGTAAACGATTTAACACTTTGCTTCAGGAAAGTGCACTCATCGAGATCGAAGGAGGCGGACACTACGCTTTTCTTGACAAACCTAAACAGTTCGCCTCAATACTACGTGCATATTTTAAACCTGGTGAGAAAAGCTAATTATACCTTCAATTTATAGCTGGTACAAGGACCTTCTTCTTTTCCGTTTTTTTCACAATCTTCTCGTTTTTCAAAGCCTTCCGTGGCATGAGCGAGAATGTCGCCTTTTTTGTTGGTTCTCCGCCATCTCCATTCTCCTTTCATGTCCTGGTAAATTTCACACTTCGGCATACTATATTGATTTGATTAAAAACTTATATATATCTAAAAGGACTTCATTTTTTTAGCCAGAATCAACAATTTATTATTCATAAGCTGTGAAACCGATGAAAAAGGTTATCTTGTGATCAGAGCTAACTAATAAAATAAACCAAGAAAGAATCAAATCATTCCATGGATACAGGGACAACGCAAAAACTTGCCATACTTATTGATGCTGATAATGCTCAACCCTCCATCACAGAAAATTTACTCGCAGAAGTAGCCAAATATGGAACAGCTAATGTTAAACGAATCTACGGCGACTGGACTCAACCCCAGTTAAGAGGATGGAAAGAAATTTTGCTTGAGCACTCCATTCAACCAATACAGCAATTTGGTTATACACGCGGCAAAAATGCAACGGACAGCGCATTGATTATTGATGCGATGGATCTTTTATACACAGATAAGTTTGATGGTTTCTGCCTCGTCTCCAGTGACAGTGATTTTACCAAACTTGCTGCCCGCATTCGGGAAGCCGGGCTTGTTGTATACGGGTTTGGAGAACAAAAAACACCCGATCCATTCGTAGCTGCCTGCGATAAATTTATTTACACCGAGGTTCTGGCTGAGGAAGATGATGACAAAGATCAAAGAAAGAAACGGCCTACCAAAGATTTAAAACAGGATACCAAGCTTGTTAATCTCGTAAGAAATGCCATTGAAGCTTCATCGGATGAAAGCGGTTGGGCACATCTTGCACCGGTGGGCAGCTACATCGCAAAACAGTCTCCCGGTTTCGATCCCAGGAATTATGGGTACAGGAAACTCGGCGAGTTGATTGATGCCATAGGCCTTTTTGAAATGGAAGAGAGAAAGGTGGGAGACGGTCATTCCAAAGTGATTTATGTGAAAGATAAGCGGAAGTGACGTGGATCTTTATAGTAGATCTTCGACTTTACTCGAATAGGAATTGGCTAAAATTTACTAACCCACCAGGCATTCATTCACTGAAATTGATTGGCCTGCTATGCTTTGAACAAGCCTCCCTCCAATTTTATTCTAAAGCTATATACTGGACAATATCAGGAAACAGAGCTAATTACAACAGATTACCTACGTCTCTCTGATTTTTTTTCAAAAAATTTTGTAAGGTTTTCCGGTTTTTCGGTTCATACAACCAAAAGGTTAAAGTTTTATAACACTTTGGTTTGATTTTATACAGATCAAATTGCTAATTAAGGGTAAGCTATTCATTGTATCATCAAAAGCTTATTCCCTAATCTACTTTGGCTTTCCACAAGGGTATAACTACAAAGAACTTTAGGATAACTATAATGTGATTATGGTTATTTGGAGGGCGGTATCCGAAAAGCCGAAAGAGTAGGAGATAACATAACAGGAGAAATCAACGATGAATCAGAAGAAAAAGAAGAGATACCTGGTTACATATGCCGATCAGGACATTGACTCGTCTAAAGCAAGCAGTATTCTTGGTGTTGCAAAAAGCAAAACCAAAGAGGGAGTCTCATTCATGGAGGCCGATGCCACACCGAAAGGAGATGATGTTTTGCATTTTTCAAAACTTGGAATAAGCTCCATTGAATTGGATGACGAAGAACAATCTAAATTGGCTAAAAAGAAAGAGGTGTTAGCCATTGAAGAGGATATCGAGGTTCACATTCTTGAACTCACGGAAGAGGAGAAGCAGATGGAGCGATTCAGCAGTTCCCTTAACGATGCCGGTTACGATACGAACGGGTCCTACGAAGAGGGTTACCAAAATGCGATGATGGACCTGTTTTCAACGATGCTGCAAATGGGATCCAGATCACAATCTTCAGTGGAAGGTGGACCTAATCCAACATTCCCATTTCCTCGAAAACCCATTCCAAGAAAACCTTTACCATTTCCCTGGAAACCACCCGTGTTACGAAAGCAACCGGTCCCGTGGAATATCAGCATGATCAATGCACCGGCAGCCTGGAATCGAGGTTTTAAAGGTAACGGAGTGAAGGTTGCCGTTCTTGATACGGGAATTGCAAATCATAATGACCTTTCCATCTCCGGAGGTGTATCTTTTGTGAATGGCGTATCCAGTTATGATGACGGTCACAGCCACGGAACCCACTGTGCCGGTATCATCGGTGCTAGAAATAACTTCATCGGTGTTGTTGGAGTCGCGCCTTTATGCGACCTCTATGCCGTTAAGGTTCTCTCCGATTCAGGAAGTGGATACTCTTCTTGGGTAATCGCAGGAATGGACTGGTGTATTCAAAATGACATAAACGTTGCCAGCATGAGCCTTGGGAGCAAATCAAGCCCAAGTGTAGCCTATGCAAATGCTGTTCGCCGCTGCCAGGAAGCAGGGGTAACCGTTGTTACGTCTGCCGGAAACTCCGGGAATGATCATTCTTTCCCCTGGGTTGGTTCGCCGGGCAATGCTTACCAGTTATCAAACTCCAAAGCCAGTCCGATTGCTGTGGGCGCCGTAAATCAAAGCAGTACGATTGCCAGTTTCTCATCACGTGATGGAAATCATGACGAGTGGAATCGTGTAACTGTTGTGGCACCCGGCGTTGATGTCAATTCCACTGTGCTGAATAATGGATATGATGAAAAAACGGGAACCAGCATGGCTTGCCCACATGTAGCCGGCCTTGCTGCACTTCTTTACGAGAAGTTTCCCGGAATCAGCCCTATTAACGTAGAGCGCAGAATTACTGCTTCCTCTACTGACCTTGGCGGTCCCGGATTCGATGAGCCACACGGTTATGGCTTGATTAACTGTGACCTGGCTACAGCGTAGCTTTAAACATAAATCAGTAAGGTACCCGTTCTACAGGGTACCTTACATTCTTAAATATAAACTGCTGATATGAAAAATATTCAAACTGAACTGGAAAATGCTATTCGTAACCACCCTGAAAAATCATACCGGGTACTTATAGTTACGAAGGATGGAAGTGATGTGAGCAAACTAAACCTTGAGGATGCAAAAAAATTGATGGACAACATCCTTTCGGCTGAATTAAAAGGCTCAAAAATTTTATCGATTGCAAAAAATAGTATCGTTGAATCGATTGAGCTTGATAGCGAGATGACCACTACATAACCTAGAGATCCATCGCAAAATATTAAATTCGGTAAAGATTACATCTACTTCTTGCGAATAGATCAACACAGTATTACTATTCATACATACATATATGATTCTTAAACGATGATGTAATGAAATACATAATCACATCTCTTTTATTTGCAGGAATGCTTTTCATTACCGGCTGTGCAAGTACAGGATCATCTTCTTCCGGCAACTCTCCACAGGCCGGAACTGAAATTATGGTCGACAACCCAAATCTTGGCCTCGACATCTACTTGCGCCGGTTGAGTGGTGTAAGAGTACAGGGATCGGGTCGTGCGGCAACGATCTCCATTCGTGGCTCATCATCTACTTTTTTGGAGTCTGATACTCGTCCACTTTTTGTGATTGACGGTGTACGAGCCGGCAGAAGTTTTTCAAATATCTATACGATGCTGAACATGCAAAATGTGAGTGCGGTCCGTGTCCTTAAATTATCGAGAGCAAACCTCTTGTATGGTTATGAAGGAAGAAATGGAGTGATTGAGATCATGACAAGAAGTTAAGAAGCAAGGCACTCTATCCGCCTAACCGTTTGAACTCGAATTTTGTACAAACACTTCTTTTCTTGTTTTACGGTCGTTGAACCTCTCCTCTTTCACAAATGGCATGATGTAGATGCTTCACCCAAACCAATTCTTCCCCGTTTTACTACATATTACTTATTGATAACGCGCTTACCTTTTAAATGACCTTCAAACCTTTGAGATCAAATTTATTTTTTTCAGCCCATTTAATCAGCTTTGGTTCATTTATTATTTTCTCAAGAATAATCTCACTTTTAGCCGCTGTCTTTAAATCATTAATCATCTCCTGGTTATCTACATCTTCCAGGTTTGTACCACAAATAGCTTTGTTGAATTCATACATATAGAAGCCTTTCCTGTTATTTTTGTCCCTGATTTTTATAGCCTCTTTTAGTTCCTCATAAGCTCGCTTCCACTCTTTATCTTTCTTGTCTTTTAGACAGTAGGCAAGTTGCGCATGATTTCTGTGGTACTCCTCTCCGGCTTCATTTTCAATTAAAGCCTCAAATATTGGAACCAAACGTTTTAATACTTCCGGATTTTCCGCTTTTTCCTTCCTTGTTGAACGTGCCTCTTTAAAAATTTCAAACCTTGCAGTTTTTGATGCCTTTATTATTGCATCCTTCATCTCCTGTTCATTACCTACTTCTTCATTCTCATCCAGGTGTAGGTTTACTAATTCCAGGGCTTTCGTGTCCACTTCCTGCATCTTATTCACTTTTTCCTTGGCCTCTTGCGCATTTTGCATCGCTTCATCAGCTCTTTTAGCAATATTTGAAAGAGCCTTGTCTACAAGACTTCGTCCGCCATAACCGCCGACCAGTGCTAATGCCATCAGCCTGATGATATCCATAACCGACCCTGTACTTAGAATTGAGCTTCCATTTTCAGCGTTGTTGAGTTCGGTGGGTACAACCAGAAATACTACAAGTGCCCCGGCTATTCCAAAAGCACAATCTGCCACCCAGCCCAATTTAATTTGATACTGATTATCAGGGTCCCGGTGAAGCAGTTCAAGACCACTATCTCTCGCTGTATAGAGTAACCCCCCAAAGGCTCCGGAGGAGAGAATAATTAAAAAGATGGATGCATTTTCAGACCACGGCACTCCGGCCCTGACATAGAAACCCAAGAAGTAGCCAATCACAAGAGTAAACAGTACACTCAGCGATACTATAATTTTATTCATTGATCCCCCTCCTAATCCCGATTTAATATTAAGTATGTGAAATGCTTATATGATGTAAACAACTGAATAATATTAAGATAGCATTTCCGGGATGAACCGCAAGTTTAAGCTTACAAAAATGAATCGGTTCAGAATTCAAGAATAAACGTAGCCCGTCAATATCTATGAGCTATTAGAGACTAAAATTGCATGGATTGAATCTTCAAGAGCTTACTCCGTTTTTATACTCCTGACCGGATTCATAAAAGCGGCTTTGAGGGTTTGCCAACTAATGGTAACCAGTACAATGCCAATGGTTGCCAGGGCAGTAAATACAAAAATCATTGGGCTAATTTCCGTTCTGTAAGCAAAGCCCTGAAGCCAGTTTTGAATGAAATACCAGGAGATTGGTATTGCCAAGAGGAATGCTATCCCGATCAACTTGAGAAATTCAACAGACAGCAACCCTAAAATGTTAGGTACAGTTGCACCCATTACTTTTCGAATGCCAATCTCTTGTGTACGGCGTTCAGCCATATAAGCCGACAGGCCCAATAAACCCAAACATGCAATAAATATAGCTATGATCGTAAAAGCCGTAAATACAGCCCCGAGCCGTTGCTCTTCCCTGAAAAGTTCATCGAAGTCATCATCCAAAAACGTATAATCTACCGGCTCACCACCTGAATACTCATCCCAGGTAGATGTTATCATATTTACGGCATCCCGGGGATCTTCCGACTGAAAGCGGACGATCATCTCATTCGCAGTTTCGGTTAATACTATGGCCAACGGCATGATTTCGTCTCGCAGGGATTGGAAATTAAAATCTTTCATGACACCAATTACATCATATACCCGATTGTCATTGCCCGGAAAAATAATCTCTTGACCCACCGGATCTTCAAGCCCGAGTTCCTGAACTGCTGTTTGATTAATGACAATTGCTGAAGAATCCGTTGGAAAATCTTCGCTAAAGTACCGGCCCTCTGCCATCTCAAAACCAAGAGCTTCCCGGTGATCGTGATCGGCATAGTACATTGCCATAATGTAATCGGAATCTGTTTCAGGCCGTTGAAACACAGTTACATTTTGAGTGCCGGGAATGGTAAAGGTCGTGTAACTTGCAGCGAGAACACGAGTATCTGAAAGTAGTTCTTCTTTAAAGGGTTCCCGGTTATTATCCAGGCGGGAGGTATTTGTAAGTACGATGGACTGCTCTTTGTTGAATCCAAGGTTCTTATTTTGCATAAATTGCAACTGCTGATTTACCAGGATCGTGCACGCAATCAAACCGATGGAGATAAAGAACTGGCCTACAACAAGCGTACTTCTGAAACCACTACTTTGAGCTCCTCGCCGAACTCTTCCTTTTAAAACATCAACAGGACTAAAACTGGTCAGATAAAACGCCGGATAGCTGCCCGCTATCAATCCAATGATGATAATGAGACCCGACATCGTTCCAAGAAACCAGGGCTCGGTAAAGATTTGGAGTGTCAGCATTTTACCGGAAAGGGAATTAAACCAGGGTAAAATAAGGTAGATCAGAAATACAGATAAAATAGCCGCTAACAGTACATAGAGGATAGATTCGAAGAGAAACTGAGTCATCATGCTGTTTCGCTCTGCACCGAGAGTTTTTCGCAAACCTACTTCTTTTGCCCGTCCTGAAGCACTCGCCGTGTAGAGGTTCATAAAGTTGACACAGGCGATCAAAATCAGGAAAAATCCTATTACTGAAAAAATATAAACATAGGTGATGTCACTTGGAGCCTTGAACGCTGAAACCATCCCCGAAGCGTGCAGATGCAGATCTAAAATCGGGAATGCAAAATAACCATACTGATTCCCCTGTGCTTCCATCTGCTCTATTGTGGCTCCCATAAACTGCTCCATTTGTGGGCCTACATACTTTGTAACCAACTCATCAAATGATTCCTCAATCTCTGATATGCTTACATTTGGATTTACCTCGAGGTAGGTGTTGATGCTGTTTGAAAGCCATTGTGTGGAGCGACTGTAATCGATAGAGCTAAAGGAAAGTAAAATATCGAACTCAAAATGGGTATTGTGAGGTGGATCGGCTGTGATTCCGGTTACCTCGTAACTGCTCTGATCGTTTCCAACTGAGATTGTTTGTCCGATTGGGTTTTCACTGCCGAAGTATTTCGTTGCAGCCGACTCTGTCAGAACGACTTTATTCGGACTATCTAATACCGTTTCCGGATCACCCTGCATCAACTCAAATCCAAAAAAGTCAAAAAAGGTTGAATCAGCCCAGTAGACACTTTTCTCTGTAAATACCTGGTCATCTTTTCGAAATACAATATCTCCTGCGTTATATGTTCGAGTTACACTTTGAATCCCCGGTGTTTCTTCCAGGATAATACCTGCCATTACAGGAGGTGTATGTATTCCCATAATTTCCTGGTTCCCCATTTTACCGTCGAGACCTGCTACATACTTGTTTTCGATATTGGGATGAAACTGATCGTAACTCAATTCATCCTGAACATAGATGATAATTAAAACACCTGCGGTAATACCGATTGAAAGACCTAATAAATTAAGAAGTGAATAAAATTTCTTATTCCGGATATTGCGAAGAGCAATTTTCAGGTAATTTTTGAGCATGTTGTTCCCTTACATCTTAGTGATCTACATGCTGCATTACGGATTCTTGGATTCGTGGTTTCAATTCTGAATCACTAAGATTTTTTTCAAAACTACCTTATGTACTTTATAAGTCTAATGTTTTCTTATATTTGAGAAATATACTTGCTGAATCAAAAAAGTTATCATTTGAAAGTTCTATTCAATTTGGTGAAAATGTTTAGAAATTCATTCTGCATTCTTTCATGTAATAGAAAATGAAGATTACTTTATTTTGCCTTTTCTTCTTCTTTTCATTTTAATAATACAGCCTATCATCATAAAATATATTAATAACTATTATGATCAGGAATATTCGCAACATATTTGAGCAGGTTTCTGATGTTGTATATGCATGTGATCTCAAAGGTACTTTGATCTTTGTCAATAGATATACGTGCAATTTTTTAGGGGTCTCGGCTGAAGAAATTCTAAATAAACATTTCACAGAATTTATTTCTGATGATCAAAAAAATGTCTTAAAAGCTCAATTACGAAGTAAATCTCTGGATGATCTGAATGGGTTTTACAATGAAATTAAGCTTAAAACAAAATCTGATAATGATCTATGGATTGGACAACGAATGCACCTAATTCGTGATGACCAAGGTTCACCCTCTTATCTATTAATGATCGGGCATTTAATTTCAAAGTTAAAAAGCCAGGAACTCTCACTTCGTGAAACTGAATTAAAACTAAAGACAATCATTAACTCTGCCTTAGATGCAGTGGTAGTTATCGATCAAGAGGGACAAATTACAGAATGGAACACTCAGGCAGAATCCATATTTGGGTGGAAAAAAAGCGAAGTTCTCGGAAAACGTATTTCAGAAACGATCATTCCCGACCAACATGTAGAAGCTCATGAAAAAGGAATGAATAACTATATGAAAACCGGGCATGGGCCTGTTTTAAATAAGCGAATAGAAATTATCGGGAAAAAAAGTGATGGCTCTATTTTTCCTATTGAGCTCGCTATCATTCCTAATAAAATAGGAGGTAAACATTTTTTTAGTGCATTTGTACGTGATATCACTAAAAAAAATGAGCAGGAGCAAGCTTTAAAAGAAAGTGAACAGCGCTGGCAAAAACTGGTAAATAATCAACCCGAAGCAATACAAATCACAAAAAATGCAGTGGTTGAATATCTGAATCCTGCAGGATATGAATTATATGGGGTAAGCGAACCGGAAGAAATTATAGGGAAAAATTTACTGGAAGTTACATCCCCAAGTAAGAAATCAAAGTTTAATGAACGTCTTTCAAAATTAAGTAAAGGGGAAACTCTTACTCCATTGGAATTTGATATAACAACATTAAAAGGTCACAGAAAAACGATTGAGGTACGATCAACACCGATTGTTTTTAAAGGTGAAAAAATGATCCAGACAATAGCCAGGGATATCACAGAAAAGAAAAAGAATGAACGGAGACGGGAAGAACTTCTCTCACAACTAAAAAAAGCAAATGATAATCTTAGTGAATTTGCTCATGTAATATCTCACGATCTGAAAGCACCTCTTAGAGCTATTAGCTCCTTAAGTGAATGGCTAATTGAGGATTATGAAGACAAACTGGATAAAGACGGGCGACAAAGCCTGCAGCTTCTCATACAAAATGTATCACGAATGGACCAACTTATTGATGGCGTGCTTTCCTATTCGATGGCAACTCAATCACAGGGATTACATGAACAGATTCAAACAAAAAATCAAATCCAGTCTGTTAAACGCCTGTTGAATATTCCTAAGAATATTACAATAGAATTGAAAGGTGATTTCCCGTTAATTGTTTTTAACAAATTTCAGTTCAGGCAAATAGTGCAGAATCTCTTATCTAATTCCATTAAATTTATCGGTGCAGAAGATGGCCGCATTGAAATCCAGTCTGAATACTTAAAAGAGAAACATTCTTGGTTGTTTAGCTTTAAGGACAACGGGCCGGGCATCTCCGAAAATAAAGAAGAGGTTTTCCAATTATTTAGCAGTTACTCCGATAAGAAAACCGATTCAACCGGTATTGGTCTTTCCATTGTTAAAAAAATATTGAATGACCACGGTGAGCGGATTTGGTTCGAGAACAATAAAGAAAATGGAGTAACTTTTTATTTTACATTGAAAGAACACTATGACACATATGAAAGGGCTGAAATCGATTTTACTACTTGAAGATGATGCTATTGAAGTAAAAAAGGTTCATCGTGCTCTCAAAAAGTTAGATATACCTAATAACCTTGTGGTTTGCAGAAATGGTGTGGAAGGTCTCAATTGGTTGTCATCTAACCCGGACAATTTACCCGGCACAATATTGCTGGACCTTAGTATGCCAAAAATGAATGGATTTGAATTTCTGGACCGTATTAAGCAAGATTCAAAATATCGGAAAATACCAGTTGTAGTGCTAACTACATCAAATCACCAGGAAGATAAACTCCGAAGTTTTGACAAGCAGGTGGCCGGGTATATGGTAAAACCTGTGCGATATAGTGAATTTGTTAAAATGCTGAAAACGATTAAATCATATTGGAACACAAGTGAATTAGCCTATTGATATGCAGATCCTGTACGTTGAGGATGATAAGTTCGATCAGCTTGCATTTAAAAGAATTCTAAAAAAAATACCATCGATATCAGTTGATATCGCTACTTCGCATCACGAAATGAGAGAAAAAGTGGAGGTCAATGCATACGATATTATCATCAGAGATATTTACCTGAATGGAGAAAAAAATCTAGACACTCCTGGCAATATACCCGTCTATTTTACATCTGGATCTAAACCTGTATTGGAGCAACTATCAAAAAAATCCATCGATTCAAAGTTTCTTTTGCTGAAACCAATTAGTCTTCAAGATGTTCAAAAAATTGTAACCGACTATACAAATATCTCTACTGAACCAGATTTTTCACAAATTGATGAGTGGGCAGATGGTGACGAGCATTTTAAAAATGAGCTTATTACTTATTATTTGGATGAAATTCCCAGCCAAATTCAAAAAATAGAAGAAGTCGCACTGGAGGGTGACTTGAAAAAACTGGCGGACTTGTTACACGCTGTTTTGACTAAATTAAGAACATTCGGTTTTCATGACCTTGTGAATAAAGTATCGAAATTAGAATATGATGCACGAAACAACGATTTAGCAATATCTGTTTGCAATCAACGTCTTGAACCTATCATAATAGCCCTCCATCAAACAAGGTTAACGCTAAGAACCAAGAGAATAACATGAAATGTATCATTATAGACGATGAAAAGATTGCACGTGCAGCTCTGAAGAAGTTATGTGAAAAAGTTGATTTCCTGGAGTCCGTTGCCGAATTCAACAATCCACTTGAGGCGATTGACTTTTTAAACAAAGAAGAGATCGATCTTGTTTTTTTAGATATCCACATGCCGGATTTTTCAGGCTTTGACTTTTTAAGCAGTGTAAAAAATGTACCTGAGGTTATAATTACCACCAGTGATGATAATTTTGGAGTTCAGGCATTTGAATACGATGTATCCGACTATATTCTGAAACCGGTTAGTACACCCCGATTCATTAAGGCTGTTAACAAAGTACGTGACGAAAGGATGTCTGCTGAGAGAAATGAGCCGGATTCAAAAGAGAAGCACATTTTTATCAACGTGAATTCCAGGTTGGTTCGACTAAATTACGATGATATTCTCTTTATGGAAGCCCGTGGTGATTATGTTCAGATTCAAACTCCCCAAAAAAAGCATCTTGTTCATGCAACGATGAAACGTTTTGCCGAAAAACTCCCGCCTAATCGGTTTGTACAGGTCCATCGCTCTTATATTGTAAATATCAATAAGATTGTTGATATAGAAGACAACAGCATACTCATTGCAGAGGAGATCATTCCTATCAGCCGATCTAACAAAGACGAGCTCTTAAATCGACTAAATACAATTTAAAAAATCGGTTCATCCATCCCTTATAACCATTGATCGTTTCTAATCTGCCATTCAACGAAAGATCCTGAATGGTACATACATCCTGGTGTATGTTTAAAGAAAAATAAGATCAATGAAATATTTAATTCTCTGGATGAGCCTGGCAATCCTGCCCGCAACTGTTTCGGGTTCTAAAACGGATAGCAACGAGTTTCTAAACGCGTTATTCAACTTTGGTTTAGAGGTAGCCGTCAATAATTCAGCTACTGAAGAGCGTTATCTAACCGAAAGTGACATTTATCAACAAGACATTGGAATTCAGTGGAGTTCATCTGTTACCCGACGGATTGGAGATGCCTCAGTAGATCCTGACAGTATTTTTTCAGGAGGCAAAACGTTTTACCGTACAGGGGTAGACTGGAATATTCTTGAAGGGGGATGGTTTTCCAACAGAAATAAAGCTGATTATTTGCAATATCAGGCAAAAATTGAACGCCGTTTGCAGAATCAGAAAGCTAATGATCTTGCCTACTATAAACAGTTCTTGTTTGCCGATTATCTTTTCAATCATCGACTGGCCGAAATTTATTCTCAAAGAAAAGAACTGCTTACATCAAAAAAAGAAATAGCTTATGAACTGAATCATGATCGAATTATTCAAAATGAACCGCTTATTGAGATAAGGAAACGGCTGGATGAAGCAGAACTCCAATTATCATTTTATCAATCCTCTTTAATCCGGTTTGAAAATCAATTTTCGAGGGAGCTATCTAACACAAATATTAAGAATGGATTGCCCGAACTCACAAATCTTCCTGATTTACAATTAAACGATCTCCTTAAAGATCTGCCTAGTATCACACCCGGCACAGATCTGCTTCAGCTTAAGAAAAGGCAACTCGATATTGAAAACAGCTGGTGGGCAGACACGAAACTAACCGCCTCACTGAATTACAATTACCAGGTTCCATTTACCGGGGACGCCCGGCAGTATTCCTCCGCAAGATTATCGTTACGAATTCCGATATCAAGTCTAACGAACCGTAGTGAGCGTAAAGATCTGCTTTCTGCCAAAATCAGGGATCTTGACCAACTCCATAACAGTCAGCAGGAACATACGCGCAAGGAGCTTATGACACTTTATCAAGAATATAGATATAAGCAGAAACAAGCAGGCGACCTGAAATATAATCTCCAAAAAATAGATGAACAGCTGAGAGTACACCAACTAATCGAAGAGTCTGTCTCTACAAAAGTAAGTGAATCTATTCACTTGATGAATGATGACCGATTGGCTGTACAATCTGAGCTACTCAAGGTTCAGCAGGATGCTTTAAAAATTCTGTTAAAAATAAATCTCCTGGTACCAGATACTGATCTGCGAACCTACCTACTCATCTCCCCTGATACGCATCCGGCTCTTAATATAGCTCTCTTTGAATTAGAAAAAATCCAAGACGCAAACTGGCAATTGATTGCTGATTATCTAAAAGGAAGTAACGTCAGAAATATTATTCTTCATGGAGATGGAAAGAGAAAGCATGAGCTCTATGATTTTTTTGGTGGTCAGTCATTCCGTGTTTCTTTTTTAGTGCATGAGGATGCAGAACGAAACCAAAGTCTATTAGAGGATGGTTTTCATCTCATGATTGGATCTAATTTATCGAACAATGACTTTCAATTTCAAAATGGTGATACAGTCTATCTCGCTTTTCATAATAATGAAGCAAAGGGATATGTAGGGCTTATCCCCAAACCTGGATTTATCCCTGCATCTGTTACCATCCCACCATCCGAATTTTATTCACAATTTTAATTTTAAAACAAAGAGAGTAACATGAAAGAGTTTACATTTTCTTCCGGGAATGCTGCTATCCGGCAGCTCAAGGAGTTGCCAAAACCCAAAAAAAAGAAACTTAATACCGACCGTATTCTGTTTTTGGCTCTTCTGGCAATCATCCTCATCTACGTATTGGTAAAACTTTACCAGGGTATCGCATTGATCCAGGTTGATGGCATGGTAACCATGGACAAACTCTCGGTAAACTTTTCTGAGGATATTCGAATCTTAGATATTAATATCCGGGAAGGCGCCGATATTAGTCACGGAGATACCCTGTTTACCTATCGCAACCAGTATTTCGAGAATGATGCCACTTACTTCTCTATGCAGGTATCAAATCAGGAGCGAATCAATCGTGACCGACGCCAAATTGAAATGGATATCAGGCAAAAAGAAGCAGAGCGAGATTATCACTTGCAGACTGTCGAAATGCTTACAAATGAATCTAATGAGACGGCTCGTCTTGTTGCATTAGCTGTCTATTCCAAAACAACGTATGAACAAGCCAACCAAAGACTTCGCCGAGCTGAAATCGATCTCCGGAAAACGGAAAAAGAATTACTCATACTTAAACAAGAACGAGAGAAAATATTGCTGTCAGAATCTTCAAACATAAATCAGTCAATACCTGATGGTTTTCAGAATACACGTGTTTACAAGGCTCCTTTTAATGGCATTGTGGGACAGATATCTGTACAAGAAAATGAAATCTCTTACAAGGCAAACGAAGTACTTACCATCCATCAACCAAAGAAGACAAAGATTCAAGCTTATTTTCCTCAATCAGCCATTGACTATATAAGTATTGGGGAAACAGTTGAACTTTCATTTCCAAACGGAGAGACCCACCAGGGAGTCATTGAACAATACTATATAGCCACATACGAACTTCCGGATGAATTCCAAAAGAGCTACGAACCCACCGAACGTGGAATATTGGTTGATATCCTTCCATTCAAGAATTCAGACGATAATGACTGGAAGAAATTTTACAAGATGAGTGTAACGGTTTCGGTAGGAAGATTCTTTTAAGTGAAATAAAATTAGAGTCTTATCAAGCTTCGAAATAAACGTTTCTCTCATTTCAAATGGTCTGCAAAAACCACTTAACCCAGATTTTTTACCACTTATCGACAGTAACTGTTTATTGATCGAGAATATCACTAAAACCTGTTAAAACAACGTAGATTACATTAACAAAAAATTTAAAACTGATAATAAATAGAAACAATCATGAACAACACAGCAAAAACAATACAAACAGTCAATATTGACCAGAAAAGAAAAAGCCCTGTAAAGTATGATATGAACCTTTTTCAAAGGCTGGAATCAAACAAAGCTAAACTTGCAGTTGTAGGATTAGGATATGTTGGACTTCCGATTGCACTGGAATTTGCAAACCGATATTCCGTTCTCGGATTCGATATCAATGAAGAACGAGTAGAGATGCTTAACCAACATATGGATCCATCACGTGAACTATCGAAAGAGAATTTTAAAAATAAGAAGATTAAATATACCCACCGGTTAGATAGAATTGAAGACGCGCAGTTTTATGTAGTGGCAGTACCCACTCCAATTGATTCATTACGAGAACCAAATCTCACCCCTTTGAAAAAAGCAACAGCTTCTGTAGCCAGAGTTTTGAAGGAAGGTGATTGCGTAGTTTTTGAATCTACTGTCTACCCCGGCTGTACCGAAGAAGTTTGTGTACCAATCCTTGAGCGCATTTCAGGCCTCAAATTAAATGAAGATTTTAAAGTAGGATATTCGCCCGAACGCATCAATCCCGGTGATAAAGTTAACACGGTAACCACAATCACCAAGGTCGTGTCCGGAAGCGATGAAGAGGCACTTGATATCATTGCAGATGTATATAGCAGCATCATCAAAGCGGGAGTTCACAAAGCCTCCTCTATTAAAGTTGCCGAAGCTTCAAAAATTATTGAGAATACCCAACGAGACGTCAATATCGCCCTGATGAATGAACTTTCTGTGATTTTTGAGAAAATGAATATCAACACTCATGAAGTGTTAAAAGCAGCCGGAACAAAGTGGAATTTTTTGAATTTCTTTCCCGGCCTGGTTGGTGGGCACTGCATCGGTGTAGATCCATATTACTTAGCCCACAAAGCACTTGAACTGGATGTTGATCCTAAAGTAATTCTTTCTTCCCGACATATAAATGATTCCATGGCTCTGAATATAGCAGACCGGGTTATTTCAAAGCTTATTGATAATGGAAAATCTCCACATGAATCGAATATCCTGGTGAAGGGAATTACATTCAAAGAAAACGTAAGTGATATCCGTAATTCTAAAGTAGCTGACCTTGTAAAGAAACTCCGTTTAATGGGTGCCAATGTAACGGTTGAAGACCCGCATGCAGAGCCATCTGAAGTTTCTGATGAATATAATATTCAAACAGTACATAAAGCAGAAGGATCCTATGACATCGTAATTATTGCAGTAGCTCACGATAAATACAATGAGGAAGATCAGGACTACTATCGATCTATTTCCAATCAGGATACAATTTTCTTTGATATTCGCGGAACCTTTGAAGCTCAAATTCCACACGGAATTTACATGAGCCTCTAATTCCTCCAAAATTTTCAAACCTATCAATTCAAAAAAATGCTAGAATTAGCAAAATCTAAAAAAGAAGGTCGTCGGTCATTACGATTAGACGGTCTTCATATTCTCTATCTTTATCATCACTCTGATGTAAAACGTGAGGATGCAAGCCATGCTGATGCTATAGTCGTTCAAACTGATTCTGAGTTCGAGGCGATGGAAACACTCCGTGAAGTTAGATCGGATTCCAGCCGAACAATCTCACTAAAACCGGTTTTTGTAAGTAGTTACACAAATTGCGGTGAGAATATACGTCTTCTTTTCGATGGAACGTGGACCGAAGAGCACCCTGAAAATCAACTTCAATTCATTCGAAAAATTACAGGCAGTCTAAAAAATCTTAACACAGAAGTGCATGAACTTGATTTTAGACGAGCTCTGTCACAACGGATTTGTCAGTATCTTTACAGCAGGGTCACAACTCTTCAACCTATACGGGCCAGATATGTTAACACCGGTTATGCCTACTCATTTATCAGTTCTATATTTAAGTCTTCAGAAGGCTTAAAAGCAATTGACCTTCTGGATGAAATGCATCAAGATGGATATGTAGATGGGCAAAGAAATGAAATTATTCAATCTTGCAACCATTGTTCAGGAGGATACTTTAACTACCGCGAATGTTGTCCTTCTTGTGGTTCTCCCGACCTGCAGTCATCCGATCTTATCCATCATTTTGTATGTGCTCATGTAGGGCCTGAGGATACTTTCAAAAATGACGACCGGCTTGAGTGTCCGAAATGTGATAAAGAGTTACGTCATATAGGGATCGATTACGATAAACCTTCCTCAATGTATACCTGTCGATCTTGCAGGAATCAATTTCAAAACGCAACGGTAAAAGCTCTGTGCGTGGACTGTGGAAACGATAATGAACTCTCCATGCTGCATACTCGATCTATAAAAACCTACTCAATAACTGCAAAAGGGGAGTACTTAGCCAAATTTGGTTATAAGGGAGAGCCTGCTCAGAAAACAGAAGAGAATTCTTCCATACTAAATCCGGAGATTTACAAGCTTTTCCGCAAACAAGAGCTTTTGAAACGCCAAACAGGTAGTGCATCACCATTATTTGAAGCTGAACTAACCATTTTGGCTAACATTGTAGACCGATTTCATGTAGAAAGAAGAAAGATGCTGCAGCAAGAAATTTGCAGCATATTGACACATTACCTGGAACCTACAGATCTGATTTGTAGTGAAAATCCATACAGTTACACCATCCTTATGTGCAATTCTGATACCAAAAGGGCACATCTTACCAGCGATGTCATTAACAATAATATCAGCCGGCTTCTTGCTGATGGACTTGATATCAAAGATCAAACCGTAAGGTTAAAACTAACTGATATTTCTGATTCCAACGATAATGCCTGATCAACTTATACCTGAATATATCCAATATTGGCTCGCCGGTGGATGGGGGAAATTTCTCCGGGTATTCTGGTATTTTGCAATATTCGAGTTCACCCGATATATCATCATAGATTACATCATTGCATTTATCCATTGGGTAAAGCGTGAGGATTATGATGATCGCTATAAAGCAGGCCGCCAGGCTTTATTTTCTGAAAATCCACTGATTTCGATCATTATCCCCGGTAAAAATGAAGGGAGACACCTTTATAAACTCACCAAATCATTAGAGGAGCAAACCTATCAAAATTTTGAACTTATCATTGTTGATGACGGCTCTGATGACGATACCCCGATTATTGGTAAGAATCTTGAAAAACTGGGACTCATTGATAAGTTTATCCGTAACGAAGTAAGAGGTGGCAAAGCCTCTGCAGCGAACCTTGCTTTACAATATGCAACCGGAAAGTTTATTGTTCACCTTGACGCAGATTGTTCGTTTGATCGTGATGCAATTGCACGGGTGGTAATTCCATTCTACTATGATGAGAAGATTGGAGCCGTCGGTGGTAATGTAAAGGTGCGTAATTATCAAGACAGCCTTTGCTCCTCTCTTCAAGCCATTGAGTATTTAAAAACTGTTTCTGTTGGCCGGATTATTACTTCTACTCTGGGTATTTATAAAATTGTTTCGGGAGCATTTGGAGCGTTTCGCCCTGAAATTTTGGATAAAATTGGTGGATGGGATATTGGCCCCGGATTGGACGGAGACATTACTGTTAAAATTCGAAAGTGTGGTTATAAAATACATTTCGAACCAAAAGCAATATGTCTTACAAATGCACCCGATTCTTTTAAGGTCCTCACCAAACAACGCCTTCGATGGGACAAATCAATTATTCGTTTCCGTGTTAGAAAACACAGGGATGTTTACTTTCCGAACGCCAATTTTAACTGGAAAAACTTCTTCTCTTTGTTTGAAAACGTGTTCTATAATGTAATTCTAGATATTACATGGCTTATTTATATGGCCGATATTTTATTGAATTATACCTCTTCTCTTGTTTATATCATCCCAATGAATATTACACTTTACGTAGTGATGGGTTACGTTCAGATGGGTAGTATTATGATCTTCACTGAACGCCGAAATCAAGAAAAAAAGCTGTTCAAGTATGTTCATTTAATGAGTATCTATACCGGTCTTTACCTAAGAATTGTAAGGACTATAGCATACTATCAAGAATTCTTCTTTAAAAGGTCGTATGAAGATGCTTGGAATCCGGTAAAATCTTCTTCAAAGGCCAAGCTGCATGGACTTTAACGGGACCTGATACGAACTAAAATGTAGGAGGTAAAGTGATCACTCTTCAAACACTAGACTATCCGGTTCGGCTCCGAGCTCTTTCAAGTACTTCATCATATTTTCGTTGAATTTCATCGGGCCGCAAACGTAAAATGGCTGGTCGTAATTATCGATCTGTTCGGCCAAAAAATCTTTGTCAATGAATCCATCAAGAAACATATGTCCTTCAGCGTCTTTATCTGTCAGAACCGATACAAAATTATCGCCAAGCATCTCCTCAAATTCTTCTTGGAGAATTACATCTTTGGCTGTTTTATTGGAAAAAATTAGTGTGTTTCCTTCCAGCTCTCCCTTTTTGTGAAGATCTCTAAAGATCGCAATAAATGGTGTTACTCCCGCACCACCCGCAAGGTAAACTCCCGGACCTTTGTATTGAATGGTGCCCCAGGGATCATCAATAATAAATTCGTCTCCCACTTCCAGTTTGCCGATTTGATTTGTCACACCATCATGATCTTCATATATCTTAATTATGAATTCCAGATCAGGGTCTTCATTCAGCGAAGTAAACGTAAATGGCCGTTTTTCATCCTCCCACCCCTCTTTGTTGATGGAAGCTTCCGTGGCCTGACCCGGTGTAAATGAGTAACCCTCGGGTTTTTCAAACGTAAACTTTTTTACGTCGTGTGTAACTTTTTCAATTGATTTTATAGCAACTGTATAGCTCATAATCTGTCTGGTATTTCATTTTTTTGTTTCCATTAATTAAAGAAATCTCAGCGAAGATTCGTTCAGTTACATATCTGAAATTCAGTTTACACGAAACTTGACTTTCAAACTGAATATTTATCCTGAAACAGAACTACCCGTTTAACCGGTAAACGGTATCCAAAAAAATCCTGTACGCATTTAACGTTTAACAAAGAAGTGATCTTACAACATCTATATCTCCGATGGCATCGGGTGGAACTCTTTCACATTGCAAGGTCAGTTCGAAAAGAAAGCTTCAAGGACCTTCAAATGCTTTTATATTCTGAACTTATAATAAAGCTATCTTTGAAACCGGGCACTTACAAACTCGAGAACATCAGGCAGAGCTGTTCGCCAATAATCCCATGTATGGGCACCATCTCGAACCCTGAACTCAGCACTGATTTCATTTTGAACCATCATATCATATAATGCTAAGTTTCCGCGGATTAGAAAGTCGTCATCTCCGCAGTCTATGTAATAATCCACAGATTTTATGGCTTCCTGATCTCCATTTTCCATGATCTCAATGATAGAGTTTTTATAATAATGATCGGTCAACCGGTCTTCACCCTCTAATGCCTCTCCAAATGGGGTTCCTAAAGCGTTATCCCAGTTTTCCTGGGGCATGCCTGAAATTTCTTCATCTAAAAACACAGCTGCACTTAAAGGCGCGGCAGCTATAAAAAGTTCTGAATGTTTGGTTGCCATAATGAGTGTACCATATCCGCCCATGGATAGTCCAGCTACCGCCCGAAACTCTTTTGTTGCCCGCGTTCGGTAGGTTTCATCCACATGCGGTATCAGTTCCTGTGTAAAGAAATCTTCGTAATTCACTGATCCATCATGGTTATTGATATACCAACTTACGCCGGCATCGGGCATTACGATAATCATATCCGTAACGCTCAAACTTTCGCTCGCTTCATCGGCAATTTGCTGAACCTCGCCAAACTGCGTCCAGCCAATTTCATTATCAGTATATCCGTGAAGAAGATATAACACAGGATAGCTTCTGTTTGACTCTTCATAACCGTTAGGCAGGTAAATATTGTAGTTTACATTTTTATTCAGTACAGAGCTTTCAATCGCAAGGCTTTCGTGAATGGTACTTGTTTGAGCCGGTAAAACTGCAGGCAAAAGTATAAATAGAAACAGATAAGAAAATATTCGGTAGAGCATAAATAGTCTAGTTGTTAGAGTTTCGATGCTAAAGGTAGTTTTTTCGCTGTTGATTCAAAAAAGAAACATATTTCAGAACTTAATCTTACTTTTGGCTGCTCCAAGTGAAATCATGATATTTAGCCGAATGGCTATCTATCAGCCCTGAAAGTCCTATTATATTCAATCATTTAGAATGATAAATGATGTTAGACAAAAAAATATACGCACTTTCTTATACTACCCTAGATCCATTCTTGGCCGTCTCGCTAAATAAAAATATTCGGGCAATTAAATTGCCGAGTCTTACATAATGTATTATGTCGCTTGCTACTGTATCTAAACACATTAAAGTGTTAAAAAAAGTTTATCTCATCATTAGAGAGAAGGTAGTGCAAAGTTATAAGTCCTATACAAATTATGAGCCGTTGGCCGAAGTGGTGAAACTTATCAAAGAGTAGAGCACATTTTGGAAGGAGAGATTCGACGAACTGGAAAATTTTATCTCGAATAACAAGGAAGAAATATAAAATTCAAACACATTAAGATTACAATAGATGTGAATAATGATTCTGCATTAACTGTGTCTAACTGATTGACTCTGATAAGTAAACAATTTTAAAGTATTGACCGGATAAAGAAGTGATGAAAAAAATGGTTTTTTGCCCGAACCGATGGCTGGTATGAATCTGTGAAAAGTGAAGCTAAAGTGGATGAAACTGCCAAATATATATACGATGAAAACGATACTTATACGCATACTAGTGATTGTAAAGAGATCATTCCCTTTGAAAAGATAGTGCTTACCTACAATTCCCAATCTGTCCAAGATACTTTTATTGCAATCACTCTAACGTCTATAAGCAATACCACTGAAGTAAAATTAGTACACGAATTTATTCCGAATCTGGAGATGATCGAAAACCATATCAAAGGCTGAATACTTATTTTTGAAAGACTGGGTAATATTACTACCGGTTAAGTTTTATCCATAAAATACTCGTTACTAAGGTTCCTTATTAGCACCGACAGGTTTATCAACCCGAATATTATATTCGTTACTCTCGACCTTTCCATTTTCGGCAAGAATTTTTATATCCAATTCAAACCACTGCTCATCCGTTCCGAAGCGAAAGCACCAGTCGAAAGAAACAGAGCCGTCGCTGGGATTAAATTGGCTTGATAAGATATTGTTTTCTTGATCTTCACTATCCCAAAGCAGGTCAAATTCAATTCCGTCGATTTCAATTTCATCGGTTGCTGAATACTCAATGTCAAAAAGAAATTCAGACGCCAGTGCGCCCAAACCAATATCACATTCATTCAGACTTAATAACGAAGGGGTTACATTTGTGATCTCAATAGAGATGTTGCTCGAATTTGTCGAGTTATCCTTACATGAAACTGATGTAAGCACCAAAACAAAAACTACTAAAACAATTGTTATGTAGTGTATATGTTTCATAATTTTTTTATTTGTTGATGGTACTGGCATTATGAAATGCGTAAACCAGGCAGAATCTATCTCACCTTATAGCCCTTTACTGCTAAAAATTCTGATAAAAATGTATACTTTGACCAAAATTTAAATTACCCGAGTTAAGATTATTGTATTCAAGATTATTCCCGTTCATCCTATTATCTTTATAAAAAAAACTTGAGATCAAGGTTTCAATTGAATGATTATAAATATCTAATAACTTTCAAGTGAACTTTTATACACTGAAAAATTTTTCGTAAAGATATCAAGGGATGAAAAAATTCTTTTTTGGATACCTAATTTTATTTTTTTTCAATACGTCTCTTTCTGCACAGGTGATTAATAATATTCCGCCCAATGAACCAAACACCCGCTTTACGGATGATCTCCCTTTAATCTCTATGCGGCCGGGATTATCCATTGCCGGTTTTTCGAATGAAGGAAAAAGTGGTTTGGGGCTTGCACAGATTTTGAACAATGCGGCAGCCTCCGAAAGTAGTTCAACATATCAGTTGGTTACAGAGATTTTAGACAAGGCGAAAGAACCAATCTCGCTAAACCCGGAAACCGATCAGATAGAATACACAACCAACATCCTGCAGTACATGGCATTTGAAGCTTTGGCGTCAGTTGTGTTAGAACAAAACGGTATCAACTCAGAGGAAGCAAATAGTGCCTATGGACTAAATATCCGTGAACACTCATCCATAATGACGGCATTGAAAAATGCTCTCACAACTTTAACTAAAAATGATAAACTGGCAAGAAAAATCCCCGGAAATGAGCCTTTTGACGACTATCTAAATGCGATTCGATCATACAGCAATACAGCCCGTGCACTAGATCTCTACCTGGCTATCGAGAATGCTTATCAACATTATTCCCTGGAAGAGTCATTCCTCCTAAACGAACAGGAGAAGAAAGGTTTGATGAACCGGTTCAGAGCTGATATTGATATACTTTTTAACGAAGGATTGAAAAGAGAATACAGTGCAGGTGATCTTTTTTCTGTTACGGAGGATAACCTTGAAGCCGGAAATCGGCCACTCAAGGGATATCTTGCCCTCGCTTATGCATCTATGAGTGCACAGGCTACAATGCAAGATGACCAGGATCTATTGGACGGATATATCACTACAACACGAAGAAAAGCCAGTGAGCCTTATGAGGACCAAAGAGGACTATATTGGATGTATCAAACCGCAAATGGCAGCCGCTTTTGGGCCGAGGGCCCGTTTTATTTTGATTTTGTACTGAAAGACGCCATTATATTCTGGCATGCAATTCGGATCAATGAAGATCTGGATAACTCGTTCGATCCTTTTTTTAACGACTGGTTTCTGAACCCTGTTCGCTGGCTTGCAGATCTGTCCACACCGGATGGGTCCCTCCCCCCTCTGGATGATAGTAACAAACGTCCAATTCAATCAGCGAATTTACTCAGGTGGAATGAGGAATATGGAGATAGCGAGATTGGCAATACATTCTCCACCATTTTTGACCGCGTGTCTGAAAATCATGGAGAGACCTTTACGGAAGACCAATTCTACCTGGTGGAAGCCGCAATTCCAATCAATGATATCGGTGGTTCCGAAGTTGAGTCTCAAACATACCCTGCAGAGCAACAACTTGTACTTCGCCATACTGATAGATCAAACCGGCAGCATTATCTTGCATTTGTGGGCGAAAAGGGAGAGGCTGTTACCAGCGGCGAGGGGCACGAACAGCCCGATCAATTACAACTGCTCTACTACATTGACGAATATTCTTTTTTGGTTGATGGCGGATACGACAGCGGGAATCCACAGACAAACAGCACGTGGAATGGGTACCAATACACGAATACCATGCAGTATAATGCATCGAATATTGAAGCAACATTTGATTTTGTTACTTATCAGAACGAAGGTGGACTCGAAAGCCCCTTTGCATCCATTGCTGAGGCCAGAAAAGTGAGCGAGCATGATGAAGCGGAAATAGATTATCAAAATCCTGCCCCAAATGTTGAGTTATTGTCAGGCAAGGTAGAGCTGAATTTCGAATCACCAACCGAATCGTCTTCTACCTATCATCGATCCATTTTATTTGTGAAGGGCGAAGATCCCTACCTGGTTGATATCAATGATATAACAGCCGTTTCGGGGCGCAATGATTTTGTGATGCGGTACTACGGCAACAGCAATCAAACCTCTACAAATAATGATTGGTTCTTTTGGGATTTTTCAGATCAATCCTTTACGAGTCCCACTCACCGCCTCTTTTTATTCACGGTTCCATTGTCTGGAAATTATTTCGAGGAGAATGAAACGGTTCATATCCAGGAAGCTCAAAACCGAATAAACGGAGAAAAACAGCCATATCCCGTTATAAGAAAGTCTTATCTCAGTGAACAGGAAAACGATCGGTTTGCAACTGCAAGTATCCTGAAAATACTTGAAAACACTCCAACATCTGAGCCAGAATTTGTATCAAATACGGGTGGGTTGAGTTATCTCACATATCCATTGAACTCAGAGACAATTGACCTGTTTGTTTTTGCAGCTGATACCTCGGAAAATGATCGTTTGGTTAACATTCAATCCGGCCCGCTGAATGAAAACGAAATATTTCTCCGGGCCAATCAAAATATTGGGTTTTCAAGGTTCAGAATAGAAAATAATTCATGGGTACAGGATTCTGATTTTACGGTTAACATGCGTTCCAGTACAGCACCTGATATCCCCAATAATCTCACCGTATCAATTGAAGATGGTACTTCAGGACCCGCAGCTGTCTTGATGTGGGATGAACCCGGGGGGGATATCTCTTTTTATGAAATCTGGAAACAGTTGCGAGAACGAACCGATCAGTCCGAACAACCCGCTGAAATAGTCGGCAGATCTGAAACAAATAGTTTTTCGGATACCTCCATTAACAATCTGCCGCTCGGCGAGTTTGAACAACGATGGTTTGTAAAAGCTGTGAACTCAGATTCACTGGTATCATTACCCTCTGATTACACGGATTGGATCTATATCGATCCCTCGGCTCCACCCGAGGAGTTCAAACTGTTTAATCCCTTTCCGAATCCCATGCAGGAAACAGGAAATATCAGATATCAGCTTGCTGAACAGGCCGATGTAAAACTTCAACTTTTTGATCTTTTAGGGCGCGAAATCAAATTATTGTTTCGTGATTCTCAAACCGAAGGAAGCTATATAAAAGAGTGGGATACAGGTGGAATCTCATCGGGTATTTACATTCTTCGGCTGTCCGCAACCTCCGGATCTGGTTCAACCTTTCAAAAAAGTGTGATGGTGAGTGTGATTAAGTAATGAACTTTGATCCCCCGGCTGCTCGATGCTTTTTGGGGCTGGAGAGTCCCTAAAGGGTACTCCAAGAATTCGGCAGCTTAAGTGCATTCAGCAGCCGCTCGTTAATCAACAGCCAAACAATTCCCGGCTTCAAAGCATTGATTTTTTGCTTATTATCATATCTTCAAAGAATTCCCGACTGATCGTTTCGAATTTATGATTCTCACATTTTCATACCCTAAAAAGGTAACTCCAAATCTGCTCATGGCAGCTATGGTGATTCTGCTTGTTGCGTTCGGCTGCCGTTCCAGCAAACCCATTGTGGAACCGGTTGAAGAGACTATTCCGAGTAGCAAAGAAACTATATCAAAAATACCGGATTCATCAACTTTAGACGCCGAATCTCTCAAACCAAACCGGGAATTCCGGGCTGTTTGGGTGGCCACTGTTGCAAACATCGACTGGCCTTCGGAACCCGGCTTAACAGTACATGATCAGAAAGAGGAGATGATTGACATCCTGGATCGTGCTGCTGCACTGAATTTCAATGCCCTCATTTTCCAGGTTCGGCCTGCGGCGGATGCACTCTATCCCTCACCCCTTGAACCCTGGTCGTATTACCTGACGGGTAAAATGGGCCAGCCGCCTTTGCCGGCTTATGACCCTCTTGAGTTCGCCGTTACTGAAGCCCATAAGCGGGGACTTGAACTTCATGCATGGTTTAATCCATACCGGGCGGGACATCCTTCTGATAAATCTAAAATTTCCCCTGATCACATCAGTAACATTCAGCCCGACTGGGTTCATCAGTATGGCGATTATCTCTGGCTCGATCCCGGTATTCCTGAAGTCCGCCAACATACCATTGATGTAATTTTAGATGTGGTCAAGCGATATGACATTGACGGAGTTCATTTTGATGATTATTTCTATCCATATCCGTCCTACGCCGATGGAGCCGATTTTCCCGATGACAAGAGCTGGCAGAAAGCGCTTGAAAATGGAACCAAACTTTCGCGAAAGGATTGGAGAAGAAGCAATGTAGATACGCTGATGAAGGAATTGTCGGAAGAGATCAAACAAGTAAAAAAGCATGTGAAATTTGGAATCAGTCCGTTTGGAATCTGGCGGCCCGGATATCCCGAAAAAACAACCGGGTTTGATGCCTATAATGAACTATATGCAGATGCCCGTCTCTGGCTAAAGGAGGGTTGGGTGGATTATTTCACACCTCAGATCTATTACAGGATGGACCAGGTTGGGCAGCCGTTTCCCATCATGCTGGATTGGTGGGTAGAGCAAAATGATCATAACCGCCACATTTGGCCGGGTCTTTATACGAGTCGAATCCGCACCTCATGGCCTGCAAACGAAATCACCGGTCAGCTTTACACCTCTCGAGCTTTCCCGAATGTTACCGGTGCCGTTCACTTCAGTATGAAAGCGTTTATGGAAAACCCTGATGATTTCAACCAAATAATTGCTGCCGGGCCAAATGCATATCCATCTCTTGTCCCCGCCTCCACCTGGATATCTGACCAAGAACCGGCTGCGCCCTCCGTTTCTTTTTATGATTACAACTCCTACTGGTCCATTAAGCTTGAGCCCCAAAATGGGGACGATATTCGATGGTGGGTTGTTCGAACGAAATTTAACGATCAATGGGAAGTTGAATACTATTCAGCATCGCACAGCGAGATTGAATTTTTTGGATGGGAAGGAATGAAACGACCATCAGAAATTATCGTTTCCGGTGTAAATCGTACCGGAGTTGAAGGAGAGCTATCAGAACCGATAAAAACAGCTACTTATGAAGCAGCTCGGCTGGATTCTATAGAGCTACCCAAAAATTTCATAAAGCGAGAGGATTGGGCTGATAAAGAGCCTTTGGGATACGATGCAAACGCTATTAGAAGAAACCTGACGCATGGAGACACTCTTCAATTTCGAGACTTCAGCCTTATTCTCTCTCGGATGTTGAAATCCACTCCCTACCCGGGACACTTTATGGGAATCTCTTCCGAGGAGGAAACAGACAGCACTGATATTCACGAAAGTGTTACGGTTCAACTCTATCGAAATGGTGTTAGCGAGCAGTTTTTACTTCAACCCGGTGAAGCGATGAACTGGTACGGATATCACATCGGGCTGATTGAAACAAATTTTGACAGTGGAATAGCTCAATTTGAAGTTGCAACGGTAACATCGCTGCCGGTTGACAGGGCGTCGGCTCTGAGCACCGGGTCAGCTGAATACAGACTTCGTGTGCCCCACGCTATCAATAAAATTACATTGCATCATTCTGGCAGTGCCGAACCCCTCGATCCTGAAGACGATCCGGTTCAAATATTGAACAATTTGTTTGAATGGGGTGCAGAAGACCGTAACTGGTGGGATCTGCCTTATCATTACCTGATCGATCTGAGTGGTAATATTTATGAGGGCCGTGATGCTAACTATGCAGGCGAAACGAATACAACTTATGATCCACGCGGACATTTGCTAATCAGCGTGATGGGCAATTACAATCAACAGGAACCTACAGAAGCTCAGATCGATGCTATTGCACAAATGATGGCACATGCTATTCAACAATATGGTTTGTCTGTTGATGATATCTATGGGCACGGAGACTGGGCTGAAACTTCTTGTCCCGGAGATCATCTTCAGGAATACCTGAATAACGGAGTCATAAAAGATAAGGTGAAAACGTTAATAAGTTCTGGAAATTAAAAAAGGAACCACTTTCTAGTGGTTCCCCAAAATCTGAAATTTCTAAACTTAATTAATGCTGAAAATCAGTACACCGTCTTGCCCCTTCGCGACGTAAAGGTGATCATCAGTTGCAATAACATGATTAATAGGAGCATCAGTGAGCTCACTAAAATCATTTAGGTTCAAACTCTCAATTAAGTCAGGCCCCTTACCTTGAAAACCATTTGGCAAATCATAAATATCGATAAACTGGCCATCATCGGATGAATTTGCGGCATAAACGTAAAGCTTTTTATTCTTTCCGTTTTCACCGTTATTATAGCCTGTCAAGCTCACATAATACTTTCCATTATCTTCTACCCATTCAGTTTGCCCGGCTGGATTAAGTGCCGCCCATCCATATTCATTTAATGCAACGAGGACAATATTGGGATCATTATTATTGAAATAATTCAATCGCGCGATTCCTAAATCAGTATCAAATTCATCATTATTTGTCAGGTCTAAAGTCCACTGAAATCCATTATAACTTGGATTTACTCGTCTTACATTCCCTTTAAGGTCAAGAGTAAATACCTGATTCTGGAATCTTGCACCAACAGAGCGAAATTCAATTCCACCCCCGGCTGGAAGAACTTCTTCTGATTCTAAATTCTTATCAAAACGATAGAGATCATCAAAATCAGAAACTGCATATACATATTCTCCATTCGCAAAATTTGATACATCTATGCTTTTTGCCACGTTGCCGGAAAGTCCAACATTCTCTTCAATTTCCGCATCATCCGGATCCATTTTAATTACCCAAGATTTTGGAGCGCCTTCACTTTTTCTGGGTTGGGCTCCAGCTACATAAAGAGCATCCTCTTCGGGATCATAGACAACTTCCTGAACATCAAAAACATCACTTTGGAAAGAGTAAGCCGATTCTAATACATTGCCATTGCTTGCATTTACAATATCAATGCCACCGCCAAAATCTCCCTGATAAACTTTGTAGCCTATATAAACCGTGTTGTTATGCAGGTATAAATGACTGGCCCTTGTTTTATTTCCACCAACAACAGGAGACTCAATGGTATAGTCTAACGTAAGATAGTCCGTTGCATCTTTGCCTGCTGATACTTCTGATGATTTTGCAGCAGTATTGTGATCAACTATACGATTTACAACATCATCAGTAACTGTAAAGACTTGCTCTTGGTCCTGAACCTCAGTAGAGTCAACAGAAAACTCACAGCCTGCCACTACAACAATCACTAAGATCAGAAGTATTTTAAAAAGATTTTGCGCACTCATTTTGATATATGTTTATGTATTCCCGTTAACTCTCGCATCTATACCAAAATAAGTAAGTGTACTTGATTAATCATCAATCTTAAAAAGATCTAATGATCACACTGGATAGAATTCAATCTGCCTATCTGTTACTAAATATTGTATTTATTCTGTCCTCGACTTCTCTTGCTGCTTTTGATGTTTTTTCAGGATTCCACTCATCCTTATAAGAATCATGAAAGAATAATTCTTTGATATACGCATATGTTCTGACAAATCGAATATAAAAACCGGTATAGAATGTCATCCCGGGAATGTATGCCAGCAGCCTAACTTTATCAGATTTGTTGGATGAAAGAATTGGTACAACACCAAATTCAATAAATTTAGAAACTGTATAAAGTATCGATCCAGCTACAAAAACATATAATATTTGAGGTGTATAATGGATCAAGATATCAAAAAGATAGATCCACCATAAAAAGTTGAGTACAAAATTATAAAATACATTATCAACCACGGCCAAAAAGTCGATCAGTCTGAACTGGCTGGAAGGGAAGAGAAAATCCCTGTGTTTTCTGAAGCGAAATCGTACCAGGGACCGGCTCCAACGAATTCTCTGTTTTGTCAATTTCCTAAAGGTTTCGGGTACATTTGTTAAGCAAACGGCTTTAGGAGTGTATTCTACTTTATAACCAATTTTCCGGATCTTTAATGTTATATCGCCATCCATTCCCGGCCCTACATCCCAACCCCCAATCTCTTTGAGCACATCAGTTCTAAACACCCCAAAGGCTCCGGATATGACCCGTAATATTCGAAGTGAACTGGCCACCATTCTTCCAACAGTAAAATTCAATAAATACTCTACACTTTGAAAATTGGTAGCAAGGCTATCGCTGCTATTCCTAACCTCCAATGTACCACCAACAGCGCCAACATTTTCTTCTTGATAAAATGGTATCAATACCTCTTCAATTGCATCACGATAAAATGAACTGTCAGCGTCTAAATGCACTGCAAATTTCCCCTTGGCATATCTTAACCCCAAATTTGCGGCTGATGCCTTTCCGCCGCGCTCATCATTTCTCAAGAAAAGATCAATTAATCCTTCTTTTTGCATTTTGCGCCCAATGATTGCAGATTCATCATCTGAGCCATCATCAACGATAATTAACTGAAAATTTTGGTAGGTTTGTTCTTCTAAGGAGCGAACCAATCGATAATAATTGGCTCCTTCATCCTTGCCGGGTATGATAATTGTGATTAAAGGATGGTCAGCCCAAAGTTTCTCTCTTGCATCTTCATAGCTCTCTTTATTAAAAAAACTGTTTAGCTTAAATATGAGTAGAAAAACATAATCGAGTAAAATGTATCGCGGAAATTCAAAAAGAAAATAGAACCAAAAAATACGGATAAATCCACTTACCCCTTGTTGATTCCAAAATTCTAAGAATTCCACCATAGCTCAGGATATATCCCGAAGTGTTGCGTTTAACTCTTGCAATTGTTCGGAAGCGGTTTTGGTTGTTACAACCGGTTTTATATTCTTAGAGATTGAGAGTGAAAAATTTGAGTAGTTGTCATCCACTAAATCTTTAATTCTTTGCTCAATTCTCTTGATCACCGGAGTGGCTTCACTCACACCTTTTTCTGTAACTAATAACCATATAGTTACCATACTTTGAAATACTACTTCATCCGAACGGTTTATTTCACTATTCACTAATTCAAAAATTTCCCGCACCAGTTTTTTACTGTTTTGATTCCCGATCTGCTCATATATTTCGGAAATATTCTCTAACTGGAAGGATGCAATTGTGCTGTCGAATGTAGCCTCTTTTTTGCGTTCAATCTCTTTAGAAAGCAACCGCTGAAAATATTCTTTATCGATCACATCGACCATATCATCAAATTCATTTAAATCAATGATCACTTTTCCAAGTGCAGCATCTCTTCCCAAACTTGTTAACTGATACGACTTCAAATTCTTTTTCAACAAGCTCTCTACATTCATATCTGAACTACAGACATTGCACTTGGCTTTTACAACCGGATCCTGGAATATGTGATCGCACCGGTTACAGGTAAATACAATAGAGGGTTTATCGTAGTCTACTCCAATATGCTTGAGTATTCGTTCACATTTTGGACATTCAAGTGCATTTGGATTAGAGCTGCTTTGAAAATCTGATATTGGCCCCACATAAGCACATGGAAAATGGTGTATTTGCTCTTCAGATTCTACATCAGCAGACTGACAACTGGGACAGGTTTCCCGAAAAAGCAGGTAACTGTTGTAGCAATTATTGCAGGTGTAAAAACTATCAATGTATGTTGATGTTAAAAAGCCTTCTTGTTCTGCCATGTCGAGAATATCAAGTGCTTTCTCCTCGCGTCTGAAATCCAGGTTTGATGTCAGCATGGGATAGAGATATCCAAGCTTTGATTCTCGAGACGGAATAGGACGGAAATCCTGAAAATCACGAGTGTGAATATAGAGTAGTACTTTTCCTAAGATCTGATTGATTAAAGTGGTTGTATACTGATTTCTCTCAGCATTTCGCAAAACCCGATTTATAGCTTCTTCAAACCTTTCCTGTGTAAATGGTTTCACAAGATAATCGGTGATTCCATAATCAAATGCTTTGATACCATGAGCACTGCTTCCGCTTGTAATAATTACCTGCGTTGGGTCAATATTTTTTACGGCATCCAATACATCAAAACCAGACATGTCTGGCATTTGAACATCTAAAAAAACAAGATCAATATTTTTTGAATTCAACATTTCCATAGCCTGTTCACCATTCTCGGCCATACCGCCAATAGTAAGTGAATCATGTTTTTCTACCATTTTTCGCAGCAATACCCGGAAGGAAGCATCGTCGTCAATAATTAAACTGTTCAGTTTCATTCTTTTTATGCTTTAATTGATCTTCAGGCTTTTACAGTCGGCTAGTAATTTTTCGCGTTGTGGCAGCGGCATAATCGAGATTCATTATGTTTGGAATTACTCCATCAACCATCTCAATAATTGAGTCTTTCATATACCCACCCTCATTTAATAGAAATATTGGAGTGATGTACACAAGCTTTTCGTTGTGTGATCGAATTTTATGAATGGCTTCCAAGACATTATGGCTGTCCAAATATTCCATAATCACTGCATCGTAATCTTCCAAAATATCTGGATTGAAAGAAGGTGATGGCCTAAATCGTAAAAATTTCAGGTCATCAAACTCAATTTTTTCTTGTACTTCAATTTCCTCGCTCATAAAAATCTAACCTGTTTTATTGTATGCGATGTATAAAATATTCATCTGCAATTGATGCCGGAATTGTTTCGGCAGCTTTCATTGCTTCATCGACAGTTCTGAACTGACCTACAGCTACTCGCCACAAGTTTCTTTGATCGATTGTAACAGAATTCACATCAACCCTAAATCCCTCAGCCCTGATATTATCTGAAATCTCAGAAGCTTTTTCCTGGTCTTCCAGTGAATACAGGTTTATAGTATATCCATCCAGTTGATTGTTAAATGAATCACCCATTAACCCGTATAGCTCATCGGTTCCATCTAACTTATCCATTGCCGTTTCCTCATCGGCGCTGCTATTTAGCGTATCAACCGGCTCAGTACCGGAATTGGCGGGAGGTTGAGAGACAGTGTCCTCCTCCGACTGAGTTGAGATTGAATCCTGTTCAGATTGAAATTGTTGGTCTTCAGCTCCGTCATTTGTTCGTATTTGAGCAGAGTATGATGTCTCCGAAATGCCAACCTCTCCTTTACCGATTTTTCGTCTGAATACACTGAGTCCCGACCTGTCTAACTGAACCCATTGAGCCCGAGTAACAGAATCAACGGGTGCTAATTCTACTACCACATATTCTGTGGTTAACGTACCGGTCTGTTCAAAATGTTCAATCAAATTTTCCCGTGCGTCATAACTGCTTCGAATAACTCCAACGCTCTCAGCCCCGTTATCAAATTCAATATTCATGACTGTTCCCGGTTGGGCAAATTCGGCATCTTCACGATCGAAGACTGAAAAAATGTACACATCAGCATTTCTTGGTTTTATACTCATGATTTGATCCGACCGAAACGCCTGCTGATTATCCCGTACAGATATATTATTAACAATTCCGGTTACAGGAGAATAATATGTTTGAATCAAATTCTCGCCGGATTGTAATTCCTGGATTTCGGCTGACAAACTTTCTCTTGCTTGAATTTGCCGGCTTCTTTTATTCATCAATACGTTTAATTCAGACTGTTCCTGGCGCAGATTAGAACGGGCTGTAAAAAGCGAACTTTCAACTTCAGTTAATTCATATGAAGTTGCTGCATTCAGTCGAACTTTTTCCAGGAAGTCCTCTCTCTGTTGTTCCAGATAGGTAATTCGATCTTGAATCTCCTGTATGGACTGCCGCTTTATAGTAATTTCATCTTCAAGGTCCTGGATTTCTTCGCTGGCATCTGCAATATCTTCTTCAATGTCTTCAATCTCATCAACAGTACCGGTCCAGTTCAAAAAACTGTATCGAAATATAGGATCGCCTCTCTCAACAAAACTTTCGTTTGATACAAGCTGTTCTCGAATCTCAATATCACTTGGAGCCCGAACCTTCAAATTTTCTGTTACAACCAACCCCTCACCTGATACATAAAAAGTGCTTATGAAGATGTAATAAAACAGGATTCCCAAACCAACGATCAGTAAAACAAAATAGACGATTCGGTCCCAGTTTATCTGCTTTGGTTTTGGCTTTTCCCGTCGCCCCCGAAGTTGTGAACTCTGAGACCGTTTAGTAAAGTATTCACTTTTCATCTGCTACTCCTCCCGGAATTTAGTATTGCACCTGCATCATGGAGAACCACTTCCTGAACCATCGTTTGATTTTTAATTTCCTGTACAAACGTATTCAGATCATCATAATTCGCAAAATCTGAAGGTCGTACAGCTATATGTAGTTTATCCCCAAATATCTCAGATTCACTTTCAATTCTCTTTTTCAAAACCTCTATATCTGTTGTTTCATATACCATTACATTAATATAATCTGCATTTTGGTAAATATTAGATAGAATTGGTTCATAAAAATGTGGGATAGAGACGGATAGCGAAAGCTGACTTCCCGAAAGCACTTCATTCGCGTTTTCCAACATCTCGACATATTTTTGCTCATAAGTATTACGCTCAGCATCCCAATCAGCAAACGTATGAGGTTCTACATCTAAATGGATGCCTGAAAATCCCAACTCATCAGCAAGATCTGCAAGATCCTGTAATTCTGCCATCTGATTTTCAGTCTGTATCAACTCATTATCACCGGAAAGCAATTGGAATCTAATATTAAACTCTCGGGCTGCTTTAATCAGTTCACTAGCTTTTTCATAAAGAGTGCGATCAGATCCCAACGATAAATAGACATTTTTAACATTTAGTCTATTCAGAAATTCAAGAAGAACTTCGTTACGATTATTTGCAAAAGTTTCTGACCAGATATAGATCCCATCAGCTTTAACAGACTGGTATGGAAAGAGATTGGAAATATCCAGGGGCGATGCATACTCCATTATCGAATGATCTGTCAAATATTTATCGATATCAATTAATTGCAGATACATCTGCTGTTTAAGGTCAATCATTTGTAAAACTACAGCATATCTCTGTAACAGAAGATGTACCATCCTTTGAGTACTGTAGCCTGAATCCTGCAACTTTTTCAAAGTCTGATAATTTTCTATCGTCTCCCGGCGCGATTGGTAGTCTTTGTACAGTTGTATGAATTGCTGAGTTTTATACTTGTATTCGTAGTAAATATTGTAAATCTCTTTATTCTCAGAATATTGCTCTCTTTTTTGAGAGTTTATATATCGTAATTTTCTCTGCTGAACCATCTCCTTTTTTTCACTCGAATTAAAAGGAATAGGAATGGAAAAGTTAACACCCACAGAAAAATATTCTCTGCCGCCTAGATTTTCCGGATCCAGGGCCGTTCCGGTACCATCGTAGATATTATAATCGGCATAAGCTGCTAAGGAGACATCCCTAAAAACATTGTAATTTAAATTTTCAAGATCCTCATTTTTCAGGGATTCCTGAACAAAAGCTGAGTCATTTGCAACAGCTGCGGCATCGATATTTAGTTCAATAACAGGAAATTTACTTGCATCCAATGCCTGAATTTGTGGAAGTAAACTATCAGGAACCGTTATTTCAACCTGCCGATTATATTCTTGATAGGAGGATAGGTCATTTTGTAGTCTTGCTTTCTGTTCACTTAACTCCAAAACACGTTCCCACGGTTCATAATCCAGGTAATGTAAACGCTGAAACAGTTCCAGGTTTGTATTCAGTAGGATTAGATACTCATTGATGACCTCAATCTTTTGAAGATTAAATAGATAAATAAGCCGGTTATACAAACGTTCATACTCCTCATTTGCACGCTGGCGGTTGATCTCTCTTTCCACCATTTTTTCACGGACTTCTAACTCTTCTGACCGTTTATGGCTATCGAACCATCCATCACTCAGCAGATCCCACTGAAAACCGGCATTAAAACGCCGAAGGTAGAAGATATCTCCACCTGAAAAGATTCCCTCTTCAATATTTTCCCGGTATCCGGTTCTAAACCTCAGACCGATATCGTCGGCTGCTGCTTTTTTCTCCGCTGTTACTTCTGCAAGTAGTGGGCCATAATAGGTTAAGGTATCAAAAGAAAGAGCATGAAGAGTGTTATAAACAGATGTGATTGGAGATTCGGAAAGTTTCTCGGGATAAATATTCTGCTTGGCTTTGTTTGCAGCGAGGGAATCAACCTCATTTACCAACTGTTTTAAGTAGGCGTCTTGCTGCATTGACTCAGAAAGGCTTTGAGCATACAATACGGCAGGTGAACAAAGTATGATCCCGGCCATTAATAATCTTGAAATAATCGTCATAGAAAATTCGAGATTGCTCTGTACAGTTATTTTACTCTTTCCTCCTATGATAAGAGTTTTATAGCTCAACATTTGAAAATTAAGAAAAGATTAATCAATCTTATTAATCTCCACTCATTTTTTTAAGCGTTCAATAGAGTTTTTTAGATGTGAAAATGTGATTGGCTTACCGAGGTAATCATGATAGCCAATATTATTTGCTTTCTCTTTATTTCGCGGATCGGTATTTCCCGTGATGTAGATTACCGGAATTTCTTTTTCTTTTTTGATTTCTCTGTATGCCTCAATTCCATCAATATCATCCTGTAGCATAATATCCATCAAAATTAAGTCGTAAGAATCTTCTTTAGCTTTTTGGATAGCTGTTGAACCTTTTGTTGCAGTACCAAATTGTTCGAATCCCATTTTTTTCAGCATGTGCTCAAGCATCAACTGCAATACCAACTCATCCTCTACAATTAAAATTTTTGAGTTCGACCTCATATGCTTGTTATCATAATTACTTCCACAGCCAACGAAAAAAATCCGGCTGAAATCCTTCATGAAGAGCTGATCTGCGATTTTTACATATACAAGATCACTCTGGATTTATAGCCTGTAGTATTTCTAAAATATTTAAATTTTTTTAATGTTTGGATAGTATATACTACTGATACAAGACTTTTGCAATAGCCTTTGGGCATTATATTTTTTTACTCTTTTCTGTATAGCATGCAAAAGGTCACTAAATTTTAAAATTGATCCTCAGCCGGATTCATAATCAATTTTTTAATAAAGCGTTCTTCGTCTGCAGGTGGGCAGTAGATTGTTTACTCAAAAAGTCAATCTTACTCAACAGTTGTAATTGAAAAAAAAAGGGAGCACACAGAATATGTACCCCCTTTTTGTTTAATAGAATTTGGTTATTAGTAACCGGTATTCTGTTGTAATGCCGGAGTTCCGCCCACAGTACTTAAGTCAATTTGCCGCTGTGGAATCGGGAAATACTCATTTTTATTTGGTGTAAATTGCCCCTCATTTATATATGATGCAGGAAAGAAATCACCTTCATAGTCCATATACTCGTTGATTTCTTCCTCGGCAACTCCCCAACGAACTAAGTCGAAGTACCTGTGTCCTTCAAGTGCCAGCTCAAGCTTACGCTCAAATCGTACAATTTCCCTGGCTTGCTGTTGATTGCCAAGATCATCATACAGAGCAATATTATAATTGGGTTCTGAATATTCATTCCAATTATTGATATCGGCTGCACCGCCGCCCAGGTACACAAAGGTGGTTCCTGTATCTTCACGTACGACCCAACTTCCGGAAGTGGGTTCGAGTGCCAGCATCTCTGCTTCGCTGTTTACGATTTCAAAAGCATATCCCCTGTTGAATTCGTTTTTAACCCATGCACTCTCATCTGCAGCCCTTTCACGTACACGGTTTATATACTGCAAAGCCTGGGAAAGGCTACCCGTTTCTATTTCAGCTTCTGCAGCCATCAACAACACATCGGCAAAGCGAATAATCGGGATGTTGTACGATGTACCGGGTGCCCATTGGCTCGGATTGTTTACGTCCTGATCATCTTTTTGCCACCAGATATGTTTTTTGGAAGCATATGGACCGGAATAAGCCTGGTCACGCACCCATCGCTGACCGGGATGTGGACCCCAATCGTGGAATGGAACACCACGGCGGCCAACAGTCCAGTCAAGCCGTGGATCCAATGTACCGCTGTGTGGTTCAAAGTTTTCACTTGAAAGAACACCCAGGTCATTTTTCACAGGAGTTGAAAGGAAGTCGTTAATCAATGGTTTTCCGTCAACTGTCTGAAAAGAGTTAACCAGGTAAAGTGTAGGCTGGTAAAACCCGCAGCAGCGAAACGGACTGTTATACGGATAATTGAGCATCATTCCGGGGTTGGCATTCTGAATGGTGCCTGTTCCGTCATCGGCAGAAGCCTGAATGGCAAAAACCGATTCCGCATTATTTTTATTTACAGGATTATGCACCTGGTCGAGAGGTACAAGATCATATGCCAGTCCGTTTGAGGTATTGCCATTCGGTATAATCTGGTCATACAAAGCTTTGGCCTCAGAAAATTTCTGCTGGTACATATATGTTTTGGCAAGGTATGATGCGGCTGCCCAGCTATTAGGTCGTCCTGCCTGGCCTTGAACTGCCGGCAGGTTGTTATAAGCAAACTGGAAATCCGCTTCAATATTTGGCCAAATATCCTGATCATTCGGCTGTGGTGTTAGGGCATCCACAGTTTCATCAATCCATGGAACATTATTGTAGAAACGTTTCAGCTCAAAGTAAAAGTGACCGCGTAAGAAACGCGCTTCCGCTTCTATCCTGGCTTTATCTGCTTCAGAGAAAACACCTTCGGAAATTGGTACATCCGGCAACACACTCAATACAGAGTTTGCGCGGGCAATTCCTTCGTAAAGGCCTCTCCATTTCAGGTTTATGAAGCCGGTGGAAGGTGAAACGTTCATCCCTCCGAGGGTATTCATTTGTGGCTGGTCACCCGCATCACTTCCTTTGTGAGCTTCAGTTCCCAACACACTTCCGTACAACCAGTTGGAAGGGCAGACTGCCCAGGCTCCGTCACCCGGAAGGCCATCCCCCCAACCTTGACTACCGGTTTGACTAAGAGCCCCGTAAGCTCCCATCAAAAGTGTTTCAACGCCGTTTCGATCGGCTACTACATCTTCACTCAGCGATCCCATAGCAGGGCGCGTAAGAAATTCGTCTCCGCATGCTTTTGTGAACATACCTGTAATAAAAATCACTGCAAGTATGAATATTAGATTTCTTGAGTTCTTCATATTAGACCTCTGTCTATTTTATTTCTTTAAAAACCGAGATTAAATCCAAAAAGGAATTGGCGGGAAGTCGGATAAGCACCTTCATCTACACCAAAACTTGTTGTACTGGCATTGGCTGACTGGGTGTTACCCACTTCAGGATCAGGTCCGGAATAGTTGGTTATCGTAAACAAGTTCTGAGCTTGCACATAAACCCTCAGCCTGTTCAACCCAACATACGAGAGCATATCGGGAGTGAATGAGTAACCAACCTGGATCGTTCTCAATCTCAGGTATGAACCGTCCTCAACATAGTAGGAGTTAGGCACGAGGTTCGTAGCCGTTGAACCGGCATTTTCCTGAATCGGAGCCTTGGCATCGTGATTGTCCGGTGTCCAGGAGTTGTAAAGGGCCGTTTTACTTTTTGCACCCTGGAATGATGGATAGAAATCGGTCCACCATTTTACCTGGTTCCAGATATCATTGCCTTCTGATCCATAGAAAAATGCGCTTACATCAAAGCTCTTGTAGTTTACGGTCAGATCCAGTCCGTATGTAAAATCTGGGTGTGGATCTCCCAATCTCGTTCTGTCATCTGCAGTAATGCGTCCGTCGCCATTTACATCTGCATATCGGAATCTTCCGAGAGCTGCTTCTTCCTGGTAAACGCCGCCCGCACTTGCATTGGCTTGGTCAATTTCCGACTGTTCGTTCCAAAATCCTTCAATTTTATAACCAAAGAATGTGGATATTGGCCATCCAACCTGGTTTCTAACAATGGGATTACCGCTACCAAAGCGACGGCTTGTCCCATCGAAATTATCAACACCTTCGGCAATTTTCACCACTTCATTGCTGTATGTGGTAAAGTTTACCGTAGCATTGATGTTGAAATCCTGAGAAATATCCCTTCGTCCTGTAATGGACATATCAAGTCCCTTGTTCTCAACATTACCCACATTTACATATGGTTGTGATGCGAGTCCGGCCTGACCGGGAAGTTCCGGGTTGAACAGCAGGTCTCTCACGTCGTTTTTATAGAAGTCCATATCAATTTCAAGGGCTCCGTCGAACAACATGGTGTTCACACCAATATTCATTGTGTGAGACTCTTCCCATCGTGCTGCGGGATTACCGATTCGTGTCTGTGCGAATCCCTGAAATATAGTTGGACCTCCCGTAATTGGGTAGAATGTAGAAAGCTGGTTTCCGCCAAATAGTGAGTATGCATTGTCTGATGCAACATTTAACTGGTTCCCCATTACGCCATATCCTGCACGCAATTGAAGGTTTGTCAGCCAGTTTACATCACGCATAAATGCTTCCTCTGAAATCCGCCAGCCTATACTACCGGATGGGAATAATCCGTATCGGTTGTCGAGAAATCGGGATGAACCGTCTCGCCGAACAGTTGCATTCAACAGGTAACGGTTATCGTAATTGTATTCAGCCCGGCCAAATACAGAAAACAGTGCATTTTCATACTGCCAGCTATAGTTGGTGGGATCTCCGGCACCATTACTCAGGTTCACATAGTTTGGATTAAATGAGAAATAGTCTGTCCGGGTACCCCCTCGTTCACGGCCGGTATCTTCGTTGGCTTCCGTTCCTAGTACAATATTAATGTTATGAACCTCGGCCAGGAGATCTGTGTATGTTACCGTGTTTGTCCAGGTCCAGTTTGTACCGTTCCAGGCACCGTCTCCGTATAAATTTACAACAGCGTTTTCTGCGTTTTCATATTCCGGAAACTGGAACCAACTCCAATTACTTGTTGCATAACTGCCTCCAAAATTAGAACGGAATGTTACACTTTCGAGAAAATCGATTTCTGCAAACACATTACCGAATATTCGATTGTTCTCGCCCGTATTATTCCTTGTTCGTTCGCGCTGTGCTACCGGGTTACTTGCATTACCCAAAGGGGCGCCGAAGTTACCTGCAAAATTGCCGGCAATATCATACACAGGAATAATCGGCTGCTGCCGGTAAACCATACCTGTAGCCGTACCTTCATCAAGCGAGCCAGACTGTGGATTTTCCCACACGGCTATTGAGGCATTTTGGCCGATGCGAATATTTTCTTTCAGGTTAAACTGGGTGTTCACACGAAGCGTGTACCGCTCATTGTAGGTCCTCAGCAATGTACCTTCCTGGTTGATATAGTTCAGTGAAAGCATATAGCTGGCGTCATCTGTACCACCGCTTATAGCCAGGTTAGAATTCACCGTGTATGCAGGTTTAAAAATTTCCTGGAACCAGTTGGTACCCTGTTTATTGGCCCGGGTGATTCGGTAAAAATTTCCCAAATCGCCTGTATTCGTGTAGTAGGGATTTACATAGTAATCATCGTGGTTTACTTCACCCTCCATTGCACCGGCCGGTGCAATATAATCCGGCAATTGCGGTGTTGTACCGTCTCCGTATAATGATGAAGAAGGTGTAAGTCCAGAGTTATTGTAGGCCAACCACTCCAGCTCGGCCATCTCCATAGGAGAAGCAATATTAAATGCATTGCCGTGATGTTTTGGAGTTTCATACCCCACATAAGAATCAAAAGAAACCCTTAAGCCGGGGCGTCCCTGTTTCGTGGTAATAATAATAACCCCGTTCGAAGCTCGTGCACCATAAATGGATGCTGCCGAAGCATCTTTCAACACCTGCAATGATTCAACGTCTCTTGGGTTCAGGTCGCCAATAGTGCTTGTGGGAACACCATCAACAACATATAGCGGGCTAACATTACCAAAGTTACCTATACCCCGAATACGTACAGAGGGTTCATCCCCCGGCTGTCCCGATTGCGAAACGGTTACACCCGAAACCTGGCCTTGTAACTGGCGGCTTACAGATGATTCAGCAATTTTTTGCATTTGAGGCACATCAGCCACACTAATAGATCCCGTAAGATCTATTCGGCGCTGAGCAGAATATCCTGTAACAACAATATCTTCGCCAAGGATTGCAGAAATTTCCATCTCCACATCTATTGTTGATCGGCCTTCAACATTCACCACAACAGGTTGATATCCTATATACGAAAATCGTAACTGGGAATCTGTCGATGGAACCGATAGGGTGTAGTTTCCTTCCATGTCTGTGGTTGTACCGGTGGTGGTACCCACTACCATAATATTAACCCCCAAGAGCGTTTCACCATCACTGGCATCCGTTACAGTTCCTGAAACTTCATGAACTGTCTGGATATCCTGGGCATTAACAACTGAGCACAAAAACAGAACAAGGTACATGCTCAACCCCACTTTGGTTAAAAAGCGGAGAGGCATTTCTAAAAATGAATTGTCTACTTTTATTTTCATGGTATACCTTTTTTATAGGTTATGTGGTATACCCACTTTCAACGATCCTTTGCGTCCCTGAAAATTTTCACCAGTGTTTACACTATATCTCTTGTAACTTTATTCTTTTCAGACTTACGGACAGAGCATATTATTTTGAACACAATAGCCTGTAGATTTTTTTGTCAGAAAAGCGAATACTTTTTTCAGGTATTTTTGGGTTTTTGTAGATCATACTTGATTATGACACACTCTTGAAAATGAATAAACCACTAAAAATGAATTACCGGAGACATAGCCCTTGGTGTTTGAGTATCGCCTAACGTTCATGGTATTGCTTTTTTGAGTGATTGAATCTAGGGGAAAACCTTAGGCCTGTGTGGGGTAGAATATTAAAACCAAAAGGTCTTTTTTTTAATCTCTTGATACTGTTGAAGATAGAATTTTCATTCTAAATTGAAACTTAAAAATTTTTATTTGAATTGATTCACTGTTTAAAAAAAATGCTTAAAGAGGCCTTATTCGACTGTATTAGCACATTTTTAATTTTGAAAAATATTTAAGCAATACCCACAATTATTTAAATTACCGGTGATTTGAAAAAAAGAACGGAGCCTCTTTTTAATCAGGGTTTCCCCCATCTAAAAATCGACTATTTACATGTTTTTTAATCGTTTCGGCCAGGCTTTCAGAAGTAGTAAGGTTTACTTGAATAACACTTAATTAAATTAGTTTAATAAATCTTATCTAAGCTCCCCGCCCTAATCTATCAACAGTTTACAAATGGCCTCTGTATAAGATTTTGTTGTTCCCCTGCCTCCCACATCAGGTGTACACTTTTCTTTATGATCTTGCAATACTGTGTAAACGGCTGACCGAATTTTTTCCGCAGTGCGATATTCATCGAGGTACTCCAACATCATCAACGCTGAAAACAGCAAAGCTGTTGGGTTGGCTTTTCCCTGGCCGGCAATGTCGGGCGCCGAACCATGAACCGCTTCAAACATGGCTGCATCATCACCAATATTGGCAGCGCCGGTAACTCCAAGACCGCCAACAAGTCCGGATGCCAGGTCAGATAGAATATCACCAAAAAGGTTGGTTGTAACGATAACATCAAACTGCTGGGGATTGAGAACCATCTGCATAGCCATATTATCTACAATCAGATCTTCGAAAATAATATCAGGATAGTTTTTGGATACCTCTTTCCCAATTTTCAGGAATAATCCGGTAGTCAGTTTTAAGATATTCGCTTTGTGAACTAACGTCACCTTCTTCCGATTGTAGCGTTTGGCATACTCAAATGCAGCTGTAATAATTTTCTCACTTGCCTGCCGGGTGACTACTGCAATGCTTTCAGCGTGTTCTTCATTTTCATCAACCCAGTGCTCTTTCCCGATATACAGCCCCTGCGTGTTTTCCCTGAACAGAACCAAATCTACTGCCCTGTACGGACTTTCAATATTTGGCAAAGACTTAGCCGGGCGAATATTACTGTATAGATCAAATTTTTGTCTCAGTGCTACATTAATTGATCTGAAACCGGCACCAACAGGAGTCGTTAACGGCCCCTTAAGTGCAATTCGATGTTCTTCAATCGCCTCAAATGTCTCTTCAGGAAGTGGATTCCCCGTCTTTTTGTATGTTGCTTCACCTGCTTCGCACTCAATCCAGTTGATATCAGCTCCTGCTGCATCAAGAATAGCTGTAACCGATTCAGTAATTTCTGTTCCAATCCCATCCCCGGGTATTTTTACAATGTTGTACATACTTTATTTTGTTTGATTTCTTTTTTCAAAAGATAAAGAATCTATCTCTATGTCACAGAACATTCAGTGGGTATTAGTAATTCAATCACTTAAGAATTCTGAGCAAGTAATGACTCATTGTGTGAACTTAATTCTATCTCTTGAGATCTCTTTTTAATACACGATATTCTATCACCTGCCCTTTTATTACATCACGAAAATTGTTATATCTGCTCTGAACTTGATTTTCAATACTCCTTCATGAAACGACTTCGAAGCGACATTCCCCGTGCATCTAAAAAAGAGATTTTTGGATGGGCGATGTTCGATTTTGCCAATTCTACATATACACTGCTCATCATTACGGTAATTTTCCCTGTCTTGTTCACAACGGTTATTGTTGGAGATGCCGAACAAAACTACCGGCTTGGAAACTTGCTATGGAGCGTAGCCTTGGCAGTAAGTTATTTTCTCGTAGTACTTAGCGGACCGGTGTTCGGTGCTATTATGGACTATTCGGCCCTTAAAAAGAAATTCCTGTTTTATAGTTATGCACTTACTGTTGCAAGTACCGGTTTCCTTTACTTCGTGGAACCCGGGATGGTTGTTCTGGGTGTCACGTTACTGATCATCTCCAACTTTGCCTATGCCATCGGTGAAAACTTTATAGCAGCATTTTTGCCGAGTTTAGGCCCCCCGAAAGACCTTGGAAAAATTTCCGGTTTCGGATGGGCTTTGGGTTATGTTGGCGGACTCGTGGCGGCAGGCTTTGTTATTTATTTTCTGGGTGAACCAACAGCCGGTAATTTTGATCGCATTCGTTGGGTCGGGCCTTTTACCGCACTCTTTTTCATGATAACGGCCATTCCTACTTTTCTCTGGGTAAAAGAACCCGGTGCCAGAAAAGAGTTGCCAACTCAAGAAACATTTTTCTCTGTTGGGTTTAAACGTTTGGGTGAAACATTGCGAATGATCACTAAATTCAAGGACTTGGCTATCTACCTGGTCTCCGTTTTCTTTGCAATGGCCGGGGTCTACATCGTAGTTTCATTTGCATTTATTTACGGCGATCAGGTTGTAAACTGGGATGAATCCGTTCGAATCATGATGTTTGTCATCGTGCAGATCACAGCTGCAATCGGTGCTTTTTTATTTGGGTATATACAGGATAAGATCGGGGCTAAACTCACCTATAATTTTACACTTATACTCTGGTTTTTAGGGGTACTGGGTATTTGGGCAGTCACTGATATTACGACGTGGTTGAATACTTCATTTAACACAAACTTCGAAGCCCAATACGTATTTCTTTGGATTGGAATTGTTGCAGGAATCAGTCTCGGGTCCAGCCAATCTGCCAGCCGCGCATTGGTTGGAATATTTACGCCGGAACAAAAATCAGCCGAATTTTTTGGATTTTGGGGGCTCTCCAACAAAATTGCCGGTGTGTTTGGCATTATCGGGTTGGGACTTCTCCAGGCTGAGTTTGGCCTCCATCAATCTGTTCTATTTTGCGCCTTTGTGTTTTTAGTAGCACTTCTGGTTTGCTTTTTTGTGAACGAGAAGCGAGGGGAGGCTGCCGCCGATGATTTCCAAGCTCAGCAAAAAGGCGATTATTGAGTTAAAATCGAACTTTCTGTTCATCATGACAGAACCCACACAAGGCTCTTTCGATCAACTACATCAGTTACCAATAATAACTGATCGATTGTATATTGAATATTATCAACTACTTAAATGGTATTTTATCATCATCCTCAATCTTAAAAAAAACTCTTCAATTCATTTATCACCGATCCAAAAAAATTATAGCCCAAATAGCTACATTTAATCCTCATATTCTTACCTTGGTGGATTATTATGTTTATGGGATCTATGTGAAATCATAACATGCGGAAGGGTGATAGACCGCTATCATCACGAATTAATAACCTAACTAAATGGAGAATTAAATGAGCAGAATTGAAGAAGTACAGAACCTGGTAGCTGAGCTTTCGGAAGATCTTGATAAGTTTTACGAAAAAGGTAATAAGGCTGCTGGTACAAGAGCCAGAAAACAACTTCAGGAATTAAAAAAACTATCCCAGGATATTCGGGTTGAAATCCAAGACATCAAAAATAAAGAATAAATCCTGACGATTTTCTTTAGAGAAAGCCGTTCCGAAGCTCGGGGTGGCTTTTTTTATTTCTGCCTGCTCCAACGTTTGCAAGATTGAATAATCAAAACTGAATTACAGTTTGGTAGAAAAACATCTATTTTTAGGGTCTATCGAATTCGCTAATACAACGTACTTAGTACTCGTACCTAAATGAAAGAACCTCCATTTCATAAATTAACTCCAAGAGCTATTCGTGTTTGGCAATGGAGCAACTCCATACGCTCCCTTTTCTTTTTCATTATCCCGGTGGTTTATGCCGCAATCTTCGGGATGGATGGATTTCATAAGTGGATTGTCGTATCACTTGCTGTAATTGTGTTTATCGCCTGGCTTCTATCCATTTTTTTAATGCCTTATTTGTCATGGAAAAACTGGCGTTATGCTATTGATGAAAACGAAATTGACCTGAAACGGGGTGTAATTTTTAAAACCCGAACGCTGATTCCCCTGAGCCGGGTTCAGCATGTGGATACGCGACAGGGTCCACTTTTGGGATCTTATGACCTGGCCAGCGTAACTATCTCGACCGCCGCTACTACTCATGAAATTCCGGCCCTCGATGAGGTGCTGGCCGACAGGGTTCGTCAACAAATTTCCACTTACGCAAGGCTTGCCGAAGAAGATGTCTGATTTTAAACGCCAACATCCCGTTGCAGCCCTGAGCCGGGCATTCGGTTTGATTCGCGGAAATATTGTTACCATTATCGTGTTTCTTTTCGTTGGTGCCCAAAGCGAAAGTTTTTCTTTCTTGTGGTGGACCCTCGGTGGTTTTGCTTTTTTGCTGATTGTGGGATTTGCCAATTGGTGGCGATTCTTATATAAAGTTGAAGATGGATTGATTCATATCAAAAGCGGAATTTTTGTACGCAAAAACCTTTACCTCACCAAAGATCGCATCCAGGTAATTGATATAACAGCCGGTATCATACAGCGCATTTTTGGATTGGTTCAGCTGGATATTCAAACAGCCGGAGCCAGTTCACGAGCAGCCTCAATCGAAGCGATCACTAGAGACAGGGCTGAGGCAATCAATCGTTTATTAAGGCGAAAGAGAGAAGATTCGGGTGAAGAAGATAATGATGGTGCCGAGTTCGAAATTGAAGATGATATCAAACAAACGATCTCTCTTCCCAATAAGGAGTTGTTGATTGCAGCTTCAACATCCGGGAGTTTCGGTATAGCTCTTTCTGTGATTGGTACCGTCTTTTCCCAGATCGAACCGCTGATTAGTGAGTCACAGTTTTACGATTACCTTTACAGTATCCTGCCGTCTCAAACAGATACGATGTTCTATATTGCGCTTATTGCAGGATTCATTGTTTTTGCCTGGCTACTCTCCTTTTTTGGAACACTGTTTAACTATGGAAATTTCTCGCTTGAGATCAAAGAGAAAGAGATTGTGATATCCCGCGGTATTTTTGAAAAGAAAAGAAGTACGGTTCCCTTTAACCGCATTCAGGCAATTCACATTTCCGAGGGAATTATTCGCCAACCATTGGGTTATGCTTCCATTCACCTGGAAAGTGCAGCCGGTTACGGAGATGACAGGGGGACCGGATCGATCTTGTTTTTCCCGCTCATTAAACGGAAACGGATTCTCTCGCTATTGGATGAAGTTCTACCGGATTATCAAAAAGAACTGGCTGCATTGAAACCGCCGAATCGCTCCCTCAGACGTTATATTTTCAGATCCACATTCTTGGTTACGGCCGTCACAGCGGGGGTTTGGTGGTGGTTTGACCTGAACGTATTGATGTGGATTTTTCCCATACTTGCAATCATTTGGGGATGGCTCAAGTATAATGATACTGCATTGGGCTGGGGTGATGACATTCTTGTTCTTCAAAGCCGAAATCTTTCCAAATCTACGGCCTACATTAAGAAAAAACGCGTTCAGGATGCATCCATCAGCCAAAGTCCTTTTCAGCGATACAGGAATCTTTGTTCGGTCCAGGTTTATGTTGCATCCGGTGATCGTGGAAAATCCTTCAACGTTCGGGATGTTGAACTGGAGGATGGCCTTACGGTTCTTGAGCAGATCAGAATTGAAGGTGTAAATACGACGATTGACGAAAGTCTTGAATCAGAAACAGAACGACAGGTCATTCAGTTACCCGGATGGGCGTAAACATAGTTTAAGGTTTTAAGTTCAAGGTCTAAGGTTCAAGTAAGAATTTTGAAAACAATTGAAGAATTTGGAAAAAGCTTTTTTGCAATTTCACAGAATCATTTTAAAATGAAAAAACTTGGACTTTAAACCTTAAACTTTAGACCTCAAATGAAGCCCTATATCCTCGCCGAAAACAATTGGAAGAATATCAAAGAGATGAACGTGGAGCTTGCTGTTTTGCCCTGGGGTGCTACGGAGGCACACAACTACCACATGCCGTATGCCACGGATAATTACCAGGTTGATGCCGTTGCGGAGATGTCCGCTAAAATTGCCTGGGAATCCGGGAAAAAAGTGATTGTTTTTCCCACCGTTCCGTTTGGCGTGAACACAGGCCAACCGGATATTAAACTGGACCTAAACCTGAACCCAAGTACTCAGCTCCACATTTTACGTGATATTATCACTGTCCTGGACCGCCAGGGAATTAAAAAGTTGCTGGTTTTAAACGGACACGGCGGCAATAATTTCAAACCTCTTCTTCGGGAACTTGGACTTGAGTTTCCTGATATGTTTCTATCCCTATGTAATTGGTTCCAGGTGGGTGACAAATCCAAAATATTTGAGGAAGAAGGGGATCACGCTGATGAGATGGAAACCAGTGTAATGCTTTACCTTCGGGAAGAACTCATTCGACCGCTGGAAGAAGCTGGTGATGGTGCAGAGAAACCGTCAGTCATTCAAGGTATACGTGAAGGCTGGGCCTGGACAGAACGCCAATGGTCTCAGGTTACGGCTGATACAGGGATTGGTAATCCCAAAAAAGCCACCAAAGATAAAGGAGAAGCTTTTCTGAAAGAAGTGACAGAAAAAATCGGGAGTTTGATGATTGAGTTAGCCGAGGTTGATACCGACCGGCTATATGAGTAGGATTTAAATCTCCCCTTGAGGGGAGTACTCCGAAACATCGGAGGGAGGGGTGTTCGGAAAGCACAGTGAACACCTCCCGCCTTAATTTCAAAAGAAAAAATTAAGGCACCCTCCTCAAGGAGGGATTTCTTACGCCGGATACTTCTTACATTGATGGCGCAAGCGTCTCGCTTGTGACTCAACCTTCATATTTAGTCGGTCAATTCGCCAGCCGAAGAGATATCTATGCCGGATACACCGACTCGCCCGCCGCAGGTTCTTGTCCTTCAGAATAGGCTTCAACGGGAAGGCAACTGCACACGAGGTTTCGGTCGCCGTACGCATCGTCCACACGGCTAACAGCCGGCCAAAATTTGTTGTATCGCTGATGTGGAACCGGGAAGACCGCTTTTTCGCGTGAGTAAGGCCGATTCCACTCATCACTCAAAGCCACTCTCATAGAGTGTGGGGCATGTTTCAGAACATTCTCTTCAGGGTCAGCTTCTCCATCCTCCACTTCCCGGATCTCTTTTCGAATCTGAATCATCGCATCACAAAATCGATCCAACTCCTCTTTCGATTCACTTTCAGTCGGTTCAATCATAAGAGTTCCCGGAACCGGGAATGACATCGTAGGTGCGTGGAATCCATAGTCCATCAAACGTTTTGCAACGTCGGTAGCATCAATTCCAACATCCTGTTTGAAATCACGAAGATCTACAATAAACTCGTGAGCAGATCTGCCTCCTCGCCCCGTGTATAAAATCGGGTAGTGATCTTTCAATCGATCTTTTAAGTAATTCGCATTCAGGATTGCTACTTCGGTAGCCTCTTTCAATCCGTCGGCACCCATCATCCGGATGTATGCATGCGAGATCGTTAAAATACTGGCACTCCCCCAGGGAGCCGAGGAGACGGCCGGGATCCCTTTACCACCGTTGATATTCACCACGTCATGATCAGGCAAATAGGGAACCAGTTTTTCAACCACTCCAATGGGCCCCATTCCGGGACCACCGCCGCCATGAGGAATACAAAATGTTTTATGGAGGTTCAGATGACAAACATCAGCCCCAATCTGTGCCGGTGAGGTCCACCCAATTTGTGCATTCATATTCGCACCATCCATATAAACGAGGCCACCATGTTCGTGAATCATTTGGCAGATTTCTCGAATATCTTCTTCAAAAACTCCGTGCGTAGATGGGTAGGTAACCATCAATGATGATAACCGATCACTGTACTTCTCTACTTTTTCACGCAGATCGTCCAGGTCGATGTTCCCGTTTTCATCGCACTTGGTTACCACTACGTCCATACCGGCCATCACAGCACTTGCCGGATTTGTTCCATGAGCGGAGGACGGTACAATAGTCACATCTCGTTGTGTATCACCATTGGCACGATGGTAAGCGCGGATTGTCATTAAGCCGGTGTACTCACCTTGTGCGCCTGAATTCGGCTGAAGTGAAATCTTCTCAAAGCCGGTGATCTCCGATAACCATTCATCCAACTCATCAAAGAGTTGGTGATATCCTTTGGCTTGATCTGTTGGAGCAAATGGATGAATACTGCCGAACTCCGGCCATGTCAGTGGAATCATCTCAGCCGTTGCATTTAGTTTCATTGTACACGATCCGAGAGAAATCATGGAATGCGTCAAACTCAAGTCTCGGTTTTCGAGCTCTTTCAAATAACGAAGCATCTCGTGCTCTGAATGGAACTGGTTGAATACCGGGTGCTCTAAATAGGACGTTGTTCGGGCCAACGATTCAGGAAAATCAACTCTCATGACCATGGATGCTTTTTGCACATCAAACGAATTCTCTTTGGTTGATGCCCCTGCAAAAATATTTAATACATCTTCAACATCACTCAAATCTTTTGTCTCATCAAAAGACAGGCCGACTCCTTCATCCAGATACCGAAAATTCATACCACGGTCAATTGCTCTTGATCGTATCTCATCGATTTGATCGGCACCAAGGCCTTTAACCGTAATTGTGTCGAAAAACTGATCACTGACGGTTTTAAATCCTAACTCCTGTAAACCGGCGGATGTCAATTTTGCAAGTCCGTGCACCTTTGAGGCGATCTTCTTAAGGCCCTGCGGCCCATGATAAGCAGCGTACATTCCGGAAATAACAGCGAGGAGAACCTGGGCAGTACAAATATTGGATGTGGCCTTTTCACGACGAATATGCTGTTCCCTTGTTTGCAAAGCCATTCTATATGCAGGGTTGCCTTCAGCGTCTTTTGTCACCCCAATAATTCTACCGGGAATTTGTCGTTTAAATTCTTCTTTGGTGGCAAAATAAGCAGCATGCGGACCACCATAACCCATCGGCACACCAAATCGCTGGGTGGTTCCCACTACGACATCTGCTCCCATTTCGCCGGGAGGTGTGAGAAGTGTAAGGCTCAACAAATCGGCCGCAACCGTAACAAACAGTTGATTATCATGAGCTGTTTTGATGATCTCCGATAAGTCTTTTACTGTGCCGTATGTGTCTGGATACTGAAGCAGAATTCCAAAATAGTTCTCATCCGTCAGATCTACTTTCTCCGGATCGCCAAAAACCAACTCGATCTCCAAGGGTTCAATTCGGCCCTTGAGTACCGATTTTGTTTGAGGGTGACAATTTTCTGAGACAAAAAAGGTGTTTGCATTCTTTCGCTTCTTCCCTCTCCGACGTCCATGCAGCATTGAGATCGCTTCTGCAGCAGCTGTTCCCTCATCCAACAGAGAGGCGTTGGCGATCTCCATTCCGGTCAGATCAGTGACCATTGTCTGGAAATTGATCAGAGCCTCCAAACGTCCCTGCGAAATCTCAGCTTGATAGGGAGTATAGGCCGTGTACCAGCCTGGATTTTCGAGGATATTTCGCAAAATCACATTCGGGGTATGGGTATCGTAATAGCCCATCCCGATGAACGATTTGTAGATCTCGTTCCGGGATGCTGTTTTTTTGATGTGATCCAGGTACTCGTTTTCACTGAGTGCGGGAGGTAAATTAAGTGGCTTATCAAGCCGAATTTTGGCAGGTATTGTCTCCTTTAACAACTGCTCGATGGATCCAGCTTCACAAACTTCAAGCATCTCATTTTTCTGCTGTGCATCGGGGCCAATATGCCGTGTAGAAAAGCGTTCGTTCTCAAAATTTATCTGCATAAAATAATCAAATCTCGGTGTATTATATCATTTTGATCTGAAACAACAAGCCGGCGCATTAGGTTCACTTCAGACTGGGATTTTTTGGCTTGATTTCATTGAGTATAACAGCAGATAAAGATATGTATTTTTTTGGGGTTTGGCATGTATGAAAATTAAGATATCAATCTGCAAGAGTCTGTTCGGAGTGTAGGTCTATTAGAGTTGTGTAGGCTAAAATTTTTGTCGAAGAACCGAACGCTGACAGGTCTTGCAGACGCTGTCAGGTTCTTAATCAAGCAACCTGGCAGAGTGACCGTGCTTTTCGGTCTCCTGCAAGAGTTGCGTAACATTGGTTTAAGCTTTTATAAGGGAATGTAGAAAATACCCGAACTCTGGCAGTCCCGGATAGTCGGGATGCCAGGTTCTTCTATTGCCCGGCCTCCGAAGCATCACGCTTGTGATCGAAATCTTCCACTTCGATGATGGTATCGAAGCCGCGTTTGCTCAGATCCCAGTAGAGGTAACCGAGGGCCAGCAAGCCTGCAACAAGACACATGGCAAAACTGCCGTAATTACCAAACAGGAAGTGTCCGAATCCAAACAGTGCCATATACACAAGTACTACACCCGCAACCCAATTGTAGAGAAGTGGCATCAGTTCACCGTCGTCTTCAATGTCTGGATTTTCTTCCTGGAGCGGTTTCCAGCCGGGGCCGCCGGGACGAACTTTACGGAAGAACAGGGTCAATTTTTTATGATCGGTTGGTTTCGTGAGGAATGTAACCAGCAGCCAGATAACGGTAGTGATGGCTACCACATAATAAAGATTCATTGGAAACGGATCCTGAATTCCGGGAACCGGGACGCCTAAAAGAACAAGTACCACTAAAAAAATCGGGGTCAGAGAGGCAGCCAGTTCACTCCAGGCATTAATTCTCCACCAGTACCATCGCAGAATCAGTACAAGACCGAGTCCGCCGGAAGCTGTCAATACAAGTCCCCAAGCCTCGCGAATGGTACTGAGTTGAGTAGTGACGAAGAATGCGAGAATGGCCAACAAAAAGGTTACAACCCGAGAAACAAATACATAATGCTTTTCATCTTCGTCTGGTTTGATGAATCGCCGCCAAAAGTCATTCACCAAATATGAAGTTCCCCAGTTAAGGTGGGCTGCAAACGTACTGGTAAATGCTGCCAAGAATGCCGCAAATAAAAGACCAAGCAATCCGGGAGGCAATACATCACGCATTACTAAAACAAAACCTTCACGGGAATCAGCAAGATTAGGATAGAGTACAAGTGAAACCAGTGCAACAATAATCCATGGCCATGGACGCAGGCAGTAGTGAGCAATATTAAACCAAAGCGTTGCGAAGAGGGCATGCTTTTCATCTTTGGCACTCATAATTCGCTGGGCTACATAACCGCCACCGCCGGGTTCTGCCCCCGGATACCAACTCGACCACCACTGAACACCAAAATAAGCTGCAAAAGCCCCGAAGCTAAGCGAGAGAACGGCTACCCCCTCTGCCGTCTGGCCAATGGTTGGTAAAAACTGAAAGGTTTCCGGCGGGAGTTTTTCCTGCAGTCCTGCAATTCCACCAATTTCAGGAATATTTACAGCGTAAACAGCCAATACAATTGTTCCACCCAGCGCAATAACAAACTGGAATATATCTGTTACTGCCACTCCCCATAGTCCTGAAATCAAGGAGAAAAAGCCCACGAAAATGATCAAAAATCCAACCAATAAAAGTGGAGCACTTATATGAATTCCGAGAAAATTAAACGCCTCCTGGCCAAAAAGTGTCATACCCGGAAACAACACATTAAAGATCGATTCCATCGCCAGGGATACCCAGCCGAGAATGATAATATTCATCAACAGTCCAAAATAGATCGCTTTAATTCCTCGTAACCATGCAGCCTGTTTTCCCGCATATCGAAGTTCTATAAACTCCACATCGGTTAACACTCCACTTCGGCGCCACAATCGTGCAAAGAAGAAAACAGTGAGCATCCCTCCCATCAGGAAGTTCCACCAGAGCCAGTTCCCTGCAATTCCATCCAGTGCTACCATTTCGGTAACGGCAAGTGGAGTATCTGCCGCAAAAGTGGTTGCCACCATGCTCGTACCGATAATCCACCAGGGCATATTTCGGCCCGACAAAAAGAACTCGGTTGTGTTTTTGCCGGCACGGCTGTAAAAGTAGAGAGCTATAGAGAGAGCAAAAACAAAGTAGGATGCTACAAGAATCCAGTCCAGTGTTGTAAGAGTTGAAACCATTTTCCTATACAAAATTGAGATTCATAGTCGCCAAATAGATCGCAATTTGCGATTCAGCATTGTACCTGAAAATTTCGTCTAATATGCTGGTATGATGATTAAAAAACAATTCGTGTTATCCCAAAAAAATTAGAGAGCAGGTTTGTTAGCGTACTAATTGTCAACCATCATCTCAGAATATAGAAGTCAGTGAATGTAAAGCAAATCTGGAACCGCTTCCTAATTTTTAGCCGAATAAAGTTTGGCCGAAATCGTACTCTGCCCTGTTTTTTAATGATATAATGTGAAAATTTCGTTTATTGAATAGATAGAATCCTGTTTAAATGAAGCTATGAGCATAAAAAAATACCATATTGGCCTTACCCAGTGGGGGTTTAAGGATTGGATCGGTAATTTTTTTAGCAATGAAGCCAAGCCCGATCATTTCCTTAATGAATATGCTTCTGTGTTTAATTCAGTTGAAGGGAATACTACATTTTACCGGGTTCCTACACCGGAAACGATTCAAAAATGGGGCGAACAGGTTCCCTCTGATTTTAAATTCTGTTTCAAGTTTCCCAGAGAAATCACCCATAAACGGCAGCTTAAAAATGTAACGGAAGAGGTTCTCTCCTTCCTGGATCTGTTTCAGCCTATTCGCACAAAATTGGGGCCTTTTCATATTCAGCTCAGTCCAACATTTTCATACGAACAGGTGCAGAATCTCGAAGAGCTGGTTGAAGTTTTGCCGGCCCATCTCAGTTTTGCGGTGGAAGTTCGCCATCTCGATTTTTTTGACAAGGGAAAGAAGGAGCGCCATCTGAACGATCTTTTAAAGAGTTATGGTGTAAACCGTGTGGTGTTTGATACACGTCGACTGCATGAAATTAAAACAGATGATCCCTCCATTTTAAAAGCCAAAAAAAAGAAACCAAAAACACCGGTTCGTTTTGATTCAACGGGAGCCAATCCGTTCATCCGCTATGTGGGTGGTAATGAAGTCGTCCAGAATGAATCTCACCTGAAGGAGTGGGCAATTATTATCGCCAATTGGATTCGCGACGGAAAGCATCCCTATATGTTCATTCACTCACCGGACACACTTCATGCTCCTGAATTAGCCAGGTACTTTCATCACGTGCTCGCTAACCTCACCGAGCTGGAACCGTTGCCTGAATGGCCTGTTGATCGGAAAGACAAACAGCTAGGATTGTTTTAAAATTGACCAACGTACTTTTATAACCACAGGGACACAGAGAAACCACAGTGCACACAACGTTTTTTCTTGATCGATTTTAAAAATCTGTTCATTACTCATAGTGTCCTTTGTAGATTCTTTGTGCCGCCGTGGTTTAACCTTCCCGGTTTTCATAAATATAACTTAAAACCTATTTTCTTTGTATGAAGTGTCAAAAAGAGTTATTTCGACTTCCCGATAACCAACATTACCTGAACTGTTCCTACCTGTCTCCCCTCCTCCGGTCAGTAGAAAAAGCCGGGATTGATGGTGTTCAAGGTAAACGACATCCTTGGAACATCAAGCCAAACGACTTTTTTGAGAATTCAGACATAGTACGCCGCGAATTTTCAAACTTGATTCATGCAGGCAACCCGCAACAAATTGCTTTGATGCCCTCAGTCTCATACGGTATGGCTGCAGTTGCTAAGAATCTTCCTCACAAAAAAGGCGGTGAGATTGTCGTTGCCGGGGAGCAGTTTCCAAGCAACGTCTACCCCTGGATGCGATTTTGTAAGGATCATAATTGTACACTTAAGATCGTTGAGCCGCCATCTGACATTAAAAATCGTGGCGAAAGATGGAATCAGAGAATTCTTGAATCTATTTCTGATGATACCATTCTAGTGGCCCTCGGCGGTGTTCACTGGACCGACGGCACACATTTTGACCTGGAACAGATCGGGTTTCTTGCACGCGAAAATAATGCACTTTTCGTGATCGACGGGACACAATCGGTAGGGGCGCTGCCTTTTGATGTCAATAGCATTCAACCCGATGCCTTGATTTGCGCCGGCTATAAATGGCTGATGGGACCCTATGGAACTTCGCTTGGATACTTTGGTGAGCGACTGCTAGATGGATCTCCATTGGAGGAGGGCTGGATCGTCCGCAAGAACAGTGAAAATTTCGGCGGCCTTGTAGATTACGAGGAGGAATATCAACCCGGAGCTCTACGGTTTGATATGGGTGAGCGAAGTCAGTTTATCAATCTGCCGATGATGGCAGAGGCTTTAAAACAGGTGAACAGGTGGACTCCGGAAGCGATACAAAGCTATTGTAAAAATCTGTGCTCTGAAACTATCCGCGAATTACGAGAAAATGGATTCCGGATTGAGGATGAAAATTGGCGGGGTCATCACATGTTTGGAGTTCGGTTGCCGAACCATATCAGCATGGAAAAACTAAATGATAAATTTTCTGAACACAACATCCATGTTTCTGTTCGCGGTTCATCTGTTCGGGTATCACCCCATTTATACAATGATGAAAAAGACGTAGAAGTGTTTAGAGAAGCACTGCTTTCGCTAAGCTGATTGAGAACTTCTTCTTCCATAAAAAAAGAGCCGCTCCTAATAGCGAGCAACGGCTCTTTACATATTTACTTGTTTAAACTTAATTCTCAATCACTTCATCAACAACATGCACCAAACCGTTCGATGCTTCTATTCCACCTTCTTGAATTTCTATTCCAAGTGAAGCTTCAGCTTTTTGAGCAGCAACTTCTCCCTGGAACAGGTGGGAAATAACTACACTTTCCAAGCTGTCAGAGTTTGCCCGCAGATCTTCAAGGTTTGCATCCATCTCCTCAAACGCTTTATCAGTAGGAGCCACCACGGTATATGGACCCGCTTGGGACACTACATCATTGAGACCTGTTTCATCTAATAGGTCAGCGAACACCGTATGATTTTCACTGTTATTTATCACTTCAACTACATTACTATCCTGGGCATTTGAATTACTTAATCCGGCGACCAAAAAAATGGATAGGAATACCGACAATATTACGGATAATCTCTTCTTGTTAATCATAGCTCTAAATCTTGAATTAATATTAGATTATTTTTTATGATTTTATCGCTTTGCGTCAACATTCTAAACAAATTTTAAATACTCGTGTTCCGTTATTTATTTGTAAAAGGGGACAGATGAACACAACTTTAAAATTCCTTATCTTACGAGTCTTTGAATTTTTACTGATCAGAACCACGAAATGCCAGAAACCGATACAACCGTCCAGGACAACCAGATTTTAGAAGAGGCGAAAAAGCGGCGAACGTTCGCCATTATTTCGCACCCGGATGCGGGGAAAACCACCCTCACGGAAAAACTGCTTCTCTATGGAGGTGCCATTCACGAAGCCGGGTCAATCCGTCAAAGAAAAGCGGCCCGATATGCCGCATCCGACTGGATGGCTATTGAAAAGGAACGTGGAATTTCAGTAACCTCATCGGTTCTTCGGTTTGAGAAAGACGGTATCAAATACAACCTTCTCGACACACCCGGCCACAAAGACTTTTCCGAAGACACCCTCCGAACACTTGTTGCCGCCGACTCCGGCTTGATGGTAATTGATGTTGCAAAAGGAGTTGAGGAGCAAACTGAGAAGCTGTTTGAAGTTTGCAAATTGCGGCAGGTTCCTGTCATTACATTTGTAAACAAGTGCGACCGCCCCGGTATGGATCCGCTTGAGGTTTTGAGTAATGTTGAAAATCGGCTTGGCATTGAGGCGATTCCTGCAAGCTGGCCTGTTGGATATGGACGTAAATTCCAGGGTATTTATGATTTGATTGGTAAAGAACTGCACCTCTACCGAAAATCAAAACATGGGGCGCAAAAGGCGGAGACAGAAGTTTTTTCTTCGTTGGAAGAGGGGTTGGCAGAAAGCACGTTATCGGAACCTGAAAAGGAAGATCTGACTGAAGAGATCCTTTTGATTGAGGATATGTTTGAGAACATGGATCGTGAGGGATTCAAAAAGGGCGAAGTTTCCCCCGTTTTCTTTGGATCTGCATTGAACAATTTTGGGCTGGATGTTTTCCTGAAATATTTCCAGGATTTAGCACCAAGTCCACAGCCATACAATGATTCTGAGGAACATGAGCATAATCTAAATGAACCCTTTAGCGGATTTGTATTCAAGCTCCAGGCAAACATGAATCCGGATCACCGCGATTGTGCGGCATTTGTTCGAATCACCTCCGGTAAATTTGAGCGTGGATTAGAAGCAACACATGCCGGAACCGGGAAGAAAGTACGCATGTCTACCCCACATACATTGATGGGCGATGAACGAAACATTATGGAAGAGGCCTATCCCGGGGATATTGTTTCGTTGTTTAGTCCCGGTTTTTTCCGAATCGGCTCAACTCTCTACTCTGATAATCCGGTGAAATTTAATGTAATTCCTCTCTTTACACCGGAGCATTTTATGAAGGTTTCCACCAAAGATCCGTTCAAAAGGAAACAGCTTCGCGAAGGTTTAAAGCAGCTTTCGGAAGAGGGTGTGGTTCACGTTTTTGAGGTACCTCAGGGTGTTGGTAATGAACTTCTGCTTGGAACCGTAGGTGTACTTCAGTTTGATGTCGTAACTCACCGGATGTCTGCCGAATATGGTGTTGAACTACATCAGCAGCCGGTTTCGTACCATGCAGCCCGATGGTTACCGAATGAAAGTGAGGATATCATCAAGAAGCTCGAAAACAACTATTCAACGCACATCACCAAAGATATGGAGGGGAACCCCATCGTTCTGTTTGAAAGTGGGTATGCCCTGAACCAGGCAGAAGAAAAAGTGGGAGCCGAGAACCTGTTTAAGTACAAACAAGACTGAGGCAGTGGCCAGTTATCAGGGATCAGTAAGCAGTTGTGTAAGGAGACATGGGATTTTTTCTTATTGTCAATGAATTTTGAATGATTAGAACACTTTGTGCCTGAATAGATACTCTGAATTAGCAATAAAAATACCCTGTCTTTCCAGAGTTTCAGCAGTCATCGAATGAGTGATCTAACTCGAATTATCTTCTCAATCATACACACTCATCCGATGATTTTTTTGAGCTAATCACAGGAATCAATTATCAGTAGCGTTAGTAAGACATTGTATTTTTTCCTGCCAGCACTGAATGTTGAAATGCTAAAAATCTAAGTACTTGGATAAAAATTTTAAACTGTAAAAAAATACAATGTCTAATACTTTCTTTTTTCAAAAATCAATAAACCCTCAGGTTGATATCCCCGTCGTCTGATCGAATATTAACGCTCGCAGTTCCTCCCGGAAGTCTGTAGATCGAATGTTCATCTTCATCCCGTACACTCTCAAATTGCGGGCTTGTTGATATATCAGAATCATCGTGGCGAATATTAATTTCTCCGCCTCCGGCTACTACAGTGAACATCAGGTCGGCATCATCCAGGTCAAACCGGTAATCTCCATCATCAAAAAGAGCTGTCGTTACTTCAATATCGCTGTCGTCCGATGAGGCTTCAATGAATGCAAAACTTCCATTCCTTATTTGGATATCGCCATCATCTGTATCGATTTTCAGCTGACCATTTCCTCCGTCCATCACCAGGCTTCCGTCATCCAATGAGAATGAATAATCTTCACCATTCACATCAGAAATTTCTGCATCGGAATCATCCGCATCAAGGTGGATAAATCCATCTATTCCTGCTATCTCGTACTTTTCGTCATCTCCCTCAATATCCAGGTTTACATCTCGGGGCGCTTCAATTTCAATGGTATATTCTTCACTGCTGACCCCAATCATTCCTGACGGACCAAAATCTCTGTCTTTTTCACGAATGGTTAGATTTCCGCCATCTTCCTCAACAATCATCTCAAAATCGTTGGATTCTCCAAACGTAATTCCTCGTACTGTCAATTCATAGTTTACAATTACTCGAACATCCTCTCGATTGGAACCGGTGATTTGGACCTCGGCATCGTCACTTTGCAGATGGATTGTACCCCCAAAATCTATGGAATATGTTTGATCCAAATTAAATTCATCCGTTGACTGAGAAAATAGAGTGGCAACGGCAAGTGTCATTGATATGATAAAACTCAGCGTAATTCTTTTTAACATTTCTTATTGATGTGATTAGAATTGACTGTTTTTGGTACGAACAACAAATAATTTTGTTATACGGCTGAACCTCTCAAGTAAAGAATGCTTAAATTGAAGGTAGAATTAAGTAGATATGAATAAGCCTGTTCATCCATACTGGGGTATTGCAGAAATAGTCATTTTTACAGCACTATTTTTTACAGGGTTATGGATTGCCGGTCCCCAAATCGGCTCATCCCCTTCACTGCAACTTATCTTTTGGGTTTTAGTCTTTCTTGGTGGGTACTATATCTTATGGTACTCACCGAAAAAACTACATTACTTTACATTCCGTGATTTGGGGTTTGTTCTGCCTTCGAGAAAAAAAAGAGTACAAACTTCTATAAATAAAGGCTGGCTTTCCTATTCTGTGTTTACAATTGTGGGAAGTATCACTCTGATTTCATACACAGCTATATTTAACCAGGAATCCTTGTTCCAGCTACAGTGGAACGCTTTACTCATTAAATTCTCAGGATATCTTGTTTATGGCACCGTACAAGCTGTCATTTTTTTTGGTTTTATGATGCCTCGAATCCGTCAGGCTTTTCCAAAGACAACTCACCATAAAAGTAATCGCAGGGTCCAATTATCGGTGGTAGTGATAACAGCTGTAATCTTCTCGCTTTATCATATTCCAAACACCGAATTAATGGTTTGCACATTATTCGCCGGGTTGGGTTGGGCATGGATCTATTATTACCGCCCAAATATATTGTTGATGGGTTTAAGTCATGCCATTCTCGGTACGATTCTCCATCAAGTCGTAAAACTTCATATGCGTATCGGCCCCTTTTACAACAACCCTGATTTATATGTGATCAGGGAAGTTGTACCGGGATTGAAAAAGCTCATCGGTGATCTGTTCTAACCCTTTACTCGTTGTAAAGGTCACTAAAGATCGTGAATGTTTTTTGTGATCCATCCTCAAAATGGATTTCATACCCAACAAGGCCAAAACGGTGGTTCGCAATATATTTTATTTTAGAAATATCGGGCATGGTTTGGCCTGTCTCCTCTACCTGAACAGTTTTGATCATAAAAAATGCCCACGAATAATCATCATCAGTTGACTTGTGAGTGACTTTCCGGACCAGGTCTGAACTGCTTCTTTTGAGTGTATAGGTATCCCCTTTTTTAGCTCCATAGTCTACCATGGTAAATGGTTTGCCATCTTTGGTATAACTTTGGATTCCATTACTTGTAATTCGGAATTTTTTAGAACCACTGACTTGATTCCCATTTACTTCAAGAAAGCTTAATTGTTCAGCCATATCCAGCAATACGGGATCAGTTATGGTCGCTGTAAGTTCTATAGTTGAAACTGATCCGTCACTTTGTGTGACCTCAATAACCTCATCCGACATTCCGGGAATGCTAAATGTATTGCCAACAGATCCCATGGGTGTGGGATCTCCCCCTATGGGTTCGGTAGCAGACTTAGAATCATCCCCGAAAATATCACAGGATGTTAACCCGGCCATCAATAAAACTGCCAGTACAAATAGAAAATTACTCCTTGTTTTCATCATTACTCCGATTTATGAATATTAATATTCAACTTTTTACTTGATAAGACATCTACAATTTTTCCGCGTAGTTGAACGAGAAGAGCACTTATTGAAAGAGCAAGATTGGGTTTAATAAGATTGAAAGGTACTATTTTATAGTCTCTATCAACCGATCGAAATCTTGTCGTTGTAAACAGTTTGGCAGGATTAGTAACGTTTGATTGGATGCTTCTTACCTCAAAAATTTTAAGATGAGATACTCCAAAAACGCGAAAAAATAGAGAGGCAAAAACAAATCCCGCTAGATTTGACAAGAGAAACAATTCATAGTATGAATCAACATTTTGCAGCATCTCTTCTCACCACATTTCTTTACTAAAAATACGTAAATGCTATTTTAACTGCTTGTACATTTAATCATTCTGCAAAAAAAAGGTCTTAGTTTATTATTGGAGTGTTAAGTAAATTTAAATAGATCAGCTCCTTCAATTGTTGATCAAAGTTTTATCACAGAAAGGCGTGATTTTAAAAAAGAGAGAGATTTATTCATGGATAAATTAGGTCAGGAGTCATTCAATCTACGAGTAAAGAATTTAGATATATTTTGGAGCTTAAATCTATTCCTCTTCCTTTGGATGTGTCAGTTTGCTTATGTTGGCAGGTTTGTTGAATACCGTGGTGAAGGTAATCTACACGAATTTTTCGTATATGCACTTCTGATAATCATTGCATTGGGATTTGGCTGGAAATATTTCAGGCAGTTTCAAGTGCCTTCCTATATTCTGGTCCTGGTGCAAGTTGGTATTCTTATTCATTTTTCAGGCGGCCTCTTAGAAGCGGGAGGAGAGCGCTTGTACGACAATACAATATTTGGTATTCGCTTTGACAAATATGTGCACTTGGTTAATGCCTTTATCGCTGCAATCATTATTAATTACATCCTGTTTCTGTTTGATGTTCAAGTTCCCCGCTTCAAATATCTTTTTGTGATATTTATTGTCTTGGGTCTCGGGGCCATCATAGAAATCATAGAGTACCTTGTGATGCTAACGGTACCCGGAAATGGAGTAGGAGACTATCACAACAACATGCAGGATCTGCTTGCCAACCTGGTTGGTTGCTTACTCTTCTTTGTCCTACTTAAATTTAAAAATAGAAGCTCTTGATAAGTAATAATTGCAAATATCTCTAGTTTTTTCGGTTGGGCAAAAGAGTAAATTAACCTAGGAAACATCCTTCATGTTATAAGTAATATTATGACATTACTATGCATTCAATTTTATTTGGATTACCCTGAATGCTTTCGAATTGGAGAATGGAGCAGATGTTTGGAACTACTAAAAAATAAAGGAGGCTTTTAAAAAAGCCTCCTTTAAATTGAACTTATTATTTTACTCGTTGTACTGATCACTGTACACGTATGCATATTTAACAGATCCATCTTCGAAGTGTACGTCGAAGCCCACGATTCCAAACCTGTGATTCGCATAATAAACGATTTTTGAAACACCGGGAATACCTCTGCCTGTTTCTTCAATCTGGATGGTTTTGATCATCATAAAGCCCCACATAAAATCATCCTCATTAGAAACATTCATCACTTTCCTGGTAATCGTTTGACCATACTTATTCGCTTTATATGTATCTCCTTTTTTAGCATCATAGTTAACAACTGTATGAAGGTCTCCATCTTCATAAACCTGTTGAATGCCTTTCGATGTAATTCTTGCCTGCTTGGTAACGGAAACAACATCTCCATTTACCTCCAGATATGGCACAGCTTCTGCCATCGTTAAATATGTTTCATCAGTAACTTTTGCCGAGGCACGGATTGTTGAAATTCCATCTTCACTTGCGGTAATTTCAACCTCACGATTTTCTACTCCCGGAAAAGCCGGTACATCAAATGAGTTTCCCACCGCTCCCATAGGAGTTGGATCTCCTCCAATTGCTTTTTTATCTGATGATCCGGAATCACTATCAAGTATTCCGCATGAACTTATCAAACTTACTGCCAGCAAGACTCCAATGATTCGTTGAATATATTTTCTGACTTTCATAATAACCCTCCTTCATTGACTTGATTTTATTTTTGAGTATCTGATTAAATAGATTTTAAAACTGATAATGGAGATCAGTAGAAATAGAATGAAGGAGAGTGAGATGAGAATAAAAACCGGCCATCCAAATACAGTTATATAAAAAATGATGATGAATGCAGATGTTAAATAAACGGACAGAAATAAAGATTTGATCCGCAAAATTAGTGTCTCCTCATTTTCCTCTTTTTCTCTTGAAAAAAGAATGAATAACAACCCCAATACAGCAAAAATTACAGCAATTTCATCGAGTGCATTTGTTTGGGCTAGTACAAACCAGCGTGTTTCAGCATATGATGTAAGGATGGCAAAAACGGGAACTTCAAACAGTGCCGGCCGACCTCCCCAAAAATAGAGATATGCGGCTCCGAAACTACATAAAATCATAATATAACCGGCAAGCCTGAATCGAAAAGGCAGGAGAGGTAAAGAGCTATATGATCCTAGGCCCCGAGCCATAATTCTCACCACTTTCTTACCTATAAAAGTAAACAAGATAGAAGTGAAATGCTCGTATCAATAAGGAATTCTTGTAGGAATTTTCGGCACATCAACCCGTCAAGAGTTTCAAAACCTGGATGGGTTGAGGAAAAATTTTCGGCAGAAAACACAGCGTTATAACGATAAGATTTTTAGCTGCGCTCAGTAGTTACCTGGATACCGTTCTTTAAACACTGCATTTTCCTTGCAGGTTATGCATTCTTGCCAACCGCATCTTTTTATCTCATGTTTTTTGAGTCTCTCGTCAACAAAAAAAGTGCAATGTTTCTTTAATCTCCGTTCCTCTTCAAATACTGCCAGGCAATAGCAAGCAACATCAAGTATCCGATGAGGGCAAAAAGGACCATCCAGAAGCCTTCGGTGGGATCATCGAAATAGTGGACGGGTGCATTGATCAGCAGTAGCAGAGGAAAGCCGAAAACCAAAGCCAGGCCGCTTCCATACACAAGGTTGTAACTGGCGGGAGATTTCATTCCGGAATCCACAATTCGTAACAGAACCAGTGCCGATTGAAGCGTTCCCGTCATATTCCCAAAGATGGTTGCAAAACGTTCGAACTCAAACTGCTTAAAAGCATCACGCGTCATATATTGAATAACCCCCCACGTGGCGATAGTAACAAGAACTGAGATTGCTAATAACGGTAACCAGTACTGCACGACAACAACCATACTTATAGCCGCTACCGACGCCACAATCATAAAGTCCATAAAAAGATTGGAGCAGCGTGTCATTGTGGTATCATCAATTACACGGCTGGCTTTTGTGGTATCCATAATTTTTCTCACAAAAAGCGCAACGATTGCCGCGATTATAAAATGGAATGACCAAAGCGTTGTAACCTCGTTCTCAGCCCCAACAGAGATCAGGCCCCACTCCATCAGGGTTACCACCAGGTAAGTTAGGATAAACGTAAACCCAATCAACCCTATATGAAATGAGAACGACTCAATGTTTTCCGGCGAGGTGGTGATTTTCTCATCCTCATTTGCTTTCGGTTCGTCCAGAATTCCTTTTTTTACTTCATCGGGCAACTCATCGTCTGTCTTGATGTAGGTTGCCCACCCTTTTTTAATGCCTCTCCGAACCAGCCAAATTCCGAAGGTATAAGCAACAAGAAATCCAAAGGCTGAAAAAGTAAGTCCAACAATTCCCCCGCTTTCAAAACCAAACTGTTCCCAATTTGTGCCGATGGTATAAGCGATACCCGGGTTCATGCCAAATGCCAATGGTGGCAGAAGACCTATTCCGGCAAACAGATCGGGGATAAAGGTATAGATCAACAAAAAGGCAATTAATAAACCGATAATTGCCTGAACAAGGTACACCGAGATAAAGATCAGTCCGAATCGTACAGAAGAAAGTCCCATTTTACTTTTTGGTGCCCGCAAACTTAACGCAATAAACAGAAGTGCCAAAAGGTGATAGACATATGTCCCCAACCGATCGGATGTGAGATCGATCCATCCAAGCACGTTAGCCCCCAAAATCAATCCAAGAGTTCCCGCTAAAAGGTTGGCAGGAATGAGGTATTTCTGGAGGATGCTCACCCTGCTTCTGAGGTAGGTAGCAATAACCAGGAGAACGCCCATCCAGGCAAAATCGAGGAAAAAATTACCGGCAGTTATGTCGAGTGTCCACGAGCTCATGTCAGAGCGAATTTACAGGATTTTCTCCATCTTTCAACCTGTTTATGTAGAGCTGCCATTGAAGTGCGCTCTGCCCTTCCAAATTAATCTGTATAATCTGATCGGAACTAGTGACTGTCAATTTGTGGTTTTGCTCAACAGAAGTGTAGTTTATTTGGTCCAGTGTCAGGTCAAATTTTTGTGAACCAACTGAGGCCTTTAATCCATCAACATTCAGCTGAACCAACCCCCGGTCAATAGGTTGAAGGCGTTGTAATTCATCTACTTTATTCACCTGGCTGCCATTTTTTTGAAGAAGAATTTTTTCGGCCGGTTCATCATATACCATCGGCATCGCGTTTATTTTATCGTACAGATCGATGATGGAAACCACTGAACCGTCAGGGGCAATTAACCTGGATGCCGTGTTCATTCGATAATGAAAATCAGATGTTCGGCTGAATACTTGCTCTCCGTCGGGAGAAAATACGGCTCCACTTACTCCTGTATCCGGGCAACGATAGAGAAAACGGTAAATACCCGAGGCGGGTTTACTGCATTTTTTCGGCATCGCCTCTTGGGGAGGATTATACTCGTCAAACGTGATTAGTTCACGGCAGTGATCAGCAAACGTCTCGTAATCATCAAAATCGGAGGCGTGTACGGGATCGAGGTACCGCATCTCAACACTTCCTCTTCGTAACTTATCTGCCCAGCGCGGCCATCCCAAATAGGATCCGTGAATTTGTACCGGGTGAACCGGAATACGCATTTTCCAAAAAAGCTTAAGTGTGGTTTCTATCAGCGGTTTCGGTTTCCCATCCCATCGACGGCCGCCTTCCGGAAAAATGACGATCATCCGCCTTTGATCGATCATCTTCATCACTTTGCGAATGATCCCCGGCTCAGGTACATACTTACTGGTCGGCACTATGCCAATCCCATCCATAAAAATTCTGGGAATGGTTTTGTGAAACTGGTCGCGTGTCATCACCCCTGCTGTGGGTTCCTGTGTCATCCCAACATTGATCATAAACGGATCAAAGTAGTTGGCGTGATTTCCGTAGACGAAACACGGACCGGTCATCGGCATATTTTCCGGATTGGTTATTCGCGGACTGAACACGAGCCGGGTAGCCGGTATCAATGTCTTCCTGAGAAATGAGAATGCTTTATCTGAGAAGCCCCGTTCATTTTTTTCGAAAGTAAAATCGTCGAGCATTCGCTATAGCAGAGTTTTTCTGAGATTAATCCTGTTGCAGATGATTCATGCGATGAAAGGTAGTGAAAAAGTTGGAGAGAAGTGGCACAGGACTAATTCAAAGCACCAAATTGCATCTACCAAACTCTTACCAAATTCTTGGGTAGTAGGCAGTTGACAGTAGGCAAAGCGACTTTTGCCTATTGCCTACTGTCAACTTTTTAAACAAAAGTACGGCATTTGCCGTCTCCCGTTTCACACTTTCTACTCCATATCCGGATATGGATCGATCGTCTCAATACTTCCATCCGGGTTGTGAGTCATCTCTGCCATTTTGATGTTTCGGAGGTGTGTTTGACCGCCGGAGAGTTCGGTATCATGGTAGAAGAGATACCACTGGCCTTCGAATTCAGCAATAGAGTGATGATTTGTCCAACCAATGACCGGTTCCAGAATCACGCCTTGATAGGTGAAAGGGCCATACGGACTATCACCGGTTGCATACACGATTTTGTGTGTATCGCCAGTAGAGTATGAAAAGTAGTAGGTGTCATTATATTTATGCACCCAGGCAGCCTCAAAGAATCGGCGGTCATTATCTCCGGCTGTGATAGGATCTCCGTTTTGATCCAAAAGCATCACCTCTCTGGGCTCTTCAGCGAAACTCAGCATATCGTCGCTCATGCGGGCAATTCTTGGCATAATGGCGGGTTCATCATCCGCTGGATAAACATCTTCTTCAACATACTCGCCGGTTTCCCAACGCTGAAGCTGACCTCCCCAGATACCACCAAAATACATGTAATACTCTCCATCTGTGTCTTTGTATACAGCCGGATCCATGCTGTAGCTTCCTTCAATAGGCTCGGGCTGTGGATCAAACGGACCTGTTGGCGAATCTGATGTAGCAGCCCCGATATAAAATACTCCATTTTCGTCCTTTGCCGGGAAATAAAAGTAATACGTATCTCCTTTTCGATTGGCGTCGGGAGCCCACATCTGGCGATCTGCCCACGGCACATCATCCACGTGTAGTGCCAATCCATGATCGGTCACTTCACCGCCCACGGTTTCCATCGAGAACACATGATAATCTTGCATATCAAAATGGCTGCCCAGGTCATCCTGTGGAATTCCGGATTCATAATCATGGGATGGATAGATATAAAGTGTTCCATCGAACACATGGGCAGATGGATCAGCTGTATACATATGATTAACCAACGGTTCGGAAATAGCATTTAAGGTATCACTCATGACCGATGTCAGAACGGTATCTTGTTCAGCAGATGAATCTGACATTCCATTTTCATTACCAGACTCTGCCTGGCAGCCGCTGAGCAAAATCCCAGCAACTACAAATAATAATGACTTTGTTTTTAAATAATTACACATAGTATTTTCTATTATTTATTTATCGAAGGTTTCCCAAAGGGATCCCTTCGGGGAAAATCCCGCACCCGTATTCAATAGTTTTTCCACTGCCAATCGGCGACCCCGGAGGCGTGTAGGGTGCCGGTGGAGTTGAGAAGGACTCCGGATCTTCCTTGTACTGCTCAATCAAATCAAGAATATAGTTGAAATGGGCGTTCCAAGTTGGATCGTCAATCTCAAATATTCTTTCAGTTAGTGAAACCTGTAGATTTTCCAGAACCATTTTCGTGATGGCTTTCGCATCCGGAGATGCATTTTCATGGGATGCCAGTCCAACCAGGTTTCGAAACACAGCCATATTGATACCTCTTTGAATTGACCCGTGGTACCCTTCATTCATCTCTCCTAAAATTGTGGCGTTTAATACTTCCTCAGCCACTTCCATCAATCCGGGAAGGTCAGGATTTCGGGCTGATTGAGTTGTAAGGCGAGCTCCTCTTTCGGGATTAAAAATCATAGTTGCGCTTTGATTTGCAGCGACTTCTGCCATCGCTACCGGGTCGAGCATAGGATTTGAATATCCCCTGAAGTGTTCTCGTGAATACGGCGTTTGAGCCGGCTGAGGTGGAATAATATCCAGGATATTTTCCGGGAGTGCCAGAGTTTCAGCCCGGAGAGTTTGGATGAGAGACTGGACGGCATCTCGCTGGAGATCTCCATCAATAATTTGAGGGTTCGCCTGCCCATCACCCCGAAGATTATATGCATAATTCACACCACCAATCAGTTTGGAAACGGCTTCTATTTGATACCGGTGGTAGAGATAAATAGGAACTAGTGCGTTTTCCAGGTCTGCCATGGGTCGGCCCATCTGGATCACCTCTTCATCAAAATTATTGAGTGCCGTTTGTCGAATTTCTAAAATATGATTCATCTGGTCGATCACATCCGTGCCGTAATCCCATAAATGTGCTTTCGGGTGGATCCCACTCTGCGGGCGAGCCGCCTCATCGGAAATGTAAAGCAGATCCATATCAAGTGTTTCCTGGATGATCTCTTCCAATGCCTCATCCTCATTCACATTATCCGGGAAGTCCTGGTAACCGTACGCAACAGTACGCTTATCCCATTCACCGATATCGGTATCATAAGCCTCTTCGAGGCTCAGTGATCCGTCCGGCAGAACAGTTGCGCGGGGATGGGGATAATCCATTACAGAAGACAGATCGTTCGTACTGGCCGCAAAATTATGAGCAATTCCGAGTGTGTGGCCAATCTCATGTGCAGAAAGCTGGCGAATTCGGGCAAGCGCCATCTCAAGCATCTTATCATCCGGTTCGATACCCTCCTCATAGGGTGCCAGTAATCCTTCGGCAATCAGGTAATCCTGGCGAACCCGAAGCGAGCCCAGTAGCACATTCCCTTTGATAATCTCCCCCGTTCGTGGGTCTACTACCGATGAACCGTATGACCAGCCACGAGTTGATCGATGGACCCAATTAATCACATTGTACCGAACATCCAGCGGATGGGCATCATCCGGCAATATTCGAACCTGGAATGCATTTTCATAACCAATCTCTTCAAAAGCCTGGTTCCACCAGCGTCCACCTTCAAGCAAAGCCGAACGAACAGGTTCGGGAGTCCCGTTATCGAGGTAGTAGATAATGGGCTCTACCGGCTCACTGACCTCTGCTTCCGGATTTTTCTTTTCCAGCCGATGGCGTACAATGTACTGCTTGTAAAATTCTCCGCCGATAGGAGCACTGTAATCCTGGTAGTCGACCGTAAAAAATCCTGACCTCGGATCGAATTCCCGTGGTTGGTAGTCATCATTCGGCAACTCTACAAATGAATGGTGCTGACGGACGGTCACCGCATTTGGACTAGGTGTAACCGATCGCAGCCAACTGCCTGCACCACTTCCGGTGAATGTGAGTGTAACTTCAAACTCGGAATTCTTTGGAAAGTTGAACGTACCGGGCAAATGAATGGCAGACCTGGATGCATCCACAGAGTAATTTCCCTGGTCTGTATCACTCAGTCTTTCAGCCACCCCATGTGCATCCTGCATCAAAAAATCAGTGATATCGATTAATATACGTTCATCCTGTTGAGCCGCCACTTCAAACCCGAACAATACCGATTGGGCAAATGCTTCATTAATCGATTTTTCTTCCAGTGGATTATCTGAAGTTGCCCGATAATCGTAGTTGGGTTGAACCATCAGAACTTTTGGTCCCACCTTTTCAAATTTTACGATCCTGGTATTCCCAAGCTGGCTGCGATCCAGGCCGATATCATTCGAACCGATTCCGGCAGCCAATGAATTCACGTAGATAAATTCCTGGTCTAACTTATCGACCTCTAACCAAATTTTTCCGGTTGTATCATCCCACCAGTAATCAAAAAAACCTTCGTACTTTTGCATCCCCTCGGTTTTTTCTGAGATGGTGGATTGGGCCAGAGAATGTGAAGCAATTAAACTAAATAAAAGAGCACTTAAGAAAGAAAACAGAACAAATCGTCTCATTACAATAGATGTTTTGGGTTTCGTGATAATTGAAGAAACGAAATGTTGGTGGAATTTGGAAGTTCTTATTGCCAAACACTGTTGCAAAAAATAAAGCCATTCAAACCGGTGCTCAAGTCGGTTGTGAATGGCTTTAATAAATATCACCCTTGATGAGTAATTTCTTATAATAAGGTATTAGCATGTCGTAACAATTTTGATAGGTTGAAGAAAAAATCTTAATTAGAGCGGTATTTAAACCTCTGCCCATCCCAATAAAGCAATGAATCTTTAAACGCCTCAAAGTATTCATGATCCGGTTCGAACGGAATCATGCCATCTTCATATAGATTTTTTGCCCAAAGATCGTAGTATGATTGTGTTCCTATCGATCTAACTCTAAAATTATAATCGATCATATATATTAGGGCTGCATAATTAACCTGGAAAGGATCATTTTCAGGAAGTCTAAAGTCATTCACCCGGACACGAAATAGTTCCTCATCAGAGTTCACAAAAAAAGCTTCCGGTGTATTATTCACAACACGCCTTTTAAATACCTGCCCGACAATCGATCGCGGAACCTGAACATAATATTCATGTTCCGCAGGTGTATAGCCAAGTACTGTATACTCATCCGTCGAGGGAGAATATCCGACAATTTTATCAGCTTCCAGTGCAAAGAAAACTGTAATCTCATCAAAGGCATTGTTTTGTCCCAAACCAATAACCTCCTGGTCTCCGTCATTGTCAATATCTACGACCTTAGTCTGTTTTATTCGGCCTGAATGAATATATCGGCTGCTTTCTTCTCCTGTTTCTGCATTTAATTTGAGAATGATACTCGGAAAGAATCTTCCGTGCCCTATGTTTACTATCAGGTTATCTTTTGAACTGTTTATAATATTCAAACTATAAACTTTATAACCATTTTCCTGTATCTCCGGTTTATTTGGAAATTCTAAATCGAACGATAAATTCTTCTTCCATATGATTGAATCCCCTGACACCGAGTATGCAATCAGTTCTTCGGGGCTGTTAAAATTCTGCTCGGACAACATTCTTGAAAAAAACAGTTCATTGATGCCATCATTATTTAAATCGTGCAATAATGCTTTGTATGGAAAAATAGGATTCTGAGACTGTTGTATTGCTTCAACTATTACACTACCAACCTTCAGGCTTTGAATCTTTTGTCCATATTGATTCATCAATGTCATTTGCTCTCCTTCATATTGCAAAGTGTTCGGATTCTTGTCGACAGGACCAAAAATCAACCACATGATAAATCCCAACAGCACTGTAATAAGTGGTACCGTGATAAATCTGAATTCCTGGCTTTTTAATCTCTTGAAGTAATACTTGATCCGCCCCTCTTCTTCATGTTCGGTCAAACGGCGGTCGAAAAAGAGTTCTCGCAGATGACTGACACCATATAACACGATATTTCGTGTTGGATATTTATCCAGAAGAGTGTTCAGCTCCTTCTCAAACAGGCCACGCTGTGATGCCGGAACGGCAAAAATCTTACCCCATGAGAAAAAAGCAGCTTTTACTTTTAAACCGATTGTTTCTCCATCAACGGGGAGTACGTTACCCTCTTTATCGATGTCACCCGTAATTATTGAATGGGAATTTATTTTATATCGATTTCTTTGATTCGTTGCCTCTTGAAGATGTGTATACCAAAGGGCAGAAATGGCCAGGTTCGCTGAGTTACCGACATGAAATGCTTTCCGAAAATCAAAATTTACACCTCCGCGGTAATAGTTATTATTTCGCTTTCCGGATTTAGATTCTAAGAGATTTCGGGCTGCAATATGAACATTCTTTTTTTCACTCATTGAAGGATTTGCCGCACCATATACCTGCATATTCCAAACCAGCTCATCCTCATTGCCGGTTTCAGAATATCTTTCGACTGAAATTTTTCGCAAACGGCCATAACCGATTCCTTCTGACTGATATTTCTCGGCTACAGGAATCAATAGTTTCCAATCTTCTGTACCCTGAATTTTTTTGACCTCTCGAAGCATTCGCTTCAAAGAATCATTCTGTTTTCTTGTAAGTTCTTTTCTGTTCTGAAGTGTTTTGGCAATCCAATCTTTTAGTAGATTAAGTACAGAAGTATCTCTTACATCATTCGGATAGCTCATTCCGGACATACCCAGCGTTTTTTCAATATGAAGATTGACCCCCTTAAGATCATTCAAACAACCATAAAGGAGTATACATACCACTCTTAAGCGATTGTATACAGCAGTAAAATTTTCACTTTTATCGGAAAGATGAAGCTCTGATTCCAGTTTATCGAGCAATGCCAGGTCATACTCAATCTCACTCGGATCAATACCGGTCCAGGTTAATGGGCCTGTGAATACAGGAAGCTCATCTGCAATTTGAAGGATGTAAGACTCAAACTTGCTGTAGGATCCCTCAAGGATGTCAATAAAACTTCTGAATAAATGATACCTGTGACGAATAGAAATTGTAGACTCTAATTGCTCCATTAATTCACGGAACAACTGCTCTACTTGAATTGGGTCTGGCATAGGTATACCCCCAAAAAATTAGCTCTTAATGTACTCTTAGTTTTCGTTAAAATACTCCTCAGCTAATAAAAACTCTTCGCCTGTCCAATAGAGGATGGAATCTTTGTAAGTCTGAAAGTAATCAAAATCTGGAATTTCCGGAATTTCCCCTTCTTCATAAAGTTGCCGGGCAACGATATCATACAAATCGCTTGTACCAATACCGAGAACTTTCAAATTATAATCTAAATAGTAAAGTACTAATAGGTCATCGCTATACCCATGTAACTCACGTCTGCCTTCCTGAACTACAAAAAGAAAACTATTATTCAATTCATCTACGTTTACGGCTTTTCCACGATTATATTTTAGCATTGAACTAAAGTACTCTCCAATTAACGTTTTTGGAATAAGTATATATCTATATTCGTCAGCTGGCTCAGTATCCGATGGAATGTAATCAATCGTTGCGGGAGCATAACCTTGCGCATTCCCATATTCTAAGACAGCTATAGCTGCACTCCAATAAGCGTTATTAATGCCAGTTAAAATAATTTCATCATTATTATCGTCATTTATGTCTTCTACATACATATCGTCAAACCTTCCAGAATGAACGTATTCTTGTTCAATCTCTCCGTTCAAAGCATTTATGGTAAAAACCACAGATTGAAAATATTGAATGACACTTGAATTCACAGCAATTTTTGGTCCTTTATTTGTATGCAAGATTCCTATTTCAACTGGACGAAGATTGAAGTTCATCATTGCCGATTGACGTGGATAGGAATAATTTGCGATAAATTTTTGATCCCAAATCAAGGAATCACCACTTACAGACCTTGCCCTTATAAACGATTGATCTGAACTTTGTCGGGTCACCCTGTTTGCATAAATTAATTCATTAATACCATCACCATTTAGATCTAATAAGGTGCTTAAAGGTCTTCGCTGAAACTCTCCCGTACCATTCTGAAGATCCACTGTTATTTCACCGATTTCTACTCGATCAATCGTTGATCCGGATGAATTTTTTAAAACTATATCACTACCTTCATATTCGATAATAACTGGATTTTGGTCAATCGGTCCATACGCCATCCTTGCAATTATTAAAAGCAGCACAATTATAACCGGAACTAAAACAAACTTCGAATATTCATTCTTTAAGTGATTAAAAAAGTATGATAATCTACCCTGAACTGTATAGATAGCTACTCGTCTGTCATAGAAAATATCTTGTAGGTGATTCACTCCTATAAGGGAAAAGTTTCGATTAGGAAATCTCTCGTTTAATTTTTGAACCTCAAGCTCAAACTGATTTCTTTGTAATGCAGGTACAACTAATACTTTTGCCCATGAAAAAAAGACAGCCTTTACTTTCAATTCAATACTTTTTTCGTCAACAGTCTTAATGTTTCCATATTTGTCAATATCAGCCGTTATAGCAGAGTTTGAATGGATTGAATATCGTTCTCTTTGACCGGCTTTCTTTAGTAGAATAGTGTACCAAAGGGCAGCAATAGCAAGATTAGCTGAATTTCCATTGTGGATAGCTGTTACATTTTCAAACTGTATGGCACCCCGATAATAATTTCCAGATGCACTTCGTGGGATGAACATATTTAAAAGCTTTCTTGAAGCATTAATTGGATTTTCTGTCTTTTCAACTGAAGCTTTTTCAGCTCCGTAAATATTTGTTGCCCAAATCAATTCATCTTTTGATTTTGATTCGGACTCCCCATAAAGTTCAATGGTCATATTTCGTAAGCGGCCATATTCCCTGTTATTTTGATAAACTCCAACGTATCGCTCCAAAACTGGTATGAGTATATTTCCCTCCTTCCTTTTAATGACACCCTTTACCTCTTTGTATAATCTCTGAAGTGATTCTTCCTGCTCAACCGGGCGCTTTTGATTTTTTTGCAGCTCGGTTAAAAGATGTTCATAAAGACTCATGATGGATTGATTCCAATCTGGTGTCAATTGTTCCGAAACTTTTGGTTCTGGCCAATAAACACCGGTTAGTTTATGAAGAACCTTACCTGTCTTTTTAATATTGCCAATGCAAACTTGCAGTAGTAACCATACTTCTTGGAGATTTGTTATCAAGTCAGATAATTGCTTTCCCTTATCCGACACATCTATTGTTGAATGGATTTTCTTAAACAGTACAAGCTTTTCTTCGATCTCTTCTGGATCTATACCACTCCAAGACAAATACCCCTTAAAGAACGGTAATTCATCCAGTAATTGTTGTATATACGATTCGTATTTCCTGTACTCACCCTCAAGTGATTCTAAAAATTCGAAGAAAAGCTCATGGCGGAATCGAATGGAAGGTGTGGAACCAAATGACCCAAACAAATCTTGGAAGTTCTCTTCAATTTGAATCGGGTCTGGCATATAATATTTTTGGACTAATATTAGTTTTCGTTAAAATACTCCTCAGCTAATAAAAACTCTTCTCCTGTCCAATAGAGGATGGAATCTTTGTAAGCCTGAAAGTAATCAAAATCGGGAATTTCCGGAATTTCCCCCTCTTCATAAAGTTGCCGGGCAACGATATCGTACACATCGCTTGTACCTACGCCAATAGGTTTTAGATCATTTTCAAAACTTATTGAAACCATGACATCCCCAAACTCTTTTCTGAATGGAATTCGAGCTTCTTCAACGAGTGCTCTGATTGTTTTGTTCGCCGCATCGTAGTATAAATTTTTAGCTTCATTATATTTCATTAAAGGGCTTGTATACTCCGCTACGATTGTTTTTGGAATTAAAATGTAATGTAACTCACTTGCGGGTTCAATCCCGGTAGGTCTGTAATCTTTGGTTAGTGGCGAGTGTCCATGAAAGGTATCAATATCCAAAACTCCCAGTGCAGCCAACCAGTAGGCATTGTTGATTCCTGAGAATAGGATTTCCGCTTGATTATCACCATTTATATCCTGCAAAATCATATCTCTCACATGGCCTATGTGCAGATATTCCGCATCTATTTCGCCGGTGACAACATCTACCAGGTATAAAATAGTTTGGAAATAGTAAAATGAATTTGCATTTACAACTACCTTTGGCCCTTCTTTTGTATCCACCAGCCCCATTTCCCGAATCAACATCTCTTGTTGTGTAACTCCTGATTGTCTTGGAAAATCATAATTAAGTATCAATTCACGATTCCAGATTAAAGAATCTCCACTAACTGAATATGCAGATATTTCAGAAATTTCCCTGTTTGACTGACTTAGACGATCTCTTCTTCCATATATAACCTCATTGAAACCATCGTTGGTAATATCGATAAGAATGGCAAGTGGATTTGCCGCAATTGTACCAGGATGGACTTCCCCATTGCTGCTTGTGTAATATGAAACCGTCTGTGCTCCAACTTCCAGTCTTTTTACCTCTATACCATTTTGGTTTTGCAATATTAAAAAACTGTCCTCATACGTTATATTCTGTGGATTTTTGTCTATCGGACCATAAATCAACCGGGCAACAATCAACAATAAAACGATTATTATTGGAATAAGTACAAAATTGGAATGTTCATTTTTTAAGCGGTTCATCATGTAGGGGATTCGCCCCTGGACTGTATGCTCAGCCACCCTGCGATCGTAAAAGATCTCCGCCAACCGACTTACACTTATCACCTCCAAAGTTCGTTGAGGATATCTCTCTTTTAACCTGTTTATTTCATCCTCAAATGGTGTCCTTTGCGAAGCCGGTATTACAACTATAGATGCCCAGGAAAAGAAAACGGCTTTTGCCTTCAGGTGTATACTGGTTTCATCAACAGATTGAACGATCCCATTTTCATCAATATCACCTGTTATAGCGATATTGGAATGAATTCTGTAACGTTCTCTTTGTCCGCTTGCTTTCAACAAAATCGAGTACCACAAAGCCGCTATGGCAAGATTGGCTGATTTCCCATTGTGTATGGCGGCTGAAATTTCGAATCTTAACCCACCACGATAGTATCTCCCAGCTGTTCGCTCGAATCCTGAAAGTTCAAACAACTTCCTGGATGCGTTGACAGGAACTGTAGTCTGTCCTAAAGAGGGAACTTCTGCACCATAAATATGGGTCGCCCAAATCAGCTCATCATTTGTTTTTGATTCCGACTCACCATAAAGCTCCATAGTCATACTTCGTAAACGGCCAAATCCATTGTTTTTGCCCTGGTCTTTATCATATTTCTCAGCAACGGGCACGAGTATATTCCAGTCCTTGCATTCTATAAGGGCTGATGTCTCTTTAAATAATCTCTGAAGTGATTTTATTTGCTCAATGGACCGCTTTTGGTTCTGTTTCAGTACTGCTTCAAGCTTTTCATGGAGTCGGTTGATAGGTTGATTCCATTCTTTGTCTGCTTGCATAGAAGTGCTTGGCCCTGAGAATGAAACACCGGTTAATTTATGAAGATACGCATCTGCTTTTTCAATATTTCCAAGGCAAACTTGCAGCAGTAAAGATACCTCATGGAGATTTCTTTTGATGTTGGAATAGTGATCACTCTTTTCTGATAATTCTATTTCTGATTGGATTCTTTCCAACATAGAAAGGTTGCCCTCAATATCAACCGGGTCGATCCCACTCCAGGACAAATGGCTAGAAAACTCAGGTAAGTCATCCAACAGCTGAAGGATATACGATTCATATTTTCTGAACTCTCCTTCAAGTGAGGATAAAAAATCAAAGAAAAGTTGGTGCCTGCGACGAATAGAAGGAACAGAATCAAAATACTCCATTAACTCTTGGAAATCCCTCTCTACTTGAATCGGATCTGGCATGGTGGCGATAATAAATCATTTATAGAAGAAAAGACTGGAAACAGGGCTTGATAAATTTTGAATCGCTATCGTGCATTTTCCATTTTCAACAGGCCACATTGAGGATTTTTCACCAACGTAAATTACCATCTTGTCCGGGATTCTCTCTACTGAACAATTAAATGAGACCTGCAATTTATCCCCACTCTTTTGTAAGCTGAGTTCCTCTCTTTCAAAATGTGCTTCTGTTGTATCAAAGTTCAATGTACCCTGCTCACCATTACTAAAAACTCTGATTTTTGAGATTGGCAGGTGCAGCTCACACTTCTGCCAGTTTTTAATTGTATTCTCAGGAAAAACTTGATCCGGAATTACGAATGTTCCACCGGGATCACTAACAAGAGTTTTATTATTTTGATCCCCAACATCGATCAGTACGATATCATCATCCTGTAGAAACTCAGAAATTACATGCAGCTTGAATTGATTCTTAGAGCTGTTATGTAAAATCCTGATGAGAGTTTTATGTTCCTCTGAAACAAATGTACGAATTGTTTTCAGGGTCTTTTTCCTTCGATCTGCAACAGGAGTTTGAGCTGCAAGTACAAAGACGTTACCTGAGTATTTAGATTTTTGAGGAGCAGGTTCCAACTCTATAATTGATGTTAAAAGATCTGGCCTCTCTTGAACAGATTCAATATGGTCCATCTTTTTATAAAATACCCGGAACCATTCCGCAAGAAGGCGTACCTCTTCATCCTTCTGAATCCAATCCTGTATCCATTCTTGTTCTTTCTCGGTTAAAGCTGTCCGATTAAGAATGTATGTTTCGATATTTTTTTCGGTAGGAATATTCAAATAGTCTTTAATTTATATAAAATTCCTCGCATATCTTTAACTCTGCAAAATATTTAAGACCAGTCCTCCTTAAATGTTTCAATCAGGTCTTTTCTAATGAGCTTCACCAGATATTCCAAAACCTGGCGATTGTTAGATCTGAAATCATCATACTCTAGTTCAGGCATATAGTTTTTTAAATATTCGAATTGCGACGATTCAGATTTGCCGCTGTTAAAGTAGTCATTAACAATATCTTTTGCAGCGTTCATATACATATCCAATTGATCCTCGCTTATCTTTCCTTTCCGTACATAAGAGAATCCCGTACTTGTTCGAACCATTTCAACACTTTCATCCAAAAATTCTTGAAATTCTGTGGTAATTATCGACTCATCTGCATTAAGCTGTTTTTTTTCTGTTGTCGTTTCATGAAAATTCACAAAAGTCAACCGAATAACTGATGCCAAAGAAACGAGGGATATTTTCTTTTGATATCTATCCTGTTTTAAAAGCACATCAATAGCATCGGCCAGTATATCAGGAATTTGCATTTTATCTTCCAACCGAGAGGATAACCTGATTTGCATAAACTCAGAAGGCATCACCGGTAAATTATCTCTATCGTGCTTATCAACAATGATAAATCCCTGCTCATAGCTAACCCTATGGTCGCTATCACAATCTCTGATGGCCAGTTTTAAATTTCGAATGATTTTACGAAGTGACGGATCTTTTTCCCCCACTGCCCTAAAAATATTATCCTCAACTTTTGTAAATACAAGTTTTCGAAGTTCTATAATCAGCTCGGAATGATTGAGATCTTCCAAACTTATATCATCAAAGTATTCCTGAAGTTTTACCAGGCAGTCGTTATCGTCTTTCTCGAATAGTTCTGCAATAAAATCCCAGGCTAAGTCTTCCAGCCTTTCGCCTCGAATCATGTATAATTTATTGGAAGCTGCCTTCATTCGAAGATATGCCAACGCCATGCTATGGCATTTTTTAATCAACTTTTTTAAATCTTTTCTTGAAACTTCTTCGCCCAAACAATTAGAAATCGTCTCTTTAAGTCCCATAAACACAAACTGATATTGTTAACTACCCCTTTTGAACAAAGTTATTAATACGAAAAAATGCAATCATTCTAAAATAGAACATGCAAAAATAGAAGGAATACATCGTCTGTTTAAATATCTAATATTATTTGGCTTATGATTCATTATTTTGACTATTCTATCTTAAATCTTTTAAAAAGTTGAGCGTAAAATTGAAATTCCATGATTAAATATCCTTCATGCTAACTAGAATTTTCCAATTCAATTCTGAAACATCGTCTATCTCAAAAGAGATTGGAGCAGGTATTACCACCTTCCTTACGATGTCTTATATCCTGTTCGTGAATCCGATGATCTTATCAGATGCCGGGATGAATTTTAATGCCGTGGTTACTGCCACAGCATTAGCTGCAGCATTTGGAACTCTGCTCATGGCACTTTGGGTAAAAGTTCCATTGGCCATGGCGCCGGGTATGGGGCTGAATGCCTTCTTTGCCTACTCTCTTGTGGTTGGAGAGGGAATCAACTGGGAGACGGGCCTGGGGGTTGTTTTTATCTCAGGGGTTGCTTTTCTGATTTTAACTTTCGTTGGTTTTCGTGAAAAAATTGTCAATGCAATTCCACTTTCACTTCGATTATCCATACCGGCCGGGATCGGTTTGTTTATTACTTTCATCGGGTTCCAAAATATGAACCTCATTGTACCTGATGATTCCACGATGCTTGCCCTTGGTGATTTTTCTACAGAAGCAGTAATGGGCCTGGTGGGATTGACAATCATTCTGATCCTGGAATCCAAAAAGGTGAAAGGCTCCATTCTTATCGGGATTCTTTCCACTACGCTCCTGGCAATATTTTTCGGTGAAGCCTCTCTGCCCGAATCCTTTTACTCAATGCCTCCATCCATTCAACCGACTGCATTTCAACTCGACATTTCAGCCGCACTCTCATGGGGACTCATCGGAGCGATATTCTCATTCATGTTTGTGGACCTGTTTGATTCTGTTGGTACACTCGTCGCTTGCTCCTATGAATCGGACCTTGTGGAGGAGGATGGAACCATTCAAAAAATTGATAAAATGCTTAGCGCTGATGCGATCGCAACAGTTTTTGGAGCAATGATGGGAACCAGTACAACAACGACCTATATCGAATCGGCTTCGGGAATTGAGGATGGAGGGCGAACCGGCTTAACTGCATTCACAGTTGCTATGTTGTTCCTTGCTGCCCTTTTTCTCACTCCAATTATCGGTATTGTACCTTCCTATGCAACAGCTCCCGCCTTGGTAGCGGTTGGAATATTTATGTTCAAAAATATCACCAAAATCCCGATGGAACATTGGGCGGATACAGTGGCCGTATTTATGATCATCATCCTGATGCCGCTCACCTACAGCATCAGCATGGGGCTTACATTTGGCTTCTTGTTTTGGACTCTTTTGAAATCTGTTTCAGGCAATTTCGATGAAATTCATCCAGTGATGTGGGTTATTGCGATTTTATCAGCCGGGAATTTGTGGATTGAAAGTCTCTGTTAAAAATGAAAGATATTATTACTTTTTAAGATATTTCTACTTTGCTTTTACTTTTTGTGAAATTTTAAACGCTTTTATTACATTAGAATTAATATTTAAATACGTTGGTTTTTTGCATCAAGACAAAAAAATTCTACTGTCAGATTTAATAAATTTTCTATGAAACGTGTATTAATAGTCGAAGACTGTCACATTCAGTCTACGGTTGTAAAAAAGATGCTTGAGAGTGAGGCATATACAGTTACTGGTGTTTGCCGGTCTGGTGAGGAAGTTTTTGAACAATTAAAAGTTGACGTGCCGGATATTATTCTGATGGATATTTTTATCAATGGTGACATAAATGGCATTGAAACTATGAAAACGGTGAGACAAGTTCATTCAACGCCGGTTATTTTCATTACAGCTTTAACCAAATCTGAACTTCACGATGAAGCGCTGTCAATGAATCCTTCTGACCTTCTCACAAAACCAATTTCAAAAGCTGAATTATTGAATTCAATAGATAAGCTTTTGGACCCTGTAGTTGAAGCTTAAATATCCGTCATCAAAATCGTCGCATTTTTTGAAACAAGGGGGGAAGTCAATAAATGGTCTCCGTTACCTCCGCCTCCCCTGTCTGTGTCGTTGCCGTTCCATTCGGCGTTGCTGTACTGAATCAGGATGAGCAAAACTGTTTAACTTCTCTATTTGATCGGCTGTCAGGATCTCATCAATTTCATTAATAAAGTCTGAATGCATTTGGCGCAGAGTGTCTCTTTCATTCCTTCTGTTTTCTCTGAGCACGTCAAATACCTTCTGCATATGCTCAGACTGAACGGTAAAATATGGATCTATCTGATCGTCACGAAGGTCCAGTCGGTCAATGAAGAAGTCTTTAATTTTTTGTGGGATCTCCTCTTCTCCGGGAGAGGGTAAATCGTCATTCATTCCGGGCCCCCGCTCAAAACTTTCTGATGTAAATCCCGGACTTACAGCCTCATTTAAAAAATAGCCTGATGCTCCTCCTGCAAGAAAGATCACGACATAGGCCAACAATGCTTTACTTTTAATATTCATATCATTGAATTTTATTCTTCAGCCATTTCCTCCAGGTAGAGAACATAACTGTCTGTTGTATTTTCATCTGCCGGGTAAAAATATTCTTCCGCGATTAATTCGGAATCGGTTTCTGTATCCTGCGATTGAACCATTGAGAATACCGATGTGATTGCAAAAATGGCGATTGAGGCAGCAAGTGCATAGCGCCTGAACCAATCCAGGGTAACCATCTCAAAGGATTCTCCGGGGCCGGATAGATCCCGAATTCCCTGTTTGATTGACCGGATGGATGATTTGTGCTGACTTAGTTTTGAATCTATTTGATACAAGTTGGTTAAATCCGGCAAGTTCATGATTGCCCGGTAATCTTCTAATAGGTCGGGATGATTTTGAAGTTCAACTTCCAGCTTTTGTATCTGCTTCGAACTTAACACGCCATCGGAGGCGTCTATAATCAACCGTTCCAGTTCTTCTCTTTTCATGATTGATTGACCCCCATCTTTTTTAAAATGTCTGCTAACTGCTTTCGAGCCCTGAACATTCTGTTTTTTAAAGTTTGCTCATTAACTCCTGTTACATCCGAAATTTCAGGATATGTAAGTCCGTCTATCGATTTCATAACAACAATGCTTCGCAATAACTCCGGTAATTCGGAGATTGCTTCTTTCAGCAGTTCAGTATCTTCCTGCTGATCCTTTGATTTAAATTCGTCGGATTCAATGTTATACTCTTCAACAGGAATGGAGCTCCGATTTGATTCATATTTTCGCTTTCGAAACTCATCAATGCACTTATTCCTTGCAATTGAATAGAGCCAGGTATACATGTTGGCATTGCCTTCAAACTGGTCGATATTTTTATAAGCCTTCAAAAATGTTTCCTGCAAAATATCCTCCGCTTCAACACCTGAACCCGCAAGATACGCTTTCATGGATCGGTGGAGGCGGGGATAAAGCTCATCGATCTGTTTTTCAAACCAATCATCTCTGCCCATCCCTTAACGCCTCCACGGTTTCCATTCCGTACCACACGGACAATTCCATACCGAATTATTGGCTCCATCTGCGAAGCCCGCGGTTTCCGTTTTCACGTCTGCCAAATCCCATATGTTGACGTAATTCCTGATATTCATCGACCGTCAATATGCTTTGAAGTTGGTCATTGGTTTCTCTCATTTTCTCGAAATGATCTGTCCACAACTCTTGAGCAACCTCTGTTGGATTTTGAACTCTTTGCTTATCCAGTTCTAACCTGTTGGCGCTTTGGGCATTCAACAAATTTAAAACCTGATCAGCTTTCTCGCCTTCAATACCGGCTTCATCTACCATAGACTGATGTCGCAATGTACGAAATTCATGAGCTTTCTCAGCTTTTTCAATCATATTGGATTGAAGCAGATTTTGCTGTTCACCGGTTAGAATGTCCATCACTTCCTGCCTCATTTCCATCCGGGCTTCTGTTCGGGCTTGCATAAACTGAGGATCGGCATTTCTGAATCCCTGACCTCTCGGGCCTTGTCGTCCGTCACGTTTTCCTCTTCGAAAGTCACCTCTCCTGTTTTGAAACATTTCCCTGTTATCAGCTCTCCACTCATTTCTGTGTTCAAGTTGCAGAGCAATCAGTTCACTCTTTTGGTCGTCGGTCAATTCTAACTCATCACCATACTCTGTAATCAAATACTGAATTCCAGGAGCATTGAGCCCTGCCCGGTTCATCGGTTGGGCCACCACTTGTGAAAGTGTACTCATCAATACAAATAACGCTAATAAAATTGCTTTTTTTATAGTTTTCATAATTCTCGCCTCTGTTGTTGGTGTTTTCTTGTTTCTCTTGTTTATTAGACGTAAAGATTTTGTAACCGTTTGAAATTAAGTTCAAAAAAATTTTCATATTCGGGCTTATTCGACCAATTCTTTCGCATTTAGATTACAGGGCCGTGATCAGACTTTATTTACTATATTTGCCGGCTCTTTTTTTACGCTCAATCAAAATCTTAACAACCCTTAATTAACCATAACTTTCAGCATGAGTTTTGATTTTCACAAAACAGCTCAATCATTCGATAAACTATCTTTCAAAAACCGGATGACCTCCGTTTTCCATCTCTTTAAAAATACCTTTGTTGTAATTGGCAGGGATGATGATATCATAAAGCCGTTTTACAGAATGATGATTTATTCAGCACTGATGGTCACATTCTTTTTCTATTTCGTTTTTAGCTTTTGGTATGATCTTCCATTTGCCGGACTTCTCTTCTTCTTCGCTATACTCCTGTTTCTCTACAAGTATTTCTATTTCAACAAACAGGAGATCCGAATGAGCTGGATTGTTTATGAAGCCATCACAGGCCACGATCCCTCTTATAAAGAAAGCGTTTCGATCTCAAAAGAGCTCAAGTCTCAAGTTCGTAAAATGGCCTGGATTGATATCGGGATGGCGATCGCAAATAAATCAAAATCAACGGGTAAACAGGGCCTAATGAGTGGTATCATTAATCTCATTATCTCCGGACTGGGAGAAGTTTGGGATTTAATCAATCACTACCTGCTCCCTTCGGTTGCAATCGACAAGCTGGATATCAAACCGGCAGTTGAAAAAATGAAAAATTTAAAAGACCAGGTACCGGAAACTCTTGTCGGTGTATTTGGCATTGATTTCTTAGGTAAAGTGGTTCGAAGAGTTGTAGGGCCCGTGTATTTTATCTTAATACTTCTTTCTCTTGGAGCCGGTGTTTTATTTGGAGATGCTATGCCGTCTCAAGAGTTCAACTTCAATAATCCCGATTTTCCTTTAAACGGAATTGTTTTTTCCTGGATACCGCTGGTCGCTGCCATTTTCATAGGTAAACTGTTCAGTACCTTCTTCGAGCGGATGGTTACCTCCGTGAAAGTGATCTACTTTACCGTATTTTATACAAAAATAACTCATCCGGATTCTATCGCTGAAGATCTGCAAGAAGAGCTGACCGATTACCTGAAACTGGATCAGGTTGATGAGGTAAAAAACCTGGATCAACAAGATTCTGATTCAGCCTGAAATTTCATCCAATCGTTACACTGTTTTGGTTATATAAATTATGAGAAACCTTTTCATATTACAGACTGACTGCTGAATATCGATTTACGTGTGAGCGCGTCTCGGATGGCGCCCCGAATCCTAGGGGTGCCCCTATTGCAAGCACAAGCGGAACGCTCGCGCTATCCTGTAAGTAAATAATGAATGTTTGATATTTGAAATTTTGTACTTGGAATTTCTCATCTCTGCATTCGACACTCAAACTACATCTCCTTATCTTACACAGCAGAAATCAATCAACCCATTGCATTTGGATACCATTACGCTAAAATCTCTTGAATTTTACGCTAAACACGGCTACTACGATAAAGAACGCCGGGAAGGAAATCATTTTGAACTGGATGTAATCGCCAAAGGTAATTTTAAAGAGGCGATTAAAGATGATGACCTCAATCAAACCTTTAATTATGAAATTGTAAAAGAGGTAGCACAACGGGTATTTAAAGGGCCATCTGAGAAATTGATAGAAAGCCTATGCAGTCGAATTGGAAATGAAATATTTGAACGATCAACGATCACAAAAGAACTGACAATCTCCCTTCGTAAACTAAATCCCCCTATCGGTGTGCCCGCTGAATATGCTGAAATTACGATGAGATGGAACCGGTAATCATTGCAGTTGGCAGTAATATGGGCGACCGGCTCTCATATATTCAGAAAGCGGGTGAATTTCTCGAATCACTTTCGGAGGGTGAAATTACAAAGTCGTCAATTTGGGAGTCAGAGCCGATAGGCGGTGCGAAGTATACGTTTTTAAATTGTGCAGCTAAAATTTTCACTTCTTTGGAGCCAAAAGTTTTATTGAAAAGTGTGAAGGATTTTGAACAGACTTGTGGGCGTGAGAAAAATCCGGTTCGATGGGGCCCGCGTGTAATAGACCTGGATTTGATAGCCTTTGGCAGCTTGGTGATTCAAGATGAAGGCCTTATTATTCCACATCCTGAATTTAAAAATCGGCTGTTTGTTCTGTTGCCCCTGCAAGAGATTGACAGCGATTGGAACGACCCGAAAGAACAGCAAAATATCGGTACTCTTGTCAATAAGGCACCTGAAATGGATCTACAAAAAACAAATTACGATTGGTAAATCAAATAGGCTACAAACGGATCAACAAAGAACATAGCGAAGATGCCCAACCAGTTTGATTTTATTGCAATAGAAGGTGTGATCGGCGCCGGTAAAACAACCTTGGCTCAGTTGTTGTCGGAAAGGAATAATGCCCGGCTTGTTTTGGAAAAGTTTGAGGAAAATCCATTTCTACCCAAATTTTATGAGGATCGAAAACGTTATGCCTTTCAGACACAGCTTGCTTTTTTAGCGAGCCGGTTCAAACAGCAGCAAAAAATGACCAATAAAGAGCTGTTTGATGAATTTATAATATCTGATTACATCTTTGAAAAAGATCGTATCTTTGCAAGATTGAACCTGGATGAGGATGAATTGGCTTTATATGATAATATTTACGGAATAATGACCGGAATATCTGCAAAGCCCGATCTTGTTATTTATCTTCAGAGTTCGGTTGATCGATTGATGGAGAACATTGAAAATCGTGGAAGGGATTACGAGAAAAACATAACGCCCGATTATCTGCAAGAGTTGAGCGATGCCTATAATCATTTCTTTTATCACTATGAGAAGGCACCTTTAATTATTATCAATGCCACAAATGTCGATTTTCTCCACAATCCGGATCATCTTGTGTATTTAGAAGAGCAGATATTTGAACAACCGATAAGAAACAATACTCACATACAGATTATTCCCGATTCATAATGATACGCTGGTTACTCATACTGCTTTTTATTTATATCGTATTTCGGCTAATTCAAGGCCCAAAAAACAGAAAAAATAAACGATCTTCGATAAAATTTCGATTTGGTGATTTTACGAATCAACCTAACAATCAAAGTAATTCAAATTCCCGGAAGCGTAGAATAGAAGATATTGAAGACGCGGAATTTGAAGACATTACAGAGAAAACTAAAAAAGAAGATAATTCATGAGTTTTGAAGAGAAACACAAAGAAGGATATGAACTCCTTCATGAGAAAGACCTCGATAAAAGTCTGGATATCGCACGGCGGCTTCAAAAAATGAGGCCTGAAGCTCCAGAGGGCTTTACGCTTGAAGGCGAAGTGATGCAGAAACTGAACCAATGGGAGCAAAGCATTAAGTCTCTCAACGAGGCGATTGAGCTGGAAACTGATTCCGGCCGACTGTACAATCTTCGCGGTTATGCATTTTTGAATACTGACGAACTCGAGAAAGCCAAGGAAGATTTCGACCAAGCTATATCACTCGACAACCTGCCATCGGCTCATCGAAACCTGGTTCTCTATAAATTGATGAGCGGCAACGGCCAGGAAGCGATCACATACCTGTTAGACCGCATCCGAAGCGAACCACAGGATGTTGAAAACTGGATCCTGATGGGCGACCTGATGAAGAAAGGCGGCCACGACCAAAAAGCTCAAACCTATTACGAGCAAGCCCTCAAAATGGATCCCGACAACGCCTATGTAAAGGGGCTATTGGAAGAAGATTAGAGAACTCTTCCCTTGAGCCTGCCTGTGCTGAAGCTTCTGCAGACAGGGGGAAGTCCTCGATTTATCGAGGATAGGGTGTCTCGAACAAAGGTTTAAAGTTCAAGGTCTAATGTTTAAGGTCTATTGTTTAAGGTTTGACAACCTTGAACGTTAAACTTTAAACCTAAAACCATGGGCTTCGCCCTACTTCATATTCACAAACTGAAGAGGAATTCCGAAGTCTTTCTTTTTGAGATGCCGGATAACTTCCTGGAGATCGTCAATCTTTTTGCCGGATACCCGAACCTGGTCATCCTGGATGGCAGGTTGAACTTTTAATTTCAGGCTTTTAATCTCCTTGACGATTTTCTTGGCCGTCTCCCGATCTATTCCTTCTTTAATAGTCGCACTCACTTTCACGTGACCTTGGCTGGTCCCTTCTTCACTTCCGTATTCCAAAACTTTTGGTTCCAGTTTTCGTTTGATGAAATGCTTGATGAGCATATCCTTTACGGCTTTTAGTTTCATACTTTCTGCCGCAACGATATCAATCCGGTTCTCTTTTTTGGCAAACTCCACCTCGGTGTGAAGTCCCCGAAAATCGTACCGGGTGGATACTTCTTTCAGTGTGTTATTTACCGCATTATCAACTTCCTGGGCGTTTATTTCATTTACAATATCGAATGATGGCATAATCTAAGAATTTGGTTTAGAGTAAAAGAATCGCTTCTAAGAGTGTTATAAAAATTGACTAATCAGAGTACCGGTATAAAGTTCAAAGTTTAAGGTTCAAAGTCTTATAAAAACCTTAAACATCAGACTTTAAACCTTAAACGGTCTAGCCCTTACATATCATGCAGCAACATAACCGCATTTTGCATCATGCGTGCGGGGCCAACCCAAAACATCCGGTACTGGGTATTATCAAGTAAGAATACCACTTTTCCAGAGCCCATTTCGTCAACACCTGCAAAGGCCTGTCCTGCGGCTTTTTCAATATTTTCCTTTGACGCATATCCTGAAGCCAAAAGTGTTTCCTGATTTTTTGAATAATATCCCACGGTTTGCCAATCGGTTGAAGGCACGAATGCATCATCAGAAAATTTCAGAGAATAGAGTTGATTTCCAACCCCAAATGCAAGCGGATGCGAAACGTCAATCATACCCTGGAAAGCCGAACCTGGAATTCGTTTGAGACCCGAAGTATCTTCACGAGCTTCGTATCGTGTATAAGCCTCAGGATCAATTTCTGGCATGGATTCCTCATCCTCCTCTTCCTCTTCATCCTTTACGAGTTCAACATTCGTAAAACCGGATTGATCATTACTGAAAAAGGCAGAGGTTCCTTCGGTTGCCACTAATGTGCCACCCGATTCAACCCAGCTCTTCAGTTTTGCCTGTGCTGTTGAATCGATCGCACCGCCAACACCACCCCAGCTTCCGGGCATTACAATCACATCATACTCATCAAGATCAATTCTCATCAATGCATCGGTTCGAATCCTTGAGATCCCAAAATCGGTCCATCTATCAAAGAGAAACCAGATCTGTCCGGCTGTGTACGAGCTGAACGGACTATCTACCATCAGAGCTACTTTAGGCTTCGCGACCGGTTCACTATCTCGTGAGGCGAGATCAATTCCCTCATCCATTCGGCCTGTATCAAAACCTACAACTTCAACCGATGTCTCTTCAGCAATTCGCTTCATATCATCCGCAATCAGATCCCTCTTCGCATAATTCCGTCCGATCAAAACGATCAGGCTGCCGCGGCTGTAGGTTCGGCCCTCAAAGGTAAATGGCTCGACCGCACTTCGAACTCTATATCCGGCATCCCATAATTTTGATAACGCATTGGGAGCAAATCGCTGATTCCAGTCAATTACATAAGCATACCCGGCGTCTTGATTGCTCACACCGGAAGGATAGACTTGTGGATCTGTAACCAATTCCGTGTCTACATCAATCTCGTCATTCGTCCATGCTGCATCTAAATTGTACGCCATAGGAGCCGACCATGTGGACATATCGTACATTACAGAGTCTTGAATTTCGAGCTGTCGCTTAAACAGCGTATTGATAAAGATATGTTTGGGTTGATCCGTTTTGATGATGAAATCACCGGAATTGAAAGATCGATTGGATGATTCTCCATCCCAATAACTGTAAGCTTCATCAACGGAGAAATCTTCGGTAGCTTGTTCAATTTCTACTCCATGCTGTAACATAATATTGACTAACTCATAGGTATAATCATTGGAATTATCAGGCAGAACAAAGGCCTCCACATCCCCCTGTTTTGCTTCCTGAGAAAACGATGTTGAAAAGTAATCGAGCAAACCTTCTCGATTATGGACTGCTGTCCGGATCGTAGCAATGGAATTGGTGTAGTGATCAAAAATTCGTTGTCGAAGTGTGAGAACATACCCGTCTTCTGTTTCCACAGCTCGTCCGCCTCGGCTGTGACCACCCTGCTCAGCCAGCATCCCAATTCCGCCCATCAGGCTTGGATAAGAAGATCCGTACCCGGGATAGAAGAAATCAAATGCTTCACGAGTGGCATAATTGATATTGTGCTCGTCAAACATTTCAATCGTGCCCCGGCCGAAAACATCGGCCCATTTTTCATAATCATCCGGCAGTTCATGGTTACGCGGAGTGGTGCCGGGCATAGTAAAATAGTTGCTGTTGAATCCCTGCTCGTGCAGATCGAGGTGAACTTGCGGCAACCACTGCCGATACGCTGCAATTCGCCCTTGTGATTCCGGGTGCACCAGCCAGGTCCAGTCCCGGTTCAGGTCAAACCAATAGTGATTCGTTCGACCACCCGGCCAGATTTCGTCATGTTCATAGTCGTATGGATCATCATTTAGTACATGACTTTTGGCCGATTTGTACCAAAACACATATCGATCACGCCCGTCGGGATTGATCATCGGGTCGATTATTGTTATTGCATCCTCTCGCATCTGAACCGTTTCCTGGTCCATTCCAGCTACCATTCGGTAGGCTGTTTGCATGGCCGATTCACTGCTGGAAGGCTCATTTCCGTGTACATTATAGCTTAACCAAACCAACACCGGCTGTTCAGCTATCATCTGATTCCGCTCTTCCTCACCCAGTTCATCCGGGTTCGCCAGACGTAGATTGGTATTCCGAATTTCGTCAATTGAGTCTTGGTTTTCTTCTGAAGTAATTAACGCATAATACAGCCCCCGCCCCTCATATGTTTCACCATATTTGTGAAGTGTGAGTTTGTCTGATTCCTCATCAAGCTGCTGAAAATACCGAACTACCTCGGAATGAAGTGTATACTCATCGCCAAGTTGGTAACCAAGAAATTCAGCCGGAGATGTAATCTGAGAATCATACTCGAGATTGGGATCGAATTCGAAGGTTCGCTCCTGGGCATCTGCCGTTTGAACAATTTGAAGTGACAGAGACAGTAGTAAAGTAAAAATGATGGGGAAACGGGGCATATTGGTTTTGATGCTTTGGTTTAAGAAATATTCACAGACAAGATAATAGAGCTTATGATGCGAAAAAATCGTTAAAATTTGTTTTGAGGCTCAGTAATAATGCAATAAGTTTAGCTGTGCCTTACTTCACTTTAAAGTCAAAACATTAGAAATGCCAAAACTAAAAAAAGCCTTCATAGCACAAAATGCTATATGAAGGCTTTTAAATGTCGGGACGACAGGATTTGAACCTGCGACCCCTCGACCCCCAGCCGAGTGCTCTACCGGACTGAGCCACGTCCCGAAACAGACTTCAAAGATACACATCATTCAACTTAAAACTCAATTCAAGTTTTTGTCTACTATTCGATCCAAGAAAAACCTCACACAAAACTTCCCCTTTCATATTAAGAACAAGTTCTTTAGTCTTTGCTTGCCATAACAATCCCCTGGAGAAGCATATGTTACAAAAATTTTGCTCGTTCGGTCTTTGCTTGATACTGATTTCGGTTTCTATAAAAACATCTGCCTTTGCCCAAAATGATACCTCAGATGAAAACTGGCAGACACTTTTTAACGGAAAAGATCTGACCGGCTGGCAACTGCTGAATGGTCAGCATAAAGTGGAAGTTGAAAACGGAGTGATTGTAGGAACGTGCATTGCCGGCTTACCCAATGGATTCCTAGCAACGAAAGAACAGTACGGAGATTTTGTTCTTGAGCTGGAGGTAAAAGCGGATCTGTTGATGCACAACTCTGGCATCCAGTTTCGCAGTCTTAGTACGGAGGAGTACAGGGACGGCAGAGTGCACGGTTACCAGGCGGAAGTGGATGTCACTCCGCAAAAATGGAGCGGTGGAATTTATGATGAAGCACGAAGAGGATGGCTCTACATTCTTGAAGACCAGGATTCGCCCGCCAAAAAGGCGTTTAAAAATAATCAGTGGAACAGATATAGGATCGAAGCAATTGGGAACACCAACCGAATTTGGGTGAATGGTGTACCGACAGCCCACCTCGTAGATGACGAAACCACGAAAGGATTTATCGCACTACAGCTGCATGGTAACTCACGCCCTACCGTACCACACGGAGATTACCAGGTCCGTTTTCGGAATATTCGAATCAAAACGGAAACTATCGAGCCATCTCCTTCTAATTATGTTCATTTCCCCAATCTAAAGGAGAATAATTCACAGGCCTTTATAAACCGCAAAATGCGGTGAGTCAATAGATCTCTGATGCCAATAAATTATATCTGCTACATCAAAGAATTTGCACGAATCAATTTAAATATGCAGATTAATGGGCGGAATGGGTGATCGGTACCTTCAAATAAACTTTTTGAAACTACGCTCATGTTTCAAATACACGTTTTGGGTCGATGTCAACCAATACTATCACCCGAGTAAATAAGTTCTCTTGGTGCTTGTGCATCTCTAAAAAAGCATCTGCAGAACTACTTCGATGACTATCTGGAGTAAATTTCCAACTCCATCTCAGATCTAAATCTGCTTTGATAAATAACAAACATGAACAAACATGGGGACTACGTAGATATGAATAAAGATGATATAGAACGTAAAAAACTATTCGCCGGGATCTGTTTGGCACTTTTTCCAACAGCTTTCTCTTTTATCCTGGTCAGTAATATTCTTGGCCAGCTTAAGAATGAATTTATCCTAACCAACGCTGATGTGGGGTATATTGGCGGTGCAGCATTGTGGGGAATGTCTATCTCCCTGTTGGTTATCGGGCCACTACTGGAAAAAATTGGCTTAAAAAAAGCCGCTATCGGTGCATTCATTGGTCATATTTCCGGTGTTACACTGTTTCTGATCGGTTACTTCTTCCAGGGGGATCCATCCGCTTTCTGGATTCTATTTCTGGGTGCCATAGGGATGGGCGTTGGAAACGGTATGATTGAAGTAGCCGGAAACCCTCTTACAGCTGCACTCTACCCGGATAATAAAACCACCAAAATGAATCACTTCCACAGTTTCTATCCTGCTGGTTTAGTGGTAGGTGGCCTGCTGGGATGGGTGATGACTCAAATTGGAGATTTAGGAGCTATTGACGTTGGCCACTGGACAACACAGATTGCCATTGTTTACATCCCGATTCTGATCTACGGCTGGTTACTCTTCCCGCGAAAATTTCCAAAAACGGAGACAGCCGAAGCCGGTATTCCTACCAGCGAAATATTTAAGTACACGTTCACAACCCTCCCTGTTTTAGGGATCATCTTTCTCACTATTTTAACTCTTGCGATGGAGATGGGACCGATGCGCTGGATTCCAGACGTCTTGCAATCCGCAGGACTTCACGGAATTTTGGTTTTGGTATGGATAAGCGGTTTGATGTTTCTGCTTCGCCTCTATGCAGAACCATTTGTCGAAAAACTCACTCCTCCCGGAATGCTTCTTGTTGCTTCATTCCTAACCGGGTTTGGCTTGTTGATGTTCGCTTTTATTGAAACCGGAATTGTTCTGTTGATGCTGGCCGGTGCCATGTACGCTGCTGGAATCGCCTTTTTCGTGCCAACGATGCTTGGCTTGATGAGTGAGCAGTTCCCCAAGGCCGGTTCCCTTGGTATTGTTCTGCTGCTGGGTATGGGATTCATTGGCGGCGGTGTTGCGAATGCCGTGATCGGTGAAATTGCAGACAGCTATCTGCCCGATGCACTTGATGAACAAGCGACCGTACAAGTGCTTGAACAAGTTGAACAAGAGTTTCCCGAGTATGTAGAGTTGGCCGAAGAAGCTGCCGGTAATACGGAGGCATTAGCCGCGCTCGGATATCGCGAAGCCGAAGTAAGAAATGTACTTGAAAGATCCGAGGAAGCCCTGGCATATTACCAGGAAAATGGCGAGTTCGCAGGTAATCTGACAGGAAACGCATTGCGAGCTCTTATAGATTCCGGCCTGGAACAGGAACAAGAACTCATTAATGAGGCAAGCACTGTGCTCTCTCCCGCTGACAACTATGGTGGGCGCATGGCGTTTCTCTGGGTTTCACCACTGGCATTTTTTACCGGCATTGTCTTTATCATCTGGTTTATCAGAGACAAGCGCCGCGGTGGATATAAAATTCAAACTTTGGAATAAGTTTTTGCGTTTTTTGCGTTTGAATTTTAAGCAACCTGTCAGCGTCCCGCAGGTCCTGACAGCGTTGCTTTCCATAAAACCTTGAGAGCCCAGTTGGCACTTTATAAGGTCTATTTTTAAACGCACAATGCTTTTTATAGGTGTAATCCAAGCTCTATCATCAAATCCCAATCATAGCTCGAACTGTGATTGGGGGTTTTTACTCTTCTCCAAAATGCTGCTGCATCAAACGCCAAAACTCTTCCCTCATTTGATCTTCATCGATATCTGAAATCATAATAATCTCGCGACCCCCGTTTTCCGGCGGTGCGGCAACCTTTTCAAACGTAGCCCATTCCGGGTGAATCATAGCTTCAACCAACGCCAGGTCCCACATGATCCAGCTATCACCGGCGCTGACTTCATCCCACCGCCGTTCAAGAATCTCTACGGTTGGATGATCCCATCGGCTTAATTTTTCAAGTGTTTCTTGCCTTTGAAATGTTAATGTACGAGAGACATTTCCGGGTATCACATAGAACTCAAGATCTTCATTATTCAAAATCAGGTCCAATCCATTGATATCATTTCGGGCATTAAAAGAGTTTTTATCCCAAGCGTTGAATTCTTCATTGTATCGCATACTCAGAGCAAATAACCGGATATTTTCTGCTATTGAGGAGTCTTGTAACAATGCCGCTGCCACATTGGTCACAGCTCCAACAGTTACAACATTCAATTTTTCACTTGGACTATGTTCCCTGGCTCGTTCGATAATGAAATCTATTGCCGGTGATTCCGGAACTTGAGCACCTTCATAATATCCCCAGGCATATCCAACCATTCGATCTGCACCAATGGGATGAGGAATCTCAGTTCTACCCAGCGTCTCAAGAAGATTCTCGTTGATATCCTGTGAGATCTGAACCGTATTGATATTCTCCGTTGGATAGATATGCCACAACGAATCGGTTACCAATTGTGGGTTGTTAAAATGTGCCGACGTAAGCGCCGTAACCGTAACCTCCTCATCAACCACCGCCCGGACAATTGCATATAGATCGTCCAACTCATTGCCGGTATCAGCATCGAGGATAAATTCTTGAACAGGTTCAAAATCAATAATTTCTCTTTGACTATTCTCATTATCAGCCGGATTGCAGGAGATGAATGCGACTGTAATAAGCACCAACAACACGTTTTTATAAAGTTTCATATGAAATATGAATTAGCTTTTGTAGATATTGAATCGATTATTATTCAAACAACGGCGAACTCAAATACCGATCCCCGCGGTCGCAAGTAATACAGACAATCACTCCCTCATCAATTTGATCAGCCACTTTTAGAGCTGCAGCTAGTGCGCCGCCACTGCTCATTCCTGCAAAAATGCCCTCCTCTTTGGCCATCCGGCGGGCCATTTTTGTGGACTCTTCCTGGCTCACATCAACGGTTTGATCGACACGGTCCGCATCAAAAATATCAGGCAGGAATTCGGGCGACCAGCGTCGAATTCCGGGAATGGAAGACCCTTCCGTAGGCTGAGTCCCAACAATCTGAACATCCGGATTTTGAGATTTCAGGTACCTGGACACCCCCATAATGGTGCCGGTAGTGCCCATCGCCGATACAAAGTGTGTGATCCTGCCATCTGTATCTCTCCAGATTTCGGGACCGGTGGTTTGCTCGTGCATCTTATAATTATCGGGATTGGCAAACTGATTGAGCTGGAAATAGCCATGTTCCTCCGCCATCTCTTCAGCCAAATCTCTAGAATACTCTATCGTTTTTTCGGCAGGCGTTAAAATGACTTCAGCCCCAAAGGCTTTCATCGATTTAATTCTCTCTTCGGTAGCATCTTCGGGCATAATCAGTTTCATCTTCAGCCCTTTCATAGCCGCAATCATCGCAAGGGCTATGCCGGTATTTCCACTGGTCGCTTCAACTAAAGTATCACCGGGTTTTACATCACCTCGCTCCAATGCACCGTTGATCATACCCAACGCTGCGCGGTCTTTCACACTCCCGCCGGGATTGTGTCCTTCAAGTTTACAGAAAATAGTCACGTCTTTTTTAACCGGAATCTTTTCCAGTTTTACCATCGGCGTATTTCCTATCAGATCTTCGATGTTCATGGCTTCAATCGTTTTTTGGTACTTCTAATTTCAGTTCCAGAGAATTCCATGTAACAAGCATCAAATTTCATGCTCTAAGCTTTCAGCATTCAGCTGTCAGTATGTAATCTCAGCAAAAGCTGCTGATAGCTGAAGGCTGACCGCTATTGCTCAGAATCACTTTAATTTCAGGCAACCTTTGGCTTAGAGTTTGAAAATTGATCATTGGAATTTCTCACCCTCAGCTTTCCTGTTTAAACGTAATCATATCGGTTTCACCGGATGAATCGGTCATGCTTGCCTTATAGTAAATCTTTGTATTCGGCGGCACGCTTCGGGTAAGCCAAACATTTCCTCCGATGATACTACCTTCACCAATCACGGTTTCTCCGCCCAGGATAGACGCACCTGCGTAAATAACTACATTATCCTCTATCGTTGGATGACGTTTCTTGCTTGCATCTTCCTTGTTTACACTGAGCCCTCCAAGTGTTACACCCTGGTATATTTTGACGTTAGAGCCGATTACGGTCGTTTCACCAATTACCACGCCCGTACCGTGATCGATGCAAAAATGTTCCCCGATTTGAGCGCCCGGATGAATATCAATTCCGGTTTGACGATGGGCAAATTCCGAAATAATTCTTGGAATTAACAGCACACCCAATTCCAATAGCTGATGCGCAATCCTGTGAGCAGCAAGTGCATAAAATCCGGGATATGTTCTTATAACTTCTGCCCTGTTTTTTGCGGCCGGATCACCTTTAAAGATAGCATCAATATCATTAACTAATCTTCTTCGGATTTCAGGGAGTTTTCCAAAAAATTGATCCTCAACACCACCCGTATCATTCTTAATGCACTCCCTGTTATGCTCCAATATCTTCCGAAGTGTATTTTTTTTATCGTTGAATTTCTCAACAATCGCCTGCCTGTCAAGTAGGCGTTCATATGAAAACTCCGGGAAAAGAAGTTCCAGGATATCCTCAAAAAATCGAATTACCATCTCAGGAGGCGGACACTCGGATGCCTCGATATTGGCTTTCAGAAGTTCGTCGTAAAAAAAATCTAAGTCCTTCAATCTCATTGGTTTGATCTAATCTTTGCTTTAAAGTTAAGCAACTCCACAACACAAAACACTTCTCGGATAATTCAATGAACCCTTAGCCTAAAAAATGTAGTATTAAAAAATTTCTCTGAAATTGAGCTTTCAAGAAAAGCCTAAACTCCTTACATTTCTTAAACTTTTAAAAAGGGCTGATGAACACGCTTCAACTGACCAAATTTATTACCATATTTCCGACCTTCAAATCCGACGCGGTTTCCGTTGTCGGATTTTTTTTGGGTTTCAGCTTTTATTCTCACCAAATTGTAACCAGTAAGCCGATATGACTCCAGCAGCACCAGAAAAAAAACCAGCCATTCTTGCACTCTCCGACGGAACCGTTGTACACGGCCGATCAGTGGGAATTACCGGTACTACCGGAGGAGAACTCTGTTTTAATACCAGTATGTCCGGTTACCAGGAAATTTTTACCGATCCCAGCTACTATGGTCAGCTTATGATGATGACCTACCCGCATATTGGTAATTACGGAACCATGAGCCGCGACGATGAAGCACGAAAGGTTATGATTTCCGGGCTCATTGTTCGCGCATTCTCCGATGATTACAGTAACCCGATGGCCGATGGAAGCCTTCAGGAATACCTCGAACGAAATAAACTTGTAGGTATTTCTGATGTAGACACCCGGATGCTCGTAAAACACATCAGAACAAAAGGTGTGATGAACGCCGTGATCAGTTCTGAAATCCTGGATGAAGAAGAACTCATTCAAAAAGCCAAAGACTGGGACGATATGGCCGGACTGGAACTGGCAACAAAAGTGACACGAAAAGAAGCTCAAACCATTCCGGCAGACGGACCCTTTAAGGTTGCAGCATTCGATTACGGGATTAAACAGAATATCATCAATAACTTTAACCAACGGGGTTGTACGCTTCGAATATTCCCTGCCGAGACGGATGTTGAAGAAATTAAAGAATGGAATGCAGACGGCTATTTCTTTAGTAACGGCCCGGGCGATCCTAATGCCTCCTCTTCCTACGGATTACCCATTGTAGAATATGCCAAAAATAGTGGGAAACCCCTGTTTGGAATCTGTTTAGGCCATCAACTAATGGCACTCTCTGAAGGCATTCCAGTGAAAAAGATGTTTGTAGGCCACCGGGGAGCCAATCAACCTGTTAAAAACCTTGAGACAGGTTTAGTGGAAATCACTACCCAAAATCACGGATTTGCCGTTGATGAAAATAAACTGGACGATTCGAAAGTGCAGGTTACTCACATCAATCTGAACGATAAAACCATTGAAGGATTAAAGTTTAAAAACTTCCCCGGAATGTCCGTTCAGTATCACCCGGAAGCATCTCCCGGCCCCCATGATTCGGCATACTTGTTCGATCAATTTTTAGATATGATTAAAGAAGCAAAAGGAGAACCGGCTTAATGAGTTTCAGATATAAAGAAACTTTAACTTCTGTTCTTTTCCCTCAATCTGACCGCTTTTCTTTTTTTAAGTGCAAACCTGTGGGAATTAATCATTATGATGATTCTGAGAGCCGGACAAGCTGTCCGGCGTACGTACAACGGACAGCTTGTCCGTTACCTCCCCACGTACATAATTCTACCAAAACGAAAATTCAACACTAAACCAACCAACTTACTGATGCCACGCCGCAACGACATTCACAAAATTTTAATCATCGGCTCCGGACCTATTGTTATTGGCCAGGCCTGTGAATTCGATTACTCTGGAACCCAGGCTTGCCGATCTTTGAAAGACGATGGATATGAAGTTGTACTCATCAACTCGAACCCGGCCACGATTATGACCGACCCTATGATGGCCGATTCGATCTACCTGAAGCCACTGACTACAGAATCAATCAAAGAGATTGTTGAGAAGGAAAAACCGGACGCTGTTCTTCCAACGATGGGAGGTCAAACCGGCCTGAACCTTGCCCGGGATCTCCAGCATGAAAATTTCTGGACAGACAACGGCGTCAAAGTGATTGGCGTAAATATGGATGCGGTAGACATTACCGAAGATCGTCAGCAGTTCCGGGATTTGATGGAAAAGATTGGGATTGATCAGTGTCGCAGCCGAACAGCCAATTCATTGCTCGATGCTAAAGAAATTATCGAAGAACTGGGCGGCCTTCCGATCGTCATTCGCCCTTCCTTCACACTTGGCGGAACCGGTGGCGGAATCGTATGGAATGAAGATGAGTTGGAGCGAAAAGTGTTGCGCGGACTTGAAATGAGCCCCGTACACCAGGTATTGATTGAGGAAAGTATTTTCGGCTGGAAAGAGTTTGAACTGGAGTTGCTCCGGGATGATAATGACAACGTTGTGATTGTCTGTCCGGTTGAAAACGTGGATCCCTGCGGTATTCACACAGGTGATTCTCTGACCGTGGCACCCCATCAGACACTGACGGATAAGCAGTATCAAATCCTGCGGGATAATGCCATCAAAATGATGAATTCGATTGGCGATTTTGCCGGTGGTTGTAATGTTCAGTTTGCTGTTGAGCCGGGAAGTGACCGGGTTGTGGCGATTGAGATCAACCCGAGGGTGAGTCGATCATCCGCACTGGCTTCTAAAGCAACAGGATATCCCATTGCAAAGATTGCTACCAAACTTGCCGTAGGGTACACTCTGGATGAACTTCCAAATCCAATCACTCAGGTTTCATCCGCCTGTTTTGAGCCGTCTATAGATTACGTAGTTGTGAAAATTCCACGGTTCAATTTTGAGAAATTCCACAACGTGGATGAAGAACTCACAACGCAGATGAAAGCGGTTGGAGAGGTGATGTCCATCGGCCGGACATTTCCCGAAGCTTTGAACAAAGCATGGCAATCTCTTGAGATAGGGCGATCCGGTTTAGGCGCCGATGGTTATGCCGAGCCAGACAGAAAAGAAGTGCGCGAACGTCTCATCAAACCCTACTGGGACCGAACCCTCAACATCCGAAATGCCTTTAAATTCGGTGCTTCGGTTGAAGAGATTGCGGACATCACAAAAGTTGATCCCTGGTTTTTACAGCAGATCCGCTACATGGTGAGTCTTGAAAATAAAACGGAAGGACACACTCTCGAATCCTTCACCAAAAAAGATCTCCTGGAAGTAAAACAAGCCGGTTTTTCCGATGTACAAATTGCCTGGCTTTTAAGTAAGGCCGGAGAGAAAGTGACCGAAAACCAAGTTCGGAAGAAGAGACTCGAGATGGGCATCAAACCAAGCTTTAAACTGGTTGATACCTGTGCTGCCGAATTTCCGGCTCAAACTCCATACTTCTACTCTACATACGATAGCGACAATGAAAGCGAGGTTTCTGACAAGAAGAAGGTATTAATTCTCGGCAGTGGCCCAAACCGAATTGGGCAGGGGATTGAGTTTGATTATTCCTGCGTTCATGCCGTGATGGCTGCACAGGATATGGGCTATGAAGCGATTATGGTGAACTGCAACCCGGAAACTGTCTCCACTGATTTTGATATCGCCGATAAGCTCTACTTTGAACCCGTGTTCTGGGAACGAGTATTGGATATTTATGAGCATGAACAACCGGAAGGAGTTATTCTGCAAGTTGGAGGCCAAACGGCACTTAAACTTGGAAAGAAATTTGTTGAAGCCGGGATCAAGATATTCGGAACTGAATTTGAAATGATCGATTTTGCGGAAGATCGCGGCGAATTCTCAAAATTTCTCAAGAAACTCGATATACCCTTCCCTGAATATGGAACGGCCCGAAACGTAGAAGATGCAATTGAGATTGCAAGGAATATTGGCTATCCCGTGTTGATAAGGCCAAGTTATGTTCTTGGCGGACAAGGCATGAGAATTGCCGTAAAAGAGGATGAGATGAAAGGATATGTTGATCGAATTCTACAAACTCACCCTGAAAATGACTTCCTGATTGATAAATATCTCGATAAAGCTGTGGAGGTAGACGTAGATGCCGTATTCGATGGCAAGCAACTTCACATCGCAGGGATTATGCAGCATATTGAGCCTGCCGGTGTACACTCAGGTGATTCAACAGCCGTTCTTCCTCCCTATTCCCTTAGTGATGAAGTGATCAAAACAATTGAGGAGTACCAATACAGGATCGCGAAGAACATGAATATCATCGGATTTCTGAATGTTCAGTATGCCGTGAAAGATGAAAAGGTGTACGTATTGGAAGCCAATCCACGCTCAACACGAACCATTCCGTTCCTGGCCAAAGCAACGCAACGCCCGGAAGCAGCCATTGCCGTAAAAGTGATGCTTGGAGCTAAGCTCACGGAATTCGATCTGGTATCCAAGCTCAAAAACTGGGCAGTTAAAGAACCGGTATTCCCATTTGATAAGTTCCCGGAAGTGAAGAAAGAGCTCGGACCGGAAATGAAATCAACCGGCGAAAGTATCTACTTCATGGAAAACTTCAACGACGAGCACTTCAAGAAACCGTTCGAGTTTAAAAACTTGTATTTAAGTAAATAATATCGTCGACATTCATACCCAATCAAAAACGAAGAAATATAAACTTCATGAAATAACTTCATCCCGGTGATGAAGTTTTAAAACTCCTAATTGTCTTTCATGGATACAATTATCACAAACCTTACTTCACCTGTCGTAATGGCATTTGTGATGGGCATTATGGTGAAAGCCATAAAAAGTGATCTTGAATTTCCACAAGTTCTCTACAAATCCATCTCCATCTACTTATTAGTAGCAATTGGCCTGAAGGGAGGTGTTGAGCTTAGTAAAACCCCATTTTCCGAATTTATTCTACCTGCATCGGCAACCATATTTATGGGGATTATTACACCCATCATCGCGTTCGTCATTATTCGGTATCTCGGCAAGGTAGACCTGGATAATTCAGCAGGGGTAGCCGCTCATTATGGATCTGTCTCCATGGTTACATTCCTGGCATCCATAAGTTACCTGCAAACTGAGGGGTTGGAACCTGAGGGATTTATGCCCACCTTGCTGGCCCTTTTAGAAATCCCCGGTATTATTGTAGCGCTGATGATCCCTCTATTGCAAAAAAGTAGCAATTCATCCTTCGGAAAGGCCATGCACGAAGTTGTTACCGGTGGAAGTATTGTATTGCTGCTCGGGGGTTTAATCATTGGATTCATTGCCGGCCCTGTTAAATTCCAATCAATTGAGCCCTTTTTTGTGAATGGATTCCAGGGGGCTTTATTTCTCTTTCTTCTTGAATTAGGCATGGTGACTGCCAGGAGATTCCGAGACCTGAAAAAAGTTGGATTCTTTATCGTAGCTTTTGGTATCCTTGTCCCCATTTTGCATGGATTCCTTGCTATTCTCATTGGTTTTTGGTCGGGACTCAGCCTTGCAGGTACGGTTGTATTTGCCACAATGGTTTCAAGTGCTTCCTATATTGCAGCTCCGGCAGCCGTTCGAATTGCCCTTCCCAAGGCCAGTCCTACAATTTATCTAACTGCTTCTCTTGGAATCACTTTTCCATTTAACATCACCATTGGAATTCCACTATATTACGCAATATCACTTTGGATTGGAGGATAAACATGAGTTTGGTGGAATTAGAATTAGTTACGATTATCTCTGAGCGTTTTTTAAAAGATGATATTCTTAAAATGATCGAAGAGAGGGGTTCAAAAGGACATACCATTACCGATGTTGAGGGAGAAGGTTCTCGAGGAATCAGGGCCAGTGAATGGGAAGGGAAGAATGTTAAAATCGAAACTATCGTAAACAAGGAAACCGCTAATAAAATTATCGATGAAATATCAGAACTATACTTCGAGAATTATGCGGTAATTGTTTATTCAAAAACGGTCCGCGTTGTACGAGGCGACAAGTATATTTAACCATTTTTTAGTACCAAAAACGGCAAGCCGCTAAATGGATTCTTTACAAAATTTACTGGAATTCAATAAATCCTGGGCTGAACGTGTTCGCTCAGAGAATCCTGAATTTTTTGAGGATCTATCCAAAGGACAGCATCCTAACTATTTGTGGATTGGTTGTTCAGACAGCCGAGTTCCCGAAACTGAAATTGTAAAACAGCACCCCGGTGACATTTTCGTCCACAGGAATATTGCCAATCTCGTACTCCACTCCGACATGAACAGCCAGTCTGTTCTGCAGTATGCTGTCCAGGTTTTAAAGGTTGAACACGTGATCGTATGCGGGCATTATGGTTGTGGTGGAATCAAAGCCGCAATGGGTGATGAAAAACTCGGCCTTATCGACAACTGGCTCCGGAATATAAAGGATCTTTACGATATGAATCGTTCAGATATAGATACTCTTCCCACCGAAGCCGAAAAAGTAAATCGTCTATCCGAACTGAATGTACAGCAACAGGTACACCACGTTTGTGAAAATCCGTTTGTCCAAAAAGAATGGGCCGATGGTCGCGAACTTTGGGTTCACGGCTGGATCTATAACATGGAAACAGGATTAATCAAAGACCTGGATGTTACAGTTGGAAAGGATGGATAACTCTACATTGGAATTTATCCACCCAAAATTCCTCCCCCCCTCACTAATGACTACACGAGTAACAGTGCTTAGGATCTGCATATGTTAATCCATCAGGCCTTTTGATCTCTTCAGAGTGTCTGCAGACTGTGCAGGACCAAATATGGCTTTGAACCTCCTTCGTTGCCAATCTACACTCAGAGCATTTCAGCCCCTGTATTTCGAATGTAATACCCCAACCCGGCATTGAACATTCCGGGCAAACCTGCTTTAACCGAAAAGCTAATCTTTTGAACAGATTTTGATATTTTTTTGCCGCTCGTTTTTCACTGTTTCCTGACTTTGAAGTAGACTGCCCGGTATTCGAACGCTCAAAAAGCTCCAGGTTTAGCTTATCATCCAAAAAAACCAATGATTCTGCATGAATGTCCAGGAATGGTGCTACCGAATTTTTTCCAATGTAAATGGTAGTTGCAATTCCGATTGATGAATTTGTTTCTACCATTGCATTTTGTGCGAGCTTCTTAAGTTTTTCCCGGCTCCTGTATTGCATCGGAAGTTTAACTGATGAGTACATATCAGAAAAATTACGATTCGGAATTGTCTTGATAACTTCTAGGCCAATCTCCGTTTTTAGTAACTTTACAACTGTTTGATCTCCGGAATCTTCTGTTACAATTACAGCCTGTCTTCCTTTAAAAGAATCATTCGCCTTGCCCGAGAGAGTATGCACGTATGCCATTGAATTCATAAAGATTTTCAGTTTTAATAATATCTATTTTTTGTTGGTCAAGACCCTGCAGCAAGTTCAAGAGATCTTTTTGTTTAATACCGCCATTGGTTGATTGAAATCTGCATCTCCAATGGTCCGTACAAAACGTCTCATCAACACCGTCAGGCCAAACTTTAGTCCCGCGGTTAGTGAACATTGTCAGCTCAAACTTGCCATTTGTTCCTCCTTTTAGGAGTTGAGCAAGTTTCTCCGGTTCATCAGGTTCCCAGTACACAAATACATCTACGCCTTTCAGCTCTCTCTTCTCAGAATGCGCCGGTTTTTCTGTTCCCCTGCTGTATTTCAGGTCTACATCCATTTTTGGTGCTTTTTTGGTATAAATGACCGGTTGAAGCTGAACAGGTTTTTCTCCCAATCGCTTAATCAAAGCTGCTGTAAATTCATCTGTTCCCACCTTCTTTTCTGATCTGTCGGAATGGTAAATGTCCGGTGTATGAAGACCGTCCTCCAGTGTTTTTAACCATGCATTATGTATACGTTCGGCAACCGCCGGCTGACCAATATGAACCAACATCATTAAAGCGCCATGCAATAACCCGGACGGGTTTGCTACATTTTGTCCGGCTATATCGGGTGCAGAACCATGAATCGCTTCAAACATTGCACACTCCGTCCCTACATTTGCCGAACCTGCAAGTCCCACCGACCCGGCAATTTGTGCCGCCACATCCGAAACGATATCGCCGTAAAGATTGGGCATTACGACCACATCAAAATTCTCCGGCGTATCTGCGAGCCGTGCCGTCCCGATGTCTACAATCATATTATCTGATTCAATATTCGGGTATTCAGCAGCTACTTTTTTAAACACATCATGAAAAAGTCCGTCTGTAAGTTTCATGATATTGTCTTTCGTAAAACAGGTCACTTTCTTCCGGTTGTTCGTTCTGGCATATTCAAAAGCATATCGGACAATTCGCTCTGTTCCCGGCAATGTGATCAGTTTTAGACATTGATACACCTCAAAAGTTTGCCGGTGTTCAATTCCACCATAGGTATCTTCTTCATTCTCCCTCACGATCACCACATCCATGTCCGGATGCTTGGTCTTAACAAATGGGTGATACGACATGCAAGGCCTTACATTGGCAAACAGTCCCAGGGTCTTTCTCATCGTAACATTCAGGCTTTTCACACCCCCTCCCTGTGGAGTTGTGATCGGTGCTTTCAGAAACACTTTATTTTTTCTGATCACCTCCCAGGAATCGGGTTCAATTCCGGCTTTCAATCCCTTTTTATAAATTTCTTCACCAATCTCTATAACCTCCGGGTTGATTTGCGCCCCTGCTTCCCGTAGAATGTCAAGAGTTGATTGCATAATCTCGGGCCCAATGCCATCGCCGTAGGCCACGGTAATTTGCTGTTTTCCTGGCTGCATACCTTTTTGTTTTAATTAGTTTTCTATCCTTTAAATGTATTTCATTCTTTGGATTAATATTAATTAATTGTTTTAATAACTTTCATAAACTATACTTTATGTATGAATTACACATTACATCAACTTAAAGTCTTTGCTGAAGTAGCAAAGTGCAGGAGTATCACAAAAGCGGCAGAATCGCTGCATATGACACAACCGGCTGTTTCCATTCAAATGAAGCAGTTGCAAGAATCCGTTGATATTCCTTTGATTGAGATCATCGGGAAAAAATTGTACCTGACAGAAGCCGGAGAACGGCTCTATTCCATGCAGCAAACTATCCAGGAACACGAAGAGGCGTTCCAAGCATATACATCGGAGTTGAAGGGAGGGCTTACAGGGAATTTATCGATATCGGCGGCGTCTACTGCAAAATATTTTCTACCTTATCTATTAGGTGCATTTCAAAAGAAGTATCCAAAAGTGAAGATTACCCTGAAGGTGACCAATCGAGATGAAGTACTTCAGCATTTATACGACAATAAGTTTCAACTGGCAATATTAACACAACTCCCGGACGACTCGACGATCATTTCCAATCCATTTTTGATCAATCCTTTAGTCATGGCTTGTCCTCCCGATTATCCCCTTTTAAACAAAAAAAATCTAACTCTGAAGGATTTAAAAGATGAGACTTTTATTTTTCGAGAACCCGGCTCCGGTACGCGCATGGTGATGGAGAGGTTATTGAAAGAAGCCGTGATAGAACCCACAATTGCCATGGAGCTTGGGACCAACGAAGCGGTTAAGCAGGCAATTATGGCCGGAATTGGAATCTCTCTCATTTCTAAATTAAGCATGTACTCTGAGTTAGACACAGGAACAATAGATGAACTCCATTTAAAAGAATTTCCGGTTACAACTCACTGGCATACTTTATATCGAAAGAGTAAAGTAAATACGCGTGTTATTAAGAATTTTCTTGATTTCCTGCAGCAAGACAACCTCACAGACATACTACCTTCAAACTAAGAAACATACTTTTTTTGCGGCTAAAATCATCTCTTGTTTTCCTTTCATCGACCGTCACTTCAAACTGACTGAAATAGATATTTTTTCAAAATGAAGTTTTTGGGAGATCCACAGTCTTTAAAATTGTACTTTTTTGGCGGTCTCAGTAGTTCCCTTTAAGAATCACGATTATTTAGATAAAAGAACTCTTGACTCAAACCATATTTATTCAATTCAGTTGATTCATGCACACACTTTGCAATGCCCGTATATCCTCTTCCGTCAGTTCAAGGTCTCGCCGGTTTTGCTGCTCCATCAGTTCGTGCATTACAGATTCAGGGTTTGATACATGTGTGATCCCCAGCGCATGCCCCAACTCATGGGCAATAACCAACCGAAGTTCATTTTTGTCCAGGAAGTGATAGATGTTGATTGTACGGCTGTTGTTTGTCCATTCATATGCTCCCTGTGTAAATTTTCTTGTCCCCGTAAACTGACGATTGTACTCATCCACCAGCCGATTTTTTGCTTCAACTTTTGAATTCAAAAATGTGATCTTGTCACTTAATTCAGCCGCTTTCCGTTTTAATGTCCGTTCAGTTCTTTTAAGATCCAACTTTACCTGATCAATTTCTGCTTTTCGACGTTCGAATCGTTTCAGATCTTCCTTGTTAAATCCAGCCTGCTCATTCTTTTGTCTGACCCATTCATTCAAACGATCGATCGATTCCTGAAGCTCACGTGAATCCTCATCATACTTTTGTACTTCCAGCTCGTACTCCTCATTCATGCGAGTGTATTCATTCTCCAGCACAGTTATACTAAACTCTTCGTTCTCCAACCGGTCTCTATACTGTCTCTCGCGATCGATCAGTTGTTGCTCTTCCGCATACACCAGGTTCAGTGCAATCTCTCCCTCTTCATCATATTGAATAATTGTTGTATCGGCAGCATCTGACCAAACCTGTGCCACTTCTTTCATTAAACTTATTAACTCCTCTTTTGTGATTGAAAAACGCTCGTCAATATCGCCTACATGAAAAGTAATTGGTTCGGAGCATGGAGTTTTAACCTGCGGCCCGCCATCAAACTGACCCGTACCCATCATAAATAGCAGTATTACAACAAAAGCGGCTATCATCCACTGAACAGCTTTAAATTGAAAAATTTGCATCATTTAATTTGATCTCAGTCAAACGAATAAAGAAAATAGACATTGATTGAACTATTTGTCAGGATTCTAATAATTCACATTTAATTTAACGTTCGTTCGAAATAAGTTTTTTACATAACGTCAGTTTATTCATTTTTATCTTGAACTGACGTTAGTTTAATATTCTAAGAGTAGCTTTATTAAAAAAACTGTTAAAATTTAGTTTTCGCAATAATCTTTCACTGCATCCATATCTTTTTCCAGTGCTTTTTTGACAAACCCTTTCATGAGAGGAACCATAAGTTTTGAAAAAAATTTATAGGGACGGGTTTCCATCTCAAGAGTAAGTTCGCAACCCCCATCTTTTTCTTTGACGGTAAATAGAGAATCCCAGATGGTTCCCTGGGTGTCGGATACAATTCGGATATGATCGTTTTCAACTAACTCTGTCACTTCCAGTACAGTTGCTGCTTCTCTTCCATTAAATTCGCGAGTTTCTTTAAATTTGGTGCCCACTCCCGATTTTATTTCAGATAAAAACTTCACGTCAACAATGTCGGGTACTGCTTTTGAGAAATTCCGGATGTCAGAGATAGTTTCAAATACTCCTCCCGCTGGAGCTTCGACCTGCCGAGTAACTTTAATTGTACTCATCGTAATAGGATTAGCGTTCTAATTTCTCTAACGATACATATTCTGAATCAATATACCTTTTAAGAATCATCGTCTCTCGAGTCCATCTCGCCTGCCGAACTTTAAAGCAATAGAACGTGGTATTCGGCAGGTGAAAAAGATAACCCTCAAAAAAGACGACACCCGCAGTAGAGCATACCGGAAAGGAAACCACGGCGACACAGAGAATTCACGGCAGGCACTACGTTGAGTCTCATGTGACTTCTTTGAGCCGTTGTGGTAAAAGACTGCCCTAATTTCTGAATCCTTAATACACTCGTTGATAAAGTATCACAGAGTTCACCAGCTTAAAAAGACAATGGCTGAACGGAACTAGCGCAAGTTTGCAACTTGTGCTTCAGGGTCCAAGTTACAAACTTGAACCAGTGAGAAGCTTTAGCTTTTTTTATGGAACGCGAAATGGAATTTTTGGACATCAGATCGAGCACTTTTACTGCATATAAATAATTATTTCTTGGTTTACTGTGAACGGGCAAGCTGCCCGTTGTACAATAAAATTCAAATCAATAATCCTTCTTCCACTGAAGGTCAATTCCCTGGCGGGTGTCGTCTCCCTGGGTAATGATCAATTCAAGATTTTCCCTGAGCATTATCTCCAATGTAAAAAGCGTTTTAGGACTGGTTCCGTCAATCTCGTTTAAAATGGCAAAAAATGTAGACGGATTGAGATACCACCCGGTTTTAATTACGGTATTATTTGAACCGGATTGTGAATTATCGATCTCAACCACATCAATCCCCAACCGCCGGGAAGCAAGCATCTCAACCCTGTCTAACACAACTTCCAGGGCAAAATCTGCAGCTGATGGACTGTTACTGCTACCCGCTACGACCTGCTCCCACGATTCGAGTTCATAAAATGGTCGCCCGAATAGTGTATAACTGATGATATCCTGAAGTTCCAATTCGGGTTGGCTGTCAAACCGAAATTCAGGTTCTTCGAGTGTCCCCTCAATAATGTAGAAGATCTGAACTCCTGCGGCTTGCGGTGGTGTATAACGGCTTCGAATCTGCAATTCGGGATTATTCACAGGTCCGTAAAATGAAACCAGAGCTTCTTCCAACTCAAACTCCTTGCCAAGTGGCCTGGCATAACCGTCAACTCCCTCGAGTGAACCAAACATCTGCAAATCCTGCTCGGGTTGTTTTACAAGATCCACTTCCCCTCCCAGTTCAACCTCCATATCCAGGTATTGACGGTTCCGAATAAAAAATTCGCGTTCAAATCCAATGGTCATCTCCATCTCCAACGCGTCAAAAATTTCGCTGGACAACTCTTCCTGGTTTGGATTATCCAGCTCCACCGACTCAACCGAAGTTTCTCCAAAATCCTGCAGGTAGTAAAATCCATTCAAAAATGTAAGCTGACCCTTTAACATGGGGGCTGTAGCCATTCCACTCATTGTGGCATTCATATTGATTATGGCTCTATAATCCGATGTATTGAGTAAACTAAACTGATTCGCCATGATTGTGATGTCCACCTCCTCCGGCTCCAGGCCTTGCATTCGAACCCGACCGTTCGCCTTCAGACTTCCCGACCCGCTTCTTGCCGTAAACTGTTGCAGATCAACTGTTTCTCTCTTAAAGAGAAGGTTTGAAGAGATCTCTGATAGCGTAATTCCGGCCGGTATAATTCGCATCGAACCTTTTGCCAGTTGCATATCACCCTCGGCCTGAAGGTTGTTCATGGCACCCGTTAATGTAACAGCCCCTTCCAGTCTGCCGGAAACCCCGCGTACCAACTCCCTGTTTACGTAACTATTGAGTAGCGCTAAATCGAAATTATTGGTTTTAAGGTCTACAAAAATCTCATCATCGCCAGTGGGGATGTAAACCTCCGCTCTCTTCAAATCAACCAGGAACGGCAAGTCTGCATCGAAATCAAGAATTTCTCGCTGATCTCTTACAATCGATCCGCTGAATTTTATATGCTCATTTTCGTGTAAGTACGCAATATCCATTCCAACCGTATCAACCCGAATGCCGGAAAAGAGGCCGCTGGAGATGTTAAAATGTCCTTCTAAATCCGGACTGCCGGCGATGCCTCCGAGACTAGATTCCAGGGAAACAGTTCCTTCAGTCTGCTGCGGGTTACCTTCCGGCAGGAAAGATAGCCAGTAACTCAGTTGAGACTCATTAACATTAAATTCACCCTCAATCTGATGCTCAAAAAACTGGTCGTCGAAAGTTAGAGGATCACCGGGAAGATAGGGCACACGCAAAGATCCCTCAGCCAACTGCCTGCTTTGATACCAACTTTCAAGGGATGCGGTAAGCCACTCATCTTTTATATCCATATTGATATTCAGTGAATCCATCTCTCCCCCATGCAAATTCAGCTCTGTCAGGTTTCCGGTCATGGATGCCTCAAGATGATCCGGGCTGTTATCTACGGATATGGAGCCGTTTAAATATCCGTTGAAATAACTTTCTTTAAGGATGGTTTCCTGCAGGACACCAATATTCAAGTTCTGTGCACTTAAACCGGCCTGTTGGTAAAGCGAATCAATTCTTGGTGCCCAAAATTCTAAATATGCCTCTCCATTATCTGTTGAAATCGTAAGCGTATCGACCTGAAGCATGTTGTTTGAATAGTTGATATTAAATGGATTTTCCAGATTTAACTCTCTGAGCTGTGTTTGAAAAGATACTTCATTCGTTGTGAGTGTTGATTTCGTTGAATCAACCATAAAGGTGCCGCTATGTTTCAGGGAACTGTCATTTCCATTGGTTATTGTCAGGCTCAGGTTACCTTCTGTTAGCAGGTCTCGTTTTTTTGCATACATATAAACTTGCATGTCCTGAACGCTTTTTTGATAAACAGCCGGTTCACTCAACTTCACATTCAGATCAACCTCGGGATCATCCAGGATATAAGACACCATTCTTCCCGAAATTTGTCGAGCAGTAAATAATGTATCCACGACCACATTTTCTAGGTTTAAGTCGCCGTTAAACTCCAGCATGCCTCCTGCGTTTCTGCCCAGGTTCCCACTTATTGTTCCCTCCGATTCGAGAGTTTCTATTGCAAAAAGAGGTGCAAGCGGTTGCAAATCTTTAAGGTTTGCGACGAAATTTAGTCGGTTTGCACTGTTAGTGAGTTCAAATAAGTGATGATCAAGGGTGAAGGATGCATCCGCTATAGAGCTCACAAGAGACCCATCATCAACAATTACGAATTGATCCTCAATTTTAAAATCTGTACTTAGTTCTTCAATCTCTTCACCATTCACAATACTTGAATCAAAATTGGCGGTCGCCAAAATTGTCATCTGTTCAGGATCGAATGATGTACCGCTCCCTTCTACTGTTCCGTTCAGGAATGTTGGAAAGTCCCCCAGGCCATTCAATTCGGCAAGGTTCATTCGGCTCATCTCCAGGTTAAATTCATATTCCGGCAGAGATTGCCAATCGTCTATGTTGAAATCCATAATTGCACTACTTTCCTGAAGTTGGCCACTCAACCGGCCATGAACCTGATTTTGGTCAATACTCCCTGCAAAGCTGAAGCTCGAAAATTGCTGACTATAAATTTCACTGCCTGAAATAATTATATCTGATGATCCTGAGAAATTTTGGGGATCAAACCCCATACCCATCGCGTCTATTTTAATATCCAGGTTGCCGGCATATGTTTGATCCTGTAACCACAGTCCGGGATTAAATTGACCCGAATTTATATAAAATTTCCAACCGGGTTGTGATCCAAAAAGTGAATCAATTTCTGCCGCAATAGAGATCTCTTCATTTTGGTAAGCTAATGTTCCATCCATATTTAGTTCACCATTTTCAAGACTATAGGCCATGCTCAATTGATCAACCCCATACTTTTGATACTCTGTATTTACGATATCCAAAGAACCCTGCCATTCAGAATCATCAAATGAATCAAGCAACATCAATCCCTCTCCCCAAAAATTCAGAGATTGTATATAGGGTGTATTTTCAAGCCCCGTTAAAAGTGGGCCATCCAACTCCTCAAATTCAACTCTTAGCTCTTGCAAGCTCATCGATTCTTGTAAACTGGCGATCGCCTGAATATGAAATCTCTGCAGTCCATTACCGGAGGCATCTACATCAAACTCTAAATTTTCAAGTGTACCGGTTGCACCCAATTCTATTTCAAGGTTTTGTTCGATGGGTGCCTCAGCTGAATATTCAGCAATATCCCGCCAGGATAGAGGTGAAAGTTCTGCCTCCTGCTCAATTTCGCCATCCTCACCATACCGGGCAGACCCTCGTAAAACCGATCGGCCGGTGTTAATGACAATTGAATCCAGTGTATAGCGTCCATCTTGAGCCGCACCGGCCAGGTATATATCCACAGGTTGGGGTAACCTTCCTTCCCGAATAGAAAAATCAAGATCCCGAAGATTCCCCGAAATGCCCGACTCCAGGATTCCGGCGGAAAGACTTGCAGAAATATCATCCACAAATAGACGGTCGTCAGGAAGATACTGCTCAGAGTGAATTTCAATATTTGTTCCTGTTAGTGAAATATTTTCCACATACCAGTACAAAGGTTCTGACTCAGTAACGGTTTCATCTCTTTCAGGTATCAAATTCAAAACGTTCCAGGATGAGTCCGCCTGCTGCTCCACAAAAATATTTGATCCGAATAATTCTACTGATTCAATGGTGTGGGGTGAAAATAGAACCGAGAAAAGATCATACTGAATTTTAACTGAATCGACGGTTGCAATGTTTTCGGATAAACTGTCATCCAGTGCTATATTCCTGACAGTAAATCCACTCAGAAGGTCACCCTCTATCTTGTTGACAGATAGATTTCCATTTAGTTGCTGATTGATCTGCTCTTCAGCAATACCACGGACCTTTTCAAACAGCCAATCAGATTTAAGCAGTAATCGACCGCTAAACAGAAGAATAAACAGCAAGATTGCTGCTATTATCCATCCCCTGTATCTTCGTTTTTTATGTGGTTTATTTTCACTCATTAAAATGCCTGGCCAATACTAAAATGAATTCCAATTCTGTCCCACGCCGATCCATAATCCCAACCATTGTAGATCCGTAAATCTTCCTCAGTGGGATTGAGTTTATAGGCAATATCCACCCTGACGGGACCAATGGGAGATTGATATCGAAAGCCTCCACCTGCACCAAATTGAAGTGGGCGGCTTGGCAACGATGCAATATTTTGCCACACCTGGCCTCCATCAAGAAAAGCGGCTACTCCAAAATTTGGAATGATACGGTCTAAAGTCTGTCTCAGCTCGATGTTAAAAAGAAATGTTGCACGGCCACCCAGCGGAATAAAGGAATCGAATGCCCCATTCTCGGTAAATGCGGGAGCTTTGGGTCCCAGATTTTGGCGGCCCCATCCGCGAACGGAGTTTGTACCCCCTGAATAATACCGGATATTTGACGGCAGGCTGTCGGGTTGTGTATAGAAAATAACACCGCCATTCACACGATTTGCGAGTGTTAATGAATTTGTGATCTGTGTGTATTTCCGAACATCTAGATTTAATTTCTGAAATTTAAATGTCGATTCGCCAAATGTACCGGAAAGCTCTATGGATGGTTGCAATACCCACCCTCTTTGTCCACGTGAATAACCCTCACTGTAATAACCAGACAGCACAAAGGATGATTTGTCATATGAAAGTACAGTATCCGGCAGATCCACCTGTTGATCTCTCGAAAGCTCCTCGTTCAATGAATATTCATAAGAGAGCGAGGCTGTTTTATTGCGGTCGATCTGGTAAATTAAGCTGCTGTTCAAACCCACCTGGAACAACTCGAACGCTTCTTCAAGCCGGTGCAAACCAAAAAGTGAGGTCACGTTTCGGCTTTTTGAGTTAAAGATATAGGGCACCAGGTAATCGCTTGACAGCCGCTGTTCTATAAATGAAGCTCTTGCGTTTGCACTGTATCGGTGCCCTCTTCCATTTATATTCCTGTGCTCCCATTGAGCCTGTCCCCTGATGATCTCTTCCATACCTACACCTACTGATGCCTCGATCGTTCGCGGTTCAAATTCGCGAACCCGGATCAATGTTGAGAGTGTTGAATCGTACTCCTGTTCCGGCAAAGTGATGGTTGCAAATCTAAAAAGGTGATGATTGAAGATATTTCGCTGTGCATTTTGGATTTCATCTCTCGTATATAGGTCTCCTTCACGTAATCCCGATTGTCGGAGAAGCATTCTCTTGGGTATACTCAATTCACCCTCCACCTGGAATTCCCTAAAATAGGTTTTAGAATTTGGTGTGATCCGGATCTTAACATCTACCAATCCGGCAAGTGAATCAACAGCGGTTTGAATCTCAATTTCAGGCCAGGCATAACCCAAATTTCCTAAAGCCTGGAGGAAAGCTCCTTCTACATCAGGTTGCCGGATGGGCTCAAATCTTCTTCCCTCACGGTATTGATGCCTGGATATGGCACGTTCAAAATCCCGGGTCTCCCTAATTTCCCGGCTGATAGAGCTGTCGGCCTGTATGTTCACCTCAGTGGAGTGAATAGAAAGTGGCACCCCTTCTATTACGGTGAATAGGATATTCTTTTTCCACTCCTTATCCCCTTCCGTTACATGATAGTCCACCTCAACGTTGTGAAACCCCCTGCGTTCATAATATCTTCGCAATCGAATTTGATCCCTTCGAACTTCATTCTCCGTATACAGGAAATTATCAAAACGTTTGAATATTTTTTGAACAAGGGAGGGACTCTCGTTGGCTATGGCATTCATCAGCACAATATTACGGTAGGTTTCATTACCCTCTATCTCCACACTCCATACCACAGGAGATCTTTCAGGTGCTTCCTCCTGCTGAAATGCATAAAGATCATTCACAGTGATGAAAACCATCAACCATAAAATTGTAACTTTACCGGCTGTAATTGTGTTCTTTTTTAAATATGACAGCAAATTTCAGATATATATTTCTTAAAAATAAGAATATTGAGCATTCATCTTTCAATTTAAAAGGCATATTCAATTATTCTAATAACAAGTACCCCTTTTGGCACGCAACTTCTCTTCACAACGCATTCACAATTTGCAAGTAGCTTTAGAACCTATGATTAAACAATCAAAATTATTCCCGCGATGGCTTGGCCTAATCACGATTATCGGCTTTCTTTTCGTAACAACCATTAGTTGTGGGAATGAAACGCTCGACGATTTTAGTGATCGTTCTTTTGAACTGACCAATCAAAATGGTGAAGAAGTTACATTTCCCGATGATTTTGAAGGTGCGCCCCTCGTTATGGGATTCATTTATACCAATTGTCCTGATATTTGTTCATTTATAACGGCAAATGTTCATGATGTGTATCAACAAATGGAGAATCCCGGTGATGTTCAATTTGCCCTCGTCACATTTGATCCCCAGCGAGATTCACCAGAGGTGTTAAAAAAGTACGCCAAGGCATTTGAAATGGATCATGAACCGTTTCAGTTCCTTACGGCAGACTCCAGTACAATCGCTTCGTTTATGGATCGTGTAAGTGTTCGAATACAAGAGTCCTACTCTGAAGAGTCAGAAGACGGTGAGAGAATGTATTTCCTCAATCATTCTGATAAAATATTACTGATTAATGAGAACTCAGAACTTATCTTTGATTATGGGGGAAGTATGACTCCCGTCAACATTATCATTGAAGATTTAAACAAACTATGATTTACAAAATTACTCAACTATTTATCATCACTTTCCTGCTGATTTCATTTATATCCTGCGCGGGCGAAGAGGGTGAACAAACAACCGACAATACTGAAGAGTTTGAACTTCCCGCCGACGGAATTGAAATAGCAGACGCCTGGGCAAGACCCGGACAGGTGGATGGAGTCTCAGCCATTTACATGAATATTCTGAATGGTTCCTCTGTGGCCGATACACTTCTGTCCATTTCATCTCCCGTAGCGGGAATGGTTGAAGTACATGAAACCTACGAACAAGAAGAGGGCATGATGGGAATGCGTCCGGCAGAAGTAGTGGCCGCACCGGCACGAGGAGCACTTACGCTTAAACCCGGAGGTCTACACGTAATGCTGATGCAATTAAATCGTGAACTGAGAGAGGGTGATAGTGTTGAATTTTCCGTTGAGTTTACGAACGGTACAGAGATAACTCTTACTGCTCCTGTTGAGTCGATGCGACGGTAATTAGGACTTCTGAGAATCTATTACCGTCTGCTTTAGCTGACGGTAAGAAAGCATTAAAAAATTATGGCTTTAGCCACATCATTCTGTTGGCTTAAGCCAACAATAGTAGATGAGAACCTAAAAAAGCTTAAGTGCATTTAATCACTGATAGTGCAAGCGTCTCGCTTGTGGCCACATGACAGGAACCGTCGGGACAAGCTTTTCGCACTATCCAGAAGATCTCACTATTGCTCACACTCAGTTGAGTCGCCAACTCAATATCAATTCATCTCCAAATCCGCTTTTTCTGCACTAAAACCAACTCCCTCCTCTTTTACTTCACCGAGTGAAGCCTCCATTTCTGAGCGCAGTTTTTGAATGGATAAGCCACTGGAAAGTGCCCCGTTTTTTGCAATGGATATACGGCCTGTTTCTTCAGAAACAACTACAACAAAAACGTTATTCGTCTCGCTGATTCCCACTGCAGCCCTGTGACGTGTTCCAAAAACGGATGAAATGTTTGGATTTTGTGAAATAGGGAGGTAGCAGCTCGCCGCAACAATTCGATTATTCCTGATTATCACCGCGCCGTCGTGCAGAGGAGTATCTTTTTGAAAAATAGTTTGAAGGAGTGAAGCGTTTACCCTCGCATCCAACTTTACACCAACATCGACCAAATCCTGGAGAGATGAAGTTCTTGCAAAAACAATCAGTGCACCGGTTTTGGTTTGAGCCATATTCCGAACTGCTTCAATTACTTCCGATACCATATCCACAGACCCGGTCCGTCCCAGAAATCGATCGAGCGACGTGTTTTGCCCAAGATTGTACAACAGCTTTCGAATTTCAGGTTGAAAAATGATAAAGACCGCTAAAACCCCTACATCGAGAACACTTCTGAGAAGAAAATTTAAAGTAGTAAAACCGAGCAATCCCACACCTGCATTCAAAAGGATAATAAAGAGCAAACCCAGTGCCGCCTGGATGGCAAACGTTCCCCGAATCCACCTGTACAGGTAGTACAAAACAAGGGCAATAACCAGCGTTTCAAGCAGGTCTTTAATGCCAAATTCTATGAATCCAATCGGGATCAATTGATCTATCTAATTTTTAGTAGTGAGTATTGAGTATCAAGTAGTAAGTAAAAAATTCAATACTTACTACTTGATACTTATTACTCGTTATTTAGTGACTCAAATATCTTCACGGAATCGACCGCTTCCTGTACATCGTGAACTCTCAATATCTTCGCACCCTGCAACAGGCAGTGATAATGAACAGCCAGCGTACCGGCCAACCTTTCGTCTGCCGGTCGGCCATCCAGTAACGATCCAATCATCGACTTTCTTGACGCACCAACAAGAAGCGGATAACCCAATGTAATGAATTTTTTAAGCTCTTTTATGAGCTTCAGGTTGTGTTGAAGTGTTTTGCCGAAACCAATTCCGGGATCCACCATAATGGATGATACTCCGGCTCGCTTTAATTGTTCAATGCCATTTTCCATAAATGAGTAAATATCCTCAGTAACATTCTGATATTGAGGATTTTTTTGCATCGTTTGGGGATCACCCTGTGAATGCATCAACACATACCCGGCCTGATAGGTTGCACAGAGATCGGCCAGCCGCGATTCCTTTTGCAGACCACTGACATCATTAATGATATGTGCACCAAGCTCCAGCGATTTTTCAGCCACTTTATATTTCGTTGTATCAATCGAAAAAAAAGTTTTAGGAAAAGCTTCTAAAACCTGTTCCAGTACCGGAATCACCCGATTGATCTCTTCTGATTCTGACACAGGATCGGCGCCCGGACGGGTTGATTCACCACCAATATCGATAATAGCTGCACCCTCCTCAGCCATTTTCCCAATAGCATCAACTGCCCGCTGAACAGAATTGTATCTTCCTCCGTCAGAAAATGAATCCGGTGTAACATTTAGTATACCCATTACAACCGGCTGCTCAAGAGAAAGTTTAGATTCTCTTAATGACAGTACAGATTGGTTGCCTATTGTTTCCTCCATTGTGTATACCTCAATTATAAGAAGTGGAATTTAACCGGAAAATGAAATGGAGTACAGGGTAATGCGACTTGATATGAGCGCTTTTAAAGACCCGGACTCTTAATCCCAGTGCTCTTGCAATAAGTCCAGCTTACCTTCTTTTTCCGCCCATTCATCAGCGTCTTCCATCTCATCTTTGGTTTCATTGATGATATGTTCTTGCCAGTTCTCAGCAAGACGCTCATTTAGCTCAATGTAGTGTTCCCATTCTTCAGGAACTTCATCATCTGGATAAATGGCTTCAACCGGACACTCCGGTACACAAGCATCGCAGTCGATACATTCGAGCGGATCGATGGTTAGAAAGTTTGGCCCTTCACGGAAAGCATCAACGGGACAAACAGCCGCGCAATTTGTGTATTTGCAATTAATACATGGTTCTGTAACTACGTACGCCATTTAACAGGGATATTAGAATTAATTGTTGTAAATAAGGTGTTATGGTATTTCAAATAGAATTAAAATGCAATTCAAACATAGCAAGTAACCCGATTTTCCTCAAATATATCCTTCATCGATTGCAATGTTAAATCTTGTTTGAAATAATCGGTTACTTGATCAACAAATTCTCAATTTCTTGAAGATTTCCATCGTTTTCGGCAGGGTCCAATCCCAGGATCTCGCACATCAACTCATAGATGTGTACGACCTCAAATGAGTCTACAGTCTTATTTTTTTCAAAGTCGGGGCCATGAGCAATGAAAAAAGAATGCATCTCTTTTTCATGATTATCATATCCGTGGGCTCCTCCAGATGGATAATTTGGATTCCGATCAAGAAATTCACTAGTCGTAATTGTATAACCAATATCCGGGATCAATAAAAGGTCTGTCACTCGCGGGTGTTCTTTCAGATGAAACCGCTCCGGGATATCCTTCGTTTTATAAACTCTGTAATGGTTTTGATTCGCTTCTAAGCTGTTATATACGTTTTCTAGATGTGGGTCATCTACATTCAACATTCCTAGTTGACCAAGGTCAATAATCTCCAGATGCTCAATATCTACGATATCATCCAAAACCACGACCCGATCTCTTGAAACCTGCGCCATGCCATGATCGGACACAATAATGATATTTGTCCGTTCAAACAGTTGAGCTGCTTCCAATTCTTCTACAAGATATCCCATGGTATCATCAGCTCTTTGAATCGCACCATTAATCTGTGGAGACTCAGGGCCGACGCGATGTCCTTGAGAATCCGTGAAACTAAAATAGAGGGAAGCAAAATCTACTTTTTCTGTCTCATTGCCTGATAACCATTGAACAACTGAATCGACCCTTGCAGAATCGGGGATACTGCCGTCATATCGATTCCAGTAGGTAGGCCTCATATTTTGGACGGGTGCTTCCGAGCCCACCCAAAACATGATCCCCGCTTTTTTTCCCTGCTTCTCGACGGTATTCCAGATCGGTTCACCCTGGTACCACATCGGGTCCTCTACTGCATCTCGATTACGAATAGAGTATCGTTTTCCCGTTTCAGGATCTAACATATTATTACTGATAATCCCATTGTTTTCAGGATAGAGACCCGTAACAATTGCATAGTGATTGGGAAAGGTTTTCGTGGGGAAAACCGGGATCAAACTCTCACTTTTCACCCCGTTACTGATCAACTGATCAAAATTTGGTGTGTCTGTTTTTGTTAGGTAATCATATCGAAATCCATCAAATGAGACGAGCATTACCGGGTTTGTCTGCTCTTGATCATCGCTGACTGCCAGCTGCTGCCTGCAAGACACAAAAAACAAGCCAATGATTAATACCAGTAACCTAAACCTGGTTTTATGAAGCATGATTAAGTATAGATATGTACTGATTTTTTTATTTGTAATAAAGTAAAGTAGCAGATAATCAAAAAAGAAAGGCCCTGCAAACCATACAGGGCCTTATAAAACGTATATCCGTCACAATAAATTAGAAGTTGTAACGAACGCTAAATTGCATTTGCCACCGTGAGCTTAAGTCACTGATGCTGTAAAGGCTTTCTTCAGTTACATTATCAGGATTAAAGCTAATGACTGGTTTTCCAATATCACCAGAGCTCAAACCAAATTCGGGATTCTCAGCGATAAAGTCTTCACCAACATATTGTTGAAAGTTAAATGCTCTGTAGTTGTTAAAGCTTACACCTTTTCGAACACCCCACTCTTCGTTGAGGAAGTTAAGTACATTAAACATACTCGCGCTGAATTCAATCGACTGTCCTGAAAATGTCTGAACTTGTTGACTTATCCTCAAATCAAGGAAATTTGTCCATGGCTCACGAGCTGTTCCTCTGTCAACAAAACCACCTCTGTAGTCGCTGAGAGATTCCTTGCTGGATATCCATCCATCAAATTCACTCCAATTATTACTTGTAAGAACAACTTCATTCTCATTGGCTGGTACATAGATCAAGTCGTTATCAAATCGACCGTCACCGTTTGCATCGCCATTATAGATCCAGCTATATGGTGTACCGGATCGGCCATCATAAATCAACGAGATGGTAGTTGCTAATCGTTCTAACCATGCAAATTGGTAGGAAACAACACCCAGAATTCGGTGCCTTCTTTCGAAATCAGCAGTACCAACTTTAGGATTGTTTACATCCACATTTTCATTAAACTGCCAGTTTGAAATTGCACGGCTTGATGTACCATTATTAACATTTCGTGCTCGGTTATATGTGTACGAGAAATCTACATCTAAACCAAAATCGAACTGTTTCTCAAGCGATCCTGTGATACTGTACTGGTAATTGTCGTTTGAATTACTCAGAAGGAGTGCATTTGTAAAGTTTTCGTCAATACGTGAGGGGCGTCCGGAAGCATTTCCAAATCGTTCGTTGAAGAAAATATCTCCATAAATTGGTCGCCCGTATGCAGATTCCCCAACTTGTTCGATGTTAAGATTTTTAAACACTACATCATTGATACCTTTAGAATAAACACCCTCAAGAGTTCCAACAATTCCCATTGGCAATTCTTGATCAAGAGCAAGATTCACCTTTAATGATTGAGGATATTTAAAATCCTCTGAAATCAAATTAATTTCAGAAGTCTCTATTGGCTCAAGGACATCACTTTCTCCCGGCGTTGGCTGATTATTTGGATCTGGTGAAAAAAGACCATCAAATCTTCCAAAATTGAAAGCATCTACACGTCCATAATCGTTACCGGTATTACTATATTGGTTAGAAATCCAAACAAAAGGAGGTGTCCCTGAGAAGATTCCTACACCACCACGGAACTGTGTTGTTCTTTCACCGCCACTTAAGTCCCAGTTAAATCCAAATCGCGGACTCCAAAGAATATTTCCGCTTGCAACTCGATCAGTTGAGTATCCAGGGAAAGCATCTGGTACCAAAGGATTAAAAGTAGGATCGTCGGGTAAAATTGGAACATCTGCTCTCAAACCATACGTGATTTTTAAGTTATCCGTCGCAGACCATTTATCCTGTACGTAAAGACCAAATTGCATTCCAGTGAAGTTAGCTGTTGGACTACCACCTGGTAATAAGTAACTATGGAGGTATTCAACAGGATCTCCATTTCTAAGATCTTCAATACTAAAAAATGTATATGTACCGAAAGCATCTTGAACAAAGAGATTATCGAATGTAAAAATTTGATTGTTTGTTCCAATCGTGAACTCGTGATTTCCACTTATATATGTAAAGTTGTTTGTGATCTCAATCAAATCCTGATCTAAAGCATTGGCCTGAGAGAAACGATCAATTCCGGCAACAATGCTACCAAAATCACCTGGATCATTCTCAAAAGGAATACTCACTTCAACCTGTGGAAATGCTTCTGCTTTTACATCTCTTGAATCACGAATTCGAGTATAAACTACACGGGCTTCATTATAGCTGTTATTACCTATAGTACTATTTAACTGTGCTACAAATGAATTCTGATTACTGTTGAATTGATATTGTCGATTACTGAAATCGTAAGAAAAACGACCACGGCCAATACCATCATCATCCAAAGCATCAACATGATTATATCTGAATGTTAATTTATTGCTTTGATTAATGTTATAATCCAACTTAACCAAAAGCTTATTGTTGTTTTGATCTTGGTCAAGTGGTGATTCGTAATTACCGGGATCGTAGCCATATTGGTTTTGAAATATATTTCTTACCTCATTAAAAGTATCAGCTGAAAAATCAATAGTATTCGGAGCACCACTATTTAAAATACCGGTTGTAATCGGTTGTGTTTCCCTTCGAAACTCTCCATTTACGAAGAAAAAGAGTTTATCCTTTATAATGGGACCTCCAATATTCAACCCAACATATCTTTCAGAAAATTCCGGAAAATCATTAGCGGTTTCTCCATCCTCTCCTATGTATGTTCCAACCAATGATTCATTTCTCGTTTGAAAGTAGACTGACCCTTCATAGGTATTTGTACCACTCTTTGTAATGGCATTCACCTGTCCACCTGTAAAACCATTATTGGTTACATCAAACGGGGCAATGTCTACATTAAATTCGGCAATTGCGTCGATACTTAATGGTGAAGATACACCAGCTTGTGAACCCGGAGTTGCATCACCAAGTCCAAATACATCATTCAGTGTAGCACCGTCAACAAGTATGTTATTATACCGGTCATTCGCACCACCAAAACTGTTTCCGCTTGTTACCTGTGGGGTTAACCGTGTGAAATCAGAAAGTGACCGCGAAACAGTAGGTGTTCGCGAAATTTGTTCCGTTGAAATATTTTTACTGGCACCTGTTCGGTCAGAATTGAATATCTGGTCAGGTACTGCAGTAACTGAAATTTGTCCAAGCTCAAGAGATCCCTCTTCGAGTTGGAAATCTAACGAAACCCTCTCTCCAAGTTCGATATTTCCGACCTCTTTAATTTGTGGGTTGAAGCCGATGAAAGTGACTCTTACTTCGTAAGGACCACCTACGCGAACATTTCTTATTGTATATCCGCCGTCTACACGACTCGAAGTTCCATATTCGGTACCTGTTGGTTGATGAACCGCAATAATATTTGCACCAGGCAAAGACTCTCCGGTCTCGTCCGTAATAGTACCCTCAATAGACCCCGATGTAGTACCCTGCGCAAAAAGCGTCAAGGGAAGTAGTGACAGGGTTAATATTAATAGTATTTGACGTGTCATAGAGTTTATTTTTAGCTTTAGTTTTTAGTGTTCGAATACTGACAAAATAGTATAGGAAACATATGTTAACGGGCTGTTAACTTGGCTTAAAAATTAACGATTTTTTACCAGTATTTGAATTATCAATCACCCTTCTAACACCAAAAGTTGTGGAAGCGTTTTTAATTCTGAAAACTTCTCTCTTTATCTATTAGCAGTCAAAAAACCTTACAGAGTTAATTATCTATAAATTCTTTATAAACATGAACTAATGTACTTTGGCTTACTCCGGAGTAATAGAGAAGTAAAATCAAAAAAAATACAGCCTGCAATCGAATCACTCCATTTACTTTGTATCTCCTTGCAGATGTAGTAACACGTTCATCAAGCAGTTGAAATGAACCCGCTTTTTTGAGTTCCCGCACGATCTTCTGATCCTCCATAACAATCATCGATTCATCGAAACCACCCACCTCTTCAAAGAGAGTTTTTTCGACGAATAAACTCTGGTCGCCAAACCGAAAAAGAGTCAGCCTAAAGCGGGTAAACCAACCGTAAAATGTAAGGAGTGGATCCGGATCATCAAATACTAACTGAAAACACCCGGATTTGTAACCCTTTTTAAAAGATTGGCTGATGTAATCTGAAAAATTCTGTGGTGGAAATGTATCGGCGTGCAAAAAGTACAGAATAGTTCCGCTTGAATGTTCAGCACCCTCGTTCATTTGGGCTGCACGACCTTTTTTTTGGCAATGAATAACAGTTGCACCAAAACTTTCTGCGATTTGAACCGTCCCGTCATCACTCCCGCCATCGGCAATGATTATCTCGTGAGAAATTTCCGAACAGTTTTTTTTAAGGTGCTTCAAAAGCCCCCCAAGTTTTACCTCTTCATTTAATGTTGGAATGATTATGCTGATGAAAAAATCGCTCATTCAAAATCGCTTTTTCGTAAATCTTCTTCGGTATCTATATCATTCAAAGTAGGAAGTAAGCCGTAATCCATCTTTTCGTTTTTCAAAACCTTCACAGTCTCGGAGAACACATCTTCCGTACTCCATGAAATATCCTCAAAAATTCCGGGTATCATTTTCTTAAGTCCTAAGAGGTAATAACCACCATCTTCAGAAGGGCCAATGACTACATCTTTTCCATCCAATTCCGTGAATGCTTCTTCTATGATTTCGGAGGTTATTCCTGGGCAGTCGCTCCCGATAATAACAATTTTCCCGTATTCTCCTTTAAAACCATCCTGAAAAGCGTTTTGCATTCGTGCACCAAGATTTTCACCCCTTTGCAATTTTTTTTCAAATTTGGTCACTGAGCCGCCTGAATGCTTTGGACGGCCTGTCGGCTGACTTTCGAATCCATCCTCGTGATCAATAAACGAAGAATACCAGATCTGCTTTTGTGCTTCTGTCATTGCGGCTACCTTCATCGTATAATCCAACAACCTGAGGTAGGTATTATAGGCTTTATCATTTCCTACTGTTTTGGCCAACCTGGTTTTTACCTTTCCTTTCTCGGGATTCTTCACAAAAATAAGAAGAAGTTTTTTATCCATTACTACATATACATTTCAAACGATGATTTTTGTTCTCTGTAAACTCGTCAAATGATAGGCACTATATTTCACAAATCTGAAACTTTTCATGATATTTCCTGTTAAAGTTCAGTTACAGAATACACATTAATTATCATCAGTTTTTTCGCTTCATGAATGATCTCAATTATTTGAAGTCGACTCTTTTATCAGCTCTTATTCTTGTATGTTTTTCGTTTTTGGACAACGCTCATGCTCAATATCGCTCCGGCAGTACGGAACTCGGTGTGGTTTTAGGGGAACCAACCGGTGTAAGCATCCAGGTTTGGCAGTCGGGCACAAGAGCGATCGATGGGGCCTTGGCTTGGTCGCTGGGAAGAGATGATAAAATTCATGTCCACGCCGACTACCTGAAACACGACCAGCTTAGTGTCGATCGCGGATCTCTCACCTTTTTCTATGGAATTGGCGCCAGGGCTATTTTAGCAGATGATGCGAAATTTGGCCCACGATTTCCGTTAGGCCTGCATTATGTAATACCTCATAGCCGTTTCAGCGTGTTTTTTGAAGTTGCTCCGATCTTTGATCTCGTCCCAGGCACAGATTTTGATGTAAATGGTGGAATCGGTGTTCGGTACTTTTTGTGAAATATATTTTCAGCTCTATTAACCTGTCAGCGTCCAAAAAAATTTACATCGTTCATTTTCAAAAGACGATGGCCTAAAAAATATGCTGAGACTTATCTATAACTATATCCGGCAAATTAGCTTTTTTTGAATTTGAACCGGCGATTTATCTCAGCTTTTAACAGAATTGATGGCATCATGAATCACTGATGCCGAGTGTCGCAAATTCTCCATCTCTTCCATGCTGATTTCACTTTCTAGTATCCGTTCAATTCCGTTTGATGATATCAGGCATGGCAGTGAAATCGCAACATCATTCAAGCTATAGGCACCGTTGACCACTGAAGAGACGGTAATGATCCTGTTTTCATTTCTCATAATCCATTTGATGAGTGTTGCCGTTACCATTCCAATAGCGTGATTGGTGGCTCCCTTTCTTTTTATGATTTCATAGGCTGCATTTTTTACCTGTTCGGTAATCTCATTTTCATACTCTTTACTCCATCCCTCCCAACTTTGAAGTGGCGTATTCCCTACCAGAGCTTTTGACCAAAGAACCACTTCAGAATCACCATGTTCACCAATTACCTCTGCCTTAATGCTTTTGGAATCGACATTAATTTTATCTCCCACTATATCCATCAACCGTGCAGTATCGAGCATAGTACCAGTTCCCATAACCCTATTTGATGGAATTCCAGTCAATTTTTGATAATAGTAGGTAATCACGTCAACCGGGTTGCTCACGACGATCAATATTCCTTCATATCCTTTCAACTGCTTCGAAATAGTACGAACAATCTTAATGTTCTCATTTAACAAATTTAATCTCGATTCATCCGATTCACCACCTCTTCCCGCTGTAATTACTATTGCATCACATTTAAGCATATCCTCTACTGTTGCCGCCTTTACATTAGCACTCGGATAAAATGGCGAGCCGTGATTGAGGTCCATCGCCTCACCCTCTGCAATCTCTTCATTGATGTCGTTCAGCAGGAGTTCGCGGCACACACCTTGCTGCAATATCGAGCTGGCTACACTAGAACCGACCCATCCCATTCCGATGATTCCTACACTTTTCGTCTTCATCTGTAATCTCGCTTTCTTTTAGAATTTCATTTATATAAAAAGCTCTGAGCTATGAAAACGTTCAAGAGTTGTCTGAAAAATCAATACCCTGCAGCCTGACCGTCTACCCTGGATTCAGATGCTCCGAAATAGACTCCTTTCTCATGATCTCGCATAATTCCCTGGTAGCGGCCAAAAAAGCTGTTACCAATCTGCACATTATGTCCTTTCGCTCGCAGCTCACGAACTACCTCGAAATCTATAGAAGATTCAATACTTACTTGTCCCGGGCCATCCAGCCTTTCAGATAAACTGTCAGTTGGCTGGGTTGATCCGGAATGCGACCACCGTAGAGCATCACCCGCCTGCTGAATGTTCATTCCAAAATCTATGATATTAGTCAGTAAACTAACATGACCGACAGGTTGATATGCACCTCCCATATTTCCATAAGCATACCAGGGTTTTCCATCTTTCATTACAAAACCAGGAATGATAGTATGAAACGGCCTTTTACCGGGCTCGTAAACATTGGGATGTTCCGGATCAAGTGAAAAAAGTTCACCGCGATTTTGAAAACTGAATCCGGTTCCCGGAACGACAAACCCCGTACCCATCCCCCGGAAATTACTCTGAATCAGTGAAACCATATTTCCGTCTTTGTCAGCTGTTGTTAAGAAGATCGTATCACCTTCCTCAAGCTGCTCCACACCGGAACTGAGATCTGCCAAAGCTTCATCTCCGATCAATTCACGGCGTTCGGCAGCATATTCTTTGGAGAGTAAAACATCATACGGAACATCCTGAAAGTCGGGATCTGCATAATGCTTTGCACGGTCTTCAAACGCCAATTTTTTTGCCTCAATAAGCAGGTGAAGTGTTTCAGTACTGGCAAATCCCTTGGAGGCCAAGTCGAAACCCTCCAGGATGTTCAGCATCTGCAAAACCGCAGTTCCCTGAACATTTCCGCCAACCTGGTATACATCATATCCGCGATAGTTTGTCGATACAGGATCAACCCATTCAGAGTGGTGTTTTTCAAAATCTTCGTATCGGAGATATCCACCATGTTCGCGCATGTATGAATCTACTTTTTCTGCAATTTCGCCACAATAAAAAGCATCACGCCCCTGCCTGGCCAAAAGTCGAAAGGTGTTACCCAAGTCCGGATTTTTGAAAATCTCCCCTTTTTCAGGACCCTCCCCGTCTATCGTAAATGTCTCTTCGAATGCTCCGGGCTGATCTTTGAGAAAAGGAACACTTCGTCTCCAACTTGCGGAGATCACTTCTGTAACTGGAAAACCCTCCTCGGCATAATGAGTGGCAGGGGCTAAAATATCAGTCATGGACATTGACCCGAAACGATCGTGCATTTCAAACCAGCCATCTACAGCGCCGGGCACAGAAACGGAAAGCAGGCTATAAGACGGAATAGATTCTGCTCCTTGGTTCTCCAGTTCAGCTATAAGTTCCTCGTATGAAAGCCCCGTTGGCGATCGGCCGCTTGCATTCAAGGCGTATAACTGCTCCGTTTCTGCATCCCAAATAATTGCAAAAAGGTCTCCCCCAATTCCATTGCCCGTCGGTTCCATCAAACCCGTAGCGGCATTGGCTGCTATAGCGGCATCAATGGCATTCCCACCCTGCCTCAATATATCCAGTCCAATTTGTGTAGCTAATGGGTGGCTGGTTGCAACCATCCCGTTTTCCGCTATTACCTCGGAACGAGTCATATTCATGGGCCCGGCTTCACGATCGATCTGTGCGAATACAGAGGGCGGGATAGTTACAAAACTGATTAATATAAATATGGATGAGAGGAACGTTTTGCTGGTGATCATTAGAAATTTGGTTTTGTTAAAATGCTTATAGTATACCGCTTCAAGTATTTATAAAGAAGTGTCCTTGAAGAGTCTGAAGCCTGCCTGTGCCGAGGCTTCGGCAGACAGGCAGAGCGGAAGTCCTTCAAGCGTCACGTCTTCTTATTGAAAATCACCAAAAAAGACGCTTCAAGAACCTTCGGACGCTTGAAGGTCATTGAACCGGTAAACGCGTTATAGTATACTATTTCAATACTCGAAATAAACTATAATCATTTCAACTTTACTGAATATCTTGCAATTTCGAAAAAATACAATCGCTACTCCGGGACGTAAAATTTGTATTCAATACACTTTTTGCGAACTTTCTGTTCAGCTTTTTGTTTTAATTTGAAATCAATCAACATTTGAATGATCCAGGAATACCTTAATTCAGTTGACAAATTTATCATTATTGGCGATCGGGTTCTCATCAAACCGCGTGACATGGAAACCCGTACCAAAAGCGGACTTGTACTTCCCGCAACCGTGAAAGAGAAAGAAGAGATTCAGAGTGGCTATATTATCAAAACCGGGCCGGGATACCCAATACCGTCACAGGAAATAGATGAGCCCTGGAAAGATCAAACTTCTGACCCGAAATATATCGGCATGCAGGCCAAAGAAGGCGATCTCGCTATTTTTCTGAAAAGCCGTTCACATGAAATTGAATTTGAAAATGAGAATTTCCTGATCGTTCCTCACGCAGCCATACTTTTGTTGATTCGCGACGAACACCACCTCGAATAAAATCCATATAACTTATGAAACGCATTGATTTCTTAAAACAGGTTGCACTACTCTTGGCCGGATCAGCTTTCTTGCCAAAACTAAAATTTCTACAGGACTCTAACTTTACTGAACTCAGAAATGGCGTTGGTATTTTTACCATGCAGGGTGGAACCATCGGCTGGTTTACAACTGAAGATGCGATTGTGGCGATTGACTCTCAATATCCGGATCCAGCCGGTAATTTTATAAGCGGCATTTCCAATTTTGGTGGCGGGCCCGAAAAGGTGTTGTTTAATACGCATCATCATGGTGATCATACCGGCGGGAACTCCGTTTTTGAAGAGAACAGTTACCAGATTATTGGTCATGCTAATGTACCGGATTTAATGCGGATGTCAGCTGAAGGTTCCGACAATCAACCAACCGTTCCCGGCACCACATTTGAGGAGCAATATGATATGGATATGGGCAATGAAACTATTCACGCTAAACACTATGGACCGGCTCATACCGGCGGCGATTCCGTGATTTGGTTTGAAAATGCCAATGTTGCCCACATGGGAGACCTGATGTTCAATCGGCTCTATCCTTTCATCGATCGCGGTGGTGGTGCTTTGATTGCAAACTGGATTACCACGTTAGAAAATGTCGTTTCTGAAGCGAATTCTGACACACAGTTTATTTTTGGACATGGAAACCCTGAATTCGGTGTAACCGGAAGCGGCGATGATTTGCTCCACATGCGAGATTTCCTCTCCCATCTGATGGAATACACCCGCCGGGGAATTGCAGAAGGACATAGCAAAGAGGAACTGATGGATATTGAATCATTCGATGAATTCCCTAACTTTATCAGCCCGAGCGATTTTCTTTCACTCTCAAGAAATGTGGATGTAGCCTATCGTGAACTTACTGAAGAAGAATAAAGAAAGACCAGACACAGACAGTGAGATGGCGCAAAGGTCTTCATATGTGCCATCATCCGACGAGTACAAGCGAGTCAACTACGCCAAAGCTTCTTCGACCGAGGACTCTAACTCTATCTCCAAAACTAATGGGCAGCGAAGATGCATATACTGTGGACAGCTTGCTCCTTTAGTTTGGGTACACGGCCATGGACAATGTTCTTCGTGCGGAATTAACGTAGAGGAGTGTTGTCGTGGCGAGAATTGTGATTTTAACTAGTCCAAAGTATCTGTTTTTAGGTGGATAGTTTTTTGTTTCGATTTGAGGAATGTGGAGTGCATAAAGTTGACAATTACTTTGAGTTGCAGTTCCTTTCCATCAACGGTCTACTAAAATCTATCTACTACTTGCATGAAGCATAGACTACTTTTCCCTTTTGCAGTTCTCATTTTTCTATTCTTCGCCGATTCAGCCCATTCACAACGAGCTCGTGATCTTGGAATTGAAACAGGCATTCTAACTCCGGGTGAGTTTAATGCAATTACCGATGTAGCCGGGGTAAAAGTGGGACATCAAACGATTATTGAAGGAGATGGCATTCGAACCGGTGTTACTGCTATTCTTCCGCATGACGGAAATATTTTTCAGGAACGAGTCCCGGCGGCAGTATACGTGGGAAATGGATTTGGCAAAGCACTTGGCTTTACCCAGGTTCGCGAGCTTGGAGAGATAGAAACGCCCATCGGCCTCACCAATACTCTCAGCATTCATACAGTTGCCAATGGTATTTCTGATTATGTACTCAATCAACCCGGAAATGAGAATGTAAGATCGGTCAATCCCGTAGTTGGTGAGACGAATGACGGCTGGCTGAACGAGATCCGAGCGAGAAACGTAACCATTGATGATGTATACGCAGCAATCGGAAATGCCAAAACCGGTACAGTTGAAGAGGGAAATGTAGGAGCCGGAACGGGAACCCGGGCGCTGGGATTTAAAGGAGGAATTGGCACGGCATCCCGAGTTTTACCTTCAGGTCGCGGGGGTTATACCGTTGGCGTTTTGGTTCAGTCCAATTTTGGTGGAATCCTGACGATCAACGGAGCGCCTGTAGGGGAAGAACTCAAAAATCATTACATGGCAAATGAGATTCCGTATGATCTGGCTTCAATTGCGCCACCAGAACCCTCCCGGCGGTCAGACGGCTATAGTTATGATACAGACGGATCAATCATGATCATCGTCGCAACGGATGCTCCGATCACATCGCGAAACCTGGAACGCCTCGCCAAACGTGCATTTCTTGGAGTAGTCCGGGTCGGCGGATTTGCATCAAACGGAAGTGGTGATTACGTCATTGCATTTTCGACTCATAAAGAAGTTCGTATTCATCAGGATGATGAAGCAGTATATTCCATCAACAAATTGAAAAACAGTGAAATGACACCACTATTTCTCGCCGCTGTGGAAGCCACAGAAGAAGCGATCCTTAATTCCCTCTTTCAAGCCAAAACCATGACTGGCTGGAATGGACATACACAGGAAGCACTACCTGTTGATAAAGTGATGGAGATTTTAGAGAGATACAATTTGGATTAAGGTTAGAGACTTTTATCTGTTATAGTTTATTAGAGTTTAAAGAATGGAAGCAAGAGCTTCCAGGTTTACGTTCCGAAGGAGGACCTTCGGGAACGAGTAAAGGATGGCGCAAACATCTTTGTTTGTGCATGTTGTTAGGAGCACGAGCGAGACGATCGCGCTATCTTCGTAAATTAATTCTACACTGCAACAAACAACACACAACGAACTACAAACAACCAACGACTCCCGTTGTCAATTCACAGGCTAACTTCGTATCATCTGTAGACATACAAGATTTCTTTTTTTATGGATCAAAAAACTGTATTGGTAGCATTTGGAGGTGCTTCACCCGAACATGAAGTTTCTGTAATTACGGCTCACCAGGCCATTGCCGCACTCCAGGATTCCGAGTATCAAGTCACCCCACTTTATATCACAAAAAATGGCCGGTGGCTGACCGGAGAAAACCTACTTGACCTGAAAAATTTTGAGGACCTCAAGAAACTTGAAAACAGTAGTATAGCCTGTTTCTTTGGTCAAAATGATTTTGGCCAACCTGTGTTAATTGAACAGAAGACCGGTTTGTTCTCAAAATCAAAATCACATCCCATACATGCGGTTTTAAATGCTTTTCACGGATCGAAAGGTGAAAACGGGGCCTTCCAGGGAGCTTGCGAGATGTTCAATATTCCTTGTACCGGAAGTAGTGTGATGGGGTCATCCATTGGAATGGATAAAGTGATGGCCAAAGAGATCTGCCGTACTCATGGTATTCCGGTTGTTGAAGGTGTTAATTTTGTCGAGAAGAACTGGATCGATAATCAATTATCCATTATCAAGAATATTGAATCGCTTGATTACCCGGTCATTGTAAAACCGGTCCATTTAGGAAGCAGTATTGGTGTTGAGGTGGTTAAAGAGCGGGACGCACTGATTCGTGCTATTGAATCGTCTTTTAAATACGATGATCATCTGTTGGTTGAAAAGGTTGTTGCCCCGTTAATGGAAATTAATTGCTCCGTATTGGGCTCGTCCAGGGAACAACGTACCAGCGTATGTGAACGTCCTCTGGGAAAAGAAGAACTTCTCTCCTTCCAGGATAAATATATGAATGACCAGGAGGCGAAGGGAATGGCATCAGCCGATCGCGAAATTCCTGCAAAAATACCTGATAAACTTACAACTGCAATCCGGGAAACATCTATCGAAGTTTTTAAGCTACTCTCTTGCAGTGGATTGGCTCGCCTTGATTTTTTAGTAAATGAAGAGACGCATCAATTTTATTTTAATGAAATTAACACCATACCGGGCTCGTTTTCGTTTTATCTTTGGGAAGAGACAGATATTACTTTTAAGGAATTATTATTGGAGTTAATTGATATAGCCGTTGAAGATCAGAATCAAAAAGCACGGCGCATCCAGAGTTACGACACAAACCTTTTAAGTCAAAAAGCTGTTAAAGGCATTAAAGGACTCAAAACCAATAAATAGATGAAACTAAATACATTACGAAATTTCGCATTCTTTCTGATTCTGATGACCGGTATCTACGCTTGCAGTTCATCGGAATCTACAGTTGTGGTTGTTGAAGATGCGCCCGCCACACAGCAAACCACCCAGCAGGATTCAACAGAAGAAGAATTTACTCAACTGACAATCGGGTTGATTGATTCTGTCACAAATTTTGATCCGCTCTTCGCCGAAAATTTGAGTACACAGAGAGCACTCACTCTTATTTATGATGGATTGTATACCCTTGACCGACAGGGGAATCCTATCCCGGATATTGCAAGCAACTTAGAAGTTTCTGAAGACAGCCTGGAATATGTATTTCGCCTCAATCAAAATAAATTCTTTCATAACAGTTCCATTTTTAATTCCGGAATTGGCCGCAGGGTAAATGCTTCGGATGTTAAAACTGCTCTCGAAAGAACCGCCAGTATTAACGTGCCCAGTCAAGCCGCCCAGTTACTAATGAACATCCGCGGGTTTGAAAATTACTACCTTGAGCAACGATCCGTTTACGATCCTGATCAGCGCGTTTTGCAAAGCGTAGCCGGAATTCAGGTGATTGACAGACAAACACTGGCAATAGTATTGAAAGAGAAAGACCCTCAGTTTCTAACAAAACTCGCATCTCCATATTTATTAATCTATCCACAAGAAGCAATTTCTGGAAATTCATCAATTCTTTCAGAACGGCCCGTCGGTACAGGGCCTTATCAGTTAAACAGGGTAGAAAATAATGGACAAATTGTGATGATACGCAGAGATAGCTTCAACGGAAGTGACCTGCCACCCATCAACCGGATTAACATGCAGATGTTTGAAAGTGAATCGAATCTGTTCCAGGAGTTTTCTACAAGTGATACTGATTGGATTCCCGAAATTGGACCTGAAATATCAAACCAAATTCTAAATGAAAACGGAGAACTTCAGTCCTCTTACCAGCAAAACTTTAACTTTGTGCAGAATAACGCTTCGCGCATTGCGGCTTTGTATTTAAACGAAGGGGCTGAAGTTAATCAACAATGGTTGATAAGCCGTCTTGCTTACCTGACAGAAGAAGATTTTTCAACACGGGGAGATATCTCTTTGAATGTCGACGAATTTGAGATCACGGAAGATGCAGAACCACTTGAACAGTATTATTCAAGCTATACGGAAGATGCAATTACCCGGAAAATTTTAACAGAACTGCATAATATTATTTTTACCCCGAATTCATCCCTGGTTTTATTTGATATTCGGGTTCCGACCCGGCAAACATCCATATACAGCCGAAATAGCAGTTCGCTGCATCACAATCTTAGTCCCATTGATGAAAACTATTGGATGCGTGTAGATACAGATATTCTCGGGATCTATAAAAATCGGGTTAGGGGAATTGAATCCACATCTGTGCCCTGGCTTTTGCATATAGACCAGGTTAGTGTTCAAAATTCTATAACCAGCGCTGAATGAGCTTTTGCATCATAGCAAATCCTGAAAAGTATTCCATTCAAGATCCTCTTGAGCGAGTTATCCTGTGGGCACAAGCTAACGGAACCAAAATATTTGTTACAGAACAGATCAAAAAGCAGTTCCCTGAAATAGTACAGGGACAAACCATTACAGTGGTTGATAGTGAGCAAAAAGCAATTCAAGAAGCTGATGTAATCATTGCTTTGGGGGGAGACGGAACTATGTTGCATACCGCTCATCTTGTTAAGGAAATTGAAAAACCACTGGTAGGTATCAACACCGGGAAGCTTGGTTTTATGGCGAATATTCAGCCCTCTCAAATAGAGGAAGCTCTGCAAAGTGTAGTTGAAAAAAAATACCGACTTGATAAACGTCAAATGCTCCAGGCAAAAACAGAGGAAGGTGAACAATTTTACGCCCTCAACGAGTTTCTTTTTTCCCGGAAAGACACCTCCTCCATGATTAAACTTGAGGTGGAGTACGATGGCTCACTGATCAATCATTACTGGGCGGATGGATTGATTATAAGTTCTCCAACAGGTTCTACAGCTTACAACCTTTCTGCCGGCGGACCGATCATTCAGCCCAATACCCCTGTGATGGTAGTAACACCTATCAACCCGCACACCTTAACCACAAGGCCATTAGTATTGCCGAGCAACCGGCCTTTGACTGTTCGAAGTGTAGGCACATCTGAGCATATTTTATTTTCATATGATGGAATTGTACAGCCACATAACAGCACACTTGACATCGAAATAATTCAAAGCGATTTTTCAGTAGATCTTATACAATTGCCCGAACAAAACTATTTTGAAACATTGAGAAATAAACTGATGTGGGGCTTTGATAAACGAAAAGATTAAAGAATCTACCTCGGTATTCATTCAATAAACACAGAATTTCTGTAATTTTTGAATATCGAACTTTTTCAATAAAACACTCATAAAATCAAATATAATCATGAAAGTAACTGTTGTAGGAGCCGGAGGAAATGTAGGCTCAACGGTGGCATTTGCTATTGCCGAACGCGACTTTGCCAAAGAAGTGGTAATGGTTGACATCGAAAAAAAGGAAGGGGACAAAACATTTTATCCATCAAAGGGACGAGCGCTAGACCAGTGGGAAACATCTCCCATCTCCGGGTTTGATACTCGTTTGAACGGAACGGTTGATTACGAGGACACCAAAGATTCAGACGTGTGCGTAATTACAGCCGGAATTCCAAGAAGACCCGGCATGAGTCGTGATGATCTTCTGGAAATTAACAGCAATATTGTTGAGAGTGTAACCAAAGAATTGATAAAGCACTCTCCGGATACAATCATCATTGTGGTTTCCAACCCCCTGGATGTAATGTCTTACGTTGCTCATACTGCAAGTAAACTCGATTCTAAAAAAGTGATGGGAATGGCAGGCATTCTGGATACTGCGCGATATCGTGCATTTCTCGCCCAGGAACTCGACATATCACCAAAAGACATTCAGGCACTGCTGATGGGCGGCCATGGCGATACGATGGTTCCGCTTCCAAGATATACCACAGTGGCGGGTATTCCCGTTACACAACTGATCGAGAAAGACAAACTCGATGCTATTGTTGAACGAACCAAGAAAGGCGGTGGTGAAATTGTAGGGTTGATGGGAACATCGGCCTGGTACGCGCCCGGTGCAGCAGCAGCACAAATGGTTGAGGCGATTATGCTCGATCAAAACCGGGTTTTCCCCGTAGCTGCTAAATTGGACGGTGAGTATGGAATCAACGATCTTTTCCTAGGTGTACCCGTTAAGTTGGGACACGGCGGAATCAAAGAGATTATTGAGGTTGATTTAAACGAAGAAGAACAACATCTTTTAGACTCATCAGCGAAAGCAGTTCGTTCTACACTGGACGAATTCAAAAAACTGATGGAAGACAAATAAACCGCAAATAAACGAAGACATAAGGCTCTTCACTACTTGCACTTAACCCCAATTCGGTTTCCGGATTGGGGTTTTTCTATTTGGGATAGGATTATAGGCGACTGGTGCAAGTTTGTTACTTGTACCCACATGTTTAAAATGAACCATCGCACAAGTTGCAAACTTACGCGAGCAGAGATATAACAATTATTGAGATTTTGCGACATAGCGGTTATTGATTGAATCAAATAAATCGCTACGTCGAATATCGGCTCATTTTTTGAACGCTTGAGCGAAACCTTTAAATCGTTAAATCTGAGTGCAGTAAAGCACAAATTTATGAATGCCAATCCCAAGAAATTTTAGCCACTAAGATCACAACGTTGTGCCCGCCGTGAAATTCGCAGTATCTTTGTGCTTAACTTTTCTGCAAACGATTCCTTTTTTAGGCTGTTGAATTTTACGGCTGAACCGACAAATGGTGATGGGTATGCGTCTCGTTTATGCCCCTATTGCCAGCAGGTGCGGGACGCTCGCGCTATCATCATTTCCTACTGTTCCTGCATTTCCCGATCTTTAAATTCATCATCAAAGTAGTTGTACCATTTTCTGAAGGGCCGGAACGCATTATCGGGATCGAAGGGGCGTTTGAACTCACTCTGTTTGCACTCTTCGCTGCAACAGCCGTCCATTATTTTGGCACCTTCCTCTGAGCAGACAAACAGTTTATTACACTCCAT
>NZ_JAKLWS010000080.1 GCF_022012475.1 Rhodohalobacter sulfatireducens
CGAGTAGACGGCCGTGAGCAATAAGCCCACGGTGCGCCTCTCCCACCACCGTACATACGGGTCGCGTATACGGCGGTTTGCTACGTTGACCTGATTTGGTGATAGAGTTCCAATATAGCCCCGTTTCTTCATTCTGGCTAAGGTTATTGTCGTTTTCAGGATGGGGCTTTGAGCGACTCTCCAGCCTCCCATCCCGACAGCTGTCGGGACTCCATGCATAGGCATCTTCAGGGTTTACTCCCAGGCGCATCAGGTTCTTCCGTTTGCGTTCCGGTTTCTTCTCCCTAGGCCTCGGGACCAAATGCAGTACCGCAGCCGTTTTCTCAGCCAACTATCCAGTGCTTGTAATTTGCCGTGGATGTTGGCCAGTTTGAAGTAGTTCAGCCAGCCTCGTATCAGCCGGTTGAGCCGCCGGATTCGTTCGGCAAAACTTATGGAAATGGTTTTGCGGGTCAGCTCTTTAAGCTTTCGCTTGAAGGCTTTCCTGCTCTTCGCACTCACCACCAGTTGGTATTGCCCTCTGGCCCCTTTCTTGAATACCGGGACAAAATGATAGCCCAGTATGTTGAATGTTGAGGGGCGTCGAATCCCGCTTTTCTCCCGGTTTATCGGCAGGCGAAGTACATCCCTGAGAAACAGGTAGATTCTGTTACCTACCCGTCGGGCGGCTCGTTTGCTGCGCACGTAGATACTGAAATCGTCGGCATACCGCACATAGCGATGTCCGCGCTTTTCCAGCTCTCTGTCAAGTTCATTGAGCAGAATGTTGGATAGCAGGGGACTGAGGGGAGAGCCTTGCGGCATTCCCTTTCTGCGTTTGTGTAAGGTTCCGTTGATCTGCATCGGAGCGCGCAGGAACTTTCGCAACAGCTTCATCGTCAGCTGGCACGTGACCTTTTGGTGTACCAATTCCAGCAGTATGGCATGGTCGACCTGATCGAAGAATGACTTCAAATCAATGTCTATCACATGCTGATAGCCGTCATTAATGTTCCGTTGGGCTTGTTGCACAGCCTGGTGGGCGTTGCGGTTGGGACGGAATCCGTAACTGTGCCGCTGGAAGTCCGGCTCAAATACAGGCTCAAGCACCTGATGCAGGGCTTGCTGGATAACCCGGTCGGTCAGCGTCGGGATGCCAAGCATCCTCCTCTTGCCGTTCGGTTTGGGTATTTCCACGCCTTTGATCGGGCTGGGCTGATAGCTTCCATTGCGGATATGCTCTATCAGGGTCGGGCCGTGAGTTTGCAGGTGGGCTTTCAGCTGGGGTGTTTCCATCCCATCCACTCCGCCTGCTCCTTTGTTAGCGCAGACCTTTTGGTAGGCTTTGTTCAGATTCCGTTGTTGGATTACTTGTTCTATCATCGTTGTTTTGTTCAGATGGCATCTTTTAGTGGCAGCTATTCGAACTCAAGGAAATCTATCCTTGGCGAGCCCGAAGTCTGGCCTCCATCGAATGCCGGGTAACATTCCGTCCTTCATCCCGACCAGCCAGTCGGGACTACTATGACGTCGGCTGACTTCCCAACCCTGCCAAAGCAGAGCCGGGATCTCCCCGGGTAAGAGTGCCTTCTTTCCTCCAATGCCTGCCGCATCTACTTAATGAGCGTGCACCTCACGGTGTTTTGGACATCACAATGATGTGTTTGCTCGTCCAGTTCATCAAGCCTCTTATGCGGTTCTGCCCTGGGCATCCCGTTGGGGCTGTTCGTCAGGACCGGAGTTTGCGCCACGGGCATCCCTTCGGGACAGTCTCGCTTCCTTTGGCATGGCCATCCCTTCGGGGCAGACCTGCGGTTACCCGCAACGCCCTTGCGACTTGCTAATGGTTCAGGACGTCACCCCTGCCCATAAGGAACTTTTCCCATGGGGATCACTTTGTGGCACCCTCAAGATTTATGACTTACATTCCTGTAAGCCAAGGCACCCATGCCGGGCACACACCAGCGTTTCAACGCGGACTTGGCCACTATTTGCCCTTATAAAATTCGTAGGCTTAAAGAAGTTCACAGTTTTAATTACATTTCTACTCATAAAGGCCAAGCCGGTTAAACGCCAAACCGTAAACCAACCTACCCTAATGTTGTAAGTTCAAATCTCAATCAGTATCTTTTTAGTGCATAAAAAAACTTTTAAAGTACTGATATGGATATTTCAATTTCAAAAGATATAGAACCTCTCTCCGAGTTTCGCAAGAAATCTGCGGATTTTATAAAACGCTTAAAAAAAGAGAAGCAACCAATTATACTTACTCAACATGGCAAAAGTGCTGCTGTTTTGATGGATGTATCAGAATATGAACGCTTC
>NZ_JAKLWS010000081.1 GCF_022012475.1 Rhodohalobacter sulfatireducens
GCTTCCATTCCAACGGATAGGAATCCATTCATCATTTTTCGCACCACCCCTCGATTCCAATCAAGCTTTTTCAATACCCATCGCCTCGGGGTTTTCCTGATGCCTCCGTTTATCCCACGGCTGCAAACAGGTCGTTTCACCCCTGTTTTTGCCGTGGGCTATGTTATGTCACCCCGTTGGGGTGTGTGAGATTGCACAGGTGCAATCCAGAATCCAGACCTTACTCGTTCCCAAGCTCTTGCTTGGGAACGCCAATCGGAAGCTCCAGCTTCCATTCCAACGGTTAGGAATCCATTCATCATTTTTTGTACTACCCCTCTTTTCTAATCAAGCTTTTTCAATATCCACCGCCTCGGGGTTTTTTGATGCTCTCACTAAACCCACGGCTGCAAACCGTTCACATTGTTCCTGTTTTTGCCGCGGTTTACTCTACGAAGCCTCAACTACGTTAAAACTTCGTTGAGCAGGCTAGGCGTAGTTGAGGCTGAGTTATGCTACCCTTTCGGGGTATGATTGCACACGTGCAATGCATCCTCTCCCAACTCTTGTTACCGATCATTCCATAACAAGAGACGGAGATATTACCTACACTATCGAGCTCGGTGAGCAGACCTGGTCGTGGCACGGGATGGCTGTTGGGGCGTCTGTGTGAGAGTCATCGGTTGTGTATTTTCGGGGGCCTTCCGGTCATAGCCGGTTCATTCATCCGATGACTATGATGTGATTTCATTTCTGAGCCAAATAAATAGCGTGTTTATACAGATGATCGCTAATTCTAAAACCAGTTTCCCTCAACTTTTCAAGATAGGTTGTCGAATCGTCTACATATCCATTCTTACCAGCTACTAAAATAAGACCAATCGTCCCAATAACATCAACTCCCACACTCGTCGCACAATTTCGGGCTGCTTTGTCATCCAGTGCTACTTTTAGACCTTTTTTTGAATAAGCATGAGCTATAACCTCCGTTTCACCTTTACCAAGATCCCATGACTCAATAATCTTAGGAATGGATCCTACCTCTATTACGTATTTTTTTTATTCTTCTCAATCCATTCGCTGGCAGCATCTTTTTGTCCCACAATTTCATCATAAACTCCACTGGGAACAATCAAATTGTCACTTATTCGGGGCAATAGGTGAATCAGATCGATTTTGGCCAGGAAAATCAGGAGTGAAGCATTGCATACAAGATGCATCATTTTAATTATTGAATTTCTTTCTCAAGCTCATCCGGCGTATACTGAAATGGAGATACATTATATTTCTTTAGCACCTCCAAAAATTCCTGCCTGGATAACTGAGATATTTCAGTTGCTTTAGACTGTGAGATCAATCCTTGTTCGTACCACTTGCTTAAAGCGGCATGCAGTAATTCTTTGGCAAAATCATCTGGATTTTGTCGCAAAGCTGAAAATGATTCTTCAGGTATATCCAGTGTTATTCTATAGCTCATTCTATTTAAACTTAGAGATACCGATGCTATTGTTAATGATTGATAAATATAACAATCTTACTATATGTTTAAATAAAAATATAACTGAAATGAACAGATGCCATTCTAAAGGCCATCCACTGTCTAAACCCTCGATCGTTTCAGGGGTTCTATACCGTTGGTACCAACAGTACCCAGCTTAAAAGACGGATATCTCACCTACGGCATCGGCTTATTACTCGTTCCCAAGTCCCCCATCTGGCGCAAGGTTCAGCGAAACGTCCTCGGTCAACGAAGCCTTCTGGCGTAGTTGACTCACTTATGGCCCACTTACTCAATTAAGAGCAGAAACAATCTATTACCGTCAGTTTTAACTGACGGGGAGAAGTAGAAGATAGGAGTTGGCTTTAACCACATTAAAAGTTCTATTGAAAGCTCAATAATCATTCTCAACCTGGTGCAAGTCTTCAGCGCAGTTTCACTTGTGCCCAATTTTCAGGTACTTTTACTCGTTTCAAAGCCCAACTGGCGTAAGTGTTCACTTGTGCCCTTTTTCCGGTCTATTAACTCGTTCCCAAGCTCCCTGGTCATCGAAGCTTTAGCGTAGTTGACCTTGGCCATCGAAGCTTTTCATGAATAAACGAATTGATAATGGAAATGATAGCGTAGTTGACCTTGGTCATCGAAGCTTTAGCGTAGTTGACCTTGGTCATCGAAGCTTCTCTTTAGCGTAGTTGACCAGCTTCCATTCATTGATCCGTGTGATCTTTCATCTAACATTTTGCCAAATCCTCAAGTTAAAGGGTAGTACCTTTTTTGTGTGAAAAAAGGTA
>NZ_JAKLWS010000082.1 GCF_022012475.1 Rhodohalobacter sulfatireducens
CCGTTAAACAGGTCAATCCATTCTCCATTTTCCTGATCCTGGGCTGTCACGGGACCTATTCCTGCTAGAATCAAAAGTAGTGTACAAGCAAAAGTAAATAAGAGATTTTTCATGATGGAAGTTACTTTACATTTTTATTTGGCATTATATTAATCGCTAACTGCTGGATAGTTAATCTTATAGTATTCTTTTAAATCTATTCCACTTGTCCCGCAAGATAGTTCACCAGTGTAGTAAAGTCATCATAGGAAAGCGAATTAACGAGTCCCGCCGGCATGATTGAAGATTCCAGCTCTTTGCGTGAAGTGATACTGGCTTGTTCAATCGTGGTTGCCTGACCGGCAATGTTCCGTATTACAAGTTCATCCGCCGATTCCTCTGTTACAAACCCTATATAGCTGACGCCATCTTCTGTTTGAATTTGCACAGTAGCAAATCCCTGGGATATAGAAGCATTGGGTTCGAGTATGGCTTCGGCAATTTGGTCACGGGTCATGATGCCGCCTATTTGTCCCAGGTAAGGGCCCTTGGGAGTTTCTTGCGGATCGATGCTGTGGCATGCAGAGCAGGCCAGTTCTACAAACAGTTCTCGTCCCCGCTCCTCATTAACCTCCCTATCTTCACTCAGGCTTTCCAATGCCAGCATAACATCCTCAATCGAAGCCTCTCCGACCTGCCCCTCCCGGCTGGCAAGTTCTTCAAAATCAACTTCTTGTTCCTCTACAACCGGTTCTTCCGGGGATTCTGTTACTCCAAATTCTGATATTTCCAATCGATACTTGCTGTTAAGGTGAGCAAATAGTTGTTCCTCTTCAACTGAGCTTTGACGCCATACATTCAGCAGGAAATCACGGATGAGTGGGGTTGCTCCCCATTCTATAGCCCGGTAATACGGACCATGATTATCGGGCCGGGTACTCCACCACCACGAACCGTCATACGGAGCTTCCTGGTGGTAAATGCGGGCCAGGTTATGAAGAATCTGGTTCCTGAATTCAGCGTCGTCAGAATCCTGGTATATGGTTATGAGTCTTTCGGGCACTTGTTGCTGGTGAATATATCGCAGCGCCCATAAGGCGAGTTCATTTTGCTCTGACTCCACAGCATCGAGAATTTGTTCTGTATCTCCAATATCAACAAGAGCTTTAACAGCCACGTGTGCCGGGATTATGGCTGGATTGGGAGAGGCATGGGGTCCCTCTGTTCTCGGGGCAGGAGACTCAAATGAAGGAGGAATTGGAATATCCAGTAGCGCTTGGGTTGCCTCCGGGCGGCCCATACGGCCCAATCCGACAATGGCCGCAATTTTTACACGATCGGAGCTATCATTCAGGGCCGTAAGGAACGGCTCGGCAGGAACCTTATCAACATACTCCTTACGGTCTGCGAGAGCCCTCAGGGCAAATTCCTGTACCGTGTCATCACCGGTTAATTCTACCAAATTGTCAATTCCATTTTCACCGGCAATTTGCGAATAGGTAAAGATTCCTGCTACACGAATATCGAGGGGTACCTGATTGTTACTAGCAATTTGCCACGCAACTTCAGCAGCATCGGCCGCAGGTCTTTGAAGCAGCTCATATTGAGCATATTGCCGGGCTTTGGCACTTTCAGATTGCAGGTATTGCCCCAGTTCCTCGAGCGAGACATTTTGCAGATTGGGAAAATCAGATACCTCAAATCCTTCGGGGACCGCCCGTACGATGTAGCCTCGAGCGGAATCCCCCCTAAAGCCCGCACCATCCCAGGCAGACATATAAAGCGTACCAGACGCATCTATATCCAGGTCGGTAATCTGGGGTAATTCGACAAACTCCTGTTCTTCCTGCTCAAAGCTTCCGTTTGCCGGATTCACATGATGCATAAAAAGAATATTTCTTCCCCAATCAGCCATTAAAGGTACATGATTATACTGCGCAGGCCATCGATCATCGTCCATATAAAGAGCACCCGCTCCGGAACCACCCCCTACATCGACCAAGGCCGGGATTATCTCTTCAGTAAAATTCATAAAAAGAGTTGTATACCCGTATTGACCAGTTTGGATGTGATGAGAAAATCGCACATTCCAATTTTTTCCGTCATTGGTATTCCCGCGGGTAAAAATATTCATATAGGGGTCAATTGCCACATCATAAATATTACGAAATCCGTGAGTATAC
>NZ_JAKLWS010000083.1 GCF_022012475.1 Rhodohalobacter sulfatireducens
GTTCTTTAAACATATTGAAAGACAGACATAAACAGATTGTTTGAGTGAGTCGGGGGATAAGATTTTCCAGAGTGTACTATTATAATATAGATATATACAATGGAGAGTTTGATCCTGGCTCAGGACGAACGCTGGCGGCGGGCTTAACACATGCAAGTTGAAGGAGAAGTCTTGGCTTCGGTTGAGATGGAGACTGGCGCACGGGTGAGTAACGCGTAGACAACCTGCCTGAATCTGGGGGATAACCGCCCGAAAGGGTGGCTAATACCGCATAATGCAGCGGGGCCGCATGGCCACAGTTGTTAAAAATTTCGATTGGATTCAGATGGGTCTGCGTGCTATTAGTTAGTTGGTGAGGTAACGGCTCACCAAGGCGATGATAGCTAGGGGGTCTGAGAGGATGATCCCCCACACTGGGACTGAGACACGGCCCAGACTCCTACGGGAGGCAGCAGTGAGGAATCTTGCGCAATGGGGGAAACCCTGACGCAGCCACGCCGCGTGCCGGAAGACGGCCCTATGGGTTGTAAACGGCTTTTATTTGGGAAGAATCTGGGGGTTTCGATCCCCACTGACGGTACCAATTGAACAAGCACCGGCTAACTCCGTGCCAGCAGCCGCGGTAATACGGAGGGTGCAAGCGTTGTCCGGAATCATTGGGTGTAAAGGGTGCGCAGGCTGGCGCCTAAGTCGGAGGTGAAATCTTGCCGCTTAACGGTAAAATTGCCTCCGATACTGGGTGTCTTGAATCTGACAGAGGTCGGTGGAATTCGTGGTGTAGCGGTGAAATGCATAGATATCACGAAGAACATCAGTGGCGAAGGCGGCCGGCTGGGTCAGTATTGACGCTGAGGCACGAGAGCGTGGGGAGCGAACAGGATTAGATACCCTGGTAGTCCACGCTGTAAACGATGTATGCTAGTTGTTGGGCTTTCGGGCTCAGTGACGCAGTTAACGCAGTAAGCATACCACCTGGGGAGTACGTTCGCAAGAATGAAACTCAAAGGAATTGACGGGGGCCCGCACAAGCGGTGGAGCATGTGGCTTAATTCGATGCAACGCGAAGAACCTTACCCGGGCTAAATCCACGATGACCGGTCCCGAAACGGACCTTCCCTTCGGGGCATCATGGAAGGTGCTGCATGGCTGTCGTCAGCTCGTGCCGTGAGGTGTTGCCTTAAGTGGCGCAACGAGCGCAACCCCTGTGGTTAGTTACCAGCACGTAATGGTGGGGACTCTAGCCAGACTGCCTACGCAAGTAGTGAGGAAGGTGGGGACGACGTCAAGTCATCATGGCCCTTATGTCCGGGGCTGCACACGTGCTACAATGGACGGTACAGCGGGAAGCCACCACGCAAGTGGGCGCAGATCCCGAAAGCCGTTCCCAGTTCGGATTGGAGTCTGCAACTCGACTCCATGAAGGTGGAATCGCTAGTAATCGCGTATCAGCAACGACGCGGTGAATACGTTCCCGGGCCTTGTACACACCGCCCGTCAAGCGATGGAAGTTAGGAGTACCTGACGTCGCCGTGCTAATCCCGACCTAGTCGGGAAGGCAGGTGCCTAGGGTAAGCCTAGTAACTGGCGCTAAGTCGTAACAAGGTAGCCGTACCGGAAGGTGCGGCTGGATCACCTCCTTTGCTAAGAGGAAATCTATTTACCGGCCGCTCAGCAATCTGTTTATGTTTGTCTGCGATGAAGTGGACAGGAGTCCTTCCTGGCGGATCGCTTCGAAGGGCAAGTTCGATACCGAAAGGGCCTGCCCTACGAAGCTCCGCAGGAGCGTAGTAGGGCTTGTAGCTCAGGTGGTTAGAGCGTCCCGAGGAGTCGGGAAGTTCGCAGGTTCCCTGCGAAGGCCAACCTGGCAAGAGTTCCTGAAAGATGGGCTTGTAGCTCAGGTGGTTAGAGCGCACGCCTGATAAGCGTGAGGTCGCAGGTTCAACTCCTGCCAAGCCCACCGTCGCTAAAGCTTTGGTGGGCAGGCCCACTGAGAAGTTTTAGCCATGCCGGCGTTGTTGGGCCGTGCCCGACGAAGCCTTGGCGTAGTTGGGGCTATAGCTCAGCTGGCTAGAGCACCTGCTTTGCAAGCAGGGGGTCCGGGGTTCGAATCCCCGTAGCTCCAC
>NZ_JAKLWS010000084.1 GCF_022012475.1 Rhodohalobacter sulfatireducens
GAGCCGGAGGATATCCAGTTTACCGATGGTGTTCATGAGGAACTGATTAATCGTCTGGCAGGAATTGGAGACTTGACCGTGATCGCGAGAAGCTCGGTTTTGGGATTTGAGCCGCGCCAAAGAGATCTACAGGCCATCGGTCAACAATTGGGAGTTGCTTCACTTATCGAAGGGACAGTGCGTCGATTCGGAGACCAACTCCGAGTTTCTGTCCAACTGATTGATGCCAACAATTTAGAAACACTCTGGAGTGGCAGCTTTGATGAGAGTATCGACAATGTCTTTGAAATTCAAAGCCGTATTGCCAGCCAGGTGGCTGGGGAACTGCAGGCTTCGCTGACGGAAGAGGAAAAAGAAAGATTGGAAGAACGGCCTACTGACAACCCAGAGGCGTACAGAAACTACATGCTGGGTCAAGAGTATATTAATCGGGATATACATACGGCTGAAGAGTATCTCAGAAAATCAATCGAGAAGGATCCTACATTCGCACAGGCCTGGGCTATGCTGGCAGTTGTATATTCTCGATTATATTGGTACCAGGGTAGAACACATCAACAGCTTGAGGCCTTAAAAATGGCAGCTGAAGAAGCAGAACGACTTGCCCCGTACTTACCTGAAACAAAATTTGCTGTGGGGCTCTATCACTACTGGTCGCAAACCGATCACAGGCAAACATTGGATTACTTTGAATCCGCATTGCAGGAGTTTCCTAATAATCCAAATTTGCACATTTTTACTGGATATATATATAGGCGTTTGGGCAATTGGGAGATGACGGTTTATCATTTTACACAAGCTCTTGAAATGGATCCGTTAGGTCCAAATGGACATTTGGGATTTCTATATTTGATGAAGAGAGACTATGATCAAGCGGAAACTTTTATTGACATTATATTTGAGATAGATCCAAACTCATCTTTTGCTCACCATGTCAACGCATGGGTCGGCCTATCAAGAGATGGAACACTGGATAATTATGAACGTTGGTGGAACCATATTCGTCCCTCTGATCCTGCCCTTGAACAACCTTGGTCATGGGGAATGTACAATATGCTGAAACGCAACTGGGACGAAGCGTTACGCGGATTTAAAAATATCCCGGGTGAAACAGCCCTTAGAGTTGAACATATGTATCATCTCAAAGACTATCTCATTGGCACAGCACTTGAGGGTCAGGGAAATGATGCCGAAGCTCGTACCCATTACGAACAGGTAAAAGTATATTTAGAAGAATTGCTTAGAGAGTATCCGAATGAACCACAGTATCATTCAGAACTGGGTAAAGTGTATGCTCGGTTAGGCGAAGTCGAAAAGGCTATTCAAGCGGGAGAAAGGGCCACCGAATTGACTCCAACCAGCCAAAATGCGAATACCGGTCCCTATTTCGAGTTTAACCTGGCCGAAATTTATGCCTGGACAGGCCGTGAAGAATTGGCTATTGACAAATTGGAATTTTGTCTTTCGGTTCCTTCTATTTTTGCACATAGAAACTTGATTCGATTTGATCCCAGATGGGACCCCCTCCGAGACAATCCCCGATTCCAGGAGCTCATTACCGGTGAGGACAAACCGTATATAGAGGGATTATGAACAACGACCGATGGACCAAAATAGAAACCCTGGTTGAACAGGCGCTTGCGCTCCCGCCTGCCGAGCGAGATGCGTTCATCGAAAACCAGTGTGGGGAGGATGAAGCCCTTCGCGACGAAATCCAATCCTTGCTGGAACATGGAGACAAAGCTCTCTCCTTCATGGGGCATTTTGAAGAAGATGTGGTTGCGCCTTCCATTGATCATATGGCCCATAGCCAGTTTGATGAAGATCACAGGATCGACGCCCTGTTTGGGCATTACCACATTACCGATATTCTGGGACGTGGCGGAATGGGTATTGTGTACAAGGCCAGAGATACCAAGCTCGATCGCACCGTCGCCCTCAAGTTTTTGCCTTCGCATCTCACCCGGTCCGATAAAGACAAACAGCGTTTCATCCGCGAAGCCAAGGCCGCGGCCGCATT
>NZ_JAKLWS010000085.1 GCF_022012475.1 Rhodohalobacter sulfatireducens
CCTCGGAGGCGGCAAGCCCAGAAGGACTTACCTTTAAACCGGATCTGACAACGTTTTATGTGACGTCCAATGGCGATAATATCGTCCACCAATATTATACTTATGAAATTGACCCTGATGAGTCTTCGGTTATTGCAAGAGAAAATGAAATTGAAGCCAATGGAACAGACTACAACAGAATTGAAGTGACATTGCGTAGTGAGAACGGAGTTAGATTACCCAACCTGGAAGTAAATCTAATAGCCGATGGTGAGGATTTAGAAGTACAAGCAATCAACGACATTACCGATGAAGATGGTGAAGCTGTTTTTAGAGTTCGAACATCCACACCGCAAGTTGTTACCTATACTGCAATTGCAGAGAAGAATTCAGACGATATTGAATTAGATGATGACCCAGAGGTGCGTTTCCTCCCTGAGGCTCCAGTTGCATTATCGGCAACGGATGTAGAGGAAAGAGAATTTAAAGCAAATTGGGAGATGGTACCTGGTGTTTCAAATTATCTTCTAGATGTTGCTACAGATAGTGAATTTGATAACATATTGAATGACTATAATTCTTTAGATGTAGGCGAAGTAACGGATTATAGGGTAACCGATTTGAACCCCGGAACTGTTTATTACTACCGTTTAAAAAGTGAGTTAAATGGATTTACCGGGAAAAATTCAGAAACGATAGAAGTTACAACTTTCCCTGATATTCCTTTATCTACAGCTCCGGGAAATATTTCAGCCACTAAATTTATTGCACAATGGCAGGAAGCCGAAGGAGCCAATGGATATTTATTAGATGTAGCAACTGATGCCAATTTTTCTGAATTCGTGCAAGGTTTTGAAAATTTTAATGTTGGCCAGGTGACTGAGTATACAATTGAGAATTTGATTCCGGGAACGGAATACTATTATCGCGTAAAGTCAACCGCTTTTTCAAGAATCTCCAATCCGTCTGAAACAATTCAAACAACAACATTTGATGTAGGTTCTGATGAAACGGAATTAACATCTTCTCAACTCAGAGTTTTAGCGAATGGTGAACAGGAAAATATAATTACTCTTGTGCTACGTACGCCAGAGGGTATCAATATCAAGGGAGAAGATGTTACATTAGAAGCGTTAAACGGCGATTCTCAAATTGAGGTACTACAAGGCGTAACTGACGATAAAGGGGAAGTAAGATATTCAGTAACGAACAATACTGCAGAAGAAGTAACTTATCGCGCTTTTATATCTCAAAATTTAGGAGTCGGTACTTTAACTGTAGAATTCTTGCCTGTTACGAACGAGTTGACCATCGGAGATAATTATCCAAATCCTTTCTCCCGTATAACAACAATACCCGTTACAGTGCCTACCAGAATGCGAATTAAAATTACTGTTGCAAATATTTTGGGTTCCACAGTTAAAACTGTAATTGATGAAGAACTTGAAACTGGTTACTATGAAATTGCTATAGATTTAGGAGACGTAGCTTCCGGTACATATTTTTACAGGCTGATGACTGATGACAAAATGAAAACGAAAAAGATGTTATTGGTTAAATAGTTTTTGTATTATAATTGCCCTTCAAATCATCACTGGAAGATGAATCTAACTATTGTTCCTACAAATAGATACCTAACCTACATACGTTTATAATCTGTTGTTGTACTTTAAGATCTTTTTCGACAATTGTTGAGATGATAACTCAATATCTGATACAATCAGTTTTCCATAGTTGACTTAATAGAATAACTGTAAACGTCATCTGAGATCTAAAAGATGAATGTTATTGTAAAAATTTAGAAGTAAAGAATTAAGTATTGAATGTTATTAAATCGAACAAATTTTCAACTCCTGGTTCTTGTAGTTTTATTAATTATTCCCGGACTGGTGGTGGCTCAGGACGAGCCACTGACAGAACAAGAGAGGATTAAACTTGAGCAGATCCGGGAGTCGCTCATCCAGCAGGGATTTTTGCAGCAGTCGGTTCAGACTGTAGACCCTGAAGCACAAA
>NZ_JAKLWS010000086.1 GCF_022012475.1 Rhodohalobacter sulfatireducens
TATAAAGTTCCCAACTACCTGTTTCGCAACAACGGGGATCTGACATTTACCGATGTGAGCCGGGACTGGGGGATGCGCACGGCTGGATTCTCCTACGGGGCGGCGTACGCCGATTTGGATAACGACGGGCGGATGGACCTGGTGGTCAACAATATTAATGCTCCCGCCTCCCTCTACCGAAACACCGGGGCGGATGAGCCGCCGAACAACCGCCCGCACTACCTGAGCGTGCAACTGGAGGGTCAACCCCCCAACACCGGCGGAATTGGCGCCCGGCTGTGGGTCTGGGCCGATGGCCGGCGGCAGATGGTCTACCAAAGCCCCGCCCGAGGGTTTATGTCTTCGGTCGATCCCCGCCTGCATGCGGGCCTGGGACAAGCCCCTGTGGTGGACAGCCTGCGCATCGACTGGCCGGACGGACGCTCCCAGACGCTTCGGGAGGTTCCGGCCGACCAGCTGATCACCCTTCGTCAGTCGGAGGCTTCTCCGGCTGATTCAGCCCCCTCTGCTGCCGATGACAGGCAACCGGTCTTTGAGAATCGTTCCTCCGATGGCAGCCTCTCCCACACCGACAGGGGCCCTGAACAGATTGACTACGGGGTCCAGCCGCTGCTTCCCTACATGGTTTCCCGGCAGGGGCCTCCCCTGGCGGCCGGCGATGTGAACGGGGACGGGCGGGAAGATCTGTTTATCGGCGGAGACACCGGATCGGCGGGAACCCTGTACCTGCAACAGCCGGATGGGAGCTTTACCGAGTCTGCCCAATCCCAACCCTGGCAAGCCGACAGCGACCAGGCCGACTGGGACGCCACCTTTGTCGACGTGAACGGCGATGACCGACTGGATCTGTATGTAGCCAGCGGCGGGTATCACTCCTCCCCGGTCTCCTTGCTGCTACAGGACCGGCTCTACATCAACTATGGGGACGGGCGATTCCTGAAGAATACCGAGATGCTCCCGGAGATGCTGACCAGCACCTCTACCATTGCCCCGGCCGACTTTACCGGGGACGGGCGAACAGACCTGTTTATCGGCGGGCGGCTCTCCCCCCGAGACTGGCCGGCCCCCACCCGGAGCTGGCTGCTGCGCAATGACGGGGACCGCTTTACGGACGTAACCGCCCAAATGCTCCCCGAACTGGCCGATCCCGGCGGGATGATCACCGATGCAGTGTGGGCCGACATCAACGGGGACGGGGCCGATGAGCTGGTGACCGCCGGGCAGTGGGAGCCGATCAACGTGTACCAATACAACGGCGAGAGGTTTACCAACATCACCGAATCGCTGGGCCTGTCTGCCGGAGCTTCAGCGCAGGCAGGGCTGCCCCCGATGCGCGGATGGTGGGAATCGCTGGCCGCCGGTGATTTTAATGGCGACGGGCGGGCCGACCTGGTAGCCGGGAACCTGGGGCTCAACCATACCTATACCACCAGTCCCGACAGCCTGTTTGGGGTGGTGGCCGTGGATATGACCGGCAACCGTACCAAAGACATTATCTTAACCAAGCAGATTGACGGGATCGAGTACCCGCTCTACGGGCTGGCCAAGCTGGGACGGGAAATCTATACGGTGGGCATCGCCTACGATTCGTTTGAGTCCTTCTCGACCGCATCCATTGAGCAGGTGGTGGGCGCTGAGAGGCTTGCCGAGGCGATCCGCTACCGGGCCGACACCTTTGCCAGCGTGCTGCTTCTCAGCAACAGCCGCGGCGGGGTTGATGTCCGCCGCCTGCCCAACCTGGCGCAGATCTCCCCGGTGCAGGACATTCTGATCGACGATATAAACAGGGACGGACACTCCGACATCCTGCTGGCCGGCAACCTGTATGAAAGCGAACCGACAGCTCCGCGGGCCGATGCAGGCAACGGGCTGTGGCTGCGCGGTGACGGGCAGGGCGGCTTTACCCCCGTTCCGCCGATGCAAAGCGGGCTCGTGGCTCCCGGTGACGTACGGGACATGCAA
>NZ_JAKLWS010000087.1 GCF_022012475.1 Rhodohalobacter sulfatireducens
ACGCCCAGGAAGATCAATGCCAGTAAAAAGGCTGCCGGACTGATGTAAAGGATCGACATCCGCCCCCCGTAGTTGTCTGCCGGGCGAAGCACCGCAAAGGCCCGGTCGGTCAGCTCCGACTCCTGCGAGATCGCCGCATCCAGCAGGGCACGCAGCGCCTCAGGGGTATGATCGGAGTCAAACTCCCCGTTTTGTTCATAGTAGGCCAGGGCTTGTTCCGCCTGGCTCAGAATATTCTGCAGATCTGTCCGCGTATAGCCCAACTCTTGTATCTGCTGCGGGTCGCCCTCGGCCTGCTCGGCGATAGCTATGTATTCGGGAAAGCGCTGATCAATCTCCTGAAGGATCTGAACCGTTTTCTGCTCATCCAGGGCATCCGGCAGGTACTGGTCGGCAATACCTCCCATAATGGCATTGGAGGCCCCGGCACCAAAGAATCCCATCCCCATCAGCAGAACGATTCCCAGCGATCCCGCCCGCGGGAATCGCTCGCTCATCAGCCCCACCATGGTGGGGAAATGGAAGGCAATCCCGGCCGCATACACGGTGGCGGCTATCATCAGGATCAACAGCCCGCTCTCAAAAAAGGCGAACAGCAGCAGCCCGATGCCCGTCAGCAGCGAACCGGCAAACAGCATCCCGGGAGGAGAAAGCTTCTCCACAAACGGGCCGGCAAAGAACCGAAGCAGCATCATAATTCCGCTGATCCAGGCAAACACCAATATGCCATGTACCCCGGCAGCCTGCAATACCTCCGGGATCCACCGGCCCGGGCCCAGTTCCAGCGACAGGGTAATCATCTTCAAAATAATCAGTCCCCACACCAGCGGATGGGTAAAGGTGTACTTAAACATCTCTTTGATCGGGATCCCCGCTTCACTGACAAGTGTGGGGGGAAACTTCACCGGCAGCAGCAGGTATCCGTAGATCAGCACCGGGATGTAGACAATCGCAATCTGAACGCTCCAGTGCCCGATCGAGATCCCGCCCAACGTACCCACCTGGACCATCGCCCAGCCGAGAACGCCTCCAAAGACCATCCCGCCGGGGAAAAACGCGTGAAAGTGATTCAGCTTGGTGGTCATGTTGTCCGGGAACAGGGCCGCCGTCAGGTTGTTGCCCACCACTTCAATCAGCCCGTTGCCCAGGCCAAATCCCACAGCTCCCAGAAACAGGATCCAAAAGGCGTAAGAGGCCCCGGCAAACCCGTAGGCCGCCAGGAACAGGGTCACCCCGCTCAGGTGGGCCACAAAGGCGCCCCTCACCGAGGTTTTAAAGCCGATCTTTTCCAGGGTCGGGCCGATCAGCAGCAGCGACAGGGCCATCCCCCACAGGGCCGCCCCGCCGATGTACCCCACCTGGGCGTTGGTAAGTAAAAATTCGGTCTTCAGCTGTTGAAGAATATTGCTGACCAGTACAAAGGTAAAAGCTGTTGGCAGCAAGGCCAGGCAGATGCCCGTAAAGATTCGGTTCCGCTGGATCCCCGATAAGATGTCGTCTGATTGAGTCATGGTTAGGCTATTGGTTCGTTAGGGTGTAAACAGGTCATTAGGGTTTCAAAATCTTTAATTAAACGTATAGATCCGTGAACAATAGATCATCATACCTCCCTTTCCGGGATCATCCTCATCACTCAGCATAATTCTCATCCAAAAATCTCCGCATCCCTTCTATGTCATCTACATT
>NZ_JAKLWS010000088.1 GCF_022012475.1 Rhodohalobacter sulfatireducens
GGCTGTGGCTGCGCGGTGACGGGCAGGGCGGCTTTACCCCCGTTCCGCCGATGCAAAGCGGGCTCGTGGCTCCCGGTGACGTACGGGACATGCAACTGGTCCAAACAGAGGACCGGCCTCTGCTTATTATCTCCAACAACAACGGCTCCACTCAACTGTTCCGGATTCATCCCAACTAAAAAGTAATCGATCTATCTTCGCATTTTATACATGAAGATTTACTTCATCAGAAATATCAAACCAGCTTTCTATCTTTTTGGAATCATCCTTGTGTTTCTTGGTTTATCCAATTGCAGTTCTGATAACGCTGAAACATTATTTCAAAAACTTGATCCTGATGAGACCGGTCTTGCTTTTGAAAATACAATTATAACTGATGATTCAACCAATGCGCTGCTCGATCCATACATCTACAACGGAGGCGGAGTAGGTATCGGCGATTTAAACAACGACGGATTTCAAGACATTGTGCTTACAGGGACAATGACAGATCCAAAAATTTACCTCAATAACGGAAATTTTGTTTTTCAGGAGATATCAAATTTTGCAGGTTTTCCTACTGATAGACGTGTTCATGGTGTGAACCTGGTGGATATAAACTCAGATCAGCTACTCGATATCTATTTATCAGCATCCGGTCCGGCCTGGAGTGACGGAGATGATCGAAGAAATCTGCTATATATTAACAATGGGAATAGTACCTTCACCGAACAGGCGGCTGAATGGGGAATTGACGACCCCGGGTTCACCACTCAATCAGCGTTTTTGGATTATGACCGGGACGGTGACCTGGACCTGTTTCTTCTCAATAACTCCCCCGAAGAATTTTCCCGCAGTGAAACAGGTTTAACTCCCATGGGAGGAAAGGAAACTGTAAATAGATCCGGGCAAGACAGATTCTATCGCAATAACGGGGATGGAACTTTTACCAATATATCTGAAGAGGCAGGTATGCTCAGAAAGCTGGGATATGGCCTGGGAGTGGCCATAGAGGATCTGAATCGCGACGGGTGGCCCGATATTTACGTATCCAATGACATGACTCCGAACGATGTTCTTTACATCAACAACGGGAATGGCACATTTACCGATCGCGCAGCTGAATGGCTTCGGCATACAAGTCATTCCGGTATGGGACTCGATATTGCCGATTATACCAACAACGGCTGGCCCGACATCTTCCAGACAGATATGATGCCGGATAGCCTTTTTACCCAAAAAAGAATGAGCGGGTCGAATACCTACCGTGGATTTGAAGAATCTAAAAGACAGGGATTATTCCCTCATTTCAACTTGAATACCCTCCAGATGAACCAGGGGTTGAGTCCTGCCGGGGATGTAATCTTCAGCGAGGTTGCAAGAATAGCGGGTGTGGCCTATACGCACTGGAGCTGGACGGCACTGTTTGTGGATTTCGACAATGACGGGTTAAAAGATGCCCTCGTTACCAATGGTTTTCCAATTGAAGGCACGGATTACGATCATCTTGCCAGAATTCATCAGGCTCAGCAAAGTTCTGATCCGAAGGAGGCGATACAGAAACAAGTAGAAATTTTCAGAAATGCCAAACCTTATAAAGTTCCCAACTACCTGTTTCGCAACAACGGGGATCTGACATTTACCGATGTGAGCCGGGACTGGGGGATGCGCACGGCTGGATTCTCCTA
>NZ_JAKLWS010000089.1 GCF_022012475.1 Rhodohalobacter sulfatireducens
GCCACTTTCGGTGGTTTCTATAAGATTACGAGATTTCAGTCCATCTGTACTCCTCAGATGATCGTTCCCGCTATTCCCGCAATCTCCTAATCTCAGGTAATTGCTAGTATCATAACTATTTTTACTCGTTCCCAAGGTCTTGGCCATCAAAGCTTTTCATAAGTAAACGAATTGATAATGAAAATGATAGCGTAGTTGGCCTTGGTCAACGAAGCTATTAGCGTAGTTGACCTGCTTGGGAACGCCCTTCGGAAGCTCCGGCTTCTATTCCGCCCGTTGAGGAACCCATTCATCATTTTTTGCACTACCCCTCGGATGATTTCCTGCTTTTTCAATATTCATCGCCTCGGGGTATCCGGTTTGGATATGCTTCACATCCCCGGGTTGCGGCCTCTCTTCAGAGCTCCGCTCTTCATGCGGCCTCCACCCGGGGTTACAATACCATTCACCCCGCTGGGGTGAGATTACGCAAGCGTAATCCAGAAGCTCGCCCTCCCCTCGGATAATCCTTCCCGCTATTCCCGCAGAAGATAAAATGACTTTTTTAAGCCTTCTTGAAATTCGGCCTCGAAAGAATTGGCGGATTGAGGGAACCTGAAGATTTGCGGAGACCTTTTATCATATCGCTTCGCGTTCAAAAAATGAGCGGCTCTTACCTGGGTTTACAACCTATAAGCGCGATGGACCATTGATAAAAGGTAGCAAAGACGCAGCTTTGCTGGTCCCGATATTGTCGGGATGGGTCAAGCCAAAATGAACTGTGAGTCATTTGAAAGGCACAACGCTGAACTATCAGCCACCACACCCCGGCCCCTCGGGGACAGCCCTGCCTGCGCTGAAGCTTCGGAAGACAGGCGGGTCCCGAGGAGTCGGGATGGGTACTTGCCTGTCCCGAGTAAGTCGGGGACGGCACAAAAGTACCAAGAATGTTTTAAAGCAAACAACAAACCATCATCCCCTACCCCTCTTTTAGACTTCTTGCTTTTTCAATATTCCTCCCATCGGGGTTCTTTTTATGGTTTCAATTATTGCATGAGATTAATCTTCGCTAAGAGGTAGTCACTTTTTTAATGTGAAAAAAGGTCTACTACGCAACTAGAGCTGAAAAACTAATCGCACCATTGAAGCTACGAAGACCAAGTGACGAAAAACGCATCGGGACCCGCTATTCCCGCAATCTCCTAATCTCAAGTAATTGCTAGTATCATAACTATTTTTACTCGTTCCCAAGCCCCCAACTGGCGCAAGTGTCCACTTGTGCCCCTTTTTCCACCTCTATTATTCGTTCACAAGTTCCGGCTTCCTTACAGCCTTTTCAGGAATTCATTCATCATTTTCGCGCTACATCATCTGATGCAAGTGTTAAACGAAACGTCACCTAAATCTACTCCCATTAAGGGGTTGTACCTTTTTTGTGTG
>NZ_JAKLWS010000008.1 GCF_022012475.1 Rhodohalobacter sulfatireducens
CAACGGGCAGCCTGCCCGTTACACATCAGCTCAACCCTATCGATACACGTGAAACAGGACGCTCAACAGCGCTCAACAACACAACTTCCCATTTTTCCCAGAACTAAATTATGTCTATGCCGGACAAGCTGTCCGGCGTACATATTCCAGTCTTTCCTGAGTGAAAGCGGCAGTGATTTTTTAAGATTTATATCAGATTAAAATATCAATTTTGACTGAAAAGATTTATCATTGCAAGTCAATATCAAATTAAGAAAATACAATGCAGGTATATTTAAACGGATCATTTGTTGATCATAACGAAGCAAAAGTTTCAGTTGCCGACCGGGGATTCATTTTTGGCGATGGAATTTATGAAGTCACACGAGTTGTAAATGGTTCACTTTTCCGGGAGAAAGAACATTTGGTGCGGATGGACCAGGGGTTGAAATCGTTAAAAATTGACCTGGACGATTCTGTTCGTAATGCCATCCCGGAGATCAGTCGGGAACTCCTCGAAAAGAATAATCTTCTTGATGGCGAAGCGGCCATTTATCTTCAAATTACCCGTGGAACAGCCTGGCCCCGAACTCATACCTTCCCGAATCCTGCAGTAAAACCATCTATCTATCTTTCGGTCAGCGAATTTTCACCACATACCGAACTTCATAAAACCGGTGTGGATGTGATCACCCTGGCGGATGTACGATGGACGCGTTGCAACATCAAAACAGTTCAGCTTCTTCCTAATACTCTTGCCCGCCAACAGGCAATTGAACATGGCGTAAACAGCGCCCTGATGATTCGTGACGGCGTGATTACCGAAAGTCCCAATGCCAATATTTTTGGTGTGAAAGATGGTGCACTCTACACCTACCCCGAATCAAACTATATTCTAAGCGGCATTACAAGAGGAGCTGTTCTCGAAATTGCCGAGAAACTGGATATTCCTGTACATTTTAATCCGATTCGCGAAGAAGAGTTATTTGAACTGGATGAACTCTTTTTCTCAGGTACCACTACAGACATACAGCCTGTTACTGTTGTAAATGGAAAGAATCTCGGAACAGGTAAACCGGGACCCATTGTGAAGTCAATACAGGACGAATACAGAAAATTGTTGTATGGATAGGATAGTGTAAAAATGCATCCTGTATGATTTTATGTAGAGGCTTGATTTTCTTTCAACAGCCATTAAATTTTGGTTCCTGCAAATAAATTTGTTCGTAAATAATCAGATTAATAAAGCTCTAATCTTATGGATTCAAATAATCAATATTCCCGAAAAAAATTCTTGCGAACTCTTGGAGTCGGCAGCGTATCTGCATTCTTAGGTTCTTCCGTTTTATTAACCGGTTGCTCTTCAGAAGAGGGTGATAGTTCTCAAATGGGCGGTGAAACGATGGGTGCGCAGGCCGATCCACTACATACCGCTTCCGTGCAGCTCTATACATTTCGGAACGAACTGAATGAAGATATTCCGGGAACTTTACAGCGGATCGCAGATTTGGGTTACAAATTTGTGGAAACCTACGATTTCTCAGAGGAAATGTCTTACGAAGAGGTGGGACAAATGCTCCGGGATGCAGGGTTATCCGTAAGTTCCATGCACAGCGAAATACCTCTTGGCGAAACCGGTGAAAGAGCATTGCGCCGAGCTGAAGCTTTTGATAATGACAAGGTGATTTGGCATGGCTGGCCGGAAGATGAACGATATCAGACCGAAGACGGAATTAAAGAACTTGCAGAAATCTACAACGAAGCGAGTGACTTTTTACAGTCTAACGGATTGCAGTTTGGACTTCACAATCACTGGTGGGAAATGAGGGTAGATGAAAATGGCAGCTATCCGTTTGAAACACTTGTGAATTACATCAGTGATGATATCTTTTTCGAGATTGATACCTACTGGGTAAAGACGGCTGGCCAGGATCCTGCTGAAATCATCCGAAAGTATGGTGATCGCGTAGAATTTCTACATATCAAAGACGGAGATGCCGAATGGTCTGAAGATTTGGGTGAAGGGCCTCACGACCCAATGGTACCTGTAGGGCAGGGAAGCCAGGATTTTGAGGCAATAGTTGATGCTTGTGGGGACTCACATACCTGGTTCGTTGTTGAACTGGACGAAAGTGCTATGGATATTTTCCAGGCTGCCGGAGAAAGTATCGACTATTTGATTGAAAACAATATGGCTAAAGCTGATAGAACAACAGCATAATTCGGACATCAAAAAAGAAGTTCAACCCCGTATCTAATGGCGGGGTTTTTTTTATGAATTAGCTTATCTTAATAGGAATTTGGGGCAAAGCAATCTAATTCAGAATCACGTGCTTATCCCACTCATCCGTCCGTCATACTTACACTCAGGTCATAGTAAGGGATTCCCTTATTACGGTGCGTAGTCTTTTTTGGTATTGTTTGTATAAGAAATTACACAACTACAAAACACCAAGATGATGGAAGCTTTAAAACAACCCCCAACAAGAGACGAACTTAAAACTGTTCTCAACGAGAACGAACTGGCGTACTTTGAAGCCCTAATAATACGAAAGAGAGATGAGGCCATGAAAGAGCTCGACTTCCTGTTGAGTTCACTTGAGGAACAACGTTCATCAGACGACGATGATGCATCATCTATTGATCATCACATGAGCGATATGGGAAGCATAGAAGAGAGTCTTGACCTTACAAACAGATTAATCGAGAGAAATCGAAAATTTATCAATCAACTAAACAGAGCACTTGAGAGAATTGAAAACGGAACCTATGGGATTTGTCGGGCAACTGGGCAACCTATTGAAAAGGAACGCCTTGAATTTGCACCACACACCAGATACAGTATTACTGCTAAAAACAGCGGATTAGACAAGAGAGTAGTAATGTCCTAACGTACAAAAAGAGAGAAAAATCAAAGAGAAGAAATGTTCCGGCAGGGGTTCCGGAAATAAAAAAAGCCCGTCTCCGATTGAGGCGGGCTTTCCTTTTTAAAAACTAAAAATTATTCGTAGGTAAGGCTACGTACATCAACAGCGCTCAGTCCTTTCGGTGTTTCTTCAACATCGAATTCTACTTCTTCGCCGTCTTCAAGACCTTGGTTAGGTCCTAAATTCTCTACATTATTTCTGTGTACAAAAATATCTTTGCCGCCGTCGTTTGGCTGGATAAATCCAAATCCTTTCTCAACGTCGAACCATTTTACTTTTCCTTGTTGACTCATTGTAATATGTAATAGGTATTAAATTAAATAGTAGTTATCGCACCCGAGAAAAGATTCAAAAAACTTGAGTTGGGTTTACTCGCTCGTCCTGAGAAGGGCTTTACTAAGGTGTTATGTTGCAGGTAATATATAAGATCTGTTCACCAATAGCCATAACCGATTCCAACAATTTCAAAAATTTATTCTTTAGAAATAGTAATTTAACAGACATTACCGGTCTCTGGATTGATATAACAACCATCTCCGCTTATTGAACGCTGCCACTTCAATTCACCTTCGAGTTTCCGAAACCACGTTTCAATCTCCTCTTTTCCCTGGATTTTTTCTCCCCCATCTTCAATGAAGAGATCTGATATTTCACCTTCAATTTCTTCAACCTGGTAGGCCAGTACAAGATCTTGAAGTTTTTCTTCAATCTTGGCAGCTTGCTGATCGTCTTTATGCCGGTGAAGTGTAATCATGGCTTATTCGTGATAATATTAACTTATTTTGGTGAGAATATTCAAACTTCAAAATACTACATTTATCATACTGCTAATTAAACAATTTGCACAAGTTAAAACCAATATTGAACTGGGAGAATTCAAATGAACAAATCTGGAAATAGGTTGGATGGTATCAATCAACTATTCAAGTACTATAAATCTCTGACAGAAAAGTCAATTGAGCAGATCTCGAACGAACAGGTTCATAAATCCCCAAAACCGGGACAGAACTCAATTGCCATCTTAATGAAGCACCTTGCCGGGAATATGATCTCCCGCTGGACCAACTTTCGAAAAGAAGATGGCGAAAAACCATGGAGAGATCGGGAGACAGAATTCATTGATGATTTTGAATCTGCAGAAGAGTTGAAGGGTTATTGGGAGAAAGGCTGGGGTGTACTGTTTGATGCGCTCGAATCCATTGATAATGATGAGCTGGATTCTATCATTTACATCCGAAATGACGGGCACAAGTTGATAGAAGCCGTCGAGCGGCACCTTGCTCACGTAGCCTATCACAGTGGACAAATTGTCTATCTCGCCAAAATGTATTCCGGTGATGACTGGCAAAGTCTCTCTATTCCAAAAGGAAAAACTGAAGAGTATAATCGCAAAAAATTTAACAGAGAAAAAGGACGCCGGATCTATACAGATCGGACGTGATAAAAATTATTTATCATGTTTTCATTATGATTGACTTCAATCGTTTTGATCTGCACAATCGTAATTTCCCCATTTAACCAAGCATTCCGACAACAGGCTTTGTAAATTGTCTGGAATGAAGATTTGAATTTTCCCAAAAAAATGGGATAATTGTTCAGCTAATAATAATCTAATTAACCGGATGGATATGGATAAACAGGATGAAGCGGTAATCGAAGGAACGGGAAATGTCGGACGGGTACTTTTCCTCTCCCTTGTTGCTGCAATTGGAGGCTTTTTGTTCGGGTTTGACAGTGGTGTAATCAACGGAACGGTTGACTCCCTTCAGCTCGCATTTAACTCAGATGCCGTTGGTACAGGTTTTAATGTAGCTTCGATGTTGCTTGGGTGTGCGGCTGGTGCTTTTTTTGCCGGAACTCTTGCTGATAAATTTGGACGTAAACCCGTTATGATTGCAACGGCTATTGCATTCATTATAAGTGCATGGGGATCCGGTATTGCCGGCGGCTCCCTGCAATTTGTAATGGCTCGAATTGTTGGTGGTTTTGCAGTAGGTGCAGCCAGTATTCTTGCACCGGCTTATATCAGTGAAATTGCGCCGGCAAAAATTCGCGGAAGCCTTGCCACCCTGCAACAGTTGATGATTGTGATTGGGTTGTTTGTTGCTTTTCTAAGTAACTACTGGCTTGCAGGAATGTCGGGTGGAGCCACTGAACTGCACTGGTGGGGTTTTCAAACCTGGCAGTGGATGTTCTGGATGGAAATTGGGCCCGCTGCAATTTTCTTATTAGCCCTTTTCTTTATTCCAGAATCCCCTAGATATCTTGTTGCTGCGAATCGTGAGGATGAAGCTAAAGATGTACTAACCAGTCTTTCAGATGCGGTGGATGCAGAGAATAAAGTTGCAGACATTAAATCAACCCTCAGAAAAGATCACCGGCCGAGTCTCCGTGATATTATTCTTGAACATACCGGAAAGGTTCACCCCCTCGTTTGGGTAGGTATTGGCCTTGCTGCTCTTCAACAGTTTACCGGGATCAACGTGGTGTTTTACTATGGAGCTACACTTTGGCAAGCAGCCGGATTCACAGAAGCCGATGCCTTGCTGCAAAATGTAATCACCGGGTCGGTAAATATTCTCTTTACCTTTGTAGCCATTGCCCTTGTAGATAAGGTTGGACGTAAACCGTTGTTATCTATCGGTGCTCTTGGCCAGGCTGTGATGCTTGGAATTTTAGGTTTGATTTTCGGAACTGCCGGTGTGGATGCAGCAGGAAACCTGATGCTTGAAGGTAATATGGGTATTTACGCCCTTATTTCTGCAAATGCGTATGTAGCTTTCTTTGCATTCTCATGGGGTCCTGTAATGTGGGTTATGCTTGGTGAGATGTTCCCGAACCAGTTCCGCGGAGCTGCTTTGGCAATTTGTGGTTTGGTACAATGGGTCTCAAACTTCACTATCACCATGACCTTTCCAATTCTGCTTGCCGGAATTGGCCTGGGACTTTCATACGGAATTTATTCCTTCTTCGGAATTGTAGCCTTTATCTTTGTTAAGAAATATGTACTCGAAACCAAAGGGAAAACCCTCGAGGATATTTCACGCGAAGCTGCAGCAGAATTCGAAGGACTCTAACCACTTTAAACTGAAATTATACCCTAATAAGCCCGGTGATTAAAATCATCGGGCTTTTTTTATTTCCAGAACGGGCCGCTGCCGCGTTCCTCTCCTTTTTTTACATAAACTCATCGTAAACAAGTTTCATATCATTTATAACTAAATTAACTCATCAGACGAACCAAAAATAAACGTATCGTGCCTATGAGCCCGTAAATTCCCGATTTATTTTTTTTACATTAAATGGACAATCATTCATTTCAAGACACCATCATGGAGAAATTCAGGACTATTCGAAATAACCTCCTTTTTCCATCACTCTTGTTGATAATTGTCGGCTGTGATCAAACCTTTGAACCTCTTGCCGATAATAATCAATATCACTTTTCAATCTATGGTTACCTGGACACCGCTGCCGACACTCAATGGGTTCGGGTGGGAACAGCCCGGGAAGCCATTGATGATGTTCCGGATCCCGCCGGGATAACCGTAACATTAGAGAATCTGCAAACCGGTGAAACGGTAATAATGCAAGATTCACTTTTCTCGCCGGAAAATTTTCTGAATTATTGGACAACCTCTCGCATCGAAAATGAACAATCCTATCGGATTTTAGTAGAGGGCACCAATGGTAAATCCAGCCATACAGATGTAACAACTCCTACAGAATTACCCACTCCTCTTGTTCTTGTAAATACCTACCGGCCGTTTGGTTATTCTGTTTACATCGATGATGTTGTTGAACACGTTGCAGATATTCAAACAAGGTGGTATGTAATTATAAACCCTGAAACTGATCCCCTCAGGAAAGTTTACACTTTCACATACAGACCTGAAGTAGAACATGTTGAAGTTTATGGCGGAAGTTATACAATTTTTGCCCCTTTGGAAGAGGAAGCGGGACATATTGAAGCAAGCGTAGGAATCAAAGATTACGAAGTTGTACACCGCCAGGTCTTTATCGCCGCTGCCGGCCCCGAATGGGACGATGAAATTTCCACCACTGGAGATCTTGAATATTTTATAAATTCCACATCATCGAACGTTGTGAATGGCTTGGGGTATGTAGTTGGAATCGACTCGAAATGGGTTCCCTACCGCTCTTGTAAGAATGAAAATGAATCACTCGCTGTGCCTTGTCCCGAAGAAGAACCTTTTTGGTGAGTTTAATTCAGACTTTAGATGTGAGATTTGAGATGATAGACAGGAGTCCCAGATTTATCGGATAAGTAATTGAACTTCAATTCAAAGAACTGACATCTTCACTTATCCGATGAATTGTGGTTGATTAAGGGTTATCTTAAAAGAAATGGCACAAGCAAGATGCTTGCGCCTTTCAAATCTCATGACTCACGACGCAAGGCCGGTTTCTAACCCGTACTCTGCATTGCCGCTGCCACACCATTAATACTCAGGAATAGCGCATGCTTGAGATCCCGCAACTCTTCATCATCTGCGTCCTCTAATGCATCTTTCCACCTGTTTAAGAGTTCCACTTGCACCAAGTTCAGAGGATATGTAAACACATTTCTGAATTCGATGGAGTTCTGAATCACCTTCCTCATGTCCAGGATATTTTCCTGTCCGGTGATTTCCAGAACCATATCCCGCGTCTTTACAAAATCATCCATAATTGTCTTATGTAACCTCTGATCGGCATCACGGGTATACATTTCCGTCGTTAACACATGGGTTCTGGCAAGTTCTCTCTGTGCATTATCTACAATAGTACCGAAGAAACTCCACTCTTTGTACCATTTTTTCAGTGTTTCCATCACAGTGGGATCGTTCTCTAGCATTGGCCCAAGAGAAGCCCCCAATCCGTACCAGCCGGGAACATTATATCGAACCTGTGTCCAGCCAAATACCCATGGGATCGCCCGAAGATTTTCGAATTGTAATCCCTGGTCACCACCACGCGAAACCGGTCGTGATGCAATTGGCAGATTCCCAATATGTTCAACCGGTGTTATTCCTTTGAACCACTCCCAAAATTCCGGGTCGTCTATCAGGTCGCGATAGGCCTTCATGGAACCTTCCGAAATTTTGTCCATGATAACTTCTGTTTCATCACCTGTTTTAATCTCTTTCTGACCCTCACCCCCGGTTACACGAGCCACCGCGTTCACAACCTGTTCGAGGTGGCGGCGGGTAATATCTGGCAGAGAATATCGGAAGGAGATGATCTCTCCCTGCTCTGTAAATCGAATTCGTCCGTTATTACTGACGGAGGGTAATGCCAAAATTGCTCTGTTTGATCGTCCACCACCCCGTCCTACAGTACCGCCACGCCCATGGAAAAGCCGGAAATCAACATTATGCTTCCTCAATACCCGGCCCAACTCCATCTGTCCTTTTTGAAGAGCCCAGTTGGCCATCCAGTATCCGCCGTCTTTGTTACTGTCTGAGTACCCGAGCATGATCTCCTGGAAGTTGTTTCTTGCTTCCACTTGTTGCTTGTAAAGGTCGTTTGTGAGAATCGTTTCCGTTAGCTCTGCACCCTTATCTAAATCTTCAATGGTCTCAAGCAGGGGTACAATATCGATCTTGCTCTGCACGCTTCCATTTTCAATCCACCACAATCCGGCTTCCTTCGCCAGGATCGCAACTTCCAGCATGTCGCTCACTCCATGCGTCATACTGATGATGTAGCAGCCAAATGCATTTTCATCCAGCTCAAGAATCTGGTTGATCAGTTTAAATACATCTAAAATCTCAACTGTAGCCGGTTTCAGTCTTGCATGTTTCGGTGCCAACGGACGAGGGTTACGAAGCTCCTGCATCAGTGCTTCTACTTTCTCTTCCTCCTCCAATTTGGAATAGTTCTCATGCACATTTGCTACTGAAAAAAGGTCCTTCACCGCGTTCTCGTGCACACCGCTATGTTGACGTATATCCAGTGCTGCAAGATGGAATCCGAACGTATTCGCACGAATTCGCAGATCATTGAATTCACCAAATTTGGCGATATCCTCAAGACCACTGTCAATCAACGATTCTGCGATCAAATCCAGGTCTTCGATAAAATCACTGGTTTTATACGATTTCGAGGATTCCAATAGCTCTTGTTCAGTACCCTTCAAATCATTCAGCATGTTTCGAAGGCGATGCATGATGTGAGTAATCTTCCTTCGATACGGTTCATTTCTATAGTGTCGTTTGAATTGAGTTGAAAGTGGTACCTCCCTTTCATCCTTTTTCAATGACTTCGCAAGCTTATCGGATACCGGTACAAAATTCTGCGATATGGAAAGATAACGCCGGATCTTTTCGAGCTCATCCAAGTAGAGCTTTAATGCACTTTTACGATGCTCAATAAGTGTTTTCCAGGTTACATCCCGCGTAACATTCGGGTTTCCATCACGATCACTGCCTATCCAAGAGCGATATTTGAGTACAATGGGCAGATCAGGCGTTTTGTTATACTGCTGGGCAAAAGCAGAACGAATATCATCATACAACCTGGGAACTGTATTCCAGATGGAATTTGTAAAGTAGAAGAGCCCGTTTTCCACTTCATCTTCAACCGTTAATCGTTCGGACCGTACTTCGTCAGTAGAGATCAAAAGAGCAATTTCGTTAATGATCTGTTTAAGCTGCGCATCCCGTTCGTGGGGCGTTAGTCTTGGATCATCCAGATCACCGATCATAGCGGTAATATTCTCCTGCTTATGTAAAACACTGCGGCGGCGGGCCTCTGTCGGATGCGCTGTTATCGTCGGCTGAATATCCATCTGTTCAAACAGCTCCAACGCATCTTCGTAACTAAATCCTTTCTTTTTGAAAAACTTCAGGGCATCGGCAATACTTTCGGGCCTTGGATGGTCTACATCAATTTTCTTGGCTCGCTCACGGTTGATTCGAATGATCTCGTGTTGTTCCAGTGAGTTCACCAGGTGAAAAAAGATCGTTGTCAGACGCAATAAATCTCGGATCTGATGAACGTCCATCTGACTGATTCGCTCTATGAGCTGTTCATTAAATTTCTCACCGGAATCCTTAAAGGCTTTAGCGGAGAGTTCAGGGAGCTCAGCAGATAGTTCTTGCAAGGTTTTATGATCCCGCTGCTCGAGATATTTTTCCAAAAAACCTGTCAGGGTAATCAGGTTGGCAGTTAAAGGATCGCTTATATTTGCTGATTCGGCGTAATGTCGTATGGTATCTTTCCAGGTCATCATAGCTCTTTTTTATTAATAAGAGCTATAGATACCCATTATTGATCTTAAAATCATCATCCTTTTAGAGATTTCAGAGTACGGAAGCGCTTTTAATAGAAGATTTCAGTGTGACATCAAATATACTTACAATATCTCTATTTGTTAGATTCTAAATGACGGCCTTCCTGACTGAAATCAAGAATTTTTTGAGACAGCCACTCCCGGAACTCAGCTGTAGTTGGAGGCGAGTGTTTAGTATTCATCATCAACTCTGTCTGAATATCTCTGTTGTTCGATTTTATTTTGTTAATCATTGGCTTTCCGGGAAATGATACATCATCTTCTGCTGCAAAAACAATTGTGGGAACACTCCATTCAGCAAGTTTTTTTTCAGAAATAAGGGGTGGAATTCGAAAGTCCGGTTTAAATAGCATGAACGATTTTCCAATGTAAGTCCCCCAGTCATCATCCCAGGTTGACATCAATGGTTCCACAAATTTTTTGAGACGATCTTCTGTGGGATTTAACCGATAAAGAATTGCTGGGAGCATCATCTTTCTCACACCCTCCCATATTGAGCCTTTCACAATTCCAGCCGGTACAATCAAGAATAAACTCTTCACCTTTTCGGAATGGACATCTGCAAATTGCAGAGCAGCATATCCGCCTAAACTTATTCCCAGCAGATCAATTTTTTCCAATTTCAATTCATCCAATATCTCAAGCAACCAGTTTGCAAATGAATCGTCTTTATAAGAAAATCGAGTCTCCATACCTCGTACAGATTGACCCGGCAGATCCGGCGCAATGATGTGATACTTCGCCAGGAGTAACTGTAATTCAGATGCCAAATGTGCCGAACTTGTCAACATGGAGTGCAGGCATAATAGAGGTGGCTTCGCCTGATCACCTACTTTTAGGATATGATTTTCACCATGGGTTGTTTGAACCGTCACGGATTCTGTTGGAGCCACTATCTTATTCCGGAATAGCTGGTACCACTCTTCAAGTTCTTTCCTGGCCTCATCACTTTGAAAAATTTTCCCCATTTTATCTCCTATTGTAAGTATATGATTCAGTTCACTTCAAATTTCTCTCAAATTTGTTGAATAATATCTGGTCTGATTATTACAGTATTTTTACAAAAATGATACAAATCAAAAATTAATTTGAATTTTTTAGATAAATACATAACAATTTTTGATTGATTATATACCGGCAATTTTTTTCTGTTGAGTATTTTCAGTTACTTACCTGAACATTTAAACTAACTTCATAGATATCATGGCTGACAAAATTTCAAGAAAAATATTTTTAAAAAGAACAGGGGCTTTGGCTGCTGTTTCGGCAATTGGATTTCCCTCAATTCTACTGTCGCAATCAAAAGAGAAACTGGGCGTAGCGTTAGTTGGATTGGGAAGTTATAGTACCGGCCGCCTGGCACCCGGGCTGCAAATGACGGATCACTGCGAACTACGCGGGATAGTAACCGGATCACCCGAGAAGATCCCCGAGTGGCAGGAACAGTACAACATCCCCGACAGCAATGTGTACAACTATGAGAATATGCACGAGATAGCCAATAACGACGATATCGATATCGTCTACATTGTTTTACCAACCGGACTTCATGCCAAATATTCCATTATTGGTGCTGAGGCCGGAAAACATGTCTGGTGCGAAAAGCCAATGGCTATGAATGTTGAAGAGTGCCAAAATATTATTGATGCTGTAAACAGAAACAATGTGAGTCTTGCGATTGGATACCGGTTGCATCACGAACCAAATACACAGCAAATTATGCAGTTTGCAAGAGAGCAAACCTATGGAGCGGTTACTGAAGTTCGTACTGCCGCCGGGTATGACGGGTATCACGAAGACGGTAACTGGAGAAAGAATGCGGAACTTGGTGGAGGTGCTTTGTATGATATGGGCGTTTACCCAATTAATGCCATTCGGTATGCAACTCAGATGGAACCGATCGCAGTAAACGGTCGCCAAAGTACCGTTCGGAAGGAGGTCTATCCCGAAGTAGATGAGATCACTGACTTTCAGTTGGAATTTTCGAACGGCATGGTCTGCACGGGAGAAACCAGTTTTGGTAAGTCGATGAACTACCTGAATGTGAATACAGACAATGGCTGGTATTACCTGAAACCGATGTCCAACTACAGTGGCGTTCAGGGAATGACGAGTGACGGCACTGCATTACCAGCGGATCCCGGTCACCAACAAGCCCGCCAGATGGATGGTGAAGCACTGGCGATCAAAGAGGGCCGGCCACCGATTGTGCCCGGCAGCCAGGGATTGAACGACATTCGAATTGTAAATGCCATTATGGAGAGTTCAAGGAATGGACGATCGAGGGTTGTGCTTTAAAATCTCTCCTTCGTGCTCGAGTCATCCCCCGAGCTCACACGACATTCGTCGTGCTCACATTCCCCCTTCAAAGGGGGATTTCTCGTCAAACATCTTCTAAATCTTTCAATGAAACCGGGTTCAGATAGAGCGACAGATACTTTCGTTTCCACCAATTCCCGGTTTCACGCTTCTCTTTAATGCTGGTGAATTCATACCGAAAGAGCCGAACCCGAATATATCTAGGCGGTTCTTCCTCAAACGGATTGCTTTTGATGAGTTTCAAAGTTGGTTTATCATCCTGCAGAAATCGCTTGATTAGTTTTACAAGCCACGGTGCATTTCGAATACCACGCATAGCTGCAAACCACATCTGCCAGTCGAGTCGGCAGTGATATGGAGCAATCTGTGGAGGCATTCTCGATGGATCAGTCGGTTTGCCTTTAAATTCGTAGGCGTCCCATTCTGTCTCATGGGTGATTTCCTCATCGGTCGTCCCCTCAATCACTATCTCGTTTCTTTGTCTTGTAACTGATCCAAAAGCACCATATGTGTTTACGAGATGAATGGGATTGAAACTGAAATTCATCTTTTGGGACGGCGAAATCATATTCATGACCGGCCCTCTGCTCATCCAGATGACAGCCACTGCAAGTGCAACTATCAATATCCAAAACCAGAGAGGAGATGCCGTGGTGGCAGGTATAGAAATTGAAAGTATTGATTGCATGAATCCATCACTTAAACCGCTTGTAGCCAAAATTACTGTCATCCAGTTGAGCCAGGAGTAGTTCCCGCTAATAATCAGGTAGATTTGCGAACCCATAATCAAGAGTGCAGCAATGGAAGCAAATGGCTGCGGAAAAAATAGAAACCAAACGGCCACCAGTTGTACAAAGTGGTTCCCCAATGTTTCAAATTTATGATATCCCTGTGGCAGATTATGGAATAGCCAGCTTAGTGGGTTGGGCATCGGTTGTGTTTCGTGGTGATGATTCATGCACGTGAGTTCGCGCCAGCAGGAGTCTCCCCGCATTTTAATCAAACCGGCTCCAAACTCCACGCGAAAGACAAGCCATCGCAAGATGAATATTACAATAATAGACGCTTCATACTGCAATGGACCCAAAAAGATCACGTAAAACCCGGCTTCCAACAGTAGCGACTCCCAGCCATATCCCCAAAATATTTGTCCTACATTTACAATCGATTGATAGAGTCCCCACAACAACAGCCAGATCAGCATCGAAACCCAGATCGGGCCCATATCAGAAAATCCAAAAACGGCCAGAAGTGACAGAATAACGCCGCTCCAGGCGATGATTGTGAAAACGAATCTGAGTATTTCCAGTAAAAGATACTGGGTGATTTTTTAAAAGGTATCCTGTTTATAAATCGTCGAACCGGGTATAAACCGTTCTCACCCACAAGAGGTTTAAACTGGTTCAGAGCAACTAAAAAAGCTATCAGGTAAGATAGCCCTACCCCTCTTTGGATGATAAACCGGGTAAGCGAGTAACTGTCATTATAAAGACCTTCCAGCATATTGTTAGATCATTAATTGTAGCTCTTAATAATCTATAAATAAAACAGGAAGCTGAAAGAATTAGTTTAAATCAGCGCGTTTAGGATCCCCACTACTGTTAGGTTCTTGTTTGCTCTTCCTGGCTCCTTCCTGAAGTGATGATGCCAAAAGCCCGGCAGGAATAGATACAATACTCAGGCCAACCATCAGAATCACAAATGTAAATATTCGCCCTCCCAACGTAATCGGGTAGACATCTCCGTAACCAACGGTTGTAAGCGTAGCCACCGCCCACCATAAACTGTGAAAAACAGATTTGAAAGATTCGGGCTGAGCAGCATTCTCGAAATAGTAAATACCAACTGCGGCAATATAAATCACGAAAAAAGTAGCTATCGAAAAGATTGTCAGTTCCTCTTTAATACTGACAAATGCTTCCTTAAATGTTTTGATAGCTGCATTGTATCGAACAATTTTAAATATTCTGAAAAGCCTGAACAGGCGTAAAACCCTGATGGATCGTAAATCGATGGCTGTACTTAAATAAAACGGGAGGATTGCGAGCAGGTCGATAATTCCGTAAAAACTGAGAATATAATCCAGTTTCTTTTCTGCTGCATAAATTCTGAGGATATATTCAAGGGAAAAAATAACAACGGTAACGATCTCCAGGATTGAAAGAATCAATAGTGCCCTTTCGCCCAGATCCGGAATGGTTGAGATAGAGAACGTAATCAGTGATAAAATGATGAGTGCCTGGATGGTGATATCGAATACGCGGCCGGCTCCGCTCGAGGTTTCCTTTACCAGTTTTTTAAGATTCATCAGTCGAATAAATTTATTCAGGTTTGAGTGCGATTATACCTGAAAACTGATTTCCGAACAAATCTGAAAGATTGTTGATTTTTTATTTCATGAACTCAAGGTAATCACCGGAGGCGATCTCCTCCTTATCTGTTACCTGCTGGGTGTATAAATAGATCCATGCCTCTACTGAAGTGCTATTTGACAAGATCACGGATTTCTTCATGCGGACAAATGCATGTGGTTTGGGATCGGATCGTGAGCACCCTTCATACCGGTCTAACTTTGAAAAAACCTCGGCTCTGTCAATAATTTTGTAAACTTCTCCGATTACACAGTCACCCGGATCATCTGAAGGCACAACCCCGGGATACCAGTCAATCTTATACAGTTTTCCCCGGAATATAGCCTCCCCAACATATTCGGCATGATTGTCTAAAACCTCGCTTGCAGGAGATGAGAAATCTTTTCGAAGTGAACCATATACAAAGATTAAATCAAACATTTTCTGATAGCTGGTTTATAATTGCAAAAACTTAAATTTAAAAACCTGAAAATGCCGATCCTATTTTAATCTGTATGCATCCCTGCAAAATTACTGAGTAAGTCATCCAGGTAAACTCCCTCTTGAAATACCCGGGATTTCCAGCCATCTTGAACTTGATCCAGTAACATAGCCTGCAACATACCGGTGTGATAAAACCTGCTTTCTCCTTCTCTGGCAACTGCCCTTTTTGTTTCTGCAACCTGGTTCTCGAAATAACTTTCAAAAGATTGGTAGCTGTTGAAATCTGAATCAATATCTTGGAGCTTGGGTTCCGGTGTATAGTTGGTTGTCTCCGCTGCTATCAAACCCATTTTTAATTCCGCATATTTTGCCATTCCTTCCAGCCATTCCCGCTCTTTTTCATACCTGACCTCTTCTGCAGAAAGGTCAGCATTCATTCTGCGATTTTCTCTGACCTCCAGGAACCGGTTGATTAATTCACGAGTTTCAAGCTCCGATGATGACTGATAAGCTTTTATCAATAAATCTGCCTCTTGGGCCCATCCTTGTCGGTTTTGCTCGTTTTCCCAGGGGTACTGAGATTCAACGGAGTTGATGTACTCAGCACTTGAAAGACGATCCGGAACACGAATTCCTTGTAAGGCATGGAAAGACTCATGGACCAGACCCGCAACATAGTTTTCGGAATTCCCCATAATTAAGTTCCAAAATAATTTGTACGGAAAAACTGAACTCACTACTGCCGGCAGCTCCTCTTTAAAACCATGATAAAACGCAATTTCAGCATATTCGCGTGTCTGTAAGGTTGCAACCCACCTATCTCCAACCTTGACAGTAAAATTTTCAGGTGTGATCTCCGGGTCTCTGAGCCTTTGCCTGTAATATGAGTCGCTAAAAAAATCATCCGACTGAACCAATATCCATTCTTCTCCCCTCAGGATGTCAGCGGGCATTTTTCTCCAGCCGTCATCAGGATTCTTCATACCTACCAGGAAAGCATATTTCTCATTATAGACAATCACCGGCACATAATGATCACTCCAGTTGGGAAATATCTTATCTCCAAGGTTTGATTGTAAATGAAATGCCTCTAAAATGTAACTTTTTTGAGCTTCCGACAGATATTCGACCTCTTCTGATTCTTCCGGCAGGAACTGATTATAAATCGCTGAAATACAAAGGATTAGGAGTACTGTGAAAAGCAACCATTTCAGTACTTTAAAAACTGTTGATAATATCTTTTTTAAAATCTCCACTCTCTTCTTTATCTATTTTAGATTAGCTTTTAAAGAACGACCATAAATGTATGATCGGGTATATTTTTGAATAGGGAATGAAGACGGGATTAGACAGAACAGTAGCGCTTCAATGCACTAATTCTTTAAATCATGCAAAGTGAGTTCTATTCTATTTTCTATCTGCTTTTTATGATGGTTGAAATGGATATCAAAAAATTGCAGTGTCTGTTTCATATTCAGCATTCCCAGAATTGGATGCTTAAAGATTTGACCCTTTAGAGTATTTTCATCCAGTTTTCGGATGAGTTCCTTCATTTCACTCCTTACCCCCTGCCACTCCATTTTTAACTCTTTATAGTTCGGATTCTTACCTGTAGAGTCACTAATCTTGGGCGCTTTATACTTAAAGGGAAGAAAGAAGGCGAGTTTCAAAGTAAAAATTCGAAATCTCGATAAAAATCCTGATCGCTCAATGCTGTTGCCTGAACTTGTTTTTCTTTTAATGTAGACTAGGCTCAACTTCTCAGAAGTCATTAAATGGTCAAGAATCTGCAAAATAGTCCATTTATCAGGTGATCTTCTGAAGTGAAGTTTCTCTTGAGATAAATCATCCAATTCCGCAAAAAGTTTTTTTCGGTCAGATTCAATCCGATCCAAATGGTCTACCAGCTTATCTTTATGGATTGTTCCAGGCATACGCTTAAAATAATAGTTGAGGTGTTTAATTCAACAGATCTTCGAGAAACTCTTTTAACAATACTGTGCTGTTGTGTTCCTCATCTTTTGAGTCATATACAAAAGTCACAGTTTTATGGATTTTGATGATCTCAATCATTTCTTCTACAAACTTTGATCCAAATAGCTCTCTTCGGTTGACTGCCGCATAAATGGACAAGCTGCGCCAAAAGCCAAACTCTGTCAGGAGTTCGCTCCACTATGATTCTCTAAATCATACCTATTTCTAAATTTAGTTTCATATACTATCACTCTTTTCACACTTCTTGCAATTCAACTCCATTCCAATTTTTGATTTTCGGCCTTCCTCGGATATAACCCATGGCCGAAGCTGCCAGGGCGGATCATGTCGTACATGTTGCGTATGGCCGCATTTCAGATCAGCTACCCAGTCGTCATATTCATCTTTATGAAATCCAACGATTGGCTGTTCCATAACACTCAGGAGTTCTCATCCAGTATTTTTTGAGGGTCCAGTTTTTGGATGGAACTTACCGCTGCTTCCATCGCCCCATCCGTACATAAACCACTGATCGAAGCATCCTTGAACCCATCTTTCGCAACTTCAATACAAGCTTCTTTCACTTTTTCAGCGAGTTGATAATGTTCTTCAGTCGTCATCCTTGAACTTACTCAAACTTTCACTACATCTCTATATGGTAAATGACAGCTACCTACCAAACAAATCCGGTTGATAACATCAGGCAGATCCTTGAAATATAGAATCCAAAAATAAATGTAGCAGACCTTCTTCTCGAGGGCTTTGAATACTGGGCATATTTAGACTTCTCCTATAGATAGACATTTCCGGGACTTCCAATCGAGATTGACAAGGTTAAGTGAGGAAGCGGCGGGCATCATAGACTCTGCTTGAAAAAAATGATTCGTATTTGCCCGCCGCCGGTACCCCACCACTTCTCTGTCAATCCCGACCAAATGAGCAGAGCGAATGTGTGGAGTGATCTCTTTAATAAAGGACTATATCTGCACTTTGAATATTTGAGAAGATATTTCCACACGATAGGAAGGTTCGGGGCAGGCTGTTCCGCTCCGCTTAATTGGACGTCAGTTTGAAGGCAATAAGAAGGTACGACGAATGAAATCGAAAACTAATCGTGGTTCTACAAAGCCCTCTTTTTACAATATTCTCGTTTATTCAAAAATCCAGGATAAACCCAATGGTCGGTAATATTGAGGATTCATCAAGCTGATCCACTCGTACAAGTTCCGGGCTATTGCCATTTTCCAGCAGGTAACTCGGCTCCGATGGAGCATCCTGGGCAAAGACATTCTGAATTTCGAGATAGAGGTCAAATGAAAAGTTTTGAAAATTCCACTTCCGGTCGATACGAATATCAGTAGCGTTAAACGGCTTTAAGCGCTCACTGCCGAGACGGCTATAGTTGAACACGAACTCGGGATAGGTTTCGATACTGCGTTCCTCATTAATAGGCGCAAACGGTGTTTTGCCAATCAGTCGTGTTCTGAGGCTGAATTCCCAGCTGTTGCCAATTTGATAACCACCAGTAAAAGTGAGAAGGTGTCGGCTATCCCAGGCTGAAGGTAAATAGAGGTCGCGATCAAAACCGGTAAACTCACTCCAAAAAAGCGTATAAGCGAAAATTGCATAAAAATTTGTGATCAGTGTTTGTTGAGCCAGGAATTCAACGCCGTAGGTTCTGCCCTTTCCAACAGACTTTACGTTATCGTTTCCGAGAACCTCAAATCCGCCGCCGAGATTGGCCAGGCTGACCTCTTCTCGCATGGAAACCGGGTAATCATCATACAACTTCAGGAAACCCTCAACAGAGATTTTTGTACTCGATCGCGGAAAATAGTTGATTCCACCGGTTATGTGATCCGACCTGATATATTGTGCATCTTTATTCACGAAATTACTGCCTTCTTTATAGCCCAGCAATGTAAGCGGCGGTATTTTGAAATAGCGCCCGGCGGAGAGTACACCTCTCCATTGTCCTTCTTCATCTAGTTTGACGGTGAGTGCAGCCCTTGGGGATAGCGTCCGGTAAATCTCGTTACCACTGTCGGTGAATGTGTTACCGTCAAATCGAATGCCCGCAGTGAGGTCTAACCTTTCTGTAAGTCCCTCAGATGACCACTGAATAAATCCTCCATAACTCAAGAAGTTCAGATCTGATTCAAATGAAACACCCGTATTGTCATCAAAAAAATCATTCTCAAAGATATTCAGCCGTGTCGACGCGCCAACAGATATCGTGGATCGCTCACGGAAAAAGGTTGTTTCATTCCTCAGTGTATTACGAACCTCACGAGCACGGTTTCTGGAAAAACGTCCATCCTGGTTCTCGTTGTCACGATATCGCGAAAAATCGTTATAAAAACTGCTTCGGCTCAGCGATGTACGACTCACACCGAAACCATTGCTCAGTCGGCGTTCATATGTAATCCCTGTAGTATTGGTTTGCTGCTGAATAACCGGTACCTGGTCAAGAATAGCTTGCTGATCGGGGGTGATATCATCGGGAACGTTTATCTGAAAATCGTCGATGGATCCTACACCTATCAGTGAAATCTGATTTTTGGAGTCAAATTTATGATCCACTTTATATTGATAATCCCAGTAGTCAGGCAGAAATGGGAGATCGATGAGTTGAAACAGAAGCTGAAGATATGAACGACGAACAGAGGCAATAAAGGTCGTGTTGGAAGATGTTGCATCCCCCTTAAAAAGCGGCCCTTCAGTGGTTAGTGCAGCCTCACTTGCTCCCACTCGAAAATTCGTTCGAAATTCACGGTCGTTTCCATTCCTTTGGTTAAATCGCAGCACACCGGAAAGGGCATTCCCTGCCGAAGCACCAAATGCACTTGTACTAAGTTCCACCCCTTCAAAAAACGATACATTAAGCAGGCCCGCAGGTCCGCCTGCACTGCCTTGTGTGGAAAAATGGTTGATTGTCGGAATCTCTATACCATCCAGGTAGTAGACATTTTCATTTGGTGCACCACCGCGAATAATTACATCATTTCTGAACCCTGTAACGGACCCGGAAACTCCCGGCAGCGATTGTACAACCTTGGCTATATCGCTGTTTCCGGCAGGATATGTTGAGATCGCTTCGGGTGAAAGTCGCCTGAAGCTAACCGGATTTTCAGGAGGAGCGATAAACGGCTCAGATACTGTTACGACCACTTCTTCGAGTTGCTCAGATGTAGGAGATAGTTCAAAATTTATATTCCTGTTCCCTGCACTTCGCACGTTAATGTTGTTTTGCCGCTGACTTTCATAACCAACATAAGTGGCTACTATGATATATGTGCCGGGCTCAATATTTTCAATTTCGTAAAAACCGTCACTATCCGTGCTTGATCCCATGTTGGTTCCTTGAAGCCCTACATTGGCTCCTACCAGTGGTTCACCGGATCGAGCGTCTGTAACATAACCCGTCAGTGTTCCTGTAGACTGAGCCCGGATACTGGTTGAGAAACCGATCAGAAATTGAATAGAAATACCAATTGATAAATAAAGTAAAATCCTAAACACAAATTTCATGGGATATTGTTGTGATGCAGTCATTTGCAAGAAAACTTAAAAACAGCTTCTTGCGTTCAACATCTTTTGTGTCAAGATTCATTTTTCATGCATTTTGAATCTTTTTCATGCCCATATTATTATCGATTCAATCAATGACCGTATGAAGAGGCGATATACGCGGCCATCCCACTGGCGTGATCTGCACGTTTAACTTCGAAAAGTTAATTAACAGTTGATTTAAACAATCCAAACTACCTTGAGAAATCACCCTTTATGATAGGAAGCGGAGAATGCTGCCGAAACGGTTTCCCCTAATACCGCCTGGTTTGGAAAAGAAGGTTTGACCAGGAATCAACTTTTTTTGGTTGATGTTCATCCCGGTCTAGATCGACAATATCATTAAAAATGTATTCTAAACGATCATCTTCTTCTACTTTGCCATAAAATATGTGCACCCGTTTTCGGATGTCTTCATCATTTTTGATGTCATTTTATGACATTTTACAAATGTAAAATTTGAATGATGAATAATCTCAGGCTTCAACCAGATCGGTGTCAAAAATATCTGCCAGCCTTTTTCTCTGGTTCTCCACGGTAGATTTCAATGAATCGAGATTTTCCCCTTCGTAGGAATTACCATTGGCTATCTCCAGGCAGAGATCCATTCCTGTTTCCAGGTTTTTTCTCATACGAAGCAATTTCTTCCATTCCGGACCTTCCGGGTCAGACAATATTGAAAGCTCACTGATATAATCCACATACATCACCAACTCTTTGGCAAACATGTGTGGACGTTCTTTAGGCACCAGTGATTCTCCACGTCCATTTATATGATCGACCATTTCATCCAGGGTATATTCCCTGTTGAACCATGCGATATTGGGACCCGGGCAAATGGATTGACGCCCATATGATGGTTTCAAAATCCCTAAGCGAATCATTGAACCGGCGCCCAGATTCACACACAAACAGGTTTTTTCGGTTACCCGGTTAATTTGATCCTCCTTCTCCTTGTCAGGTAGTTCACTGCTTTTAATGGATTTGATCTTTAACATCTCATATTCAGTCGAAGCTGTACAGATCGGTTCTTTTGTAAACTCTGTATTCGTCACTAAAAATCCTTTCGGGCATTCTGAACCTGGTGTTCCTTTTCTTACCCGTTCTTTTGTATACTTTTCAGAACCAGTACCACGTACATTATTAAACGGTACGCCAAGCGGGGAAACATTGCTTAGATATAGATCCTTTTCTTCAGCTTTCGCGAGTATCTTTTGTGTAGATTCATCCACACAGGTTGCTTCCGGAACCAATAGAAAAGGACTTCCCCAACCTGTTGCATCCATTCCGTAATCTTCAAGCAGGCGACGCATCTCCCCAAAATTTCCAATTCCACCCTGAACAGTAATCTTCGGAGTTGTATCTTCTTTTGATAATTCCGGATACTCCCATCCCTGAGTTTCATAAAAGCTTTGAATCATGGGCTGAAATGTTTCCTTGAGTTGATTTTTTTTCTCTCGGAATTCTTTCAGCAGTACGGGTAATAAGTATCCATCTGAAGCAAATGCATGACCTCCGCAATTCAAACCGGATTCAATTCTGAATTCTGCAACTTCAAGTCCTTTTTTTGCCAAAAATTTTCCCTGTATTAAAGCAGATCTGAAATCACTGACTTTCAGAATAATCTTCTTTTTGATCTCACCCGTCTTATCTCGATAAAAGTCTTTGAATTCAGAAAGATAACTGTACAATCGTGGATTAAAACCAGCTGATAAAACCAATGAAGAAGACAAAGAACTCTTAGCGTATCCGCGAAGCGCTGCACTCGCATCACTGTATTCATTACTCAGCGGCTCACCATTTTTATCTGTACCCAGTGCGTCTACTTTTGCCATTATGTTGACATCGATAGAGCCCGGTGTAATTTGTTTCGTAAGCTCTTGAATCTTTGCACTTTTAATTGACTTATTGGACAATGCCGAGATCTCCTCATATTTCTGACGCAAAGGGTTACTCTCCGGCAATAGTCTAAAATATCGATCCTTCTCTGTGTTCTCGAAAAGGGGCAACTCCTTAATCTCCTCAAACTTTTTATTTACAAGCTCGGCAACTGTATTTAAATAGGCAGTAATTCTCAGTGCCCGACCATCAGCCACTGTGTTTGAAATATTTTTGTAGTCAAGGTCATTAGATAAGCAGTAATGTTTCCGAATCTTTTCACAAAGCATATCATCTACAATGGAGATCACTGAATGAATGCCAAGGTGAGCAACTCGAATGGGAGTATCGATGGAATGCCCCGTTCCCATCACCGGGATATGAAAGAGGTGCTGATTTTGAATCATGTTTAAATCGGTTCTTGAATAATTATATAGTCAAGGGATAATATAAACAATAAATAAGATAAAATACTCTTACTACCTATTTTTTACGGAATGTTAGTCCATATCACACCAAAAACGCTCAAAAGTTTGAACGAAAACAATTTCATGCCTTGAAAATCACTCTATCGGGAAAAATCAAAAGATTACTTACTTATTGATTTTTATGAACATGAGAGACCTTCAATCGAACATTATAACATTCAATTGATTTATTGATTGTTTTAAAATACCTCCTTATAATTATGTGAATCAAAAAAGAAAACCAATGGATATAAAGAGTTTTAAAAAATCTATCTATAAAGAAATGGCCGATGTGACCAAGGCACTGGGTAATCCAAACCGCCTTGAAATATTGGACCTTCTGGCACAGGGCAGCTGTTCGGTAGAATATATTGCTGATCAAACGAACCTGTCTGTAGCGAATGCTTCGCAACATCTGCAAGTACTGAAAAATGCAAAACTGGTTGCCACAGAAAGAAAAGGAAAATACAGTTACTACCAACTGGCAAACAGTCATGTGTTTAATTCTTGGTGTTCTCTTCGAAGATTGGCGCTATCTCAAAATGCGGAAATCTCTCATTTAATCGATGATTTTCGAAGAAACCAGGAGGGCATACAAACCATCTCTTCGGATGACCTTATCAAAAAAATGGAAACCGAAGATATTATGATTATTGACGTGCGACCGGAGGAGGAATACAAAAAAGGCCATATTCGCAACGCCATCTGTTTTCCAAAAGATATGCTCGATGATAACATGAAGAACCTCGAAAAGAACAAACAGATCGTAGCTTACTGCAGGGGCCCTTTCTGTATGCTAGCGGATGAAGCCGTTGAAATGCTGAAGCAGAAGGGATACAAAGCCGCGCGGCTCGAAAATGGATATCCCGACTGGGCAGCAAGAGAACTTCCTGTTGAAGAATCAGCAAAATAGAAATTACCAAATTGAAAAATAAACTCAGGATTGAATGAATAAAACAGAACGAACAATCAGGCTTTTTGCAGGCACCTTGATCACTATAAGCATCCTTTTAGGATATTTTATATCCCCTTATTGGTTTTTGCTTACGCTTTTCGTGGGGGTCAACATGACACAGTCCGCTTTCACACGATGGTGCCTTGCTGAAATTATCATCAAGAAATACAACCTTGGTTTCAAAAGGGGTTAGATCCTTTCCCTGAAGAATGTAATCACATAAGTAACTAAAAAATAATAAGATAAAATGAATCATTTTAAATCTCATGTACCGAAGTTATATCTGGTATTCATGATATTTCTAATCCCGTTTCAGGTAACTGCACAATCGGACCTTTCCGATGCCGATACGATGAACCTGTCATTGTCTGAAGCAATGAACATGGCTCTGGATCAGAATTTTAATCTTGAACAGGCCGGTTTTGACGTCGATAAAACCCATGCCCAGTACCGGCAGACAAACGCGGTTTTCCTGCCTCAGCTTTCATTTGAATACAATGCTATTTCAACGGATGATCCATTGAATGTATTCGGATTTAAACTGAAACAGGAGGTTGTTTCTCAACAGGATTTTAATCCGGCATTGCTTAACTACCCGGATGCTTACGAAAATTACAGCGCTAAGTTTGAGGTACGTCAACCTCTATTTAATCCCGACATGATTATGCAGCGGAGCGCAGTAAAAAGTAAACTGAATTCTGCAAACGAGCAGCTCGACGGAACGAGGAACTATATCCGGTTCCAGGTTCGACAGCAGTATTTCAACCTGGTCTTACACCTGGGACAGTTGGAAGTCCTGGAAACAGCTCTTGAAACTGCGGGAGAACACCGTCGGCAAGCGGAAAATTATTTTGACCAGGGCATGATCAGCAGAGAAGATTATTTAGCTGCAAAAGTATATGAACTGGACATGGAGAGCCGTGTACTGCAGACAGAAAATGATATTGAAAAAGTTCAGGAGCAGCTGGCACTCATGCTTGGATTGGAAGGCTCTGTTGCCATCCGGCCGACAGAAGATCTTGAATTCGTCCCCGCTCCTCAAATTCCTGTTGACCTTTCTGATTTTGAACTCAACAACGCTCAAACCCGGGCTTTCGATTACCAGGTAAGTGCCGCTCAAAAAATGGTGAAATCGGCCGGCTTCAGTTTCCTGCCCTCGGTAAATCTTTTTGGAAGTTATGAATTCAACGATAACGAATTTGCCAACTTTGATGCCTCATCTTACATGATCGGCGCCAACCTCCGATGGAATATTTTTTCGGGATTCAGCAAAGCCGGCAAAGTGATGGAGGCCAGAGCAGATTACAGGAAAGCCAAAAGTATGCAGGAACAACACCTCCTTGAACAGGAAAATCGTGTCAGAGAGGCTGTCCGGTCACTGAATCACGCCACAAAAGAGATTGAATTAACAGAGGAATCGATCAATCAGTCCACTCAAAATGTGGAGATCCGGAGCAACCGGTACGAGGAAGGAATGGAGAGAACCACCGACCTGCTGGAGGCCGAGACAAAATTAGCTGAAGCCAAGCTCAAAAACGTGATGGCTCTTTATAAATACAACATGAGCATCGCCGCACTGGAAATGCTACTCGAAGAAGATTTTAATAATTAACGATTAAACAGATCAAACAATGAACAACAAAATGATCTCTTGGTTCAAACCACAATTGGGAATCTTATCCCTATTTACAGTACTGATATTTGCTGCAAGTTGCAGCTCAGAAGAACAAACAAGCAGTGAGGAAAATGCAATAGAAGTTGAGGTTCAAGCTGCTCAATCTTCCATCTCTGCAACAGCCCAACATTTTCCCGGCCGGGTGGAAAGTGAAGATCAGGCAAACCTGAGCACGATTGTTATGGGGACAGTGACCCGTGTACCCGTTAATGTGGGGGACAATGTCCGTGAAGGTGATCTGCTTGTACAAATTAAAGACGACCAAATCCTGGCCCAAAAAAGTCAGCTGGAAGCCAATATGGTTCAGGCAAAAGCCAATCTTGAGAACACCGAAAAAAATTACAACCGGATTAAAAACCTCTATGCCGAAAAAAGTGCAACATCCAAAGAGCTGGATGATATCTCAACCATGTATGAGATTGCCAAAGCAAATATGGAAGCACTGGAGGCCCGGATGAATGAGGTCAACGAAATGCTGCAATACACTGCTATCCGTGCCCCATTTGACGGCGTTGTAAGCAGCAAGTTTGTTTCAGCCGGTGATATGGCAGCTCCCGGTCATCCGCTGGTTACTGTTTCAAATCCTGGATCCATCAAAATTACAGCCAATATCCCTGAAAAATGGATTGGCAAAGTTGCCGAAGGTGATACAATCAGTGTATCGGTTGAATCAGCTGGAATCCGGAATGCACCTGCGCAGCTCTACGCTGTCAGCGAAGCAGGCGATCCGGCTAGCCGGCAATACGCAGTTGAAGCTAAACTTATGGACCCTCCTGCTGCAGAAAGCCTTAAACCCGGGATGTTTGCACAGGTAAGTATGAACCTGGCCGGTAGGGATGCGCTGATTATACCGCAGTCTGCTATTATTCATCGGGGGCAATTGACCGGTGTATATACGCTCACGGACGATAATAAAGCAGTTCTAAGATGGGTTCGAACCGGTGAAGTTTCAGGTGATAATATCGAAATCCTGACCGGATTATCAGAGGGAGAACAATATGTGGTATCTGCCGATCAACCTCTCAGGCAGGGACAATTACTCACTATTCGATAAAGACTCTGAATGACTCAGTTGATTGATAGAATTAAACAAGAATTTGAAAGTAAATAAGAAGTAATGAAAACCGGATTTGCAGGAAAAATTGCACAAGCGTTTATCGATTCTAAGCTAACGCTGCTTTTGATGGTCGCTTTTTTAGCAATTGGAATATATGGTGTATGGCTTACACCCAGTGAAGAGGAACCTCAAATTGATGTGCCGATGGCTGATATCTTTGTAGGATATCCGGGTGCATCACCCCAGGAGGTGGAAAACAGGATCTCCATTCCTTTGGAAAAAATACTGTCGAACATTTCTGGCGTGGAGTATGTCTACTCAACATCCATGCCGGAAATGGCGATGGTCTCCGCAAGGTTTTATGTTGGACAGGATGTGGAAGAGAGCCTTGTTAGGCTGTACAACGAGATCATGAAATTTATGGACACCAAACCCGAGCCGGTAACCATGCCGCTCATTAAAACGCGATCCATAAATGATGTACCCATCGTAACGTTAACACTGTGGAGCGACTTTCACGACGATTACGAAATTCGCCGTATCGCACAGGAACTTGATAATGAGATCAAATCGATTACAGACGTTGCCGAAACCAAAATCCACGGCGGACGATCGCGCACACTCCAGGTGGTACTCGATAAAGAGAAAATGGCTTCATTATCTATCGATCCGCTGCGTGTAGCACAAACCATTCAAGCCGCAAACCGGGAATTTAAATCAGGTTCTTTTACCGTCAACGACGAAGAGTACCTGGTTCAAACCGGAAGCTTTCTGAAGAGTGCTGAAGATGTCGGCAGTCTTGTTTTAGACGTCCGCGGAGGTGATTCCATTCTGCTCAGGGATGTTGCTGACATTCAGGACGGACCGGGCGAACCCGTTAATTATGTATCCTATTCTCCGGGGCCGGTATCTGCAGAACAGAGCGGCCTTCAGCCCGGAAATTCCTATTCTGCGGTAACCATTTCTGTTGCCAAACGACAGGGTGCCGATGCCATGACTATTGCCACGGATATTGACAAGATGGTTGAGAAATTGAATGGATCTGTTATTTCGGAGAATATTCATGTTGAAACCACACGTAACTATGGAGAAACAGCTACCGAAAAAGTGAATACTCTTTTGATACACCTTATAGTCGCTGTGTTATCAGTCTCGTTTGTTGTGTTCCTTGCCATGGGATGGAGAGGAGCATTGGTTGTATTTATCTCTGTTCCCATTACATTTGCCCTTACGCTGTTTTTCTACTTCATGTATGATTATACACTGAACCGGATTACACTCTTTGCACTGGTATTTGTGACCGGTATTGTGGTAGATAATTCCATTATTGTGGCAGAAAATATGCACCGCCATTTTAAGATGAGAAATCTCCCGCTGAAGCAGGCCGCGATCTACGCGATTAACGAAGTGGGGAACCCCGCGATCCTGGCTACATTTACGGTTATCGCTGCAGTGATCCCGATGGCTTTTGTTTCCGGGTTGATGGGGCCCTATATGAGCCCGATCGCCATTGGAGCTACCGTAGCCATGCTTTTATCGCTGATTATTTCCCTCATCGTCACTCCGTGGCTGGGATACCGGTTGCTGAGTGCGGTCAGAGTTCATTCCGGCGGCAGTTCCGGAAAACGCTATAAACTTGAAGACACCATGATTTTCAAGTTGTATGAAAAAACGATGCGCCCGTTGATGGAAAGTACCTGGAAGCGATGGACATTCTTAATCGGGACAACCGTAATTCTGCTCGCATCACTTGTTCTGTTCTACACACGTGCAGTTGAAGTGAAAATGCTGCCCTTTGACAATAAGAATGAGGTACAGCTGATTATCGACATGCCGGAGGGAACAACGCTTGAGCGAACAGACGCCGTGGCACGTGAAGTGGGCCTGGTTCTGCTCGACATTCCTGAAGTGTATGATTATCAAGTCTATTCGGGAACAAATGCGCCCATCAACTTTAACGGTTTGGTTCGCAGCTACGATATGAGACAAATGTCCAATGTTGCCGATATACAGGTGAATCTTGTAGATAAAAGCCTGAGATCGGATCAAAGCCACGACATTGCCAAACGAATGCGTCCGCTGGTTCAAAAAGTGGGTGAGAAGTACGGCGCGAATGTCAAAGTTGTAGAAGTTCCTCCGGGTCCACCTGTTCTTTCTACATTAGTGGCCGAAGTTTACGGCCCGAACCTGGATATGCAGCGCTCTGTAGGAGAAGATATTAAAACCATCTTTTCAGAAACGCCCGGCATTGTAGACACAGACTGGATGGTGGAAGCAGATCAAACAGAATATCGCTTTGCCGTTCAGAGAGAAAAAGCTGCCCTGACAGGTGTGATGCCTCAACAAGTAACAGAATCATTAGGCATGATTTTGGGGCAGCACCCCGTAAGCTCCCTGTATGATGAGAATGAGGCCAGCCTGGTCCCCATTCAAATGAAACTGCCTGAGGCATCCCGCGCCGGAGTTCAACGTTTAGGAGGACTACATGTTCAGTCTCAAATGGGATCGATGGTACCTGTTACCGACCTGGTAACTGAGGAAGAGAGAACACTGGAAAAAAGTATCCATCGGAAGAACCAGCGTCGAGTTGTGTATGTAACTGCAGAAGTAGCCGGCGAAATTGAAAGCCCTGTTTATGCAATCCTGGATGCACAGGATCAAATTGATGGCATTAATTTACCATCAAATTATACACTTGAACAGCAATATGCCGGCCAGCCGTTTACAAGTGAAGACGTTACGGTGAAATGGGACGGAGAATGGCAAATTACCCTGGAAGTTTTCCGGGATTTGGGAATTGCATTTGCTGTTGTTTTACTGATCATCTACATCTTGATCGTCGGCTGGTTCCAGGATTTCGGAGTGCCTTTCATCATGATGATCGCGATACCGCTTTCATTGATCGGCATCCTGATTGGTCACTGGCTGACAGGTGCGTTCTTTACAGCCACATCCATGATTGGAATGATTGCATTGGCGGGAATTATGGTAAGAAACTCCGTGCTGCTGATCGACTTCATCAAGATCAGCCTGAAGGAGGGAAATAATCTTCAGGATGCCGTTATTGAGGCGGGAGCTGTTCGTACCATGCCGATTCTTTTAACGGCGGGAACTGTGGTGATCGGTGCTATCGTGATTCTCTTTGACCCTATCTTCCAGGGCCTGGCCATCTCTTTGATGGGAGGTGCGATCGCCTCCACGGCTCTGACCCTCATCACCGTACCATTGATCTACTTCATGGTTAAGAAAAATAAATCAACATCAGATATTATCACGAATTAAAACCACAAAATTAGTTCATGCAGGCATTCTGAAATTGAAGAAATGCCTGCATGAATATTGACTTAAACTTTCAAATCAACCTGTTATGAAGTTACTAATTATCCTCAGTGTGGGCGAATATGAAGACAAAGTTCGTGCCATGATGACAAAAAACAACGTGCCGATCTACAGCGAAACCGAAATGTATGGATTCAGAACAGCGGATCATCAGCCCGATATCCGGAGCTGGTTTTCTCAGCCGGACAAAGGCATCTATTCCACACTCTTCTTTTCGTTCCAGGATGAAGCCACCGTAAAAAAGATTCTGGATGATGTGAATGAGTTCAACAGCAAAATGGAAGATAACACGGAAAATCCGTTACATGCCTACCAGATAGCTGTAGAAGCATTTGCTTGATTTGTATTAACGCATGTTGTGCTGTTGAGTTAAAATCGATTAAATTTTCCGCCCTTTGAATGGGGGAAAGCGATTCCGAAAGCGTTCGGGAGTGCAGGGGGATGACTTGGTGAACATTGATTTAGTCGAATATATTGAAGGTTGTACAAAAAACATTTCTAATCATCCCCCATTGCCCTTTCCCCCGCAGGGATCCCGATGGGAGAAGGGGGACACTTGTTGGATGAATGTTAACCACAAAACAAGTTGGTATCATTAAAACCTGTCACAATCTGATCGAAGAGAGGTCCTGATAGATTTAAAAAATGGAGAAGAAGTCCCAAACTTATTAGACAACCGTTTTAGAACCTGTCTGACCTTATGAAGCGGTCTGACGGGTTATTTGCTATCTGCCACGACCTGATACTATAAAAGGTCATTCATCAGAATAAAATAGCATACAAAATTGTCTTAAAACTGTTATTTTACGCCCATTGAAAATTCTCTTTTCACCTGAACATTTATGAGATCATTTGCTTCAAATAATCAGCCGGAACAGGAATTCAAAACTCGACATGCTGAAATTATGGCTCCCGCAGGCAGCCGGGCTTCATTTCATGCTGCGTTGCAAGGTGGTGCCGATTCCATCTACTTCGGAATTGAGCAACTGAACATGAGAGCACGGGCTTCCAATAACTTTGCCATGGAGGATCTTCCCGAGATTTCCGCTTTGGCGCAAGATCATGGCGTAAAAACCTATCTTACTCTCAATACCGTATTGTATGATCACGACCTGCCTTTGATGAGAAAAATCATTGATGCAGTCAAAGAGCATGGAATCACCGCGATTATCGCATCCGACCAGGCCGCAATCTCTTATGCTTTTAAACAGGGAGTTGATGTACATATTTCGACCCAGGCAAATATCTCCAATATTGAAATGGTTGAGTTCTACAGCCATTTTGCGGATGTGATGGTGCTGGCCCGTGAGCTCAGTTTAGGACAGGTCAAAAAGATTGTGGAGGGAATTAAAGAGCGAAATATTACCGGCCCCTCCGGAGAATTAGTTCAGATTGAAGTTTTTGCTCACGGTGCATTGTGCATGGCTGTATCCGGTAAATGTTATTTGAGCTTACATACCTATAATTCATCAGCCAATCGCGGAGCCTGCAAGCAGAACTGCCGACACGCTTATAAAGTGGATAATGATGAAGGCATTGAGCTTGAGATTGACAACGAATATATCATGTCTCCAAAAGATCTCTGCACGATCGATTTTCTTGACCAGGTCCTGGATTCGGGAGCTACCGTTTTAAAAATTGAAGGTCGCGGCCGCTCGCCGGAATACGTGCAAACGGCAACACGCTGTTATAAAGAAGCTGCCCTTTCCGTTGCTAACGGCACCTACACGCCTGAAAAGGCATTGCAATGGAAAAATGAGCTGGAACAGGTTTATAACAGGGGATTTTGGGACGGTTACTATCTCGGCAGAAAAGTGGGTGAATGGAGCCCCGTTTATGGGTCAGCCGCCAAAAAGGAGAAAACGTTCGTCGGAAAGGTGATTCATTATTATCCGAAGGCGAAAGTTTCGCATATACAGATGAAAGCAAGGGAGATTTCAAAGGGAGATACACTTCTTGTGATTGGAGACCGTACCGGTGTGGTAGAACAGGTAATTCAATCGCTTTGGGTGGATGATAAACCCGCTCAAAAAGCTGTAAAGGGTGAAGAGTGCACGATTAAAATGGATGAACCTGTCCGGGACGGAGACAATGTTTACCTCTGGAAAGACAGGGCATGATGCGAATTATTTTTTACAGGAATAAATGTATCGGCTGCAATTACTGTGTTGAGGTTTGGCCCGAGCGCTGGCAAATGTCTAAACGTGACGGTAAGTGCGTGTTGGTCGGCGGCAAGAAAAAGGGACAGGTTTACAGGGCTGATTTTGGCGAACATGAACGAGACCAAAACGAAAAAGCCGCAGATGTTTGTCCCGTGGATGTGATCCGTGTTGAGGGGTGATTTTCTTATCCAAACTTACTCGTTCCAACGCTCCGCTCGAGACGAAAATCACATTCGAACGAGTAGAAGAAGCGGATCTTTCCGAATTCTCAGGACGTACCGAAGGAGACCTTCGGTACGAGTTAGAGTAATTATTATCTCTTGACTGTCAAATTGTTCACTGAACAACTGCCTTTAATTCCATGATATCCTCATCGGTCAATGGCTTGAATTGTTTGGCATTGCGCACATTCTCTTCAAGATGTTCCATCTGCGAGATACCCACGATGGTCGTTGACACCGGCTGACTCATTGTGTAATAGAGAAGCTGTTTAGGCGTCAATCCGCGGCCGATGAGTCCGCCGCCTCCAAACACCTTCATTGCGATAACTCCCATATTTTTCTCGGAAGTAAGCCCGAAAAATCGATCGAGGTTTCCATCATCCTGTAAAATGGACCCGGCCGCATTCAACGGGATCAAAACACAATCATAGTCATAATTTTCAATCGCATCTGATAATATCCGTGCCGAGTGCCCGGTTACACCGATATTTCGAATCACACCCTCTTCCTTCAGCTCTTCAAATGCATGTCGTGCACTGTCTTTTTTAAGAAGCCTGTCATATCGTTCCTGGAACATGTAGTGATGCTGGTAGAGATCCAGGTGATCTGTATTCAGGCGGCGAAGGCTCTCCTCTATTAATCTCATCGTGCCGTCATAGGTGTAATCGTGGCTTTTCGTTGCCAGGAAGACTTCATCACGCCGCGTCTTCATAACCTCACCAATGTACATCTCACTGGAACCGGATCCGTAATACGCTGCTGTATCGATATAGTTGACACCCAGGTCAAGAGCCCGGTTGATGATCGCAACGGATTTATCAAAGGTACCCGGAACCTCAAGAGCGCCCTGGCCACCGAGACTGTAAATGCCTACATCATACCCAGTATTTCCCAACGGCTGTTTTGGCATTGGGTTGTTTTCAGGATCCGAGAGCCATGCGGCAGATTTGGCAAACAGATCTTTATTTGCTGTACTTGCGAGTCCGATTCCGGTTGCGGCAATCAAACTGTTCTTTAGAAAAGTTCTTCGATCTAATCTCTTACTCATAATCACCTCTCTCATCTTATTTTCTCTATCTATCATTTAAATTAGGTAATAAAAAAGTTAAGAGAAATATCAAATCCGCTATTCCATTCAATTACTTGCTTGTTCACATTTACTGCGATGCATAAAGAAATATAAAAGACACTTTTGTCTTAATATAAATCTTTCTAACTTCTTCCCCCATCATACTTATTGAATCGAATCGTATAACCATCAAATTTTATAAAAACATTATGAATCAAATTGAATCATTAAAAGAGAAACGAATTGGAGATATAGTTGCAAAAAATTATCACACTGCAGGCGTATTCAGAGAATTTGGAATTGACTTTTGCTGTGGCGGAGGGGACCGATTGGCCGATGCATGTGACAAGAAAGGGATCCGGATACACACTGTGACTGAGCAGCTGAAACCACTTTTTAGAAAATCTAAACAACACGAACTCAACTACAGTGATTGGTCGCCTGCCTTTTTAATTGACTATATCATTAGTACTCACCACAAATTTGTTCGGAAGAAAACTGATGAGATTAGTGCATATGCAAAAAAAGTTGCCGGTGTTCATGGTGAACATTATCCCGAAAACGTTTCTATTTATAAAATGTTTGTGGAATTAAGTCATGAACTAATTGAGCATCTTGAGGCCGAAGAGAAGAGAGTTTTTCCACTGATTAAACAAATTGAACAGGATATTAATAACGGGACCAATCCATCCCAAGGAGACTTGGAATCCCTGAGACTTGAAATTGAGAATATGGTCGAAGATCGTGAAGAGGCCGGCAATATAATGGCCGGAATTCGTACACTGAGTAACGATTTTCAAACTCCGGAAGATGCTTGTGCAACTTACCGAATTCTCTACCAAAACCTTGCGGGATTTGAAGAAGATCTGCACAAACACGTTCACCTGGAGAACAATATTCTGTTTAGAAAAGCGGAGAATTTCCTAGCTAATGTTGCTTAAAAAACAGGCAGGAATTATCTCACAACTTTAAAATTTAAGACAAACGTATCCAAAAATAATTTTGACTTACTCAGCAAAACTATCATATATTAAGATAAAGTAGTCTTTAATCTTCTTATGTCACTTTCATACTCATGCATATATGGTCTTCGCGCTTCAGTTCTGCTTGCCGGCAGGCAGGAAGATGGGTTTGTAACCATTCGGGAAATCAGCAATGAACTTGAAATATCATTCCATTTTTTGACAAAAGTATTGCAGAGACTCACAAACTCAGATATCCTGGAATCTTACAAGGGGCCGAATGGAGGAGTTAAACTTGCAAAAGATGCTTCGAATATTACGATCCGGGAGATTATTGATTGCCTTGAGGAAAATTTTACAATTCCTGAATGTGCACTTGGCCTTCCGATTTTTCAGAATCATGAGGCCTGCCCTTTTCATGAAGATTGGCGAGAATTAAAAGGAAAAATTGAGAAAGCAGTTGATACTCTCACCCTTCATGAATTGGCAGAGAGAGATAAAAAAATTTTTATTAGTAACAGATAAAATACTCTTAAACATGAATACTATGAATTACAGAAAAATTCAAATCATCCTACTGGCTCTTGCAGTGTCGGTTTTTACTGCCTGTGGAGGAGGATCATCAGAACAAGAATCAGCTGATAATGAACAGGGACTGACTGAATTTGAGCTTGAACACGGAATTGGGCCGGTTAACGAGGTTGTAGAGCTGGGAGAACTCGATCCCGATCTCGCAGCACAAGGCAAGGAAGTCTTTGAAGCAAAATGTACTGCTTGCCATAAACCTAATGAACGATATATCGGTCCTGCATCGAAAAATATTCTCGATCGTCGATCACCAACGTATATCATGAATATGATCATGAATCCAGACGAGATGACCAAGAAACACCCCGAAGGTATAAAAATGATGCAAGAATATATGGCTCCAATGCCCTATCAAAATGTGACAGTTGAGCAAGCAAGAGCCATTGTTGAATACTTCAGAACACTCGAGGATGAAAACGAACAAGAAAAACAACCTTAACCTTACTCATTCACTAAACAACTAATACCATGCAAACAAAAAAACAAAACAAACGACTTTTGTGGTGGTCCATACCGTTGATAGCTGTGCTGGGAATTACACTCTATGGATGCCCTTCACAGCAAAATTTAGCAGGTTCCAGTGACGCCGCTCAAAAAGTATATGTAGCTCCCGGAGAGCACGACGAGTTTTACGGGCTGTTCTCAGGTGGTTATAGCGGTCAGTTAACGACCTATGGTCTCCCCTCCGGACGACACCTCTATACCATACCTGTATTTTCTCAGGCACCGGTAAGCGGATATGGATACTCCGAAGAGACCAAACCGATGCTTCAAACAACCCACGGGTTTATTCCCTGGGATGATGCCCACCACCCGGAACTTTCACAAACAGATGGTGTTCCCGACGGACGCTGGGTATTTATCAATGCGAATAACACTCCACGTGTGGCTCGTATAGATCTCGGTAATTTTCAAACGGCTGAAATTATCGAAATTCCGAATGCCGCCGGAAACCATGCCTCCCCATTCGTAACGGTAAATACCGAATACATATCAGCAGCTACACGATTCAGTGTACCTATGGATGAAAATACTCTTGAAAATGAGGATGTAGCGATCTCCTCCTATGCCGAAAACTTCAAAGGAACCCTTTCTTTCATCAAAATCGGTGAAGAGGGTGAAATGAGTATCGACTTCCAGATTTTGGTACCGGGATTCAACTACGATCTGTCTCATGCCGGCAAAGGCCCGTCTGAAGATTGGGCGTTTTTTACCAGCTATAACACAGAAGAAGCCCATACCCTGCTTGAAGTGAATGCTTCCAGGAACGACAAAGACTTTATTGCCGCCGTAAACTGGCGAAGAGCGGCAGAGTTGGTTGCCAACGGCGAGGGACGTGAAATTCCGGCTGAGCACTACCGCAATTACATAGATCATGATGAACACAGGGCAAAATCTGAGCTGATTGAAACCGTTACTGTTCTTGATCCCACAGAAAACCCGGGCATCATCTACTATCTGCCTACGCCGAAATCACCACATGGTGTGGATGTAGATCCTTCCGGACGATACATTGTAGGCGGCGGAAAGCTGTCTTCTGTTCTACCGGTTCATTCATTTGAAAAGATGATCCAGGCCATTGAAAACGAAGACTTTGAAGGCGAAGTTGATGGAATTCCGGTTCTGAATTACGATTCTGTTATTCAGGCTGAGGTTGAAAATGCCGGTATCGGTACACTTCACACCGAGTTCGACGGAAACGGTTATGCTTATACAACTGCTTTTATCTCCTCCGAAATTGTAAAATGGAGCCTGGAAACGTTTGAGGTTGTCGATCGGATCGATACTTACTACTCACCGGGTCACCTGATGATTCCCGGCGGAGATAGTCGTCAGCCCGCAGGAAAATACCTGGTAGCATTAAACAAAATTACCAAAGACCGCTACCTGCCAACAGGACCTGAGCTGTTCCACTCGGCTCAACTGATCGACATTTCGGGAGATAAAATGGAACTGTTGCTCGACTTTCCTACAGACGGTGAACCTCATTACGCCCAGGGAATTGCTGCCGATATTGTGAAAGAACGGCAGGTAAGGTTCTACCCTCTTGAAGAGAACAATCACCCCGACGCTGTGAAAAGTGAAGCGGATACACGAGTCGTGCGCGAAGGTAATGAAGTACATGTTTATATGACGACTATCCGAAGCCACTTTGCACCGGATAATATTGAAGGCATACAAGTGGGAGATAAAGTGTACTTCCACGTAACCAATCTCGAGCAGGACTGGGATGTACCTCATGGTTTTGCCATGCTGGGTGCTCAAAATGCCGAGTTATTAGTTATGCCGGGTGAGACCAGAACCTTAACCTGGGAACCGAAAAAAGTGGGGGTATTCCCGTTCTACTGTACAGACTTTTGCTCAGCTCTTCACCAAGAGATGCAGGGTTATGTACGGGTATCCCCAAGCGGATCTGATGTGCCAATTTCCTATGGAACTGGCGACTAAACCGCATGAGTAAATTATCAACTTTGAGAGGGGTTTTGATCGACCCCTCTCTATTCACCGAATGTTAATAAGAGAGAGGATTCTCATGAAAAAGACTGGAAAATATATCATGGCGATAGCTGCCCTCCTGCTCGGATTTGTTTTCATCACTCCTATTTGGACGATTGATATGGAAGCCCCGCAATACCCGGAGGGAATCGGAATGGAGATATCCATCAACAAGATTGAAGGGAAGTCAAAGCAGGATTTACAAAACATAAACGGGCTGAATCACTATATCGGTATGAAACCGATTACCCCCGAATCTATTCCTGAGTTAAAAATTATGCCATGGATCTTCGGATTCTTAATAGTTTCCGGCCTTGGAATTGCAGTTTGGGGCAATCGAACAGCACTCTTATTCTGGATCATTCTGTTTATACTCCTGGCAATTGCCGGCCTTGTAGACTTTTATCTCTGGGGATATGACTACGGACACAATCTTGATCCCAATGCAGCTATTAAAATTCCGGGTATGACCTACCAGCCACCGCTCATCGGGTCTAAACAGTTGCTGAATATCAATGCGACATCTCTTCCCGGCTTTGGATTTTATGTTTCTCTTCTAAGCATGGGCCTGGCAACATATGTCTACTGGAGAAGCAAGCCCGACACTAAATAAACAAAAAGCAAAAAGAGCAGAACCGTGAAAAACATAATTCTCTTATTACTACCCGTATTATTCTTATTGAGCGGATGCCTGAGCCAGGAACCTTCAGAGGTTCAGATCCATACGGATGAGTGTACCTATTGTAAGATGGTCATTTCTGATGGGCGCTATACAGCACAGCTTGTATCCGATAAAGGAAAGTCATACCCGTTCGACAGCATTGAATGCATGGCTGCCTATGAGCATACCAACCCCGGCGTTGCAGAAGGTGCAAAACTGTACGTAACCAGCTTCACCGAACCCCGACATTGGTTGCTTGTTGAAGAATCAGACATTTACAAATCCGACGATATCCAGAGTCCTATGGGATTATCATTGTTTGCTCTCAGAAGTGATTCAAATGTTCCTGAGATGATTGATGATGCTGAACTGCAAACATGGCAGCAAATCGTTCAGTATGTAACTAGCAGTTGGGAGATCAGGTAATGAAATCTGCGATTTTTTTAAAAACATTTCGGACACGACATCTTTTTTTAAGTCAACTTCTGCTGATTCTGTTTGTTATGTTCGAATCACTGACCGCCCAGACCAACACGATCCGTGTAAAATCTGAGCCCGGAATTTTGAATTCATCTATTGAAAACGCAATACAACGTGCCGATTCCGGGGATACAGTTCTTCTTGAGCCCGGAGTTTATGCCATTCATGACCTCCAGATTAGCAAATCCATTACTCTACAAGGGCAAGAGGGATCCATCCTTGACATTGAAGAGCGGGGATACGGTTTGATTTTGAAGGGGACAAACATCACCCTCAAAAATTTTGAAATCCGAAACTCCGGGTCCGGTTTTATGGAAGACTTCGCTGCCATTCTAATCGAAAACAGCAGAGATATTCATGTTGAAGACCTGACTCTAACCAATAATTTCTTTGGCATCTTCATCGCCAAAAGTGAACGTATTCTAGTATCAAACAACAACATTTTTTCCAATGCAAAGAGGCAAACCACATCGGGTAATGGCATCCATTTGTGGTACAGTAAAAATGTGGAAGCTCACAATAATACAATTACCGGGCACCGCGATGGCATCTATCTTGAATTTGTAGAAGAGAGCAAAATGAGCGGAAACAATGTTTTCAGTAACATCCGCTATGGCCTGCATTTTATGTATTCCAATTCATGCAGCTATATCGGTAATACTTTTGAGGATAATACTTCCGGAGTGGCTGTGATGTATACCAAAAATGTGGAGATGCTGCACAATCATTTTATCAATAACTGGGGAGCGAATCGATACGGCCTGCTTCTTAAAGAGATTAACGACAGCGTTGTGAAATATAACCTGTTCGAGTCGAACTCAGTGGGAATCTACAGCGAAGCTTCAAACCGGGTTCTCATTGAACAGAATGAATTTCGAAACAACGGCACAGCTCTGCGAATGATGGCCAATGGATTAGATAATCGAATTGAGCAAAACAACTTCATCAGTAATGTATTTGAAGTTACAACCAACAGCCGCCAAAATCCCAATCACTACGAGGGCAACTACTGGAGCCAGTACGAAGGTTACGACCTGAATGGCGATGGAATCGGAGATGTGGAATACCGCCCGGTACGGCTATTTTCACTTCTTGCAGAGAAAGAACCACTTTCACTTATTATGCTGCGAAGTATAATGGCCGGTGTTTTAGATACAGCAGAGCGTGTTTTCCCGGTGTTGACTCCAAAAAACCTCGTTGACCCAAAACCTTTAATGCAACCAAACCAATGATTACGATCCAACAACTACAAAAATCATTCGGGGATCATCATGTTCTCAGGAATATAGACCTGGAGATTCCCACCGGTCAATCTATCGGAATCGTGGGGCCGAACGGATCAGGCAAAACCACACTCATTAAAACAATGCTTGGCTTAGTAAAACCCGATTCCGGTACCATTACTATCAACAACACGGTATTAAACGGAAATCACATCTATCGCCGGGATATCGGTTATATGCCACAACAGGCCCGTTATCCTGAAAATATGTATGCTACTGAACTATTTGATTTTATGGAGAACCTACGGGACCAACCGGGAGAGTTTAGAAATCAACTCATTGAGGAGTTTAACCTCTACTCTGAGGTAGAAAAACCACTGCGTGTTTTGTCAGGTGGAAATCGGCAGAAAGTAGGGGCTGTTCTCGCCATGATGTTCAACCCATCCATCCTTTTTCTTGATGAACCAACCGCAGGCCTTGACCCACGCTCAAGCTACATCTTTAAAGAGCGTATTCGGAATGAGAAAAGGGCCGGAAAAACGATTCTGATCACCTCGCATATTATGAGTGAACTCGAACAGCTCGTTGAACATGTGGTCTTTATCCTCGAAGGCAAAATCCAATATTACGGTACTATTGGGGATCTGCTGAAAGATAACCGTCAGGATCACCTAGAGGGTGCGATTGCACAAATGATGGAGGGGGTCGAATTATGATAGCTGTTTATTATCAAATCGTACGAAATGAATTCCAGACGCTTTTGCGGGCACGATGGCTGATTGGTTATGGTCTTATTTTCCTTCTTCTTACAGATACCCTTTTCCGATTTACGGGCGGTGGAGCGGAAGTTTTAGTTAGCCTGAGCAATGTAATTCTGCTATTTATTCCACTCATTAGCATGCTTTATGGTATCCTCTTCATCTATCAGTCAAGAGATTACCTTGAGCTTTTACTTACACAACCTGTAAACCGTGAAACCCTTTACTGGGGATTGTTTACAGGCATTTCGGGACCCCTAACCTCAGCTTTCCTTGCCGGTACTACGCTGCCACTCATCTGGCACGGTAATTTTTCAGGTGAACCGGCCATGCAAACTGTTCTGGTTTTGGGAATCGGTGCCATTTTAACTTTCATCTTTACCGGTCTCGGTTTTGTGATGGGCCTGGCCTATTATGAGGAGAAAATTAAAGGATTTGGCTATTCATTGATGATCTGGCTTTTCATGGCTGTTATCTATGACGGTTTAATCCTCCTTCTGATTTTTCTCTTAGGAGACTATCCAATCGAAACAGGTGTAGTAGGATTAACCATGCTAAACCCAATAGACCTCGGTCGAATCCTGATACTGCTTGAGTTTGATATTTCCGCACTGATGGGGTATACCGGGGCCGTTTTTAGTCAATTTCTCGGCTCATTAAAAGGGATGCTCACAGCCTCTTTCATGCTGGTTCTGTGGCTCATTTTACCCATGTGGCTTGGACTGAGACTCTTCAGGAAAAAGGATTTTTAGAGATTTTTTTGTTAATAGATGCTTTAAGGTACGAACACCCGTCAGACCGCCTGGAGCGGTCAGATGGGTAAAATCTAATCAGGGATTACCTTATAAAAATCATACTTTCTCACCATTATCTTTAGCATCCTAAACACTAAGACTTTAACTCATTATTATTGAAGTATGACTTCTGATGATAAAAAACACGTTCGACGTTGGTACTGGAGCGGTGCAATTCTGATTTTTGTAATGGTGGTTGTAGGTGGAATCACCCGCCTGACCGGTTCCGGCCTCTCAATGGTAGACTGGAACCCCATTATGGGTGCTATTCCTCCTCTTTCTGATGCACAATGGGAAGAGACATTTGAACAATACAAGCAGTTTCCGGAGTATCAGCAAATAAACTACAATATGGAACTTCCGGAGTTTAAGACCATCTTTTTTTGGGAGTATATTCACAGACTGATCGGGCGTATTCTTGGATTAGTTTTCATAGTACCATTTGCGTGGTTTGTCATCAAAAAGAAAATTGATTCGAAGAACATCAAAAGGGGAATCATTCTATTTACTTTGGGTTTAAGCCAGGGTTTTTTGGGTTGGTTTATGGTGATGAGCGGACTGGTGGATATTCCTGAAGTAAGCCACTATCGACTTGCCGCTCACCTTTTACTGGCTTTCACTATTGTGGGATTCTGCATCTGGTACGCCCTGGATTTAACCCCGTCAGCAAATCCGCGCGAAGAAACCGGCAAAGAGTTGCGTTGGTGGCTCTATGGACTGATGGGACTGTTGGTTATCCAGATTATCTACGGTGCTTTTGTTGCCAATATGCAGGCAGGGCATGTCTATAATACCTTCCCAAAGATGTATGAGCACTGGGCGCCTCCGGAACTTTGGGTTATTGAACCCATAATTCTCAATTTTTTTGATAATATCGTTACCGTGCAGTGGATCCATCGGGTTTTTGGGACGTTGATTGGCCTGATAGCAATTGCCATCTGGATTCGCTCCTTCATACTGGATACTACATTCTTCACAAAAAAATGGAGTCTTTCACTCCTGGCAATTGTGTTAGCACAATATCTTATCGGTGTCTTTACCCTGGTCTTTCACGTTCCAATCTGGCTCGGAGTTCTTCACCAGGCGATGGCTCTTGTACTTTTTGGTTTTATTGTTGCATTCCTGAAAACCCTGAATCAAACCGATTCTTTGGGTTCCCATGAAATCAATTAACAACCAATACAACCGGATTTGGAAGCTTTCTATACTTAGCTTTCTGATTGCAGCTTTTACCGGTTTCATCTATCGAGTTGGGATGCTCTATCCATTGCCCGGTTCAATGGATTTGGTAAATATTCGTCACGCCCATTCCCACCTGATGTTTTTTAATTGGATCTCTCCCCCCATCATGGTGTGGATGGCCTCTGTACTAGCCGGCCAAAAGCGTGATCTCAATCACAAAGCATTCAAATCATGTCTCTATACCATGATGGGGTTGGGTTTTCTCTCCTATCCCTTTTTCTTGTTGTATGGATACCGGTCCGTTTCACTTGGTCAGGCTAATCTGCCTATCGCTGCAATCATTTCAGGACTTATCATGATTACATGGTACTGGTTTGCCTGGCTCTATTATCAACATCGAAAGAGAAAAATTTCAGACTTTTCTTTGAACTTGTTCGACGGAGCATTAACGGCGCTTCTGATCAGTTCACTCGGGGCCTGGGGAGTTTCCGTGTTTCAGTTCAGCGGAATCCATAACCCGCTTTTTTCATCAGCACTCACACATTTTTTCCTTGCTGTTTTTACAGAGGGGTGGGCACTCCTCGGAGTAATGGGCATTATTTGGAATTACATGAATCTGCAGCCACGATCAATTCAAACCGGATGGTTATGGCAGCCTCTTTTAATTGGATCGATTTTAATCTTTCCCTTTAGCCTCACTCAATCGCTGGTCACACCAATTATGCTTCTTTCAGCTAAAGTTGGTTTGGGGCTGATCATTCTGTCCTTCGTGCTTCATCTTTATATATTTCTCAAATCAAAGAAGTTCACAGGTTTTGTATGGAAAACAATCCTTGTTTTGATTGGATTGAAAATTTTATTCCAGGCTGTTGCTGCACTTCCAATTGATCTTTGGCCGGCTGAACACGGCTTGCGGATTCTCTACCTCCACCTAATTCTGCTGGGTATTGTTTCCATCAGTATGTTCAAAATTTTTTCATTTCGGGATCATTCAATAGTTGTACAAATATTTACTGTGTCGGTAGTGTTGGTCATAGGGTCTTTATTCCTGATCAGCGGATACAGTCCTAACCGGCTGACCCCTGATCAACCTTACCAAATTGTGATGTATATTGCATTTCTGCCGGTATTTCCTGCCGCCTGGATACTTCTCAGAAAAGTGTCGAAAGGGTAGTTTTTTGTAGATTTAAATGGCATATGAACGGAAAAAAACATATTTTAAGACAAAAGAGTCTCAATAACCTAAAATAGAGAATATGCTATTATCAAAATCGTGTGTATACGGCTTGCGGGCTTCACTATTCCTCGCAACCAGAGACAACGGAGAGTATGTACCCATTCGAAAAATGAGTGACAAACTTGAAATTTCCTTCCACTTTTTAACAAAAATTCTACAACAGCTTACGGCTGAAGGAATTATGGAATCTTTTAAGGGGCCTAATGGCGGAATTCGTTTGAATCGCAATGGAGCAGAAGTTCCACTTATGGATATTGTCCTGGCGATTGACGGATCACAACTGCTTACAGAGTGTGCGCTGGGATTACCCGGTTGCGGAACGAAAAACCCATGCCCTCTTCATGATAAATGGGCAGAAACACGCGACGGAATCCGGGAAATGCTAGAAGAAACTACTTTGACAGAACTTGCTGAAAAGGGTATGGAGGAAAACCTTCGCCTGACAACAGACGGTGGTTTCGATATTCTTTTTAATGACCATGAGGATGAACCAAAGTGATTTAGAGAGTTCAAGTCTCCCTGCACTGATCGAAAAATATAATGTAGCAGGCCCGAGGTACACCTCGTACCCTACTGCCGTTCAATTTGAACCAAACTTCGATCCAAAATACCTGCAGGATGAACTCAAAAACCGGCAAAATTATCCGCGAGACTACTCGCTCTATATCCACATTCCATTCTGTTTTTCGTTATGCTGGTATTGTGGATGTACAAAAATAATTACCAAAGTTCAGGATCGGGGTACGCTGTATCTTGATTTTCTCGAGAAGGAGATGCAGCTCGTTTCAGAGCAGATGCACGAGGATTCAAGTCTCAAACAGATTCATTTTGGCGGCGGCACTCCCACCTTCCTCGATCCCGGACAACTTCGCCGACTTGGAGAAATGATTCAGACGTACTTCAAAGTACATCCAAATCCTGAATATAGCGTTGAGATCGATCCAAGGAGGGTTTCGGAGGAGCATATCGCAGCTCTTGCTGAAATTGGCTGCAACCGTGCTTCACTTGGTGTTCAGGACACAAACCCTGAGGTACAAAAAGCAATCCACCGTATTCAGCCATTCGAACAGTCACAGAAAGTAACCGAATTTCTTAGGAATCACGGTATTCATCATGTCAATATTGATTTGATATATGGGCTGCCAAAGCAAAAACCGGCTTCATTTCAGAAAACTCTTGATGATACTTTAAGCCTGAACCCGAATCGTTATGCCATTTACAGCTACGCACATATTCCCTCGATGATGCCCGCTCAAAAGTTGCTGAAGGAGGAAGATTTTCCATCGACTCAAGAGAAGCTTTCTATGCTTTTAACGGCTATCGAATACCTGCAAGAAAATGGGTATGAATATATCGGGATGGATCACTTTGCCAAAGAGACTGATGAGCTCAGCAAGGCGCTCCATGAAGGTACGCTGCACAGAAATTTCCAGGGATACAGCACGCATGCCGAGCTGGACATGATTGCGCTTGGAATGTCCGGCATCTCCCAGAGCAGCAGGCTTTTTTATCAAAACACCAAGGATCTCGATGAGTATTACCGCCTTCTCGAAGAAGGACAACTTCCGGTCAAAAAAGGGTATTCATTGACGGATGAAGATAAACTCCGGAAAAAGATCATCATGCAGATCATGTGCAAAGGAGCAATCAACTATTCACAGTTCCTTGAAGAAACGGGAGTCGATATACCGAAAAAATATCCAGCAGAGCTTGATCTGTTACCAGAATTTGAAAGAGACGGACTTCTCATTCAAACTCCAAACGGATTCCACATCACCGAAACCGGCCGACTCTTTTTGAGAAATATCGCGATGGTATTTGATGAGTATTTGAAACAATCCCGACTTAAAGCTGCATATTCGAAGACAGTTTGATTGAACACAGACGTTTCAACCCCAACATTTTACTGTCTTACCAGTAAAATTTACTTTTTTTACTACTCTTCCTCATCTATCCATTGTTTTATTGATAATATTACTGCTTTAACAGTAATTAATATTATTACAGAATGAATTTCTAAAATTTATTTATTATAATAATTAAAAATTATGCTTAAACAGTAATATATATGCTTATGGAACGATTCGGAGATCTCATCTGCTGCCATCGCAAAAAGAGTAGGCTAACGCAAAAACAATTAGCTGATTTAGCGGGTGTGGGGAAAACCGTAGTCTTTGATATCGAACATGGTAAGGAAACCATTCAGTTCGACTCACTGAAAAAGGTATGCAATGCTCTGAATATCACAATAATGTTAGAAAGTCCCATTATGAAGAACTGTGAGGAAGAGGTTTATGAAAAAGGCTGAAGTTTTTATGCATGGCGAAAAAGCCGGTATCCTCATCGAGCAGAAAAAAAATAAACGATATCGGTTTAGCTATAGCAGTGATTATGATGGACCGCCTATCTCGGTTACAATGCCGGTGAAAAAAAAGATATTCGAGTACAACCACTTTCCTCCCTTTTTCGAGGGCCTGTTACCTGAAGGAGTAAACCTGGAGATGCTGCTACGGACCAATAAGATTGACCGTAATGATTCTTTTGCTCAATTGATTGCCGTTGGAGAAGACACCGTTGGTGCGGTGACAATTCGGGAGGTATGCGAATGACCCGTTGTCCAATTACATATCAGGAGGTGACTTCAGGAACCTACAGCAAAACGGGATTGAACAGATTAAATCCAACTTTAAAAGAACTGGGTCCCTTTCCGTTTACACGCCGGGAACAGGTCAGGGAAGCACAAAAACGGATGACAAAAATGTCGATCGCTGGTGTGCAGCCCAAGCTGAGTGCACAACTCAGTGTAAAGGAGGGTATTTTTAAAGTAGTTGATAAGTACGGAAGCTACATCTTAAAACCACCGTTGTCGGATTATGAAGAAGTTCCGGAAAATGAAGATGTAACAATGCGTATGGCTGTCGCTTGTGGTATTGATGTACCCTTCCATGGACTTATTTATGCCAAAGATGGCTCCATACTCTATTTTATTCGTCGATTTGACCGGGTTGGACGAACCGGCAAGAGGCATGTGGAAGATTTTGCTCAGGTTGCTGGCAAAAGCCGCAGTACAAAGTATAATTACTCCATGGAAAAAGTAGTTACACTCATCGAGGATTATTGTACCTTTCCCATGGTTGAAAAAATGAAGTTATTTCGCAGGGTTCTGTTTTCCTGGCTTTGTGGCAATGAAGATATGCACCTCAAGAATTTTTCTTTGATTCACCAGGATGGTAAGATAGAACTGTCTCCGGTCTACGATTTATTGAATACGACCATCGTGCTTGCTGATGCAACAGAGGAGATGGCACTGCCGCTTCAGGGGAAAAAAACAAACTTTAATGAAGAAATATTTTTCGACTATTTCGGAGGTGAAAGGCTGGGTTTAAATCAAAAAGTATTAACGAATATAAAACAAGATATTCAATCTGCCTTTCCAAGATGGAATCAATTAATAGAAATCTGTTTTCTAAGTGATGACATGAAAAAAGCTTATAAAAACATATTAAGCAAACGGCGAAAAGATATAGGCTGGCTGTAGGTCACTTATAGCAGTAAACCTTTAAATATATTTGAACAGCGCATTTACCGGTTAATAGACGGAAGGACCTCCGTCTTGAACCTTCGGGAGTGCTTCAACTACACATTGGCTAACCGGTAAACGCGTTAGATAACATTTTTATAAATCTTCATATCACTTACCGATACTTCTCAAACCATGCCAGTACGTGATCTACTTTTGTAATCAGTTGACTGGGTCGACTCACAATCGAATGGCTTGCACCCGGGATCTCAACGTACGCCGTTTCAATATCCCTGATTTTCAAAGCGCTGTAGAGTTGTTTGGCTTCTGAAGGCGGTGTTCGTAGGTCATCCGTTCCAACCATTACCAATGTCGGTGTCTCCACATTCCCGACCAGCGAGATCGGTGAGTAGCTCCAATACTCCTCAAAATTTTCCCAGGGTTGCCCCGGATACCGATAATTCGCATATCCGTAATAATTATCAGCTGACAGGGTTTTGCTGATCCAGTTCATGACCGGTTTTACCACAGCCGCCGCTTCAAACCGATCGTTCTTGCCGACCATCCACGCTGTCATAATTCCTCCGGCACTTCCGCCCGTTACATAGAGGCTGTCTTCTGTAGTGATTCCTCGCTCAATCAATAGATCTACGCCATCCATCACGTCCTGGTAATCATCTCCCGGATAATCATGATAGAGCAGATTCCCGAACTCCTCGCCATATCCCGTACTTCCCCTTGGATTGGGATAAAAAATAACATAACCGGCCGAGGCATAAAGCTGAACTTCCGCCGAAAACCTTTCGCCGTAATTAGAAATCGGTCCGCCGTGATTTTCAACCAATAGAGGATAGGATCGATCCGGATCGTAATTTGGAGGCGTCACAATCCAACCTTGAATATCTATTCCATCCACAGACGATTGGTACCAAATCTCTTCTACTTCACCTAAATTTCTGTTGCTGAAAAGCGGCTCGTTCAAGCTTGTGATTTTCTGGGCTTCTTCTCCCATCCCAACCAATGCCAACTCTGCAGGATGATACGGTGATGCCAACGTAAAAGATATCTGATCATCCTCCGACTTGGAATAGGACCCTCCACCATACGGACGACCAATAGTTGTTCCACCAATATTTTCAGCGACAAGTTCAGTATCTCCATCCAGATCGGTAAAACCGATTTTTGTTATACCTTCATCATCATACATAAAATAGATTCCGGTACCATCGCTACTCCAGGAGATATCAGAAAGAGACCGATCCAAACCGGTTTCAATCTCCCTTCGGTTTGATCCGTCGCGATCCATCAGCCAAAGTTTGGTTACCTGGTAAGTTTGAACCATATCCATATACCCAAGATACGCGATTGTCTCTCCATCCGGCGAAACCGTTGGTGAATAATCAGGGCCATTTCGGTCGGTCAATTCCTTGATTTCACCGCTGCTTATATCCAATGAATAGATCTCAGAGTTTCGATAATTTCGTTCCCAGTCCGGACGCCGATTGGCTGAGAACAGCAGATGTTTGCCATCCGGAGTCCAGGTTGGCTGACCACCGTTGTGATAATCATCATCCGTAAGTTGCCGAACCGCACCACCATCTGCATTCACCACAAACAACTGTCTAAAACCCGGTTCGATATATCCACTTCCATCCTGCTCATAATTCAGGCGAGTTGTAACTCTCGGGGCATCGGCCCATTCAGCACCGTCCGGTTTGGATGGAGGAGTGACAAGCGTGGGATTTGACTCCGGTACCTTCATTGAAAATGCTATCTGACTGCCATCAGGCGACCATGAGAGTCCGCCGGGCGAACGCTCCAATTGAGAAATGCGAGCTGTCTTGCCGGAATCAACCCAGTAGATAAACAGCTCAGATCCATGATCTTCCTCGGAACTGGTGAACGCAATCCGGTCACCGCTGGGCGACCATACCGGGCTGGATTCACTTTCTGATCGGTTGGTTAATTTGTGATGTCCCGTTCCATCAGCATTGATCATCCACAAACTTGCCGTTCGACTGTCTTTCATGATATCCATCCCGCGACGGACATAGATAATTTGGTTGCCATCCGGTGAAATTTGGGGATCCTGAATCCATTGAAGATCAAAGATATCCATTCGCGAAAATGGTTGATTTTGAGCGAATAGAAGAGTCGGGATTGAAAACAGTAAAACTAGGACAAACAGACGCTTACGAAGCATGATGAAGGAATTAATTCTGATTTTAAATTTGCAAATAAGTAATGGACTAATCTACTGAATTGCCAATGATTTTAATCTCAACCTTGTATACGATGCCATGAGGAGTGGGGAGTGCGGTGTGAATAAACCCACTCACCGCATACCTTACTCCACATTCCTATCATTGACAAAATTTACCATAAATTATGGCTCATGAACCTCAACGACTCAAAGAATCCACAACGATCTCCACGTTTACTCTCTATGGTTCTCTGTACCTCCGTGGCAAACCTTAGCGACAGATAATTTTTTTATCTCAAAAGTGTTATATCTTTACACTCACATGGAATCAGCTACTAGAAATAACGCTCTCGTTGAGAAGTTGGAAAGCCGCAGCATCAAACCCACGGCGATGCGGTTGCTGGTTTTGGAATATCTGGTGCAAAAAGATGAGGCAGTGAACCTGTCCGATGTTGAACAGCATTTCAAAAATTCAGATCGAACAACTCTTTACCGAACTCTGAAAACGTTTGAGGATAAAGGGCTCGTTCACGAAATTCATGATTTGAGTGGCAGTGCCAAATATGCTCTCTGCGCAGATGATTGTAGTTGTGCCTACCCTGAAGATGTACATGTCCATTTCTACTGCAACTCCTGCAAAAAAACGTATTGTTTCCCTGATCGGTCCGTTCCAAGCATCTCCCTCCCTGATGATTACCACCCCGTCTCCGGAGATTTTGTAATTAACGGTGTTTGTCCGACTTGTAGAAATTAACAGTGGCTTTCACGGATTTTTCATTCATCAGAAAGAATTGGTTGGTAACCAATATTCAGGTCCCATCTGTTTCCGACCCAATCTGAACGAGTGGTAATGGCTGTTAAGAGAGTCCATCATTTTTCAAAATCTTTAGCCCTTTTTTCACCAAGCGTACCCTAAAGGGACGCCCTCCCAAATCAAGCACTTTTTTACCCTCCAAATGTCCCGGTAGAGCAAAGATCTGCTTGTATCAATCTTTGCAATATTGTTGCATCTCTTTACTTCCTAATTTTCGGTTGATGTATTGATGGAAGTAAAGATTTGTTTGATGAATAAAAGTATAGATACCAGTGATAGCTGCTGCACTCCGCAGCCTCAGAATGCAAGTCAAGGCTGTTGTTGCTCAGGCTCATTACATGATGCTGATCATAAAACTACCGATGATAGCTCATCCTATATAAAAGATCATTGGCAGCCGCTTGTTAGTTTTTTGATGCTTGTAATTGGCCTGATATTGGATGCGTTCATTCAGCCCTCTTGGTTTTCTGAGCCGGTTCGAATCGGGTGGTATGGTCTCGCTTATCTTCCTGTAGGGCTGCCTGTTTTGAAACAGGGATACAATCAACTTAAAAAAGGTGACCTGTTTACAGAATTCTTTTTGATGGGAATTGCCACTATTGGCGCTTTTTTGATTGGTGAGTATCCCGAAGGGGTAGCAGTGATGCTTTTCTATTCTGTAGGTGAAGCGTTTCAGCTCAGAGCGGTTCAAAAAGCACGTGGTAATATCAAAGCACTACTGGATATCCGACCAAAAACGGCTCTTTTGAAACGTGACGATGCATTCGAAATCGTACATCCCAAAGATGTTCAGATTGGTGATATCATCCAGGTGAGGCCCGGCGAACGCATTCCTTTGGATGGTATTTTATTAACTGAAAGTACTTCGTTTGATACATCCGCCATCACCGGGGAAAGTAAACCGAGACAATTTCAGAAAGATGAAAAAGTACTTTCGGGATTTATTAACCAGGACCAGCTGATTGAGATTGAGGTTATCAGCACTTACGAAAATAACTCCATCACCCAAATCCTGAAAATGGTTCAGGAAGCTGCTTCCAGAAAATCAAAAACTGAACAGTTTATCCGTTCTTTTGCTCGAGTCTACACTCCTATTGTTGTATTGTTGGCAACACTTCTGGTTCTGACTCCATGGTTTTTTGTTGATAATTACCTGTTTGAAGAGTGGTTTTATCGAGGATTGGTTTTTCTTGTAATTTCATGCCCTTGTGCGCTCGTAATCTCTATTCCGCTTGGTTACTTCGGAGGAATTGGAGCTGCTTCTCGAAATGGAATCCTTGTAAAAGGTTCAAACTATCTCGATGCCCTCAAATCTGTAAAAACTGTCGTATTTGATAAAACCGGTACACTCACTAAAGGTGTCTTCGCTGTTCAGGAGTTTCAGAGTTTCGGTCATGATAAAGATCAACTCTATTCCTATTTACATGCCGCGGAGAAGAACTCAACACATCCCATTGCTAAAGCAATCACAGATTTTACGAAGCATAATAACGGATCATCTTTAAAGGTATCTGAACAATCAGAAATACCGGGCCACGGAATACAAGCAAATGTGGATGATTCGAAGATCCTGATCGGAAATAAAAAGTTGATGGATCTTAAAAACATCGACCTCAATGGATACTCAAATGGTTCTAATGAGACATTGATTCATTTAGCAGTTGATGGAAAACACGCCGGATTGTTAACCATTTCTGACAAAGTAAAGGAGGACTCGGCCAACGCTATTCAAAAAATTCGTAATCTTGGAGTTGAGCGTACATTTATGCTTAGTGGCGATCTTAAATCAGAAGCGGATAGAATCGGAAATCTTTTGAACATCGACCAGGTGTTTGGCGAACTACTTCCTGAAGATAAAGCAGAAAAATTCGAAGAGATCAAAATACAATACCAGGGAACCACTGCTTTCGTGGGCGATGGAATTAATGATGCGCCGGTTCTGGCTTTAAGTGACATTGGTATCGCCATGGGTGCGATGGGAAGTGACGCTGCCATCGAAACGGCGGACGTTGTGATTCAAACGGATCAACCATCAAAAATTGCCACTGCAATAAAAATCGCAAAAAAAACCCGCAATATTGTATGGCAAAATATTGGCCTTGCGATGGGTGTTAAAGGCATCGTACTTTTCATGGGAGCCATCGGAATTGCCACACTTTGGGAGGCTGTATTTGCAGACGTGGGTGTGGCTCTTCTTGCGGTTCTAAATGCCGTTCGTATTCAGAGAATGGATTTTGATTAAACATCCATGCAGTCACTGAAAATAAGCGTTGCCATTCTTAACGTTTAAACTCGTTGCGAAGGTCCTCCTTCGCAACGCCCCTTTGGAAGCTCCGCTTCAGTTACGGTAGAGGGTTTCTACTTTAGTAGAAGCAGAGCTTCAGGCGTAGGTTCCAAAGGAGACCTTTGGAACCAGTAAAGGCATCGTACTTTTCATGGGAGCCATCGGAATTGCTACACTTTGGGAGGCTGTATTTGCAGACGTGGGTGTGGCTCTTCTTGCGGTTCTAAATGCCGTTCGTATTCAGAGAATGGATTTTGATTAGCCTTTTCTCCATCATAGGATGAGAATGCTTTTTAAAAAAAGATCTGGCTGCATCCACTCATTCGATATATCCCTAATCACTTATCTATTTTTTAAAATTCCCTGCTTGACTTAATGTATTAGATAAACTAATTTTTAGCTATGGCTAAATTAATAGTTTTAATATGAGAAAGTCACATCTTTTTCCACTCGTTTTCTTTCTATTACTTCCCTTTGTGGGAACTGCCCAGAATCAGGTTGGAGAAATTCATGGCATTATTACATCGGATGGTGAACCCGTGATAAGTGCCAATGTTGGCTTTGCCGAAAGCCAAAAAGGAGTAGCTACTGATCTGGAAGGATTTTATCAAATAAAAAATATTACACCCGGCACATACACACTTGAAGTATCATCAGTTGGGTTTAAAAAATATTCTGAACGTATTGAAGTTCCTGCAGGTGAAACTCTGGAACTGAATATTCAACTGGAAGCATCTACTCTCGAACTCGAGCAGGTTGTTGTGACCGGAACTATGCGGAAAACCTATGTAAAAGATTCTCCCGTCAAAGTCAGTGTGGTAAAATCTGAACAGCTCCAGCAGGGGAAGATCAGTGCCAATATCATGGATTTGATCAGCAGTGTGAATGGACTTTCCACGCAACTAAACTGTGGAGTTTGCGGGACCAATGCAATTCGAATCAACGGAGTGGAAGGCCCCAACACAGCCGTACTAATCGACGGAATGCCGATTATGGGGGCTTTGGCTTCGGTTTATGGGTTGAATGGAATCAGTCCATCTATTATCGACCAGGTGGAAGTGATCAAAGGCCCACAATCTACATTATACGGTACACAAGCGTTAGGAGGCGTGGTTAATATTATCACAAAGAATCCGGCTACTACACCCACATTTTCAGCAGACCTTTATGGAAAGAGCACTGAGGAGGGAAACTTAAATATTGCCTACTCTCCAAAATTTGATCGATTTGAAGGATTTGTCAGCGGAAATATTGTCCGCCTTGAAAACTATTTTGACAAAAATGAAGACAGCTTTAATGACCTCGTAAAACAGTCCCGAGTCTCTCTTTTCGGGAAGGGCACATTGCTCGGTAAAAATATGGAGCAGCGACTAAATGTAGCCACAAAGTTTTACAGTGAGAATCGAACAGGAGGCCTCCGGGAGTTTACGGATGACCTTCGGGGATCTGACCAGATATACGGTGAATCGATCTACACAAATCGCTTTGAATTGATGACAGATCTCCGCCCTGGTGGATTAAATGAGCAACTTAGATTTAGCGGAGCTGTGACATACCATGACCAGGACAGCTATTATGGCACTGATTGGTACGATGCTCAGCAGGGTATCATATTTGGCCAGGCTACGTGGGATCAGACCATTGGTGATCATTTTAAACTGCTGTCAGGAACAACTTTACGATACGAAACTTATGACGACAATACTCCTGCTACCTCTGATGGCATCGATCGACGCTGGATCCCGGGAATATTCTCTCAGGGCGAACTGACTGTTGGTGATTTTACACTTCTCGGCGGATTCCGAGTCGATCACCATTCCGAACACGGTTACGTAACCGCACCGCGCTTATCCACAAAATTCAGCCCAACAGATTTGACCACTTTTCGCGCAAGCGCAGGAACAGGATTTCGGGTTGTAAATGTGTTTACAGAAGATCATGCTGCACTGACCGGATCGCGTGATGTTGTCTTCAATGAAGATCTCAATCCCGAAAAATCAAGGAGTATCACGGCGAGTTTGGAGCAAATTATTCCTTTTGGAACAAACCCAATGACAGTCGGCCTGGATGGGTTTTATACTCATTTTTCAAATAAGATCATTCCCGATTATGATCAGGACCCAAAACTAATCATTTATGAAAACCTCAATGGATTTTCTGTTACGCGCGGCTTCTCGGTTGACCTGGATCAAAATTTTACCGGTATTCCATTCAGTTATAATGCAAGCATCACCATTATGGACGTGTACACCGATGAGAATGGACAGAAGCAAGCTTTGACCTACGCACCGGAGTATACAGGCACATTTGGAGCTACTTACGATATTCGTTCTTTGGATCTTTCATTAGGATACAATGGAAACCTGGTCGGAAGTAAACGAATGCCAAAAAGTTATGTTGAAGATTTTGAGCGAGACCAGTGGTCACCTGCGTATTCAACTCACGATCTAAAAGTCACTAAAGAGTTCAGCAATGTGAACAGCTCTAACGGAATTGGTTTTGAAGTGTATGTCTCGGCAGAAAATATTTTTGATTATACCCAGGGCAGCCCTCTTGTGGATGCCAGGAATCCCTTTGGTCCTGACTTCGATACAATTTATACATGGGGACCCATTGTGGGACGAACATTCTCGCTGGGTGCAAGATTAAATCTCAGGTAACGAAATTCCCCCTTCGAAGGGGCTCATTTATTGAACGCGAAAGCGAAATGTTATCACGACGAATGTCGTGGGAACTCGGGGGATGTACACCCTTGCCTTTAAATGATGAACTTCTGCCAGCTGGTGGAGAGAATATTCACTCAAAATCATTTAAACCGTGAATCGAACTCAATCATCAAATACCGCCTTCTTGATAGTTGCATTCATGCTGATAGGATCCCTTTTTCTCAAACCGGCCATCGCTCAAGATAAATCTATATATTGGCGTCCTTTCGAAGAAGCTCTTCAGATAGCTGAGAAAAAACAACAGGTTATAATTGTGGATGTATGGGCACCGTGGTGTGGCTGGTGTAAAAAAATGGAGAAGCAAGTGTATCCGAATGTGTCAGAGAATCTTTCAACCCGGTTTGTTTGGACTCGGTTGAACCGGGACGATAACAACTCGACAATTCAATTCAGTAATCAACCATTCTCTCCGCTTCGACTGGCACAAAAGCTGAATGTTCAAAATGTGCCGGCTCTTGTCTTTCTTGCGCCAAATGGTGATTATCTATTTCACAAATCAGGTTTTACCGAGGTGAATACTTTCGAATCCATAATGAGTTATATTGCGTCAGATACTAACCCTAATGGGTCATACGAAAACTTTATATCTACAAACCAGTAATATTCCTTTCTTAAAAGAACTTTTTTTCAATCCCTTCTCTTTTAACATCTTCTCCTGATGTTCGTATTGTTTTATACACTTTAATTTCAAGACAATACACAAATCAAATGAATCTACACCGCTTAATTTTTGATTTCTATGAAGGTATTTTCTTATTCACTGCAATTCTCATTATTACTCCCCTGATCCCTCCTCAACAGATGAATGCTCAAGTTCCTGTTGATCGCCAGGAAGAAATTGAAGTGATGATTCTTGGCACTACTCATTTTGGAAATCCAGGTCAGGATGTGATTAATATTGAATTTCCGGATGTACTTCAGCCCAAATACCAAAGTCAGATCGACAAAGTAATAGAGGATCTTTCTGAGTTTCAACCTACAAAAATTGCCCTCGAAGCCCGGCCCGATTATAAAGCTAAAGTAGACAGCATGTATAATGCTTACATAACCGGGGAACATTCTCTCTCGAGAAACGAAAGGCAACAACTGGGTTTTAAATTGGCAGGCAAAATGAATCATGATCAGGTTTACTCAATTGATCATGATGGAGAATTTCCATTCCAGTCAGTTCTTGATTTCGCTAAAGAACATCAACCGGAATTTGTTGAACAGATCGAAAAGCTTAGCAAATATGTAGAAAACAGAAACCAGGAGTTAGTCAGCAGCAATACCATCCCTGAAATTCTTAGAAAGAAAAACAGTCTCGAATATCTTGAAGTCCAGAGACATTTCTATGCAGAAACAGCATCCGTTGGAAATGATACAACTTTCGTTGGTGCAGGTTTAGTTAGCAAATGGCATGAGCGAAATATCAAAATTTTTTCAAGCCTGAGCCAAATTGCAAAACCGGGCGATCGCATTATCGTAATCTTCGGCTCCGGACACGCTCCGCTTCTACGATATTTTGTTAAATCAGACCTGCAGATGAAGCTGGTTGAACCAAACGACTACCTGTAAGAATTTTATTGAACCAACCCAGACCGATCCCTCGGATTCTGAAAATATTTAATCACGTTTGTAGCACCGTAAAGCAAAAGAAATGCAGCGATAAAGTATGCCACAGAATCGGGATTCATGATGATTAATACGGCAATAATCAGAGTTAGGAATCCCATGATGGAAAACTGGAATGCCATCAAGAGTATCACACCAAAAAAGCCAAGAAAAACAGCAAAGGTGATAGGAATCACCTCTGGAAAAACGAAAATGAGTACTCCCGTTATCATTGGAAAAGCTGCAATGATGGCGGGTGTTCTGGCGTACATGAAAACAAGTCCAAGAGCGATGAGATATCCGCCTGCTATCAGGTAAAGAAAGTTTGGATAGGTGAGCGTTAAAATGCCGGTTACCAGCGCCAACAAAGCATTCAGAATTCTACGCTCCCTGGATTTGTGTTCAATATTTATGTGAAAGTATTGTTTCATTTTATTCTTTATTCTTTTTGAAAAGTTACCCGTCTGAACGCTCCAAGCGGTCTGACGGGTCCAGGTATCTACGAATATATTTGCTTAATATGTTCTTCGGGAATCGTTTGATTCGACATTTTAACAAATTCATTTACCCCACTTGGCAACTCTAAATTTTTTATTCCCAATTCTCGATTACAAAGTTTCCCATTTCTTAAACCTGCATAATCCCGATACGATGAAAATTTCCAACCTGCCAGATCTTCACATATTCCGGCACGCAATGGATTCTGATGGATATAGAGAAAACATATCAACGCATAATCTGGATCATCAATTTTTTGGGATTTTGTTTTACTCCTGAATAATGAACCGCTTCTATTCTCTTGCTTATTGATGGCTTGTGTGTATGAACTCAGCAAATTTGCAATACAGCGAACTAATGAATGTTGAGGATGAGAATTCATTTTAGAACTTTCTATATCTTCTAAATCATCTAGGCCCTTTGTTTTAATCAACCAATGAAAATGATTCTGCATCAGGCAGTATGCAAGAATCTCACAATAATTTTTTAGTGTACTCATCTTCTTAAGAAAATAGAGATAATTGTGTTTGCTGAAATAGATGGGTTGTCTGTTATTCCCCTGATTGTAGACATGATAAAATCTATTTGGTTGAAAGTTCATATGCCATGTTTAAGATTTCATCTCAGTTGTTCGGGTACCCGTCTGACCGCTTGAAACGTTCTGACGGCTGGTTCTTACCTCATCATATCTTCAATATCGCCAATCTCTTTCGGCACATCCGTCAAATTCTCATATCCATCTTCGGTGATGATCAGGTTGTCTTCTATTCGAATACCCCCAAAATCAAACAGTGATTTAACTTTCTCCTTATTCAGAAATTTCGATTTCTCTTCATCCTCAAGAGCCGGCTTCAGTAGGGCCGGAATAAAATAGATTCCGGGTTCAATGGTTATCACCATTCCGGGAATGAGTTCACGACGAACACGCAGATATTTAATACCGGGCCGTTCAATACGCTCCACTCCCTTGGGATATCCACCCACATCGTGCGTATCCAACCCGAGAAAATGTCCCAAACCATGTGGGAAGAAAAGGGCAAAAATATCATTGTCCATCATCTCTTCCAGGTCTCCTTTTACAACGCCAATATCTTTCAAACCTCCCAGGATAATCCTACAGGCATTCAAATGCAGTTCTTCCATTTTCACACCGGGTTCGGTTTTATCAATAGATTTGTTTAGAGCTTCCAGAACAACTTGATAAATTTTCGCCTGGTCAGATGAAAACTTCCCATTAATCGGGTACGTTCTCGTAAAATCAGATGCATACCCCTCATACTCAAAACCGGCATCAATCAGATACAAATCCCCGTCTTTAATCTTTTGATTATTCTCCACATAGTGCAAAATGGCACTGTTCACTCCACCTGCGTGAATTCCGGTATAGGCTGGTTGTAATAACCCATGTTTTTCTTGATGATAATCGAAAATAGCTTTTGCTTCGTGCTCGTACATTCCCGGTTTTACACTTTTCATTACTTCTCTATGGGCGATATTATTAACCTCAGCCGCCCTTCGCATCAAATCCAACTCATAATCGGTTTTTATGCAACGGCAATAGGTGATAGCATCCACCAGCGTATCAATTTCCAGGTTAAAATCACGGTTCAAATCTTCCAGGTATTCTGCTTGTTCTTCATCCAGGCAGTAGATCTTATCCGAATCTAATTCATTCAGTACCGACAATAACTGATTGTCGTAATGCAGGTGATCCGGCTCATATAAATCCTGGATCTCCTCCATAGGCTTGATGCGCCCGTGCCAAACCGCAAACTGCGAATCCCGTTTTGGAGTAAACAGATGATATTCTCCAGATTTAATATCCAAAATCGCATGATAGCCAGGCTCATTCACTCCTGTCAGATACCAAAAATTGCTCTCCTGGCGGAAAGGAAATTCATAATCGGTTGCATACCGGTACATAAGCTCCGCCCCTTTGAGATAAATAATTCCCTCTTCACTGTCTTCAAAAAGTGATAATAACTTACTTCTATGGAGTTGATTTGACATAGTATCTTTCTATTTAATTCATCGAGTGAGTAATTAATCAATCGGGCCGCCTGACGGCAAAATCGATATCACAAATATTATCCTTCGATCTCTTCCGGTTTTTCATTGTATCGGAAAGTTAGCAGAAGATGCATTCAATCAAAAAATTTCATGACCATTTCGGTCAATTTGTTCAATTCGGACGGATCGAAAGATATCAGAGTTTTTGAATTTCTTTTTTTTGACGTGATATCAAGTATGTCTCCATTCTTAAATAAGAGGATGGCTTCTTCCTCGTTAGCAGTAATCTTAGCCAGATTTACTGATAAAATTGCCCGGTTGGTACCCTCTTCATTCAAAATTGCAATCAAATGAGATTCGGAGGAATCCGTTCCGGTAAATGAAATTGCCACTCTTCGATCTGAATCAATATCAAACAATTTGTAATACTGATTCATGGGCACAGGCAACAGGGTTTGTTTAAAATCAAGATACAAACGATTGCCTTCCGTCCCCTCCGACCAAAAGTTGTTTAGCAGCTCAACCAGCCAATCTTTCAATTCAGCATTGACCTCCTTGGAACAAAATCCCCGGCGATACCAGTAATTATGATCTCTTTTGACCTCTGGAAAACTGAATTTCTCATCAAAAAAATTTACCTCCTCCTCTATCGAATCATCGGCTCGTTCAAACCAATAGTCCTCAATCCCGTTTGTCAAAACCAGGTGCCTTGCATTTACCTGCTTATTGTACCTTGCAGCCTGTACAGCCACGGCCTGGTTAAGATTTACGGTATCTGATTTGCACTCAATAAGAGTATGAGGTTTCATTTCATCAGAGTATAAAACAAGATCCGCCCTGAGTGTATTTTTGCTTTGTTGAAGTTTGACGGGTGTCTCAAATCCTATTCTGGATTTTTTCCAATCGGTTTGATGCAGTAGATACTCTACCCATTGGAGACGGACTCTCTCCTCGGGACGGTTTTCGTACCGTTTCCTCAAGATGGGATTGAAAAGCCAAAATCGATTATCCTGGACTACGACCTGTGGGAAATGGTTGTAAGCTATACTCTTCTTCATGCGTAAAACTTACGAAAGATTAGATAAAGGAAAACTTCAAGGAATTGCTTGACTACTGAAACTACCTACCCTTCGCCACCGCCTTTTACCACTTTATTGATATAAGCTTGCTGCGCAATTGAAAGAACATTGTAAACCAGGTAATACAAGCTGAGCCCGGCTGCAAAGTTATTAAAAACCACAAGCATAATCACCGGCATGAGATACATGAATCCCTTCATGTTTGGTCCACCACTCGGGGCTGCTCCTCCACTCATACCACCGGAGAGCTTGGATTGGAAAAACATGGCAACGGACATCAGAAGAACAAAACCAGCAATCTGATCACCTATAACCGGCAGACTAAATGGCAGACTTAGTATGTAATCCGGTGCGGATAGATCACTCGCCCACAGGAACGATTCCTGGCGAATAATCATCGAATTTTGGAAGAAGTAGAACAGCGTAATTAAAATTGGGAACTGCATTAGCATGGGCAAGCAACCGCCAAGCGGATTCACCCCTGCTTTCTTGTAGAGAGCTATGGTCTCCTTCTGCTGTTTTTGAGGATCATCTTCATACTTTTCCTGGATCTCCTTCATTTTGGGCTGCAACTCTTTCATAGCTGCCATGCTCTTGAAACTCTTCTGAGTGAGCGGGAAGAGCAACAGTTTTACAATCACCCCAAAAAGGATAATCAAAATTCCGTAGTTCGAGACAAGACTGCTTCCAAACGCAAAGAATGGGATGATGAGATATCGAACGAGCGGATCTGCAAACCATCTGAAAATAGCGTACCCGATCTCCACGACATCATAAGCATGCTCATCAAATTGATTGAGATCGTAATAGCGGAGCGGGCCGGAATACAATTCGTAAGACAACTCATTACTTTGGACGTAGCTTGATTGTACCGCAGCCTGGTATCGATAGTATGTTTCAGGCAGTCCGCCTTGGGCCATATCTTCACCCCTCAAAATGGCAGCATTCGAATTTGTAACAGGTTTAATATATGTGCCGAAAAATCTTGATCGGGTAGAAACCCAATCAATCGTACCGTTAATTCTCTGCTCTGTTTGTTCGGCTTCAGGAACCTGGAACTTCTCAAGTTCACCCCCGGCGAACACATAGGCGGCTGTGGCCTGCGCATCCTGCGCCCTGTCTTGCTCGGTTAAATTCAATGCGGCCGTCCATCCAAAATCTACATTCGTACCGCTGATGTAATCCTGCATATTCACCAACCGGATATCCAGGTTGTAGGAATATTGATTACCAAAAAATGTATAGTTGAATATTAACTCCGAATCACCTTCCAGAGCCAATCGATACGACAATTCAGCACTTTCCCCACCGCTGATCTCTATCGTTTCGGTTTCGGTAAGCGGCTCAAATACAAGCTTATCTGTTTCAATATTGAAATTCTGACTGGATAGAAATCCAAGCGAATAAGCAGAATGTGCGGTATTTCGAATCATTTGAACCTGTTGTTGATCCCAGGTCTGGTGATCTTTTAATATAATTCTTGATGGCCCAGCACCGAGATTGGTCATCTCTATGGAATATTTTTCGGTTTGAACCATCGTGTATACCGTGTCGGCAAAACTGGCCGCACTAAATGCGCCCATATTCAATTCTCTTTGTGTCTCACCAATTATTGGAGAACCCTGATTTTCGGTCTGCTCGGAATCATCACCCTGAGGTTCTGTTCTATCTGTTTGATTAGCAGTATCCTGGTTTGCAGCAATCAGAGAATCACTCTGTTGCTCAGCTTGTGCAGCGGCAATACTGTCTTGGGTTGCCTGTTCGGCTTGTCTGCGAGCGAGTTCTTCTTCACTGGGCATTGTGAACCACGCCCACGCGATCGTTATCACAAAAATTAAAAGAAGACCGGTTACGGTGTTTCTATCCAAAGTATTAAACCTGTTTAGTTTCGCTGTTGGTGTTCGTTACGGATCGAGTGTCTGCTTTCAACTGACGAGGTTCAAAATGTAATAAAGCCTCTCGCACCTCTTTTAACATTGGAAGCATTTCTTCTTGAACCTGGCCGAATGAAAGTTCGGCTTTTCGGGCTAAAAAAGCTCCATGAAATCCAAACTGTTTGCTTGAAAAAAGATCTTGTACGAAATCCTGGTGGATTCGATACACTTCTCTCATGAGTCTTTTTGCTTTATTTCGTTGAACCGCGCCGGGAATGATCTTTTTAGGAGCTATGAACCCGATCAAACAACCTTCGGAGGGATCGTTATACAATCTGTATCTAAACTGGATTGAGTCGGAAGTTAGCACGGTTGATTTTTCAAACAGACGTTGGAAGTTACGCCGGCCGCGTAAAATTTTTGATCGTGGTAAAGATTGATCAGGTTTGTCACTATCAGACCTATTTGGGTCCTTTTTCATTACTTGTTGTAAGCTTGTGTCGCCCTTTTCTGCGGCGGCGTTTAATCACATCTTTTCCGCTTTTGCTTTTATTGCGCTTACGGAATCCGTGTTTATTCGCTCTCTTTTTCTTACTTGGTTGGTATGTACGTTTCATAACCAGAATTTGGTCTAAAATTCAATGTCCTGTTTTTCGATAGACTCCAAAAATAAGAAGAAAATTATTAAAACCGAATCCCTTATTTCACAAAAATTTTCAGCAATTTGTTTCCGGGTAATGGCTGATTGACAGTTGTCAACATTTAGTGGTCAATTTAATGTTTTATATAAAAACTTATTGATGGCAAATGGGTATCTCGTTTGCTCCATCCTGAATTTGCCCGGTAATTACTTGGTTGACAATTTTACCTACTCTCAACTGCTTTTTTGTAGTTTCACCACAAACCCCAATCTTTCTGTCATTATTACGTTAGGATAATAAATTAAAACACTGGCATAATTATTGTAGCTTTATTAATCCTCCTGAAGCTTGTTGAACACTGGAATTATTAGCTGTAACTTGCTTAACTGAATTTTAAACGCTTCTTACTTATATGTTAGAATATATATCAAAATTTCTCACCAGCATTTTCGGAACAAAGAGCGAAAGAGATCTAAAGAAAATCTGGCCCATTGTTGACGAAATCAAAAGCTATGAAGACGAAATTAAGGCTCTTTCGGATGAAGAGCTGAAACAAAAGACCGAGGAATTTAAACAGCTCATCAAAGACAGGACACAGGAAGTCACAGATGAGATTAATGAAATTAAGGAAAAGATGGATTCGAACGATGAGTCTATCACGCTTGCCGAACGCCGGGAATTTTCTGATATAATTGAAGAACTTGAAGAAGAATGGCTTGCTATACTCGAGGATACGCTTGAAGAGATCTTACCTGAAGCTTATGCTGTTTTAAAAGACACATGCCGTCGTTTTGTTGGCAAATCCTGGAAAGTTGCCGGTACGGAAACGGAGTGGAATATGGTTCCTTACGACGTTCAGCTCGTTGGTGCCGTTTCCATGCATAACAGCAGTATTGCCGAAATGAAGACGGGTGAAGGTAAAACACTCGCAGCTATTTTCCCGGCCTACCTGAATGCACTTGCCGGGCGCGGTGTACATATTGTAACCGTAAACACATATCTCGCCCAGCGAGATGCCGAATGGAATGAGCCGCTTTATAACTTTCACGGCCTTACGGTTGACTGCATCGACCGATATGATCCGAATACGGAGGCCCGCCGAAATGCATATAAAGCCGATATAACCTATGGAACCAACAACGAGTTCGGTTTCGACTATCTCCGTGATAATATGGTTGTTGAAGAAGATCAACTTGTACAGCGGGGGCATCACTTTTCAATCATTGATGAGGTGGACTCTATTTTAATTGATGAAGCCCGAACACCACTCATCATTTCCGGCCCTGTTCCCCAATCAAGCGGACAACAGAAGTACGAAGAGATGAAGCCACGGGTTGAGTCTCTTGTAAGTGCTCAGAAGAAGTTGGTGTCATCTCTCGTAAGTGAGGCTGAAAAACTTTATGAAGAGGGTAATGAAGAAGAAGCCGGATTAGCTCTCTACCGGGCGGAACGAGGATTTCCAAAAAACAAGAAGTTCCGCAAGATGATGCAGGAAGCTCATTATCAACGGTTGGTTCAACAAACCGAAAGCTTTTACCTGGCCGATAATGCAAAGAAACTCCCATATGTTGATGAGTATCTTTTCTATGCGGTGGACATGAAACAGAAGTCCATCGAAATGACTGAAAAGGGCCGTGAGTTTATTACAAAAGATGAAGAAGGAGACCAGTTCTTTGTTATACCTGATCTTGGTACAGAAACCTCGGAAATTGAAGAGAAGATGGAAACTCTCGAGAAGGAAAAAATTGAAGAGATTCAATCTAACGATGAGTTCAGCGACGATTATAAAGAGAAGAAAATTGAGGAAGCCAAGGCAGAGGTAAAACAGGAGAGAGAAAAAAGATTTAATGAACTTCACAGATTATTTGCTGAACGCGGGGACAGGATCCATACCGTTAACCAACTCCTGAAGGCCTACACACTTTTTGAGAGAGAATCAGAATATATAGTCCAGGACGGCAAAGTTCAGATTGTAGATGAGCACACAGGCCGGGTTCTTTCCGGTCGGCGATATTCAGATGGACTCCACCAGGCGATTGAGGCTAAAGAGGAAGTAAAAGTAGAGGCTGCCACACAGACCTATGCAACGGTTACATTGCAGAACTTCTTCAGGATGTATCATAAACTTGCGGGTATGACAGGTACTGCCGCTACTGAAGAGGGCGAATTTAATGAAATTTATGACCTTGATGTTACTGTTATTCCAACAAACCGCCCAATCATTCGGGATGACAAGGAAGACCTTATTTTCAGAACCAGGCGTGAAAAATATGCTGCTACTATAGACCGAATTCGGGAGTATAGAGAAAAGGGGCAACCCGTACTTGTGGGTACCACAAGCGTGGATGTATCAGAAACGATCAGCCGAATGTTGAAACGAGCAAAAATCCCTCACGATGTACTGAATGCAAAACAACATGCACGTGAGAGTGACATTGTAGCTCATGCCGGACAGGTGGGTGCAGTTACGGTGGCTACAAACATGGCGGGGCGTGGAACAGATATTAAACTGGGCAAAGGCGTAAAAGAGAAAGGAGGCCTTGCAATTTTAGGTACAGAACGGCACGAATCGCGCCGAATTGACCTCCAGCTCCGCGGTAGAGCCGGCCGACAGGGAGACCCGGGTGAAAGTCAGTTTTTTGTCTCCCTGGAAGATGACCTGATGACGCTGTTTGGCGGTACAGACAGAATTGCCAACATCATGGAGAAATTGAATTTTGATGAGGGCGAAGTTATCCAGCATCCCTGGGTCACAAAATCCCTGGAGCGAGCGCAGAAAAAAGTAGAACAGAACAACTTCAGTATTCGTAAGAAACAGCTTGAATATGATGATGTTCTAAACAACCAGCGTAATGTAGTTTATGCACGTAGAAAGCACGCTCTCTTGGGTGATCAGCTTCAGAGCGATATTTTTGACATGCTCGAAGATCTCATTGAATCACTCGTTGAGCAGTATTACCCAAATGGCGAGTTTGAAAAACTGCGCGATGAAGTGTTACGCCTGCTTGCCGTAGATGTTGATTTGGATCTCGATCAGTGGGCTATCCAGGGTGAAGATGGGATGGTAGACCTGATTATTGAGAAAGCATACGAGGCATACCGAAAGAAAGAACAACTGGTAGCTGAGCCTCTTTATAATATTGTTCAGAGAATTCAGGAATCAGATGCTGAAAAGAAACCGTCGAAGATCCAGGTGATCTTTACAGATGGTATTCGGCGAATGAGAATTATCGTGGATGTTGAGAAAGCGGAGAAAAACCAAGGGCGCGAAGTAGCACGATCGCTCGAAAAAACAGCAATTCTCTCAACCATCGACAATAAATGGATGGAACACTTGCGTGAACTCGATTCTGTAAAAGAGGGTATTGGCCTCCGTTCATTCGGGCAGAAAGATCCACTTCTGGAATACAAGAAAGAAGCTTTTGAGATGTTTAAATCGCTGATTGATGAAATCAACCGGGAAGCTATTTCGCTGATCTGGAAAGCCATTCCCGAGATGCAGGCCGACCCCGACAAGCTCAAACAAGCTCGCAAGGAAGCCGGCAAATACAACATGGACAAGGCTAAAACCCAACATGCCGATTCAACTAATATGGGCCTGAAAGGTATGCTCCAGCAAGGCAACGGAAGTGACGGTAATCAACAAAATGCCTCAGCACCCGGAGAAAAACGGCAACCCGTTACAGTTGAAGAAGAACCCGGTAGAAATGACTATGTAAAGGTTCAAAATATGAGCACGAACCAAGTAAAAGAAGTGAAGTGGAAATACGCCAAGAAAATGGTTGATGAGGAAGGCTGGGTAGTTATTGAGAAATAGAAATTAAAAGCACCTTCATCAGTTTCGAAATCGTAAAAGCTTTATAACCAACAGCCTTTACACTCAATCTTTCGGTTCTTAATCAGTAGAAACAAATTCATTAAACGGTCTTTGCTTCATTCATCCTCAAGTCGGAATGATACCGGGTTCACCCATCGCCCCTTATTTGCGACTACTGTGTAGCCACCCGTTTAGAATGGGGTAATTCCTTGATCGCAATATTTTGAATTAGGATCATCATTGAGATATTTCACCCGCATGAAGTGAAACCACTTTTAGAGCATAGATCCTATTCAGAATTACCTACATACTTCGTATCTATTCAATTCTCGCCCTTCGATTCGAACACCTTTGCATACTTACGCCTCCAGTTCCACTCGGTAATCGTATGATACAGAATTGTAATAATAGCAACAGGTATCACAAAAAAGACCATAATATTAATAAATACATCCAGGAACCTATGATCTGTTGATGACAGGAACAGATAAAAGATATAGGCAAAATAAAACATCAGAAAAATGCCGCCTTCCCACCTGACAACTTTATGACCGGTATAAAAAATTGGGAGGCAAGCAATGGATGCAGCGATCAGTACCGGGAAATCAAATGATAGCAATGCATCCTGGATGGGAATCAGCTCACTCGAAAATATTCCGGCGAATCCAAGTACTGCAAGCATATTCAATATATTACTACCTATTACATTTCCAACCGCAATATCCCTCTCGCCCCGATAGGCCGCCACAAGTGATATTACAATTTCAGGAAGGGAAGTACCAATCGCTACGACCGTCAAACCAATTATAAGTTCACTAACCCCGGCCATTTCAGCAAAAATCAGGGAACTGCTTATTAACCACCTTGCTCCCGTAATTAAAAGAACAAAACCTGTGATTGTTAAAACAACATTTACAACCATGTTACCTGTTTCATCTTTCTCTGGGTTCACGTCAGGAATAGAAATTTCACCCTTTTGGCGCACAAGAAATAACAGGTAGATCATTAACAAAACAACCAGAAGAAGACACTCCCAAAACCCTAGGGCCCCGTTGTAAGAAAGAAAGAAGAGTAAAATCGTGATACCGATCATAATAGGGGCATCCCACTTGATCAGATTCTTGTGAACTTTTAACGGTATAAACAAAGCTGATAAACCAAGAATAAGCAGGGTATTGCTAATATTGCTGCCAATAATATTACCAAGCATCAAGTCTGTTTGACCGTCTATAGTTGCCTGTACACTTACTGCTAATTCTGGTGCGCTTGTACCGAAAGCAACAACGGTAAGAGCAATAATAACTTTAGGAATCTTAAGTTTCAGAGCAATTTTTGAGACATACCGAACCAGAAGTTCAGCCCCTGAAATTAGAGCAGTAAGTCCAACGATAAACCAAAGCAGTGGAATTAGCACGGATAAAAAGGATTAGTGACAGGAAATAGAACGAAATATTAAAAATTCCGAAAATTTAAATTTTTTTTGAATCTGAATGCAACATAACTCACGCATCGGCGTACTAATCATCATAAGATGTTTTGGTTAAAGAAATGTAAATGAAACCCTGTGTTGTGAAAGACACAGGGTTCTTTTTTTTATCAAGGAAAAATGCCCATCTGCTCATAAAGCTTACCAACTTTGTTGATGGCACTGATGAACGCTGCCGTTCTTAGATCAACACTGTGTTTCTTTCTGAGTTCATTAATCTCGTTATAGCTGTTTACCATCGTATCTTTTAACCCGGATTCAACTAAATCTACTTCACTTCCACCATGAGCCAGCAGTTCCAGCTCCTTACTTGTAAATTTCCGCTCAGATACCGTCTCTATAACTGAAAGAATTTTCCTGAAACTATCTTCTTCGAACCGTCTTTCTAATCGACCAAACCTAACGTGTTGGATATTTTTTAACCACTCAAAGTAGGAAACCGTTACACCCCCGGCATTCAGGTAATTGTCCGGAATAATCAGAGCTCCATTCTTTTTGATGATTTCATGAGCCTCTGACGTTGTAGGGCCATTAGCAGCTTCGGCAATAATTTTGGCTTTTATATTGGGGGCATTACTCTCTTTTAGTTGATTTTCGAGTGCGGCCGGCACAAGTATATCGCATTCGGCCTCCAGAACAGCACTGTTATTTTTAAGTGTTTTTGATCCCTCAAAACCAGTGATGCCCCCAGTCTCTTTCTTGTATTCCATCAGTTTGGCAAGATCAATTCCATCTTCGCTGTAGATAGATCCGTCCATTTCGGCCACTCCGACCATCACTGCTCCCGCTTCTTCAAGATACTTCGCAGCATGATAACCTACATTACCAAGTCCCTGCACAACAAATGTTTTGCCTTCAATTCCGGGTTCAAGCCCCAAATCTTTCATATCCTCTTCGTTAATACATGCCTCCTGAACACCAAAAAAAACACCACGCCCGGTGGCCTCCGTTCGACCGCGTATTCCACCTTGCCCTATTGGTTTACCCGTAACACAAGCTTCCGCATTGATGTCTGAACTTATTTGGCGAAATGTGTCTAAAACCCAACCCATCTCTTGTGCACCTGTACCGTAGTCTGGTGCCGGAACATCAGAACCGGGACCTATAAAATTCTTTTTGTATAGCTGAAATGTATATCGACGGGTAATTCTCTCCAGTTCCCCTTCCGAATATTTCGACTTGTCAATTCTTATCCCCCCTTTCGCACCGCCAAAAGGCACATCAACAACTGCACATTTATAGGTCATGAGTGATGCAAGCGCCATCGTCTCATCTTCATTCACCGTCATGCTGTACCGTATTCCACCTTTTGTAGGCAGTTTATGATGACTGTGCTCTACACGCCATCCGTGGATCACCTCAATCGAACCGTTGTCTCTCTCAAGCGGAAAAGTAATGTGCAAAACATCATTGCATTGCTTCATCTGTTCTAACAGACCCTTATCGAACGTGGTATAAGCAGCAGCCTTATCGAACGCTTTGTTTACCTGCTCAAAAAATTTGTAATCACTCATTTTTCTCCTAAGATAGTTTATGGTAGCATTCTGTTTATTGTCGGGATAATGATATCCACTTTCAAATCAAATGTTCAAACCAGTTTCCACGTTTTTAGCATTCTCCAATCCTCCGGTGTTCCTTTACACTGAACTAAGCCAAGCCGATTAATGAATACTTGCCGGGGTGCTTCTTCTTCTATTTTTCCAATATCATGTGATATTTTACTGCAATCTAACCTGCTATACAGGTATGAGATGTGCGGATATTCCTTTTTGGCAAAATCTCCATTGAAAGAATTATCTACTTTTTTATGAAACTCCTGAAGTTCCGGTGTAGATCGAATACTGTGAGTTAACTTTTGGTATGGATTTGATGAACACCGTACGGAGTCTGTATTTAATTTGAAAGAAGAGATATCACTTATAAAAGCATTTATTGCTTTATTGATATTCTCTATTGACCAATCCGGAGTTCCGGCAAGTGTAATGTGGGGAGTGAAAAGAACAGACTGATAGGAACCGGCCAATCTTTGAATGATAGACTGGCATTGCGCGGTTGATTTATCATCTAACATCAACCATAAAGAATAATTGTCAATATATGGAAGATCAGCAGCGATCGAATTCTAATTTGGCGTTAACTCGCCTTTGCATCAACTTGGTCTGATGTATGAATGCTGAAGACATTGAATAGAAATAGAAAAGCAATAGAACCGATTGCAGCGTACATCAAAGGAGCAAATAGTCCAAACCAAATAGAAATGACACCGATTATTACGGATCCAACAGCTCCCCATACTACATTACCAACCATGCCAATTCCGCGTTTAATCATCGCAAGGTCAACTAAAAACCCAACAAGCAGGCCTATAGAAATCAACCAATAGATAACAACGGTGTTCAATTCTTCCATGAATCAATCGAAGTTTTTGAATTATCTTTCATTTACAAGCACAAAGGTACAAATTTTATCTTTTTATTCCTGTAGAACAGGTTAATTTTTTTTATGGAAATTTCAGAAGATCATATCCGAAAAATCATCCACGTGGATATGGATGCGTTTTATGCCTCCGTGGAACAGAGAGATTTCCCGCAATACAGGAATAAGCCGGTAATTGTAGGCGGTTCACCCCAAGGCAGAGGAGTTGTGGCTGCGGCCAGTTACGAAGTTCGAAAGTATGGCGTCCATTCTGCGATGCCGGCTGCCAGAGCGGTGAAACTTTGTCCACACGCCATTTTTGTAAAACCACGATTCGATGTGTACAAGGAGGTCTCTGAAAAGATCCGGGAAATCTTTTTTGAGTATACTGATCTCGTTGAACCGCTCTCGCTGGATGAAGCCTACCTGGACGTGACGGAAAATCACAAGAAGATTCCATCAGCTACACTGATTGCAGACCGCATCAAAAAGCAGATTAAGCAACAAACCGGTTTGACCGCCTCTGCCGGTGTTGCCTTTAATAAATTTCTCGCAAAAATAGCATCCGACCTGGATAAGCCGGATGGACTCAGCGTTATCACTCCGGATAAGGCTGAAGAATTCATCGAACAGCTTGAGATCGGGAAGTTCTTTGGGGTTGGCAAAGCTACTCAACGGAAGATGGAATCGCTGGGTATTCGAACCGGGGCTGATTTAAAAGAGTGGGATGAAGTAGACTTGGTGAAACAGTTTGGGAAATCCGGTCATCATTACTATAGAATTGTTCGGGGAATTGACAAACGGCGTGTCAAAACAGATCGAACACGCAAATCGATTGGCAAGGAGCGTACATTTTCTGAAGATGTTTCCGACCTCGAATGGATTCGTGAGTTCCTGACCGAGCTTTCCGAAAAGATATCTCAATCGATGGAGAAAATTGGGGCTGCGGGTAAAACCATCACCCTAAAAGTTCGTTATGAAGATTTTGAGACAGTTACACGGAGCTACACACTTCATCATTACACAGATGATGCAAATGAGCTGGCTGAAGTCGCAATTCGACTATTGGAAGAGACCGAAGCCGGTGCGCGGGAGGTTCGCTTGTTGGGGATCTCCGTTTCCAGTTTGAACTTGAGAAAAAGCGGAGTTATTGGGAAACAGCTTGAGATTCCGTTTGAGGGGTTTTGAACTGTACGACGGTCAGCCTGGCCGTTATTTTTAAACCTGGAAAAGGGTTCTTTATTATCGGGCAAGCTGCCCGATGTACATTGCTACGAATTATACGTATCCGGCAAATCATTCTCGTACAGAACAACGTCCCCTTTCTGTCCTTCACTATTCAGCAAATCGTTGGCTTCAAAGAGCGATTTGACGATCCTCACCTCTTTGTCACTTCCTTTTTCAGTTGATTGAATTCCTCTCAAAATTGGTTTGGTCCGCTCCTCTCCTACAAGGATCGCCACATCTACCTCGGATTCTCCAATCTTTTTCCCAAACTCCTCGTTTTTGTCTGCTTCTTTTTCACCCAGTTCGATCATTCCCGGTGTTATGATAAATTTTCTGCCCTGCTGAAATGAGCTTAGCACGTCAACCGCATTAGCTGCACCCACGGGGTTTGAATTAAACGCATCATCAATGACTACAAAACCGTCCCGATATTTCAATTCTAAACGATGTTCAACCGGCTCCAACCTTGATGCTGCAAGAGCGATGGTTTTCAAACGGATATCAAACTCTCTGGCTACAGCTGCCCCTAACAACATATTTTGGATGTTATGGTGGCCCAATAGCCTTGTCGTCACTTTCTCGTTCCCGACCAACTCTCCATCTTCGTTGTACCATTCCATCAAGAAAGAGGTGCCTTCGGGTCCGGTTTGAATATTTGATGCTCGAATTGCCCCATCTTTCCCAACAAAAACAGTTTTCACGTCTTCGCGAAGTTCCGACATTTTTCTGACGAGCGGATCATCTCCATTTAAAACGAGTGTTCCCTCTTTTTTCAACTCCCTGGCTAATGTTGCTTTCTCATAAGCGATGACATCCTGAGAGCCAAATGTTTCGAGATGAGCAATACCTACATTTGTAATCACTGAAACATCGGGTTGGGCAAGATCACACAACTCTTTGATGTTACCTTCGTAGCGAGCACCCATTTCCAGGATGAGCACTTTATGAGATGCCTCAAGCTGATTGTTTATCACTTTACAAATTCCCATCGGAGTGTTATAACTTCCGGGTGTAGTACATACGCTCATCCGCTCTTTCAGGAATGCATCAATTACAAATTTGGTGCTGGTTTTCCCGTAACTTCCGGTAATCGCAATCACTTTCAGATGCGGAAGTGATGCAATCTTTCTCTTAGCCTGCTTTTTGAATCCGTATTGAATATAGATTTCAACCGGTTTAAGAACCCATCCAAATATCCATACAAAAGCGGGAATGAGCATATCTACTAAAACCATTCCAAAACTCATAAAATATGGCTCAAGCTCTACGAACGGTTCAGCAAAATCGCGTAATCGTAATACCTGGTATCCTAAATCAAGTAAAACATACCACAGAAAGAATAGAAAAATTGCGATAGGTATCGACAGTCTAAACATTCTTGCTGTAAAGACAAGCGGCTTCTTCTCCTTTTCTTCCCGATATCTTGATGTACTTGTGAACCAAAACAGCGCAAATGTGCCCATGATAATTGCGCCTGACGTGAGCGTAACCCGGTCGGCCAAAAGGTACACCATCACCAAAATGACAATATTGAACAGCAGATGCTCTATCGTAACTCCTTTCGAAAATAGATGTGTAGAAAACCACTGCCTAAATTCGTGGGTTTTATAACCAACTTGCTGGAACATCTGCAGGTGGTATCTAAGACGATAGATTGAGTGACGGATAAAAACAGCGATTAACAAAAAAACAAACCCGTTTACGAGTAGCGTATAAAATTCCAAATTCTGTAAATCGAAGATTAATAGATTATTAGCAGGTCGAATTAGATTCCTTAATCCTTTATATTAGCCATGCTTGGGTACTAACTTGCACCCCGAAGTGTCGGGATGCTAAGATGGTTCAAGTTACTTACTTGAACCTTTTAAGGTGTTAATTGAACAACCTTACAATTAAATGAATGTATAAGATATAAAAAACATCTGCGAGAAGATGTTTCATAACTGAACGAAAAATCAGCCGGAAAGTTTTCACTTAAATTTGGCTTTCCGCAAATCAAAAAAACTATTTGACGCATGAAATTGATTATCCCTATGGCCGGCAGAGGAACACGGGTTCGGCCTCATTCTCACACAACCCCCAAACCATTATTACCCGTTGCCGGGACTATGATTGTCGAACGGATCGTGGAAACTTTTGGCCGCACACTCGACCGAACTATTGATGAGATAGTTTATATACTCGGGCCCGATTTTGGCCAGGAGATCAAAGATACACTAAAAAAAATGAGTGATCGACAAAATGCCAAAGCTACATTCCGTGTACAGCACGAGGCTCTCGGAACTGCACACGCCGTTTACTCGGCAAAGGAAGATCTCGACGGTGAAGTCATCATCGTTTTTGCGGATACTCTTTTTGACTCATATGACAAAGTATCTGTTGAGGATGCGGACAGCGTAATCTGGCTGAAAGAAGTTGAAGATCCGTCAAGGTTTGGTGTAGCTGTTCATGAGGGAAACAAAATCACCGACTTCGTTGAAAAACCCAGCGAACCAATCTCAAACCTTGCCATTATCGGCGTTTATTATTTCAAAGAAGGAAATGACCTTCAAAAAGAGATTGAGTACCTGTTGGAAAACAGAGTGACCGGCCATGGCGATGAATATCAGCTGACTGACGCGCTGGATCGCCTGTTGAAAGACGGCAAAGTATTCAAAAAAGCTACAGTTGATGAGTGGCTTGATTGTGGTACTCTGCCCGCATGGCTCGAAACCACCGGCGAGATCTTAAAGAAAGAGAAGCATGATTACGATTCTTACGAGGATACCATCATCCATCCGCCTGTATTTATTGGAGACGATGTAGATATCAACGGTAGTGAAATTGGTCCGAACGTGAGTATCGAAGCCGGTTCAACCATTCACAACAGCACCATTAAAAATTCGATTATCCAGGAGCAGGCCACCATCGAAAACTCCGATCTTGAGAAATCAACCATCGGTAAGCACGCTCAAACCAAGCGAGCGAAGGGCACGTTTCACATTGGGGATCACTCCATTATTAAGCAGCGGTAGATGATTAATAAGTTCTTTGGCTGTTAGGTCCATCTTGACTGTCCCGATCTTTCGGTAGCTACCGAATTGTATTTGAGTCGCAATACTCAGGACGATACTCTAAGGTTATTCGGCAAGCGAAAAAGGGAATCGCCAGCCACAACTATTAGACGATTCGTTGTAAATAGCCCAGCATTTCATTAAAATATTATGTGGTTATTGTCAGCCGCATTTTATCAAATTTTTATCATCAACTTTATCACTTATGGATAACCCGTTAAAACATCGATTAATCGATAAAATTTTATCGACAAAAAATGAAGAAGTGTTGTCGGCAATCGATCAGCTTTTGGATTCAGTAGAAAAACAATCTGAGAATGTATCATTAACAAAGGAGCAAAAAATGATGCTCGAGATGAGTGAAATAGATTTACAAAAGGATGAAACAATTTCTCAGGATGAGTTGGACAAAGAAGATCTTTCATGGCTGAACGCTCAGTAACATGGACTAAGACTGCCGCCAAACAACGTCGTTCTATACTTGCCTATTGGGTTGATAAGACAAACTCTGCTGATTATTCCATTAAACTTATAAGGCTGACAAGAGAACGTATTCAATACTTGGTTGAACATCCCTATTCTGGTCGAAAAGCTGATTTTCCACGAACCAGAGTCGCATCATTAGGACATTACAGTATATTTTACAAAGTACTCGATGATAAGATTATCATAACGGCATTTTGGGATAACAGGCAAGATCCGAAGAAACTTTATAAGCTACTTACATCATAGAAATAGAATATACTGTTAACATCATTACTTGTGAATTGCTTATTTGATGTATTGATGGCTTCCTCGCTCAAATAAAATCATCCAGATCCCGATTCTTGTTGGCTCCTTTAAGCACATCGTGAATGTCCTCGTGGGGTTCTTCGGGTTCGAGATGGAGGGTAACAACCGCATCACTGTGAATGGCATCGATTAACCTTCGTTCCAGAATCGTAGCATCATGATGGGCTTTTTTAAGACTTACATCCGGCTTGAATTCAACATGCAATTCAACCCAGGTTGTTTGACCGGAGGTGCGATGCCTAAGATGATGCCAACTGCTTATGGTGCCGGGCAACTCATCTTCCAAAATTGCTAACAATGCATCATGAACCTCCGGATCACGCGTATCCATAATTCCTTTTACGGAATATTTGATGAGCTTAAAACCTTCATAAAAGATGAATAGTGCAATGGAAATACTCACAATCGTATCAAGGTAGATCCATCCAATCCACTGAATCAGCAGAAGTGTGATGATGACGCCCGCACTGGTCCATACATCGGTTAAAACATGCTTTCCATTGCTTTTTACGATAACATTATTTTCCTCTTCACCAACTTTTCGGAGGTAAAGACCCAATACCAGGTTGATTGTTGCAGCTAAGCCAACCAGGTACATCCCCATACCCAAATTCTGGAGTTCAAAGCCAAATATAAGGTTTTGTATAGCCAGGTAGAGTATCGAGAAAGCTGCGAGAATGATTACAGCACCTTCAACCCCAACCGATAAAAATTCGATCTTTTCATGACCATAGAGATGATCTTCATCGGCCGGTTTCATGCTCAGAAAAAACCCGTATAACACAAAACCAACGGCAAATACATGTACCACAGACTCTGCCGCATCAGACATGGCCGTCGTGGAATCTGTTAAATAATAAGCAACCAACTTTGCACAGAGTGACAAAAATGAGATCAGAAAACTGATCGTCAGAGCCTTCCGGGCACGATTTTGATTATACATCGCTCTTTGATTCTATATTGAAGATGGTAATCGTTAATTAAAATTAAAGATTTGAACTTTAAAGTTTGACTGAAACTTTAAACCCTAATTAGTTCTGAATGCTTCGTTGAATGTTTTTATTTTTACAAGCTAACAAAAAATTGAATTGCTTTGATCGATATTCCAGAGAAACATAAAACAATTTTTAAAACTATAGGTGAAGCTGCGGACTCTTTAGATCAACGAGTGTTTGTAGTTGGGGGGTATGTGCGTGATTACTACCTGCAAAACCGGGATTCAGAAACCAAAGATATCGATTTTGTAACAGTAGGCTCGGGTATCCAGCTTGCCAAAAAAGTAGCCGAAAAGCTGAATACATCCACTATTTCGTTATTTAAACAATTTGGAACCGCCCAGGTGAAATATGGGGATATGGATCTTGAATTTGTGGGTGCCCGCAAGGAAAGTTATCGAAGGAATTCACGTAAACCTATTGTGGAAGACGGCACACTCGAAGATGATCAGCTTCGCCGCGATTTGACAATTAATGCACTATCGTGGTGTTTAAATCCTGATTCTTTTGGAGTTCTTCATGACCCTTTTGAAGGCATTCAGGATCTTCAAAATGAGATCATTCGCACGCCTATCGACCCTGAAAAAACTTTTGACGATGATCCCCTTCGGATGATGCGAGCTGTTCGATTCGCCACTCAATTGGATTTCTCAATTGAGGATGAAACGATGAATGCCATCAAAAAAATGGCCCCAAGGTTATCCATCATTTCTAAAGAACGAATCATCGATGAGCTGAATAAAATCGTGATGGCCCCCACACCCTCCATAGGGTTTGCACTTTTGATGAAATCCAATTTGTTAAACCAATTTTTCCCTGAAATGGTGAATCTGAAGGGGATAGATGAGAAAAAAGGGCAGCGCCATAAAGACAATTTCTGGCATACTCTAAAGGTTCTGGATAATACTGCCGAAGTCAGCGAAAATCTATGGCTTCGATGGGCGGCAATCATGCACGATATCGCCAAGCCTGTAACAAAGAAATTCATTAAAGGAACAGGGTGGACTTTTCATGGACACGATGCCGTCGGGGCAAAATGGGTACCGCGAATTTTCAGGCGGCTTGGTCTCCCCCTAGATGAGCGTATGAGATATGTAAAAAAACTGGTTCGTCTCCACCTGCGCCCAATTGCACTTGTATCTGATGAAGTCAGCGATAGTGCAGTACGACGATTAATCTATGAAGCCGGGGATGAAATTGATGACCTGATGACCTTATGTCGTGCAGATATCACCAGTAAAAATGAATGGCGAGTACAAAAATATCTCCAAAATTTTGATCGGGTTGAAAAGAAAATTGAAGAGGTGGAGGAGAAAGACCGAATCCGAAAATGGAAAAATCCCATCGGTGGTGAAGAAATTATGGAAACCCTGGATGTAGAACCCGGGCCAATTGTGGGTGAAGTAAAAGAGACCATAAAAAATGCTATCTTAGACGGGGAAATTGCAAACAATCATGATGAAGCCTATCAATATCTACTTCAAATAAAAGATCAGTTTCTCAAAAAGAAAGATTAACTTCTTCAACTATTTATGGATTACCACACAATTATCGGTTTAGCTGCCGGATTTTGTACTACAATTGCCTTCCTTCCTCAAGCTCTTAAAACCTGGAAGACAAAATCAGCCAAAGATCTCTCTTTGAGCATGTATTCAGTTTTTTGCACGGGAATCGTATTATGGCTTACCTATGGAATTATGATTCAGGATATGCCGATCATTCTTACAAATGTTGTTTCCATGATTCTGGCATCAAGTATTCTGTATTTTAAATTAAGCTTTAAAGAGTAATCAGATCGGTTTTATGTGGATTGCCAACTCATACGCAAAAATAAACCTTGGACTTCATGTTTTGGAGCGCCTGCCAACCGGTTATCATAGCATCGAAACCGGATTTTGTTTTATTGAATGGAATGATCGGTTTGAAGTAAATGAGAGTAATTCCTACGATTTGACTCTCTCCAACCCATCTATTCCTATTGATGAAAGAAATCTGATCACGCAGGCGTATAATGCCTTCGATCGCTATATAGGATTGACTAATCACTACTCATTTAATGTCAAAAAAAATATCCCTGCAGGTGCCGGCCTGGGTGGTGGAAGCAGCAATGCTGCATTAACACTTCGCATTTTAAATAAACTGGAAAAAACCGGTCTTTCAAGCGATGAGCTGATTGATCTGAGCCGGGATCTCGGGGCAGATATCCCCTTCTTTGTAAAAGGGAAACCTGGTCTTGGAACGGGGTTGGGTAATGAAATTGAACCCATGGATATTCAACCTGATGGGTGGATCCTGACTGTCTACCCTGATTTCGAATCATCTACAGCAGAAGCGTACCAGCAGTGTGAACCGAACCCAAACCCTGAATTTTCTATCAAACGAATTTTAACAGAGGAGGAATTGGAGGAGTGGCGATATCTTCTGCAGAATGATTTGGAACCTCCCGTTATCGCCCGTAATCACCTGATAGGCAACATCAAAGATCAACTTTATGATTTTGGTGCGGCTTATTCAGCCATGAGCGGAAGCGGTTCTTCAGTTTTTGGGATTTTTGAACAGGATTTTGTTGCAATTCAGGCGTATGAGTCGTTTCATAAGCTTGGATTTGCTACAAATTTAACAAAACCCGGATTCACGCCCGATCACGGAATTTATTTAAAGGAAGTTTGAAGTATTATATTTGAAAACTATAACAGCGCTAGCTTATGGCCTGTGCTATTTGAACCTAAAGAGATTACAAATTAGTGGATGTCATTTTGAACTTGATTCAGAATGACATTCAAAAAAATTTAAAATGATTTAAACGTTTAATTACATGACAAAAAAGAAAAATATTGACCCCCGAAGCGGAATGGATATCGATTCTTTCCGGGAGGATATAAAACAGCATCTTAAATATACACTCTCAAAAGACACCTTCTCCGCAACAGAGTGGGATAATTACCGCAGTGTGGTTTTGGCGGTTATGGATCGATTACATGAGAGATGGATTGATACACAGCAGCAATATTATGATGACAATGTAAAGCGTGTGTACTATCTCTCGATGGAATACCTGATTGGGCGACTCCTGGACAATATGCTCATTAATCTCGGACTCCAGGATGTAGCCGCAGAAGCGATGGAAGATGTTGGACTGGATTATGATGAAATCCGAACCACAGAGTGGGACGCCGGACTTGGTAACGGGGGTTTAGGCCGCCTTGCAGCTTGTTTTCTTGATTCCATGGCAACACTCGGAATTCCGGCTACAGGCTATGGAATTCGTTATGATTATGGAATTTTTTATCAATCTATCCAAAATGGATACCAGGTTGAAAAACCGGATCTGTGGTTGAGATATGGAAATCCCTGGGATATTGTCCGCCCGAAGATTCAGTATGATGTTCCATTTTATGGAAATTCGCATGCTTACCATGATGAAGATGGCGAGTTGCAATTCGAATGGCAAAACACACATGATGTACTCGCAGTAGCTTACGACACACCAATCCCCGGTTTTAAGAACAATGTGGTCAATAACCTGCGCCTCTGGAAAGCAACCTCTTCCTCTTCGATCGACCTGAAGAGTTTTAACCAGGGTCAGTACATTGATGCCGTTCGGGATACGCAGTTGAATGAAAATATTTCGCGCGTTCTCTATCCAAATGATAAAGTGTTCGTGGGGCAGGAACTTCGTCTGAAACAGGAGTTTTTCCTCGTTGCCGCATCCATGCAGGATATCTTACGGCGATTCAAAAAAACAGAAGATGACTGGAGAAACTTGCCGAATAAAATTGCCATTCAGTGTAATGACACTCATCCAAACCTAGCTATTCCTGAGCTGATGAGATTTTTGGTGGATGAAGAGGACCTCCCCTGGGACACAGCCTGGGATATTACAACAGAAACGATGGCCTACACGAATCATACTTTACTCCCCGAAGCACTTGAAAAATGGCCTGTATCCCTGCTTAGAAATCTTCTTCCACGACATCTCCAGATTATTTATGAGATCAACAGCCGGTTCCTTGAGAAAGTACAGGCAAGTTCGGGTGATGACCGTGGCAAAGTGAGCCGAATGTCGATTATTGGTGAGGGTGAAGACCCCGTCGTTCATATGGCGCATCTTGGAATTGTTGGATCTCGAAAAATAAATGGCGTAGCTGCACTTCACAGCGATCTTTTGAAGAAAACCCTCTTCCGTGATTTTTATGAGATGTTCCCCGAGCGCTTCACCAATAAAACGAACGGTATTACACCTCGCAGATGGCTGCGACAGTGCAACCGTGGGCTTTCAGACCTGATAACCGAGAAGATTGGTGAAGATTGGGTGACACACTTGGATCAACTGAGACAGATTGAGGAGTTCGCTAAAGACCAAGACTTCGTTGAAAAATTTGTTGAAATCAAACAGGAAAATAAACAACACCTTGCGGATTACATTAAAGAGAAGCGAGATATTGATGTTGACATAAACTCCATGTTCGACATCCAAATTAAGCGGATTCATGAGTATAAACGTCAGTTCATGCTAGCTCTTTATGCCATTACATTGTATAACCGCATCAAAGAGAATCCGGACCTGGATATTGTTCCTCGCACGATTCTCGTTGCAGGAAAAGCAGCGCCGGGCTATACAATGGCAAAGCTGTTCATTAAACTGATGAACGACGTTGGTGAGAAAATCAACAACGACCCCGAAGTAAACAGCAAGCTGAAATTCATCTTCCTCGCAAATTACAGCGTTACACTCGCTGAGAAAATGATTCCTGCCGCAAACCTGTCCGAGCAGATCTCAACAGCCGGGTTTGAGGCATCCGGTACCGGTAATATGAAGTTTGCCCTCAACGGTGCACTTACCATTGGTACCCTGGACGGAGCGAATGTGGAGATCAAAGAGGAGGTTGGAGATGAAAATATTTTCATCTTTGGAAAAACTGTGGATGACGTAGACAAACTCCGTCACCAGGGATACAACCCCTGGGAGTATTATGAGGGACATCCCGAACTCAAAAAAGCGATCGATCAAATTCGGGATGGCTTCTTTAATGATGATAAAGAGCTTTACCACCCAATTGTGGACTCCTTACTTAACAAGGGTGATTATTTCCTTGTTCTGGCTGATTATGAAGCGTATATCAACAAACAAGCCGAAGTGGATGAACTCTATAAAGACCAGGATGAATGGAACAGAAAAGCGATCTTGAATACGGCTCGTGTTGGGAAATTTTCTTCCGACCGTACGATTCGGGATTATGCCGAAGAGATCTGGCGCGTAGAGGTTGATCGTTGATAAGCTTTTAGCCGTCTGACCGCTCCAAGCGGTCTGACGGCTCCTACTTCAGAGAATTCTTTTACTGAAACTTTTTTACTCCTACCGAAGGTAACCTTCGGTAGGCAATTCTGAAGCCCTGCTTCATATTAAGGAATCACTAAAGCTGTAAAAGGCAAATCGAATCTAACTGTTTGCACTGCCAAACGCCTCACTCTCTCTATGGAATTTTCCTCTTAAAACGTTCCCGCAGCTCAACAATGTATATTCCCAGGTGATCACGAACTTCCTTTCCCCGCTCATAAAACTCTTGAAAGGTTTCCTGGTCAAGTAAATCTTTATTTCTCAACTGCTGAAGTGCCTTCAGCATGCGATTAGCAGCATTCAGGCCTCGTTTACAGTTTGCAATATTACCGCCTAAGGATTCCAATTCGAATCCCATTCCAAACCCACCGGTGATTTTAGCCGGAGGTATGATAACCGATCTTGCAAATAGATGGATCGACTCATCATTCTCATTCTCAAACCGATTTTCAATGAGGTTTATACAGTCAATCGAAAATTCATACGCTAACTGATAAACAGGCAGATTTTCGAGGCTGTTGATTTCATAAGATTCAAAGCCTGTCGATTGTTTCCATTCCTCCCCCTCTTCTATAAAGTCAACATCCAAAAATTCATCCCATTTGTCATCATCTTCCGTTTCATCCAACAGATGATCCCACCCCATCTTTTTTGCGATGATGTTATCCCGATCCGGGTGATCCAGGTACTTTTCAAAAAGTTGCGAATATTTTTCTGTACGTTTATCGGCCTCTCTCATAAATTCTTCCCACTGAAACTCATCCCAGATTTCAGGTTCTTCATGATTTCCAAAAGAAGATTCTTCGTTAAATTCACTCATAGTTTTTTTCATTATTAGGTTTATTTGTATGAACCGAAAATGAGGAAATCCTTACAATATTTGTGAATATTCATTAGCGCCAACTTAGAAAAGCGAATAAACCGGTAGTTGAGTATCGGATTTGTGTGTTCCGATGTGGGGCATCGGAACGAGTAGAGAAGAGTGAACTTAATAAGGTTTCAGGCACAAGCGAGGACGCTTGCACCATTCTACATGCAACTTATACCATTCGATAAAGTTACTCCAGGACAAACCTAAACGTAATGGTACCCCATTGAGGTTCTTGGGGTACTCCTGATGGAAGACGAGAAAAACGCCAGCTTCGAAGAGTTCGCATCACTTCGCGCTCCAGTTCAGGATTCATTTTTTTGAGGGGTATGACTCGTCCGAGTGAGCCATCCGGGTGTACTTCAAACCGGATGGTAATGACAGCTTCTTCGTTTGTTTGATTATTCGGAAGCGGCTGCACCATCGGGGTTCGGTTTAATTCTCCCTCCCATTGCAGATCATAGGGAGCAGACTTATCGGGTGTATTTCCGGGACCTTGATCCACGTTTGGATCACCGGATATTCCCCGTTCATCTCCACTGTCTTCAACACCTTCTTCAATTTGTTCGTCTTCTTGTGTTTGCGGAGGCACTACTTCCTCAACCACTTCTTCGGTCTCCTCTTCATTCTCAGGGTTGATCACATCTGTTTCCGGTGTTTCTACTGTCTCTTCTTCCGGGATCTCCTCTTCCTGGTCAGGCAGATCTACAGGTTTCGTGGTTTCCTCAACCGGGTTTTGGGGCGTCTCGGCAGGCTGAGTAATCTCAGGATCCACTTCTTCCGGTTCCACTTCGGAGGGATTTGGCCGGGTTGCAACTTGCTCATTTTGAACCTCAGACTGCTGAGCAAGCGTACCGCTCCTAAACTCTCCAAGAGTAACCTCCATGAATGCGGCACGGTTCATATCTGGTTCAATCGTATAAAGTATCGCGATGATCAGAATAACAATATGGATTGCCGCTGTTATTCCAACTCCAAAACGATCTTCCTCGTCAATATGGCTTTTAATCCATTCCAGCATACATTTTAATTTCTCTCTGTCGCCATGATAATATTCATATTCAAAGCCTTCCCGATATTCATTGCGCGAACGGCGTCATCCACGCGTGCATCACGGTCGGCACGTACTACTAACGAAGCACCAGGCTTTTCCTGATATGCCTGTCTGATTGCATTCGATAGCGAGATGCGATCAACCTGCTCTCCATCCACAAAAAAGTTTCCTTCCGGGGTTACTGCTACGGAAATTTGCTGAGCCTGTGAACTCACACTCGATTCTGCCCGTGGGACATTCACCCTGATTCCAAAATTTGTAACGAATGAAGAGGTTAACAGGAAAAAAATCAGGAGCAAAAGTATGATATCCGTTAAAGAGGATTGGGAAAACATGGAAAGAGGTTCCATGACATTCCGGTCTTCACGAAAATTCATTTATACCTCCTGGCCTTGACGATTTTTCTTTGAAGGTGCCTGCAAAAGGTCCACGAAATCAGCTGAAGCATTTTCAAGCTCAAAAATCATCCGATTGATCTTTCCAAGCAGATAGTTGTAGAAACCATAAGCAATAATACCCACAACCAAACCGGTGGCGGTTGTAATAAGAGCTTCCCAGATCCCCCCGGCCAAAACACTTGGATTCACATTTCCCTGGAGTGATTGTATATCCATAAATGCTCGAATCATACCTGTTACGGTACCGGTAAAACCGATCAGTGGGGCAACACCTGCAATCGTCGCCAGCCAATTCATTTTCTTTTCAAGAAGATAGATCTCTTTTTTACCGGCGTTGTGAATCGCATCTTCAATATTGCTGATGGGACGTCCCAATCGCCGAATACCGGCTTTTAAGATTCTTGCAAGTGGTTTATCAAACTGTTCGCAATATTGAATTGCACGCTCCTGGCTACCCGATTTTAACAGTGTTTCTATACTGTTGAGGGTTTGGTTGATATCCATTTTTGAATTTTCAAGTGTTCTCCAACGCTCGGCAATTACATATATCGCAAGGATGGAGAGAATGAAAAGTGGAATCATCAGAAGGCCGCCCTGGGATAAAATGTCGAAGAATGACATGGTAGACTCCTCCTGGAGCATTTCAGCAAGTGTATCGGCTTCAGTGGTCTGAGCCTGGAGTAGGAAAATGTAGATGATATTCATGAAGGTTGTTAATTGATACGTATTCTTTGAATGAAGTTTTGAGTACTATATGGTGTAGGTAATTGAGTTGTGGCTTGCTGTGCATCACCAAGTGTTTCAAACTGGCCTACACTAACGCGCCAAACATTGTTCTCATATACCGTTCTTGAAGATAAAATTACTCGATAACCGTCAGCACGAAGCTGTTCGGCAGCTTGCTGTGCATTACTTTCATTTCTGAATGAGTGGACAACGATGGAGTACCCGCTGTTAGCTTCCTCAATAACTGAACCGTTCAATCCGTAAATGGCTTGATCGGTCTCAGAAGCAGAAACCCCGGTATTCGATACCACTTCACTTTCTGTACCTTGATTCGCCCCTGGTTGTTCCACAGAAGCTTGGTTATCGGCAGTCATCTCTTGATTTAATCCCGTTTCCTGATCACCGGTTTGGGATTCAGGCGGATCTAATGCATTGGCCTCGCTATCATTATCGTCTGAACTCGGTTCCATTTGGGATACCGGGGTTTGAGCTGTCTCCACTGAACTTTGTGATTGTGTTCCGATATAGTAAAAATAGCCGCCGATCAAAACTGCAATCACTACAATGGCGATCAGAATAAATACACCTGTATTATCTTTTTTCTTTACAGGTTCCCTTGAAACGGGTTTAATATCTTCTAATTTAGTTCGCTTTTCCTCTTCCTCTGCTACCGGTTCTTCAAGTGGTTTAAGAGCTTCATCAGAAAATGGATCCGTGATAGTATCTTCATCAGTTTCATCTATTCCTTCACTGCCTTCATCATCCTCATCTAAATCAAAAGGGGCTTCTTCTTCAGCCTTCTTAGTTTTTTTGATTTCTTCTTTTGGTGCTTCAGGTTCTTCAAATGAAGAAGCAAATGGATCCTCGTCCACTTCTACCGAGCCTTTATCTATCTTTTCTTCAATATCTTCATCAGCATCAGAAATAGAGGTGTTTCTTTTTGGCTTTAGCTCAACAGGTTTCATTCCTGCATACTTAAAGCTTATTTCGGTACTTAATTCATCGGCCGGATCGAATCGCAGCTCGCCCTCTTCATCAAAGTAAAAATGGCCAAACTCTTTTATCTCTAACGCTTTACCCCGTTTTGCAGCATCTAAAATCCGCTCAATTAGCTGATCTAATTGAGCTTCAATTTCCTCCTCGTTCATGCTGGTTTTTTCAACCAGCAGATCAACAAGCTGCTTTCTATCAATTGTCATAAGAGATTCTGATATTTGATTTAAATTCAAGAACATCTTCCGGTGGCATCATGACAACTTTTCCATTATCGAATGTTCTCTGATGTTGTTCTCTGTGAACAACTTCAAATTGCCCTAATCCCTCCAACTCAACACGATTTTTGTTGACAAACTGCTCCCTCATTACATCCTTAAAAGCTATTAAGAATTCTCTGTTCATAAATTTCTAAAATAGAAACGTCAAACCAACAAAGCCCTGGAACCCTCGTTCCTCGTATCCTTGCCAGAGTTCATAATTGTCGTTCAATAAATTAACAAGTTTGCCGTAGACACCGAATTGATCGGTTAAAGATAACTCAAAACGTCCGCCAATCAAGAAATAAGAATCTATACTATCTCCAATGTGATCTTTCCTGCCGCCTGCAAACTCTCCCCATCCTTCCAGCAGCAGATTGTCTTTGGCTCGTAAAGATAGAGCTGCATTAATTCCGACCGTTTCTGTATACGGAATACGATCATCATTTGACAGCGTTGGAATTTGCCAGTAACCGTCGGCACTAAACCAGAGCACATCAGCTTTCAAATCCTGCGTAAAGCCGCCATAAACTTTAAAAATTGAGGCATCCCGGAACTGCGCAGTATAGTACCCGGCATCGATGTCTGCTATTTCCATCGGCTCACTTTCACGGCTATAATAGAGATAATTTTTAATATCCTGAAAAGAAGCACCGCCTACAATTTTGGTTCCTGCAAACGGTTCCATCTCCAGTTCTCCCAGTGCCCGCATTTCATACTGGTGTTCTATCGCAGAATTTACATTAAAAAACCGATTTTCGCTTCTTATATCTGAATAGGTTTGATAGGAAGGTGCAGCAGACGCTTCCAAATTTATCTCCAGACCCCGGAACAGGGTATGCTTAATTTGGGCTTTCGGGGAGAAGTACACGGTAAAATCGTTTACGGCATCGGTAACACCGCTGGCTCCAAGGCTCACCTGGACATCCGTTTTATAGTTAAAAAGTCGCTCATAACTCGCCGAGAGTGTGTTTACGGACCATGAATAACTATCTGAGAAAAGAGGGCTTGTTGAACCAATTTCAGTTTGAAGATTTAAAGAATGAATTTCATACAGGTTATTACCCAAACGGGAATAGTCAGCTTCAAAGGTTCCTCCCGCCTCTGTAGCGGTTTCCTCAAACGCACTCAAACCGGACGTTGTGGAATATTCATCAAAAAAGCCACTTGCGGAAACAGTTGTACCGGACATGGAAGTAGATGCAACCTCAACATCTGCCGAGCCCTTAAAACCCAGCCGGGTGATTTTTGTATTCGTATCCAGCAATTCTTCAACATCGGTATCTAATTGCAGTTGGTGATTAAAATCGGAAATTGCACCGGCTTTTATTATCAGGTTGGTGCGATCAGAAATTCGATTAAATGACTTGAGTTTTGCATCTGCAAACCTGTACGACGTGTTAACTGATTCATCGTGTCCGTCGGAAGATGTGAAGTGAATATCCGTTGAAATCCAGTTACTTTCACTCAATTTAGCTGTTGCAAATGCATCCACTTCCGGGGTGATATAACTACCCACTCCGGCTCGTATAAATGCATTTTTGGGCATCGCATAGTCAAGCATATCATAGTCAGGCGGATCTGGCCGGCTCAGCTGGCCGATTGGGAGATTGGCTACAACCGTCTCTTCATCTTCAATAAACGGCATTCGATTTGGATCGATCTGGAAAACTCTCGGGCGGGGGTTGAAACCTAAAATCGGCTGGCGACGAAGGCCGGGAAAACGTGCCTGGAATTGACTTCGAATCTCAATATCCTGTGGATTGATATCCGGCAGCAATGACTGATCTTGTTCACTTTGAGCTTGCTGGGCAAAAACCGGGCTCACACAAAAAAGGGAGGTTAATAATAGGATTCCAAAGATAATGCCTTTTTGCATAATTGAGATGATTCTGTAGGCTTTTAAACAAATTTGCTTCAAATATGAGCTTTTAGAATATATAACTTTTAAAGATACGATTTGTTCACTGAAAATTTAACAAGTATCCGTATCAGGCGTTTTTAAGTGTGTAATATTTATCCCACCACAACGAAAGTGGGCCAATTAACAATACGGTTGCAATTGTTGCTGCATGAGTCACCGTAGCATATGTCAATGCTTCAACCAGCGGTACCTCGTATAATAAATGTAAACTTTGCTGAATAAAAAGGTGATAAGAACCAACGGCACCCGGAGTCGGAACACTTACACCTAATGATGAAACGATGGTGATAACAATACCATCGCTGAATGTAAGTCCGTAGACGTCTTGCATACTCATCATATAAAACGGCAAATAGGTCATAAAAATATAGCCGGTCCATATTCCGGCTGTGTATAACAAAAAAGCCGGCCATTGCTTAATTCGCCGGAGAGATATCATCCCTTCACCAAACGATTTGGCAGCATTGATAACCTTTATAAGCACCGGATTTTCAATGATTTGTTTCTGATCTAAGAATATCATAAACCTGTAAAACAGAATCATACCGATCCCTATTATAATGAATACAATCGGAATCCAGATATATTGTTTCCATGACCAGTTTTCTAAACCAAATACGGTCTGAAGTATTTCAAAATCACTGACGAGCAAAAATGAGATCACTACAATCAAAAAAAACATCGTTAACAAATCGAAAAACCGTTCGGCTACAATCGTGCCGATTAGATTTCCGCTGCTGATTCCCTCCTTTCTTGCCACATAAACCGGCCTTGAAATTTCACCAAGCCGAGGCACAAACGTATTGACTACATATCCCAGCATCACACCTGCAAAAAGAGTAGTTCGATTGATTTTCTGCCCGTGATCAACCAAAAGCAACCGCCAGCGTTCGGCCCGTAAATAGTGGCTCAGAGGTAATACAATCAAAAAAAGTGGAAGCCAGTAAAACGTAACATCCGAAATTTTATCCCAAAGTTCTGCAAATTGAACATTTCGAAATGCCAGCCAGAGAAAGAGTCCGCCTATTAGTACAGAACCGGTAATTTTCAGGAGCTTTGACTTCATCAGGAATCGTGGCGTAAATCGATCTCCTCTGCATCTTCGGGGTACTGAAACTGAAATATTTCAGGAGTTTTTTGGATGAATGAGCCTTCGTTAAACGTTGTAACCAGCTCGTTTTCAACCTGATCGATCGCAACAATACGGGTTGGAATACCGGAGGGATTCAAAAAGATAGACACACTCATAAAGATTGAGAAGGGATCGTCCGAGGTCAGTTCAATGACGGTTTGATTCTCTTCACTTTGCTCTTCAACAGAGTAGGAATCATCCACACCCTGGAGCATCCTTGAGGGTGCAAAATCGTCTTCCTCTTCAATATAATCGCTTGTAATGACCCTGTTTTTTGTGCTGTCGTAAACTTTTGAGATCTCGCCATCAACAAGCATGACACTTTCGCCACTTCTCATTTTATACTGTTCTTTCCCAACCCAAATCCTTCCTTCAGTAATTTGTTGATCACCTGTGAAAGTATCGTTGTATTCGTGGATAAAATCGGATTCAAAAACCAGGCCATCCTCAAATTTTTGCTTCAACTGTTCAAATTGAGGTGTATCCTGTGCAACCCCAAGTGCCGGGGCAAGTACAACCATCAGAAGCAGAATCGTAATCTGTTTAAATACCAAGTTCATCAAATATCTCATCCAGTTCTTCCTCTTCAGAAATTTTCACGTCACGCGCGGTACTTCCTTGAAACGGCCCGACAACCTCGGCATTGTACAGCTGGTCGATAATTCGCCCTGCCCGGTTATAACCGATTTTTAATTTTCGCTGCAGTAAGGAAACAGATCCCTGCTGATGCAAAACTACAAGCTTGGCAGCTTCTTTAAACAGTTCGTCAATTTCATCCAGCGGATCGGGAATTCCGGGCTCCTCTTCTTCAATGACAGGCAAGTGAAATGGTTTTTTATATCCTTTCTGGTTTCCGATGTAGGATGTAATTTTCTCAACTTCCGTCGTAGATACATAGGCGTTCTGTATACGAGTCATTCCCGCCCCGTTTGAGAAAAGCATATCACCACTTCCCACAAGCTGGTCGGCTCCACCGGTATCCAAAATCGTACGCGAATCCACTTTTGAAGCTACCTGGTAAGCCATTCGCGCCGGAAAATTAGCCTTGATTGTTCCTGTAATTACGTTTACAGATGGACGCTGCGTAGCCACTACCAGGTGAATTCCAACGGCCCTTGCAAGCTGAGCAATCCGGGCTATCGGCTCTTCGATCTGTTTACCTGCGGTCATCATCAGGTCGGCCAGCTCATCTATCACAACTACAATGTAGGGAAGATGCCTGTGACCAAGCTCTTCGTCCAGCTCATCATTGTCGAACTTTTTATTGTAAGCTTTAATGTCACGAACCATCGCCATTTTGAGCAGATCATAACGCTCGTCCATCTCTTTTGTGATGCTTTGAAGCGTTTCAAGAGCGGTATCCGTATCGGTAATAATCGGTTCTTCAGAACCGGGCAGAAATGCCAGGAAGTGATTTTGAATATTCCGGTAAAGCGATAGCTCAATCTTCTTCGGATCGATGAGTACAAACTTTAAGTCATCGGGATGGCATTTATAGAGCAAGCAGGTAATGATTGTGTTGATTCCAACCGTTTTTCCCGACCCCGTAGCCCCCGCAATCAGCAAGTGAGGCATTTTGTTGAGATCCACCATATACACTTCGTTCTCAATAGTTTTACCCAGCGCAATGGGTAGTGCAAATTCGGTCTCAACAAATTTCTTGGTATTCAGAACGGTTTTAATATAAACCGTCTCACGTGTTTTGTTTGGAACCTCAATTCCTACGGCAGATCGGCCCGGAATCGGGGCCATGATACGTAATCCATGAGCCGCTGTTGCCATCTTCAGGTCGTTTGCATAACTCTGAATCTTACTGATTTTCACATCCGGTGCGGGCTCAATTTCATAGAGCGTAACCGTAGGGCCCACAATGGCGTTGATACTGAGAATCTCGATCTTGTGCCGTTTCAGCTTCTCGAGAATAATCTTCTTGTTTATTTTGATCTCCTCGAGATCTACATCATTCCCTTCGTTGGGCGGAGAGTCCAACAGATCCACCTGCGGGAATTTATATTTGATGACGGGAACTTCTTTTGCTTTCTGCTTATTCTTTCGATCTAACTCTTTTGCACTTGCCTCTTCATCGCCTTCACCTACAATCACCGAAATTTCAACATCATTATCCTCTGAATTGGGATCGACCTCTGAATCAGTTGCCCGTTCAAGAACCGCTCTTGGTGGTTTATTTTCAAGATCGGCACTTTCTTTTTTCCGTTCCAGCTCCCGCTTGCGATCTCTCTCCTGCGACTGCTCAACTATTTCATCAATCGTTCGTTCGCGCCGCTCCTCTTCTCTCTGTTGTGAGGAATTCTTCTGAGCCTCTTCGGCCCTTCGCTGGCGCTCTACCCTTGTTGTAGGTTGTGTTTGGGTTTGAGATTGTGGCTGTGGACTATCCTTCTTTTGGGGTTTCAATCGGTTCAGGAAATCCAAAGAGAAATTCGGAGACCACCCCTGTATACGATCAATACTTTTTTGGATATCGCGATCAATCAAAATAAAGAGAGACACAAACAGGAGAACAAAAAGGATAATGATCGATCCAATGCCTGTGAGGTTCTGCAGTATGCTTGAAAAATAGATCCCAGAGTTCCCACTCCAGGCTGCAGAGTATGCTTCGTAACGGTTATAGAACCAACCTGCCGTTGTTGATAAAAGAAAAATCATCCACAGACCATAAGCAACCGTCCATGCCATCTCGCTGATGGATTCCTGCCTGAGTACAATCCATCCAATGGAAAAGATAATGACCGGAATTAAAATGCTTACATATCCGAACAGAGTACTGACAAAAAAGTAGGAGATATAAGCCCCGAATACACCCAGCCAATTATTTACTCGAAGCGCCGGCCCCTGGTCTACCTGCAGCAAACTATCGTATGAGATCGATTGCACGATAGCATAGTCATCGGGGTGGTAAGAGGCAATACTGAGCAACAGGAGCACAGAGATTGCCATGATCAGGATTCCGGTTACCTCCATTTTTCGGGAGTAGTCGAAGCCTTGAAACAACGTATTTGAACCTTTTTTAGCCATCAGTAAGGGTAATCATCCCTTCTTTAAGTCGCGGAAGCATATCGGTTATATCAACCTGGCAGCAATAATCAATATCACTTGTACCGATGATATCCTTAAGCCGCGTTGCATGATTTGATTGGTGAATTACTGTAGATATATCATCACCAAATTTATCGTATAAACCAAATGCAACTTTTGCACCATCTCGCGAGCCATTCGGTAAGCTGCCATTGCACAGTAAATGTATAATATTGCCCGCCAGCAACATATCTTCAAATGCCAATCGACCCTTCCAACCTGCACATACCAAAACAATCTCGTTTTCCTGCTTTTTCAGCTCATCTACAATAGCACTCACATTCAGGAAAGAAGCGATATAGGTTTTGGAAGAACCCAATGATTTTTTGATGGCTTTGGTGCCATTAGTTGTATTAAAGATCAGGTTTTTGCCTTCTACAATCTCTTTCAAGTACTCGAGCGGCGAATTACCAAGATCGTATCCCTCAATTTTTTCGCCGTCTTTTTCACCGCAAAGCAGGTAATTGTCTGAATCTACATTCTGTGCAATCTTACTTGCTTCACCCATATCGCCTACAGGAATAATGGCTTTGGCACCATTCATAAAGGCTGTTACTATGGTGGAAGACGCACGAAGTACATCTATAATTACAACTGTTTTATCCCTTAACTCATCTTCCTGGAAGGAGTGTAATGAGTAAAATACATCTATAGTCTCAATATTTACCATCTGCAATAATACTTATTTATCAATTTAAAAAAGGTGGTTTAACGACGAGAGCCGGAACCTGATCTTTCCTGATCTTTATGAATATTTTTTCGCTTTCAACGGCTTTTTCCGTTTTCAGATAACCCATCCCAATACCTTTATCTAAAGAGATAGAATGTGTTCCACTCGTCACAAAACCAATTTTTGATCCGTAATTATCCCGAATTTCGTATCCGGATCGTGGTATTTTCCTCTTCTCCTGAACTTCGAAGCCCATTAATTTTCGGGTGGCTCCCTCCTCTTTTTGCTGAAGCAACCGTTCTTTGCCAATAAAATCTCCTTTATCGAACTTTGTCAGCCAGCTCATTCTTGCTTCGATCGGGGTCGTATCTTTGTTGATATCATTTCCATAAAGAGCAAATCCCATTTCGAGACGCAATGTATCCCTCGCTCCCAGTCCTGCGGGTTCAATGTTGAACTCTTCTCCAACGTCCAAAATCTCATTCCAGATTTTTATGATATCTGCTTTTTCAATGTCTACATATAATTCAAATCCCTTTTCCCCGGTGTATCCGGTGGCTGAAATAATGATATCTTCCTGGCCGCTTACAATTCCCTTTTCAAACCTGTAAAACCGGATGGATTCTACATCGGTATCCGTCAGTTTCTGCAGAATATCTACAGATTTAGGGCCTTGCAGTGCAATCAATCCCATATTATCAGAACGGTCTTCTACAACTGCATCCATATCATGATGACTCTGAATCCAATCAAAGTCTTTTTCGATATTTGAAGCGTTTACAACCAACATATATTCATTTTCTTGCAACATATAAACCAAAAGATCATCAACAATTCCTCCATTTTCGTAACACATGGCTGAGTATTGCGCTTTTCCCGGCTCCAGCGTCGAGGCGTCATTAATGGTCACTTTTTGAATGAGCGCCAGTGCATCAGGGCCGGAAATAAAAAACTCGCCCATATGTGATACATCAAAAACGCCCGCATGTTTCCTGACGGCATTATGCTCCTGTTTTATTCCGGCATATTGTACAGGCATTTCAAATCCGCCAAAGTCAGTCATTCTTGCGCCAAGATTCTCATGCTCTGAGTGAAGGGGGGTTTGTTTAGTCATGGTATTGGTTTGCATAATACTGCTAACTCCGTTGAAATTTAATTAGACACCATATTTTTAATGTCATTGGCAATATGGTAGTAAGAATCTCTGATTTCAGATCTTAAATATTGTCGAAACGTCTCGTTGTTGATCTTTTCTTGCTCCAAGTTAACCAATCTTAAAATCTAATCACAGCTAATTGAAACGTATGGATCCAATATACCGTTTAGTTTGCCACTCAATCTACTTATCTTTGAAAGGTAAAAACTTTAAGACTTAAATGAAGATATGTCTATCCACAAAGAAGAGGTAAAAAGTGCCCTTTCCCAGGTACTTCATCCAACGTATAGTAAAGACCTGATAACACTGGGCTTAGTTCAGGATTTAATCACACAGGACAAATACATCTCTTTTACGCTTGAGCTACCCAAAAAAGATGATCAACTGGCAAGCAAGCTTAAAAAGGATTGCGAAAAAGCAGTAAAAAAGTTCATTGATCCCGAAGCTGTAGTTGATATAACGATTGGTATCAATATATCAAAACAGCGTGAGCTAGAAGGAAACGGTGGTGATGATCAGCAACAGCAACAAAAGAAAGAGCAGCAGGTTCTTTCCGGTGTGAAGAATGTAATAGCAGTGGCTTCCGGAAAAGGTGGTGTGGGTAAATCTACAATTGCTGCAAATCTGGCTGTTAGTATTGCGCAAACCGGAGCAAAAGTTGGCCTTTTGGATACAGACATCTACGGGCCGAGTATTCCTACGATGTTCGGGGTTTCTGAGCGGCCAAATATTACGACTCAAAAAAAGCTTGTGCCCATTAAAAAACATGGAGTACACTTGGTTTCCATGGGTTTTTTAGTTGATACCGACCAAGCCATGATTTGGAGAGGCCCTATGGTAACCAGTGCCGTAAAACAGTTCATGCAGGAAGTAGAGTGGGGGGAACTCGATTACCTTATTTTAGACCTCCCGCCCGGAACCGGTGATATTCAACTAACCATCGTTCAAACCGTTCCGCTGACAGGTGCTGTAGTGGTTTCCACTCCCCAAAACGTTGCATTAGATGACGCACGAAAAGGAGTTGCCATGTTTGGAAAAGTGAATGTTCCTGTTTTGGGTATCATTGAAAATATGGCGTATTTCGTTCCTGAGGACATGCCCGAGAAAAAATATTACATCTTTGGTAAACATGGAGCCCGCAATCTTGCAAAAAAACTGGAAGTTCCATTCCTGGGAGAAGTTCCACTTCGGGATAACGTTCGGAAAACCAGCGATTCCGGTACACCCATTGTAGCTGATGATCCAACATCGGCCTCCGGTATCTGTCTCAAAGAGATCGCAAACCGTGTTCAACAAACGCTTGCTATCCGAAATAAAGAGCAGGGAGAAACGGAGAAGATTGATATTAAAATTCGGCCATAACCTTTTCAATTATATTCAGCATGGCCGACGAATCAACGAAAAAACAAAACAGATGGAGACGCTCCCTGATTGAGTGGGGAGTACTCATATCTATAGTCCTTTTTCTTTACCTGACCGGTTTGCATACTCAGGTTATTGGAACTCTTCAAAGAGGTCTTTTGGCAACGGGACTCATCAAACCGGATATTCCTGAGCAGATTGACGGCGCTGCATCAGCGAATCTCGATTTTTATTTCAAAGATGAGGAAGGCACGGTGCGCTCACTTAAAAATTTTGAGGGCGACGTAATTTTTATGAATATCTGGGCTACTTGGTGTCCGCCGTGTATCGCAGAGATGCCTTCGATAAATTCTCTTTATGAAGATTTAAAATATGAAGATGGCATTTCATTCGTCATGGTATCGGTGGACGAAGATTTTTCTGAAGCTCAAAATTTTATGAAAAGCCGCGGTTTTGACCTGCCGATCTATCACTATCGAACCAAAGTTCCCGGAACTTACCAGAGTAGAGAAATTCCAACCACTTATGTGATATCCCCGGATTCAAAAATTGTTTTAGAAAAACGAGGATATGCAAAATACAATACAGATGAGTTCAAAGGGTTTTTGATAGATTTGGCAAGATAAAAAGGAAATCATCCGATGAATTCGGAGCCAAAAAAGAAGAGCACAAATAAAAAAAGAACCGGATCACATCTTTATAACTTTTCGGTTTGAAAGAGTTACGAAAGCGAAGCCGCGGCAAATTTTCCGGCTTCAATGCCAATCCCGCCGTAGCGTTCTTAACATCTGTGCTCAATTGTAATTAGCAGAATTCCGCAGCATTTGTCAAGTCCCCGCAAGCATTATTTTCCCACAACTTTTCCACCAAGTTATCCACAAAAAGTGTGGATAACTTCCGGATATCTTATCTCACGAACATCAGTTTTCCAGATTTAGCTGCTCCATTTACAACAATTCGATAGATATAAATTCCGCTGGAGAGTCCGCTCATATCAACGGTTTCTGCGTATCTTCTGGCATCAAGATCTGCATCAACAATTGGCCGCAGGTATTGGCCCGAAACTGTAAATAGATCTAATTTAACGCGTGATCTTTCAGAGATGGCGAATTCAATAACCGGATTCTCCGTATTGTATGAGTTGTTCACTACAAATGGATTTGGATAACTTTGATCAAGCTCAACCAGTTGATCGGTACCTAAGGACTCCCCTTCTAAAGAAATCATATAGGGGGAAGGAAGGTTGCTGGCATCGTGGTTTATAGACAATACAGCCTGGTGCCTTTCATTTGTAGTCGGATCATATTCTACTGTTACTTCTTGAGAGCCTCCCGGTGCGATGGAAAAGGAAGAATTACCCGAAATCGAAAACTGATCGCTATTTACCGATAGAGAACCGGTTAATGGAGCTTCGGCGTCATCCCGGTTGCTAATAACAAGTGTTGTTTCTGCCGTATCACCGGAGTTCAATACTCCAAAATTTAAAGATGTTTGATTTGTAACGAGAATACCGGATGGTATTAAACCGATACATCCTTCGCCAAGGGGCCATCCCATATCACTCAATACTCCGCAAAACAGCGGACCGGGAGTATGAACTGCAAAAGTTCGGTCAATAAAAGGGAGCATTAGAGCATTTATGGATCGACGAAATGCAGTTTGGTCAAAATGAGAATAACTGGATCCCTCATCGAATGGATCCGGAGAATATAGTTTTGCCCGGTTTACTCTTTGCCCCATTAAAGTTCTGTTGGCATCCTGGCCGTCAAAAAAGATTCCTTCCTGTTCACCGACAAGCGCGCTGTACAATTTCGATGAAGGATTTGGATAGGTCGATTCATCGATCAATAAATTATAGTCACCATCCACTACAAATCTATCATAGATAAGAGGGTTCAATTCATTGTTTCCAACTCCCCATTCCGCTATATCTGTCTCATTATCACCACTCATGCTTCCCAAAAAACCAAGCCCGTGCCCTATTTCATGCAAAACCACCGTAACAAAATCCGACCTGTTTTCGGGCACTTGTGCATCTGTTCCAAAATACCAATCACTGAAATTGCATTGAACATTCATGTCGATGTCATACTCAACATTATCCAATTGATCGCGAATGGGCTGTCCTGTTAAAGCACTGAGCTGAGCCATTGAATACCAAGTGTCTGGCTCACCGGCGCCGGAAATCTGCACAATCTGAGACGGCTTGGCACTCCCAAGTGTATTCCCCTCCAGTTCAACCCAATTTGCATTTACCTTGATAGGAACTTCTGAAGAGATGTGCTCCGACCAGATCGACAAAGCGAATTCAAAAGCTGTGATAGCTTCTTCAGGCCACACATCTCCATCGCAGGAGCTAAAATAGTCTACCTGGAATGTTGATTGAGCTTTATTTTTAACGCGATTTAAAACTTCCTCGCTCGATTGAATAAAAAAATTAGCATTGACATTCGTAGGTGGAAGCTTGCAAACATGTTTAGTAGAGCGGGAATCAATAATCTCAAAATTGTTGGAGGGTAGCCCCTGTCCATTTAACAGGGAAATCGAGACAATCGGACAAAGTAGTACAAGAAAGACGAGTTTTCTGAGCATCTGTTTGTGATTCAAAACTGCAAAGGGTTTGTCCAAGATCAATATTTGTTTAAAAATAATGCTGAATGTTCGTAATTAATCGGCAATCCTTCAATCCCTAAATCTTTGTGAACGGTGAATGGTACGGTTTTTCATGGTAAACTTTTAGATATTTAGGAAGGTGTATTTGGCTTTTTTAAACGCTCGTGAGCTGATTTCAGTTTACAAACTGGAAAGAATGTAAAAAGCAAAATCTTCATATAAAGGTTTAAAAATGAATATCAAAGAGAAGAGATCTGCATTTACAAAGGTGATTGGCCTAATTTTATGGATTGGAATCTGTTACCTCGTTGCCTGGACCGGCACTTTAGTTTCGCCCGGAATTGCCTCAGCTGAATGGTATAATGCGTTGAACAAACCATCCTGGAATCCACCCAGCTGGCTGTTCGGCCCGGTCTGGACAACACTCTACACGCTCATGGGAATCGCGGCTTGGTTGGTTTGGAAACGGTTTGGCTTTCGGCATGCAAAAGCTGCATTGGTTGCGTTCCTTGTTCAACTGTTATTGAATGGACTCTGGTCTCAACTCTTTTTTGGGCTGAAGGCGCCCGGCTGGGCTTTCCTGGAAATATTTTTCCTCTTAACAGCAATCTCTGTTACAATCTATCTTTTCTCAATGAAGGATAAAATAGCAGCCTGGTTGATGAGTCCATACCTGCTATGGGTAGGTTTCGCCACAGTTTTGAACGGTACAATCTGGTGGATAAATTGAATCTTATTTTATGATCGCCATCTTCTGCACTTCCATAAAATCGCCGGCCACAAAACGAATAAAATAGGTGCCTGAGGCATAGGCATTCGCCTGTATCCTTTCAAAATAGACACCTGCAGGTCGTTCTCCATCCACTATAGTTGCGACTCTTCTTCCTACAGAATCGAAAAGATCTAAACGCACGTCACTGGATTGCGATAACTCAAAACGAACAGTCGTAGAGGCATTAAAGGGATTGGGGTAGTTGGGTAGAATAGCCGTTTCCTGTACAACCGTTGTAAATTGCTGGGGATCAGTATACTCACTCTCACCCCCCACATTTGTTGCTTTAACACGCCAGTAATAGATTTTAGCGTATTCCAAGGGAGTATTAAGAGTAACCGTTTCTTCCTCGCTCGTTAGTTCTATTAAAGTTTCAGAAGTAAAATTCTCATCATCTGACACCTGGATAACATATTCAAACGCTCGCAGACTTTCTTGCCATGTAAATACTGTACTTACCTGTACTTGCCCCTCATTATCCATTGGCGAGGATAACGTTACAGGCTCGGGTTTCTCAATAATGGTTGTGAAGGAACGCGTTTCACTCCATTCTCCAACGCCTGCAGAATTGATACCTCGAATTCTCCAAAAGTATGTGGTGGAAAAGTCAAAGTTTTGTGTTCTGGAAAAACGCGTTTCGTCCACAGTTCTATTGAAGGTGAGAGGCGAAAAATCCTCCTTTTTAGAGATATGAATTTCGTACTCCTCGGCCCTGTTGTCAGATTGCCAGCTAAGTTGAAAACCGGGTCGCACTTGGGTAGCACCATTTTCAGGCGCAAACAGAGTAATAGCTCTTGGTGGCCTCTGTGCAGTTCTGAACCTGAATTTTGAGCTAAATTTACTATTCCCGGAAGCACTCACGGCCTGAACCCGCCAAAAATAAAGTGAACTGAATTCAAGATCTTCGTTGACTACAAATGAATTGTTTGAAATTGTTTGATCAACTAACAGTTCATCAAATGAAAAATCCGATGCCAACTGAATCCTGTACTCAGTCGCGCCTTCAACCGGATTCCATGCAAGTGTTGGATTGGTGGAATTGTTCCCCTGACCATTGAACGGACTCGCAAGATTTGGCCGGTCTAAAAACCCTTCTTCAGGAATTAAATCGATACAGGCCTGCCCCAGGGGCCATCCCATATCCTGTAAAAGGCCGCAAAACACCGGGCCCGGACTGTGAATAGCCAAGGCCTGATCGAGCTGTGGCCGCATTAATGCATTCTCAGTATTTCCAAATGTAAACTGATCAAAGTGCGAATAGCTCGATCCCTGTGCCCAAGGTGAGGGTGAGTAAAGTGGTATGCGCATATCATCATTGGCAAATTCAGCTTCTGTTCCGCTAAAGTATACACCTCCGTCTCTCCCAACCAAAGCATCATACAGGTCATTCGAAAATTTAGGAAAGAGATTCTCATCAATTAACTCCCGGAAACTGCCTTCAAGAGTAAACTGATCAAAAACAATTGGGAAAGACCCACCATTCTGAGTTCGAACTCCCCAATTAGCAATTTCAGAATTTCGATCACCACTCATACTCCCGGTAAAACCAATTCCATGGCCAATCTCATGCAGCAGAACCGTTACAGCATCCAGGGTACCCGAAGGAGGATTTGCATCTGTTTCAAGATACCAATCGGGAAATTCACAGTTCATATCCACAACGATGTCGTAATTTATATCATCGAACTCCTCTACAAGGTCTAGCTCCGTGAGAGCACTTGCCTGCGCAATCGTATAGAACGTATTTGGAAATACACCATCACCGGTTAGGGAAAAAAGAGTGGTTGGACCGGCCCTTCCCAAAATATCTTCACCCAGTGCTACCCAATTGGCTTCAATTCGAATGGGAACTGTACTATCAAGGTGAGATTCCCATATACTTGCTGCATATTCAAAAGCTGTTTGAGCCTGCTGCGGCCAAACTTCGCCATTACAATTACTTTTATAATCCAACTGAAACGTAGCGTTTTTGGCAGCATTCGGAATATTTTTTCTGAGTGATATTTCCGGCGCATATTTATAGTGAGCATCAATATCCGTCGGGTGAAAAATACAAATCTCGGCATGATCTTGTTCATCCAGCTTGATGTACGTATCCGGCTGTATTTGTTGACTAAATACTGAAAGGGGCAGGAAAATAAAAAACAGAAATAGTGATGGAAATCGAAATAGAGAGAACTGCATATATTCTAAATTAAAGCCTTCTTTTATAGCAGTTCAAAATACATAAATACTTTAAAAAGTATAGTCCAAGTACCTAATTGTTCTTCTTCGTTTCCAAAAGCGAACATAGTTGTTATTATGAGAATCGATCTGCGAGCCTGTTAATCAAGTATCCGCTCTCTTTTAATGCTTGTGAGGCAAAGCTTCCGAAGAAATCGGTAACAGATTCAAACTCCCTCACAAATCCTTTTTTGTCGTCTTTTTCAACCATTTCCATCAATTTTTTTTGATGATTAAAAAAGGAGAGCAACAGATCGCGACGCTCTTTATTTGAGAACACAATATCTGCGTATAATTCTGCATCCTGGGCAAAAATCCGGCCCGTCATCATGAGTTCTGCCCTGTAAATCGGACTTGAATACTCCAACATTTCTGCCGGGTTCAAATCATACTCTTTCATGAACGATCCGTGCAAGAGTGCAACGAAGTGGCGAAGACCCTGTACCAGGTGCATCACATGATCGTGTTTTTCGGGATTGGCTTCAATAATTCTCATTCCCCAAAGTTCGCACTGATTTTTAAACCAATCCGCTTTCTCCGAATCCCGGCCTGCACAGAATACCATCAACTGCTTGGAAAGATTTGGAACATCGGGCCCATGCATTGGGTGAAGCGACACGACAGGACCATCATGCTCCTCCAGCATCGCTTTCAGCGGTTCAGATTTGTTACTTGTAAAATCAGCCAAAATAGTTTCCGGCCTCAGTTTTGGAGCTATTCGTTTGATGACATCCGTAGTGACATGAATCGGCACCGTTACAATCACCAAGTCCAGCTTGGGGATCATCTCCTCCAATTCGTACCAATTCCCTTTATCGATACTGTAAGCAATATGTCCGCTGCTTTCGGTAAATTTCCTGTAAAGAGCTCCCATCCCGCCCTCACCGCCAACATATAAAATGTGTTTCGGCTCCGATGTGGACCGGGGAAATGTATCAGCCGACTGTGCTGCACGCGAAGCCGCCATAATCATTCTCAAAAAATCTTCCGCCCAGTCAGGATCCAATCCCCGGGATTTTGCTTTTTCGCGAAAAGCATCTGTTTTTTCATGCTCGCGGCGAGCTACGAACACTGGAAGCTGTTTCTCCACCTTTCTTTTGAGCACATCCTGAACAACCTCCTTACGCTGCTGAAGGAGATCTAATATTTGATTATCGATCTGATCAATCTTAATTCGCTCTTCCTTCAATTCCTTCTTATCAACCATAGTATTCAATAAAACTAAATGCTGAGCTTTTTTACACTTTATTTCTGTTAAACCTTCAAACGATAAAAGTTAAAACTATCTGCGCGATATTGGTAAAAAACATTCTCGGGAATTTATAACCTCACTTCAAACCTCACCATATATCCAAATCCATCAACTGAACCGATGGGATGACTTTGCAAATCTCTGTTTAGAAGATTATTTAACATGAACACTACTCTCAACCGCTGCTCCCAAAACCATTTAGCGAAAGTAAGATCCATATTTACTCCCGGTGAAACAGTGTTGTTGAATCGGTATAGCTGGAAAGGAAATTGAACATTAAAAGATCGGTTGAGCTCGCCGTCCAGCCTTCTGTATTCTTCCCAGACAGTTTTAGTTTGATACTCCACGTTTAATCGCATCTCCAAATCTGGGTAGGGATGAAAAACGGTGGTATGCCTGATGATATAATCCGGAATCGTTTTCCAATATCTTTCATAGGCTGGTGTACCCTCAAGAGTTTTTGTTCTGTAAAACCCAAAGGATTGATAAAGCCTCTCCGACCAATCCAACTCCGACTTTAATGACAACCGTAAACGATGACCGCTATTCCCGGGAAATAAAAAATAACCCCCAGGCAGTGTACTCAATTCTATGTAATAATAAGCATCCTGGTATGGGATATTGAACTGCTTATGATCGTAATAAGTAGCCTTTATTGTAGTTTTTATCTTTTCTGAAAATAGAAACTGATGCTGATGTGATATCTTTGACAATTCCGTACTTGGTATTTCTATTGGCACGAAATTGTCAATTTTCAATTGATCCAGAAGATAATAGCCGTTGGCAACCCATTCATCGAACGGATTAGCTATTTCAGGTAAAAGTTCAGCGTAAGAACCTGCAAAACCTGTGCTCCAATAATCAGTGAATTCAAAATTTAAAAATCCCTGAAGTTGTAAAGGCATCTCATTATCATGGAACGTCAAAACTGTGGTTGAACCGAAGGTTAACCTCGGACTCATTTGTATGGTTTGATCAAAGAAAATATCCAAATACTTTTGTTCATCATCTTCAATACCACTCGCTTCCAAATCAACGATTTTATATTCTGAACCGAGATCTATCTCAAAACTATTGGTTTCCAGGAAGAGAGATACCCTTCCGATCTCTTCCACTTTTTTCCAATCAAACTCCTCTCCAAATCGATTCCTCCGGTAGCCTGTCCCTTTCTCCCTGTACTGAGCCATAGCCCGAATTCCAAAGTTTTCAGTGAATGAGAATTCTCCTGTCGCCGATAGCTGTTCCGACATTAAATCCGTGGGGATCTCTCGCCCCAACGGCTGAAAAAACAGAAAATCTTCACTCTCCGATTGTATTCCCTGAACCCGGAAATGGAGACGATCCGTTTTAACTCCGGTTTCAAGAAGGCCCAAAAGAGCAGATGAACGGCCATCCGGCCAGTCCGACTCCTCAGGAAAACCTATCAAATTCCGTATTCGAAGCTGCACAAATGGATTTGAATTCAGGAATGAGAGTCTTTGAATATTCCCTTTGGAGTACCATGGGCCAAATTTCAATGAAAATCCTCCATCCAGCCAATGGCCAAACCGGTCGATATTTGGACTCACATTTTCGGAATCAAATATCCAGGGACCGGGCTCCTGGGAATTATGCCCTAATTGGGTTGATGAATAGATCGATAAACCATCTTTTAAATCGCCCGATTGTAATTTTAGTAACCCAGAATGATAGGGCACTCCCGCGGCAACGCCCATTCCGTTCATCGTATTTATCTTAGCAATTTGATTAAGAGGAACCGGCAGCACCTGCGGAAAATTCATCCCGAAATAAGTAGGATCAACTGGAATACCGTCGAGCAAATAGCCGGGTTGAGGGCCATAATATCCAAAATCACCTGTATTCACTTTATAGGATATGCGGTCCAGTGAGAAATAGGTCCACCCTGAGTCCCAAAATAGATCCTCAGTACGCACAATCATTTCGGTTTGGATGGAGTCTTGAGCCGAGGAGTGAAATTTCGGCTCAGAAGGTCTGTCTACAGATGGTTTTGCAAACAGAATGAGTGACATGTAGAGTACTTTTAAGATCATTTCAGAAAGTTCTCCATTCCATCTGATGTATTAAAAATAAATGTAAAACCGGCTGTTCCCATCCACTCGGCATACGGAATTTTAAAACGGGTTTGATTGATGGCAGCCGACGAATAAAACTCCAGCCTTTCATTAATTCTGTATTGAATACGGAACAGTACTTCATATGAAAATTCACTTTCAAACCGACTGAACTGATACTCATCACGATAGGTCGCTTGTTCATCAAAAATCATATAGCGGCTACCAAACCGAATTCCCGGAACAATGGAGAGGTCTTTCTCACCTGATACATAATGTGTATAGTTCCATCCGGCAAAAATATAGGTGGAGTTAAATCCTGAATCATCGAATTGGAGTTCATTATACCTGGTGTACCGCGCCCCGATTTCAAAATTGCCAAAATAATATGGCGTGGTGAGTTCGAATCCAAAACCTCCGGTGGGAGACCAGCTTTTTTGAACTGTATTTCCACCCAAAACAGCATTACCTGTAAGTGTGAATTTCAACTCACTGAAAGCATCCTGTGAATGGATAAAGTGACTCCACCCTGAAATGAATAGAATAATTATAGTTAGAAATATTTTTCTCATATCCTGCCGCATAAAGACCATCACAATACGATGGATAATATGACAAACCCACGGATTTGTTTCACATCTTATTTTCAATTAGTAACAGTAACCAGAATCGACAAAAGCATAACCAAATTCTGTCTTCATATGTAGTTATTTATATTTTCATATAAACATGAGAATAACAAGTTTAAAGTCCATACCAACTCTTCTCTCATTCCGATTGATACTCTACATACTTTCTACAGGCCTATTTTTTAATACTTACCAAGATGCCTTATTTTTAGTGCAGTAAATGAATTAAATCAAAATAAAACTTACACTTACAAAATTATGAAATTAGTAGACCCATCAGGTAAAGAGGTAACCAGCAAAGAGAATAAGCAGGCAAAAGAGTTAGAGAAACAACTCGATTCTAAAATTGAAAAATTGCTTGAACCGGTCATTAATAAGATCAAACTATCGGGAGCTCAAATTCCCCAGCAACAGTTTATGCAGTTGACTTCAGCGGCTCAGCAGATGTTATTTAACCGAATGGTATTCAACCTACTCATTAAGTCCGGAGTAGAAGATATTTCTGAAGTACTGACTGAGGATGATGTTGAGGAACTTTCCACCAGTCTTAAAAATCAACTCCAGGTTGTGGATCCATCTGAGCAGCAAGGAAACCCCCAAAGCGATCAGCCTTGATTCATGATCAATGAAATAATTTCAATCATAAATCGATAGATTCAATCCGCATCGCAAAACCCGGTGCGGATTTTTTATTGCTGTATTATTACCATTCCACAGTTGGCCTAAACGTTCACTCAAAAATGAATGTTTTTAAAGTAACTCGATGAAACTCTAAATTGAACACAATAGCCATGACAAGAGGAGAAAATTTTATCAACGGAACATGGAGAGAAGGCGGTAACGGTACACTGGATATGATTAATCCGTCGTACGATTCTAAAATTGGCGAAATTGCACGCAGTAGTGAAGCGGATGTGAATGATGCTGTTTCCGCTGCCCGTGATGCCTATAATGGTGAATGGGGGAGTACCGATGCGGTTGAACGCGGACGTTATCTACACAGAATCTCGCAAATATTAGATGATCATGCAGATGAATTAGCTGAACTTGAATCGAAAGATACGGGCAAACCACTTTCTCAGGCCAAAGGAGATGCCAAACTGATTGCCCGCTATTTTGAATTTTATGCCGGTGCCGCCGATAAGCTTCACGGTGAAACAATTCCCTATCAAAATGGATATACAGTCTATACTCAAAGAGTGCCGTACGGTGTAACCGGACATATTATACCCTGGAATTATCCACTGCAGATGACGGGGCGAACGTTGGCTCCTTCCCTCGCTGTTGGGAATTCGGTAGTATTTAAACCGGCTGAGGATGCATGCCTGGCGGTTGTGAGAGCATTTGAACTGATTGATGACGTTGATCTGCCGGCCGGAAGCATCAATTTGGTTACCGGAACCGGCGAAGAAGCAGGATCAGCCCTCGCCAATCATCCCGGAATTGACAAACTATCCTTTACCGGATCTCCGCGGGTGGGCGCTCAGGTTATGAAGCAATCAGCCGACCACATACGACCGGTCGTACTCGAACTGGGTGGAAAATCCCCGCAGGTTATTTTTGAGGATGCCGATGTGGATGACGCCCTTCCAGTAGTAGTCAATGCAATTATCCAAAATGCAGGGCAAACCTGCTCAGCCGGCTCTCGATTGGTGATCCACCGGGATATTCACGATTCATTTATTGATCGGTTGATTGAGCGATTCAACAGTATCACAGTTGATGTTGCGGAAAAGGATCCGGACATTGGGCCCATCATCAATAAAAAGCAGTTAGAGCGAATTGAGAAGTTTGTTAACAGTGCCGTTGAAGGAGGTGCAGAGATCTTAGCCCGATCACAAAAACCCAAGGGCGATGGATATTTCTATCCGCCCACTCTTTTAGGCTCAATTGATAACAACAGCGATATTGCGCAAAAAGAGGTATTTGGCCCGGTTCTCACAGTTCACACATTTCAAGATGAGAAGGAAGCCATTCAAATTGCAAATAATGTTGAGTATGGGCTGGTGGGAGCTGTCTGGACTCGTGATAATGGTCGTGCTCACAGGGTATCGAATGCCATCAGGGCAGGGCAGGTTTATGTGAATGGCTATGGCGCCGGCGGTGGTGTTGAACTGCCTTTTGGCGGGATGAAAAAGAGCGGTTTTGGCCGTGAAAAAGGATTCGAAGCCATGCATGATTTTAGTGTAGTAAAGACAACAGTTATCAATCACGGGTAGAAAATTTTATTCTATTACTGTAGAGCTCTCTAAATAGATAGTGTAGAGTTCAATACCATAATTTTCTTTCATATTTTACGTAAAAGGAGCTAATCAAACAGGGAACACTATGAAGACTTTATTTACACACGCCGTTGTAGCATTAGATCATTCGCAGGCCAGCGATATTATCCTGGATCAACTGCCATACCTCAAAGAGTTGGGATTGAAGAAGGTAACTTTAATTACAGTTGTTTCAGTTGCCTACACAGATGATGAAGGAGAGGTAGAAACCGATTTGACTCCATATGAAGATAAATTGGAGAACTACAAAAAAAGAATGGAAAATGCCGGACTTGCAGCAGAAATCGAGATAATATCCGGTTCATACGCTTTCCCGCCAACCGAGATCATGAAAACAGCCGATGAAAAGAATGCGGATCTTATCATTATCGGGAACAGAGGGCACAGTATGGTACAGGAGATGCTTCTGGGAAGTACCGCAACGGAGGTTTTACAGCGCTCTCATCTTCCTGTTTTACTCCTGAATATGGATATGGAGTACGTGGATGAAGATGAAAAGGAGAGGCATTTGGTTGTTCATCATTCCTTTGAAAATGTTCTCAGTCACGTTCTCCACGCAACCGATTTTTCTGATACAGCCGACCGTGCATTCAAGGTAGTTCAGGATCTTGATGCAAAGGGTAACGTTGGTAAAGTTTCGCTCATTCATGTCCAGGGACATCACGCACTGGCACTAAGTGATCCCATCAGCCACGACGAATTGATGAAGATGAATGAGGAGAACCTGGAAGAGATGCGGAACACGCTTTCTGACAGTACTCGCGAAGACTCCGAAATAATTATCACTTTTGGAACACCCGGGAAGGAGATTATTCAGACTATTGAAGAGCGTGGGATTACGTTGGCGGTATTGGGAAGCCAGGGGAAAGGGTTTGTCCACGAATTTTTCCTTGGCGGGGTGAGTACCCAGGTCACGCGCTTCAGCAAAATACCTGTTTTATTAATTCCGGCGGAAAGAGAACAATAATTTTTTCTTTAATTCGGGAATAAATGATTACATGCCTTCTTGTAATTCAGGCGATATGCTTTCAATCATATAATAGGTAGGCGCTTCGGGACCCACGGGAAAACCCAAACCAAATACCCAGACATAGAACAGAATCATCCATCCAAGGAAGAAGAATATACTATACGGAAGCATCATAGAGATAATAGTTCCGATTCCGAGATCTTTATCATACCGGTTGGCAAATGCCAGGATCAGCCCGAAGTAACTCATCATTGGCGTGATGATATTCGTTACTGAATCGCCTATTCGATATGCAGCCTGAATCACCTCCGGGCTATATCCGATTAGCATAAGCATTGGAACAAATATCGGCGCGGTAACCGCCCACTGTGCTGACGCCGATCCAAGCATTAAATTCACAGACCCCGAAACAAGAATAAAACCGATAAAGATGATTGGGCCTGTCATACCAATATCCTGCAAAAACTGAGCTCCTTTAACGGCAAATATTTGGCCTAGATTACTCCACCCAAAGTAGGCTACAAACTGAGCAGCAAAAAATACGATGACAATATAGAGTCCCAGTGTAGACATTGCCTGGGACATCCCTTTAATGACATCGCGATCGTTTTTCATAGTTCCCATTACCCGTCCGTAAACAAATCCCGGGATAAGAAAACAGATGAAAATAAATGTTACAATACCATCTAAAAACGGAGAGTTCAGCATTTCTCCTGTCTCAGGATTTCTCAATACGCCATTTTCCGGAACTATTGTTAAAGCCAAAACAACAAACATCAGGAGAACGGATAATCCAGTCCACTTTAAAGCTTTGATCTCTTGAGCTGACAATGGATCCATAGAAGCTTCTTCAGAGAGATCTTCCATTGCCATCTCTTCGCTATAAGTTCCAAGTTTGGGTTCAACTATTCTCAGCGTTACAAATGTCCCCAGCCCAGTAATCAAAAATGTGCTGATAAACATAAAATACCAGTTTACAGCTGCATGGATTGAATACTCGGGATCGATCAGATTTGCCGCCTCCTGTGTGAGGCCGGCAAGAAGCGGATCAATTGTTCCTATAAGGAGATTTGCACTATATCCTCCCGAAACACAGGCAAAAGCACATGCCAGTCCGGCAAGCGGATGCCGGCCCATAGAATGAAATATCACAGCCGCAAGCGGAACTAAAACAACATACCCCATCTCTGAGGCAGTATTGGATACGACGGCTGCGAAACAGATGGCAATAGTAACCAGGTTCTTCGGAGTGATCACAAAATTTATCACCCGGTAATATATACCTGCAAACCCACCCTTATCTGTTCCTTTTGGTTTAAAAGAAGCTGCTTTTAAGACAATCCCGCGAATACAAGCCCCAATAAGTCCCGAATGTTCGGCGACACCTACACCCAGAAGGGCCACAAGCACTACACCCAAGGGAGCAAAACTGGTAAAATTGTCTACCAGGTTTACAACGATTCTTCTCAAACCCTCTCCGTTTAAGAGACTGACCGGTTCTATAATTCCATCCGGAGCTCTTCCCGGTGCACCTTCCGGCCTTGGATCCGGTGCCGACCAATCAAGCCAGTCCGCAATGCCACTGAAAAGAACTACCCCAAGGGCAAAAAGTGCGAACAACGTAACCGGGTGCGGTAATAAATTTCCCAGCCACTCAACGAAGTCAAGAAATCGCGTGAAAAGTGTTTTTTTGTCGTCTCTTTCCGGAGGTGTAGTTTTTTCAATATTCCTTTTTTTGGTACTTTCCATTGCGTTGGAATAGGTTTTTTGCCTTAAAAGATAGGTTCAGGAGATTTAATAAAATTATTTACATCATATCGATTATCATGATGCTTTTATTGTATTGGCGGGTTTAAAAACCTGTTTAAATAGAGTTCCTGTAAGTGTAGCAATACCTCCGACAAGAGCTGCAATTAAAAATGTGGCCAACAGAATAATCCAATGAGATCCGATACCCATCATCTCTGCGATCCTGGATGAGAGGATTGAGTCGTTGGCAATATCGATGTAGAGAGCCTGCAAGAACCATGCAAATCCACATGCGAAAAACCCGGTTATGAATGCTCTGAATCCACCCTCCAACAACCAGGCCCCAAAAATCAACCCCGGGATAACGATTCCCCACCAGGGCAGGAAAAGTGTTAAAAACCAAGAAAAAAACAGAATTGCGATGAAAGCGCGCATTGAAATATTGTTTATTCAAAAATCTTATTGATAATATGGCTTTGAGGTTAAAACTCAAACACAAAACCAGCTGATGGAATCACCTAAACAGAAATCATTTCCCTTTATGAATAGATCTTTTGTACGACACCTTCATTTTGATCTGATATCGATTATTCTGATCTTAACAGGTACTATTTTCAAGATGAAAATAGTTCGTAATATTTAAAATAAAGTGGTCTGAATCATGGCAAAGGTTGAAGTTGAAATGCCCCAAATGGGAGAGTCCGTTATGGAGGGAACCGTTATCGAATGGAAAAAGAAGGTAGGGGATGCGGTTGAAGTGGATGAAACACTCCTTGAGATCGCAACGGACAAGGTAGATACAGAAGTACCTTCACCTGAAGCCGGGGTTTTAGTAGAAATTTTGGTTGAAGAAGATGAAACTGTAGAAGTAGGCCAGGTCATTGCCGTGATCGATACAGAAGGAGAACCTTTCGAGAGCAGCGATGATTCATCAACTAGCGACGAGGCTAAAGATGAAACGACTGAAGAACCAGATGAATCAGAACAAGAGGAAAAAACAGAAGAACCTGTTGAGTCCGATACATCGTCCGACGGCCAGGATGAGGGAGAACGCATTGAAGTTGAAATGCCGCAGATGGGCGAATCTGTAATGGAAGGAACGGTTATTGAATGGGCCAAAGAAGTAGGCGATAAAGTTGAAGTGGATGAAACACTTCTTGAGATAGCCACAGATAAAGTTGATACTGAAGTCCCCTCCCCTTCTGAAGGATATCTCGCTGAAATTTTAGTTGAAGAGGGTGATACAGTTGAAGTTGGACAAACTATTGCCATCATAACCACAGGAAAACCTTCTGGTGCTTCAAAAACAGCGGAAAAAGAACAGAAAACCGAAAAAACCTCAGCAACCAAACAAACAAGTAATGGGAAAGCCAAAAGTGCTGAAAAAGTAGCTGACGGTACCTCCAAACCACAGCGGAAAGGGTCCGACGGCCGTTTCTATTCACCCTTAGTGCGATCTATTGCCAGTGAAGAGGGTATCAGCCAGGAAGAGCTCGAATCCATTGAAGGAAGCGGTAAAGACGGTCGCGTTTCGAAGGAGGATATTCTCTCCTATGTTAAAGATAAAAAAGCCGGGAAAATTGAAACATCACCTGCCGCAGAAGGAAAAGAAAAAATTGCAAAAGCAGCCGGGAAAACCGGAGAGAAAGGTAAAATTTCGGCCGGAGAGCTGAATGTGCAACGTCCTCACGAAAATGTAGAGATTGTTAAAATGGATCGTATGCGGAAGGTGATTGCCGAGCACATGGTGCGATCTAAGCAAACATCAGCACATGTTACCACCTTCAGCGATGTGGATGTGAGTAACATTGTGAAGTGGCGTGAGGCTAACAAACAAAAATTCTACGAACAGACGGGGCTCAAACTTACATACACACCGATATTTCTGGAAGCATTTATACAGGCAATCGGTGAATTTCCACTGATAAACAGCTCAGTAGACGGAGATGAAATTCATCTCAAAAAAGATATCAACTTTGGCCTGGCAGTTGCGCTGGGTGAAGGCGGAAAAGGCGGGCTGATTGTTCCGGTTATCAAACAGGCTCAAAATAAGAACCTGGCCGGCATTGCGAAGGCAGTTCACGATTTAGCTAATAAAGCTCGAAACAAAGATCTCAACCCTGATGACCTTGTAGGCGGAACTATTACCCTAACAAATTACGGAAGCGTTGGCAACCTGATGGGAACACCGATTATCAATCAACCCCAGGTAGCTATTCTGGGGACGGGTGTGATCGAAAAACGCCCTGTCGTTCTGGAAACCGACCAGGGAGATGTAATTGCAATCCGCCATAAGATGTACTTATCGATGAGTTACGATCACCGAATTATTGATGGAGCCCACGGTGGTGCATTTATGAGCCGGGTAAAAGAACTACTCGAAAATTTCGATACAGACCGTGCGATTTAAATACGACTCTTGATGGCTTCTATCTTCTACCGTAAAAATGTTTGGCGCAAGCGTCTCGCTTGTACCGATTACGGCAATTTGTCACAAGTGAGGATATTTACGTCATCTACATGGTATCTTCTGATTCTATTTGTCTTCTCATCCTTTCTGTTTTCATGTACCGAGAAAATTAACAAAATCGGCGCATCAGAAGACTGGAAAGTTTCCCTTGGTGACAAATACAGCAGCCAGTATTCACATCTCGATCAGATCACCCGCGAAAATGTGGATCAGCTTGAAGTTGCCTGGACCTACCGCAGCGGTGATGCAGATACCCTGGCAAATTCTCAAATCCAGGCCAATCCTCTGATTATCGACGGGACTCTTTATTCCACGACTCCCCGCTTGAATGTTGTTGCTCTCGATGCCGCAACGGGCAACGAAAAGTGGCGGTTCAACCCCTTCCCTGATTCACTTGAAATTCAAACCTGGCTGAATGTAAATCGCGGGGTTACCTATTGGGAAAACGGTAACGACAAACGCATTCTGTTTACTGCCGGGCCTGAACTTTATGCAATTGATGCGTCCAACGGTGAGCTTGTTGAATCGTTTGGAGAGGAAGGCACAAGCAGCCTGAAAGCCGGATTCCCGGGCCGTGCAGAAGATCTTTACGTCGTTACGACATCCCCCGGAATTGTATTCGAAAACTTGATCATCATTGGGTCTCGTGTTTCAGAGGGATCGGATGCGGCACCGGGCGATATACGTGCATTCAACGTTCGAACCGGGGAACTAGAATGGACATTTCATACGATCCCACATCCCGGTGAATTTGGTTATGATACCTGGGAAGACCCTGATGCCTGGCAAAAAATGGGAGGAGCCAATAGCTGGCCGGGAATGGCTTTGGATGAAGAACGCGGTATTGTTTACGTCCCAACAGGCTCTGCCTCTCCTGATTTTTACGGTGGAAATCGAAAAGGATCTAACTTGTTTGCCAACTCCCTGCTGGCATTGGATGCTTCAACTGGTAAACGAATCTGGCATTATCAAACCGTTCATCATGACTTATGGGATCGGGATCTGCCCTCAGCCCCCAACCTTGTAACGGTCACGCACGATGGTGAGGAGATAGACGCCGTATCTCAAACCACAAAAACAGGTTTTATCTTTCTGTTTGATCGTGAAACCGGCGAGCCTCTTTTCCCTATTGAAGAAACGGAAGTGCCCACGGATACAAATTTGGAAGGTGAAGAAGTTTGGCCCACCCAGCCAATACCTGTCAAACCTGAACCTATGACCCGTCAGCACCTGCCCGACTCGGCAATCAATCCGTACGTTTCTGAAGAGATACAAGCGGATTTGAAAAACCAGTTACAAACTCTGAATCGAGCACATATGTATGAACCGCCATCACTTAAAGGTACATTAATGGTTCCAGGTTACGATGGGGGTGCAGAATGGGGTGGCAGTGCATTCGATCCTGAAACCGGAATTCTATATGTGAACAGCAACGAAGTGCCGTGGACACTTACGATGGTTCCAGCTGAAACCCAATCAAGAGGGTCAGCCGAAAATTCAATTGCATTTGGGCAGAGCACTTATATGAGCTACTGTATCGCATGTCATGGACCGGACCGCCAAGGAACAGGAAATAACCCAACCCTGATCGGTGTAGACGATTTGTATACTCCCCAAGAAATGCTGGAACTCATTAACACAGGCCGGCGAATGATGCCCGGCTTCAATCACCTTTCTGAGAATCGAAAGAAATCTGTTGTCAATTTTCTTATTGATGAAACTCATTTTGATGTCGATTTTACCGAATCAGATAAACAGGAGTTGACAGCGGAGTCCGAGTCCTCTCCATATGTTATGACAGGCTACAACAAATTTCGAACACCTGAGGGATACCCCGCCAGCAGCCCGCCATGGGGTACGCTGAATGCCATTAATTTGAATACGGGCGAATATGTATGGAAAATTCCATTTGGTGAATATCCTGAATTGGCTGAGCAGGGAGTCCCAACAACGGGAACTGAAAATTACGGCGGCCCCGTTGTAACCGCAGGTGGCGTACTCTTTATTGCAGCCACACTTGACGAAAAAATCCGGGCATTCGACAAAGAAACAGGCAATCTGTTGTGGGAATATAAGCTTCCGGTAGCCGGATACGCCACTCCCAGCGTATATTCAGTAGATGGAAAACAATACGTGGTAATTGCCTGTGGAGGAGGAAAACTCGGAACTAAATCAGGAGATTACTATATCGCTTTTGCCCTTCCAAATTCATAGGTTTCAAAAAAGATCTCCGCATAAATAAATAATTTATGGACGTATTTTCTGAAATTGATTCTATAAGATCATTCATCAAAAAAAAGAAGACAGAAGCGAAAACAATTGGATTTGTTCCCACGATGGGTTCACTCCATGAGGGTCATCTCTCACTGATAAAAATTGCTGCAGAAAAGGCTGATGAAGTAATTGTATCAATCTACGTTAACCCTGAGCAGTTTGGGCCGGATGAAGATTTCGAACAGTATCCGCGTGAGTTGGATTCCGATCTGGAAAAGTGTGAAGAGCTTGGTGTCTCAGCAGTATTCACGCCTTCGGATGAGAACATGTATGGTTATACACAATATCTTCGGATTGAGATCGATAAATTGAACAGATACATTGACGGAGGATCTAGACCCGGATTCTTTGAGGGCATATTATTGGTAGTTAATAAACTGTTTAACATCATTGAGCCGGATTTTGCCGTATTTGGACAAAAGGATATCCAGCAGTTTATTATCCTCCAGCAAATGGTCACGGAGTTCAATCACGGTGTTGAACTGGTAATGGGGCCTATTATTCGGGCAAACGACGGATTGGCCCTAAGCAGCCGAAATGCATACCTTAGCGAAGAGGAACGACAAAAAGCTCCGAGTTTATACAGAAGCCTCCAATATATTGAAAAACAGATTGCCGGAGGGGTTGACAAACCAAAGCTTTTGTTGGCACATCAGAAGAGCGAATTGGAAGCAAAAGGTTTAGAAATTGATTATCTTAATCTTTTTGATAAAAAAACGTTAAAGCCTGCGGAAACGTTAATTAAAGATGAACAATATATTATAGCCGGTGCCGTATGGTTAGGAGTTACCCGGCTTATAGACAACATTTTGATTGAATTATAAGATTTTTTTGATATGAAACTTTCGATGTTCAAATCCAAACTACACCAGATGAAGGTCACCGAGGCCAACCTCATGTATGAAGGGAGCATCACAATTGATGAAGACCTGTTGGATATGGCCAACATCCTTCCGTATGAAAAAGTCTCAGTAGTGAATATCACGAACGGTTCACGGCTTGAAACATACACTATTCCCGGTGAGAGAGGCAGCCGAATCTGTTGTATGAATGGTGCTGCCGCCCGCCTGACTCAGGTTAATGATCGAATAATTGTAATTTCATTCGCTGAAATGGAACCTGAAGAGGCACAAAATCATAAACCTACTGTGGTAGTTGTGGATGAAAACAATGAGCCTCAAAAAATTCTTGAACAAAATGTTCACGGAAAATCATTTGATCTCGAGAGCGGCCTAATTGAGTCGCCTAATTAAACGATGTTGTTTAGATCGAAAAAAAAGCCCGTTCTGATTTTTCGTAACGGGCTTTTTTGATTTTTTAAACAGCATATCTTCTTATAACGTTATTGGATGAGTATAGATGAACACAACAGTGTTCAACTCGTTAACTCATCTGTTGAACGTCCATGAGCCATTTTCATCCCTCACTGTCCCATGAAAGAAAGATTCTGTCACTCCACAAAATCAGGGAGAATTTCAAAAAACCTGGCGGAGGTTTTAATTCCTCTCTGGAAGTCCTTCAAAGAGAAGCTTTCATTGGGTGAATGAAGTGCATCTTTTGTAAGACCAAAACCCATCAGGATTGAATTCACACCCAAAACTTTTTTAAAATCGGCCACGATTGGTATAGATCCACCTTCGCGGGAAAATAATACCTCTTTTTGATATACATCCTCAAAAGCTTTTGCGGCAGCTTTCAACCCATAATAATCCAGGTCGATAACAATTGGATATCCGCCGTGATGCTCTTTTACTTCTATCTCTACCGTATCGGGAGCTAGCGACGAGACATACTCTTTAAAAAGCTTCGCTATTTTATTGGGATCTTGGTTTGGCACCAGTCGCATACTCACTTACTCACTTTGGCGCCGGCTTTGGCAGGTAATACTGTCTTGGCACCTTCGCCCTGGTATCCGCTCCACAAACCATTTACATCCAGGGAAGGACGAGCCGTTGTTCTTTCGTGCGTATTGTAGCCCTCTTCACCATCAACTTCATTTAGATCAAGATTTTTTTTGAATGCCTCTTCATCAAACGGGAGTTCATGAATTGCCTCTCGCTGTTCTTCCGTTAACGGCTCAACATCATCATAGAATCCCGGTATACTGATTTTACCGTTACCGTTTTTCAATTTTGATACAATTTCACACAAAAGGTTTGCTGGATTTTCTACAGCCCCCCCGTAAACTCCCGAATGCAGGTCTCTGTTCGGGCCTGTCACTTCGAGTTCCATGTAAGCCAATCCTCTCAGGCCATACGTAATTGACGGCTGATCTTCACCGAACATAGCGGTGTCAGAAATCAGGACCATATCACATGAAAGCAGATCTTTATGTGCTTTGATAAAAGGAATCAGGTTTGGTGAGCCGATCTCCTCCTCCCCTTCAAGAATAAATTTAACATTCACCGGAAGCTCTGTGCCGGTTTTCATATACGACTCGATTGCCTTGATATGCGTGAATGACTGTCCTTTATCATCACTCGCACCACGAGCATAAACCCGTCCATTTTTTACAGTCGGTTCAAAAGGCGGGGTATTCCAGAGCATATCCGGATCCGATGGTTGAACATCATAGTGCCCATATACGAGAACTGTAGGTTGATCGTCATGTTGGCACTTTTCAGCTGTAACAATAGGGTGGCCGGGGGTCTCATGCATTGTCACACGATCCAGCCCAATACTCTCAAATTGTTTAGTTAGAAATTTAGCGGCCTCCTTAACATCGTCTTTATTTTGTGAGGAGGTGCTAATGCTCGGGATACGAAGCAGTTCAAATAGTTCTTCTCGGAATTTTTTTTCGTTTGCGTCTATATATTCTTGCAGCTTATTCATTACAAAATGAGGATTCAATTCAGTTTCATATAATAGATAGATGATTAAGACTGTGTTTTAGTCTCAACCACGAAATGTAAGCAATTGATGGCAATTTTGCCCACTACCGATACACTGTTTAAGCATTAAAAAAAGATTACGCCTGATCTATTCATCGTGCCAATGGCACTCTCGATTCCTTAGCATTTTTTTAATCCCCGAAATAAATTCCGGGGTTACAAGATCTTTTATCCGCTAAGCGGATTTATTAAATCTTTTAATGAGTCACTCCTGGCTTTAACAATGTAAGTTCAATAAGATTCAATTTTTCATTCTTGCCAGTTTGAAGTTTAGAGCTACACCACTTTTGATTCAAAAAAAGCAGCTATAGCTGCGACCAGTTTTGTAACCCGGGGAGATTGGAACAAAAAACTAAAGTGCCGTCAGGTACGGCAGGTACTTGATTAGTTAATAACTACTCAGTCTTCAACATCAGTAAAGATCAATCATGTAATCCCTGCCAGTTTTCAGGCCTTTTTTCACCTGCTGTAATGGCTACTTCCAACCTGTTTTGAAGTGGCGGGAGCTGGCAGGTGGTAAATACATTAAAAGCACATGGCGGATTGTAGGTCTTATTGAAATCGATATTGGTGTACTGGCTTCCCTCTTCCGGGTTATCTACGTACATATATCGTCCGGCTTGGTAAGTCTCTGTTTTATTAGTTTGATCGCCAACAATTATAAACATATCATCATCGCTGTCAATAGCATCGAGTGTATAAATCTCTCCATCAATTTTAAATTCTAACACACCGGGCGAGGCAACCTCCATTTCCTGACCCAAAACATTTATAATAGACATTGTAGTACCCTCAGGATTTGGAATGAAAAGTGCTCGTCTGTTCCACTTTTCCTCAATTGGATATGACTCAAACCCTGAAAATTGGTCAGCCTGTTCATTATTCTTATTGAATAACCGGATTCCAACTAATTCCCCTCTTTTTATTATAAACCACTCAAGATTTTCATGCACTACATGCGGAGTTTCTTCATTTTCTCCATCAAATAAAACTATGTCAGTGACAGGTTCACCCTCATGTGTAATCTTAACTCCATCTGCCACATTCATTGTTACACGGCCATTTTCGAATACAATGGTGCCTGCTTTTTCGGGAATGGTTTCATCGGGAAATTGAATATCCAGGTCTTCTCCGCTCCCAAAACTGTTAACCCCTTCATTCAGCCAAAACATCCCATCAAGGCGAAGCCATCCGGTTGGAGATTTTAGGCTCTCTATACGATCCTGTTTCCAGGCTTTTACCTGTTGAATATAATTTTCAGGAATTTCAGCCTGGCCTAATTGTTTTTTCTGGCAGGCAGATAATACTATCAAAACAATAACAAAAAATACTGAAGATAACCTATACATGAAGAGGGCAAGTTGAACATTTATTTGAAGATAAAAGATAGATGAGTAAGTGTTATCACATTTCTATGATAAAAAAATATCGTATTCACATTCCAATCTTTGAATTATCATAAGTATTAACAGCGTAAATTACACTTCTTAGTGCATATTGCAGATTAAGTTTCACTAATTGACTTTAACTTTTGACCCACTCATACACTAATAATGAACTAGGGAGTAAAAAAACAAGAAGAGAGATATATAGTGAAAGTAGTTTAAGGATTTCAGGATTGATTAATTCTTAGATAAGTGAAATTTACGATCAAAGAAAAATCCTTTTTTGGAAATGCTCAGTGCATTGGGTTCATTTTTTATTTATTCATCCAAATCATTAAATCACTATTTAGATATCGGAATCCACAGAAAACATTCTTTTCGATCAAAATATCTTTTATCTTCAACCCTTCTTATTTATGCTAACACGAAGAATCATACCATGTCTCGATATAAAAAACGGTAGAACCGTTAAAGGGGTGAATTTTGTCGGCCTCCGGGATGCCGGTGATCCGGTAGAGCTCGCACAGCGTTATACCGAAGAGGGAGCAGACGAACTTGTTTTCCTAGATATTACTGCCACAAAAGAGAAACGGAAGACTCTTGTAAAATTAGTAAAGGATATTGCATTGCATATCAATATTCCTTTTACCGTAGGCGGAGGAATTAAATCGGTCGAGGAGATCGAAGAGATTTTGAAAGCCGGGGCAGATAAAGTATCTCTGAACAGTGCAATTGTTCGTGATTCCAATTTAATTACACGAGCCTCAGACGAGTTCGGTTTCCAGGCGATTGTTGCCGCAGTAGATGCAAAAAGGCGAGCAAACAGGCACTCATGGGAAGTATTCGTGAAAGGAGGTTCAGAACCGACAGGATTGGATGCACTTGACTGGATGGAAAAAACAGAACAACTTGGTGCCGGTGAAATCCTGCTAACCAGTATGGATCGCGACGGCACTAAATCGGGCTTTGACCTGGAACTTTTGAAAGCCGCAAATAATCGACTTTCAATCCCTGTAATTGCCAGTGGAGGCGCCGGAACAATTCAGCATTGCTGTGATGCGGTATTAATCGGTAATGCCGATGCCGTGTTAGCTGCCAGCATCTTTCATTTTAGAGAGATTGAGATCTCGGACCTGAAGGCTAAAATGGCAGAAGAAGGAATTAGCGTACGAATTATTAATAACTAAACAACAGATATGGCTACCAAAGAAGAAGTTGAATTTTTATACGACCTCGAACGATTACTCGTCACCAGACGAATAGAAAAACCCAAAGGATCTTATTCAACAAAACTCTTTAAGAAAGGAATTGACAAAATTGCTCAAAAATTAGGAGAAGAAGCCGTCGAAACCATCATCGCCGCAAAGAATAAAAAGGATGCTGAACTGATCGGTGAAACGGCTGACCTGATTTACCACATGCTTGTGTTGTTGGTTGAAAAGGAAATTCCTCTTGATCGGGTGATCCAGGAGATGATGCTCAGGAGCAAGAAATAAAAGTTGAAAAAAATTCACAATTCGTTGAGAAACACTCAAACCTAATTAGACAACTTATAAAAATTCTTTATCCGAACATTTTGGAGTGTTTATATATAAGTACCTAATTTATAGGAACATAAGTCGCAAAATAATCGTTATGTAATTATGAATAGATAAATCAATTCATCTTACTTAATGATTCTTCGAAAATTATTTCTGATAAATTTAGCGATAATTTTTACCCTGATTCCTTTCACTGCGGAGGCCCAATATTTTGGACGCACTAAGGTCCAATATGAGGATTTTGATTTTAAGATTCTGCATACAGAGCACTTCGATATCTATCATTATCCCCAAGAAGCTGAAGCGACTGCAGATCTTGGAATACTGGCAGAGCGATGGTACAAACGGCATTCGGTAACACTGGATCACTCCTTTAAATCGAAAAACCCATTGATTATCTATGCCAACCACGCTGATTTTCAACAGAATGATGTTGTTCCCAGTGTAGGTGTTGGAACCGGCGGTGTAACTGAAGGCATGCGAAACCGGGTGATCATGCCCTTTGCCGAGGCGAACAGCAGTACAAACCACGTACTGGGCCACGAACTTGTTCATGCCTTTCAATATGATATTGCCCGACAAGATAAAATCGGAGGAATTCGAGCTACAAGTCAATTGCCATTATGGTTCATGGAGGGAATGGCTGAGTATCTATCCGTGGGTGCAGAAGATCCCCATACAGCCATGTGGATGCGTAGTGCCCTTTTGAATGACGACTTGCCGTCGATTAAAGATCTTTCTAATCCACAGGAATATTTTCCATACAGGTACGGACATTCTGTTTGGGCATTTATTGCCGGGCAGTCTGGAGATCAGGCCGTCTCGAAATTATATTTTAGATCTGCACAGAATGGCCTGGAAAAAGGCTTTAAACAGGTACTTGGTATATCCCGCGATTCGCTTTCAACTCTATGGCACAATTCGATTCGGGAAAAATATTCTGATGACATTGAAGATCGGACACGTCCAACTGAAGTTGGCGAATTGGTTCTTGGCAAGGAAAATAATTCCGGAACCATGAATATCGCTCCAGCACTGAGCCCGAATGGTGAGTATGTGGTTTTTATATCTGAGAAAAATGTTTTCTCCATTGAACTCTTTCTGGCTGATGCACAGTCGGGGGAGATCATACGGAAACTTACATCAACAAATACTGATCCACACTTGAATGCACTTCGGTTTATTGAATCATCAGGTAGTTGGTCTACGGACAATGATACATTTGCTGCCGTAGTTTTTGCAAAAGGCGATAATCAAATTGCACTGATCAATGTGCATAGCGGAGATGTTGAACGCCGGCTCAGTTTTGGTGATGTGGATGCAATTACAAACCCGTCATGGTCACCCGATGGAAGCAAGATTGCGTTTTCGGGTGCTGATGGCGGATATACCGACTTATATGTTTATAACCTTGAAACAGATTCGCTCAAAAATATCACGAATGATCGGCATTCTGATCTGCAGCCAACATGGTCTCCCGATGGTCAAAAAATTGCTTTTATAACCGACCGGGGAAGTGAAACCGACTTTAAAAAAATGTTATTTGGCAATATGAACATTGCCGAACTGGATATTAAAACAGAAGAAATTAGAATGCTTCCGGAGTTTGGGGAAGCTAAACATATCAATCCACAATACAATGAAGACGGCTCTTCACTTTACTACATATCTGATTATGAAGGGTTTAGTAATATATTTAGATATGATTTTGCAACAGGTCAACAGTATCGCGTTACAAATGTGAGTACGGGAATTTCAGGGATAAGTAAACTCTCCCCCGCCTTTACCGTTGCCTCGAACACCGGAGAGATGCTTGCAACCGTATTTGATGATTCCAACTACAGTATACAGCGGATCGATGAAAATAAAATGGAAGGTGAACTGTTGGGAAGAGAAAGTACCTTTGTAGAATCCGATCAGCTACCCGGATCAGGCCCTCCGGGAAATCAAATTGTTCGAACCTATTTGAACAAACCAATAACTGATCTGCCCGATGATACATCTTTTGGTCTTTCCGATTACACACCAACTCTTCGACTGGATGGCATCAGCGGAGGTGCCGGTGCCGGTGTTTCCAATCAGTTTGGAGTAGGTGTTGCAGGTGGTGTTACTGCGAGCTTCAGTGATATGTTAAATCAGCATCAGCTTGTATCCACGCTACGCATACAGGGGCGTATACAAGATATCGCTGGCCAGGTATCGTACCTCAACCGGGATAATCGATTTATATGGGGTGGTTCTGTGACTCACCAAACATACAGGAGCTCCCGGACAGGTGTCTCACAAAATGACACTACAACCGTAGATGGTGAACCTGTCGTAGCCCCTCAATCCGTAATTCGTTTAAACCAAAGAATATTTCGCGAACGCGTAAATGCGCTGGGAATGTATCCGCTTTCGAGTACGCAACGGTTTGAATTTTCAGGCGGATGGACACATCTCTGGTACCAGTTCGAACGAGAACAGATCTATTTTTCTCCCAGGGGAATTCCATTTAAACGAGAGACATCTGAATCAGCTATTGAAGAACCTGATCCTTTAAATCTATTTACAAGTTCGGTCGCGTATGTACAGGATAATTCAGTTTTTGCATTTACCGGGCCTATCCAGGGACACCGAATGCGGTTGGAAGCTGAACAGACGTTTGGATCTCTCAGCTATCTGACTGCCACGGCCGACTATAGGAAATATTTCTATTTGGAACCACTCACGCTTGGATTTCGAGCTCTTCACTACGGACGATATTCGGGCGATTCCGAGGACGGACGATTAAATCCCATTTTTCTTGGAAATGAACGGTTTGTACGCGGATATAACATAGGTTCATTTTCAGCTCGCGAATGTCGTGATTCTGCCGGAAACACCTGCCCTGAAATTGAGAGACTTTTTGGTAGCCGACTTGCCGTAGCCAATGCAGAGTTGCGATTGCCAGTTCTTGGGGTAGAAGATCTTGCACTCTTTCGCTCGAGAACAATTCCTACCACCCTATCTGCATTTTTTGATGGTGGATTGGCATGGTCTGACTCCAAAAGTCCCGATTTTCGATGGACCACAAACGAAACATCAGACAATATTCCCGTATTCAGTACAGGGCTCAGTTTAAGAGTGAATGTACTCGGTTATCTCATCACTGAGTTCTATTACGCCGTGCCATTTCAAAGACCTGATAAAAGCGGATACTTCGGATTCCAAATCTCTCCCGGCTGGTAATTTTTTCGAGATAGAATTTACTAAGGCAATTACGAAACGTCGGTAGCGTTATTTATCTGTCACAGAAACGTAATCTCTTTACATTTTTTGAATTCTCTCCTGCGTTATTTTATATCGAAAATGGACCTCAATATTCATCAAATAACTATTCTTTAAACCGTTATTATTCATTCATAGCTTTATTTCTAAAAAAGTTCGAAATTTAAAGCTTGCGTCATTATCATATTTAAACCGGCTGGATTCCGTTTATAAAAATGTAGTTCTGTAATAAATAAGGTATTTTTTTTTTATTGTATGGCAAATGTGGAAACAGATATCCGTGATCAGGTTGATCAATATGCCCTCGACAAGAAGCAGACGAGTGGTTTACGGGGATTGCTGCGCCTATGCCATAAACACCTGGAAGAAACAGACGATGAGCTCATAACCAGAGCATTTAAGCTTTGTTGCAAATCTCATGAAAATGTAAAACGCGCATCAGGAGAGCCGTACTACAAGCACCCACTTGAAGTGGCAAAAATTATGGCGGAGGAGTTTAATCTTGACGATATCTCCGTAGCTGCGGCCCTATTGCACGATACAGTTGAGGATACAAGCGTAAAACTTCAAGATATAGAAGAGTTATTCGGATCCACGGTAAAACATATTATTGACGGGCTTACAAAAATTACGGGCGTTTTTGAAAACCGGGATACCAAGCAGGCTGAGACATTTATGAAGCTTCTTCTGTCGATGGCTGAAGATATTCGTGTTATCCTGATCAAGTTCGCTGATCGGCTTCACAACATGCGAACCATCCAGCACTTGCCGAAACAAAGGCAGCTGAACAAGGCTACGGAAACTATTGAATTGTATGCGCCTCTCGCACACAGATTTGGACTCTTCAAAATAAAGAATGAATTTGAGGATCTTTGTTTCAAGGTAATCGATCCGAATTCATATAAATTCCTGGTTCGAAAATTAAGGGAGAAACGCGAGTCGAGAGAAGCCTTTATTGAAGAGTTCATGAAACCGATTAAAGAGGAGCTCGAAAATCAGAATTTCTCTTTTGAGATTAAAGGCCGGCCGAAGCATATTTATTCCATCTACAGGAAGATGCAGAATCAGCAAAAGCCGTTTGAGGAGATTTATGACCTGTTTGCCATTCGCATTATTCTTGAAGATCCGCACACTAAGGAGGATTGCTGGAGGGTTTATTCAGTCATCACTGATTGGTACACCCCTATTCCAAAAAGATTTCGTGATTTTATTTCGGTGCCCAAAGCGAACGGCTACCAATCTCTTCATACAACCGTTATTACCAAAAAAGGGCGAAAAGTAGAAGTTCAGATTCGTACCCGTAAGATGGACAATATTGCCGAACAAGGTTTGGCCGCACACTGGAAGTACAAGGAGGGGAATAGCGGGGAAAGCAGCGAACTTGATAAATTTGTGAATTGGGTTCGGGATGTTCTGGATACTCCGCGACCCGATGCGGCAACCGAATTTGTAAAGGACTTCCAGCTTAATCTATACCAGGACGAAATTTACGTCTTTACACCCCAGGGTGAGTTGAGAACACTTCCAAATGGTGCTTCCGTTATTGATTTTGCATTTGATATTCACAGCGAAATTGGGGAACGGGCTGTCTCAGCAAAAGTTAATGGCAAAATGGCTCCTTTACGGCAAAAACTAAATATCGGAGACCAGGTTGAGATCATCACTGGGAATAAGATTAACCTGAATGCCGACTGGATGGAGGATGTGGTTACGCACAAAGCAAAAGCCCGAATCCGTCAGTATATCAAACAAAAAGAGAGACGAATTGCCGACGAAGGGCGCGAAGCGTGGGAAAAACGGGCATCTAAAGGGAAAGTTGAAATATCTGACCAGGAGCTTACTAAGATAGCCAAGCGGTTTAAGTTTAATGATGCGCAAGAGATGTTCTATGAAATCGGCTCCGGTGCATTTGATGTTAATGAACTCTACCGGATTGTTAAACAGTTGAAGAGTAAGGGTCGGCTGGATGATGAGGAAGAAGAGGATCAGCATCAGAAATTATCGAAGGAAGAAATTACCCAGGAATATTATACAACAGCCCGTTCTGTTGGCGATGGGAAAGCCCTGCTGGTTGAAGGAGAGCTAAGCAACGTAAAATATTCATATGCAAACTGCTGTAATCCTATTCCGGGTGATAACGTAATCGGGTTCATCAGCAGAAACGGAGATGTAAAAATACACCGTTCGAATTGTAAAAATGCCCATCACCTGATTCGCACAGACAGCGAACGAATTGTAGATGTTTCATGGGCAAAAAATATTGAAGAGCAATTCCTCGGGGCCATTAAAGTGATAGGAGAAGATAGAGTTGGATTGGTAAACGATCTGACGGAAGTACTTTCAAAATCGATGCAAACAAATATGAAAAGTATCAATGTGAGCAGTGAAGGCGGTATGTTTGAAGGAATCATCACAGCTCACGTAAATGACTTGAAACATCTCGAAAAAATCATTCAAAAGCTCGAAAAAGTAGATGGTATCAAGACTGTTATACGGTATGAGTGAATACCCCTATCTTCCATAGGTACAAACACTTATATAGCCAATTGAGTGAGAAATTTCTATGTACTTACTGCAAATCTTTTTATTTTTGCTAGATATAAAAGTGTTCGTTATACATTAGTTAAAGCGACTAAAAAACAATAGAATAGGATGGTTACTTATACAAAACGTGATATAGTACGTACAGTTGCTGACAAAATGGATGTGCCACTAAACCAGGCAGAACCATGGGTAGAATCAGTTATTGAATCTTTGAGAGACAAGATGATGGCTGCAGATCCAACTTGCAGAATTGAGCTCAGAAATTTCGGGGTATTTGAGGTAAAAGAAACGAAGGCCAAACCAAAGGCCCGTAACCCAAAAACCAACGAAGTGATCTATGTTCCGGCTCACAGAAAAACACACTTCAAGCCGAGCAAGAAACTCAAAAAGTTCCTGAAAAAACCTCTGAGTGAGGTGAAGGGAGACGATTGATTGTCTGAATTCGGTAGAATTTTAGGTGTTGATGTTGGAAGTAAGAGAGTGGGTTTGGCTCGAACAGACCTGCTCAGGACAAATGCTAATCCCTTTGGCACCTTTCCACCGAATCAATCCATCAGGGAGATAGAAAAGCAGGTAAAAAACGAAGGTCCTGTAAAAGCCATAGTTGTAGGTTGGCCTTTAACTCCTCAGGGAGACCCAACCAATGCTACTGGGTTGGTGGAGAATTACATAAAATCCTTGGAAAAAAAATTCAGGGATATTAAAATCTACAAGATGGATGAACGTTACACCTCACGCCAGGCACAAAATCTGCTGGTTGAAGCAGGTGTACCCAAAAAGAAACGACGCGAGAAAGGAAGGGTTGATCAGGCCGCAGCGGCATTGATTTTACAACAGTTCCTGGAAGCACACCCTGAAATTTAGAAATGTCAGTTTTACCAATAGTTACATACAACGACCCTATACTTAAAAAAGAAACCGAGCCGATCTCCGAGAACAGTGAAGAGCTCCAATCGCTCATTGACGACATGTTTGAAACCATGTACAAAGCGAGTGGAGTTGGTTTGGCCGCCCCACAAATCGGAAAATCCATCCAGCTTTTTGTGATGGATGCGGATGCCATTACTGAAGAGATGGAGGGTGAGCCGGATATCGGCCCTGTTACACTTATCAACCCAAAAATCGTTAAAAAAAGTAATGAAACGGTAAAAATGGAAGAGGGTTGTTTGAGTATCCCGGATGTGAGAGATGATGTTTCCAGGCCCGAATCTATTACGGTAAAATTCCGGGACAGAGATTTGAACGAACAAACGATGGACGCAACAGGCTGGATTGCACGGGTAATTCAGCATGAGATTGACCATTTACAAGGTGTATTATTCCTGGATTATTTGAGTGCGTTTAAACGAAGACTTCATAAATCAACTCTCAAAAAAATTGATAAAGGGAAACTGGAAACTGAATATCCTCTCGCCGACAAATCGTAAAATCTGCCATGCGCTCACTTAATATCGTATTTATGGGATCTCCGGATTTTGCGATTCCCAGCTTGGAGAATATTCATCAAACAGATCACAATATTCTCGCAGTTGTAAGCAATCCTGATAAGCGGAGAGGCAGAGGCCGGAAACCGGAGCCTACGCCCGTTAAGAAAAAAGCGGATGAGTTAAACCTGCCGACGATTGATGTTGAAGATCTGAACTCCGATTCGTTTCACGATCAACTGGTTGACTTGAAACCGGATCTGTTTGTAGTGGTTGCTTTCAGAATTCTACCACTTTCCATTTTAAAAATACCCAAGATTGGTTCCGTGAATTTACATGCATCACTCTTGCCAAAATATCGGGGTGCGGCACCCATTCATTGGGCTATAATTAACGGAGAAAAAGAAACCGGCTGCACTGTATTCTTTTTGGATGAAAAAGTAGATACCGGGAAAATTATCGGCCAGAGCCGTACAGTTATCGATCTTCTCGAAACAACCGGCGATCTATACAACAGGCTTAAAGAGTCGGGGGCTGATCTTTTAGTTCAATCCATCAATCAAATAGCAGAAGGCTCTGTAGAAGCCACACCTCAAAATCATGAACTGGCATCTCCTGCGCCAAAATTATTCAAAGAGAATACCCGTATCGATTTCAATAAACCTGCGAATGAAGTTCATAATTTCATCCGGGGATTAAGTCCATTCCCGACGGCATGGTGTACATACGACGGTAAAAAGATGAATATCTATCGATCTAAACCAACCGGAACTATGAAACTAAAACCCGGGGAACTTCATTTTAAAGATGCGAAGCTGTTCGTTGGCTGCGGAACAGGTGCAATTGAAATTGTAACCTTACAACTACCCGGAACAAAGCGTATGTCCGGCAAGGATTTTGCAAATGGATACGACCTTAATCATCAGTTGGAATAACAGTAATAAGAGCTATCGGAGACCAAAACTAATAGCTTTTAAAATAATCGTGAAATTTGTTACTGTAATGTTGATTAAGAAGAGTTTTTTTGAGATATACCCATCAAGATTTTTACGAGATTTAAACCAAATCATTAAGATTAACAGGGATTAATATGGAGCTTTCTCCTTTACTACAAGCTGCCCGGGATGGAAATTTAAACCGGGTTAAAGAACTTCACGAAGAAGGTGCTAATTTAGATGAAACGAGTAAAAACGGATCTTCCTCACTGATCTATGCAGCCGAGGGTGGACACTATCCCGTTGTAGAATATTTAATTGAACATGGGGCCGACCCCGCCACTCAGACAAAAATGGGAGCAACAGCACTGAACCGAGCTGCTGAAAGCGGAAACATCGAGATGATGAAATATCTGCTGGATAACGGTACTCCCATCGGAGACCTGGCACTGATTGTTGCCGCACGAGAAGGCAATCCGGAGGCGGTAAAATTGTTGATCGAATCGGGAGCTGATGTAAATGCTCAACAGCGTTGGGGGCAAACGGCACTTATGCTCGCTGCAAAAGAGGGGCACTCATCTGTTGTAAAACTCCTTCTTGATTCGGGGGCAAATGTTAGATTACGAGACAAAAACGGTGATTCCGCTCTCAATATCGCCCTGGATAACGACAATCCCGATATTGTTATGCAACTTCGCAGGGCCGGTGCTAAAGCTCAGATTAAAACCAGCAGTCCCGTTCAAGGTGCAGAAGACGAAGAGGAAGATGTGGACGATTCAGCTGATGTGGAGGATCTGATTTCTGATGAAGAGATCCCCGATGATGTTGATCTGGACGAAGATCTCGACTAAATATCTGTAAACAGTCAAATTTTCGTAACATAAAGTTTTGACTGTAATTAGAAGCGCTTTCAATTTTCCAAAAAATGGAAAGAGAGGCAATAATCAGTTATTTTAAGTTGATTTAAAGAATATAATCAAATGAACTAATTTGAATTGAAACGGAGTAAAAATTTATGGCAAAAGTAAAAGTAGGTATTAACGGATTTGGACGTATTGGACGACTTGTAATGCGGGCAATCCTCAAGTACCAAAGTGATAAGGTAGAAGTTGTTGGTATTAACGACTTAACAGATGCCAAAACACTCGCACACCTATTTAAATACGATACTGCACAAGGGAAATTTGACGGTGAAGTTTATGCCGACGGAAGTAACCTTGTAATTAATGGACAGTCAATTGGTGTTACAGCAGAAAGAGATCCTGCAAACTTGAAATGGGGAGATCGTGGAGCCGAAGTTGTAATTGAATCCACCGGCCTCTTTAGAAATGCTGAAACAGCCGGGAAACATCTTGATGCCGGGGCTGAAAAAGTAGTTATCTCTGCACCTGCTAAAGGCGGTGACGTTCAAACCATCGTACTTGGTGTGAATGATGATGAAATTGATAAGAGCAATAACATTTTCTCTAATGCAAGTTGTACAACTAACTGCCTGGCACCTATGGTGAAGGTACTGGACGAAAACTTCGGTGGTGTTCAGAAAGGATTTATGACAACCATTCACGCTTATACAGGCGACCAGGCATTAGTTGACGGGCCGCACAAAGACCTTCGAAGAGCTCGTGCTGCTGCAACAAATATTGTACCGACGACAACCGGTGCTGCTGCAGCCGTTGGCCTTGTACTGCCTCACCTTGATGGCAAGCTTGATGGTGGTGCTGTTCGAGTACCCGTACTTACAGGATCATTGACAGATCTTACTGCAGTTGTAGGTGATGATACTACAGCAGATGAAGTTCTTGCCGCATTCAAAGACGCAGCTGAAGGTGACCTGAATGGTATCCTGGAATACAGTGATGAAGAACTGGTTTCAACCGATATCATCGGGAATCCACACTCATGCATTTTTGATTCCGGAACCATTAAAGTAGAAGGAAATCTCGTGAAAGTAATTGGCTGGTACGACAATGAAGCCGGTTACTCTGCACGAACAGCCGAATTGATTACTAAAATTGTATAAACTTTATCGTTTATAATTATTGAAAACCCGTTTCGGAGCAATTCGAAACGGGTTTTTTTATCTGCTAAATTTTCTGCAAGTAATAACGTTACTTTGATCTATGGAGACACGCAAAAAAGATCAGAACAAATCTCAAACTTCTTCCCTGATGATGGATGTAGAAGGTATGCACTGTGCGTCCTGCGTATCCAGGGTTGAAAACGCGATTAAGGAAGTATCAGGAGTTCAGGATGCAACCGTAAACCTGGCGACTGAAAAGGCAAAAGTCACTTTCCAAAGAAACATTGATCCCAAAAAGGTTGTAGAAGCGATTCAAAATGCGGGATACCAAACCCGAACAGAGACGTTTCAATTTGATGTGAAAGGAATGAGCTGTGCTTCCTGCGTTGGAAATGTGGAAGATGCACTCAGAAATGTGCCCGGCGTGCAGAATGTATCTGTTAACCTCGCGACTGAAAAAGCTACAGTTCATGTAGTTTCGGGTATTGCCGGCAAAAAAGATCTGGTTGAAGCTATTCATTCCTCAGGTTATGAAGCAGAGGAAGTTGTAGGAAGTGAAGAACAAGCAGAGAAAAAGCGACAGGAAAAAGAGAAAGAGCGAACGGATTTAAAACGTTCACTCCTGGTTGCGGCCGGATTCAGTATTCCCATTTTTGTAATTGAGATGAGTTCCCATTTTATCGCGCCATTTCATAGTTGGCTGGAAACTACGGTCAGCTCACAAAATCTCTATTACCTGTTTTTTGTATTAGCATCCGTTGTGCAATTTGGCCCCGGTTTGAGATTTTACAAAAAAGGCTGGCCCTCATTGGTAAGAGGAACGCCTGACATGAACTCCCTCGTGATGCTGGGAACAACGGCCGCTTATGGATATTCGGTGGTTGCAACATTCCTTCCGCAAGTTTTGCCAAGCGGAACGGTGAATGTTTATTTCGAAGCATCGGCGGTGATCGTAACGTTGATTCTCGCCGGCAGATATATGGAAGCGATCGCAAAAGGACGCACCAGCGAGGCGATCAAGCGGCTCCTGAATCTTCAGGCAAAAAGTGCACGCGTGGTTCGAAATGGAGAGGAGAAAGATATCCTGATTGAAAATGTACAAATCGGGGATACAATCATCGTTCGCCCGGGAGAGAAAATTCCGGTTGACGGCGAAGTAGTGGATGGTGAATCCTATATCGATGAATCAATGATTTCGGGTGAGCCGATACCGGTTCAGAAGACAAAGGGTGATGAAGTGATTGGCGGAACCATCAACAAAAATGGAAGCCTTCGGTTTAAAGCTACAAAAATTGGGGCGGATACGGTTTTGGCCCAGATTGTACAGATGGTTGAGGAAGCACAGGGATCTAAACTTCCAATACAGTCTCTGGTAAATAAAGTCACTAACTATTTTGTACCGACGGTGATTACACTGGCGCTCATCACCTTTGGAGTTTGGTTAATCTGGGGACCTGACCCGGCGCTCACATTTGCACTCGTCAACGCTGTAGCTGTTTTAATTATCGCTTGCCCATGCGCAATGGGTTTGGCGACCCCGACATCCATCATGGTGGGAACCGGAAAAGCTGCCGAAATGGGTGTGCTATTCAGACAGGGTGATGCATTACAAGCCCTGCGAAATACAGATACGATTATTCTGGATAAAACCGGGACACTAACCAAAGGTCAACCCGAATTGACAGACCTGGAAACGGTGAACGGGTTCGATTCCGACCAAGTCTTACAATGGGTGGCTTCGGTTGAGAATAGTTCTGAACATCCCATTGCAGAAGCTATTGTCCAAGCTGCAAAACAGAAGAATTTAAAATTGGTAGAGGTTTCTGATTTTAACTCTCGAACCGGGTTTGGGGTTGAAGCAACTGTTGATGGAAAACAGATTTTGATTGGTGCTGATCGAATGATAGAAGACGCCGGCCTGGATTTGAACCTGTTTAATGAAAAAGCAGAGAAGCTATCAGGTGAAGGTAAAACACCCATTTATGTTTCTGTGGATCACAAAGTGGCAGCAATATTGGCAGTGGCCGATTCAATCAAGGAAACCACGCCGGAGGCAATACAGGCTTTGCATAATCTGGATCTTGAGGTCGTGATGCTAACCGGCGATAAGCAACAAACAGCCCAAGCGATAGCCAACCAACTTGGAATTGATGATGTAATTGCTGAAGTGTTGCCGGATGGTAAATCGAATGCGGTGAAACAGCTCCAGGAGAAAGGTAAGAAAGTAGCGTTTGTGGGTGATGGAATCAACGACGCACCCGCATTGGCCCAGGCGGATGTGGGAATTGCGATTGGAACCGGAACGGATATTGCGATTGAAAGTGCGGAAGTGGTCCTGATGTCCGGGGATCTTCGAAACGTGCCGAATGCAATTGCACTGTCTCAATCCACCATTCGAAATATCAAAGAGAACTTGTTCTGGGCGTTTATATATAACATTATTTTGATTCCGCTTGCCGCCGGAGCGCTTTACCCTGCTTTTGAAATTTTGTTATCCCCAATCTTTGCTGCCGGAGCGATGGCGGTATCAAGCGTGTTTGTTCTCGGAAATGCGTTGAGGTTGAAACGGTTTCGGCCGCCGATGACAGCTTTGAGTTGATTTGGTTGAGGTCTCTTTATTATCCTTTATTTGTCTTTACGTGAAGAAATATTCTGAACTGTATTCGGTTAGTATTGGATAATTTTGAAATCTCTTCCTGGTCAGCTCCAAGATTAAAAACACTGGCAACAGATATTTTTCCTGCAACACCTGTTTTTTCTTCTTCATCCGTGTTAACTGCAATATCAAAGTTAACTTCCTTTCCTTTAGAGTCACTTACACCACTTCCAAAGTCGTTTTTTACGATATACTCATTACCTTCAATAATGCCATCGGTAATCTGAATGATTGTTTCTTTAATGAAATCTCGTAGTTCCATAAGTTTATATGTTAGTGTACTTTACAACACTGGTTTAATATCAACCTGATTACAGTGTCTTCATATCGTACTGAATTTTAGGATGTATGTTTTTTAAATTAATTTGAATTTACTATTAACATTTTAATGAGTTTGATACAGTTACTCAGCATTTAGCCACCTCAAATCAGTATGCTTAAAACTGTTTGTGAATTTAAGCTCATAACCTATAGGCCTGTCATCGCTGGAATAACCAAACAAAATAATCCCTATCAATTCAAGCTAAAAACTACCAGTGTGTATCACAATGATTGCCACAACATTATAGGAAATACAGGTTTTATTGACTCGGTTCCACCTGATTCACAGGCATCAAAGTAATAGGCCCCGCTATCCCCGAGGGACGCGGTGCCCAATCCGAAGCATCAAAAATTCCTTGTTCATTCCGGTTTTCTGCCAGGCGTGAGGGAAAATTGACGTTATAGAATTTCTTCCAGGGCATATTTTGTTGATCCATCCATATCATTCGGTTCGCCATAAGGTTACTGACTTCTATGACCAGCTCATTTTCTTCTTTTAACCAATCGGGCAATAGATAGAGATTATATTCAGGCCCGATAAGTGTACCTCTTCTTTCTCCATTCAGGTAAACAGCAGCACTTTCGAAAACCTCCCCTACATTTAAAATCCATCCGTCTTCACTTTCAGCAGGCCGGTCAAACATGACGCGATATTGTGCTGTACCGGAAAAGTTATCATAAGACTCGTCATCAAGCTCTGTCCATAAAACAGGATGGTCCAACATTTGTTCAGGTAGCAATTCAGGACCTCCGTCGATAAAACGGAGTATCCATGGGCCAGTAATAGGGTCCGGTTCTCCAGCGAATTCTACATAAGGATAGGTTGAGGAGCTGCTCCCGTAGTTCAAAGTTTGGATAATCACAGATTCACCTATGTCGAGTTGAAGGTAAATTTCCGAACCATCCCCTTCCCCATGCCGAGCTGCTGCATAGCCATTTCTTTCATGAGTCGGATCAAAAATATACACTGAATTGGCTTTGCGGGACAGAGGTATCCAACCATCAATTTTATTATCACTCCAATTAGTGATAAAGTAAATATACCCGGTACCATTACTTCGGCGGACAAATTGTAATTCTTGATCAACCATGGGCTCACGCTCAATATTTGCGAACTGTAAAAGATCTTCCAGTTCATTTCCCCGAAGAAAACGCCCCTCACCAATAACGGCCTCCTCAACATGATTTTGTTCGGTGGCAGCAAATTGCAATTGCTGTTTTAGATCTATGAGATCTTTCTGACGTTGATCTACATTATTCAAGCCGGGTACCCTCTCGGGAAGGCTGCCATATGAAATGATGGTCGCTCCGTCTTCAGCCAAATCGACCAGTTTTTTAAATGTATCAAGTGGGATGAACTGGCTTTTGGGAATAAGAATTGTTTCATAGGGTAAGTCACTCGATTCTACTTTATCATTCACAACGGTGACGTTATGCAACTGTTTGTCAGATATAAAATCGAAAGAGTAGCCTTTTTCAATCATCTCTTCAGCCCCGGTTTTTAGAAATGAGCCATCTAAACGTTCGTCCATGCCTCCCTCGAAATGGCGGAGAAGTCCCGCCCCAGGCTCAGCCCATTGATCGTGAATGGGATAATAGTACAGAATATCATTGTTAGGCTGACCCGATTGTAAAAATGACTGCACCCGGGCCACATACTGATTAAAATCGGCAAAATGATTCCAAAACGGATTGCGATCATTGAAATGAACCGACGCATAAAAAAGCCATCCCGGCCATTCATCATCTGCCGGAGAGTAAGCCGTGCCATGATAAAAAATGTGGTTGATGCCGCTAATGAAAAATCGGTCAACTGATCTTTTCACATCAGAAAGTGAAGATGAAAAATGCTCGCCTAACCATGTAGCAGCTTCGGCCGAGATCAATTTTTTTCCCGACACATTACCAGCCGAGGAAGCCATTTTAGCACGAATGATATCGGTCCCCTCCGTTTCGGGGATGTCCGAGGCGGCATAAAGATCCAGCAGGTTTGCAGGTGACCCATGAGCCTGATTTCGAATAATGGCCCCGTTTTCTACAGCCCAGGAATTCCAGGAATAAGTAAATTTTTCCAGAAGGAGGTCGGAGATGGTTTCTCGGTAATCGGTCAATACTCTGGCTCCTGTATCGGTCTCGCTATGTTCCAATAAAGCCGGCAGATATGTACGAAGATCATATCCTCGCTTCTTCTCAAATTCATCAAAGAAATCGGGTGTCCAGTTTGCTTCTCCTTCCGCATCATCTACTTCATACGAATCATTAAAAAAGGAGCGGAGTGATTGAATGTCGTGATCTGCAAAAGCGGAATCAAAAGCAGCGATATAGTGGTTAAAGGCTTGTTCAGAAAAATGATCAATCACCAATCCTTCGCCACCCGGTGCTGCACGCTCAACCATTTTGCCGTGCCAGCCTTCAAAAACAGCGTAGAGTGTCCAGTTTCCCGGAGGGGTTTCCCACTCCAAAAATCCATTTTCATCAACCTGTCTTGTAAGATTTACTACATCACCGGAATCAGAGTACCCCATCAGAGATCGCAGTTCCAGTTGTTTTTCAAATCGGACCTGCTCAATAGCCAGTTCCTGAAGGTTTCCATTTTCACGGATTGGCTCGCGGATTTCGGAAATCTCAACCGAATCATTTGCAGGATTTTTTTGGGGCTGATCTGCAGTACCTTCGGGCTCTTCCCCTTCAGCTTTTAAAAATCCGTGGAGCTCATAAATGGTACTTCCAATTGTACGAAGATAGGGTTCCTGGATATAGGAAATATTTTCGCTGAATTGAGTACCGCCGATTACTTGATAAGTTTTGTAATAGAGTCTTTTAGAGGCTTCATTTTCAGTGATCCAGGGTCCTCCAAACGGCCAGCCGGTACCCGTTGCCATGTCGATCCCGAGATCCAACCGTTCTCCTTCTGAAAGGGTATGTTCAAGCCTTTCCATCCATTCCGGTGATAAATAATCGATAAATTGATCCTCATATCCTCCAACTCCATAGATTGGCGTAATTTCAACTCCGCCCAGATTTGCATAGCTGAGCAACTCCATTTGGCGGGTAAGGTCATTTTCGTTTACCGCACTTCCCATCCACCACCAGCGGGTCCAAGGTTTATTCTCCTGCGTGATTTCAGGCCATTGAGGTTCATTTTGAGTACAAGCAGATAATAAAATTAACCATAGAAACATCCATTGTATTCTAAAGCCCTTCAAATGGTATCCGGTGAACATGTTTACATATTTCGTGAGAGGGAAGAACTTATTTAATAAATTTTTGGCAAATATTCATATTACTTCAGTTCTCTGGGTACTTCATATCATGACTGTATTACTCCATACCAATCCACCCCAAATGAGTATGCTTAAAACTGTTAGTAAATTTAAGCCCATAACCTATAATCCTATCCATGCTGGAGTGGCCAAATAAGATGATGCCCGCCAACTCCAGCCAGGCATTTCCAACGTACCATCCAAAGCATAAAACAAGAAGAGCTGCAGCTTTGTGGTGAAACAGGTTGTATGTCCAGGCTCCAACTTTAGTACCGGCAAGATAACCGAGCATTCCGATGTCTGGAGTAAGAATTAACAATGGATACCACCACCATGCGAAGTCAGTCAGGTTAAAAAGAAAAATTGAAAAGCCAAACATTGCGGCTTCTTCGACTTTGATCAGGTTTTTCATAGGGAGTATTTATTGAGTAGTAAAGTCTGCGTTCCTCTGCGCTCCGCGGTTATATAAGAATAAACCGCCGAGGACGCGGGGAGACGCAGAGCAAAGGTTGGTTAATCATCAATCGATTGGAAAACTAACTGACGGAATTTCCATCCGGTTTCGTCACCGGTGTTTCCTTGGGTTTGTTTGAAGATCAAGCCAATTACATTTTCATTCGGATCCGCAAAATACTGCGTGTTGAAATAGCCGCCCCAATCAAATGTGCCGAAGCTTCCGCGGCCGCCCATCGCTTCGCCTTTTTCATCAACCAAGCCGAAAGCCAAACCGTAATCCCTTCCTGAATCTCCCCTTAAATCGCCAACCTGGTTTTGCATCATAAAATTCACAGTTGTTCGACTGAGAAGTCTCGTTCCGGCATACTCTCCATTATTCAGATACATCTGCAGAAATTTGGCATAATCTTCGATTGTACTGGAAAGCCCCGCTCCGCCCGAGAAGAATGTCATCGCTCCCTCTCGGGGGTAATCCGGATCATAGAATGTAACCGGATAGGATTCCCAGTTTCCATTCTCATCTTTCCGCTGAACCGTCACCAACCTGTCATGTTTTGATTCGGGGAGGTAGAACCAGGTATCATCCATGCCAAGGGGATCAAAAAGATGAGTCCTTAAATACTCATCAAATGGCATCCCCGAGACCTCCTCAACAAAATATCCCAGTACATCCAATCCCTCGCTGTAGGTGTACTCTTCACCGGGCTCATGATGTAATGGCAGTTTGGCAAGCTTGGTTACACTTTCCTCTATAGTAATATCTTCCGTGGTAAACAGATCGGTAACACCTGCTTTTTCGTAAATCATTTTAAATCGTTCATCTCCGTCAATCACGCCGTATCCAATTCCGGATGTGTGAGTCAGCAGGTCACGGATCGTAATCTGGTTTTCAGCGGGAACTGTTGTGTAAGTGGTATCATCCGCATTGAAGGTATCCAGGATTTGAGCTTCACCGAAAACAGGCAGGTAATCAGAAATCGGGTCATCCAACTGAAACAAACCGTGTTCCCACAGCATCATCACGGCCGTGGAGGTGATCGCTTTCGTTTGAGATGCAATCCGAAAAATGGTATCCGTACGCAGTTCTCGCCCGGCTTCATTGTCTGCCAATCCAAATGCTTTTTTATAAACGATTTCGCCGTCTCTTGCAACGAGGGCTGCGGCTCCTGGAATCTGGTTTTGATCAATAGCATTTAGGATCATTTCATCTATTCGAGATAGTCGTTCATCCGACATTCCCACATCTTCAGCAATTCCTTCAGAAAGTGGAGGTGTATAAAGTTGGGATTCTGTTTGGGCAAATACTCCTGATGAGAGCAGAATAAAAATGAGAGTGAATATAAATTTCATGACAGTTGATTACTTTTTTATGGACAAATCTCATTGTACAAAAAAAAAAGACTCTCAGCTAACAGCACTCTCTTTTTTGATTAAAATTGAATTGACGGACTTAATAAGGATATGAAAATCGGCCACTAGAAAGCAGAATCCGTATTTTAACAAAGATTAAAAAAAATTATTTTGTGAAAATTTTGATTTTTTTTAAAATTTTCACTGAGAGAACGCTACTAAAAACAAACTATTTATTATGAGTTTACTCGCTGATATCTTATTCATCATATCATTTCTTCTTTTTATACTTGGGTTTTTGGGAATTTTTATAAGATTCTTTAGAAAGAAATTCAGACTACGACATTATTTCATCGCCTCTCTTTTATGTTTTTCTTTAGCCCTTTTCCTGGGTTGGGAAAGTTTTGTAAAAGGATTCACGGGTGAATGCAATGATTATAATTCTGCCTATCAGGAAACTGAACAGGTTAATTGAAAAAAATTGCCCCTTAAATTCATCATCCCAATATCGTGAAGCACATGAATTTTTATATTTACTTCCTGTGGTTTTTGATCGTTTATATAACCATTGATGCAATTTATATCTACCTGACTGATGGGATATTAGAACTTTTCTATGTTGGTTCTGTGTATGCAGCTGCAGGAATTGGATTGGAGGCGTTGAAGAAATTAAAAAACCGATCCTTGCCAGCAGTAAAGAGTGAATGAAAGATATCTCCCGACAGCTTTCCATAACTTACTTAAAACCAACCCTTATCCAACATCTTCAATAATATCTTCTGCATTTCCAAACCCAACTGCAATTCAAATCCAACCGATCGGTTTTTTTTCCTCTGTCAATTTGGAGGCCGGTATAGCTTTTTAAAAGTTTTACCGTTCATAAACATCAGTTAATTTTTTCAGAAGTTTTTGAAGCTAGGGCTAAATGTATCACTTATTGCCATCATTACGGCCCAAAAGCATATTCAGAAACGCCTGCCTGTTCTCGGATCCTGCATCACGGTAAGCATCAAATGTCACATGCTGATCCATATTGGTGGTATCTACTTCAATGCCCCATAATGGAGAGAGTGTTGTCGGGAGCATGGAGTAGCGGCCATCCCCGATCACGTTTTCCTGTTCCGGGTGCATGATCAGAAAATCATCCGATAACGCTGAAAAACGCCGGATGTCGCGGTATAACGTGGTTCCTTCATACGCTGAAAACCTCTCTTCCCATTCCAGAAGCGGAGCCTGTTCACCGTCATAAATGGTCGGTTCAAAAAAGGGAATGAGCCGGATGCCTGCGGCGTATAAGTTCCCATCGGCTTCATAACGAACGCTCCAGAGCAGCTGGTTTGCAATGGTGGGTTTTAACACCATTCGCCCGACATCATGCCCCTTGTACGATGCGAGCTGGAGTGCAGCTTCCTCGGCTCGTTGCTGCTGCATATAACCGAACGATAGGTAGAGAAAGAGCCATCCCCCGGCAAGTATTACATACACTTTTTTTTTGAAGAATGCGATTCCTGTCAGCAGGATAATACCAAGTGTAAAGAGCGGATCAAACACAGATATAATATTGAGCGAGTAGCGTTCGTCCAGGAACGGCCAGAAGAGGTATACTCCGTAGCTGGTAATGAAATCGAATACCCCGGCCGTTGAGTAGCCCGCAAAGCTGTAGAGGTAGGCTTCTTTCTTGGTTAGATACTTTTTCACGAACCACCATGTCAAACAGGTAGCAATCAAAGCTCCGATCGGAATGAAGATTATGGAGTGGGTGAAATGGCGATGTAGTTCCAACATCATAAGCGGGTCCGAGCCGGTGGGGATGAAAACATCCAGGTCTGCAAGCATGGCTGAGACGAATCCGGTGAAAGTAGCAGCCCGAAAAGTTTCCGGCTTTGCAACTGTTTGGGAAGCCGTAGCGCCGATAAATCCGTGTGTTATTGGGTCCATACCTAAATCAGGGCGAGTTTGCTCTCAATGTACCATTATTAAGTGGATATCCATCCTTTGAATTAAAACCCAAAAAACAATGAAGTTGAAATACTGGTTCCATTCACTCCATGTTAGAAAGAGCTTTATTTACAAGTTCAGATCCCCGATGATATCCTCCGCATTCTCGAGGCCCACCGCAATCCGGATCAGGCCTTCTGTAATCCCCACTGCTGTTCGCTCCTCTTTAGTAAGTTTGGAGTGTGTGGTGGAAGCAGGGTGGGTAACGATTGTTCGGGTATCTCCCAAATTTGCAGAGCGACTGAGCATACGGATGCCGTCAATAAACTTCACTGCTGCCTTATACCCTCCCTTGATTTCAAAGCAAACCACACCACCGCCTCGTTTCATCTGTTTTTTGGCAAGGTCAAACTGCGGATGGCTGTTGTGATGGGGATACTTTACGAAATTGACCTTCGGATGGCCGTCCAGAAACTCAGTTACCTTCTCGGCATTATCGCAGTGTCGCTCCATCCGAACCGGTAGTGTTTCCAGGCTCTTACTGAAAAGCCAAGCATTAAACGGGGAAAGAGCCGGGCCGGTATTTCGTGTAAAAAATTCGACCTCCTCCATGTATTTCTCTCTTCCCAGGATCACTCCACCGATGGCTCGCCCCTGTCCGTCAATAAATTTTGTCGCAGAATGCTGGACCAGGTCGGCACCGAATTCTATGGGACGCTGCAGGTATGGAGTGGCAAAACAGTTGTCGACGACAAAAATGAGATCATGCGCCTTAGCAAGTTTACCCGCCCATTCAAGGTCGATTAGATCCAATCCAGGATTTGAAGGCGTTTCGAGGAATAACATCTTCGTGTTATCCTGTATGAGTGACTCCCATTCTTCCGTTTTTTTGACATCTCCGTACGTAAACGTAATTCCCCATTTTGGCAGAATCTGGCTTAATATTTGGTGAGAAGAACCAAAAAGAGACCGTGATGCCAACACATGATCCCCCTGTTCCAGTAAGGCAGCAAGGCAGCCAAAGATAGCAGCCATTCCCGAGCCCGTGGCAACTCCCGCTTCTGCTCCTTCCAGCCTGCACATTTTGTTGATAAACTCATCCGTGTTTGGATTGGAATACCGGCTATATACATTTCCTTCAACCTCTTTGGCAAACAGTGCCCGGGCATGCTCGGCCGACTCAAAGGTAAAACTGGAGGTCATATACAATGGTGTGGAGTGCTCCCGTTCGGCCGTGGTTGGTGTTTGGGTGCGAATCGCTTCGGTTTCGAAGTTTTTCTTTTTAGGCATGTTTCAGGTTGCGGGGTTCGAGTTACAGGAATTGTAAAACGGTCAGCCCCAAAAGTATTCGGGACAGGCTTTGACCGTTACTGCTAGATTAAATTCAGGTTTATATCTAAAATAAAGTTTTGAGCCCGGTCAACCCCCGACGGTTCGGGATGGCTTGGCCACTGTCCGGCGTACATAATTCACTTTTCATTAACAACCTCAAAACTGGTCGTAATTTTCGCTGTTTTTTCCAGCATTTTGGATACGGAGCAGTATTTGTTGACAGAAAGGTTGATCGCTCGTTCAGCTTTTTTTTCATCTACACTGCCGGTAAAAATATAGTGCATGTGTATCGCTTTGAATTCTGAATAGGTACCGACTTTTTGGCGATCAGCGGTTACTTCAACCGCAATATCATCGGGATTTTGTTTCTGTTTTTTCAGTATACCTACAATGTCGATCGTTGAGCACCCGGCCGCTGCGGCGAGTAACATCTGCATCGGACGGAATCCACCATTGATTCCTCCGATATTAGCCGATCCATCCATTTGAAGGGTAGCACCATCCTCATTTTCGGCTTCCATGTGAACGGCGTCGTTAAGTCGTTTTACTTTAATCATCTTAGAATATTTTAGCTAACTGTTTCTATGCATTGAAGATAGGAATTCTATGACTGATGAGGAAAGAATGTAGTGGATTGATTTGTAAAAGGATGAGTGGAAAGATAACTTCCCCTTCCTTGTTCCGTGCAGTTGCGGAATAGGGAAGGGGATTGAGGAGATGGGTTCCAAAGATACTGAACGAGTCAACCACCCGTTGAATACAAGAAGCAGAGCTTCCGTTTGTCGATCCGAAGGAAGACCTTCGGATCGAGTATTAAATTACATTAAGATCAAGTCGTAGCTCCGCCACAACTGCTGCCGGCACCGGCTGTGCATCCGTAGCAATGCTGGTTTGTAATAATTTCCCGATCGTTCAACGCATCTAAATCCCAGTCTTTGATGTGTTGAGGAGAGCCGTTTTCGGTCTCCATCTTGAGCATCTGGTTAAAATCACAATCGTAAAGAGTACCGTCCCAACCAATGGAGATGGTGTTTCTGCACATCACACCCTCGGCCGCTGCAGGATTGAATGAGGTCACAAGTTTTTCCATATATTCATCCAGGTTTCCACTGGTAACGAGGAAATTCAGGTAACGGCTAATCGGCAGATTTGTAATCGTAAAAAGATCATTAAACTCAATGCCGTGATCTTTCCATAAACGATCTTTGTACTGCTGTTTGAGTGACTCCTGGTCGCCCGGAAGAAAAGCCCCAACGGGATTATAGACAAGGTTCAGTTCTAAACCTGACTCCTCTTTACCATAACCGATCTCATTTAAAATTTTAAGTACTTTCATCGATTTATCATACGTTCCCTCCCCTCTTTGGGCATCCGTTCTCCTCCTATTGTAAAACGGAAGCGAGCAGGTAATCTCCACCCCATGGTCTGCCATAAACTGGGGCAGGTCTTCGAACTTTCGGGTATCCAAAATGGTGAGGTTCGACCGCACGATAATATCTTTACGCAGCTTCGCAACCTCATCTACAAACCATCGAAAATGCGGATTCATCTCCGGTGCGCCACCTGTCAAATCCACCGTTTCGATGTCCGAATGCTCGAGAGCATCAAGGCAGTACTCCAGCGTCTCTTTTGTCATGATCTCCTGCCGGTCAGGCCCTGCATCAACATGGCAGTGTTTGCAGGTCATATTACACATGTACCCCACATTGATCTGGAATATTTCAATTCCGGTCGGTTTCAGCGGAAACAGTCCAATTTCATCCATCTTGGACTCGAACTTCTCCAGCCGTTTAACTTTTTCGGTTTGATTGTTAATGATATCCAGCTGTACTTCAGGATCAGCTAACGAGTGGCTTTGTGCTATAAGAGACTTCATACGTTGTGCTGCAAATTATCTTATTTGGGATTGCAATTCAGCTCTGTTTAAATACAGATGTGTACACATCTTAATATCTTACATCGAGAGCTTTTTCACCTGATTCATCATTTGAACACCGTGAACAAGTGATGAACCTCCCCGTATAGCAGTTGCTACATGAACGGCTTCCATCATCTGTTCTTCAGAGCAGCCTTGCTGGAGTGTCTCATCTGTGTATGCATCTATGCAGTACGGACATTGAATAACATGCGCAACAGCAAGAGCAATCAACGCTTTCTCTCTTTTAGTAAGAGCACCCTCTTCAAAAACAGAACCGTAATACTCGAAAAATTTATCACCTAACTCTTTTTGAAATTCAGTTACATCACCAAACTTTTTAAGATCTTCGGGGTCGTAATATTTCTTATCCATATTGCTTTATTTGATTTTTGATTCTCATTAATAAATACGAAGTACTTTGTCGAACAGATTGTTTTTTGTCAGCAGATTTTTATGCACATGGAAATAACTCATTTCTTACAAACATAAAAGATTAATTTGGTGTGATTCATTCGATATGTGAACGAATCATAGTAAAGGCGAGTAGGAATTATATCACAAAAGGATAAAAAGAGGATAGAAAATCAGGCTGAATTAATATCAATCCAGCCTGACAGAAAACTTATGCCTTAGCAGTTTCTTCGAGAGAGGTGATCAACCGATTTGATATTTCTTCCGTGTTGGCAAGTGTCGTGCCGGGTTCATCGTTATAAAGATCAGCTGGACGATAACCATCATCCAGCAGTTTCAGGATGGCTGCTTCAATACGTTTGGCTGCCGATTCCAATTTCAACGAGTGCCTGCACAGCAACGCCGCCGATGCAACCGCAGCTAACGGATTAGCAATCCCCTGCCCGGCTATATCCGGTGCTGATCCATGGACCGGTTCGTATAATCCATTTTCTCCACCTAAACTTGCAGAAGGCAGCATTCCAATTGAACCGGTAAGCATAGAGGCTTCATCACTCAAAATATCTCCAAACAGATTTCCGGTTACAATCACATCGAACTGCTTTGGATTTCTGATAAGCTGCATTGCGGCATTGTCCACAAGCATATGGCTCAATTCAACATCCGGGTACTCTTCTGCTACTTCAAGTACAGATTTTCTCCACAGTCGTGAACTTTCCAAAACATTCATTTTATCAACAGAACAGACTCTTTTCCCGCGGAGTTTGGCGGTTTCGAAAGCAATTCTAGCCACACGCTGAACTTCAGACCGGCTATACTTCATCGTGTCAACAGAAAATGGGTCTCCATCTTCTTCGGCACTAAATCGGGGTTTGCCAAAATATACTCCACCGGTCAATTCGCGAACGATAAGAATATCGGTTCCTTCAATAACTTCTTCCTTAAGTGTGGATGATCCTGAAAGTGCTGAGTGTACAAAGATGGGCCTGAGATTGGCATAAACACCCAGTTCCTTCCGAAGCTTTAATAAAGCAGCTTCCGGGCGCAAGTTGGCGCTGAGGTCATCCCATTTCGGGCCGCCAACAGCGCCCAGAAGTACAACTTTATGTTCTTTACAGGTTTCTAAGATTTCATCTGTAACCGGTTCGCCAAACTCATCGTAGCAAGTTCCACCAAAGGGTCGTTTTGTAACATTGAGTTTAATGTCGTGCTGTTCACAAACGGTATCTAAAACTTGTAGTGCAACATCCGTTACTTCTGGTCCAATTCCATCACCGGGGAGCGCAACAATACTTACTTCTTTCATGCTTTTTCGATCATTCCGTTTTGTCGGGCATAAGCGAAAATGCCACCGGCGTGAACGATGTCAGCCACACTGCCCAAAGGTTTGATTTTATACGTTTTATCCTGTGTATGATTGATCAATTCATGGTTCTCCTGGTCAATCTCTAACTCATCACCTGTTTTGATCTCGGTACTGAGATCTTTCAGGCTTTCAAATGGAATTAAAAATCCGCCATCAACTGAGTTTCTGTAAAAGATTCTTGCATAAGATGGCGAGATAATCGCTTCAATCCCGGCAATTTCAAGGGAAGCAGGAGCATGCTCGCGAGAGGAACCACACCCAAAATTATCGCTGGAAACAATAATCTTAAATTCACTTTTTGTCTCTTCGTCTTGAGTGAGAGGAATTCCTCCTTCTGGCAGGCCGGATTCTTCAATCGGTACCCCCGAAAGTGCATATTTTCCGTATAACTTTCGTTCTTCAGGATCATCCAAACTGTACACAAGATGTGCCGCCGGAATAATCTGGTCGGTATCAATATTCTTTCCCAATACAAAGGCTTTTCCTTTGATGGGTTCTTTTTCTTCTTTGCTCATGTTATTGAGTAAAAATTTTCTGTTTTCAAATTAAGTGTCCCCTCTTTGAAGGGGGATTTAGGGGAGATGGCTATTCAGTCTCTAAACATAACTCCGTAAACACACCCCTGATAGCTTCGCTGAACGCTACGCTATCTGTCTCCCCTCTCGAGAGGGGAGGTCTCATGTCTCAAATCTCAAGACTCATGACTATATAACCGTTTCCTGGATGAACACCCTTGGATCGGTAATCACACCTGTAACTGCGGATGCAGCAACGGTATAAGGCGATGCTAGATAGACAGATGACTGCTTGGATCCCATTCGTCCGGGATAATTCCGGTTTGTGGATGAGATACAGACCTCGGTGTCTTGAAGTCGACCAAATGTATCAGACGGCCCACCCAAACATGCTGCACATGAGGCGTTTCCGATCTTGCAGCCCGCTTCTTTAAAGATTTGAATTAACGGAGTTCCAAAAAGAGTTTCAGTTTCAAGGCCTCTTGCAATCTCTGTCGTTGCCGGAACTATGTATGTATCAATCTTTAATTCATTGCCACGGATGATTTCAGCAGCAGCTTTAAAGTCAGACAGCTTTCCACCAGTACAGGAACCGATATAGGCTCTGTCGAGCGGGGTACCTTCTACCTCTTCAGCGGTTGCTTTATTATCCGGGCTATGTGGTTTTGCAACCATCGGAACAATCTCTTCCAGGTTGTAGAAATGTTCACTGAAATATTCAGCATCAGGATCGCTATATACACATTCATAAGGATGATCGGTCCTGGATTTTACATACTCTTCAGTAATTTCATCGGGTTCAACTACGCCATTCTTACCCCCCGCTTCAATCGCCATGTTGGTAAGCGTCATACGGTCTTCCATCGTAAGTGCTTTGATGCCCGGGCCGGCAAATTCCATTGCCCGGTAAGTTGCTCCGTCGGTTCCGATATCACCAATAATTTTAAGGATGAGATCTTTTGCCATTAAATATGGCGGCATTGAAGTGCCTTCAAAAACAAACCGCATCGTTTCAGGTACTTTCACCCACAACTTTCCGGTTCCCATAATGAAAGCTGCATCAGTATTCCCGATTCCGGTCGCAAACTGACCAAAAGCTCCGGCCGTACATGTATGGGAATCCGTTCCAAAGAGAACTTCTCCCGGTCGTGTAAAGCCTTCTTCGGGAAGCGCTACGTGGCAAACACCTTTATATCGGTCAGATCCCACATCATAAAAGTATGGCAGGTCCTGGTCTGCGGCGAATGCGCGAAGTACATCAACGTTTCGATTGGCATATTTGTCACTGGTAAAAATATAATGGTCAGGGATAATCACCAGTTTCTCTTTATCCCAGACTCGTGCATTCTCACCAAACTCTTTGTTAAAGATGCCAATAGCCGGTGGTCCGCAGACGTCGTGTGTCATCAAGACATCAACATCCACCCACACACTTTCGCCCGGAGAGACATGATCTCTACCGCTGTGATTGGCAAGAATTTTTTCTGTAAGCGTCATTCCCATAATTCAGGAGTTGTTCTTTTAGTGTTTATAATTAAAAAGTTTTTAAATGAAGTCCCCTTTTGAAAGGGGACTTAGGGGTGTGTTCAAACCTAATCGGAAAAACATCCCTCAAAGTTTTTCAAGAATGTGTTGAAAAACTCTATCTCCCCTCAAGGGGAAATTCATTACCCGCCGGCCACTACAGACTTATCGGGTTTTTCTTTTGAATATTTAGTGGTTGCCATCAAATTCATGAGGTCTTCATCGTTAACCACTTTCTGTTCATCGGCCAGTTTTGTAACCATCGTGTACACCCGGTTCAGATCCTCTTTGTTGAGGTGATACCCGAGCTCCTCCAGTTTTTTGCCGAGGGCAAACCGACCAGAGTGTTTTCCGATCACAATTTTGTTTGATGTCAGACCTACGGAATCCGGTGTCATAATCTCATACGTCAATGGATTCTTCAATACACCATGCTGATGAATGCCCGCTTCGTGTGCAAAGGCATTTTCGCCCACAATCGCCTTGTTCGGCTGAACGCCTTTTCCGGTAATCTGGGCAAGCATCTGGCTGGATGGATATATTTCCTTTGTGTTGATCCCCGTTGTGTAATCCATATTATTTTTGCGGGTTTCAATCGCCATCACAACCTCTTCGAGGGAGGCATTACCGGCGCGTTCACCAATTCCGTTGACGGTACATTCAATCTGCCTGGCTCCATTTCGGACAGCCATCAATGAATTCGCAACTGCCAAACCCAAATCGTTATGGCAGTGCACACTGATTGTGGCTTGGTCAATATTTGGAATATTGTCATGCAATGTTTTTATCAAATCGGCATACTCCCACGGAAGGGCATAGCCGACTGTATCCGGTACATTTATCGTCGTTGCCCCGGCTTCAATGACCGCCGTAAAAATATCAATCAGGAATTCCGGGTCACTTCGAGAAGCATCCTCAGCTGAGAACTCAATATCATCATAATGAGATTTTGCAAACTCAACCGCGTTCACGGCAGATTCCAACACCTCTTCACGGCTCATTTGGAGCTTGTGCTGAAGGTGAATATCACTGGTTGCAATAAATGTATGAATTCGTGGTTTTGCAGCATGTTCAAGAGAAGAAACAGCACTTTCCAAATCCACCTGCCGAGTTCTGCAAAGTGCAGCTATCGTACTTTTTTTGATGGTTTTTCCAATCTCTTTCACGGTTTCATAGTCACCATCTGATGCAATAGGGAACCCGGCCTCAATCACATCAACACCCAGTTTTTCGAGCTGTAGAGCAAGACGAAGCTTTTCGGGCTTGTTCATGCTATATCCCGGCGACTGTTCGCCGTCTCGAAGGGTTGTATCAAAGATGGTAATGTGATTGTCCATGATTTTGACTGTTTATTTATTGCTGTTTAGAATTCCAATCCTGCTTAGGGAAGGGATTTATTGGTAGTTCAGAATATATCAAGCAACTTAAATTTCGTTGCCCTAAGACTACCTCCCCTAACCCCTTTATCCACCCCCGACGTATCGAGGCCAGGCAGGAGGGGAATATTTTCAAAATGTTAATTTACGCTGTACTCCGCTCAAGCGGAAATTCAATCGTTGTTTTATGTTTGGGTTTACTTTTCTTGTTCATCAAAAAATAGATAATTCCTTCTGAGAGTGCCTTCCAGCTCGCATCAATAATATTTTCGGAAACACCGACAGTACCCCAACTTGATCCGTCCTGGGCTGAGTCGATCAGTACCCGAACTTTTGCTCCTGTTCCGTCATCTCCATTCAGTACACGTACTTTATAATCCTGAAGTGTGACTGTAGAGATCTCCGGATAAAACTCACAGAGGGCTTTTCGTAAAGCCGCATCCAAGGCATTCACAGGACCATTCCCTTCAGCCGCACAAAGTTCAACCTGATCATTTACACGAACTTTAATTGTTGCTTCCGCACGTGATTCGCCCTTGGCATTTCGTTCCATAATCACACGAAATCCTTCCAAATGGAAGAAGTCAGGCTTCTTACTGGTCTTCTGTTTTACCAGCAATTCAAACGATGCTTCTGCAGCCTCAAACTGGTAGCCTTCATTTTCAAGTTTCTTCAATTCCTTTATAATCTCGGCACCCTCTTTTGAGGTCTTGTCGAAATCAAAACCGAGTTCATCCGATTTGTATGAGATGTTACTCTTACCGGAGAGTTCAGACAACAAAACCCGACGACTGTTTCCAATCAATTCGGGTTTAACGTGTTCGTAGGTCTGTTCGTTTTTCATGACGGCACTGACGTGGACTCCACCTTTATGCGCAAATGCACTCCTCCCGACGTACGGCTGTTTATTGTCGGGAATCAAATTGGCCAACTCACTCACATATTTCGAGAGTGTTGACAAATGCTTCATCTGCTCTTCTGGGATACATGAATATCCCAACTTCAACTGCAAGTTCGGAATCACGGAACAAAGATTGGCATTTCCACATCGCTCTCCATACCCGTTAATTGTTCCCTGGACGTGAACCGCACCGGCTTCAATCGCTGCAACCGCGTTGGCTACTCCCAACTCACAATCGTTGTGCGAGTGGATGCCTATGGCTGCATCGATAGAATTGCTTACGTCTTCTACAATTTTGGTGATTTCATGCGTCAGTGTTCCACCGTTTGTATCGCAAAGAACGATCACATCGGCACCGGATAATTCTGCAGCGCGCAATGTTTTTAACGCATACTCGCGATTGTCTTTATATCCATCAAAAAAGTGTTCGGCATCGTAAATAACCTCTTTACCGTTCTTTTTCAGAAATTCGATGGAGCCGGAGATCAACTCAAGGTTTTCTTCCGGGGTAATTTTCAAAGCCTCATGAACATGCAAGAGCCAGCTTTTTCCAAAAAGTGATACGGCGGGAGTTTCAGCCGCAATCAATGCCTTAAGGTTTGGATCCTCTTCCGGTTGATTTCCTGCTCGGCATGTACTTCCAAAAGCCACAATTTTTGAATGGGAAAAATTGTGATTTTTCGCCTTATCAAAAAACGCCATGTCTTTAGGATTGGAGCCGGGCCATCCGCCTTCAATATAGTCAATACCAAATTCGTCGAGCCGCTTGGCAATTCGAAGCTTATCCTCGGCCGAAAATGAGACTTTCTCTCCCTGGGTACCATCCCTGAGAGTCGTATCGAATATTTGGATTGACTTTGACATATCTGTTTCAGTTTGAATCTTAGTTACTGTGTCCCCTCCTTTTCAAGGAGGGGATTTAGGGGTGGTTCAGAAGTCAAATAACAACTTAAAAATCGTTACGTGGAGACTACCTCCCCTTGCCCCTCCTTACACAGGAGGGGAATTCTTCAATAAAGTTTCCTTTCAATTACTTCTCAATCCAGTCCATCATGGATCGGAGCTCTTTACCTACTTTTTCAATTTGATGTTCGCTGAGGTCTTTTCTCATCTTCTTCAGATTAGGAAGACCCTCTTTGTTTTCATTGATCCATTCATGAGCAAAGTCGCCGTTTTGGACTTCTTCAAGAATGTTCTTCATTCGTTTCTTGGTGTCTTTATCAATCACACGTGTACCGCGTGAAAATCCACCATATTCAGCTGTATCACTCACTGAATAGTACATTCCGGCAATCCCGCCCTCGTACATCAGGTCTACAATCAGTTTCAATTCGTGCAGACATTCAAAATAAGCAATTTCGGGTTGATAACCGGCTTCAACCAATACTTCAAAACCAGTTGCTACCAGTTCGGATGCGCCACCGCAAAGAACGGCCTGCTCACCAAACAGATCGGTTTCCGTTTCCTCTTTAAAGGTAGTTTCAAGAACACCGGCTCGGGTTCCGCCAACACCTTTAGCGTATGCGAGTGCGGTGTCTTTAGCCGTACCGCTGGCATCCTGGTATATTGCAAACAAGCAGGGAACACCTGAACCTTCTGTAAAAACTCGCCGAACGAGATGGCCGGGTCCTTTCGGAGCCACCATAAAAACATCTATGTTCTCAGGAGGAACGATCTGATCAAAGTGAATATTGAACCCGTGAGCAAATAAAAGTGCATTCCCTTCTTCTAGATTGGGTTCGATGCTCTCTTCGTATACGGCTTTCTGGAACTGGTCGGGGATCAGGATCATCACAAGATCGCCTTTGGCTGCTGCTTCGGAGGTTTCGTACACTTTAAGTCCCGCTTCCTCGGCGTCATTCCAAGAAGAACTGTCTTCACGGAGCCCCACAATTACATTAACCCCGCTCTCGTGCAGGTTCAGTGCGTGAGCATGTCCCTGGCTTCCGTAACCAATAACTGCTACGGTTTTATCTTTAAGGACATCAAGGTCGGCATCTCCGTTATAATATGTTTTCACTTTCATTGAATCGATTCGTATTTGGTTCGTTATGTTGATTTTAAAATTTTTAGAAACTCCCCTCTTGAGAGGGGAAAAGTCATGCTGCGTTTAGCAGTATGACGAGGGGTGTGTTCACTACGCATCAGTGTGGGACCCACCCCCAGCCCCTCCCTATCCCGACCAAAAAGCGGTCGGCACAAGGAGGGGAGGAATTCAGTTAAAACTTACAGTTCCCTGGAATTCACGTTTCAGGGCAATACTTCCGGTTCGAGACATTTCGGTGATTCCGTATGGCTTCAGAACCTGGATGATTGCATCTACTTTATCGGTATTTCCGGTAACTTCAAGTGCAAGCTTATCATTTGTAATATCAATTACTTTGGCCTTAAAGGCTTGAGCAATCAACATGATTTCTGATCGACCGGCTTTGGCGGTTGATACTTTTATAATTGCCAGTTCGCGTTCAATACATTTTTTATGGGTCAGATCGGTAACCTTCTTTACGTCAATCACGTTGTGAAGATGTTTGTTGATCTGCTCGACGGTTTTTTCATCGCCGTAGGTGGTAATCGTAATTCGCGCCATTCCCGGTTCTGCTTCAGATGCAAAAGTGACACTGTCCAGCTCAAAACCCTTTCCGCTGAAAATCCCTATGATTCGGGAAAATGTATTCAAATTGTGCTTTACTAAAACGGAAAGTGTATGCCTGGAGTCTTTTTTCAATACTGTAGTAGTTGCCATTATTTTTTCACGTCTTCGTCAGATTCAACCATTTCATCGAGAGCTGCCCCGGATGGTACCATCGGGTAGCAATTTTCCGTTTTCACGACACGGAAGTCCATCAGAACAGGCCCGTCTTTAATCTTCATCGCTTTGTCGAGTACCTCATACATCTCTATGGGATTGCTCGCCCGCATTCCTACAGCACCATACGCTTCAGCCAGTTTTACGAAATCGGGATTATTACTTCCGAAGACTGAGTAACTGGTTCTGTTATTATAAAAGAGTTGCTGCCACTGACGAACCATACCAAGGCATTCGTTATTCATCAGGGCGATCTTTACGGGGATCTTGTATTCGACGGCTGTGGCCAATTCACAAGAGAGCATCTGGAATCCACCGTCACCCGTAATACAAACTACATCACGGTCCGGACACGCAATTGCAGCTCCCATTGCTGCCGGGAAACCATACCCCATCGTTCCAAGTCCGCCTGATGAGATCCAGGAACGCGGATGATTATACGTATAATGCTGCGCCGCCCACATTTGATGCTGTCCTACATCGGTCACCACAATTGCATCTCCATTCGTAGCTTCTGATATAGCCTTGATCATATGTTGCGGATAGATAGCATCATCAGATTTTGGCACCTTCAACGGGTGCTCTTTCTTCCAATCATGAATGGTATCCCACCATGTATCAATCTTTGGCGCTTTAGCCAGTTTTCCGATAGCCGGCAGAACATTCTTCACATCACCCACAATTGGAACTTCCACATCTACATTTTTACCGATACAGGAGGGATCGATATCAATGTGAATTTTTCGGGATTTCTGTGAAAATCCATCCAATCTACCCGTTACACGATCATCAAAACGGGCACCTACAGCGAGAAGAACATCACATTCAGTCATCGCCATATTGGCATACCAGGTACCGTGCATTCCAAGCATCCCTACAGATTGAGGTTTACTTTCCGGAAATGCACCGAGCCCCATCAGTGTAGTCGTGATCGGGATATTCAGTTTCTCAGCAAACTCTGTTACCTCTTCCCACGCTTCACCCAAAATAGCCCCGCCGCCTACATACAGTAAAGGTCGTTCTGCTTTACTTATCATCTCAGCTGCTTTTGCAATCTGCGGCTGATGGCCATGAAGTGTTGGTTTGAAACTCGGGATATCCACTTTCTTCATCCCGGAATATCGGGCAGCGGTGTTCAGCATATCTTTGGGGAGATCAACCAAAACGGGCCCCGGCCGGCCGTTCGTTGCGATATGAAATGCCTCCCGGACTACGTTTTCAAGCTCATTAACATCCCGAACCAGGTAATTCTGTTTGGTGATCGGCCGCGTAATTCCCACGATATCCGCTTCCTGGAAAGCATCATTGCCAATCACACTTGTCGGAACCTGTCCGGTCAAAACAACCAAAGGAATAGAATCCATCATAGCCGTTGCAATACCCGTTACAGTATTAGTTCCGCCCGGACCGGATGTTACCAGCACAACGCCGGGTTTACCGGTAGCCCTGGAATAGCCGTCAGCTGCATGTGAGCCTGCCTGCTCGTGACGAATCAGGACATGTTCCATATCATGCTCGTCAAAAAGCACATCATAAATAGGAAGGTTCGCCCCCCCGGGATACCCAAAAATGGTATCCACTTCGAGGTCTGCTAATGTTTTGATGAGGATCTCTGCGCCATTATGCTTAGGCACGGAATCTTCATCCTCAGAATGCTTAACAGACTTGAGTGGTTTGTTTTGTTGAATTTTATTTGCCGGTGAACTTGATTCGGATGGTTTCATATTGTCTCGCGGATATATATTGCCCGCCAGAGGTCAAAGTTTTCTAAAATCATATTCGCTTCTAACCTCTGGTAGGTGTGATTAACTAATAATTAGAATTAGATTTAGAATGCCAGAAATTAGAATAGATAGGATTAGCAGCGGAAGCAGATTGCTGATAATTCTATCAAAAGAAAGAGAAAGAGTAGATGTTGAACTTTGCAATTTACTAATAAAGGTCGCGATAAATACAGCAATCACGTCCAGTATAAAGGCTGTGCCAAACCCGTTACCCGGGTACTGCGAAAATTTCTTAGAAAAAGTATGTGTGATTGCGGTAGACAATTTGTAATCTGTTATTTCAACATCGCATCCAAAAACATAGACAAAGGCATGAATGGAAGCAAGAAATTTTTATAGATTGTTTAGATAATCTTACTGATCAAAAAATGATTTTGTCAAAAGCGCTTCCATTAAAATTATCATGGATGGCTAACATATTGAATTTCAATAACTAAGGACGTATCAAGGAATATGACTAAACTCAACAAATACAGCTCCAGATTAACCGAAGAACAGTCTCAGGTAGGCTCAAAAGCGATGCTTTATGCCACCGGTTTGAGCGAGGAAGACATGAAAAAAGCCCAGGTTGGAATCGCAAGTACCGGGTGGGACGGCAATCCGTGCAACATGCATTTGAACGGTTTGGCCTCTGTGATCAAAGAAAATGTATGGGAAAATGACCTTGTTGGATTCGTATTTCATACCATTGGAGTCAGTGACGGAATCTCCATGGGAACGCAGGGGATGAAGTTTTCACTGCCGTCGCGAGACATTATTGCCGATTCCATCGAAACGGTGATGCAGGCGCAATGGTATGATGCAAACATATCAGTCGTAGGATGTGATAAAAATATGCCGGGATCGATAATGGCAATGGCACGGCTCAACCGTCCTTCAATCATGGTTTACGGGGGGACAATTCGACCCGGAAATCTGAATGGTGAGAAACTGGATATTGTCTCGGCGTTTGAATCGTACGGAAAACTTCTTTCTAATGAGATTGATGAAGAGCAGATGCACCAGGTTTTAAAACACGCTTGTCCCGGAGCGGGAGCTTGCGGCGGGATGTATACAGCTAACACGATGGCTTCTGCCATTGAGACGATGGGAATGAGTCTTCCCTTCAGTTCATCCATCCCGGCCACGCACCAGGAGAAAGTGAATGAGTGTAAACGTGCGGGTAAAGCGATCCGCAATCTTCTCGAAAAAGATCTGAAACCGCTCGACATTATCAACAAAAAGTCGATTGAAAATGCGGTGACGATGATTATCGCGTTGGGGGGATCAACAAATGCCGTGATGCATATGCTGGCGATTGCCCGTGCTGCCAAAGTTGATTTTACAATTGACGACTTCCAGGAAGTCAGCGACCGAACTCCTTTCCTTGCCGACCTGAAACCGAGCGGAAAATATGTGATGGAAGACCTCTATAATGCGGGCGGTGTTCCGGCGGTTCAAAAACTTCTGTTTGATGAAGGATTTCTACACGAAGGATGCATGACGGTAACCGGCAATACACTTGAAGAAAATGTTGCCGATGTGCCCGGATTGCTGGAAGAACAAAAAGTGATACAACCGATTTCCGATCCTGTGAAGAAAACGGGTCACCTGCAGATTCTCTACGGAAATCTCTCACCTCAAGGAAGTGTGGCAAAGATCACCGGGAAAGAAGGAACCACATTTAAAGGAACCGCACGGGTGTTTGAGTCTGAGGAGGATGCCCTCAAGGGAATTCGGGGCGGTAAAGTAAAAAAAGGAGATGTGGTTGTGATTCGCTACGAAGGCCCCAAAGGCGGGCCCGGCATGCGCGAGATGCTCTCCATCACTGCAGCCATCATGGGAGCGGGACTCGGCAAAGATGTTGCCCTGATTACCGACGGACGCTTCTCCGGAGGAACTCACGGTTTTGTGATCGGACACATCACACCCGAAGCTCAACTCGGCGGAACCATCGGACTGCTGCAAGATGACGACATCATCGAAATCGACGCCGACGAACGAACCCTTAACGTTCAACTCTCAGACGAAGAGATCGAAGATCGACGTAAAAACTGGAACGCCCCCGACCTGAAAGTCCAAAGCGGTTCTCTTTACAAATATGCGAAATTGGTTTCGACGGCGTCTGAAGGGTGCGTTACGGATTTGTAAAACGGCATGCTGAGCCGTTCCCTCATTGCGAGGGAGCCTGTGAGCACTACAATCTCCAAACATTTCCCCGTGCCCCTCAGACGATACACCGCCTGTCCCGAACCGTCGGGGCGGTTTCATTAACCACCGGGCGCAGAGATTCGCAGAGAGATTGTTCGGGACCGATGCCACAGGCTCTATATCCTTAGGCCATAGAAAACAGCAAATTTATAAGGAATGCAAAGGTATCTGTATTGTGCGCTCATTATCTTTTATTCCCACGGCATATAAATATCTATAACTAACGGTAAAAACCGAAGAGCAGGGGGGCATTACCCTGTTCATTTTTATTTAACATTGAACAGAAAAATTTGAAACGATCATACCTTCTTTCACAATTTAGTTTTAAAAAATCCTCACGATGATGCATACATACCTCAAAAAGACAGCCTGGTTGATACCCGTTGTGATTCTAATTCTTAGTTCTTCCTGTGGACGGTACACTACTCAAAATAATTCGACAGGAAATGACCACTATTCGCAGGCAACAGCTACACCCGGGTGGTACAATCCCGAATCAATGGATACACTCACCGTTGTGACATGGAATATTGAACACTTTGTTGATGAGTTCGATAACCCCTATATCGATAACGACCGCGAAAATAACCCACCGGAAGACATTGCGGAGCGGCGCTCCCTTTTGGCAGACGCTCTGCGAGTATTGAATGCCGATATTGTGGTATTCCAGGAACTGGAGAGTGACAGTTATCTTCGTCAGCTCGCCGAAAACGAGTTTCCCGAACTGGGATACGAGGTATTTGCAGCGCTCGAGAGTGCCGACTGGTATATGAATGTGGTAATGATGAGCCGCATACCTCTTGGCATATTTCACAGCTATGCACATGTAAATACACCCTTGACGGGTCAAACCGACGAGGAAGGCCACGCCGAGTCGCAAACCTTTATCAATAACCGGATGTGGACCGCTGAGATCTTGGTGAACCCTGATTATCGGTTCACCCTGACCGGGCTCCACCTGAAAGCCGGCCGCGGAGAGCGCAATGAAGCCTGGCGAATCGGGCAGATCGATCTTCTTCGTGAACACTTTGAATCCCTGGTGGTATCCAATCAGCAAAAGAATATGTTGGTAGTAGGTGATCTGAATACTCCCCCCGGCAGCCGGGAGTTCAATCGCCTACTAGGTGACGAACAGCCGCATTTTTTTGATCCGCTGCAAGGAAGTGGCTCGTTCTCACATCCGTCTGACTCCCTTTTCTGGAGGATCGATCACATCTTACCAAACAGACAGATGGAGCCTGAACTGGTACCCGGAAGTGTGAAGGTAGCCGAACCGCTCGACAGGGAACAGATGATTCGCATCAGCGATCACCTGCCAATCGTTGCACGGTTTGTAACAACTGACAAGTAAACTAGTAGGGAATTTTACAGCCTTGTAAAATGCACGAAATATTTGAACGGTTTGTTCTGACGGTAGCAGAAAACTATGAATAAAATTCAGCCAAATGAGTAGGAACGAGAGTTTTGAGGACCGAATTGCACTAACCTATTTCGACAAAATTGATAGAACCATCAGTAACTGGATGGCCAGGACCGGGATTACCGTTCTTCGTGTGGGCCTGGGTATCATATTTATCTGGTTTGGAGTTCTCAAATTTTTCCCGGGACTCAGCCCCGCAGAAGAGCTGGTTCGAAACACTGTTTATTTCGTATCCCCCGACCTTTTTATACCGGTACTTGCTGCATGGGAAACCCTGATTGGGCTTGGACTGATCTCCGGAAAGTTTATGAGGCTGACATTACTTTTACTCTTTCTGCAGATGCCCGGAACTGCACTTCCCCTTGTATTACTCCCCGACGTGGTCTGGACCAGTTTCCCATTCGGCTTGACGCTTGAGGGGCAATACATCATCAAAAACCTGGTGTTGATCGGTGCCGGATTAGTACTCGGCGGCCGTGTCCGCAGCCGGTTAACGGATGAGTAAGTTTGGATATAGTAGATGATGATTACGAATAGATTGTCATTGTCAGAGAGCTGGCGACTGTTGCAACCTCAATTTTCCCCCGCGCCCCTCAGCGTTCACCGCGGTTCAATTAAACCGCCGAGTGCGCTGAGTGTCGCGGAAGGAATGTTTTGGCCCTATCCCCTGCCTTCACCGAAACTTTAAGAATTCGATTTTTAAATTTTTTCAAAGGCACTGTGCAGGCAGGCCCGGCCCCTTCCCTATCCGACCGTAGGTTGACGGACAATGAAGGACAAGCTCTAATTAAAATTTCCTCTTTGGGGCATGTTTTTCGTCATAGAGAATATATAGCGTGGGTCCGACTGGAATTAAGCAGATCATTTTTATACAATGGTGTTACCAATTCAAAAAATCAGTCTTCCATGAAAAAAGCCATTCTCTCTGTTTTGCTTTCCTTAATGCTCATTTCAACTCTCCACGCCCAGGAGATGCAAGAGTGTTTCCCGGAGGAGTTGTTGCCGGATCACATCACCCAGCTCACCGATTTTGGTCAGCGGAGTGAATGGTCGCACGACGGGGAGCGGGTCTTTTTTGTGGACAGGGCCGGCGGCGAGGTGTTTATGGTGAATGTGAACACCAAAGAGACCACCCGAATTACAGACGAGAACACACGACCCGAAGGACACGGCTACTACCGTGTCTTTGAACTGTGGAACGGTGATCTGCTTCTGGGCCACGGACCGGAACGCCACGTTCTGTACTTCCAGATTTTAGACGAGAGCCTCGAATTCCCCGCCCAACCCATTGAAGGTGAAAACTTTGATGAAGGCCCGGCCGTCTCGCGAAAAACCAACAGGATTGCCTGGACCCTTCCGGAACAGGAAGAAATTTACTTCGGAGAGATTGTGTATGATGAGGAGGGTCAACCCGATATTGCCAACAAAGAACTACTGGTGGATAACAGCAAGGTGGTGGATACGGATGGCAACCAATACGAGGAGATTCTCGAATCGCAGGATTGGGCGCCGGGCGAAGAGAACGTGCTCGTCTGGAACCAGTACCACCGGAATGACCACGGCTTCCGCGCTGATATTATGAGCATTGACCTGGAGACACACACGATTGTTAACCACACCAAGACAGACCACCTCTACCACGAGGCAGAGGGAATTTTTCCCGACATTGAGACGACCTACACCCTGGTAGAATCCGACCAGCACAATCCCACCAGCGGTACCGGCACGATTGACCTCTACAAACTGGAAATTGACCGCGACGCAGCCATAAACTCCGACTCCTACAATCTTGATGATTACATGGAACGCCTCACCTTCTTCAGTGACACCGAAGGCTTCCGCTCCAGCAACGGTGTGATTAGCGATGATGGAAACCGGATGGTGTTCCAGGGTTCCATTTCAGGAAGTGATGCCGGCGTGGGATGTGGGCTTTATCTCTACGATTTTCGGCATGAAAAGTGAATTTTAGCTGTCATTGCCAGTGAATGTGCGAGCTCGACAAACCTCATATTTTTCTCCGCGTCCCTCCGCTTTCACTGCATTTCAATCAAACCGCTGAATTCACAGAACCGCAGAGGGATTGTTTTGGGATTCTACCAGTAACGGTATCATCAGCGATGACGGAAACCGGTTGGTGTTCCAGGGATCGATTTCAGAAAGCGATGCCGGGGTTGGTTGTGGACTTTATTTATATGATTTACGGCACGAATAACGAATATTGAACAAGGATTTCAGAATGTTGAAGCACTTTTGATTCCGTGTTCGTTATTCCTTCTTGGATATTCGATATTCGAAAGCCTTCTCTCTGTATCTAAGTTAAAAAAATATTATCTTTCCAATCATCACTAAACTTATGTGCCCCAAGGTAAAGCATAGGAAAAGATATGACTTCAGTCTATTCTGACAAGTCTCTAGAGTATCTGCTCGAACGCAATCAACATAGAATCGTTCAGAGCATGACAGATCAACTGAATCAAAAAACAGGTATAGAAATCAGTGAAAAGAGTTTTGACTGGGAAGCCCACCTGAATCTGTATTACCAGCATTTCACCCAGGCCATAGTCAATTCTAATCCGCAGTTATTTCTCGAATTTCTCTCCTGGGCTCGTTCCGTTCAGAAAAGCCGGAATATGAGCAAGAAAACCTTTAGGGAAATATTGAATCGATTCGATGCCGAATTAAGTAATTCTCTGGATATTGCAGCAAAAGAGCAGGCCATCGAATTTTTACACACTGTGATGGATGAGAAACCCATTACAAATGGTGAAATCGAATCGTATATCAAGAGAGAAAATGAATATGGAGATTTAGCGGTCTCCTATTTCGACAGTTTGATGGATGGTGACCGGAAAACAGCCAGCCAACTGATCCTGGATGCGGTTGAGGAAGATGGCGTTTCCGTAAAAGATATCTACATGCATGTTTTCCAGCCTTCTCAATACGAAGTTGGCAGGCTTTGGCAGATCAATGAGATTAGCGTTGCGCAGGAGCATTTCTGTACAGCCGCTACCCAGCTGATCATGTCTCAGCTCTATCCGCACATCTTCAATACAGAACGGGTTGGCAAGAGTATTGTAGCTACCACAATTGGAGGCGACTTGCATGAAATTGGTATTCGAATGGTCAGTGACTTTTTTGAAATGGAAGGATGGGACACCTTTTACCTGGGAGCCAATTCTCCTGCAGCAGACGTAATGGACGAAATCATCCACAGAGAAGCAGACATACTTGCCGTATCTGTAACGATGAGCAATTTTTTAAGCAATGCAAAAGAGTTGATACAATCCGTAAGGCAAAATCTTGAATGTGGAGATGTCAAGATTTTAATCGGTGGCAGGCCTTTTAAAATCTATGATTCATTTTGGGAAAAATTCGGTGCCGACGGATTTGCCGGTAATGCCCATGAGGCCGTTGAAATTGCAAACAGGCTAACCTCAACCAAATGAACTCTAAAAATAAAAAACTGGGTGTTGCTTTCACATGTAATGTAGAGGGCAAGGTAAAAGATATCGTGAGCGATACCTGCGGTTTCTTCGATGAGAAAGGTGAAGGAAATCTTTTGACTACATTGGTAGACACCGAAAGTATTGAGAAAGCCCTGAATTTCCTGGAATTCATTAAAGAACATGATACAGCTCATAACTGGGAGTTTTTCTTTGAGAATAATCAATATGATATAGACACCTTGTACTTTTCCGGGGCTAAAAATGGCGATGAGATATTTGTCATCGGCACATCTAAAAAAGATGATGACGAGTTTCTCGACGAGTTGATGAAAATAAACAATGAGCATCTAAATACACTACGCTCGCTTATGAAGGAGTCTTCCCTCGAAAAGGGAAAAAAGAGTCGCAGTCAGGACAATAAATTATTTACAGAACTCAGCAAGCTGAACAACGATCTTGCAAGCGCTCAACGTGAACTAGCCAAAAAAACGGCTGAGCTTGAAAAACTGAATGAGGTAAAAAATGAGATGCTGGGCATGGCATCACACGACTTGCGTAACCCGCTCAGTGCAATTATGTCTCTCAGTGAAATCATGCTGGATGAAAAGGATCAAGATTTTCAAAACCTGTCGGGTGAACAGAAGGAGTTTCTGAAACAGATACACAGATCCAGCCAGTTCATGTTATCGATCATTGAAGAAATGCTGGATATATCCAAGATTGAATCCGGGAAAATAAACCTGGACCCGGACCTGATTGACATGGAACGACTGGTGTCCCATTCTTTGAATTTAAACCGAAGGCTTGCCGAAAAGAAAGAGATATCTCTTGAATTTACAGAGCCTGTACAAGAGATGGAGATTACAGCGGATGCACAGAAACTGGAACAGGTACTCAACAACCTGATCACCAACGCCATTAAATACTCCCACTCGGGTACTCACATTACGGTTCGAATTCAGAGAGAAGATGAAGACTCAATCATCCTCTCTGTAGAGGATGCAGGCCAGGGGATCCCGGAAAAAGAGCAGAAGAACCTGTTTAAACCGTTCAGTAAAACGAGCGTGAAAGCGACCGGCGGTGAGATGAGTACCGGCCTGGGGCTTGCCATTACCCGCCGAATTGTAGAAGCGCACGGCGGCGAGATCTGGGTAGAGAGTGAAGTGGGAAAAGGATCAACGTTCTTTGTTAGGCTTCCAACGGATGCAGCTGAGTAATGTTGGTTTCTTTTGAATATCGATATCGAACAAGAATTTAAGAATGATGAAGGGGTAGAAGTTCGAAATTCGTTATTCTTTATTCGATATTTATGATTCTTCTGTCATTGCGAGGAAGAGCGGACCCACAACGCGACCCCGTGGGGATACCATTGGCACAATCCCCATATTTTTCTCCGCGTCCACCAGACGGTTCACTGCCTGCCCCGAACCGTCGGGGCGGTTCAATTAAACCGCTGAGTGCACAGAGAGCCGCAGAGTGATTATGGAACTGGCATCCCATCAAACATATTTCTGAAGCAATTCCAAGGTGTGTATTATGAATGATAAATTCCTGAAATATTGATCTTTTCCTGCGATATTTTATGAATGCGATGTCTAATTAAATCACACTAAAAACCTGTCAACCGGTGGGAGATAAAATCAAAACGACGTGGGGCGAAAACTTGGATCCCGAAAATGTGTGGGATGCCTATCCGCGGTCGATGATGCAGCAGGATGAATACCAGGAGCATTAAATAAAAAGGCACTCCCCGCTGTCAACAGAGGAGCGCCTTCATCATAAATCACACTGCTATGATGTATGTTTAGGTTACGAGTATAATTTTGATTATTCCGGAATTGTGAATGTTTTCAGCATGTTGGCGCTAACCGGGTCGGGAATTTCGGCAATCCACGCGTAATCGCCCGGTTCAAAATCGGCATGAATATACGCGGTTGATCCCCCCGTCATTTCCATGGTGCCACCCATAAATTCTGCACCCTGTGGCGCGTTGTTTACGAGGCTTCCCGGCTTCGACCAATTCATCCACTCAATTACAGATTCGATCAATTCCTGATCACTGTTGTCACTCAGTTTCACAAGCTGAACGTTGTGTCCGAGCAGGTGATTATAACTTGTTTGATCTTCAAAAAAGACCTCAACAACTTGTGATCCATTTTCAGGATTTCCATTCACCTCAATTCCTTTTGTGGAGGAAATGGTAATATTCATATCCGGTTCCGGCTCTTCTGCTGCCGACTGCTCATCAGTTACAGTCAGTTGTTCCAGCATTCCCAAATAAGAGTGGAACTGCTCGTTTTCGTCTTTCACATAGCATTCCACAATGTACTCACCCGGCTCAAGCTGTACCGTGGTTTTGGATGTCTTGCCGTCTGCGGTGAAGCCAGGCCCGCCCATGGGTGGCGCACCCGGATCAAAAAACCAGGGCCCTTTCTCAGAAACGTGGGCTACAAGATTGTCAACAAACTCCCCATACCCTATTTCGCCCGCGGCATAGGGATTGAACTCCACCTGGAACGGTTCCGTAACTCCCTGGAACCAGTGATCGAGCAGCGGTTCGTCGGCTGCCTTTGCGGCTTCGATGGCTGCCTCAGGAACTTTATAGATCACAAAAAAATGATCCACATGCGATGCGTTCTTAAACTCAAACGTAGTCCAGCCGGATGAGATCGATTGGGTATCCATCTCAAAAAGATGAAGATTTTCCTCGTGGTTGTGAGTAGCTGTAACTTCCACAAGGTTCTCATTAGTTGATTCGCTTGATGTTACATTTTCATCGTCGCAGCCCGCAAATAGCTGGGTCGTTGAAAAAAATAACATCATCATAGCGGCGTACATAATTGTATTCTTAATAGTGTAAAACATAATGATAAAGGATTTGGTTAAATTGACGTTAGTTTTGAAGATTTGATTTATTCTTTATAGCGGTAGCGGTAAAACATGTGGGTTGGCGCTTACCGAACCGTTATTAACGTTTTGCAGTGTGTCTGATATGGAAGCGTGCATCGTTTTTCGGTTTTATGATGATTATGATGATGATTTAGATTGTTGAATTAACCGGCAGCCAGTTGACTGCCTTTCCATTTTGATTTCAAAATAAACCCCGGCTCTTTCCTTCCTCTCTTTTAGTTCTTAGATTGTCATCTAAGACTTTACTCTGTATCTAAATGAATCAACTCAACATCCTTGGATCGGCAGAACTGCGAACACATGACGGCAAGCTGGAACACTCGTTTCTTGCCGGACCCAAGCGATTGTTTTTGCTATCCTTCCTATTGATTAATAAAACGACCGGTTTTCAGCGCAGAGATAGAATTCTTCCCTTGCTTTGGCCGGAGAAAGGACAAAAGAGTGCACGGAATGCTCTCAGCAATATGCTCTACCATTTGAGAAAAACGCTTGGCAAAAATTGTATCGAAACCAGGGGCACAGAAGAATTGAGGGTCAATAATGAGCTTTTTGAGTGCGATGTTTTTACTTTCGAAAACGCAATTGAGAATAATGACTGGGAAAAAGCATTGAACCTATACCGGGGTAGGCTGCTGGAAGGTCTTCATATTCCGAAAGCCTCAGCCGAACTCGATCAGTGGCTTGATACTCATCGTAATCACTACCATAATGAGTACCTGAAAGCCGCAGAAAAAGCAGCGCAACAATTTGAGAGCAGTCAGCAGTACAGAGAGGCTGTAAAGTACCGGAAGATCCTCTACCGTGAAGATCCGTTCAGCATAAAAAAAGTTAAAGACCTGTTGCGCTCACTCATGTATCAGGATAAGCAATCCGAAATTTCTGAGATTATAAACAGCCACGCTAAACAAATGGCCAAGGAGTTTGGTGAGAATCCATCTGCAATAAAAAAAGAGCTCTCTGAGTTTATTGAGCAGAGTAAACCTGAAATCGAAAAGAAGAAAAAGTATCTGAAAGCCACACATGAAAACTCTGTGGCTGTGCTGCCATTTGATGTTTTGGGAAACCACGAATCTACCCTGCATTTTGCCAGAGGTTTACACAATGACCTTCTGACCCGACTCTCCGCCAACAGACAACTATCGGTAATATCCAGAACATCTGTTCTTCGGTATGAAGACAGCAATCAGGCGATTCCCGAAATTGCTCGTGAACTGGGTGTACGAATTATTGTTGAAGGGTCGGTTCAGCAGATCGAAAACAGAATTCGCCTTAATATTCAGATGATTGAAGCTGAGACAGACGACCATCTCTGGGCAGAAACGTTCGACCGGGAATTGACAACAAAAAATATATTTGATATTCAAAGTGAGCTGGCCGGGCGAATTACCGATAGCTTGGAAGGACGGTTTACCAAAGAAACGACGGACCAACCCAAAACAGAACCCACCCAGAACCTCGACGCCTACCTACTGTACACCAAAGGACGGTTTCATTTGAGTCAGCGCTCAGAAGTCGGTATTTCACAGGCAATCAGCTATTTCAGGGGGGCCATTGACGAAGATAAAGACTATGCGCAGGCATGGACCGGCCTGGCTGAGGCTCAGATCCTGGCTGAATGGTACAACTATCCCCAGGAGTCAACCCAAACGGATGCGATGGAATCGGCCGTTAAGGCACTTTCGCTGAATCCAAAACTTGGTGAAGCGCATACTGCACTTGGAATCATCTATGTGCGCAGGCAAAACGGGCCCGATGCCCTTCGTGAATTCAAAACGTCTGTGGAACTACAGCCCGGATATGCAGAAGGTCACAACTGGCTTGGATGGATGAATATGGTTCTGGGACGGATTGATCAATCGATTGAACCCGCAGAAAAAGCAGTGACACTTGACCCCCATTCGCCCTACACGCGGGTGTATCTGGGACAAATTTACCTGGCCAATGCCCATCCGGAAAATGCACTGAAAGAGGTAGAAACTGCAAAAAAAATTGAACCTGATTTTGGTGTTATTCACTTCATTGAGGGACTGACCCTCTACCACCTGGGCAGATATCAGGAAGCTGAACATGCCCAAAAAAAGGCCCTGACGCTTTTAACTCCAGAGAGCTCTCCATCTTCATCAGAGGTTATCGCTTCACTTGCAATCATCCACAATAAAAAAGGACGAAAAAACCGGGCCCAAGAGCTAATCAAAAAAGTTTTACAGACAGATGATTATGCATCTGCCGGTTTCGCTTATGCTGCATTGGGGGAGCATGATAAAGCATTTGATGCCTTTGATAAAGTAAAGCAATGGGGCGCATTCACAACACCAACAATCCGGTACCTCTATCCCGATTTTTTATCAGAAATACGAAAAGACAACCGTTTTGAGAAAGTACTAAGCAATGTAAATTCAAGCTGGGATATCACGTAGATCGAAGCTCCAGCTTCGATTGCTATGCAACAAACACCTGAACATATAGCAAGGATAAGCTTTAATAAAGTTCAACATCCAGAACAAGATAAGCGGATGCTAAAAAATATCCGGACCACTCGAACGGGGAACTTCGAGTTACTTTGGTTCAATATTCTGATTGCAACGCCGTTTGGTTTAAGCTGATATGAACGCTTGAAATTCGGCAGGCGTGCTAAAGGCATCTCATCAGGGAAAAATTCCTGTCCACCGAAGCTTTGGTAATCATAAGCTTCATCCTAAAAAATTGAGGTTACGCAGATGGATATCGGCAGCTGATAGATTAAATTCCTGAAATATTGATCTTTTCATGCGATATTAAATAGATGACCTTTAATAAAAATGAACGATTAAAGATGAGTTTTCGACTTCGTTTCTCCCAAAAAGCGGTCGAAACTGCGCTCAAACTGACGTTTTTGAATAGGATGTCTATAAAATCAAACTAACCAACCTGTTTCTTTATGCGAGTTCTAAAACTTTGTCTTCTATTCACTGCTTTTCTCTTCACATTTACATCATTAAATCTTCAAGCCCAATCCTGGCAACCGGCGGGAGATAAAATCAAAACAGAGTGGGGCGAGAATCTGGATCCCGACAATGTATGGGATGCCTACCCGCGGCCGATGATGGAGCGTTCGGAATGGATGAACCTGAACGGGTTGTGGGACTACGCGATTCGCCCGGTCAACAGCCAAACACCGGAAGAGTTTGACGGCGAGATTTTGGTACCGTTTGCGGTGGAGTCGAGTTTATCCGGAGTCATGGAACGGCTGGGCAAAGAGAATGAACTTTGGTACGAGCGGGAGATCGAAATTCCGTCGGACTGGGAGGGCAGCGACATCCTCCTGCATTTTGGGGCGGTGGACTGGAAAGCAGAGGTGTGGCTGAACAACATCAAAATTGGCGCGCACACCGGCGGGTATGCACCGTTTTCGTTTGATATCACCCCTTACCTGCAAGATGGCTCACAGACATTAAACGTGAAGGTTTGGGATCCCACGAATGATGAGGGTCAGCCACGCGGCAAGCAGGTGAATGAGCCGGGCGGGATTTACTACACGCCGGTCTCCGGAATCTGGCAGACGGTGTGGTTGGAGCCGGTCAGCAATGCATCGATCAAAGATTTCAGACAAACGCCGGATATTGACAACGGGATAGTCAACTTCAGCGTAGACACCCGAAACACCCAGCCCGGTGATGTTTTTGAAGTAACCGTCCGAGATGAGGGAGAAGTTGTGGCTGAGCAAAGAGCAGGCGTGGGCCAGGAACTCGACGTTCCCATTCCCGATGCGAAGTTATGGTCGCCCGAATCACCGTTTCTGTATCGCACGGAGATTACTCTGCACCGTGATGGAGAAGAGGTAGACCGGTTCGACAGCTACTTCGGGATGCGGAAAATCAGTATGGAGCGGGTCAATGGGATTTATCGGCTGCACCTGAACAATGAACCCTATTTCCAGTTCGGCACGCTGGACCAGGGCTGGTGGCCGGACGGGCTCTACACCGCACCAAGTGATGACGCGCTGAAGTACGATATCGAAAAGACGAAAGAGCTTGGATTCAATATGATCCGTAAGCATGTAAAAGTGGAGCCGGCGCGCTGGTACATGCATGCCGATGAGCTCGGGATGCTGGTGTGGCAGGATATGCCGAACGGCGGCGATCAGCCCAACTGGCAGCGGACACAGTTTTTTGATGACGGTGTCTTGACGCGATCCCCTGAGGAAGAAGCAACCTTCAAGAAGGAGTGGAAGGAGATTGTCGATTACCTGTACAATCAGCCTGGCATCGTGGTATGGGTACCGTTTAACGAGGGCTGGGGACAGTTTCGAACCAAAGAGATTACGGAGTGGACACAAGAGATGGATCCGTCGCGACTGGTGAATTCGGCATCGGGTGGTAACCATTTTCCCGGCGTGGGTGATATCATGGACCTGCATAACTATCCGCCGCCGGAGATGCACCTGTATGACGGTATGAAAGCCAATGTGATGGGTGAGTACGGCGGCATCGGCCTGGTGATGGACAATCATCTATGGGACACCGAGAAAGAGAACTGGGGATATGTGTCGTATCAATCCGTTGAAGAAGTAACCGATGAATATGTGAATTTTGCCGAAATGCTGATCGACTTTGTCGATGCCGGGTTCACGGGCGCCGTGTATACCCAAACCACAGATGTAGAGGGTGAAGTCAACGGCCTGATGACCTACGACCGCAAGCGCGTGAAAGTGGATGCGGAGCGGGTGCGTGATGTGAATCGAAGAGTTATTGAGGCTCTTGATTGATCAGATTTGAGACGTGAGATTTGAGACACGCCGTGTCAGTTGTTTTTTCGAATAAATCAGAAAAGTGATGAAATGAAATCCTCTCCTTTTTAAGGATGGGCCAAGGGTGGTTCAAGCGTACTTCATTCAAGACTACACATTGAGAATTTGGCTTGTTTAGTCATGCCAAAGGCCCCTTTTGGCACGGCACCCTGGAAGATCCGGCTTTCTCTTAAAAACAAGTACTATCGGAATGATCCTTTATATCTATTACCGTTGGCTTCGTACGTGTTTAGCGACCTGACAGCGTGGTCCGGTGCTTTTCTGGACCTCCTGTCAAACATATGAGCGTCGAAGGGAATTATCTTGGGTTCACAACGCTGACAGATCCAGTTGGTGCTGTCAGGTTGTTTGATTCGAATCGCTAAACAGGTACTTGGCTTCAGCCAACGGCTGGAAGCCCTAAAGCAAGGAATGGGCTTTGCCCCCCCATCCTCAATGCGGCTAAAGCCCCAGAAGATTGCAGGCTCTTGGATCCGTCAGTTAAAACTGACGGTAATAGATATCCACACCCCGGCCTTCGGGCCGCTGAGGAAGAATCTCCTTGATTAGATACATCGGTCATTTCCACGAAACTCATCGTCTCATATTTGTCGTCTGCCGGGTGGAAAGTGCCATGTAGTTTAGACCTGTATTGATTGTGAATTGGCAGGCGAAGAAAGCAATCGCCAGCCGATGTTATTGTGCAAAACTCGAAATGACGCAAGCGTCCCGCTTGTGCCCTCCTATTTAGTTTCATTTCTTAATTGTGCTTTAAGTTCAATATGAAAAGCACAAAGTGAATCCATAGTGATCGTTCTACTGCTTTCGTGATTACGCATTCTTTTTTTTCTTGCAAACAATCTCTATTCTCGTATTTTCTGCTGATAATATTCATTTCTTAACCAAACCAATCCGACGTGACTGAGGAGAAAAAATCAACATCGAAAGAAAAGCCTTCATCAGAAGGTCGAGGTACCCTATTTGACAAATTCTTAAATGGAATTGAAACATTGGGTAATAAACTGCCCGATCCCGCAATGTTATTCTTCATCCTCTTGGTGATTGTTTGGGTTCTTTCGGCCGTACTCTCACCCATCGACTTCGGAGAAGTGCATCCAAGAACCGGAGAGGAGTTATTGGTTCAAAACCAGCTTACGGGCGAAAACCTGGCTGATTTTCTTGCAAATATGGTCAACACATTTGTGCTGTTTGCCCCGCTTGGAATTGTTCTCGTGGCGATGCTTGGTGTTGGCGTGGCAGAACATTCCGGCTGGATTGATGCGGGACTCAAGAAACTGCTCAATTTTACTCCGAAGATGCTTCTCACGCCCATGCTGATTTTGATAGCGATTGTCAGTCATACCGCTGCCGATGCCGGTTATGTGCTTGTAATACCGCTTGGGGGCGTGATTTTCTATGCGGCAGGGAGGCATCCCCTGGCAGGAATTGCAGCTGCATTTGCGGGGGTCAGCGGTGGGTTTTCCGCGAATTTTATACCTTCGGCCATCGATCCACTGTTGATGAGTTTTACCCTTGAAGCCGCCCAGATTCTTAATCCCGACATGGCGCTGAACCCTATAAACAACTGGTATTTTACGAGTGCTTCCTGTTTGCTAATTGTTACCGTTGGGTGGTACATCACCGATAAGATTGTGGAACCTCGATTGGAGGGAATTGAAATCGACGGTGATGAAGATGAAATGCCGCAGATGGAATCGGTTACCGATAGAGAAAGCCGTGCGTTCTGGTGGGGATTTATTGCGATGATCATGGGAATTCTCGGATTGGTTCTTTGGGCATACCCTGCCGATTCAGCACTTCGAGGGCCGGATATGGTGAATCCTGAGATTCAGTCACTGGTTTCATTTGAAGCCCCGCTGATGCAGGCCATTGTTCCACTCATATTTGTGCTGCTCCTGATCCCCGGTGTTGTATATGGATTTGTATCCGGAAAATACAGCAGCTCCAAAGATATGATCGATAACATGACCAAGTCGATGGAGAGCATGGGGTATTACATCGTGATGGCCTTCTTTTGTGCCCTGTTTATTGATGCGTTCAGCAAATCCAATATTGGTCTCCTGGTAGCTTTAAAAGGAGCCAATTTTCTGCAGGCACTGGCTCTTCCGGGTCAGGTGACGATCGTGGGAATTATTTTGTTAAGTGCTTTTGTGAACCTTTTGGTGGGGTCAGCTTCAGCAAAATGGGCTCTGATCGCCCCTATTTTTGTCCCTATGTTAATGCAGCTTGGAATTTCACCCGACCTGACCCAGGCCGCCTATCGTGTGGGAGATTCGGTTTCCAATATCATCACACCGCTTCTGCCTTACTTTCCGTTGGTGGTTGTGTTTTGTCAGCGCTATGTGAAAAATACAGGAATCGGCACGTTGATTTCGATGATGCTTCCATATGCTCTGATCTTCTTGGTTACCTGGACGATCTTCCTTCTGGTCTACTGGGCAATTGGCATTCCGCTGAGTTTCGAGGCTTATTATACGTATCCGGCCGGTGGGTAGGTCAGATATGAGATTTGAGATGTGACAGTAATTAAAAGCA
>NZ_JAKLWS010000090.1 GCF_022012475.1 Rhodohalobacter sulfatireducens
CGTCTTTTCCTGATTTAGGTTGACAGTTTTAATGTTTATTTACTGTTATTCCTGAGGGAGGTTAACACTTTTCTTTCTAACAAGCTATCTACTACGGAGGGGATACCCCTCCGGAGAAGAGCGCGGATAGCTGGCAGGCCGCTGTTTCCATAGTTTCTTTGGCTGGGCAATTCCTTCATGCACCTTGGAAGGATAGCTGTTCCCGCAACTCATGTGGGGCCTGGATTCATTGTAGTGACGAATGTATACCGGTAAATCTAGTTTAATCTGCTGGAAGCTTTTCGCATGTGAATCACATAAATATTCCTGTTTAAATGTTAAGTTGATCCGTTCGGCTATGGCATTGCGATCCGGGCGACCCGGTGGAGACCAGCTGAGGACGATGGGTTCGTTCTCTAACAATAGCTGATAAGCTTTGCTGCCATAAATACTGCCATTATCACTGTGGTGGATCAAGGTCATCTCTCCATGCACATGACCAGCTAAGGCCATCTTCAGAGCGGCTTGAACATGCTCACTGTTGGCTCGCTGCGACCAGCTATACCCCACGACCTTGTGGCTGTAAGCGTCTGTAGACAACGCCAGATAAGCCTTCCCCTGAAGAATGACTACCTCTGTATCATCTTGTACCCAAAGATGACCGGGGCCTGCCACACTGAGTTTATGGGCCAGGTCCTGGCGGCCGGTCCGCTCGGCCGAACTGGCCGAAGCGCTCTTTGGGGCCCGTTTTCTTCGCAGTAATAACCCCGCATCCCGAAGAACATCCAAAAACCGATCGCGTCCAATAGGGTCCTCAGGATGGTCCCTGACAAAACAACGCTGCAATTTTACACCCCCTATTTTCTTGTTGATCAGGCGCTGCGCCTGTACAAATTCGGTGATTTTCTCCCGGAGATCTCCACGCTGATCAAATCGCTTTCGTGATTTATAAATCGCTTGCCTGCTTATACCAATCCACTCAGCTATTTGGCTCATCGAGATCCGATAGCTGCGGCGGATTAATCGGATGGATTGGTGTCGGACTTTTTTTGAATGGAAATACCCAGCTCACGCTCAGCTACATCAATCATGGTCCGGTAAAACTCCGAGCGGATGCGTTCGGTTTGAAGCTGCTTTTCTAATTGCCGGACCTTCTTTTTTAACTCCTCAGGACCGGTTTTATCGTCAGATGTTGCCATGGCAGATTGGGTGAATGAATCCCTGCAATATCCATATTTTTTCATCCATTCCAGAATCGAACTGTTGCCTCCAATACCAAACTCCACGCGGGCTTGTTCTTTGGTTAATTCACCATTGACTACACGTCTGACAACCCCCAGTTTAAAGCTATCACTATAGGTAGGTTGGGGTTTCTTCTGTTTATTTTTCATCGGCTGACTCCTTAAATTGTGTCAACCTATTTCAGTTTAAGACC
>NZ_JAKLWS010000091.1 GCF_022012475.1 Rhodohalobacter sulfatireducens
CTGTCTATCCCTAGCATAGCTTGACCGGTTAAATACCAAGTTATGAACACACGAAAACTAAATAAACGCCGCAAATTCAGCGAACAAATACGCCGTAAAGTGGTTCATGAATTTCGCAGTGGAAATTATACGGTAAAAGAGCTTGCAGACTTGTATCATTGTAGCTTAACAGCGATCTATAAATGGATTCATAAATATTCACCGGCGGATTCTCCGCGCATTAGGGTTGTCGAAATGAGCCAGAGTACTGATCAGAAAGTCAAAGACCTGCAAGCCAAAATTGCTGAACTGGAACGAATGGTTGGCCAGAAGCAGATCAAAGTCGATTTTTTGGAAAAGATGATCGAATTGGCCGAGAAGGAGTATGATTTGGATGTAAAAAAAAGTTCTTCTTCGAAACGATCGGGTGGTTCCGGGAGAACAGGCAAATGATCGGCTATAGTTTAAATGAATTGTATGCAGCAGCTGACATTAGTAAGCAAGGCGTATGGGATCATTTTCGCCGTGAGACTGCTGAACTGAATCTGATCCGTAAGGTCATCGGCCAGGTGGACGACCGCCGCGCTGAGCATCCGGGAGAAGGGTTGGAAAAACTCTATTGGCAGATTCAGCCCGAAGGCATGGGGCGGGATAAATTCTGTGATATTTTTATGCAATTGGGCTATGGGGTCCGTCGGCGGGTCAACCGAATGCGCACAACGATTCCCGCTCATAAGGTCTTTGACAATCTGATTGAGGGACGGCTGGTCAGCGGTCCCAACCAAGTCTGGCAGAGCGATATCACCTACATCAAAGTGGCCGGTCGCTTTTACTATCTGACGTTCATTATTGACGTGTATACGCGCCGCATTGTCGGCTATGCCGTCAGTGACAATCTTCGGGCGGATGCGAACATAAAAGCCTTAAAGATGGCGGTGAACAGGTTTTCTTGGGATGAGTTGACCGGGTGTGTTCATCATTCGGATCGCGGCAGTCAATATACCGAGGGTCGGTATCTGAAGATCCTTCGCGACCATCAGATGTCTATCAGCATGGGAGGACGGGCCCAGGACAATGCGTTTGCCGAACGGGTCAATGGGGTGATTAAGAATGAATACTTGATTCCACGTTCGCTGAAAACCTTTCGACAGCTGACCTATTATAGCAAACAGGCGGTAGCCGATTATAACACTAAACGTCATCATGGAAGCCTGGGGAGATGCTCTCCGGCCGACTATGAAGCCACCTGGAGGCAGCTGCCCACCCACAAACAAAAAGTGGAAGTGATCCGCAGTGAAAACACACCAAATTTTTTGGAGGCTAGCCTCCAAACCAACGCAATTGACACTTCATGTCAATATCCATACTGTACCCTACATCTAAACTAATAACCTTAACAAACGGTCAAGTCAATCCAGGGATTGACA
>NZ_JAKLWS010000092.1 GCF_022012475.1 Rhodohalobacter sulfatireducens
GAAGGTTGAGGTTGGACCGAGTTCCGGTATCTTGTTCTACTTCCCGCAACAAATTTGAGTTTATCAGTAACGGGCAAGCTGCCCGTTGTACTTATGTAAAACTCTCCAGAAATATTGGTTTACAGTATGTTTGTTGCCAATCTTCCCAATTTTCTACTAAGTTGGCTTTAACTGGATTATATATTGTGTAACGAATAATATTTTCCAATTCTGTATTGTTCCTGATCAAATGATCATAACTTTCAACATTCCAAAAAGCTCCTTCTCTTTCCAAAATTTTATTTGCTTGAAGTGCTGTATAAGATTTAAGGTTTTTTAGAATTCTTGTGATAGGTGGTAGAGATTCAGAACTACTTTTTATTTCTTGATTTTCGATATGTTTAAAAACCATATGAACATGGTTACTCATTATACAATAAGCATATAGATCGTATTTATTACCATCCCTGTAATGGATTGAATCCTTTATTATTTTGGATATTTTGGGTTTTTCTAACCAACGAGGTCCTGTACAGCATTTATCAAGTAAATCCTCATATTTTTTAAATATTTTTAATTCAAATTTCCTGAGAGAATCCTTTTTGTTTTCCGTCTTTTCAGTTATCGATTTTTGATATTTTTTTCTCAACAACTGTAAACTTTTTACAACATGGATTGGCAGAGAACCAGCTAACCGAAATGTGACAAAATATTCAGCGCCCTGAATTTGCCAATGTGGTAGTTTCCTCTTGTAATAGATCATTTCTTGATGGTTCTTATCTCTTTTTAATGAGTGAATATTTCTTTAATTGATTTGAAAAGCAAATGTACAATGTACGCCGGACAGCTTGTCCGGCACCACAGGGGTTTGTTATGGTAAAGAACAGGAAGGTTGAGGTTGGACTGAATTTCGGTATCCTGTTCCACCTCCCTCAGTAAAATTGAGTTTATCAGTAACGGGCAAGCTGCCCGTTGTACAATGTACGCCGGACAGCTTGTCCGGCACCACAGGGGTTTGTTATGGTAAAGAACAGGAAGGTTGGGGTTGGATTGAATTCCTGCGACCTGTTCCACCTCCCTCAATAAATTTGAGTTGATCAGTAACGGGCTGGCAGCCCGTTGTACGATGTACGCCGGACAGCTTGTCCGGTACCACAGGGGTTTGTTATGGTAAAGAACAGGAATGTTGGGGTTGGACTGAATTCCAGCAACCTATTCCACCTCTCTCAGTAAAATTGA
>NZ_JAKLWS010000093.1 GCF_022012475.1 Rhodohalobacter sulfatireducens
AACCATGGCAAAAGAGACATTTGAACGTACCAAGCCGCATGTGAATATTGGTACGATTGGTCACGTAGATCACGGTAAGACAACGCTAACGGCGGCGATTACGACGGTAATGGCCAAGCACTATGGTGGTGTAGCCAAGCAGTTTGCAGATATTGATAATGCTCCGGAAGAGCGTGAGCGAGGGATTACGATAGCGACGGCTCATGTGGAATATGAAACTGACAAGCGCCACTATGCGCACGTGGACTGTCCGGGTCACGCCGACTATGTGAAGAACATGGTGACAGGTGCTGCCCAGATGGACGGGGCGATATTGGTGGTAGCGGCCACGGATGGCCCGATGCCGCAGACCCGCGAGCACATTCTGTTGGCCCGCCAGGTAGGCGTACCCCAGATTGTGGTCTTTATGAACAAGACGGACCTGGTGGACGATGAGGAGTTGATTGAGCTGGTGGAGCTGGAAGTTCGCGAGCTGCTGACCTCCTATGAGTTTGACGGAGACAACATTCCGGTGATCCAGGGCAGTGCGTTGAATGCACTCAACGGGGATGCCGACTCCGAGCAGGCGATATTGGACCTGATGGCAGCGGTGGATGAAACCGTACCGACACCTGAGCGGGATGTTGACAAGCCGTTTTTGATGCCGGTGGAGGATGTGTTTTCCATTACCGGGCGTGGAACGGTTGCCACCGGTCGAATTGAGCGGGGAGTGATCAAGCTCAACGACGAGGTGGAGATTGTGGGGATTGTGGAAGATCCGATGAAGAGTGTGGTCACCGGGATTGAGATGTTCCGTCGGCTGCTGGAAGAAGGCCAGGCGGGAGACAATGCCGGGATACTGCTTCGGGGGATCAACAAAGAGGAGCTGCAGCGGGGAATGGTACTCTGCGAGCCGGGCTCAATTACTCCCCATAAAGAGTTTGAATGCGAAGTGTATGTACTGAGCAAAGATGAAGGAGGCCGTCACACGCCGTTCTTCAAAGGCTATCGTCCGCAGTTTTATTTCCGTACCACGGATGTAACGGGAGCCTGTGAGCTGCCGGAAGGCGTGGAGATGGTAATGCCGGGCGACAATGTGAAGATGAATGTAAAACTGATCCAGCCGGTGGCGATGGAGAAAGGCCTTCGGTTTGCGATTCGCGAAGGCGGACGTACCGTCGGAGCGGGCGTGGTTAGTGAAATTAACGACT
>NZ_JAKLWS010000094.1 GCF_022012475.1 Rhodohalobacter sulfatireducens
CTTCTTTGACCGGCGACTTTTGCAAAGGGTAATAAATGTAAAAGGCTGCAATCTGTCTGGCTTTAGCTCTGGAAGGGAATGGGGCTAAAGCCCACATCTTAGAATAGAGCTTCCAACCGTTGGCTGAAGCCAACGGTAATGGATAGAAGAGGTATTCCAATGGTAAGGGTCGTTCAATGTATCACGATATGAATTAAGTTTACTGTTCGTTATATTTTTGATGAATGCTATGAAGTTATTATTTGCAAAATGGACACAAAATCAGATCGAAAACTCGATATCACAAAAAAAATTCTAGACGTTGAGGACGATTCTGTTTTAAGTAAAATTGAGGAGATTTTAGCAGAAACTGAAACGGTCGCTTACACAACAAACGGAGAGTCTTTAAACCGCGATCAGTACAAAAAACGAATTGAAGATATAAGCAAAGAGGTTCAATCCGGGGGCAAAAATTTTACTTCTGATGAAGTACAGGATTATGTGAAGAACCGGAAAATATGAGAGTTGTCTGGTCAGAAAAAGCCAGGAATGCATTGGCTGACATCTATGATTATGTATATCAAGATAGCCCGGAAACAGCTGAAAAAGTACTTGAAACGTTGGTCGGAAAAGCCACTTCTTTAGAGGATAAACGAATCGAATATCCGAGGGATCCAATTTTAAATGATGAAAGGTTCAGATTTATTATTCAATGGGATTTTAAAATTTTATATCAACGAACTGAATCAGAAGTCATTATTCTAGACATATTTCACACCAGGAAAGATCCAGGGAAATTGACTATTTAAAATAACTTCGTATTTCAATACAGAAGAGCATAAAACGAAAGCAGGGCGTCGAATTCATTTCCTGGGAAGGATTTGGGAAGCGTGTAAGGATGGTAGCAACTTAAGGAGCTAATGAAGACGGTGATTACCCTCTCGGCTCGTTGCCCCAAAGCTGTTGTACTACGTTTTCCCGATCCACAACGTTTATGATCACCGAAGTTTTAACGAAGGAGACAGTGTAGCTTAGGCTTCTTTGACCGGCGACTTTTGCAAAGGGTAATAAATGTAAAAGGCTGCAATCTGTCTGGCTTTAGCTCTGGAAGGG
>NZ_JAKLWS010000095.1 GCF_022012475.1 Rhodohalobacter sulfatireducens
AATAGATCATCATACCTCCCTTTCCGGGATCATCCTCATCACTCAGCATAATTCTCATCCAAAAATCTCCGCATCCCTTCTATGTCATCTACATTTCAATCTGCTTAATCTTCTCATCAGGATCCATTAAATAGGTTCGGAGAGTTCCATCGCTTAGTTTCTCAACGACTCGAAATCCCCTATAGTCAGTCCCCCAACTTCCGCCGAAATGCCCATCAAACATAAAGGGTATATCCCCATCTACCTTTATCTCATCCTCTTGATGATCATGACCGTTAAAAACCGCTGTAATATTATCATACTCGGTCAGTAATTCATGAAAATCAGGACAGTCAATCCCGTGATCTGTCCAACTATTGGGCGTGATATGAAGAAAAATATAGATCTCAGAAGCATCCTTATATTGATCCAACTGTTTTTCAAACCATTGATTATTAGGACACAAATAATCACCATTTACATTCGAAGTAGTTCCCAAGAGCACCACCCGATCTCCAAACACAACCGAATGGTTCTGCGGGTATCCCCACGTCTCTTCCCAGAGATTTGGAGTTACCATATCGTGATTTCCTTTCGTTACATAAAAGGGCAACTCCGATTTTGATAATGCCCGGTAGGCTGGTTGGATAAATTGAGGATCATCGTGAATAATATCTCCGTTGTACACCACAAATTCTGATGGAAACATCGAATGATATCGGTTCACTTTCTCTACTATCTTTGAAAAGTAGTCCTCAAATGGAGTATCCGGTTGCCCATAATGTCCATCGGATGCTACCGTAAATCGAAAAATTACATCTTCATCCGACGGATTAAATAGCTCAGAAAAAAGTTTTCCCTTTGCAACGAGAAAACCGCCTACAGTTATTTGCTTTAAAAAATCTCTTCTTTTCATCGATATTTAACTATTTCGATTGTTTAAAGTAATCCCGTTGTCGTTTTCGGGCCTCTTCGTACTGCTTTCGGGCTTTTTGTGCAGATTCGGTTTCCGCCACTTCGGCCACCGGCACATCCCACCAGCCTTCATATCCGGGTACTTTCTG
>NZ_JAKLWS010000096.1 GCF_022012475.1 Rhodohalobacter sulfatireducens
CATTCCGCTGAGTTTCGAGGCTTATTATACGTATCCGGCCGGTGGGTAGGTCAGATATGAGATTTGAGATGTGACAGTAATTAAAAGCACGAGCGGGACGCTCGCGCTATTTCAATATTCCAATTTTTTTTGAGATGGCGCAAGCGTCCCGCTTGTGCCTGTTTCAACATCAAACTTGTACCTGTCTCACTCAAATATATTCCTAACCTGTAAAAGCCCTTGCTTTCCAGAATAATTTGATGCACTGCTAAACGCATAATGACTCGCATCAAACACAATACCTGCCTTTACAGGATTCTGATGAATGTATTCAATTTTTTCATTGATCAAATTATGGTTATCCAATTCAAGTGGATGATAATTTCTTTTCCAGAGTTGATAGGTTTCATTCGATCTTCTCTTTTTTCCTTCACTTCTAAAAGACTTTAAGAGCCATTTTTTCCGACTTTCTCTTGGATTGTTTTTGACGGCATCTAAGAGTTTTTTTGATGTGAACCCCCGGAAATCCCGAATAGTGTTACTTAGATTTGTTTCATCACTAGAACTCAGAATTAAGTGAATATGATTGGTCATGATACAATAAGCATAAATGACTAATCCTTTATTCTTTTGACAATATTTAAGATTCTTGATTATAACCTCTCGATATTCGATCCTTGTAAATAAATCAATCCATCTCACAACTGTAAAGGTGACGAAATGAGGCAGTTTATCGTCAAGAATTTTAAATTTTTCACTCATCGATCTGAAAACGTCTTTTTATAAGTATGAATCACAAAAGTGAAAAACCTTACAGAAATTTCTTTGTACTATTTATAATTGTAAACAAAATATCATCAGAAGAGATACGCTGATACTAAAAAGATTTATGAGATTTGGATTGATTCCATAGCACGAGCGAGACGCTCGCGCTATTTCAAATTGGCATTCCGCTGAGTTTCGAGGCTTATTATACGTATCCGGCCGGTGGGTAGGTCAGATATGAGATTTGAGATGTGACAGTAATTAAAAGCA
>NZ_JAKLWS010000097.1 GCF_022012475.1 Rhodohalobacter sulfatireducens
CGTTAGTTTCCTCGTCATGATCTGGCTGCCCGCCTGCAATCGGTATAAATACACCCCGCTCGACAGGTTCCGCGCATCAAAGTTTACCGTATGACGGCCGGCTGAGACCTGCCCATCCACCAGCGTCGCTACATTGCGGCCCAGCATGTCATAGACTTCCAGTCGAACTTCACTGCTGACTGGTAATTGATAACTGATCACTGTTGTAGGGTTAAACGGGTTCGGGTAGTTCTGGGCCAGGGTGAAGTCATCGGGAACCGCATCGAGTTCGGTTAACCCGTCGATGCCGGTAGCCGCAATCAGCAGTTCGAAGCGTGGCATTGAGCCGTCAGACCGCTCGGAGCGGTCAGACGGCTGGCTCGCTGCCAATCCCAGATCCGCGAAGTCTTTCTGAGACTTCGCGGATCTTTCTTCAGTTGTAATCTCAAAATCGTACGTGGATCCCTCCCTCAGCTCTATCACCTCACCGGTCCGGTTGTCTTTGAGGTAGTAACTGCCGCTAAACAGGTGCGAGGCCGGCAAGGTCCAGTCCAGGGTAAATAGGCCGGACTCGGTGGTCCGGATATCCATCGGAATTCTGACTTTTTCCTCGTTAAGCATAACTGATGGCAGGCTTTGGAATGAATATGATCGTCCGTCGGCATCCATCGAATAGAACGAGAGCCACTGAGCAGCCAGCCCCTCCGCACTCAGCTTCGGTGCATCGTACCGGTCCAGGCCCGGTTTTGCATCCTCTTTAAACAGAATTTGTGCACGGTTTGTGAAAATTCCCTCTTCTGCGGTGACCCTGAATGAGATCAAGGGTAAATCCTCCAAGGGTTCGGAACCCTTGGAGGATTCCTTGAAATATCCCTCGGTGGTACTTTCAAGATACGCCTCCATGGGTATCTCCAGGCTTGGGTTACTATCCGTGATCCGAACCCAAAACGACTGGAAAGGAGCAATCAACACATCCTCGGATGCCGCACAGTTCAGA
>NZ_JAKLWS010000098.1 GCF_022012475.1 Rhodohalobacter sulfatireducens
TTCCCGTTCGAAATCCAGCTTTTTCTGAGACATTTCATAAGCCAGGGCACGTAGATAAATCACTTCCTGAAATCCATTCCCTAAGAATGAATGTACCTCAAACGAAGCTCCGATAATTTTTTCTGTAATCTGGCTGTATTTTAGATCTGTGTTCATCTTTTAATCCGTCTAATCTGTGGTTCAGGATGTTTTGAAAAAATCTCAGTATTGGAATCGCGGATTTTTGGGATAATGGGATTTCACGGATTATTCTTTGAGAGGACCAATCTTTTGAATGTTAAACTTTTAGATCCGAAATTTATTAACAATCCAACTTCTAGTCGATAGGCTTTCAAATAATTCAAGGCCTGAGCTAAATGAACATCTTCAAGCTCCTTAATCGCTTTGATTTCTACCAGTACTTTACCTTCTACGACAAAATCAGCCCTTCGAGTCCCGATAGGTTCAGGTAGATCCTTGTAAAATATGTGCTGATTAATTTCCCGTTCGAAATCCAGCTTTTTCTGAGACATCTCATAAGCCAGAGCACGTTGATAGATCACTTCTTGGAAACCATTCCCTAAGAATGAATGTACCTCAAACGAAGCCCCGATAATTTTTTCTGTAATCTGGCTGTGTTTTAGATCTGTGTTCATTTTTTTAATCCATCTAATCTGTGGTTCAGGGTATTATGAGAAAAAAATCTCAGTATTGGAATCGCGGATTTTTGGGATTTTGGGATTTCACGGATTATTCTTTGAGAGGACCAATCTTTTAAATGTTAAACTTTTAGATCCGAAATTGATTAACAATCCAACTTCTAGTTCCCGTTCGAAATCCAGCTTTTTCTGAGACATTTCATAAGCCAGGGCACGTAGATAAATCACTTCCT
>NZ_JAKLWS010000099.1 GCF_022012475.1 Rhodohalobacter sulfatireducens
ATATTGGTGGACGATATTATCGCCATTGGACGTCACATAAAACGTTGTCAGATCCGGTTTAAAGGTAAGTCCTTCTGGGCTTGCCGCCTCCGAGGCCACTCCAAATGTCCCCACAAAACTACCCGAACGTAAATCATACGGGGTAGACACGTTGAACTCCAACACCTCCTGGCGCCTCGTATCCATCATAAACATCTTTTTACCATCCGGGCTGAACTGGGTCCCGCGAACCGCCTCCTGGATATCCGATATATCAAATACATAATCCAGCGATGCCGTCTCTACATCCCAGTCCGAAGACAATTCAAACTGGTGTACCACCCCCAGTATCCGGTCATCCACATATAACACCGACCCGTCCGGCTTAAAATCCATATCGTGGCCCCGAACTACATCATCACTTAAGTCCTGATATCCTGTCTGGGTGGCCGAACTCACATTCCACGGATCCGACAGGGTGTATTCCCAAATCTCAGTCCGGTTCAATACCCACATTCTCCGCCCATCGGTTTTTCGTACATACAATCCATGCGAGGCCTCTTCCTCCTGGGAGGCTGTTCCTATCTCCCCTGATGTGCTGAAGTCCCGCACATATTCGGCAGTGTCTATTTGCCAGGGGTCATCCAGGTGATACTCGGCAACATTTTCCGTATCACGGCCCAGTATGTAAAACCGGCGGCCGTCGGGGCTAAAATCGGTAGAGCGAGAACTTAGCGTTCTGGACCTCAACCTTTTCTTCGTATACCAGGCTTCCGATAAGACAAACCCAGATGTTTGTGCTTCAGGGTCTACAGTCTGAACCGACTGCTGCAAAAATCCCTGCTGGATGAGCGACTCCCGGATCTGCTCAAGTTTAATCCTCTCTTGT
>NZ_JAKLWS010000009.1 GCF_022012475.1 Rhodohalobacter sulfatireducens
CGGCGTATTTGTTCGCTGAATTTGCGGCGTTTATTTAGTTTTCGTGTGTTCATAACTTGGTATTTAACCGGTCAAGCTATGCTAGGGATAGACAGAGATCCTTAAACCTTGAACATATAAACCTCATACATTTAAAAAAGATATTTTAAAATTAAGTCTGAGCTTAGTCTGCGTTAGCGACTCCCATAGTATAGTTGATACCACCGAGGATATGTTGCAGATATGCTTCTTCAGAAAAAGATTCTGAAGTATGGCCAAGGCCCGTATAGAATGCACGTCCACCGTCATATTCGTGATACCAGGAAATTGGGTGGTCGCCCGGGTGTTCACTTCCTTCATAGCTGTCCGTATCTAGTTCGAGGAGTGTATTGGTGCCTTCATTGAAGTACTTATAGTTATACCATTCGTCTGCCCGATTCCATTCATTCGGAAGATGTTCGGTAGCTGGGTGATCTCCATCAACCAAAAGTACAGTTGCATCACGAACGTTTGGATCACTCGGATGGCTATTGAACCAGCCTCCTACTAAATCGCCATACCATGGCCATTCATATTCGGTGTCTGCCGCTGCATGCATACCAACAAATCCACCACCGTTTTGAATGTAGTTTTCAAACGCAATCTGCTCCGGTTCATCCAAAACATCCAAAGTAGTGTTCAAAAATATAACGGCATCATATTTTGCCAGATTTTCCTCAGAAAAGCTGTAAGGGTCTTCCGTCCATGTGACAGTGAAACCATTTTCCCGGCCTAATTCTTTTACAGCCATTGCACCCGGTTCAATTGATGCATGCCTCCAGCCTTCGGTTCTTGTAAATAGAAGCACCGAGTTCTCAGGTTCAATGTTCTCATTTTGAGCACATGAAAGTGAAGAAATAAGTAAAGTTACTAATAATGTTAAGGTGATAAATCGAGCCATGTTCCAAAAGTTTATGTGTTAAATGATGATTGTTTAAACTGTGAGTTTTTTTAATGATGTGCCACTTTTTTTTGCAACCAATTTATTGTATCGATCTGATCCGGTTTCCACCACACTGGAGGAGCCTGAGCCTGCGATAACGGTTCAATATGATAGTCCTCAAGCTTTTCTCCAATATATCTTGATGTTGAATAAACGGATTGCAAACCATCTGCATATTTGGTGACCAGGTTTGAAAGAGTATCAAAATCACCTTTTATCCAATAGAGCAAAAATTTTTCTTTGGGATGAGAGAGTTTCTCTTCGATCAAAAAATCATTCAGCCAAGCCTGTGGAATTTCGAGTGCCTTGTTGTAGGCATACCTGTAAAATAAAGACTCATCCGGTTTTTGATGCTGAGGATTCTTTAACCAAAAAGATTCTACGTAATCCGTAAATTCACATTTTTCTGAGTCCAGATGATAGGGAGCCACAACAATTGCGACAGACCTGCACCCCGTTCCTCCATACCGAAAAACAGCTTCCGTTAAATCTTCCATGGTTTGAGTGTCATTGCCCTCAATAAAAGCGATTGAAAAATGAGCTATACGCATCAAGGTGGGGGTCTGGTCATCAATCATATTTAATGAACGTAAAGATGATTTCACCTCTTTCGCTGATGACTTTGAACCGGCAAAAAGAACAGCATTCATTGGGATCCCTGAAAATGCACTGAGATCTGTGCTCCACTGATCCTCTTTGATCAGATCATATGCACTAAGTTTTTTTATAAGTGTTGGCAACAGGTATGGATCTTTTTTTGAAATTTTTCCAACATAATCCCCTCCAGCTAATACCACAGCTAAAAGATCCTGGAGACCGACCAGAGGCAAGTTCCCTGCATGAAGACATAAGATATGATTATGTTTCAGGGAGTTGTACTCCAGCCCGGATCGCTCAGCCCAAATTTCCAGGTTCTTTTTTTGGAGGGTTGATTTCAGAACTAGAATCTGATGTTTGATATCCTGAAAACTAAATAAACCTTCTTCTACAGTTCGATCGATTGCTTTTTTTAGTTCAGAATTATCCGGTTGAAGCCATTCATCAATCGCTTTTGATACAGATTCGATATGTATTTGCAGGTCACTCATGATCGATCAAAAAATTGCAACCTCGAAGATCCTCGGGATTCCACCTGCCGAGCACTTTAAATCGTCCTTTATGGTCCATCACTCCCCTGTCGTCAGTAAGAATGAATGAACAAGAATGGATATTAGCCAAATCAATGATTCCAATTTTCCCCTCCTCTCCAGGTTCACATATTCTGGATGGATTTTTCGGATCACGGATACTCACCTGAACCCAATGTGGTGTTTCAAACCATTCTCCACCGGTTGCATACATCTGACTTAAAAGCTCGCACATTCCGTATTCCGAGTGGATATTGTCTGTTGCTACATCAAAACCATCTGAAAGCGCATGTCTAAGTTCCGGTTTCGTCATTTCCCGTCGATGAGTCTTCATCCCTCCTGTTTCTAAAATTTCTAAATGTTCGACCGGTTCAAAATTTCCTGATTCAATAATATCCATCAAACCAAATGCAGCCCCAAATAGAAGGATTTTCTTTTCTCTATTTTGAAATTGAAATTTCAGTTCATCCAAATTCTCTCTGGTTACAAACTGACTGCTACCGGACGGATCACTTTTTATTAAATAATTTGCCATCCATATTAATGAGGAATACGGATTTTGATCGTATCCGGGGAGGTGAAAAAGCACGATATATTCGTTAAACGGAAAATGTTTTTTGAACTCTTCAAGTATGGCCTTTTCGTAGATTTGTCGACTCAATATACGATGAATACTTCTACTCATATTGGAAGTGCCGCTACTTTTAAAAATAAGGTCCGGTTCTTTATCCGTTTCGATGAGAATTCTTCCGTCCTTAAATCCTCTAATCGGAAAGAGCGGGATATCCTGTGGATCAGGTTTGTCTGTTGGTTTTAAACCAAATGGCTCGATGAACCTTCCATAAATGGAATTGAACAATGATTGAAATTCAAAAATTTTCGAACATCTTTCCTCAAATGGAATGGATAAATCGAAAATGAGTTCGATCGCTTTCTCCGGATTTTTCATATCAGAAAAGCATCAAAATTAATGCTTCAGAAGGTGATAAGAGATGAGAATTATTATCTAAGGTCTTCGCAACCCTTTATGTCCAATATCTTTACGGTAATATCGATTTTCGAATTGAACGTGATCGATATTTTTATAGGTTTTATCGATGGCCTGTTGAAGGGTATTTCCACTGCCCACAACATTTAGTACACGGCCACCATTAGAAAGCAGTTTACCATCTTTTTGGGTAGTACCGGCATGGAATACAAAAATACCCTCGTCAACCTCATCGATACCGGTGATCTCCTTCCCTTTTTCGTACTCAACGGGATAACCTTCACTGCTTAAAACCACGCAACAATAATGGTCGTTATTGATATGAATTGATTTCTCATCCAATCGCTGCTGAGTTGTTGCCAGGAAAAGATCCAAAAGATCGTTTTCGAGCGGCGGTAAAATAACCTGGCACTCGGGATCTCCAAACCGGCAGTTGTACTCCACAACTTTGGGGCCATCGTCGGTTATCATCAATCCTAAATAAAGAATACCCGAGTAGGCCGATTCTTCAAGCTGCATTCCTGCTATCGTTGGATTAATAATTTTTTCCCGAACTTCTTCAAGGATCTCATCTGTCAAAACCGGGGCTGGGCAGTAAGCTCCCATTCCTCCTGTGTTGAGACCTGTATCGCCCTCTCCTATTCGTTTATGATCTTGTGCATTGTGAATGACGTGCGAGGTGTGTCCATCAGAAATTACAAAAACGGAAGCTTCCTCTCCCTCCATGAACTCTTCCACTACAAGACGATCGGCAGCCTCAGATAGCGATTTATCATGTTTGAGTTTGTTAAGTCGTTTTTGAGCTTCCTCTTCGTTGTCACAAATAAAGACTCCTTTACCACCGGCTAATCCATCTGCCTTCAGTACAATTGGATAAGAGTCTTTTAATTGAATGAATTTGAGGGCATCATCGAACTCTTCCGACCCAAATACAGCGTAATCTGCTGTTGGGATCTCATATTTCATCATGAAATCTTTGGCGAACTCTTTGCTGCCCTCAAGCAAAGCTGCCGACGCTTTAGGACCAAAAACGGGAATGTTTTTGTCTGATAGGTAATCGGCAATACCAGCAACCAACGGAGCTTCAGGGCCTACAACGACAAGCTCAATCTTGTTATCGGTTACAAAACTTTCAACTTCCTCAAATTTAAGAGGGTCAATACTTACATTTGTACCATATTGAGCGGTTCCGGGATTCCCGGGTGCCGTATACAGTTTTCCAAGTCTTTCCGATTGAGCCAATTTCCAGGCAATGGAGTGCTCTCGGCCTCCACTGCCAATAAGTAAAACGTTATAGGTATCCATTCAATTTAGATTGATTCAGCAATATCAATGATGTCGCTAAAGCTTTCCGCTTTAAGGCTGGCTCCGCCTATAAGCCCACCGTCAACATCTGTTTGTGAGAGTAACTCTTCAGCATTTGCCGGCTTCATGCTTCCGCCGTATAAAATACGAATTTTTTCAGCTTCATCTTCGCCCCATGCATCAGCAAGCAAGCTTCTAATGAATTGATGCATCTCTTGAGCTTGTTCTGGTGTGGCAGTTTCGCCGGTTCCAATAGCCCAAACCGGTTCGTAGGCAATCACGAAGTTATCGGCATTATTTGCATCAACGTGATCGAGAACGGCTTTAACCTGTGTTCTAACTATGTTTTCATGGTTTCCGCTTTTACGGTCTTCAAGCTTCTCGCCAACACAAACAATTACTTTCAGGTCGTCGGTCAAGACTTTTTTAGCTTTTTGGGCAATCAGTGCATCATCTTCGTGGAAATATTCTCGACGTTCTGAGTGTCCGACAATTACGTATTCACAGCCGGTGTCATTCAACATCGAGGTACTGGTTTCACCGGTAAACGCTCCGTTATCCTCAGTATGCACATTTTGGGCACCCACTTTCAGATGTGAACCACTGAAAGACTCAGCAACTGCCGGAATTGAAATAAAGGGAGGACAAATTAATATATCAGATGAGTCATCTTTTCCTTGTCTTGCAGCAACCATCCCATCAGCTAACTCTTTGGCTTCGGTAGGGCCTGCATTCATTTTCCAGTTTCCTGCTATTAATAAAGTTCTCATAAATCTGTTTGTTCTTCTGTTTGAGTTGTTATTTGTTGGAGTCCGCGAACAATATCATCATACTCTTCACCTACATATCTGCGTATGATGTTACCGTCGCTGTCAACTAAAAACCGTGTTGGTATTCTGTTTAAATTTAATCTTTCAATGAGCTGATCAGCATCAAATGAATTGGGGTGTGCCACTTTCCATAGCTGCGTTCGTTCATTGAAAAATGCATCTACAGTTACTGCGGTGTTTGCAAGTGGAATTGTGACGATCTCCAATTCAAAATTCTTATATATCTGGTGTATTGCAACCGTCCGGCTAAATTGCTGTTGATAGAGTGCATTATCAAGTCTTGTAATTTCCAGCAAATAGGGGTTGCCCAACAGATCCCGGGTGTTAAGTGAATCACCATTCAAAAGCCGGAACCCTATGTTCGGAAAGGCATACCCGGGCGCCAGGAATTCAAGATCGTAACTGATGTCTTCTGCCCATTCCATAGCTGCGTCGTACTCAGCGTACGTTTCTTTAAACTGATCGAGTACTTGTGTGGCTTGCAACGTTTCTGAACTGTCATAAAGTAGTTCAATACGCTCCATTTCAAGATCCATTTGATCTTCGAGGCCAATTTCTTTGCTTTTTAAATTTTCAATAAACGTGAGAGCTCTATCCAGTCCTTCTGTTTCGGCATAATATTCAAGAAGCGTGGATCTTGTGCTGGGTAAAATATCGTTGTAGTCTTGTATTAACTGACTAGATCGCTGGATCATCAACGAGTCGTTGAATCCGCTTAGCATAGATACAGACGTCTCCCCGGCCAGTTTTGCACCAAAAGTTTGAGGATATTTTTCATATATATCCCAATAAATATCACTCCACTTATTGATTTCAATACGAACACTGTCTGATGAGAAAGCCCCGGCATTGATGAATTGAGCAACCCTGGCAAAATTCCGTTCAACCCTCTGGAAAACATCCAAAACCTCATTTTCGCGGGAATCAATTTCAATACTTTGTTCAATATCGGGGAGTTGTCCCTGTACATTTACAGTATCATTATTGGCAAGTACAACATTTATAACACCAAACGTATTGTTATTCCGCGATATCAAGAGTGGATAGATATCTTTCTCAGGAAAAGTGGCTTTGTTAGAAAAATGACCGGTAGAATCTGTTACTGCATAATAAAGCGTATCACTTTGTTCTCCCGATGTACGTATAGAAGCAAAAATCTCAATTCCGCTGTAATCACCGGTATCATCCAATTCTGGATCAACAGTGATTTGACCCTTAATTATTGTTGAATTTTCGTTGGTTTCATTATCTCCGGAGCAGGAGAAAAGAAAAAATGCCAGAAACAGTAGTGCTAATTTTTGAGCTTTCATGTACCTGTAAGGTGCGTGTATCCCCGAATTAATTCAATTCAAGTTTTTTGGAAATGAGTTCCCGTACTAATTTGGGATTTGCTTTCCCCTTTGATTCTTTCATAACCTGGCCGATAAAAAATCCAATCAACGCCTTTTTGCCTTCCTTGTAGCGTTTTACCTCATCCGGATTCGATTCGATAACATCCTCAATAATTGGTTCCAGGAAACCTGAATCCGAAACCTGAATCAGGTTCATTTTCTTTGCAAGTTCAAGGGGCGATTCACCGTTTTCAAGCATTTCATTAAAGATTGACTGCATTGCAGATGAGTTAATTTTATCATCTTTCTTCAACTGGATTAACTCCGTTAACCGTTCCGGTGTGATTGAGAAATCAAGGATGGATATACTTTTCTCATTCAATACCCGTAAAACTTCTGTTAAAACAACGTTAGCAATCGCTTTCGGATCATCTAAAATATCAAGGGCTTCTTCAAAATAGTCTGCCAGGTATCTCGACTCTGTAAGAATTTCAGCATCATCTTCCTTTAGTCCAAGGTCTTTCACAAATCGTTCAAACCGAACATCCGGAAGTTCTGGCAGTTCCTCTTTTATCTCATCCAACAAATCCGATGTAACAATAATCGGAGGCAGGTCCGGTTCCGGGAAGTACCTGTAATCGTGAGCTTCCTCTTTAGATCTCATCTGCCGGGTCTCCAGTTTATTCGGATCCCAAAGCAGTGTTTGCTGGACAACTTCGCCACCGGATTCAACGAGGTCGATCTGACGTTCAATTTCGTACGTTAATGCACGCTCAACGTTACGGAATGAGTTCATATTCTTAAGCTCCGTTCGTGTACCAAACTCTTCCTGTCCACGTGGACGAATGGAGACGTTGGCATCACACCGAAGACTACCCTCTTCCATGTTACCGTCACATACTTCAAGATATTGAACGATCTGTTTGATCTTTTTGAGATATTCATATGCTTCAGCCGGAGTTCGAATATCCGGTTCAGAAACAATTTCTATGAGAGGTGTTCCGGCCCGGTTCAAGTCGATTAATGTATGATAGGGATCCTGGTCGTGAATGGATTTCCCCGCATCCTCTTCCATGTGAATTCGAGTAAGCCCGATTCTTTTGTCGTAATCATCAAGTTCGATATGAATATGACCATCATAGCAAATGGGTGTTTCATATTGAGAAATCTGGTAACCCTTAGGAAGATCGGGATAGAAATAATTTTTACGGGCAAAAATTGATTTTTCAGCAACTTTACAGTTTGTAGCAAGCCCCATTTTAATGGTATAGCGAACTAAATTTTCGTTCAAAACAGGGAGTGTTCCGGGATGTCCTAAACAGAGTGGAGTAACTTGTGTATTTGGTGCCCCCCCGTATTCTGATGAGACGGGGGCAAAAGCCTTACTGTCTGTTAGTAGTTGAGCGTGAACCTCGAGGCCAATTACCGCCTCGTACTTTTCATTCGCTATCGTAGGCATTACAATTATTCAGATTATAAATTCATAAAAGTTAAAGATAACAAAGTATAAATAGAATGTAACAAAGAATGTATCTGAAACTCTCAAACTTGTGTAACTGGTTCTAAGTTCAACATAAAGCAGCTGATTCTTAATTTATTTCAATTCTAAAAAGCGCTTTTTTAATATTCTGAGTAAGATTATTTACTATATGTTTGAATTATTTTGTTAATTAAAGTAAACCCAAATTAAAAGGGAATACTGGTATGAATAAGATAACTCTCTTCTCTATCCAATTGCTTATGCTCGCACTAATCACGCAACTGGGAATGTCTCAATCAACTGAGGGATATTACATGCACATTGATTATATAAATGTTGAAAAAAATGATATTCCTGAGTTTGAAAACCACATTTCCAATATCCTCAAACCTGTACAGGAATCACGTATAAGGGATGATGTTATTGCTGAATGGTATATCTACAAGGTAGCGTATCCCGGTACGCAAGATCCCTCATACAATTATGTGTTCGTTTCCCTGAGTGATGACCTGGAAGATTTCGATGATTCAAATGAACAGATAATAGATCGGATGTCGGAATTAGCGGATTCTGATGAAACGAACGAGTTCCAAAAATGGCTCATCCCCTACCGATCTGAACTCTGGAGAATAAACAACAGTGTTCTTACTGAGAATGATTCTCGGGCAAGTAAATATTTTGTGATGGATTATATGGACGTTCAGCTGGGAATGGAATACACTTACCAGATGATGGAAGATGAAGTGGCTCTACCGATTCACAGGCATCGAATGGATATCGACCAAATGAATGGCTGGGAGTTATTTAGTTTAATTGTGCCCGGCGGAACTGAATATGGCTATAACTTTGCCACCGGAAATTACTTTTCAGACCTGCGTCATTTTGAATTTGGTTTTACAGAAGAAATTATCCGTCAAAGCCATCCCGATACGGATATCAATGAGATTAATGAAACATTTGCCGAAACACGAGACCTGGTTCGGTCTGAAGTTTGGGAACTCATCGATCATGTAAGGTAGATATTCTAATCAGCTATAAAATGAATCTCTCTTCAAGCAGGTTTGCCTCTGGAGAGGGATTCATTTAATTAATGTCATTTTTTGAGTTCGGCTCTCCCCTGTTCCCAGTTCCATTCGGTAAATGTAAATTCCACTCGTTAATCCCTCAGCATTGAATGTGAGTGTATGTTCTCCGGCATTGAATGATTGATTGTCTGAGATAACAGAAACTGTTCTGCCCATAATATCATAGACAGTCAGGGTTACCTCGGTTGGCTCATCCAGTTCAAAAGGGATAGTTGTATTTGGGTTAAACGGATTGGGATAGTTAGGCCCTACCAAAAACTTTTCGGGGAGCTCCTCATAGGTATCATCAAAATCCCGGGTAAAATCAAAACGTGTCCAAACGGGAGCATGATCTGAAGTTGTGGTTTCAAAATTTTCGATATAGCTGATATCCGCAACCTGTTGAGCACCATCAATATGGATATTTTTTAAGGCATTCGTTGCGACTATGTGGTCGATAAAACTTCGAAACTCTTCAGACAGGTAAGTGGCTTGTCCATCTTGTTCTAGCGGCAGTGTTACCGGCAGATAAAACTCATCCTGCACAAAATGTTCATAAGGTGATGGTTCATTTTGAAATGTCGATTTCGTCAGCCCGTCATTAAAATCGCCCAAAATGATCACACTGGCATTGCTTCGTGAACGATCCAGGTACTCTTTTAATGATGCTGCGGAATTGCTCCTCTGGTTATAGGAATTTTGATCGGCAAATGCTTTTGAATGCAGATTATATGTAAACACCCGCAGCGTTTTCTCACCAATCGTCAGATCAAATTCAAAAAAAAGTGGAAAGCGCCCTCCGGCCCAATCAGATTCATTTTGTTGAGCTTCCAACAGGCCAGAATCCAGTGAATCGATAATAGAGGTTCTGAACATGTAAGCAGTTTTTTGTGATTGGGAGTAGCTGGAATAAAAACCGCTAAAATCTTCCAGGCTATCTCTAAGTGCAAAATAACGGGGTTTATCCACTATCTCCTGGAAGGCATAAAGATCAGCATCGATCGTTCTGATTACTTCTAAGACGTTCTTCATCTGCAAGTCGAGGTCATCCGGTCCATTTGTTTCGCTGCCGAACCATTCAATGTTCCAGGTTACCACATCAAATGTACTGTCTTTGGAGATCTCCTGGAACGTAAGATCAGGGAGATTCTGCGCATTGGCTGAATAAACTGTGGAAAGGATAAATAGAATTAAAAAACCAATTTTCCGGGGAGTCCTTCCGTAAAAGAATCGTTGAATCATAGCCTGTTTGTCGTCGAATTTTTTAAATAATCGCCCGCCGAGGCCATCTCGGCTCTCGAGTTATTGTGCTTTAGAGGTAGAAACCGGTAGATGAAGAAAAAAATCACCAGCCGGTAGATACATCATCAGGTTACCGCCTGTAAAGTATAAGACATGCTGCTTAACAAGCGCAAAAACAGTTTGTAAATTCTTCTCTTTCTGTTTTGATTTGAGCGGGATATATTCCATCCATCAAATCATTTTAGAATATGCAGGCTTAAACCATATATGATTAATGAACCGTCTTTTCTTCCCAATCACGCTGGGTGGATCGAAGTTGTTTGCGGGGGAATGTTTAGCGGAAAAACAGAAGAACTGATTCGAAGGGCAAGACGCGCTCATATTGCAGGGCAAAGAGTGGTGATCGTAAAGCCTGCACTTGATAACCGATACAGCGATTCGGAGGTTGTCTCGCATAATGAAACAGCACTTCCTGGATTAACCGTAGATACCGCAGATCAAATTATTCTATTAACATCATCCGCAAAAGTTGTTTGCATTGATGAAGCCCAATTTTTTGATGATCGCATAGTTGAGGTTGCAAATACATTGGCTGATGATGGCAAAAGAGTGATCATCGCCGGATTGGACATGGACTACGAGGGACGCCCATTTGAACCGATGCCTCAACTTTTAGCTATTGCTGAGTATGTTACCAAACTTCATGCTATCTGTGCGGAAAGCGGAATGATGGCCAATTTTTCACAGCGCGTTGTTGAAAATGATGACAAAGTTCTTGTTGGTGAAAAAGATTCTTATGAGCCACGAGCTCGCCACTGTTTCCGTCCACCGATAGATAAAAAGCGTGGAAAGACACTCCCTCCGTTGAATCAAACTACATCAGATACAGAAAACGAAAAAACAACTTAATGGATATACTCAGAGGCGCTATTGGAATGATAGCGATTATTGGCATCGCAATAGCTTTCAGCAATAATCGTAAGGCTATCGACTGGAAACTTGTTGGCACGGGACTCGGTATCCAGTTTGTGTTGGCTGTTTTTATCCTCAAGGGTTCAGTAATGGCAGAATATTGGTCTCCCCTCGGCTGGCCCAAAGCATTTTTTAGCTGGGTATCCAGCTTTTTTGTGATCGTACTGGATTTTACGACCGAAGGCGCTGAATTTATTTTTGGTGATCTTGCAAAAAGTCCCGGAATGGAAGGTAGTTTGGGGAACTTTTTTGCGTTCCAGGTTCTACCTACAATCGTCTTTTTTGCATCTTTAACGGCCATTCTATACCACTATGGGATCCTCCAAAAAGTTGTGAGCTGGATGTCATCCGGTATGCAGAAACTGATGGGTACCTCGGGAGCTGAGTCGCTCTCAGTAGTTGCGAATATTTTTGTGGGTCAAACTGAATCACCACTTGTGATTAAGCCCTATATCGAAAAAATGACGAAATCAGAACTTCTGACCATCATGACAGGTGGAATGGCTACCATTGCCGGTGGAGTAATGGCTGCTTACGTTCAGATGCTTGGAAATTCCTACAGTGCAGCGCAGGGAGTATCACTTGATGTGGGCCGCCTGATGTTTGCCGAGCAGCTCTTGGGAGCCAGCCTGATGGCCGCACCTGCTGCATTAGTTATTGCAAAAGTTATTTTCCCGGAAACTTCTGAACCGGCTACTAAAGGTGATGTGGAGATGAGTGTGGAGAAGACGGATGCTAACGGCATTGATGCAGCGGCTACCGGTGCCGGTGTTGGCCTAAAATTAGCTGCAAATGTAGGCGCTATGTTATTGGCTTTCATAGCATTGCTGGCTATGGGAAACTATTTTTTAGCAGAGATTGGAAATTTAGTAGGGTTAAATCAGGCCTTAGGTTTTGAACTAACTATTGAAACACTTCTCGGTTGGGTAATTGCCCCAATCGCTTTTATTGTGGGAGTGCCGTGGGCAGATGCCATAAATATGGGATCTCTTATCGGTACAAAGGTAGTATTAAATGAATTTGTAGCCTACTTGCAGCTTGCCGATATGGTTGAGCAAAACACACTCTCCCCTAAAACAATTACGATGGCCACATTTGCCCTCTGCGGTTTTGCAAACTTTTCATCGATAGCCATCCAAATTGGCGGTATTGGTGGATTGGCACCCAGCCGAAAGTCTGAGCTTGCAAGTTTCGGTTTACTTGCGGTTTTGGCCGGTACGCTTGCTAATCTTATGACAGCCACCATCGCGGGTATGCTTTACTAATCAATTTTGAAATATTCATTTTGAAGACGTGCGAAAATCGCTCATGAGAATACAACAGTTATTGTGTTTTGGATTGATATTCATAACGATTCTATCCTGCAAAATCTCTGAAACTATACCAACAAATGACGTTCCGGGAAACGTTATCGCCACTATTGCAGATGAACCGGTAACGATTGAAGAACTCAAAACAAATTTAAATCGAAACCGAAACGCTGAAGAGATCGATTCTACAGAGATCCTTGAATTTTATCCGTCGTATATCAATTATCGTTTAAAACTGTATGAGGGCTACCAGAAGGGATTTAATAGAGATTCTACTATTCTTGCCGAGTTTAACGAATACGCCTCGGAAATAGCCAATCGGTTTTGGATTGAAAATGAGATAAAAAGAGAACGAATTGAGACGTTCAAAAACCGTTTTAACCACGAGTTGAAAGCGTTTCATATTTTAAAAGAGTTACCCGAAGCCGCCCTGCCCGGTGATACCGCCGAGGTGTACAATACTTTAACAAGTGTACGTGACTCATTACTAAATGGAGAAAACATTGAACTGATGAACGAACGGCACTCATCCAAAAGAGAAGGGCTACCGGTTGGGGGACAACTTTCCTGGATTACAGCCGGAACCACAATCGAACCGTTTGAAAATGTATTGTACAAACTGGAGCCGGGAGAAATCTCTCTTCCCGTTCGATCCCAGTTCGGGTATCATTTAATTCTTTTGCAGGAAAAGAGGCCTCGTACTGCACAGAGGCAGATAAAGCATATTTTTGTTCGCAAAAAGGGAGATGGAAACGGCCGCCAAAAAATTAACCGGGCCTACCGGGCTTTGAAAGCTGACAGCTCCTGGAGTGATGTCCTCAAGAACTACACGGAAGATCCCTCTACCCAAAACAGGAATGGTACCCTTGGATGGGTTGGATATGGTGCACGATTTCCTGCGGAACTGGTCGAATTTGCCATGCAAACAAGTCCGGAGAGTGCATACTCGGAGCCTTATGAAGCAAGTTACGGTTATCACATTATGAAGGTGGATTCAATTCGATCTTTTAAAAATGAGGAGCAAAAAGAAGAGTTCATTGTAAATAGATTAGAAAATCTGGGACGACTGAATCCGGATCAAAAAGATCTGTATAATCGCATTGCTGAAGAAAGTAATCTGACAATCAATCGAGAGAACTTTTCTGAACTCCTTCGGAGTGGAGCAGATTCGTCAGGTAGTATAAGTCCGCAATCAGAAAACAGCCTGATTGAGTTCAACAATAAAACCTACACCTGGTCTGATTTTCAATACTGGTTGGACAACGTATCTTCAGACGAAGAGGTGATGCAATCGGGTAATATCATTGAATCGTACAGGGATTACCTGATTCAGCAAAACCTGGTAGATTATACCAGGACCGAATTCCCGGAATTTGCTGAACAAGTTGATCATTTTCTTGAGGGCTTGATTGTGTTTAAAGTGAATGAAGAGAATATCTGGAACCCGGAAGAAGTCGACCGGGCCCGACTACAGGCATTTTATGAATCAAACCAACAAAACTATAGAAAAGGAAAAACCTATCATTATAGTGAAATATCGGCCCCTTCAGACAGTATCATGCAGGATATTTATCGTGATCTCTCGAATGGGTTCACCGGTGATGAGATTTCTGAGCGGTTTAATGAAGTATCTGTGCACCAAGATTCAACTTACTATCCACAGAATCCAGCCTATTCTATTCTGGAAACTCTGAGGCCCGGGGAATTTTCTGAACCAACTACCGTTAGTGACAGGGTATTTATCTATATTCTTAGAGATGTTAATGATGAACGAACTCTATCTTTCGATGATGCCTTTGATCGGGTTTTTACTGATTATCAACCCATCCGGGAAGAGAATTACATGAATCAATTAAAAAGCGATTATAACTTGCAACTATACCCCGAAAACCTTTAATAATTGATGAGAAATAACCCCCAATTTTGGATTCCTTTCTTGATGATCTTGCTTGCTGTCGGTTGCTCAAGCAGGCAACGATCATCCGGAGATGCGATTATTGCTTCTGTTGACGGTGTGGAACTCTCACTTGATGATGCTCTGAATGAGATTCCGCCCTTTGTTTTTGAGGAAGATTCAGTTGGTGCAATCCAGAGATTTGCTGACCAATGGGTTCGAAAACAGGTTACCCTGCAGCATGCCGAGCGAGAGGGTGTTCATGAAACAGAACGCTTCAGGCAAAAAATGGACCGCTATTACCAGCAGGCGCTTGATACTCAGATTAAAGAATTCATTCTAGAACAGAACAGCGAAGATCTTGAAGTGAGTCGTGAGGAAGCACAGAATTACTACCAGGCGAACAAAGATCGTTTTGTGTTGGATGAAACATATTTGCAATTTCGTCACCTTACAGCGACAACCCGGACAGAGGCGGACAATGCAAATCGCGAATTAGCGAATGGTATTCCGTGGGAACAGGTTGTACAACAATACAGTGTAAATCCGGATCAACAGTTGCGGGAATCGGCTATGTACTGGCCAGAATCAATGGCTGCGGCCGATATACCTGCTTTGAATGAGTATTTAAGTGTGATGGGAATAACTGAACGTTCTCCCATACAGTTTTTTGAAGGTGAATATCATTTTGTACAATTAACGGATATAAAGTCAGCCGGAGAGTACCCGGAACTGGATTGGCTGATCCCTCAAATACAGGAATGGCTTAAACTTGAAAAATCCAGAAGAATAACAAATGCTTACATTCGAAATCTTTATCTTCAGGCGGAAGCGAATAATGAAATTGATTTGGCTAACGTTAGCGATATCGAAACCATTCTATCTGAAAAATTTAGAAATCAACAATAACTGATTTTAATGAATACGTTTTTTAAAGGACTCAATACATTTTTATTACTGCTTATATTTTCAGCCCCACTCCTCTCACAGGATGCCCAGGTATCTGACAGGATTGTTGCCATTGTGAACGATCGAATTATTTTAAAATCGGACGTTGATGAAGAGGTGCAAAATTACCTGCGCCAGGCCCGGGTTGAGGGACAGACCGTTAACTTTTCAGAAGATATTTGGTACAGTGCTCTGCAAAGCATGGTTGATAATTACGTGCTTCTGCAGAAAGCGCAGATAGACTCCGTTGTGGTAAGTGATGAGCAGGTGAATCGAATGATGGACCAACGGATTCAGCAACTGACCAGACAAGCAGGCAGTGAACAAGCTCTTGAGAATGCCTTTGGACAGAGCCTTGTTGAGATTAGAGCTGAATTCAGGGAGCAATTCCGGGATCAGTTGACTGCACAGCGTGTTCAACAAACCAAGATTCAGGAGATCAGTATTACAAGGCCTGAAGTTGTGAACTTTTTCAACCAGATTCCGGAAGATCAAATTCCAATTATCCCTGAACAGGTGGCCATTTCTCAAATCGTGGCTATTCCTCCCCCTCTCGATGATGCTCGTGAAGCGGCTTTCCAGGAGGCATTAGCGCTCAGGGATTCCGTAACAACCGGTGGTAAAAATTTTGAAGAGATGGCCGAAAAATATAGTGACGGGCCTACCGGACCCAGAGGAGGGCTTTTACCACTAATGCCGCTCGATGATTTAGTAGCAAACTATTCTGCTGCAGCCTCTGCTCTTGAACCCGGTGAAATATCTGAGGTTGTAGAAACTCAATTCGGTTTTCATGTAATTCGGCTAAATCGTAGAGTGGGCGATGAAATTGAAACAAATCACATTCTTATTGAGATCGGTGATGAGAGTTTAAATGAAGAAGCTGCCATTAACAAACTGGAAGCTCTCAGAGACAGTGTATTAAATCACGGTGAGTCGTTTGACGATCTCGCGCGAAGACATTCAGAAGATGAGCAGACAGCTCCTCTTGGCGGTAAAATTTATGATCAACAAACAGGGGCTCGTCTTATCCCCCTCGATCAGTTAGATCCGGCACTATACAGAATTGTTTTACTCCTGGATGAAGAGGGACAGATTTCTGAACCGAAATCATATAATCCCAATAATCCAAATGTAAACCGGGCCTTCCGGATTGTTAGTCTTGATCGGAATGTACCTGAACACAGGGCAAACCTGGAAACGGACTATGACAGAATCAGGCAGAGTGCACTTTCGCAAAAACAGAACAGAATTATGCGGCAATGGATCGATGAATTGCGAAATGAGGTTTATGTAGAATTCAAAATCCCGGTTCCTGATAACGTCTCTACACAAGCGCAAATATAGAATTTATGCAAGAAACGATTCCAGAAGCACCCAAAGAGGCGGCTCAATTTTTCAGCGACTCTTTCAATCAAATTAAAAAAGAGATTTCAAAAACAGTAGTTGGCCAAAAAGATGTGGTTGACCAACTGTTGATCTCTCTGTTTTCTCGAGGACACTGTGTTTTAGTTGGTGTTCCGGGATTGGCAAAAACATTGCTTATCCAAACACTTGCTGAAACTTTGAACCTCTCGTTCAACAGAATTCAGTTTACACCCGATTTGATGCCCGGCGATATTACCGGAACCGAGGTGATTGAGGACATTAAAGAGACCGGTAAAAAACAATTTAAGTTTATTAAAGGGCCTATCTTTGCAAATATTGTTTTGGCAGATGAGATTAATCGAACTCCGCCCAAAACACAGGCTGCACTGCTTGAGGGAATGCAGGAGTATAATGTAACGGCATCTGGCCAGACTTTTAATCTCGATCGGCCTTTTTTTGTACTGGCAACTCAGAATCCGATTGAACAGGAAGGTACCTATCCCCTGCCGGAAGCTCAGCTCGATCGATTTATGTTCAATATTTGGCTGGATTATCCACTGTTTGATGAGGAGAAACAGATCGTCAATCAAACTACGGCACCAAGAGATGTTCAAATTGAATCTGTACTTGAAAAAGATCAGATTATTGAGATTCAAAATCTTGTTCGCGAAGTTCCTCTCCCTGATCATGTTTTAGATAAAACTGTGAAACTGGTAACCCAATCGCGTCCTAATACGGAGCACAGTCCTGATTTTGTTAATAAATACCTAAGCTGGGGTGCCGGCCCGAGAGCGTCTCAATATCTTGCCTTGGGAGCAAAAACGAGGGCACTCTCGAAGGGGCGGTATAATGTGGAGATGGAAGATATCGAAGCACTTGCTGTTCCGGTACTACGCCACAGGATCGTTACCAATTACGCAGCAGAAGCAGAAGGATTAACAACAGTTGATATCATACATAAACTGTTGAAGAACATTTAAAATCGGGACTCTATGAACGTTGTGTTTATCCAGGGTTTTAGTCCGGTTCTTCCTATTCTACTCATTGTAATCCTTGCCTCTGCATCCATTTTTCTTTCCTGGTGGAGCTATAAAGATCTTCATTCCGTAAAACCACTGAAACGTTATTCGCTAATTGCGCTTCGTGCTTCATCTCTGTTTATTCTGCTTTTACTTCTTCTTAATCCATTTTTTGTTCGAGAGAACACCAATTCAGAACGTCCCAAAATTGCCGTTTTCCTGGACGACAGCCAAAGCATGACCGTAGAACGAGGTGATTTCACCGGTTTAGAGTCTTATAATCAAGTTCTCAATCAATTTAGAAATGCTGAGGATGGCAATTTTGAGTACGAATATTTTTTATTTGATGATGAAGTCACTGATGGCCAAAGCATTACAGGGAATGGATTTCGAACAAATCTAAACTCCCTGGTTGACTATATTCGAGAAAGGGAAACTGATTTTCGTGCTTCTGTCATCTTCTCCGACGGAATCATCACGAATGGAAGAAATCCGGTTTTCGCGGCACAGAACCTGTCAATCCCGCTCATAACTGTACCTGTTGGAGACACAACGGACGTACTGGATATCGCTATCACCAATGTCGATTATATTCAAACCGTGTATACTCAAACAAGGCAGGCATTTACTGCTGAAATTCAACAGGAAGGATTTGAGGGAGAAGAAACTACCGTTCAACTTTTAAGAGATGGGGAACTGATAGAAACTCAAAACCTCTCTTTTACAGCTCAAACCAGCAGTCAAATTGTTGAATTTGAACAGGAGTTTACACAAACCGGTTTTTTTGATTTTGAAATTCGTGTGCCTGTAAAAGAAGAGGAATTTACAGATCAGAATAACAGATACTCCTTTACAATTGAGGTACTTGAGGATAAAACGAATATTCTTTCTCTTGCTTTTGATGTCCATCCGGATGTCGGTTCGATTCGTCGGATTATTGGTACGGATCAACAAAATGAGCTTTTCAGTTCTACTTATATAGGAAATAATCGATTTGTTGGAGTGAATCCACAGGATATAGATGAACAGATGGATTTGATTGTGCTACATGGCCTTCCAACTATTGGTTCATCTTTATTTGAATGGCTTCAAAATCAACAAACCCCTGTTCTTTATTTTGCTGCACCGAGTTCCTTTCAAATACTGCGGAGTGATGATATTACCGATCTGACTGCTTTTTATATTGCAAACATAGGTTTTCAGCAGATTGATATTCAAATTGAGCCGTTTCAAACGACTGTCTCTCATCCCATTCTGGAGATCCCCCAAAATGGGCTTCAGCGTTTTCCAACATTAAATACCTATCGCGGTAGCTATCAGACCTCTCCCCTTGCACAAACGCTGCTCACAGGGAGTTTCAGGGGGATCGATTCGGGAATCCCTGTACTGATTGCTGAAGATGCATCCACTAACAGGCGTGCCTCACTTTCAGCTTTCGGGTGGTACCGGTTTGAGCAGAGTCAAAACCCGGATACCCGTGAATTTTTTGAACTGTTGATAACAAACCTTGTCTCCTGGACATCTACATCACCAGACAGAGAAAATCTTACGATTGAACCTGCCAAGAGTGTTTTTTCTGAAAATGAAGCTGTAGAGCTGCAAGCCACACTTTTTAATGAGCGCGGGGAACCTGAACCGGATGCAGTAATTCAAATTGAAGTTATTTTTGAGGATAGCGAAGAAGAGAGCAGTATTTTCAGGATGACTCATCGTCAAAATGAATCGTACTATGCTGAAATTGGAAATTATCCCCAGGGTATTTATCGAGTAGAGGCTACAGCAACGAAAAACAACAGAACCATCGGCACGGCAGAATCAAGGGTTCGTGTGAGTCAGTCATCCGCCGAATTTTTAAACACAAAACGTAACGACGCACTATTAAACAGACTGGCTGAGTTTACCCAGGGGTTATTTCTGGTTGATTATGATATGAACCGCTTAAACGAGTTTTTACAAACCAGTGAAGTTATCCAAGAACAGACGGAGGTAAGTGAAGAGTTGGTGTATATCCACCATTCGGCATTATGGTTCTTTATTGTACTGTTACTTTTATCCGCTGAATGGATGCTGCGTCGGTCGGTATCTCTCCCATAAAAAAGACCGTCCCGGTTGACCAGGACGGTCTAATACAAAATTCTTGTTATCGATTACGTTTTTGATCCGGAATCAGATTTTCTCGTCAACAGTAGAACAATCAAACCAATAATCACGGCAACACTCACAATTAATAGTATAAATGTGAGGTTTGATTTTGGAGTTGCTTCATCACGCCAGTTATCTAATTTCAGATCCACTGCTGCAATTTGTGCTTGAGTAAGAATATCACCTTCGATAAACATTTCCCCCCATTCGGTTTTCACAGTATCATTCCAGAATGAATTGAAATTTCGATACACCTGGTAATCTTCTTCACTGTTTGCATCCACGCTTACTTCGTAGGCGCTGTCGATATAATTATGGAGTGCATCGTTAAACTCATCAGAAGATGAAAACTCATTAAGTTGAATATCATTTTCACTGAAAGCGGCCTGTAGAGAAGCCCAAAGATTTGTGCTTATCGATTCCTGCCAATTAGAAAGCAGCTGATCTATATTTGCACGTGCCTGTTCCGGATTATCAGGCATAAATGTGGTTGTGAGCTGTTCTCCTATCTGATTCCAAACTTCGACAAAATAGCCATGTTGGGCTTTCATGGATACAAAATCGGGGGTTTCCAATCCCTCGGCTTGTTCCATCATCGTGATGTACTCATTGATTACATTTTGGATTACGTCAACTGGATTTTCTTCCAACCGTCCTGCTGCTTCAGTAATCTCCTGGCGCTGAGCCCGGTCCATCGACTGATACTCAGATAGCAGGTCTCCCAAAAAGTTAGATACAAACAGATTTCGCTCTTCAATGTTTTCCCTGTACTGGCGAATTAAAGCAGCCTGTCTCGCTTCATTTTGGGTTGATTCCCGAATCTTCTGCTGGAGATCTGCCGTCTCCCGATTCATTGTTTCAAGACGGGATCTAAAATTATCTAATTCGCTTTCAAGGCTTGATATTTCTTCATTCAGATCTTCGATGGTTGTGACATTCTCAACAGCCTCAGCGTGATTGTTTCGAAGGGTTCTTATAACGTTATCAAATGTCTCAGGATATAGCGCTGCATTAATGATATCAGTATGTTCATTGTAATTGGTTTCCAATTCATTAATTGCATCCTCAATTTCAGCAAGTGCTTCTGTTGTAACGGCCTGTTCAATTCGCTCTAAAAGTTCAGTGTATTCAGTCTGAAAATCCTGCTGAATCTGGTAATCAGACTGTTGGCCAAATGCTGAATATCCTGTGAATAAACTCAGTACTATAAATAGAGATATCTGTTTTACAAATGTATTCATTCTGTCTCCTCCTCTATAATTCCTTCTTGATCAAGCCTGTACGTTTCGCCGTCCGACAAATCAACCAATTCTATATAACTGCTGCGTTGATTAAAGGCCGGTTCTTGCAGATTATTCTCCAGAAACTCAATACTGTTTTCAAGTTCCAGTTCGCCCTCTCCGGGTGCAAATACATATACATTTTGGAATCCACTGGCAGTCACGAAGTAGTAACCGGCGGAATTTCGAATTAAACGTATTTCATTGACCGTTTCTCTCCCTTCAGATTCAAGAATGGGTGAAACTGAAAATTTAATTGCGTAGCGCTGATCGTGTATAACGTTCTCGCTGTTTGGTGTAAGAACGCTCTCCAGCGGCTGTGAATAATCAACGTTTTCGATGACCAACGAGGAACCGCAAGAAACTGTGCCGATCATAAGAATACACAGTAAAATTGCTTGTATTGTTGATTTAATCATGATGTTTGTTGAGTTAAGGTTTCAAATGCTTAGATGTAGTAAATTTCTTTTTGTTCCGTCATACAGAGAGAAGGCAATGACACGGTGCAATGCTCTCAAGTTTTTTGCATCCTTCTAGTGCGCTAATCTCCATTACAAATGAATATCCTACGATCTCTCCTCCAAGTTTTTTAACTAAATCTGTTGCTGCTTTTGCACTTCCGCCCGTTGCTATTAAGTCGTCGTGAATCAGCACTTTAGCCCCGGTTTTAATGGCATCACTGTGTATTTCAAGTGAATCTGTGCCATATTCAAGCTCATAATTCACTTCTTCTGTCTCTGCAGGAAGTTTGCCCGGTTTCCTGATAGGGATAAATCCGGCATGTAGATCTTGAGCTAAGTTGGTTCCGAATAGAAATCCACGAGATTCCAAACCAGCAACGTGATCAATCTTTTGGCCACGAAACGGTTTTGCGAGCAGCATGGATGTGAGTTCAAGAAGATAAGTTTCATTCAGCAGCGGAGTGATATCTTTAAAGACAATCCCGGGTTTTGGAAAATCCTCAATTGAACGAATATTTTCCAACAATAGTGATTTTATAGACTGCTCAACATCCGTAAGTTCTGGCATTGAATACTTGGTTAGTAGCTTTGATTAATAATTAACTTAACATTTTCTGATCTAATGTTTAACGGAAAAAATATTCATCAAAATTATATGATGCAGGCTTTTAAACAAGCTGAAATTGCATTTGAGAAGAAAGAAGTGCCGGTAGGTGCCGTGGTGGTTCACGAAAACAGAATTATTGGACGGGGATACAATCAAGTAGAGATGTTGCAAGACTCCACAGCCCACGCAGAGATGATCGCAATCTCGGCAGCTTGCTCAACTCTTCAAAACAAATATCTCGATGATTGCACACTTTACGTTACGCTCGAACCCTGCCCCATGTGTGCAGGTGCCCTGGTATGGAGTAAACTCAAGCGGGTTGTGTTTGGTACGATGGATGAAAAAGCCGGTTCCTGTGGATCTGTATTCAACATCTCATCAAACAAAAAACTGAACCACAGTGTAGAAGTTATACAGGGAGTGATGGAAGCGGACTGTAAATTTCTGTTGAAGGAGTTTTTTAGATCGAAACGATAATTCACATCCCTAAATATTTCTCTCTGAATCGCCCGACCTTCACCATTACTTTTCTTCTTCCCGTTGGGGTCGATATGAGGGTAATTCCCTTCACCACAATATAAATCACTCCCAAAACGATTGGAATCAGCCAAAGAGCATAATCTTGGTACGAAGTTAGGTATGAGATCATTGGCTGCCCGACGAGAGCTGAAATCCACACCAATAGAGGTGCCCAAATGATCATCGCCAAGATAAAATAGAAGAGGAAAAAGGAGAATTTTACATTAATCATACCGGAAACGAGATAAACCGGCAGGCGTGTACCCGGTAGAAAGCGAGTGGCAAAAATAATCTCCACTCCTCTCATCCTGTACATCTGTTCGGCTTTTTCGATGTCTTCATGTTTAATAAACCATCGAAACGGAATGTAATACAGAATTGGATTTCCGATCCACCTGCCGAGTGCATAGAGTATCACATCGGGAATCAGTACACCGAGACATGCCGCCATAACAGCGAACCAAAAATCAATAATGCCGCCGGCAACCAGTAATCCACCGGCAATGCACGCCAAATCTTCGCTAAAGATGGCGATAAGAATAATCAAAAACATAATAATGATCAGCGTCCATCCCCCAATCGTTTCAAAATTTTCGGTATCAAAAGGTTTGATAGAAGCCTCCACCCTGCTGAATTCTGCATTCTCCCGGCCGGTTGCAAGATTCTTCTCAGCCATAGAAATAAATTCCATGATCTGAGGAGTAAAAGCTGAGGGATTCTCTTTTGTTGAGATGTGATCGCCATTTACAACAAAAAGTGAACTGTGCGGAATAAGCCTGTAAATCTCTCTGGCAATTGCCAACGATACATAACGATCATCCTCCGGCTGAAGAATATTCACAGGCATTTTTATTTGCGATAGTTGTTCTCGAACCGGCCTTTGATCGAGGGCTGTAAGTGTTCTGGCAAAGTCGAAGTCTACAGGTTGCTCATAATACCACCCCATGTGCGGAACCAGGTATTTGAATACCGTAACCACCGGATAGAGCATTGAGTAAAGCGACTTATTAATCAAATGATTTCCCAGGAACTGCAGCTCCTGTGGTCCGTATGACGATAATAATGTTAAGCTTTTGTACTTGTCCGAAGATCTTCCTTCAGCAAGATCTATTGCAATGAGGCCGCCGTAACCGTGTCCTAAGAGGTGAGCTCCATCCAGGTTTAAAGAATCCGTCAACATATCAATATAATCGGATCGCTTTTTTACAGTAAAACTAACATCTTCGCCATCTAAAGCAGATTTTGGATACTCAGGAATTATTACTCTGAATGAATCCCGGAGAGAATGAGCTAATGGCAGTAAGAACTCCGGTCCTCCAAAAAGGTCAGGGATCAGAATTATTGTTCTTTCAGATTTTGGTTGATCCAGTAAGTAAAAGGGATGTATCACCCGCTTCCCATTCGCAAGAATTTCCTGCTCCTCTATATAAAGATTGGATTTGTCCACCGTTGGAAAAAAGTATTGGATACTCCATGAAAGCAAAAGTGCACCGACATAAATCGTAAAAACGAGCTTGATAAATTTTTTAAGATTATTCTTCAAAAATGGCCAGTGTTACTTGAGTGATTCGTTTTTAAGCCTTGGCTTGTACCGGAACAAATATTTTTTCCGCTTCCCGCTGCAGTTTTTTTGCAAGCACTTTTCTGTCTTTATGCTTGATACTTTTTTTCCCAAATGCAACTCGCGCTGTAATGGATCGGTTGGATGCGAGGTTCAGCAGGTGCTGCAGCAGGCTCATATCCTGCCACCAGCAGACAGAATCCCTTGCGTGCGGATCACTTTCTCCAGTTTCATACCGGATAACCGCATAATGTACATCAAAATTTGCCTCAACCGGATGTTGTAAAAGTCCCGCCCTGAATCGTAAAATCTGATCTCCCGGCGATGTTCTGCCCTCTGGAAAAAGTACAACTCCCTGGTTTCTGTTAATCTTACTTGAAATAATTGAATTAACCCGTCGGACGTCAAGCTTATTTTCCCGATCTATAAAAATAATTCCTAATGTTCTGGCCATAAACCCGACAACCGGCCAGTTTTTAATCTCCAGTTTGGCAACAAATGTGGTTTTCAACGCATAATAGTAAACCGGGATGTCAATATAGCTCAGGTGGTTACTTACAAGAAAAAAGGGCGGCTCAGGCGGAGTTCCCTCGATTTCAATCTCAACTCCCAGGCATTTCATAGAATATTTCCCCCAAAATTTCAGGCATCGGTTTCTCCACGGTTCACAGTTACGCCCAAGTAGTTTGGCAACCATCAAACCAACTGCAAAAAAGGAGTAGTTGGCAATGGTGAATGTGATGAATATTAAAATCTTTATGGTCGCAATAATTTTTCTCATGTCAGACCTTTTTTTTATTCTTCCGCCAAGATATAAAACAAATTGAATTCGTTCTTTATGATTTGATGAAGATTGATTGAGAAATGTTGTTCATATTCCCTGACTCCGAATCATTTTTGTATATTTTTTCGTTACTCTTTGTGACTGATTTAAGAATAAACACCAAATGCTTTACACTAAAACATATTTCAACTCACCAGAAAAAGACTGGGTAGTTTTTATCCACGGAGCGGGAGGTTCCTCCGCGATCTGGTTTCGGCAGGTAAAAGCGTACCGCGAGGAATTTAATGTACTTTTAGTTGATCTGCGCGGTCATGGAAAATCTAAAGAGATGAGTTCCCTCCAAACTTATTACAAAGAGAAGTATACATTCAAGACCGTCAGCAAGGATGTCATTGAAACGCTCAATACAAATGATATTGACAGAGCACATTTTGTGGGTGTTTCATTGGGGACAATTATTATTCGAACGATTGCTGAGATGGAACCGGACCGGGTGATCTCTTCTGTAATGTGCGGCGCGATAACACGCCTGAATACTCGTTCAAGAATACTGGTTTGGTTGGGGCATACCTTCAAAAAAATTGTGCCATTCATGTGGTTGTACCGCCTCTTTGCGTGGATTATCATGCCGAAAAAGAATCACGAGGAGTCTCGATTGTTGTTTGTAAATGAGGCGAAAAATTTGGCGAGAAAGGAGTTCCTGAAGTGGTTTCGGCTCACATATGACGTAAATCCACTGCTTAAATATTTTAAGGAGCGAGAGATGGAAGCTCCTACCCTTTACGTAATGGGGGAAGAAGATCACATGTTTTTACCGCCTGTAAAAAAGATGATTAAAGATTTTGATCATTCTTACTTAGTAGTGGTAGATGGAAGTGGCCATGTGGTAAATGTAGAAAAGCCGGAGAAGTTTAATGAAGTTTCCATGGAGTTTCTTTTAAATCATAAGAGATACCTCCAGCAAACGGGCTGATAATTCAGATATCTTCAGCAAAACTAGAAACCCTTCAATTTTATCGGCCTGAAATTTGTTTCAAATAATAAACAAAGTGGCTTTTCCGTCACTATTTTTTTCAGGATATTTAATCACTCCTTAAAAAAAGAGATATTATTATGATTGTGCCGATTGCCAGTGATCATGCAGGTTTTAAAGCCAAAGAGCTCACCAAAAAAATGCTCAAGGATATGGGACATATGCCCGTAGATTTTGGCACACATTCGGAAGATTCTGTTGATTACCCGGATTTTGCCATCCAGGTAGCTGAAAAGATCAACACCGGTGAACACGAAATGGGCATACTTGTATGCGGCAGCGGACAGGGAATGTGTATGACTGCAAACAAGTATCCTAAAGTTCGGGGAGCTTTGGTTTATTCTCCCGAAGTTGCTAAACTCACGCGGACTCATAATAATGCCAATATCCTTTGCTTACCGGGAAGGCAGTTAAGTGCTGATCAACTAAAAGAAATTCTGGAAAGTTGGTTTTCGTCTGATTTTGAAGGCGGACGTCATGAGCGAAGGATTAAAAAAATTAAATCACTAACCGATCAATAATTTTTACATGAGCGTATTGAAAAATCAGGACCCTGAACTATATAAATACATAGAACAGGAAACAGAAAGAGAGAACAAAAATTTTGAGCTTATTGCCTCTGAAAATTTTGTTTCCAGGGCTACAATTTCAGCAATGGGTACGGTTCTGACCAACAAATACGCTGAAGGATACCCCGGCAAAAGATATTATGGAGGCTGCGAACATGTCGATAAAATTGAAGATCTAACTCGCGATCGCGCTAAAAAATTGTTTGATGCTGACTGGGTGAATGTACAACCCCATTCGGGTGCATCTGCAAATGCGGCAGTCTATTTAGCATTTATGAATCCGGGTGATACGCTCCTCGGATTGGACCTGTCACATGGCGGTCATCTCACTCACGGTTCTCCCGTTAACTTCTCGGGAATTACCTACCAGGCAGAATTTTATGGAGTAGAGAAGGACACAGGCCGTATCGACCTGGATAAAGTCCGCGATAAAGCTAAAGAGGTTCAACCCCGAATGATCTCCATCGGTGCAAGCGCATATCCCCGTGATTTTGATTACAGTGCCTTCCGGGATATTGCTGATGAAGTTGGTGCTTTCCTCTGGATGGATATGGCACACACAGCCGGGCTTATTGCTGCCGGTGTATTGAATGATCCCCTTCCCTACACAGATGTCATTACAACCACGACTCACAAAACGCTGCGCGGGCCGCGCGGTGGAATGATTCTTTTAGGAAAGGACGGAAAAAACAAGTTGGGAGTAAAGGCCCGAAAATCCGGTCGAGTTAAAAATATGAGTGAAGTGTTAGATTCGGCGGTTTTTCCAGGTTCTCAAGGAGGTCCATTAATGCACGTGATTGCAGCCAAGGCAGTTGCTTTTGGAGAAGCACTGAGACCTGAATTTAGAACCTATCAAAAACAGCTCCAGGTTAATGCCAAGCATATGGCGGATGAGTTTAAAAATCGCGGATATAACCTTGTGAGTGACGGTACGGATAATCACCTGATTTTAGTGGATTTAAGGAATAAGAATCTGACAGGGAAAATTGCAGAGGAATCGTTGGATAAAGCCGGAATTACCGTGAACAAAAATATGGTGCCTTTTGATACGGAAAGTCCATTCGTTACATCAGGAATACGCCTGGGTACCCCGGCGCTCACAACAAGAGGTTTCAAAGAAGATCAATTCACAGAAGTTGTACGCTTAATTGATACCGTACTTCAAAACCCAAATGATGAATCAACCTTGAAATCGGTTAAAGAGCAGGTGCAGGATATCTGTGCTGAATTTCCACTCTATGATTTTGTTGAGGCCTAAATAATTTTCCAAAAAATTTGTTGGCGGTTTATTGCTACATATTTGATAACTTTCAACGCTTAAACACGTTGTAATCAACTTCCATAATAAATATCACACCAGATTATTTTTAGAGCAGGTTTAGGATAAATGAGCGAGTCTACAGAAAGTTCCAACAGAAGTATCATGGGGTCCATTCTACCCAAAGCCAAGCCTCCTAAAAAAGATCCCACTGCATCTATGTCTTTCCTGGATCACCTGGAAGAACTTCGGTGGAGAATTCTGAAAGGTTTGGCCGGTGTATTTGGCGGCGTAATTATTGCATTCATTTTTTCTGATTTCTTTATCAATGAGTTTATACTCGGGCCGGCAAAGGAAGATTTTTTCATGTATCAAATTATGCCAATTGATGCCATTGGACTTGAACTAATTTCAAGGCGATTGCCGGGTCAGTTTTTTACCTACTGGGGAACTTTGATAATAATTGGAGGAATTATTGGTGCTCCGTTTTTTATCTATCAGTTATGGGCGTTTATAGAACCTGCTCTTGAATCCGGGGAGAAGATAAAGACGTTCCTGAACTCCATGTTCATCACGTTCTTTTTCTTCCTTGGTGTATCATTCGGATACCTGATTTTAGTACCTTTCGCAGTCCAGTTCTTTACTCAATTTGTAATTGCCGATTTTATCAACAATGAGTTTGATATCAATGAATATTTTACATCCGTTGCAGTATGGACTCTTGCATGCGGGGTTATTTTCCAGGTTCCGGTCATCAGTTGGTTTCTCTCAAAAATTGGGCTTGTTACCCCTGAAGGAATGAAAAAGTTTCGGCGCCACGCAATCATCGGTGCTCTGATTCTCTCTGCTTTCTTAACACCACCTGACCCGGTTTCACAGGTGATGATTGCCGTTCCGCTTATTTTATTATATCAGCTATCTATACTTCTCAGCAGAATTGCTAATCGTAAACGCAAGAAAGAGATGGAAGCTGCGTTTTCTAATCAGTAAATCATCAATTTGATATATAACATTTATGTTTCTGTTTAAAGAGTCTGTGAATACTGCTATTTTAAAAGACTTAATAAGAAACTGAATTTTTTTAAGAAATAATTTCAAAAATATTTAATGGCACAATCCCGATTAATAGTCTTACCACTGCTATTACTTTTCTTTTCAATTTTTATCTCGTGCGATACTGAGGATCCTTTTTCAATTCCACCACCGGATTTTTCAACAGTTCCGGAGCCGTACGATACATCAAATGTTGAATCTGTAGATCTACGTGAAGGTGTCAGAGCCTATATACATGAAGAAGGACATGGAGAGTTTAAAGTATCACCCAGGGACCAGGTATCCGTTTATCTTAGCCTTCGTACTGATGCAGGTGAAATTATTTACAGTACCTTTTCAAGCGATCGTACAAATCCGGTTACTGTTACAATGAGTGTTGTGGGTGAAACTCAGCAGGTTTTTGATTATTCAATCATTATGACATACACCCCGGGTTTTAAAATCGGATTACTTGGGATGAAACAGGGGGAACGTCGAACCATCGTAGTGCCGCCGGAACAGGGATTTCAGGGCCTTCCGGAGGGACATAATAATTACCAGTACAGGAACAATACGCTTATATATGATATAAGAATTTCCAATATCGGGCCTACGAAGAGCCAATAAATTCTCTGTAAACTCTCTTTTGGATGTTGGTCATAATTTCGTGGACATTGGTTTTTCCATGGTCGGCCCAGTCGTGAGCCGTCCATGAATCTTTGCCCATCAATATTCCATGCTGATCAGTTCTAACCTGATCCTGCCCAAGGTAAACCATGATGTAATCCATCGTAACATTTCCAACCTGTGGGTACATTTTGTTACCAAATCTTACTTGCAGTTTATTGCTGAGAGATCTCGGTATGCCATCTCCATAACCAACAGGAAGTGTGGCCATGAATCCATCCTCTGGACATGTCCAGGTTGAGGAATAACTGACGACCTCCCCTTTTTTGATGGGACGGACTTGCGCAATGGTTGATTTCCAGGTCAAAACCGGTTTCAGCCAATCATGTCGCGTTTCTCCGGGATTATAGCCTAACATTCCAAGGCCGGTTCGAATCATATCGAAATGATCGATCTTTGGGTAATTCGCCACAGCACCGGTGTTACTCATATGGATTAGCGGCACCTCTTTGAAATGCTCTAAAACTTTCTTGAAACGACGATGTTGAGTTTGAACAAACTCGGAACCCGGATCATCCGCCGTAGCATAGTGGGAATAGATCCCCGAACAAGATAATCTCTGATTTGCAACGGCAAGTTGTCTCACTTCTTGTGCCTGTTCCGGTTTAAATCCAAGTCTTCCCATCCCCGTATCAAAGTTTATTTGATACGATGTACCGTCCATCAAAATGGAAAAATGCGTTTGATGGCTAACAGTAGCAGTTAAGTTATGTGTTTGAAAAGCAGCAGCATTTTTGTAAGTGGGAACACCCAGTACCAGAATTGGCTTTTTAATTCCTCTCAGTCGAAGCTCAATAGCCTCATCAACATTTGCAACGGCCAGATAATCAACGAATTCTTCTATATGAGCAGAAACTCTGACTGCATCATGGCTGTAAGCATCACACTTAACAACCGCCAGGATTTTTTTGCCGCCAGACTTTTCTTTGATGGATACAAGATTTTTAGTGATAGCCGAGAGATCAATCTCAACAATAGAATTGGGAAAGTGAATCTTCAAAATGATACTCCAAAAAATTTCTTATTACGCTTTTTCAGGATGACTTGAGCCGCATTGTATCCTGCAGCTCCAAATACTCCTCCCCCGGGATGACACGACGCACTGGATAAAAACAGATTTTCAATCGGCGTTTCGTACCGGCTCAACTCGGGTGTTGGCCGAAACATAAACATCTGGTCAAAGTTCATCTCAACATGCATCACATTGCCCCTAAGCAGTCCGTGTTTACGTTCAATATCCAAAGGGCTCTGAATATACCAATCAATAAGCTTTCCTTTCATATTTGGTGCATATTTTTCTACAACCGAGTAGATTTTCTCTGCTTCGCGCTCACGGATGTCATCCCAGTGCCTTCCATCTGCCAGTTCATAGGGATGCCACTGCGCCCAGGCAAAGAGTGTATGATTCCCGTCTTTTGCGACTTCAGGATCGATTTTGGAGAATGTCATCGCCAGCACAGCCGGATCCTTTGGCGGTTGTTTTTTCATATAATCGCCAATCGCCCGGTTCATATAGTCGGTTGATGGAGCTAACAGCTGCATACCATTATGAATATTTGGGTCATCCGGTGCGGCTGTGTACTGAGGTAGTTCCTCTACCGCACATCGAATCACCATTCCAAAACCATTGCCCACCTGGATATTTTCGACTTTTTTAAAAAGTGAAGGATCCAATTTTTCACGTCCAACCATTCTCATCATAGTGGTCTGAACGTGAGCATTCGATACAATCAAATCCGATTTAAAATAATCATCATTTTCTGTAATCACCCCAACCGCTTTGCCATTTTTGATATCAATTTTTTTGACGGGTTGGTCTGTAATGAACTCTCCCCCATAGTCTTCGATGAGTTTTTTCATCGCCTGGGTTAACATACCACTCCCTCCTTTTGGATGCTTCGCTCCACTTTGGTGAAGCATCGCCTGCCAGCCGGCAAAATCCCCGGTAGCAGATTGATCCGGGAGCGGGCCGGACTGAGCTGCGAACCAGGTCAATGCTGCTTTCATGTAGGGACTTTCAAATGAATCATCCACCACTTTTCCATAACTGCCCAGAATTTTTTGAAGCCCATCCATCTGCTCCCCTTTTTTGAACATTGCTCCATCCTTTATCTGCCCTTTCAGCATTTCAGTAACAATATTTTTGCCGGTTGGCGGATTCATAAACGCTTTTAGTACATGCCGGTTAATTCGACTCCAGAAATCGACAAACTCTTTGTAATTTCCAACATCTTCAGGAGCAACTTTTGAGATGGAATCCAGGGTTCGATCCAGGTCTTTGAAAAAGTGGATTACACCTTTGCCATCCGGAACGGGATAGCTCATAAATGGATCCATCTCGATATATTCCAACCCGTAATTGGTCAAACCTAATTCCTCAATTATTCCGGTTTGATGGATCATGATATGAACAGAAGAACCTACATCCATCCGAAATCCATTCGGGTTTTTTGATGATTTGAACATCGTTTCCGTGCACACAGCACCGCCAATGGTATCACGTTTTTCTATTACACCTACTTTGTATCCGGCTTTTGCCAAATAACAACCGGTTATAAGGCCATTATGGCCTGAGCCAATAATAATTGCATCAAACTTGTTCATGCTGCGTATGGTTAAAAGTTCGTGGAATGAATATTACTTTTTAGTAAGTTCAGATCAACAAATCTAAACGGCTGGTCATTCGGTCACAAAAATAACATCTATTTAAGATTTAGCTATGCAATTTTTTAAAACTTTCCTGGCATCCGTTCTTGGAACGCTGATTGCTTTACTCATCATTTTTCTAATCTTTTTTGGAATACTCGCCAGTAGTTCATCTCAACCTGAACCCTATATCCGTTCGAATACCGTTCTGAAAGTTAATTTGTCGGGCAGTATTCCTATGCGGGTTGCATATGATCCATTCCAGGAGTTATTTAATCCTCAAATGATGAACAGGGTTTCTGTTACCGGATTGAAAGAAAATTTGAAAAAAGCTGCCGCAGATGATAAAATTCCGGGCATTTGGATCGAAGCAAATAATGTAACAGCCACCTGGGCAAATCTTGAAACGGTTTATCAAGATCTCCGGGAATTTAAAGAGAGCGGCAAATTTATCTACTTTAGTACTGACGATATCGGGATGAATGAAAAAGCTTATTTCCTGGCTACAGCGGCAGACAGCATCTTCTCACCTCCTGAAACTTTATTTCAATTTAGCGGATTCACGGCTCAACTTACTTTTTACCGGGAATTGTTGGATAAGATTGGGGTTGAACCTGAAATGCTTCGTGCCGGGCGATACAAATCCGTAGTTGAGCCTTATTTAAATGAATCCAGCTCTCCGGAATATCGCGAGCAGATCAACGATATTCTTCAGTCATTTTCCGGTACCTTTGTAGATGCAGTAAGCCAGCGAACAGGTAAGTCGCCTGACGAAATCAACGACTTAATGAATACGCCTCCAATTAACCGCCTGCAATTTGCTGTTGAAAACGGTTTGATAGATTCACTGATTTACAGTGATCAGGTTGTTGATATCATTAAAGAAAGAATCGGAGATGATTCTGAAGAGGACCTCAAAACAGTTGACTTTGGACGATACAACAGAGTTTCGAATAGCAGCGCTGGCCTTGAAAGTTCTGAAACAACCGATAAAATTGCTGTTATTTACGCGTCAGGCACGATTTTACCGGAGATTGCCGAGTCACCCTTTGATAACAATACAGGAATTACAGCTGGTAATTTTAAAAAGCAACTAGACGATGCGTTAGAAGACGATGATATTAAATCTATTGTGATACACATTAATAGTCCGGGTGGAGCTGCTACAACCTCCGACATTTTATGGCATCATATTAAGCAGGCATCCGGGAAAAAACCGGTCATTGCCTCCATGGGATCCGTTGCAGCTTCTGGCGGCTATTATATGGCGATGGGCGCTGATACAGTTCTTGCAAATAACAACACCATTACAGGGTCTATCGGTGTTGCAAATATGCTCTTTAATGTACAGGAGTTAATGGAAGAGAAAATTGGAATCAACTATGAGACATTGAAGACTCACGAGTATGCAGACCTTTTTGACCTTACAACCCCTCTGACGGATGATGAGCAGGCGATCTTCGAAGCTAATATTGAGCAGAGTTATAATACATTTTTAAGCGTAGTTGCGGAAAACAGGAGGATGTCGGTAGAGCAAGTAGATGCTGTTGCCCAGGGTCGTGTTTACTCCGGTCAACAAGCGCTTGAAGTTGGTTTGGTTGATGCAATTGGTGATATCGACGATGCCTTGAGAATCGCTGCTGAGATGGCCGAAATTGAGGATTATAAAATCGAAACCTATCCTAAGAAGCAAGACTTATTCGAAGCCTTTTTTGGAGGAGCCAATGCCCAGGTGAAAAGCTGGATGTTTGGCTGGATACCGCGTGATATTCAATCAGATGTGAACGACGTAAATAATCTACTCAACCAAAAAGGAATTCAACATTGGACCCTTCTTCCATACAAAATTGACTCCTGACATAGATGAAGATTGGTGAATTTACGATTGAACAGCTTAGCGAGGGTTTTTTTGAACTTTTCGAGGATGGAACATTCCAAAAAATAGAATCCTCGCGGCTGGATAATCTTAAGGATGATCCAAACATCGGGAAGTTCACATCCGCTATTGGGATCGATCCGCTCTTGATACAAAAAAGCGGAAAAAATATATTGGTTGATCCCGGTTTAGGATGGGGATTGGATTCCGGGAGCCAATACAAAAAAGCTTCAAATGTTGTTACAAACCTGGATATTTTTGATCTGTCACCCCGGGATATTCATTATGTAATCCTCACACACCTTCATTTTGATCATGCAGCCGGGATTTCCCGTGTATCTGAAGATTTAAAAACAGAACCAACCTTTCCAAACGCTGAGTATATTCTTCACCAAGATGAATGGGATTATGCACTCTCACAAATCAACCGGGATATAAAAATACCCGGTGCCGGTTACAAACTGGATGAAATGTACAAGCTGATAGCCGAAGAGAGATTTACATTTGTAGATCAGGAAATCTATGAACCGGTTGATGGAGTTTTTGCCATAAAGACTGGCGGACACACACCGGGACATATGATCGTAAAATTAAAAGATGGGGATAATTCTGCTTACTTCATGGGGGATCTTGTACCTACGGAGTATCATCTCAACCACTACTCGATGCGAAATATTGATATTGACCCGCTCCAGTCAAAAAAATCTAAAACGCTACTGCTCAAACAAGCGCTGAAAGAGAAGGCTGTCATGTTTTTTTATCATTCCCTTTTCAAAAAATCAGGGAAGCTTTCAAGGGATCCACAGAAAAAATATATCTTGTTGAAACCATAGGCACATCGAAAAGCTTGCCCGGTCAGAATAAAGATTAAAAAACCGATTGAATTGTCAGGCGAATGAAATATTTAAAACATTTCAATTCTACCTTTAAAAGAAGTTTGAGGTAACGGCCAAAGCTGCTCGTTGTACCTAGTACGCCGGACAGCTTGTCCGGCAATTCTAAATTTTCAATACATCAACATGAAAGAGTCCAGGCAAACTGATTATCTTCACCGTTTTTCTATAGTTAGCACTCCATGATGAGGTAACAGGCAAGGCAACCAGTTGTAAATTTTTACTGCTTATTCATCGAGATAAGAAATTCCTCATTCGATTTTGTGCCCTTCATCTTATCAAGCAGGAATTCCATCGCCTCAAATGCATTGTAATTATTCAGGTAACGTCGCAGTAGAACCACTTTTTCATGCTCCTCTTCAGCAACGATAAGCTCTTCGCGACGAGTTCCACTTTTGAATACATCAATTGCAGGGAAGATACGTCGTTCAGCAAGTCTTCTGTCAAGAACAAGCTCCATGTTACCCGTTCCCTTAAATTCCTCAAAAATTACATCATCCATGCGGGAGCCGGTTTCAACCAAGGCAGTGGCGATGATTGTGAGACTTCCCCCACCCTCAATATTTCTTGCAGAACTAAAAAGTTGTCGAGGTGCTTTCAGAGCTTCCGAGTCCACACCACCGGTCATTGTCCGTCCTGAGCTTCCCTGTGCTACGTTATAAGCGCGTGCAAGGCGTGTAATCGAGTCCATCAACAGCAATACATCATGACCACTCTCTACAAGTCTTTTGGCCTTCTCAAAGACAATTTCGGATAGGCCAACATGGTTTTCGGGTTTTTCATCGAATGTAGAGGCAACAACTTCAGCATCTTTAACCGTCCGCTCCATTTCAGTAACCTCTTCCGGTCGTTCATCAACCAAAAGTATGATTATCTTTGTGTCAGGATGATTCCTGTTAACCGCATTCGCTACATTCCGCAGAATCGTAGTTTTACCGGTCTTGGGTTGGGCAACAATCAAGCCTCTCTGCCCTTTTCCAATAGGTGTAAACATATCCATGATACGAGTTGTATACTCTGCAAAATGGTTTTCCAGTTTAAATCTTGAATCAGGATATATCGGCAGCAGGTCTTCAAAATCTTCACGATTGTCCATGTCCCGCGGAATCTTGCCATTCACGCCTTCAACCCGAAGCAATGCAAAATATCTCTCACCTACTTTAGGCGGACGGATAATGCCGATCACACAATCCCCTTGCTTCAGTCGGAATCGCTTTATTTGAGAGGGTGATACATAAATATCATCCGGGCTGGCTTTATAGTTGTAGTTAACAGATCGCAGAAAGCCATAGCCGTCGGGAAGAATCTCAAGCGTTCCTTCATTCAGGAGAAACTTGCCGAGCTTGGGTTGGATCTCAGCCAACTTCTCTTCAAGTGTATCCGCATCCGATTCAGGAAGCACGTTACTTACGTGCTTCTTATTCTTTTTTTGATTGTTTCGATGCTGCCTCTTTTGGGAACTGGATGATGTTTTTTTCCTTTTTGGCTTCTCATCATACGTTTGGATGTGAGACTGTTGCCCATAATTCGAACTCTGAACCTCTTTAGGTTTCGATTCCTTTTTGCGGTTCTTCGAATTTTCTGAGCGATTTTTGTCAACACTATCCTTAATACGATCGATAATGCCCTGTTTTTTTAACGTGGAAATACCTTTTAACCCCATTGCCTTTGCAATGGCTTTAAGGTCTTTAACATTTTTTTGATGCAGTGTTTCCAGGTCGATTTGAAAATCTTTATCGGTTTGATTCTCCGACATAATGAAAGTTTAGTTCAAATATTTAATTCATGTAGAAAAGCGAACAACTTAGTCTCAGTAGTACGCCGAGGGTAAATTTCTTATAGTGCGGAAGGATTTAAATGATCAGCAGAAGCTATGGCACCCATCCAATTGCTGACTACACTGTAAAAGTAAAAACTTCCGCTAAAAATTACTAATTCTGATTTAAATTGATTAGAGATTATTTGATCCGGGAATTCTATTGTCTTCGCGGTTGGAAAAAAGGTTTTCATTTCATCAAAAGTTGCCGCACGCTCTCCTTCCATCTCGTAGAGATAAAGATGATCAAATTTACTCCAGAGCTCTGCAATTTCCGAAGAAAGTTTATCTCTCATAAAACTTAATACCACTCTCCATTCACTGGCAGGTGCCATTGAAATGAGGTGTGACGTCAGCGATTTAACAGATTGTTCATTGTGGGCTCCATCAAAATACCAATTATAACCTGAAGAGAGCTTTTCAAAAACTGCTCTTCTTGGAAATCGAAGTTGTACGTTTTCAATTCCCTTTGTGAAGATATCTTGACTAACAGGGAATTGATCTTTAAGTACTCGTAACACTTTGTAAACAATCGCTATGTTCCGGGTATCAACCTCTTTCCAGTTTTGAGCATCTATCAATACCGGTTCACCTTCCTTCTGAAGAGTGATTTTTCGATTTTGAATGGTTGTTTCAAGCTGCTCAATGGTAACAAACTTTGCTGATCTATCTTTCGCAATTTTTTGAATGGTTGATTTGGCTTGAGAGGGCAATTTTCCAATCACAACCGGTTTATTTTGTTTGATGATACCCGCTTTTTCCGATGCAATTTTTTCAATGGAATGACCCAAGATATCTGTATGATCCAGGCCTATTGATGTAATAACACTAATGAGTGGATCAACTACATTGGTCGCATCAAGCCGGCCGCCTAATCCAACCTCAAGTACAGCCAAATCAATTTTTTGTTGAGAAAATATCCAAAATGCAATGGCAGTTGTCATTTCAAAATAAGTGAAATTTTTCTCTCGTATGTACTCACCAAATCGATCAAAAAATTCAATAAATAGATCACTTTCTGCAAATTTTGCATTGATTTGAAATCGCTCTCTGAAATCCACCAAATGTGGTGAAGTATACAATCCAACATTATATCCCGCTTCCTGGTAAACGGATGCTAACATCCGACAAACCGTTCCTTTCCCGTTTGTTCCGGCCACATGAATGGATTTAAAATCATTCTGGGAATTTCCCAATCGATCACAAAACTCTTCCATGCGACTCAAATCGAAGTTGGTAGCATTTTTTCCCGATTTACTGAACTTCGGGATTGAATCAAGGAAAGCTTCTATTTCTTTTAGATTGGTAATCGATTCAGACATACTGCATATTTTCCTTCTTATATGCTTCTAAATTTCTTTGTAAATCTAATAAGAAATCAGGATTGGGTTGAAAAGAGTTTTCAGCAATCGTTGAAACCGGTACAACCTCCATTACACTATTTGTAAGCCAGGCAAAATCGGCCTGAGTCAGTTTACCAATTACAAACATTCCTTCATTAACTTTAAGCTTCATTTTATTTTTAATGATCTCTATAATCGAATTTCTCATAATACCCGGAAGAATATCGCAAGAGATTGAGGGAGTGAAAATCTGCCCATTCTTCATCCAAAAAATGTTGGCTATGGAAGTTTCCGCAACAAATTCATCCACGGTTTGCATCACTGCATCATCAGCTCCATTCATACTGGCCTCACGAAAAGCCTGGCGGTAGTGAAGCATATTACTCAATTTCAAACTTGATGGCCGGGCTGATGAGGGAACGACATTCGTTTCAGATACAATGAGTTTTTTGGGTTCTGTATTTTTCTCCGCTACATGTGAGGAAATTATCACGGTGAGAGAAGAATCATTACTTTTTGAATATCCACCCTTATCAGCTAATGAAGCCTGAATGCGAATTCGACTTCTCTTCCCTAATAAATCATTTTCAGTTAAGAGTATTTTGATCTGTTGAAGAACTGTTTTTTTATCTATGATTTCCGAATCTGGTACTCCAAGGTATTTCAATCCCCTATTCAGCCGGTCAATATGCTCATCGAATTTAAAAATTCCGCCCTGATCTGCAATAAATGTTTCAAAACAACCTGCCCCATAATAAAGTCCGGATGTACGTGCCGGAATTTTTGCATGATTTTCAGGAATGCATGAACCATTTAAAATGATATAGTTGCGAGATTCACTCACCAGCAATAAGCCGATCTAATTTAGTTCTGATTTCGGTGGTATCATTTCCCACATGAGTATCAAATATCTGCTTCCTTCGATCAATGAAAATTTGAGCGGGTAATCCCGGAGTCTTAACGGATTGGAAAAGGTCTGTTCCTTCTACAAAATGAAATTTTCCAGATTGACCATTCACATAATCCCGGACCTGTTCATCTCCATCTCGTACAGCTGCTGCAATTACAATAAGCTGATTTCCGTCATCTGCATATGTTCGCAAAAAATCTCCAACCCCGATCGATTTGTCTGACCATGTAGACCAAAAATGAATGACCAACGGTTGATCCGGTAAATTATTCAGATATAAACTATCGGTATTCGAAAATGATCGAAATGAAAGCGTATCAGGTTGGATTTCTGAGACGTTATTATTGAAATCAGTTACCTGCCTTTGAAAATAACGAAATGTACTGTAGATAATAACAACGACTGTAATTGCAGCACATATTGCTATGAAACGATTAAAATATTTTGGGTCAATTCTCATTCAAAAAGCCTGAATTTGCAATCAGCCACTTGAATATTATGGTGGTTAACAGATCTGAAATTAAAAGGTTCCTTTCTTGATTTCATTCTTTTTTTAAATTTCTACTCAGAAATTTTTATGCATAGATAAATACAACTGAACTGACAAGATTTAAGAGTATCTCGTGTAATCAGGTAACATTTATAAATTTAGTAACCCTTGAGTCTGAATTTAAAAATTATGTGGCCCAGGTTTTGCCAACCTCTTCAAAGGGCATGCAGCCATTGTACATTCCGGGAACCGGCTCATAGCGAAGAACTTCCGTAGCACCAACTTCGGATGTGAAGTACCCTAAAATGGTTAACTCCTTAAATCGCAGAAAAAATGGAGCATCCTGACCCCGATCTATATCCAGCGAATTTTGATTTTCGTTGTAGGTGAATTCGTATCGATCTTCTTCGGCACTTTCATAGTATTCACCGCCAAGTTCCAGTCTTGATTTATCTGCAAATGTATCTAAGCCTTCAAGGAATTCTGCCTGCTGTTCATCAGTATATACATCGTTTATCATCGATTCTATAAATGCAGGGACTCCAGCTTCGCTTGCGGAGGGATACTCATCCTTCGGGATAATTACATCAGCCAGTGCCGATGTCAGACGAGCTTGTTCATCGGTAAAAAGTACCGGTTCCCAATTTACACCCGGCTGCGCCGTGCAACCTTGCAAAACACCTAATGCATTGGGGGCAAATACAGCACCACCGATCAAAAGTGCAGTTCGTTTAATCGCTTCTCGTCTGTCAATTTTATTTGATTTATCCATGTTTAAAGATTGTCTTTTTTAAGTTGATCAGCAGCATAGTTGGCCGCCCTGGCAGTTAAAGCCATGTAAGTTAATGAAGGATTTTGACAAGCCGCTGAAGTCATGCAAGATCCGTCGGTTACAAATACGTTTTTTACGGCGTGAACCTGATTCCATCTATTCAAAACTGATGTTTGAGGATCGCGCCCCATCCGGGCAGTGCCCATTTCGTGAATTCCAAGTCCCGGACCGCCCGGGTCATCGAACATCTCAATATTTTTAGCGCCTGCCGCTTCCAGCATCTCGGCAGCATCGTTCTTCATATCTTCACGCATTCTATATGTGTTATCACTAAACTCAACATCAAACACAAGAATCGGTTGTCCCCATTTGTCAGTTTCTGTTTCACTTAGATACACTTTATTGTCGTGATTTGGAAGCATTTCTCCAAACCCACCCATACCAATTGTCCATGAGCCCGGTTCCCGGAGCAGTTCTTTGAGCTCCATTCCCACGGCCAATTCGCGTACACCACGTTGCCAGGCTTCCCGGCTTGCACTCCCCTGGTAGCCAAATCCACGAATATATTCTCTGTTATTGCCATTAAGATTTCTGTAGCGCGGAATATAAAAACCGTTTGGACGGCGCCCCCAGTAATATCGGTCTTCAAAACCGTCAATATCGCCACTGGCCCCAACTCCTAAATGGTGATCCATCACATTACAGCCCAACTCACCGGAATCATTTCCAAGTCCATTTGGAAATCGATCAGACTTGGAATTTAACATGATCATTGTAGAATTCATTGTCGATGCATTCAGGAATATTACATCCGCATAAAACTCCTCCGTTTCTAAAGTTTCTGCATCAATAATACGTACGCCGGTTGCCTTTCCTTCATCCTCATCATAAATAATTGAATTTACGATTGAATGTGGACGAAGTGTCATATTCCCGGTAGCAGATGCCGCGGGTAGAGTTGACGAATTACTGCAAAAATAGCCACCGTACGGACATCCGCGGTCACAACGATTACGAAACATGCAGGGACCTCTACCCTCGTGCTGCTGCGTTAAATTAGCTACTCGTCCAATTGTAAGAGTACGGTCAAAAATATCAGCTATCGATTCCTTAAGTTTTTGCTCCACACAATTTAATTCCATTGGGGGAAGAAAATTCCCGTCCGGTAGTTGTGGAAGTCCCTCAGGTTGTCCGCTGATACCGGCAAAGCCCTCTATATAATCATACCATTCGGCGAGATCCTCGTACCGGATTGGCCAGTCAATAGCTATGCCCTCTCTCAGGTTCGCTTCAAAATCCATTGGAGACAAACGGTAGCTCTGGCGACCCCACATAATGGATCGTCCACCAACATGATACCCACGCATCCAGTCAAATCTCTTAACCTCCTTGTAAGGCTGATCGGTGTCTTTAACCCACCAATGCTTAGTAGATTGGCGAACTGTGTAACCCGTCCGCATCTGCTTTTTATAGTGTTTAGCTTCCTCTTCTGTGAGTCGATCGGCATAGGGCAGCTCCCACGGATCTTTTAAAGCCGTTGGATAGTCTTCGATATGTTTAACATCCCGTCCTCGTTCAAGGACAAGTGTATTTAAGCCATTTTCTGTGAGTTCTTTTGCAGCCCAGCCGCCGCTTATACCCGTTCCCACTACAATAGCGTCATAGGTATTCTTCTTTTTTGCTTTAACATTCAAATTCATTTGAAGGAGATCTGGGGTTATAGATATGTCTGTACAAAGCAATTCCTGCTCAACCCTTAAAATGGTTTAAAAAGAGTTTTATTGTGAATTTTACAAAATTGTAAAGCAGAATTTAATCAGTTAACTCTGCACCAACCTTCTCCAGGAGAGCTTTTGTTGCTTTTATACCTTCATCTTCAGATAACCGGTTTCCTTCATATTCAATTCCAACATAACCAGTATACCCTGCATCTTTTACAATTCTCATCAGACGCATGACATCTAATGTGGTTTCGTTTCCTTCCTCATCAAAGTCGTATGTTTTGGCGCTCACGCCTTTGGCATGCTCCATCAATTTCTCGGTGCCTTCATAATAGTCGTACATCTCATCCTCAGAAATTCTGAAGTTTCCAAAATCAGGCAGTGTACCACAATTTGGATGATCTACCATCTCAATGGTTCCTACCAACCAATCGGCATTACTTGATAGGCCTCCGTGATTTTCTACAACGACACTGATTCCTTCATCATCAGCGTACTCTGTTAAACTTCTGAGGCCATCGGCAGCACGTTCCATCTGTTCTTCGTAGGTGCCTTGGCTGGCTGCATTTACACGAATTGCATGGCACCCGAGGAAACTTGCCATATTTACCCATTTGTAGTGATTTTCAACAGCTTGTTGACGATCGGCTGAATCGGGATCACCGAGATTCCCTTCCCCGTCACACATAATTAAGACACTCTCAACACCTTCATTATCAGCTACATTTTTGAGCTCATTCAGATACTGTTGGTCCTCAGCCTTACCAAAATAGAACTGGTTAACATACTCAATTGCTCCAATATCGTAACGCTGACGCGCATGCCTGGCAAAATAGAGTGGATCAATCTCACCCTTACCAACTTCGCGAGAAGGCCCAAAATAGCTTCTGTTGAGAGACCACTGAGCTAATGAAATATCAAAAAACATGTGATCGGACATGTTTCTTTTTTGAGCAATTGATGATAATGGCAAACCCGCCGCTGTTACTCCACCGAGTGTAACAGCTCCTAAACTTTTGAGAAATTTTTTTCTATCCATAGAGCAAATATGTTTTTATTTATTTAGAGAACAATCAAAAATACAAGAAAGAAAGAACTCTCAAAGTGCATTTAATATTTTTTTCAAAAACATGCATATTGTTTGAGAGTTTTTCTAATGAAAACTATTCAAGAATATGTACAAAACATTAAGTGTTGGTGAAGTTCTTTGGGATATCTTTCCCGATTATAAAAAGCCCGGAGGATCGCCGGCGAATGTTGCTTATCATCTTCATTCTCTGGGAACTGCCTCTCTCCTGTTGAGCCGGGTAGGAAAAGATACTAATGGTGATGATTTATTGGATTTTTTAACTCAGAAAAGAATCAACTGTAAACTTATCCAGCTTGATGAAGAATATCCTACCGGTATTGTAAATGTTAAATTCGATGAAGGTGAACCCTCATATTCAATTGAAGAACCCTCTGCCTGGGACTTTATTGAATTAACGGATGCACTTATTAATCAGGTCAACTCTCTGGATGCCATCTGTTTTGCGTCATTATCTCAACGAAATGATAAGACAAAAGATACAGTCCAATACTTGCTTTCGGCAGTACCGGGAAATTGTTTAAAAGTATTCGACCTGAATCTTCGACCTCCATTTGTGGATCAGGGCCTGATCATCTCATCCATTCAAAAATCGGATATCATAAAAATCAATGAACATGAATTTAAAATATTGGCTGAATGGTTTGGAAAGCATAGCTTTACAGATAATATCTTTGATGATGATCCCAATAAAATTATACTGCTGACAGAGGGTGAAAATGGGAGCACAATGTTTACAGCCACCAATACTGTTCATGAAAATGCTCACCCAATTAGCGGAGAAGGAGATTTTGTAGGCGTTGGTGATGCATTTCTCGCATGTTTTACATTTTTGAAATTAAATCAAACACCGGAGAACAAAATTCTATCACTCTCTAATCAATATGCCGCATTTGTAGCTTCTCAGAGAGGAGGAATGCCTGATATTCCTGAATCAATACTTGAACAAATCAATTGATCATGATGAAAAAGTTACTGGGTACAATTCTGTTTACTTTTTTAATTGTCAATCTAAGCTATTCCCAGGATAAGGAGTACCAGATTCCCGATATCAGAGTAGATGTGGAAATTCTTGAAAATGGTATTGTTCGAATCAGTGAACAACGAACGTATCAATTTCAAGGTTCTTTCAGCTGGGCGGATTATCGTCTTCCGAAAAGCGGATATGCGGAGATCATGAATATTCAAGTCAGCGATCAAGATAACTCTTTTATTAACGAGAATAGCGAGGAAGTCGGTACATTCAGCGTATCTGAGAGTGATAATTCTGTAATCATTACTTGGCACTACAATGCTTCTGATACAATACGCACCTTTACAATCAACTATGAACTGACCGATGCCATCTCCGTAGGACCTAACTGGACTGAATTCTTTTGGAATTATATAGCTTCCGGCCGTGAAAAGCCGACAGAGAACCTGGATGTACAAATTCGTTTGCCGCAAAACATATCTCCTGATTCTCTCTATGCTTGGACGCGTACGGAATCAACCCAAATTCAAAGCAATCAAAGCACAGGCCGGTTTTCTATATCTGCAGACAATCTCTCAACAAATCAATCCTTAGAGGTTCGATCGGTTTTTCCAACCCAGGTATTCGATGAAGGTTCAATTTCAATTACAGACCCGGATCTGACACTTGAGTGGATCCAAAATGACGAACAAGCCTATATTGCTGAACAGCAGCGTATTGAGGAACGCAATGAATACTATCAATCGATTACTCCTGAAGTCACCATTTTGATTTGTACTGTAAGTATTGCTGTTTTCTTGTTGCTTTACAGGAGGTTTGGGAAACGATATCAGACAGGAACCATTTCAGATCGCGAAACCGTTATGATTCCCGATTCCACTCCTCCTGCTATTATTGGACCACTTTTTGGTACAGGTACACCCTCCGGAAACCATCTCGCAGCAACAATTTTCGATTTGGCAAGACGTGGTTGGTTTACAATTCACGAGGAAAAGAAAGAGAAAGAAGGATTTTTCTCACAGGAGAAGACATACTTTAGAATCAAAAAATCAGAACCACAACCTGAAACGTCTGTACCCCTGTGGGAGCAGATGATTGTTGATCACATCAATCAGCAGATTGATCGGGGAGTGAACCGATTCGATAAACTATTTAAAGATGGCGATGATTTTAAAATGTCTGAATGGTTCTCTGATTGGAAGGAGGAAGTAAAAAAAGTGTATGATGAGAAAAACTGGCAGGATCAGAAGAGCATGAGAGGCGTTGTTATCAATTTCATTATACAGTTTCTGCTTGTTGTACTCTTATTCATACTAATGATAAATGGTTCCACTGAAATAGCCCTGATTGGCTTGATCTTTACAAGTTTAATGTCTGTTGCATCTTTAGCAATTAAACGGAGAACACGTCAAGGAGAAGAGACATATAAACGATGGAAGGCATATAGAGATGGGTTAAAAAATGCCGATAAACGAACCATTCGAATGGAGATGATGGATAGACATTTTGTCTATGCAATTGCACTTTCGCTATCAGGAAATAAAATTGAGAACTTAGTGCAACAATCGGATGGCAGTGATGGGGTAATATTCACATGGATTATTCTAATGGCCGGCTCAGACCATACACCGGCAACTGTGGCAACGACAGTTTCTACGTTGGCAGCATCAGGTACTTCTACTTTCTCCGCTGCGTCGGGTGGTGTTGGAGCGACAGCCGGAACAGCAGGAGGTGGAGCTTCCGGCGGAGCGGGTTAGAAGGGTTATAACTCAACTGCTGTATGCTGATACATATTATTGAGTTCCGGATTCATTAAACCAACAGTGTTAAATGGCTCAATTCGCTTTCGGAATTTTTTAATCTCTTGATTGATCTGCGACTCTGATAGTTTATCAAGATTCAGATTTTGAATCTGAGCAAATGAGTCTTCGATAATCTTCCTGATTTCAGGATGACCGGCACATAAAAAAGTATCAGGAGTTTCTCCCGCCAATCTCTTCTGTTCATATCGAATCGAAGCAATAAAATAGATCATAGTACACGCCGAAAAAAGATCAAAGAGTCCTCTTGTTTTATAACACATCGAAACGAGTAAATCTATGACAGACAATTCACTATAAATTTTATCTTCATAACTTTTAAGAAGCTCCTTTCTCTCTTTTTTATTAACACTTGGATGAAATAATTTCAAAAGAACCTCTACCCCGCTTAATGTATATGCTATTCCTGTGCTATGGAGAGGGTCAACAAATCCTGCAGTATGTGGCAAGACCACCCATCCATTTCCATAAACTCGGTTTAGTTTTCGTTGAAGTCTACCTGTTTTTATAAACTGATTTGGCGATTTGGCAATTTCAGCATCAATAAAGAGATCCTGCAATGATGGATATTGCTGAATAATCGATTTCCAAGACTCTTCAGGGATATTATCTGAGTATTTTTTTTGAGCTGACTCATCAAGGAGCATTCCGGCACTTAAACGGTTATTGTTAAATCGAAGCATCCAAATCCAGCCCTCTTCTATTAGATGATGAAGAGCCGAGAAATCAGGATTATAGGGATAGTCCGAGGTTTTCAATCCCTTTAATTTCAGATAGTCCAACCAATGAGCAACCTCCTCAAAATGAGTATAAATTGCTGAAGAATGGGTTTTGAAACCGCTCGAATGGCTTTGAGTATTGAGAAAATTACTTGAGAATTGTGGACTCCCGCTCGCATCAATGATCCAATTGGATTTAACTTCTTTTATCCTTTGGCTTGTTTCCAGGAAAATAGACCATCTTTCTTTTTTAGGATCTCTCGAAAGTTTTTGAATGTTCGTCTGATCAAAAAAACACACGCCGGTTTCTACCGCTTTATTAACCAAAAAATGATCCACATCACTTCGAAGCCAGTTTGTATCGGAATTCTGGTCATTTTCGCTTGCAGCCACCAATAGTTCACTGTTATGGTTCTTATCGGAACTGAAACTCTGCCCTTTTTTGTGGTGGTAATAGCTGAAACCACGTTTTAAACCACATACTACTTCCGGATGATTTCTTTGCCACTCACCGTACCTGGATAGTTTTTTGAGAAAAGATAAGTCATAATCATCTGCCAGATCGCGTAAAATCATGTCAGCAATAGGAGTTGATGATTCACCGATCGCAAATCGGGGATGTTGATCGTTTTCAATCAAACAAACAGAATAGCCCATTTTGGTTAAAGCCATTGAAATGATTGAACCTGAAAAACCTGAGCCTACGATTAAATAATCAAACCTCTTCATATATGAGCAGTTGGTGGATTACATTCACATTCAATTTCAGGTAATATTTTTTGAGTAAGATTCATTTCATCAAGTCGTCGCTTTCTTTCATTGAAACATTTATCACACTCAGAGAATCTTTCAAGGTCCCACAAATCACAAAATACTCGTCCCCTGTTCATTTTTAATGCATCCGTAAATACCGATTCAAGAGCCAAAATAGTTGGGGGAGTATATTCACCAGTTTTCTTCAGCTCCTCCATGATTCCATTTCCATCACGTACCGGTATAACTGAACAAGCCGTGCATCCACTATCGAAGGCAAATTCAACGGATCTGAGCGTCCATTCAATATTTTTAAGTGGATCAGTCAGGAATGGCGGGTTCAAAAGAATAAATGAACGAACATCGATCTCATTATTAACCAAAAAATGAGTAGCTTCAAAAAAATCTTCCTTTGTGATCTGTTTATTTAACTTTGGTAGAACATCCGGATGAATCGTCTCAAGGCCCATTGCAATTTCAAGTGATCCGCTAAGCAGATCTCGAAATTCAAGAATAAAAGATCCAATCAGCTTAGGATGGTTTTCTACAATCACGTGCTCATAATCGCTGAGAAGTTCAGCTATCTGTTCATATTCACTGCGTGGGATCGCCTTTCCATCAAAAAAATTGCCGCTGTTATATAGTTTAATCACTTTAGCTGATGGCAAGCGTTCCATCGCATATTCAATTTGAGCGGGAATTGCCCCGGCAGGAGTTGGATCATCCAGGGTATGGCGCCACAGATCACACATCACGCACTTAAACGGACACTCACGATTTGTTAAAAATACTGTATTTACATCTTTGACCGATCCATCCTTTTGCATTTCCTGCTCATGCAAATACATGTACGGCTTCTCCGGGTCTACTCTAACCTTCGATGGGCGGTACTTCTCTACGGTTCTATTACTTATTTCGTGAATCAAATAATGATTTTTTAATCAGTTAATATTACCAACCTTTAGATTATGATACCATTTTCAGTTCGTTTTTAACAGGTTAATTGATCTGTAAAATTGCAGTTTTTTATTATCTTTGATTCAAAATAATTCAACCTCAGATATAGAATTTCGTGGCCATTCTAAAACGGTTTCTGTTCCTGGCAATTTTTTTTTCAATCATCTCTTTGCCTAATCTATACGGACAATTTTCAATTGAAACGTCAGGAATTTTTAGTTCTGAAAATACAACTCCATTTTGGTTTCAATCCAACCGATATGGTGTGTACTCAGACGAAGGCAGCCAGTTTATGTCCAGATTGCAATACCATAATTCGTATGATACAGAGAACATTGATATTCTTTATGGTGCAAGTGCCATCGCTCGGCCGGGTGACCGATCAACTCTCTCATTTAACCAGGGATATCTGAAAGTTCGGGGATATGGACTTGAGTTTTCGGGAGGGCGTTTTATGGATCCCTCACCTCTTTTTTATGATAATGAGCTCGGCATGGGATCTCTTGGAGTCAGCACGAATGCAACTCCTATTCCAAAATTAAAATTAGGATTACATGACTGGTTAACCGTTCCCTACACAAACGACTTCCTGCAAGTATTCGGATATATCACTCATGGATGGCTCGGGAGTGCTCGTTTTGGAAGCGATGTTCTTCTGCATGAAAAAGCCGGATACTTTAAAATTGGGGGTGATCGAGTCCTAAATTTTTATGGTGGACTTGTACATTATGTAATTTGGGGCGGTAGTACGCCAGAAGAAGGTAATATACCCAGTGGATTATCGGATTTTATTGACGTTTTCTTTGCGCAGAGTGGCGATGCATCTACTCCCGGGAGTGAGGAAGCGTATGTCCTGGGGAATCAATTAGGTACGTGGGCTTTCGGCTCTCTGATAGATCTTAATGAAGCAGATATTTCTGTTTACCTGCAATCACCTATCGAAACCAAGTACGACTTAAAACTCAGTAATATGAGTGATATTCTTACCGGTGTTTCTGTTAATTTTTCTGAAGAGTTGAAGCTGCCAATAGATAGTTTTGTGTACGAATATATGTATACAAAAAATCAGAGTGGGCCCAGGCGGTTAAACCCCGATGCCGATCCGAGTATTGATAAATACAGGGGAAACCAAAATTACTATAACCATGAGATTTATGAGACTGGCTGGGCTTATCAATTGAGAACCATCGGGAATCCACTTTTTAAACCAGACCCGGATTCTCTGGGAATCCTTAATAACCGGATTGTGGCTCATCATATTGGTTTAGAGTCGAGCTTCAGTCAAACGAAGATTTTTGGAAAAATTACATACAGCAAGAATTTCGGCAAGCGATGTGATAATCGTGTACCGGATTTGGGAGAGGGGGAACTTTTTGGAATCCAGTGCGATAACGAAGTAAAAATAGGATCAAGCCGATCTCTCACGCAATGGTCATTTTTAGCCGGTGCAGAATTTCCACTGCCAATTAATCTGAATGAAAATATCCGACTTCGCTTAGAAGCTGCTTTTGATGATGGAATCCTTTTTGGAGACCAATTCGGAGTACTAACCAGTATTAAGTGGACTCTTTAAAAGTAAAAAAATTCATCGGATGAGCATTTCAATCAACAACTGATATAAAGTTTTATTACTCACTCATCCGATGAAAAAATATTAATTGGCTCTATCACTTATACAGAGATCTGAAATAATCCCGGTAAACCATTTCATTATCCGGGAAAACCTTCTCAAAATCATCCATCTTTACAGTACCATGCTGCATTCTTCGCTTTGGAAAAACCGGCATATTCAATCCGGTTATGGCTTTTACTCCTCGTTGAACGATCTCACCTTTTAAAGCATAAAGCTCTTCATGTTTCCAGTCCGTTAACTGAATGAATGGGATCCCTTCCGAAACTTCAATCACATTGGGAAGTGAATAGGGACTGAACCCCTCAAAACCATAGTAATCAGCAGTAGCATATGTTCGAACACTTCCACGGCTTTGGCCTCCGCTATATGTTAATGAATGCTTAATTTTATCGACACCCCAACCTTCATGATAGAGCAATGAATTATTCAGAACACTGCGAATGGTAAGTTCAGGATTCTCTTCGATAGGGTAAGACTTAAGGTTTTCATCTCCCCCGTCTCCATCAACAAGATATTTCCAGTTTGGATATTTCTTCCTGATCAATTTACAGAGAGCTAATGCGGTGGTTGCGGCTTCTACATCCCGTTGTTTATAATCCTCAATAACTCGAATGGTCTGTTTGTAATCCAAATCTGAAAGCTCACCTTCTATTACTTCCAGGAACATGCTTAGATCCAGTGAATCCAGGAATTCATATGCCTGTGATGCATCCGGACCATTATTGACAGAAAGTGTAAATGCTTTTAATCGAGCCGGTGACTCTCCCCTCTTTAGTAACAAATTATATAAAGTCAGAAATACAGAACCACTGTCTATACCTCCGGAAAAAAGAACTCCAATGGGTTCATCCTTAGGAATTGAATCCAACCATTTCCCTAATTCATTTGCCATGGCACCAACATAGGCTTCGCCAATTTGATTGAGGTCGGCATTGATTTGATTCCGTTCGGGAGTAAAATAACGCTTGTAATCCGGGTTCGGATCCGGGCAGCCCACAACATCCAGTTTTGTGACATAATGAGCAGGTACCATTCGGGTATAATCCGGACGAAATTGATGGTGTAAATCTAACTCTTTAAGGTAATCATAGATATGATCTATCCTTTCAGCAACCACAAGCAGTGGTCCGTCAACTTGTTTAGCCATGAAATATCGCATGGGCCGTCCAATTGATCGAGCCATGCGAACTTGTTGGCCCTGCTTGGTTACAATAGCAAAACTACCGTCAATGTTTCGGACTTCTTCAGGGTCACCATTTGCTACGATATCTTCAGCCTCTTTGTGAGACATGTTAAATATTTGATTTTTATCTGGATCAATCAGATTGGCAAAATCGTGGAGTTTTTGAATAATCTTAGGCATGGAAATCAGTCTTTTATCATGTTGTGTTTTCATTTGATGAAAACGATGTAGTCTGGATTAAGTTTGAAATGTACTCACTATCTGGGAAAAAATAATAACCTATTCAGGAATTCTTGAATCAAACTGAAAATTGAATACCTCTTTAATTTTTACCTTATCCATTTGAGGATGAGCGGGATTGATCAAAACATTCCAGTCTGTTCGTACCAAAGCTGACGGCACTTGCAGCATCAGGCTTGCCCCGGACTGTACCCATCTGCTTCCTATCCTTGCTAATTCATGTGGTGAAGGATAATCCATCCAATTATCGGGTAATTCGTTAGGGTCAACACTTTTAAGTGCAATGGATGAAGGTATCGACAACACCAATAAACTCAAATCATTCGGAATTTCTGAAATGGGAGTATGAGCAAGTATTTCAAGAGCAGCCAGGGATTCATTCTGAGAGGCATAAAGCATTGCCGTTCCTTGTTCATTCCATCGTCCTCCAAATCTTCTTGAACCCTCACCGCTCAAATCACGAATGTATTGTTTTTTCGTAATTCTGAAAAGATCCATCAGGAATACACACCATGTTCCAGCCTTCCAAGTTCATTCATTATCATTCGGATGCCAAAACTTGTATCAAGCAGGCTCAGAGGAGTTTGGCCACCCAAACCAACTAATGAGCTTTGCAACCACCGCTGAAAGGATTCTCTGTTATCAAAGACTTCAGCTCCTTTGGCGAATACTTCTGCAATGAGAAGAGCATGATCGGATACTTCTCGTGGGAGAAGATCTCCTCCACTGTAGCGTTGAATGGTTCGAAGGGAAACAGGCAGTAATTCAGTGAATTGCTTTATTGACAGACCACCAATTTCTGCGAGTTTTTGAAGTGATTTTTTTGAGATTCCAAGACGAGCCAACTCTACCAAATTCATCGACGAAGATGTTTCGTAGGATACTGCAGCTTCTCTAAGAATATTATCTATGGATTCTATACTCATGGAAATATGCAATTTGTCATTATTCTAACGACAAATTACATATTTTCTTTTGATTTAAAAACCATGAGTCAAAAAAAATTTCTATTCTATGCCTAATATTTTCTTATTCAGCTCTGTATCTCCACCGCCACCGGCAAAATCATCAAATGCTTTTTCGGTAACCTGGATGATATAATCGCTGATTAGCTCCGCACCCTCTTTAGCACCCTGTTCAGGATGTTTAATGCAGCACTCCCACTCTAAGACAGCCCAGCAATCGATATCATATTGAGAGAGTTTAGTAAAGATACTTCTGAAGTCAACCTGCCCGTCGCCAATTGATCGGAAACGTCCCGGTCGATCGATCCAGCTTTCATAGCCTCCATAGACACCTGCTCTTCCGGTAGGATTGAACTCAGCATCTTTCACATGGAATGCCTCAATGTAGTCTTTGTATATATCGATAAATTCCAGGTAATCTAACTGCTGAAGAACAAAGTGACTTGGATCGTAAAGAATTCTCGCTCGACGATGGTTATCAGTTGCTTCAAGGAATTTTTCATAAGTAATTCCATCGTGAAGATCCTCTCCGGGATGCAGTTCGTAGCAAACATCAACGCCATTTTCATCAAACTCGTCCAGAATCGGTTTCCAGAGTTTAGCAAGTTCAGCGAAACCGTCTTCAACAAGCCCGGCCGGGCGTTGAGGCCATGGATAAACCGTATGCCACATTAGTGCTCCGGAAAATGTTATGTGTGCATCCAACCCTAAATTTTTGCTGGCCTTAGCAGTATATTTTAACTGCTGAATGGCCCACTCCTGTCTCTCTTTCGGTTTCCCGTGTAGTTCTTCGGGAGCGAAAGCATCAAACATGGTATCATACGCAGGGTGAACTGCCACAAGCTGACCAATTAAATGAGAAGCCAGCTCGGTGATTACAACACCGGTCTCTTCAATTTTACCTTTGTACTCATCAGCAAACGTTTTGCTTTCGGCAAGTTTTTTCACATCTATCAAACCGGTTTCCCATGTGGGAATCTGTACCCCTTTGTAGCCAAGTGATTTTGCCCACTTGCAAAGTGATATGAGATCATTAAACGGTTCTTCATCTCCTACAAATTGTGCCAGAAATATGGCGGGTCCTTTTACAGTTTTCATAATTCAATGGGTGTCCATTTAGTTTCAGATTTGCTTGATTCAATCATTGTGTCAACAAAAACCATTCCGCGAATACCATCTACAACATCAGGGAAATCATAATCAGAGGCTGATTTGTACTCTCCTGACTGATGATCCACGACAGCTTGATGGAATGCCACATAAATATTGGCAAATGCCTCAAGATATCCTTCCGGGTGGCCAGCTGGTGTTCTTGTATTGGCCTGGGCTAAATCGGAAAGATAACCCGTACCTGCACGGATAATTTGGTGCGGTCCTTCAAGGGGTTTATAAAGCAGAGTATTTTGATCTGACTGTTTCCATTCTACCCCTGCCTTTTCACCATAAACACGAACTTTAATATCATTCTCTTCACCCGTCGCAATCTGGCTGACCATTAAAACTCCTGTTGCTCCATCTTCAAATTTCAAGAGTGCAGCAGCGTTGTCATCGAGCTTACGGCCCTCAACTTTTGTGTTTATATCAGCACAAATATGAGTAATGTTCAACCCGGTAACATATTCCGCCAGATTTGCGGCATGGGTTCCAATATCGCCAATCGAACCTCCCGCGCCAGATCGTTCGGGATCTGTTCGCCAGGATGCCTGCTTATTTCCCTCTTCTTCCAAAGGCACTGAGAGCCATCCTTGAGGATATTCAACATACACTTGTCGAATTTTTCCGAGTTTACCCTCACGAACATATTCTTTGGCTTCCTTCACCATTGGATAGCCGGTGTACGTATGTGTAAGCGCCAAGACCAATCCAGTGTCATCTACAACCTCTTTTAAATCTCGTGCCTCTTGTGTACTAAATGCCAGGGGCTTATCAATAATCACATGAAATCCATGTTCCAAAGCCATTTTAGCCGGATCAAAATGAACGTGATTTGGAGTAACAATAGAGACTACATCAATTCGCTCATCTTCAGGCAGTTGACTCTCCTTTTCCATCATCTCCTTGTATGATCCATAGGTGCGATTGGGATCAATACCCAGTGCCTCCCCTGTCTTTTTCGATTTATCAGGACTGCTGCTGAAAGCACCAGCAACCAATGAAAATTTACTGTCCAATGCAGCGGCCTTTCTGTGAACTTCCCCAATGAAAGCATCAAGGCTGCCACCAACCATTCCATATTTTAATTTTTTGCTCATTGTTATGATATCTAGCTTTAGTTTTTTTTATGCTGTTTAGAAATAACGAAGTTTTAGAAAATCTGCAAACGTTTATCATGCTTTTACTTGCACTTAACGTTCATAAAATGAATATTCTTCGAGATTAAATACTAACCAAATTTAATAAAGTCTTCCCATGAAAAAATTTGTTCAAGCCAGGTTAAGTGGTATGATGTTCCTTGAGTTCTTTGTTTGGGGGGCTTGGTACACAGCCATTGCAGTCTATATGTCGAATAATGGTATGGAAGACTTAACGCACTGGCCTTTTACTGTGAATCCCATTGCAGCAATTTGTGCGCCGTTCTTCGTTGGATTAATAGCTGATCGATATTTTGCAACAGAGAGGGTTTTGGGAACACTCCATATTCTTGGCGGAATTATTATGGGGCTCACACCTCTTGCGGTTAATAATCCACTCGTTTTTATACTCATGCTGTTGGCATATAATCTCTGCTACATGCCTACTATGAGTTTATCTAACACTCTAGCATTTCACAATATCCAGGATCAGGAAAAAGAGTTTCCGGTAATTCGAGTATTTGGAACTGTTGGTTGGATTGTAGCAGGTCTTACCGTTAGTTTTGGTTTAGTAAGTTTTGTTTCAGAAGGAATAACACCCGAAGCTACTGCTCTGCCACTTTATTTAACATCCATTGCAAGTATTATTTTGGGGCTTTACAGTTTTACACTTCCACATACCCCACCCCCTGCAAAAGGCGAAACTGTTTCTGTAAGAAGTATTGTAGGAGTCGATGCACTGAAACAATTGGGGAGTAAATCTTTCTATATTTTCCTTGCAAGTTCACTTCTTATTAGTATTCCGCTGGCTGCCTATTACAACTTTACTCAAATATTTCTGGGTAATGCCGGATTTCAAAATATTGCAGCGACACAGACGATTGGTCAAGCTTCAGAAGTTCTGTTTATGCTGTTAATGCCCTTTTTCTTTGCTCGTCTTGGAGTTAAGTGGATGCTTGGTGTAGGTATGCTGGCATGGGCATTACGCTATGCACTGTTTGCTCTTGGTGCCCCGGATGTAACAACCTGGATGATTCTCGGAGGGATTGCTCTCCACGGTATATGTTATGATTTCTTCTTTGTAACCGGTCAGATTTACGTTGACATAAAATCATTTGAAAAAATTCGCGGGCAAGCACAAGGCCTCATTGTCTTAATTACATACGGCGTAGGTATGCTTATTGGAGCTCAAGTAGCCGGGGAAACCTTTAATCTGTTTTTAGGTGAGCAGTCAGCATTAACGCTTGATCAATGGTATGATTTCTGGTGGCTTCCGGGAGCATTTGCAGTTGTAGTTTTTCTGATCTTCATATTCACATTTAATGATCGTGAAGCTGAAGGCCAGGTATCTGAAGAGGATATTAGTCCATTGTAAATTCAGATATCATCTACTCCATGATCGAAAGAATCTGTTGTTACATTTTCACATTCTATGCCTGTAAGCATAGCTGATATTGAGGAGAACGAGCTAAAATAACTGCCATAAACTTTCTTCGTTCTTGATAGACAAACCATATCTACCAGGGCATTTTTTATGCCCTGCCTCGAATTCCTGTCTAATATGTTATTATTCGACGTTAAAATTCTGTCTCCAAAACTTTCGATCAATTCACTTTCAACTTCTTTTGAATCTGTCGCAAGAAAAAACCAAGCATTGCTTTCTTCCTCGAGCTTCTTTCTAATGAAATTCTCAAAAACTACTGGCGGACTATATTTTTTTGAAAGTTGATTGTCTGTACTTCTTATGTGAATTCCATAGGTGGGTGATTTAAATCTGCTGAAAATCGTCTCCGCTCTATTTAAAATATCCGGATGAATCGTCAGTAAATCTTCTATTTTTGGTCCTTCATAAAAAGAGATGCAAGACTCTAAATAGATTGATGAATGATTTTTAAAAAGTGCCGAGAAATCATCGGTTTCATTCTTGATTTCTAAAATTTTGTTTTTCGTCAATACAAGATCATAGAAATAAGGCCGGAGTTTCGAAAAGCGTAATTTTCGTAGCGAAAATTCGTAAACTGTTTTTATTAACCCTTGTTCAAAATTACGAACCCGGCAATTGTCAGGGTGTATAAAAAGTTCATCAAATGGACAATTTAGATCCTTGCTGCAACCCCACAAAATTTTGATTTCGTGGCCAACTTCCCGGTTAATACCAATTACTGAATATAGAACACGAATTCTATTACCTAAACCACCATACGGTTTTACTGTTATCACAGTACAGATTATTTGATTGAAAAAGCAGTTAATTTTTTATAAACCAGATTTGCCTAATAAATATTAGACAAATCTATTGTGACCTTTACTAACCTAGTTTTACATAAATGAAAGCTTCACCAATTTAATACTTTTTTGCAAACCTTACTTTTGAATATGTTAACGTTTTCATATAATAGATAAATTTGAATTTGACAGATTATACATATTAATGATGTCAAAAAATCTCGAAACATAGGGGGTTACCGTGCGACACTTATTATTAACATGTATCCTTATTCTATCAACTCAATTATTCACATTTGCCCAAAACAGCAGGGAATTGATGGATATTGATTTCCTTTATATAAGTGCTCATCCCGATGATGAAGGTGGGTTTACAGGTACTATGGCTCGATATAATTTAGATGAAGGGTATCGTGGTACAATAGCCAATTTTACACTGGGTCAGGGAGGTGGAAATGCAATTGGACCCGAAGTTGGACAGTCTCTTGGGTTGATTCGATTTGAAGAACTTCGAAAATCTTTATCCTTTGCCGGTGTTGATCGTTTTTATTACTTAGGATTCCAGGATTTTTATTTTACACAGTCAGCTGCACTTACTGATAAAAAATGGAGTGAACAAGATCCCGATTACCTCTGCCGGTTGATCAGGGTTATTCGTTTGACACGTCCTGAGGTATTGGTAACAATGTGGCCGGGGCCGGGTACACATGGTCACCATCAGCTTGCGGCTCGCTCTGCAATTCGTGCTTTTAATCTCTCAGCAGATCCAAATACATGCCCATCTCTGATCGAAGATGAATACCTGGAACCGTGGCAGCCTTTAAAAATATATATCTCAGCTCCGGGGGATCGATCGAGCATTGAAGTTCCCTTGAACGAATTTTCACGTTCCGCAGGTATGACTTATGCAAATTTACGAGCCATCGCACTTAGAAATTTTAGAACACAAGGTTGGGACCGATGGAATACCGTACCGTCTCAAAGAACCGATTCTGAGAAACGATTACTTGTAAAATCTCATGTACCGGTAGGGCACCCCGAAACACATTTTCTTGAAGGAACTCACATTCCGGCTGGTTCTTCGCCCCCGGGAGTATTATTAAAGATCGACACTGAATCTTACCAGGTATCTTCAAATGATCCATTTGAGGTGCATACTGAAATTGCAAACAATACTGAAAAAACATTCGAAAATGTTACAATTGAGCTGGTATTACCGGATGGATGGAACACCTCAGAGAATAATATCTCAGCTGGAAATCTTTCAACTGGTGATAGCAAAAAACACTCATTTGTAATTTCGCCCAAAGGCCAGGTGGAAGTGAATACTCAACAGAAGGTTTGGGTAAAATACACAGCAGAGACAGATGGAAATATTGTAAGCGGTCTTAATTATACCTGGATTGAACCCACCCCTCCTATTCATGTCCAGGTTCAACCACTTTTTGATATTCAGTATTACAGAGAATTTGCAGCTGAAACAGGAACAGAGTGGCTAACTCCCAATCTTCCTACAAGGCTTCCTGTAACCATAAACGGGGATAACACCGTAACCGTCCAGGTCTCAAATACGGGTACTGAAGAAATATCAGGGGAACTTGATTTTGACCTTCCGGACGGGCTGATTGCATCCGGAAATTATTCATTTTCACTTCAACCGGGTGAAACTTCAAATATCAAAGTAGGAATTGAAGTATCAGACACTGTTCTTCCAAACAATGAGCATTCTACAGCTTTGGCTGGAACAGTAATTGCCAAAACGGGATCATTCACCGATTCTGAGGAAATAAATATCTACGCTCTTCCATCTCTTGATGTATCAAGAACTGCTGACAACCCCGTTATTGACGGAGAACTTGGAGATATGTCAAACTTCAGTTCAGGCAGAATTAACCATGTGGATACTTGGTCGGGTGAAGCTGAAAGTAATGACGATGCCAGTTCTGACTTCCATCTTGCCTATGATGAAGAACATCTTTATGTAGGAGTTGAGGTTCGAGATAACGATGTACTCTGCCACATGCCTCCTGATCGGATTCGAAACCATTGGTATGGTGATGCTATTGAGTTAACAATTGACCCATTTGGAACTAGTACAGATGTTTCAACGACTTTTAGAGCAAGTATTTTCCCATGTTCAACTGAAAGTTTCGAACCCAATGCAGCCAGGTATGGAGATGAAAATTCAGGTGCTATGTCTGATGTTTCTCCGGGTACAAGAGTTGCTTCAAGTCAAACAGAGAGTGGTTATATCATTGAATTGGCTATACCGTGGGATGAAATGCCAAATAGACCATCTCAGGGAGATAATATTCGATTTAACTTGCTGGTCTATGATGCAGATGCAGATGACCCTGATGTAGGTGGTGACTATGGAAAAAGTCGAATTGGTTGGGGATCGGTTGTGGGTGCTCAACAGGCTACAACTTATTTATGGCCAACCGTTACACTCGAGTAATTTTATAGATTGTTTTACATGATTCAGAGATGCATGGATAAAACCATGTATCCCTGTTTTATAACAGTTTGTTCTCAATTCTTCTCCAATTAATAGCATTTTAGAACGGGTAATACGTAGAATATTTTAAACTTTTAATGGCTCGTTATCTAAATTCGGATTGTATTTTAAGATTTAAAATCGATCACTACTCATCAATTTGAACTTAAATTTACATTACATGACATGAGAATCATTGAAATATTTTCTTATGATGATAGTTGTATTCTTTGAAGTGATTTAGATGTTTCTAAGCAATAACTCAAACGGATTTTAAAAAACGACTCATTTCCCTCTCGAACGGGATATATCTACAATGATATGATTTAGATTTAGCTTTTAAACGGTATTTTTATTTCGTGGGTAGTTAAATATTTTAGTTAAGGTTTAACATTCATAGTTTACAAACTATCATTATCCGTTGTTTGATAGATCTGGAAAATGCCTCTTAGACAAGTAACACGATTAATTTTTTGATTAATGTTTAAAGTAGTATCTATTATTAAATCAAGCGTTTATCGATTTCAATTTCTGAATTTATATATTTTACTTTTTATTCTATCTGCTTTATTTGTTGTTTCATGTGAACCTAAAAATGAATATCAACAAAGGTTAGAGACTGAGTTAAGTAAAGATATACGTGTTGATTCACTCTTTCTTGGTTACTACTTGGGTATGTCTCAAGAAGAATTTTATGAGCACAGTTGGCAGCTGAATAAACAAGAAATTGTCACGGGGCAACAAACAATTCACTATAAACTTGAAAATTTGAAAAGTCCTGCCAGCATGGAATTCTATCCGCAGTTTAAAGAGGGCCAGATCTATCAAATGCCCGTTGAAATACATTATGACGGCTGGGCACCCTGGAATAGAGATCTCTTTGCAGATTCCCTAATGGTGGATGTAGCTCAGCTATATGAGGAAAAATATAGTGCTGATTTTTTTCAAGCCATACATCCGGAGAGCCAGAAAAAAGCACTCATTGATATACAGGGAAATAGGCGAATTTCTATATTTAAACGTGATGACCGAATACTAACCATTGAATTCTTAGATTTAACTGCTGTTGAAAATAACCTTTAACAGTTATTTCAATTTATGAGTATGAAATCACTCAGGTTGCTTTCCTTATTCTGCGTCCTACTTTCTTTTTTTCTATTAAAAGCTTGTTCATCAAAGGAAGACTCCCTCCCACTTTTTGAATCTCTTTCATCAGATCAAACAAACATAACATTCGAAAACAATTTAAGGTCGGATTCTGATTTTAATGTATATAAATACAGAAATTTTTATAACGGTGGCGGAGTGGCCATTGGTGATGTAAACCAAGATAGCTTGCCAGACATATATTTTACATCAAACAGAGATTCTAATCGACTCTATATGAATAATGGAGATTTAACATTTACGGATGTTACAGAAAAGGCAGGAGTATCCGGTTCAAAATCCTGGACAACAGGTGCAAGTTTCGTTGATATCAATGGTGACGGATTCCTGGATATTTATGTAAGTAATTCCGGTGAATTTGAAACAGATCAGAGAAGGAATGAACTCTTTATTAATAACGGTGATGGAACCTTTACTGAGTCGGCGGCAAAATACGGCCTCGATCATCCCGGGTACTCAATTCATGCTAATTTCTTTGATTACGACCTTGATGGGGATCTAGACCTGTACCTTTTGAATAATTCCGACGCATCCATTGTTGATTTTGATCTAAGCCTTGATCATCGATCAAAGCCTGATGAATTTGGTGGTGATAAACTATTCAGGAACGACGGTGAGTCGTTCACAGATGTTACTGAAGAAGCCGGTCTTTACAGCCCCGAAATTGGATTTGCCCTCAGTGCCTCCGTATCAGATCTCAACCGAGACGGTTTTCCCGATTTATATATTGCAAACGACTTTTTTGAATACGATTACCTCTATATGAATAACGGTGATGGTACTTACAGCGAGGTACTGAAAGAACAAATAAATGGTATAAGTGCCGCTTCAATGGGAACCGATATCGCTGATCTTACTAATAACGGATGGCCGGATATCTACGTAACAGATATGCTGCCAATGTCTGACGAAAGAATGAAAATGATCACCACATATGAGAACTGGGAATTATTTTCGCAAAAGCAGGAACAGGGTTATCACTACCAGTTCACGAGAAACACTCTTCAGCTCAATAATGGGAATGGAACCTACTCAGAGATTGGCAGACTTGCCGGCGTTGAAGCATCTGATTGGAGTTGGGCAACTCTGATAGCTGATTTTGATCAAAATGGACACAATGACATTATTGTCACTAATGGACTGTTACAGGATATTACAAATCTCGACTATATCGAAGATATTAACAATCCGGATATGGTTCGTTCAATAATATCTGATGACAATGTTGATTATGATAGACTGGTAGAAATGATACCATCAACCCCGATGCCGAATGTTGTGTATGCAAATTACGGTGGTTTAAACTTCCAAAATGTAACGGAAGAGTGGGGCTTGGGAGAACCCGGGTATTCGAGCGGCGCAGCATGGGCAGACCTGGATAACGATGGAGATCTTGATATTATCATTAATGATGTTAACGGCGTGGCTAAAGTTTATAAAAACAGAGCCAATGAATCTCCGGAACAAAACTGGCTGAAGATTCGGTTACACGGCAATTCCCCCAATACCTTTGCAATTGGGGCAAAAGTTGAAGCCTGGGCTGATTCATCATACTGGTTCAGGGAGCATTATCTGCAACGAGGATACCAATCAAGCGTTGAACCCGGTATTTTTATGGGACTTGGTAATCACCAAACCATTGATTCTTTGAAGGTTCACTGGCCAAATGGCAGTGTAACCAGCTTAACGGATTTAAGAGCTTCTCAAACCATTTCTTTGGAGCAACAGGAAGCTGATGTGAATACAGGGCATCAGTCTTATAACTTGCCGGCATATATCATGGGAGATATATCAAAAGACCAAGCTGATCATACACCTTTGTTTACGGATATTACAGATGAAGTAAATTTAAATTGGTCACACGAGGAGAACGAATATATCGACTTTAACAGGGAGCCACTTCTATTACATATGAGATCTACAGAAGGGCCTGCGCTTTGTTCTGACGATGTAAATGAAGATGGTTTTGATGACATCTACATAGGTGGAGGAAGAGGTCAAGCCGGCATTCTTGTGATTCAAACGGAAAACGGTTTTCAAATACGTAACTCTCCCATTTTTGAAGAGGATTCAATTTCAGAAGATACAGATTGCACCTTTTTGGATGCGAATGGAGACGGCTTCCAGGATCTCTATGTAACAAGCGGTGGAAACTCTTTTTCTACAGGAGCCTCTGCCCTGTTTGACAGGCTGTATATAAATGATGGTAATGGAAACTTTAAAAAGGATAATACTTTCGTCTCCCCTGGTGGTTATTCAACAAACTCAACAGTTTCATCCGCCGATTTTAATGGAGATGGTTCTACAGATCTTTTTGTTGGCGAACGAATGCGACCTTTTATGTTTGGAATGCCCGTTCGTGGATTTCTTTTGATAAACGATGGCAATGGTAGTTTTACAGAGCAATCAAGTCAATGGAATGCTGATTTCGAGCAGTTAGGATTGATTACAGACTCTGTTATTCTTGATTGGGATGGAGATACACTTCCTGATCTCGCAATTGCCGGTGAATGGATGCCAATCCGTATTTTCCGAAATACTGGGAATTCATTTGTTGAAATAACCAATGATCTCGGACTTCAGAATTCGAGAGGCCTCTGGAATACTCTTCATGTAGTGGATTTAAATGCTGATGGCAGAGATGATCTTGTTGCAGGTAATCTTGGACTGAATTCCAATTTTAAAACAGATGAAGAGAATCCACTGAAACTTTGGATACAGGATTTTGAAAATGATGGTATACCGGAACAAATTCTCACCAGGTCGTATCGGAGTTCTGATTATCCATTTGTATTAAAACACGATCTTTTAAATCAAATCCCCTCTCTCCGTGATAAATATCCCGACTATTCTGACTATTCCGATCAAACGATCAGTGACTTATTTTCTGCCGAAGTTTTAGAGACTTCAAATATTTTACAAGTAGATTTATTAGAAAGTGTTGTGATATTCAATACACGAGATGGATCAGATATTAAAAAACTCCCGTTAAGAAGCCAGTTTTCTTCCATATATGATTTTTGGAGTGGAAATTTAACCGGTGATAATGCGCATTTAGTTACCGTTGGAAATCTCTTCGAGGTTAAACCAATGGCAGGACAATATGATGCCAGTTACGGTTCCGTTGTTACTTCTGAACTCAGATCTGTACCAGAACTGATCAGTGGTTTTTCTGTTGAAGGAGCCTCAAGAAGAATTATTTCTGTTGAAAATTCGGCAGGCGAAACCATTCTTGTAGTTGCCAGAAACAGTAACTCTCCCCTCTTCTATAAAATTAACAGGTAAGATCTATTTTCAGGTACCTGTTAATAGCTTAAGCAAGACATAAAAAAAGGGTACATGCCAGAAGCATGCACCCTTCAATTAATTATACCTTAAACGTATGATTTAATATCCCGGATTCTGTACGAGATTAGGGTTGGTTTCTAATTGTACACGTGGAATTGGCATTACATTCCTGGTTTCAGGAGAAACATCCTTGAATTTCCATGAATCGTTGTACTCAGTTGGACCCTCATCACCCGCAAATCGAATCAAGTCTTGGCGGCGAGTCAGTTCAAAAAACATTTCTCTCATTCGTTCTCCGAGCAATCTGTCCGCTGTAAGCTCATCAAATCCATCGACACCGGCACGTTGCCGTACAGTATTTACCAGCATCAATGCTTCCGTATCGCTTTGATTCAATCTCCAAAGGGCTTCTGCTTTCATCAACAGCACGTCAGCATAACGATAAATAACATAATCGTTATTCATGGAAGTATTAATTCCATTTTCGAATTCATATTTACCGATACGTGCTCCACACTGACGACACCCACTGAATTGAAGGTCGTTAATAAACGGAGTAAATGTGAGTGGCGGCCCGTTCAAATCTGCTTCCGGGGCAAAAACACCACCATCCGTTAATCGTTCACCTGCAGCTGAAAACTGAGGTCCAACGATTAAATTTCCTTTACGATCATCGACCGTTCCCTGAACTCTTTCTAACCCGATATCATCAGCTGTTGGCATTATACCAAATACCTCAGCTTGCGGACCCGGATTTAAATCAGGCATGATGTAATGTTCATACAACTTTTGTGATCCTGACCAACCATTCCAAGGTTGTGACTGGAAGTTATATGTTGCCTGACTTGCATAATGCAATGTCATTACATTTAAGCTAAAGCCTGGAAGAAATACTTCGTCAAATGGTACAACAAACATATTTTCAGGAGATCCTGAATTGTTAATTGCAAAATTGTCCAGATAACTTGCAGCCAAGCTGTAATTACCTGAATCAATGATAGCATCTAATTCAGTGATTGCATCTTGCCATCGTTGTGTACCTGTATATACTTCAGCATTCAGATATAATTTTGCAAGTGCCATTCTAGCTACGTATTCATTCATCCGGCCGTATGTTGAACCGACATCATCACTAAGCTTAGGTATGCTATTCAGCAGTTCCTGTTCAACAAAATTGAATACTTCCTGCCGTCCCTGCTGAAAATCAGAACTTGGCTGCTCTGGATTTTCAGGAGCATCAGCAAAGCTCGTGATTATAGGAACGTTGCCATAAACATCAAGTAGGTTCAGGTAATAAAACGCCCTGAGTGCTTGAAGTTCAGCAATAATTGGGTCGGCAAGTGATGGCTCTGCGGCCCCCGCAGCAACAGCCTCCTCGAATTGGAAAATCAGTCGGTTGGCTGCATTAACACCGGAGTACATAAAAGTCCAGGCACCGTTGAATTCATCCGGTGTCCATGTATGTGTATTCACACGAAACCAGAATCCATTTTCAAACCAATCCTGACCACGAGCCGGAATTTGTATTTCATCAGTCGTCACCTCGTTTACCTGAGCAAAACCGCCACCTTCAATACCTGTTAAAGTACCGTATGCGTCACCCAGTGCAGAGATAAATTCTTCTTCCGTTTGGAAGAAATTATCAGCAGTCACCTCCGATTCGACCTCTTCAGTCAGATCTGTACAAGATGCCATCAACACCATCATTACCAGCCCGAGGGTAGTAATGAATTTTTTATGATTTAATGATTTATAAAACATAATGTTTGTTTTTATTATTTAAACTTTTTAGAAGCTCAGGTTAATACCCAGGTTAATAGATCGCGTAGTAAACCAGTTACTTCGTCGTTCAATCCCCGGGGCTAATGCTCCACCTGTTGTGAAACCAGTTGTAAGAATTCCGGGATTTTCATCTGTATGACGAACTTCTGGGTTAATTCCGCTATAACCGGTAATTGTGAACAGGTTATTACCGGATACATAGAGTCTCAGCCTGTCAACTTGGTTGATTGACGAGGTATTAAATGTATAACCAATAGACATATTCTGAAGACGAATGTAGTCTGCATCTTCTACATAAAAACTTGAATATTGCGGACTGTCTTTCAGTTCAGGTACATCTTTGGCTGATTGCAGAATATTATAAGATGCAATCTGGCGCGGAGCCTGGTAGAACAATCCAAACAGATTTACAAGCTGATGCCCAAAGGTTCCCTGAAGGAAAATATTCATATCCCAGTTACCATAGTTGAATGTGTTTGTCCATCCAATTTGGTAATCGGGTAAACCGTTACCGAGTAATTTTTCATCTTCAAGAGTAAGATCACCAAATGGCACCTCATTTCCACTTCCGTCTAAGAAAAGCCAGTTGCCATCAGGTCCGACTCTGGAGAATTTTGGCCCCCAAATTTGTCCGATAGGCTCACCCTCTTTTATACGGATTAAATCCGTACTGTTTTGTCCCGGAGAACCGGCTGTAGCAATGTAACGTACCTCATCGGTTTCAAACTTATTCAGCATGGTTTCGCCGAATGCCGTGAAGTTAACTTGCGTGCTCCAATTCAAACCGCCTGAGGTGGATTGAAGAGCATCTAACGCCAAAGAAATTTCCAGTCCACTATTTTCGAGTTCACCAACGTTTCTCCATGTTGTACCAAATAAGTTTGGAGGAACTGGCACACCTACTTCAAAAAGCAAGTCGCTCGTTGTTGAATTGTAGTATTCAACTGAACCTCTTAACCTGTTGCTAAGTGTTTCAAAATCAGCACCGATATTAATCTCTGTTTTTTCTTCCCATTTCAGATCGGGATTGGCATTACTAACTGGACCAAATGCCTGGATAAAACTTCCGTTCACAAAGAAGTTTCCACCCGTTGGGCCAAATCGTTGGGTTGCAATACCGGGATTGGGTGCGTTGTTACCTGTCTTACCAATACTACCCCTGACTCGTAACTCATCGAGAAAACCAATTTCTATAAGGTTTGATACCTGGATTCCAAGTCCGGCTGACCAGAAATTTCCCCACTTGTTATCTACACCAAATCTTGTAGAACCTTCTCTTCGAATACTACCATTTAGGAAGAAGGTGTCATCAATGTTAAAATTTGCACGGCTAAAGAATCCAATAATTTTACTGCTGTTTCTGTAACTATTCACAGAACCCGTACCAGCATCGAAATCCTGGGCAAAACCGAAATTATTAAATTCTACAGCGTCAGTCACAAAATCTCCACCAGATGCTGAAAAACCTTCAAAGATCTCTTCGTTATACGAATATCCTGCAAAAGCTTCCATATTAACCCTATCCGAAATATCATTCATGTAGTTCAGCGTAAATTCAAACAACTCGGCTTGCTCATCATCATAAAATTGCTGAGCCAGTCCTCGACCAAGAGCAGCTTGCGTTGCACTACCCTGAATCTTGTTGTTCTTGCTGAAGAAATTTCGCTGAATCTCGTCTTTGTTTTCAATAGAATAGAAAACTGACGCTTGAAGGTTTGGTATCAAATCCCTGAACTCATAATCTGCCCTGAAAGCAGCCGTATAGTTCTTGGTTTGTTCAATGCGCTCACCTGTTTCAATAATATTAACCGGGTTGAAATAATCAAACAGGTTCTGATCGAAATATCCACCCAACGTTTCAAAGCCTTCAGCAGTAACCGGTGCGGTTGGATTCATGATAAGTGCATAACGGAATGCGTCACCAAATCCCAAGTTTTCATCCCGGCTCGTAACAGCTAATGTACCGGTCAATTTTAATTTTTGATCGAGTGACCAATGCGTAAGGTTTAATCTAGCACCGAGTTGTTCAAAACCGGTATGCTTTTGAATTCCCTGGCGATCACGATAGTTACCGGACAGCCGGTAGTTCATATTTTCTGTACCACCTGAAACGGCAAGACTGTGTACCTGGTTTGTCCCGGTTTGTGATATTTCATCAAACCAATCGGTACTGGCACCAAAATCCTGTATTTCAAAGCCTGTCTCAGATGCAAAACTACGGTACTCATCAGCACTAAGTACTTCGTTTTTATTTTCAACGGTTTCAAAAGTTGTAAAACCATTGTAATTCACTGTTAAATTCTCTACTCCTATCTGACCAGATTTTGTAGTAACAAGGATAACTCCCGCAGAGCCACGAGTACCATAAATTGCTGAAGCTGAAGCATCTTTCAGAACATCAACGGATTCAATGTCATTAGGATCAACATTATTTAAATCCGCACCGATAATTCCATCAACAACAATAAGTGGTTCCTGGTTTTCACCAAAAGAGTTCACACCTCGAAGCCGTATGGTAGCGTTGCTGTTTGGATTACCACCGGCTGCAGTCGATACCTGGAGTCCCGGAACTTTACCCTGAATCATTTCAGAAACATTTTTTACGTTTCCTGAAACAAAATCTTCTTCCTGGATACTGGAAACTGATCCCGTGATTTGTCGTCTTTCCTGGGTACCGTATCCAACAACGACTAATTCATCACCTGTAAGGGTCATAACACTCATACCGATATTGATGGTGGTTCGCCCCTGGATAGGAATTTGCTGTGTTTCGAAACCAACTGACGAAAAGACCAATATGCCTCCGTCTAATGAACTTTCAGGAACAGATAGTTGATATTCGCCATCCAAATTAGTTGCGGTTCCGGTTTCAGTACCCTGTAAAACTACGTTTACACCAGGTAAAGTTTCTCCAGTTGATGCATCTGTTACTGTTCCGCTTATTTCGGTATCCTGGAAAGCATAGGCCGAATTAAAAACGAATACTTGTAATAGAAGCACCAACATACATGCAAGAATGCTGGTAGCCTTGTTGTACATATTTGCTGTTTTTTAGTTAGGATTGATTAATTCATCGATCAGCTTCGTCCAAAAAAAAGCATACCTATCAAAAGTAAGACGTTTTGGTTAATTGTCTTGGCAGGGATTAGATACGTTTTCAGTGAGAACATTCAGCGGAGACCGATATGCATTTTCTTTAAAAAAGTTAGTTTTCAAAGAAAAAAAGCGTTTCCACATTTAAAACTGTGAGCTGTGAAAACCTTTTCATCATTATAATTTAAACACTCCATTATGTCAAGTTTTGCGGAATTTATTTACAAAGCATTGAAACTGAATTATTTAAGAAAAAAAAGATGTAAATAAGTATTGATTATCTTATGCATGAACGCTGCATGTGTTGGCCAAATAATAACCTATCTCTGTGCATTATTCCGCTAATCAATGTGTGTTTGAAAAAATTAAAAGTTGAAGAAGTTAAAAATTTATTTAGCCCGTAAAAGATTACTAAAACAACAGTACCAGTCAAATTGATTTTATCTTAAAAAAAAGATTAACCTTTACTATTGATGTGCAAATAATAATCCGGTAAAAATCATCCACTTTAGCTTCCAAGTGTCTTAATCGTTGATTAGTCTGATCACCTGTCCATATACATTACAATATGAAGGGATTTTTTTTCAATTTTTAATGCAGTAGCTTTTTATATCTACAATAATAATTCAATAAATTTTGTATTCAGTCTTATTCAGTTATTCATCAATACACGATTAGGATATTGATAAGAAAACGTTTTCAATATCTTCCCTGAATATCTATTATTTGCTATTATATTACAATAAGAACCAAGGTTCGTTGTAACCAGCAATTAGTATATTTAAAATTATTATGGATCAACCCAACCTAAAAAAAATGTTCAATAAAAATTCTTTAAAACTTATCATTTACATATGTATCACTTTTCTGCTCTTTGGATTAAGTATCCCTGATCGACTCTCCGCTCAAGATATTCCCGGATCCGAAGTGGCCGGCAGCTGGAATATTACCGTAGATACAGATGAAGGTGACAGGCCTTCCTGGCTCTATATTAAACCGTCTGGCACAAGTACACTTGTTGGTGAATTTGTAGGAATGGAAGGCAGCGCGAGACCCATATCTGAAATAAAATATTCCGAACATACAGATATTTACAGTTTTACTATACCACCTCAGTGGAAATCAACCGATTCTAATATGCATATGGAGTTTACACATTCCAATGGGCAGTTAACCGGCACCACTTCCTATGACTCAGTAACTTTTAACTGGACGGCAACAAGAGCTCCTAAATTGATACCTGAAAGTGGGCCTGAATGGGGAGAACCTATTGATCTGTTAGATACTGAACTAACCCATTGGAAACTGGCGGATAATAACCAGTTTGTAATGGAGGATGGAATCTTGATCAACAGACAGACCGGCGGGCATTTAATTACCAATGAAGATTTTTCAGATTTTAAAATTTCTCTGGAGTTTAATATTCCCGAAGGAAGCAATAGCGGACTCTATCTTCGTGGCAGATACGAAGTGCAAATTATGGATTCTTATGGTCAGGAACCCTCAACTGTTAACACAGGGGGAGTTTATGGGTTTATCAAACCTATAGTGAACGCCGCTAAACCTGCAGGTGAATGGCAAACGATGGAAGTCACATTAACCGGACGGCTCGTAACCGTTGTTTTAAACGGTGTAGAAGTGATATGCAACCGGCCTATACCCGGAACAACTGGAGGAGCTTTGGATAGTAATGAAGCAGAACCCGGCCCGATTCTTTTGCAGGGTGATCACGGCCCTGTTTCTTTTCGAAATATTGAAATTACACCTGCGAAAGAGATGTAATTTTTTTAGATTCTTCTCGCTAACAAATCTGCTACTTTATTAAAAACCCTCCGGTTTGGAGGGTTTTTTATTCAATCGACTCATCTTCTATAGTAAAAAGTTCTTAGATCTGGCGAGAAGATTCTTTTTTAAACAAACACAAACAAAAGTAACTAAGGTTTTTGCTGTGAAGCAGTATTTATTGCTCAATTTACTGAATGACTGCATTTGTTGAGTCAGCATCACTTAGGAACTTTGGATTTAATCATCAGTCGTCAGTGAATACTCGAAAAGATCATCAGCTTCTTTATTTGGCTTAACAAAGGGTCTTAGATATACTACTTTTTCTTGATTCTGCATTCGCTTCTCCCACATCTCAAGCATTTGAGGTGCGAACTGAGATTTATGACACCTTGCCATTTCAAGAGCTACATCTGCATCTTGTTCACTATAGGGTATCTGAACCGTTAAATATTTATCCAAAGTTCCTCTGTAGATCATATTCATTTCATCCAATTGTGATGATGGAAAACCCATATAAAAAAGTTGGGGTATTTTTTCCCACTTTTTACTAAGTACAACCTGCGTTGCAGACACTCCCACAATTCGATGATCGATATGATTAGAAAATCCATCAGGGCCAAATGTAACAATTACATCCGGTTGCTCATCAGAGATTATTCTGTGTAAATCTTCAAGTAATCCTTGTGATTGTGAAACAAAACCATCAAAACCCTCTGCAGTTTTAAGTTGATCTTCGTAATCCAGGTGATATAGTTTTGCCCCCAGAATATCAGCTGAACATTTCATCTCTCCCCTTCTTACCTCAGCGAGTTCATCTCCCGCTTCATAGTCGTTATAATCATTGGTCCCCAATCTACCGTCAGTTGCAGTAACCAAAACTACCTCAGCACCCTCCCTGATATATTTGTGAAATATTGTACTTGCTAAGATTTCATCGTCCGGATGAGCAAAGATTCCCATTATCACTTTGTCTTCAGGTGAATTACTTTGCGCTATACCAACATCACAAAAACCGGAATATAAAAATACGAACAGTAAAGAAACGTAAGCTAAAAAAGAAGAAGAACGGTTAAATACCGATATATTTTTAAAATGTTGTAGAGCTGTCATTATTAATTCCAATTTGCTAATCTTAATTTTTTGATATTTTTTGTTAATAGGTATTTAAAAAATACCCGCTAATCTACATTTCGCATGGGTGGGATTTCATTTGAAAACCATACACCGGTTACACGATCTGTGTGGTCATCACGAACACGCATATGCGGTGGAAAATCACCTGTATCCTCCATCCAGTCATCTAATTGGGCTGAAAGTTCTCTGGCAATCTGCCAATAATCTGGATGTGCAGCAACATTATTAACTTCCCAGGGATCTTTTTCAAGATCATAAAGCTCTACCCTGGGTCTTGGTACCTGGAATAGCCTTGATTGTGCGTGATTGAGCTCTCCCTCCTGTTTCAGCTGATATAAACTTCTGAAAGATGGACTCCCCCCAATGTCGGCAGGAGTTCCATGTGGTAAGTTTGTGTATGCTTCGTTCCGTATGACTTTATAGCGTTCTGTTCTCATACTACGCATGTGTTCATCCGAATCGTGCCAGTTGCGTTCGCTGAAAACAGCTTCCCTGCCCGGATATGATGTATCATTTAAAACAGGTTTGATACTTTTCCCCTGCATGTTATCTGGTACATCAAGTCCTACAATATCCATCAGGGTTGGCGTTAAATCGAGAATTGACGTTAACCCGTTATACTGCAGTCCCTCATTAATCTCCTTTGGCCAATGAAATATCAACGGTGTTTGTATGCCGGCATCGTATAAAGTGCCTTTTTCTCGGGGGAATGGTGCTCCGTTATCACTAAAAAATACAACTAATGTATTTTCAACAACATTTCGACGATCTAACTCCTCCATAAATCGGCCGATTTGACCGTCCATTCGAGCAATCTCATCATAGTAAAGTGCAAGGTCAGCCCTGGTTTCTTCATCATCAACCAAAAAGGGTGGTACAATTACATTTTCAGAATCATGTACCCTGGGAGCATCTCCATAATCGCGATGGGGATCGGTGAACCCAACCCATAAAAAGAATGGATCATTCGAAGCTTCATCCAGGAACTCAGGAAAATCTTCTGAAAGATTTTCACTATACCAATCAAACTGTGCATCCGCATGTGGACCATAATGAGTTTTCAACATATGTCCACTAAAATATCCGGCCTCATGAAGATAACCGGGCAGAATCTTCATTCCATCCGGAAGGGGCATGTGAAGGTCTTCCGCACCCGTTGAATGAGGATATAAACTCGTAAGAACCGATATTCTCGATGGACTACATTGGGGAGTTGTTAAAAAAGAATTCTCAAAAAGAAGTCCTCTCTCTGCAAGCTGATCAATATTCGGAGTTTTTATCGCTTCGTTTCCATAAGCTCCGAAGTCTCGAACGCTGGCATCATCTGCAACAAAGACAATGATGTTAGGTGGTTCTTCCTGCAGTTCTAATTTCGAGTTTTGATCACCGGTATTGCTCATGCTCATCATTAAGCCAAGCATCATACTTATTCCGGCGAATATTATGCCTAATAATTTCGGGCTGCTTAAATACATATAGGTTATGATTTTACATGTTAAAATTCTGGATGAGTTATAAAACTTTCATCTCTTCTGGATCCCAATGAACGACCTCTCCGGTTTCCTGACTGATGTTACATGCAAGTGCGGGAGCTGCAGCTCGTAATCCAAACGTACCATCTTGAAGTAGTTCAGTTCCGTTACGAATGGCATCGTAAAAATTTAAAAAGTGCTGTAGCCGACTATTGAAACCTTCAGGTGTGCGATATGTAAATTCGGAAGGATTAATAATTTCATGTTCCGGTTCGGGGAAATTCTCTTCATAATACGCTTTGTACTCTTCCCGAACTTCTTCGCCAAAATCGCCGATACTCATTCCGGGATTGGCCGGCATTCTTCCTTTTCTAAGAATCACTGTATCCCCGGCTAAAACCATTTCGCCTTCTGATCCAACTAAACGAGTATGTCGTCCTCCACCTGATCCATCTGTAAAATTACTTCTCAGTGAAAGGTTAAATGCTGGATGTTGCTCCGTTTCAGGATATTCAAACATACCCAGCATGATATCCGGTACATTCCGGCCGTCGTGCCAGTAACGCAATCCACCCATAGCGGATATTTTGTTTGGCCCAATTGAACCCGTGATTTTATGCAGCTCTGAAAGTAAATGCACAAACAGATCACCGGGAATCCCTGTGCCGTATGCTTTATAGTTTCTATACTGAAAGAATCGCTTTGCATCGAATGGAAGTTGCTCGGTATCCTTTAAATAGGTATCCCAATCAATATTTTCGGGAGACGCACTTGGTGGAATAGAATATTGCCAGGCACCCATTTGTGAATATCGATCAATATATGCCTCTGCAAAAATTAACTCACCAATTGCACCTTCATTATAGAGTTCCATTGCTTTTTGCTGGTCAAGTCCGCTGGTTCCCTGGCTGCCAACAATTAGCGGAAGACCTGATTCTTTTTCTGCTTCTATGACTGCTTGCCCCTCCTCAATCTGCTGAACCATTGGCTTCTCACAGTAAACGGCTTTTCCGGCATTTAAGGCATCGATTGTAATTGTATCGTGCCAATGATCTGATGTACCAACAATCACTGCATCAATATCATCCCGATTTATAAGTTCACGGTAATCTTTCGTTGTGTAAATATCATCCCCGAAGATCTCTCTGCATCGCTCAATTCGGGAATCATAGAGATCACAAGCTGCTACAATTTTTGCGCCATCTGCACTGTCTGCAACCTCAGCATCAACCTGTCCCATCCATCCGGCTCCAATTAAGCCCAGTTGGATCTGATCATTGGCTGAATAACTCTTTCTTTCTTTAGGTTTTAACTCAATAAATTCTGATTTCCCCTTTGCGTTGCCACTTAAAAAAGGAACACCGGTTAGGCCCAGGGATGCCGCTCCCACCTTTTTTAAAAATGATTTTCTTGATTGCCCTTTGTTGTCAGATTTACTCATAGGATCGAATATTAAAATAGAGTTGCTATTGTTGAGAAAGATGCTATCTAATGAACCTACTATAGTTCATAATATTTCATAAAAAAGAAACCTGGCCGGTGAATACTAAATCGCGAAAATATCCACCGGACAGGCGTAAAAATATTTTTAATAGTGGCTGCTTTGAGTGCCCATTCCATCCGGAATACCCCGGTAATAACGGAAAGACTCGTGTGGAACTCCATCAACAGCGCCCCTTTCGTATACTCGCATTCTCATTCGTTCAACATATTCCTCAGCATTTGTATAATCTTCAGGATTTGGGCCCTTATAGTCATTAAATGCTTCACGATTGAATTGGCTTATATATTTAGTGGCTGCATTCCATTTTCTTTCGGCGTAATCGGAAATATCGACTCTATAATTTACAGCTTCATCAACACTGTCGTAAAAGACATACTCATTGATACTATGAGCTTCTAAACCATCCTGGATAATTTGACCGGGAAAAATCAGGTGCCATTCCGCTGCTCTTGCGGCATCTGCTGCAAGGTATGCTGCCGCGCGATGGTCGGCCTTATGCCATGTTTGATATCCCCAACCCGGATCGAATGAAAACATAACATCCGGCTTTAGGTCTCTAATGTGATACACAATTCTCTTCACTACTTCTTCCCTGTCTGCAAACTCGACCATACCGTCATTATATCCAAGATTAATATAGTTTTCTGTCGGTAAACCAAGCTCTTCCATAGCATCTAGCTGTTCCTGGCGCCGAATCTTTGCAAGCTGATGACGTGTCATATCCGGATCGGCGGTACCTACATTCCCGGTTGTTAACAACAGGATATAGACATCATTTCCATTCTCATTCAGCATTGACAATGTACCGTGAGACATCGTGTCGTCATCTGGATGTGCACCCACTAAAAGGATGGTCTTGCCCGTCCACTCTTCAATAGGTGTTTCAGGTTGTGCAACAAGCATACAAGGTAAAAGTAGTACCGTAAGTAAAAGCAATTTGAGTTTCATAGTGATCGTATTGATTTGTATTGGTGATGTTGGTTAAGATGTTACTGTATTATTAAAGTTCTTTTATTTGAACATTTCTAATCATTACGGGTCCTCCGTGATCCTGGATTCCTATATGTCCTTCACGAACATTTCCAAATTCGTTGTGATTGGCAAATTTACTGTTACGAATCATCTCAAACCACTCCGGTGTCCATCGTTCAATTTCTACAACTGTTTCACCGTTTAACCGATGAATGACGGTTGATCCATCCACAATGATCTCTGCATTGTTCCATTCCCCGATTGGATTCATGTTTTTAGGGTTTGGCTCTACCAGGTCATACAGTCCCCCTGAGACTCTTTTTCTTGTATCCTCATTCATTTCCTCAAATACATCAGGATCAAGAATTTGATATTCCGGGCCTGACCAGTAGATATCAATGCCATCCTGTTCTAATACACCGTAAAATATCCCGCTATTACTGCCCTCTTCAATTCTCCAATCGAGTTGAAGGTGAAAATTTGTGTATTTGTCTTTTGTGATAAGATTATGTCCTCCCTCTGCACCATCATTAACGGGAGGTTCAAATACAAGCATATCGTCTTGTACTGTCCATCCGACTTCGGGAAACGAATCTGAATTATAACTTCTCCAGTGATCGGTATTACTCCCGTCAAAGAGAACGATCCATTCACCTGAATTTTGCTCAGTGTTTTGTTCTTCTGTTTCTGTCATTTCATTAGATTGAGAACTGCATGCCCCAATGATCATTAAAAGTGCAGTTATTGTTATAATATATTTCATGGTTACTAATAGTTATGTAATAATTTGCATGTTTTCCGGGTCCCAATGAACCGGTTGTCCTTCGAAGTGGCTTTTATTTGCGGCAAGTGCCGGTGCAGCAGCCCGTAAACCAAACGTAGCATCCTGCACAATTTCACCTTCACCTCGCATTGCATCAAAGAGTGTTTTGTGATGCAGTGTTGTGCCATTCACATAATTTCGAACCTGGTAAATCATTTCATTCGGTTCTTCAACCTGAGGCCCGGGATCTGGATATTTTTGTTGGTGGTATTCAATATACTCTTGCTGTATATCTTCACTAAAATTTTCAATCATCATTCCCGGAACTGATTCCATGGGCGATCTTCGAAGTGTTAACCCATCACCAAATTCTAATTCCCCATCCGATCCAACAAATCGTGTAGAATACCCTCCTCCGGAACCATCAGCGAAGTTGACTCGAAGTGAAAGATTAAATGCAGGATGATTCTGCGTCTCGGGATAATCAAACAGAGCCAGCATTACATCCGGGACATTTCTACCATCATCCCAAAAACGAATACCTCCGGTTCCATAAATTCGTTCAGGTCCTAATGAGTTTGTGATAAAGTGAAGAGCAGAAAAGTGGTGAACAAAAAGGTCGCCTGCCACTCCGGTTCCAAAATCCTGATATTTTCTCCATCTGAAGAATTTTTCAGCATTATAGGGTTCATCTTGCAGATCTTTCAGGTAGCTATCCCAATCAATATTCTCTGGCCCGGCACTCGGTGGAATGGGATAATTCCATGCTCCCATAAAAGATTGCCGATCCCAGTAACATTCCACGAAGTTCAGATCACCAATTGCACCATCTGCAATTAACTCTTTAGCCTTGGCATTTAATACCGAACTTGTAGATTGACTACCTACTTGCAAGAGACCTCCTGTTCGCTCAACCGCTTCAATAATCGGTCCTCCTTCTTCGATATGCTGAACCATCGGTTTCTCAAGATAAACGGCTTTACCGGCTTCAAGTGCGGCGATGGCAATAGTGTCATGCCAAAAATCAGGTGTGGCAATAATAACACTGTCCACATCATCCCGGGCTAATACTTCACGGTAATCCATTGTAGTATTAACCTCTTCACCCCATCGCTCCTGGCATCTTACCAAACGGCTTTCGTACAGATCGCAAGCGGCAACTAACTGAACTCCTTCATTTTCAAGAGCAGCCTCAACATCTTGCTGTCCCATGATTCCGGCTCCGATAATGGCGATATTAATTCGATCATTTGCTGCATACTTCTTTTGTTGAAGTTTGGAGTCCAGGTATTCTACATTTCCTTTTCCCTTTCCGGTAATGATGTAGGGCATTCCAATGGCACCTAAAGTTGTAGCTCCAAATTTTTTAAGAAATGATTTACGAGAAAAGTCTTTACTCATTTTATCTATTTGTTTTGGTTTTTACGGCAGGTCTCAGTTTTGCAAGCGCTTACAAACGGAAACTTTAATCTATCGAAATTATATGCAAACGTTACCACATATAAAATTTTTTTACGTCTTTTGATTTTTGATCTACTGTATTTAAAAAACAGCCAATCTGTCAACTAAAATAAGGTAGAAGTTTTAAAATGAAACAATAAATAATTCTATTCCACAACTTTTAATAAAATTGGAGTATCATCATAGCGAACAATGATAAGGTGTTGGACACCTGCAATATCAATTCGTTTAATATGCCTGATTTCTCCGGTAATATTGAGACCAGATTTTGACGCAGGCCAAGTCTGAAATCCGTTTTTATAACTGATAACCACTCCCCTGGATGCATCATACGGGCCTATTTGGGGTTTAACATCATAGAGATTCCCCCCCATTATAATTTCAGTTTTTTGATCTCGACCCAAATCAAGAATTTCTATGGCATACATTGGCGATAATTGGGCTCTCGGCGGCAATTCTTCCATTTTCATTCCGTCCGGTGTATTCAAGAAAACAGCACTCTTTAGAATAGCAGCTGTTTGAGCTGTTGCATTTTCAAGTTGTTCGGGTGAAAATATTTCATTTACCGATTTTCCGGCATAACTGGCATAAGTAGGATATTTTTCCGCCAACGATGGAATTACCTCGACTAATTCATTCCGTAAAGCTACAGGATAATACTCTCCATTTTTTGATGTGGCAATTACCCGGTCGATCATGCCATTCATTGAGAAATCACCAACAAACATCTTTACCGGGGTATCAGGATCTGGATCAAACTGAGAATTTGCACCGTGATTAGCGGCTACGATATCCACTCTGCCATCACCATTTACATCACCGGCATTAAGTGTATTCCACCAGCCGGAAATTTCAGATAATCCAAACTGTTCAGTCACCTCCGCTAACTGACCATCCTCTATTTCAAAAACACGAATGGGCATCCACTCACCGGCTATAATCAATTCCGATTGATCATCCCCTGTTAAATCGGCCCATAAAGCATCGGTAATCATGCCAAAATCCAGTAATAATGGGGCAAATTGATCTGTAATATCCGTAAACCGACCTTCTCCATCACCCTCAAGCAGATATCCGTTAACAGGAACACCCACAGCAAAAGGTTTTAACCGTATTCCAACAAACAGATCAAGAATTCCATCTCCTGTAAAATCATAGGGAGCCACAACAGAACCCGGCTCAAAACCACGGGTGGTTGGGAGTATTTGTGATGACTTTTGAAAACGGCCATTACCATCATTCCTGTAAAACCGATCTGAGAGTGCTGATGAACCGGATGAAAATGAATTTCCTCCACTTACCACATAAAGGTCATCTAAACCATTTCCTGTAGCATCAAAAAAAGCACAATCAATGTCTTCGCTGATGGCATCTGACTCAAATAAACCGGATTGATGTATATTAAACTGACCGCCTTCTTGTTGGACCCAAAGTGCTCCGGCCTGTTCTCTGGCACCACCGAAATACATATCAGTCCGCTCATCCCCATTGATATCTCCAACACAAAATGCAGGGCCTTCAGTTGAACGCATATGGGGCATGAGTCGCTCACGACTAAAATCTGAATATTCAAATTTTTCATGTCTCCAGCCGCTGATATCTCCAATCTCTACTTCTTGTAATCGTGGAGCTTCATAATCAGTTGATTTGACAGAGTACAAATCAGAAAATATTGCCGGGTCAGTCTTTCGTTTATTCTCTTTTTTAGCAGATTGAGATTGTTCAACAGTAATCGTTGAAGGTACTGAAATGTTTTGTCTACGACTGATCGAACCATTTGGCCAGCGAACCTCCAGAGAATCGATTTTAGAAATTCTACCTACCCCAATATGCAATCCGGGTTCCACACTCGACTGAAAGCCGCGTTGAAGGTAATGTTCACGAAACCAGTATTTATCTCCTGCCCAAACTTGGAGCTGCGCTCCTATTCCATATGTATTTGAACCCTTTCCTTTTAATTGTACTTTTAACCAGTTCTTATCAGGTGAAAGTTCTTCAGAGCGGTTTCTGTAGATTTTTGCTGAGCCATTCACATCATTGGTTATCAGGTCAAGGTCCCCATCGTTATCAAAATCGGCCCAGGCAGCTCCGGTAGAGAAACCCGGTTCTTCCAATCCCCAGGATTCTGTTTGATTTGTAAACCTGAATCCTCCCTCATTTCTAAAGGCAAAATTACTTAATGGTGTGGAACTCATTTGATCCATCAGGTTTAAAATTACATTCTCCTCTCCCGATTGAATCATTTGCCGCATTGCGCGGGGATTTGATACCGTTTCTATATAATCCTGGTCCAGTAGATCTTTGTAAATTCCATTTACAACAAAGATGTCATTTCGACCGCTGTTATCGTAATCAGCTATGAGTGTGGCCCAACTCCAGTCAGTTGCGAACACATTTGCGTAGCGACCAATTTCAGAAAATGTGCCATCTCCCCTGTTCCATTGAAGTGTATTCCGTGTAAATTTATGATGAAAACCTCTCGAAACATTATTCTGATATTCATCCCAAGACTCGATTGTCATTTTGGATTTTAACCTATTTTCTTCAGCAGGAAGCATGTCGGATACGTAGATTTCCGGCCATCCATCATTATTAAGGTCGGCAATGTCTGAACCCATGGAACTAAAGCTGATACTTCGAATTTGCTCTTCCAGAGACTCGGTGAATGTTCCATCTCCATTGTTTATATAGAGATAATCCCGTTCAAAAAAATCATTTGCTACATAAAGATCGGGAAGGCCATCTCGGTTGAGGTCTCCTACAGAAGTACTTAATCCAAAACCAATGAGACTACTGTATATTCCCGCTTCTTGAGTGACGTCTGTAAAAGTATCACCATCATTTCGGTATAGCTTGCTCGCACCTCTTGGGTCGGGAATTTGTCGATCTTCCCCGGTAACATTTTCGTAGCCGCCAACTTCATGAAATGAGTTGCTTATCAGGTAAAGATCAAGGAGGTTATCTCCATTATAATCAAAAAATACTCCGTGTGTAGAGAGGCCGTCGTCCATCAGATTGTATTCTTCGGCCGATTCTGTAAATGTAAGACCGGAACCATCATTATTTTCAGACCTGTCCCCGTTATTAATATAGAGTCGGTTATGTCTTTCCTCTCCACTTGGGCGCCCTGATAAAGTCACGTAAATATCCAATAGCCCGTCGCCATTCACATCGGCCATGCTTGCTCCGGTTGACCAATAACCATCAGAATTCAAACCTGCCTGATCTGTTACATCCTCAAATGTAAAATCCCCCTGGTTGATGTAAAGTCGGTTTGAGGTCATATTTCCGGTTAATAAAATATCCGGCAGTCCATTACCTGAAACATCCCCCACAGCAACTCCTCCACCGTTATAGAAGTTGCGGAATATATACATGTTGAAGTCTTCGGTAGGAGTAAGTTCATTCACAAAATCAACATTTGTTTGAGATGCATCCATTAATTCAAATAGCGGAGAGCTTGCATCATTCTCAGTTTCATTACTTGAACACTGAACCAAAACGAGCACCAACAAAAAATATACTTTACTGCATCTCATACTCTATGCTGTATCAACCTCCACAGAGTTAATTTTTACTTTTTTAGAAGATAGGATCATTCTGGATACTCACAAGAAAAAAGAGATGAATCTCATAGTTCACTATTCTCATTCTGAAAGGACTAATCTAAAAACATAATTCTTGCTTTCAAATGATCAGATTTATAGATCGAATTGCTTCTGTTTACATCTATTTTTATCCACCCATTTTCAATCACCCAGGTGCTGAAAAGACCTTAATATATAGTACTCAGATGTCATATCAGTAAATATATGGATGTTGATTATTTTGTGATTGAAGTACTATTCACATAAAAAAAGGAAACATGCCATTACTGACATGTTTCCTTAAGAGAAAATGTAAAAGTTACAGGTTTATTATTTCATTTATCCCTGGTAACCCGAGTTTGAATGTTGTACAAGATTCGGGTTGGCTTCTAATTGATTACGTGGGATTGGAAATACTGTTCTCCAGGGTTCTGAAGCGTCTTTCTCCCACCATGCATCGTTAAACCTTGTAGCATTTCCACTTTTGCTATCAAACCGAATAAGATCTTGACGACGAAAGATTTCATAGAAAAACTCACGACCACGTTCTGCAAGTAACCTGTCTGCAGTAAGTTGGCTGAATTCATCTACTTGTGCTCGCCTTCTAATCATATTAACTAACATTAACGCTTCCTGGCTACTGTTATTTAATTGCCACAGAGCCTCTGCTTTCATCAGAAGTACATCAGCATAACGGAAAATGGCATAGTCGTTACTAAGACTAGCAGTAGCTCCAAGCTCGATTTCCCACTTACCAATACGGGCACCACATTGTCGGCATGCATTTGGCTCCAATTCATTAATTGTCGGAGTCAACACTACCTGTGGTCCATCATCGTCAAATTCTGAATACACAGCGTTATCAGTGACCGGATCACCGCCGGCAGTTAACTGAGGCCCCGCGAGGAAACTATTACGTCGAACATCCTGGGTACCTTGTTGCTGTTGTCCCATAAGACCCGTTACAGGTCCCTGAGGCCCGGGATTCTCCTCCGGGTTGATAAAGGAGTCGTAAAACTCCGCCTGTGTGGAGAATCCATTCCAGGGTTGTTGTTCCATCTGAAACGTTCCCTGCATACCGTAGTGAAGAGAAGCCTGGTGGAAATTAAAACCTCCCAGGAATACCTTGTCATACGGTACAGCAAGAATAAATTCAGGTGAACCCGAATTATTCGTCACAAAATTGTCATAAAAATTTCCGGCCAAACTGTAATTGCCAGAATCAATGATCGCATTCAGATGTGTTAGTGCATCATTCCAACGAGCTGTCCCGGTGTATACTTCTGCATTCAGATACAACTTGGCGAGAATAAAGTGGGCAACCCATTTATTAGCTCTGCCATAGGTGCTCTGTACATCGGTACTTACGTCATCGATATTATTAAGCAATTCCTGCTCAACAAAATCAAATACTGCCTGACGCCCTTGCTGAAAGTCTGCGCTGGGTTGCGAGGGGGCTTCAGGAGCGTCATCAAAACTGGTGATAATTGGAACGTTACCAAACATATCCAATAACCAGTAGTAGTAAAAAGCGCGCATAATTTTTAGCTCAGAAATAAAGGCTGCTGCCTGCTCTTCGTCTGCTCCACCGCTTGCAATGGCTTGTTCAAATTGGAATATGAGCCGATTGGCGTTGTTCACTCCGGTGAAGAGTTGCTGCCACGCACCATTCAGATGAGGCTCATCGTATCTCCAGGTGTGTCTGTGCTGCCGTAGCCAAACACCCCCGTCAAACCAGTCTTGCCCGCGCTGAGGGAACACACCCTCATCAGAAGCAACTTCGTTGGAATTTTTAAATCCGGTGTTTCCTCCGAAGCCGGTAAGCGGGTTATATGCATCACCCATTGCAGAGATAAACTCCTGTGGGGTCTGGAAAAAGTTATCAGATGTTACCTGGTCGGTAACATTATCCGTGACTTCGGAACAAGACACAATGGACAACATTATCCCAAGTATCAATATCGTACAAAATTTAAATGTGTAAGAAAGTAATTTTAACATAATATTTTTTTCTCCTTGACTGATTTTATTTCTAAAAATCAAGATTGATTCCCAGTGAGAATGTCCTGCTGGTAAACCACTGATCTCTACGTTCAATACCTGGTGCCAAGGGATTATCACCATCCGCTACATCAACATATCGGGGTTCCGGGTTGATCCCTTTGTAGTTGGTAATTGTAAACGCATTATTAACCGATGCGTAGACTCTTAACCTTCTAACGCTTTCGAGCTGAGAAAGCGGAAAAGTATAACCCACCGTAATGTTTTGTAATTTTACAAAATCACCGTCCTCAACATAGACATCAGAGAACTGTGGTGACTCGCGAAGAGTGCGATTCTCCTCACCTCGGTTTACCCAATCGTATGCAGAGTCAAGGACATTGTAGGAAGAGATCTGGTTCGGAGTCTCATAGAAGAGACGAAACGTATTAACCAGTTGATGTCCAAACACACCCTGGAAAAAAAGTGTGGCGTCCCAGTTTTTATAGCTGATGTTATTCGTCCAACCGATTTGAAAGTCGGGAAGACCGTTACCCAGTACTTGCTGATCATCAAGCGTAATCTCATCGGCTGTTACTTTATTGCCGTCCTGGTCAAAGAAAAGCCAATTGCCATCCGGGCTAATCTCGGCAAATCGTTTACCGAATATTTCACCGATTGGCTCACCCTCTTCCACTTTAATCAGTGGGGTGGCATTCAAACCGGGTGAACCGGCATTTGAGATAAACTGGGTTTCATCTGCAATATACTCGTTCAGGATATTCGGGCTCATCCAGGTGAAAGTTCCTCCCGTACTCCAGTTCAGGTCAGTATTTTGTACCACATTATAGTTCAGGGCAACTTCAACACCACTGCTTTGCAGCTCTCCAATGTTATCCCATGTCTGTGGAAAAAGGTTGGGCGGTACGGGTACCGAAACAAGAAAGAGTAAGTCATCAGTAACTCTGTTGTAGTATTCAGCGCTACCGCTCAGACGCGACTCCAGCATTTCAAAATCGACTCCTACATTCAGCTCTTTACGCTCCTCCCATTTCAGATCCGGATTGGGATTACTGATAGGGCCAAAGCTTTGAATGAAGTTTCCATTTGCAAAGAAGTTACCTACAGGATTAAAACGCTGTCTTGAGATACCGCTGAAAGGAGCATCTTGTCCTGAAACACCGTAACTACCGCGTAATTTAAGTTGGTCAAAAAAGGCAAGATTCAACAGACCTGTAAGATCTACACCACCTCCAACAGACCAAAAATTACCCCATTTATTATCTTCACCGAACCATGAGGAAGCTTCTCGTCGGTAACTGGCATTCGCAAAATAAGTATTGCCCCAGTTTAGGTTTACGCGACCGAAGGTGCCAATAACTTTATGAATATTTTGATAACTGCCGATATTACCTTCTCCCTGGTTAAAATCCTGGGCATAAGCCAGGTTGTTCCAGCCAACAGCATCAGTTACAAAATCACCACCAGAAATGTTGTTTCCTTCCTCAACAATATCGGTGTAGGAGTATCCTGCCAGTGCTTCAATGTCCAGATCCTGAACATTAGTTGTATAGTTCAGGGTCGATTCAAACAACTGCTCTTGAAAATCATTCGTATTCTGATAGGCATTACCGGTTCCAAAAGCAGTAGTAGTTGCACCGCCTCCCTGCTTACTTTCTGTGGAGGCAAATCCCCTGAAAATTTCTCTGTGATTCTCCAGAGAGTAAAATACTGAAGCCCTGAGCCCCGGTATGAGATCACTGAATTCGTACTCTCCGCGCAGTGACCCGGTAAAGATTTGTTCCTCTTCTTCTTGCTCTTGTGTGTTAATAATAGCAACAGGGTTGAAATAGTCGAACAGCGGCAGTTCAAAATAGTTACCTACTGTTGCAAAACTATCAACTTTAACAGGAGCAGTCGGGTTGAAGGTTTGGGCATAACGGAAGGCCTGCGGAAACCCCTCGTCTTCTTTCCTGCTGGTGATACCGATGTTAAGATCAAACTTCAGTTTTTGGTCGAAGGCATATTGAGTCAGATTGACACGGCCGTTAAGTTGCTCAAAGCCTGTTTGTCTCTGTATACCTTCCCTGTCACGAAAATTTGTGGAGACTCGGTAGAAACTGTTTTGTGTTCCCCCTGAAAATGCCAAATTATGCACATGGCTGTATGCATCTTGTGTAATTTCATCAAACCAGTCTGTATTACTGTTAAACGAAGGTGCATCTATGCCCATAAGCTCCGCCAGTTCGTTGTATTCATTAACGTTTAATACATCATTTTGGCGTTCAATACTCTCCAGTGCTCCATAGCCATTATAACTTATGGAGATCTGTTCCTGGCCCAATTGCCCGGATTTTGTGGTTACTACGATAACACCGGCAGAAGCCCTGGTTCCATAAATGGCGGCTGCAGAAGCATCCTTCAAGACATCAATTGATTCAATGTCGTTAGGGTCAATATTGTTAAGATTACCGCCGATAACACCGTCAATAACGACCAACGGATCCTGGGTAGATCCAAATGAAGAAATCCCACGTAAACGAATAGTAGGATTACTGTTTGGGTCACCTCCGCCGGCTGAAGATATCACAAGACCGGGTACTTTACCCTGAATAAGTTCAGAAGCATTATTAACACTTCCTTTTACAAATTCATCAGCGTTAACACTGGAAACAGACCCTGTAATCTGTTGACGTTCCTGGGTACCGTATCCCACAACAACTATATCATCGAGTGTTCTGACATCAGGTTGCAATTCAATATTTATCTCTGTACGACCATCAATCGCAACCTGTTGGGAAATATACCCAACAAAGGATACAGCCAATGTATTTAAATTTTCAGGTATCATTAGAGAAAAAGCACCATCTATATCGGTGGTAGTTCCGATTGTAGACCCGGTAGCCTCATCAGATCCCTGGACAATAATGCTGGCACCCGGAAGTGGACTGCCATCATTTGCATCAATTACTGTTCCTGTTATTTCTACTCTTTCCTGAGCTGATAGTTGATTAGCACTAAATCCAATAACTAAGAGCAAAGAGAAGCAAGCTTGTAAAACAAACTTTGAAAGCTCTTTGAAATTGAAGTCTGTTATGGTTGAAATCAGCTTATTAGATTTGGAAAGAATAGGTATTCGTAGCTTAATACCATTCATATCTAACAAGTTATATTATTGTTTTTATTTATTTAAGAGAATTGAATGTTTGCAGAAGATACATGTGGCAGAGAGTATAATTTGAATAGCTTTTTCTCCTGTGCATAACATGAATCCTAACAATCATTCGTACCATTTGAATAGTTATCTAATTTAAAAAAAGCCCTTCCAAAAATAAAAATTCAGATCTTAGTAAGAGAATGTTTTGGTAAGGGAGATAGCAGAATAGGAGAAGTGCGCTATTAAAGTGAATTATTTTCAGGTAAAACAATTGAACGATTCATGATTGATTTATTATATATGTAAATAGTAACATTTTATAATTTAAATAAAATCAAAGCCTTATAGATGTATAATTGAATACTTAATTTTTTCAGAATACTAAAAGAGAAATAAGAGTAGATAAAAATACATTTTTATATGAAATATTATTGTTGAAAATTTCAACAATGATAAACATTCATTGAGAATAGAACTCTTGAATAAATTTTTTTTATTCGAACCGTTTAAACTGAGAGTGGCTAATTTATATCAGACAGATTCAGGCCTGTTTTCTTCCTTACCTTCTTTCCATTCCTTCCAAAGAGTTGTTCCGATAATTGCTATCGGTCCAACAATAAAAAGCGCATAGAATGGTGCGTAAACAGCCTCGCCTAAGCGGAAAAAGAATTCAACAAAAGCGATAAGAAATGCAACGATATTCTGGCCGGTTTTTGACTTTAAGGTGGTTTTAGGATCTGTGATCATAAATAGTACAAAGAGTTGATACATTGGACCGGTGAGAGGTGCAATTTCAGCAAGAAAGAGATCGCCTGTAATCATACTTCGAATCCAGGCAAAGCCGATAAATGAGGCAACATATGTGATACAGATGTTAGCAAGGTTCACTTTAGAAATAACCGCGAGACCAACAATCCATATCGCTATCATCGCCCACATATTGTTCCCCCACTGAATACTCAGCACAGCCATGCTGTCGGAGGCAATCAACAGCATAATTACGATCCCGAAATTGGTTGGATTCCAGATATGCGATCCGCGAAAACGAAAGACATATTTTGATGCAATAGAGATGGCTGCACATAAAGCGAACGGCCATAAAAATGGAGATCGGACGAGTATTCCCGCACTATTACCGGAAATATATGCGCTTGAAAGATTTCGCCACTCCCCCACTACTATTTTATGAAGTGCCGATTCCGTGACAACTGCTGCCAAGAGTGCTGCCGCAAATTTTTCCCACCCATCCAGTACTCCAAACGAAACATGCGCAGCAATGACTATGGCCGTAATTAAGAGAGGCCCTATAAAACCGGGGGGAATTTTGATCTTTTTTAACGCCTCTAAAGGCTGTGATACTTCGATGGAGCTCAATTTGTTTCCGATGGTTCTTTAATAAAATGTTTCTGGTTTACTTCTGGCCCCTCGATAACCTGAACCTTTCCGGACGGCCATCGAATTTCTACTTTTTCAACTTGGTTTACTTCACCGAGTCCAAAGAAGACAGGACGCTGACTTTGAGAGCTAAACGCTTCACCTGCCGTTACACTTCTTCGGGTTTGTTTATCATCCCAGTGAAGTATAACAGTTGCACCAACCGCACTTCGGTTACTTATCGTACCTTCAAGGTCAAAACTAACCCAATTATGATCGGGGTCAACATAGTTTCTAAATATTTTTACCTCTTGGTGTTGATTTGCTACAATCAGATCAAGAGAGCCGTCTCCAAAGAGGTTGGCATATGCTACTGAACGGCTATCCAATTCGAGGGCACCTCCAACATTATTCCCAACTTCACGGAATCGACCGGCACCATCGTTCAACCATAATTTATTAGCCTGGTAGCCCGAAAATGTTCTGTTTTCCATATCCGGCCAGTTATTGGCATCAATAATTATCGACCGGTTTCCGCCGACCACTTTTGCGTAGTCGTACCAGTAATCCGTATCCGGTTCGGCAGAGACGTATCCGTTTGCTACATAAAGGTCCAGGTTTCCATCGCTATTAAAATCTAAGAACTGACCGCTGTATCCCCACTGGCCAATTTCTACTCCTAAATTTCCGGCCAAATTTCTATATGATGGGGTTTCTGTTGACTCTACATCATTTTCAGGAACCCACAAATTATTACCCTGCATCAATACACCGGCCTCAGAAATATTCGTGATATAAATAGCCTGTTTTCCCTGGTTCAGAACATCTCCAAATGAGACACTCATACCACTTTTCGGGGTAAAACCAACCCCTGAAGCTTCCCCTACATTCGTAAAACTTTCACCATAATTGTTGATATAGATCTCATCTACCCCATAATCATTCGCTAATACAAGATCGGGGTACCCTGAATCATTTATATCCGTTATTGAAGAGGCTAACGTCCATCGGCGAGTTTCCTGCAAGCCAACTTCTTCGGCTACATCTACAAATGTACCATCTCCCTGGTTTTCATAAAGGTAATTGAGTCCGCCATTCGTGGCATACTCGTAACTATCGGGCATCATCTGTGTACTCTCGAGATCGAAAAGATTTACATCCTCCTTGAAATATCCCCCCAGGAAAATATCCAGTAAACCATCATTATTATAATCGAGCCAGGTGGCTGTATTTGCATTCACATGGTCAGGAAAGCCTGCATTTTCTACCTCAGTAAAGGTTTCACCCCCATTATTTTGAAAGAGAGAAGGTTTACCCCATCTGTAGATAAAGAGGTCCTCATACCCATCGTTGTTATAATCAGCCCATATGGCACCCATAGAAGCTCCATCTTCCCGTCTATTTAAATCTGCGATTCCGAGATCAGCAGCTACATCAATGAAAGTGCCGTTCCCAAAATTTTTGTAAAGGGCATTATTTGAACCAAACTCGCTATTTGTGAGGTAGAAATCCTGAAGTCCGTCTTCATTGAAGTCTACAACTGAAGCCGAAGCGCCCACTGAAGCTATTTGAGGTGAAATATGATCGAGTTTTTCGTCTACAACCGGGCGCCTGTGAACAAAATCCACACCCATATTGTCCGTCACATCCTCCAGGAAGAATCCGTATCTCTCAATAATTTCAGACCTGTTTTCGAGCTTATCTGAGTTCACAAACTCCTCGTACTTTTTCATTCCAAACGGAATCGAAACGAGAATGAGAAATATCAGTATTACTACCGATTTCTTAACGTGTTCTTTCTTCATACCAACTGATTTATTGAAACATCAATACAATATAAAAATTTGCACCTTCAACTTCCTCTACTCATCAAACAGCAGTGCAGACCGAAACGAGCGTGGAGTAATATAGCGTGTGTGATAATTCACCCAATCTTCTTTGTGTTTTTGAAAAACGGGATCATTCCAAAGGATTGTATTTCCGCCATATTCATAATCTTTTTGTCCATGGTATGGCAATGGCAAAACTGTTGCCGATGCTTCAGTATTGTAATCACCGTCTTTTTCCCAGCCGTCGGATATAAACACGTAACTTCGTTTGTAACCATTACGGGGTGATTCCAACGCTTTAAATTCAAGTTCAATTTCGTCACCGGCATTCATGATGACATAACGATCATCCACCTCGGCAAGCAATTCACTTACATCACCAAATCGTGTATGAAAACCTTCCAGGTCTCTCCAACGTTGAGCCGTACTCGAAATTTCGTTGTAATTAGCTAACATTGGGGAAGTTGAATCCGCACGCGACCATTCTGAAAAACCCCTGTATTGAAGATCCATTTTTAGAGGCTCAAGAGTTGTTTCTTCCATTTTAGATTGATCCAGTTTTTGGGCCTGGAAAATTCCATCCCAATAGGTTTCAGTCGTTGTGGTTAAACGGACTGTACGATCGGTTTGATTTGAAAAAATCCCCTCAAGATCAAGCAATATTGTTTTCGTCTTACCCGCAGGGAATCCAAAATTCTCGTGAAGTAAATCCCAGCTTCCAGATTCATTTTTATACTCGACCCTTAAACCTTTAGGAGCTTGAATGCTGCCCTGGCTCAATGCCAAATTGATCGAACTATCCGTTGGCCGTAACCAGCCATTGAGAACCAACAGATCAGATTCATCATCTTTCAAAGAAATTTCGATAGAGTGTTCCTTCGCTAATCCCTGGTATTTCGTTTTCTCGAAAGGTTGAATATATTTTTTATCCACTTCGGAAACTTGTGTCGTTAAATTGTTCCCGTTTTCATCCACAACATTTTCGACTTGCTTAAGATTGCTCATCAACTTTGTAGAGAGATCAGGAACCGGAAATGCAAACCGTTCATCAACAAAAATTTCGGTGTTCTCGGGATGATCTACTGCCACCAGTTGAACATGATCAAAGAAGTGTGATTCCCAAAGCTCTGCCGTAATACTAAGTTTATAAACACCATCTTCTGCTTCAATCATCTCTGAGGGTATTTTCACTCGATCCAGAGTTTGAGCAACACCTGCTGTCTCCTGTGCGTTGATGCGAAGTCCCAGAGGTGAACGCCATAAAATATCTGTAACAAACTGCATCTCTTCACCATCATGAGAGAACAGCCAAGGACAGGAGCCTTTTAAAATCTGCTCATTGAAAATAGTTGAACCCATTCCCAACTCAGCAAACTCAGCCTGGACGGATCCATTTGGCCAGATAATTCGTAACATTTGAGCTTCCTCATATTCACCCAAACCAAAATGGACAATAGGTGAAGAGATCAGCTGTTTTTGGTAAAGTAAACCGGAGCGAATTTCCATCTCTCCCCCAATTCCAAATGAGTTAATTCGCTGATCACCGGTTGAACCTGACGCCTGGGCACGTATAGATCGTGCAAAATATTCCAGCGTTGTTTCCGTCTTCAGGTAAAATGGAGTCAGATCATCTGTAATTCCAAGCAGATCCAGTTTTTCATCTCCTTCAACATCAAATACAGAATAGATTTTACCCGGATATGTGCTATCTAATTTTACAGGATTTCTTTGCTCATCGCCCAGCCAAACATGGGTCTGTTCATCTGTTGAAAGTACCAGGTCAATTGAACCGTTGTTGTCAAGATCCGCAGTAAATAGATAGGGAGATGTAAGACCCGTTACATCACTGTCAAAATAATCGGAGGTTTGCCATTCTCCTGTATCAAATGAATAGTTATGGCTGGTAAATAGTCCGCTTTCATCAACAGAAATAATCTCAAATTGCGCATTTGCATCCATATCGGAAACAGCAATGGCCGTTTGATCCTCGGCCATCTGTACACCTTGGCCGAATTCTCCACCCCGCAGGTTTCGATAAATAATTACAGACCCGGTTTCTGTAAGTACAGTCGCTTCGGGGGTGCCTTCTCCATCCAAATCGGCCCATAAAAACTCTTTAATCGTTTGATTTTGATTGAATGGTGTTGTTTGAGTAAAACTGCCATCACCATTATTTTGAAGAACAAACGATGATCCGCTTGTGAAGGAAAGAAGCAGATCCAGATCGCCGTCCATCTCTACATCAAAAGCCCAAACTCCCGAGTAACTTCCATTCAAAATTCCGGCATTTAATCCAAGGTCTGCTGTTACATCTGTGAAGGTCTGATCTTCATTCAATTGATAAAGCCTGAATCCATCCGAACCGGCAACGGCCAGATCATTTCTGAAATCATAATTAAAATCGATCTCTGTAATGGCATTTTTTGATAATTTTGAACCGGTGTCTCCGGGAAATTCCAGATCAAGCTGTTCGTCGATTAATACCGAACCGTCTGCAACTGAAATTGGAAATGGTGGCGATTCGCTTGACAGTGTAACCCCCTTTACCCAAACAGCTTCTGATGCTTGCAGATCAAGAGATTGACGTGTTAGTTGCATCTCCAAATCAGGTTCAGCGGCTTGTACCTCCGGCTGTTCTAAATTGATAAACTCCGTGATTAAAAAACCCACTTCTGTCGGTGAAAGCCGCACCTGAGACAGATCGGCCTGGAAGCGAGGCTGTGATTCTAAGCCGCTTCTAAGAAAAGAAAGCTCAAGAGACAGATCCGAAAAATTTTGCTCTTGTAGCAATTCAAAAACAAGGTTCAACTGTTCTCTATTTTGTGTTTCCCAGCTATCTGAAAGTTCTTCTAATTGGTTTAAATACACCTCGGCTTGTTCTGCATTCTCCTCCCGGATAGCAATTCGGGCCAATTCTAACAATACAACTTGATTGTTCTCATCATTTTCAAGCAGGGAGCGTAGAGTACCTTTAATCTCCTCCGAGTTTGTGTCAGGGTCTTCACGCTCCAGTTCCTGTGCAAGTGCATACAGAATTCGAGGATTGTCGGAAACTTGTGAAGCCTGGTTAAAGTAATCGATCGCATCTGATGTATTTCCCTGCCGGCTGGCGATCAATCCTGCTAGATGCAGTACATCAGGGTGGTCAGGACTACGTTCGAGTGCCTGCCCGATTCGCTCATTGGCAAGTGTAAAATTTCCCTGGCGCATCGCAAAAACTGCAAGATTTGCCCACGCTGCTGTTTCTTCCGGAAATGCCTGGGCTACTTCATTCATTTTATTGAATGCAAAGCGAGTTTGATCGGTTTCACTCGCACCCAGGCTCATATAAAAATCAGCCACAGCCTGATCGTAGGTTGCTTCGGGTTCCGAGGAGTCTTCAGTACTTTCTCCAGATTCTCCGCAAGAAATGCATGTGATGATCAGCAGGAATCCTAAGATCAAGATCCGATGAGTTCTGTTGATTATTGTAGACATGTGTGAAAAAATATGAGATTTGTCAATATGGACGGTTCATAAAATACAATTCTGACAGATAAAACGATTCAATTATTTTGATTCTAATGACGGAAAATTAGAGGACTGTCATCATTTCTTGCAATAATCAAATAATCAGTATTATTGTTTATTCCAATCGACCGTATACTTCGAACCTCGCCTTCAATAAAGAAACCGGATTCGGAGTGAGGTATTGACCTGAAATTCCCGTCACCATCTCCTAAAAGTACCAACCCATAACCGGCATCTTGTCGTCCTCCCATGCTTGGTTTCACGTCATAAATATTACCGGCAAGGATAAGATCTTTGTTACCATCTGAGTTCAAATCCATCGAGTGAATGGCCATGACGGGAAATAGCTGAGATTCAAATGGAAGAGTTTTAACTGAAAATTCTTCATCCACGCTATTCATTAAAACCACAGAACGCAGACCATTTACTTCTTTTTGAAGTGCACTGTCAAGCTTGGCTGGTAAAAACAGTTGCTCGAGATTTTTATTGGCATAATCACGGTAGCTGCGAATCTTCTCCTGTACATCAGGTAGCTGAGCTAAAATTTCATCGAGTTGCTCAAAGGGTCGATCTTCTCCGTCAGGATTGTAAGCAATAATTGGAGCTGTCTGCCCATCCTCGTTAAAATCATTCACAAACAATTTTAGAGGTGATTCGTCTGAGGCTTGAAGCCTGCTATTTGTGCCGAAATTTCCAAGAACGATATCCATCAAACCGTTTCCGTTCAGATCAGAAACATAAATAGACTGCCACAATCCATTTAAACCGTCCAAACCTTTTTCTTCCGTAAGGTCATTGAATTGCCCACCCTGGTTTTCAAAATACATCGGGTTCATCCACTCACCGGCAACGATTAAATCCGGTAATTGCCCATCAGGTTTTTGGATCCATGAAGCGGCTGTAATATTACCGATAACTTCAAGATCCGGAGCAACCTGGGAAATTACATTGCTGAATACTCCCTTCCCGTTGTTTAGCAGAAGTTTATTCTGAGGCCCAACACCGTAGCTCCAGGGAACGGAATGACCGGCAACAAACAGGTCTATATGACCATCACCATCAAAATCTGCTGCTGTTACACTTGAACTATTTACAGGGATCTCCGGAACGCTATTTGTTGATTTACGAAAGTCACCTTCACCAAGGTTGATATACAGCCTGTCAAGTAGTTCTTCAGAGGCCCCTGTGTATTCATTCCCCCCGCTAACTACGTAAAGGTCTTTCAAACCATTACCAGTTGCATCGAAAAACAGGGCATCTACATCTTCACTCGCACGATCGAATCGAAAATCATCAACTTCTAACAGTTGAAATGATCCATCGCTTTGCTGAACATAAAGTTGACCCGCAAAGTCTTTTGCACCGCCAAAATAATAGTCGTCTAAACCATCTTCATTGATATCTGCTACCGCCAAAGCTGGCCCAAGGGTTGACAGCTTGTAGGGCATCAGCGGTTCACGATCAAAATCATTAAAAACGTTTTCCCGATGCCTGTGATCGATCCCTGCTTCCTCTGTAACATTTTCAAAAAGCAAGGTTCCTTTGGATTGATTAAAGAACTGATAATCGAATTGACCTGATGCTTCGCTATGCAGAACTTCAATTGTTTGATCGGCCTGGATATTTCGCAGTGTTTGATATCTTCTGTCCGGCCATATAACGACCATCGAATCAAGTTCTGTGGCTTCTCCCAGTCCAAAATGAAGGGTATGATCGACGGATGATTGGAATCCACGTGTTGGGCTCTGTTCCCGATATTTCACCTGCTCATCGTGATAAGCAAAAAGCTTCGCCCCGATTCCCGAACTATTTCTATTTTCCCCTCCTAAAGTCACTTTCAGGTAATGTGTTGAATCAGCCGAAGAGTTTTTATTCTCAAATATAGATGCCCGGCTGTTGATATTATTGGTTACAAGGTCCAGTTTTCCGTCATTATCGAGGTCTGTGTAAACAGCTCCATTTGAATATGTGGGTTCGTCAAATCCCCAGTTCACAGAAACATCTTTGAATGTTAAGTCTCCCTGGTTTTTAAACATATAATTTGGAACGTGAACAGAAGACATTCTTTCGATTAAAGCATAGGTTTGATCATCTTGTTCTTCACCTGAATACTGACTCCTGATGCGTCTGAGGGCAGATACATAATCTAATTCATTCGGACGTTTTGGAAGTCCGTTTGTTACGAAAAGATCCTGGAAACCACTGTTGTTAAAATCAGCCAGTAAGGCAGCCCAACTCCACTCCGTCCGGGCCACTCCGGAAGCAAATGCCGTTTCACTGAACCTGGGTAAGCCATCATCTCGAATACCCCGATTTACTTGCAGTGTATTTCGATTGTTATTTGCGCCAAATCCGAATTCAGCTTTCGTATCAGATACCACTACCAAATCAGGTCCACCGGAGGTCATGAATTCTTCATGTCCATTTGGCATCATATCCAGGGAGACCAAATCCGTTAAACCATCATTATTGATGTCACCGGTATCATTTCCCATTGACGCGCTGCTTGTATGGCCCATAATTTGGTACAAAGATTCGGAGAATGTGCCATCTCCATTGTTGATATAAAGATAGTCGTCTTCATGAAAATCATTCCCGACATAGATATCCATCCAACCATCGCGGTTGATATCTGTTACAGCCACCCCCAGTCCATAGCCCAATGCACTGCTAATTATGCCGGCCTGACCGGTAACATCTGTGAAAATATCCCCATCATTACGGAATAGTTTGTCTCCTGCTTTGGGATCTTGTTGTTGCCGCAACTGAGCCGCTTCTCCATACGTATTTTCGCTGTGAAAGGAGTGATTGAGCAGGAACATGTCGAGATCACCGTCATTATCGTAATCAAAAAATGCGGCTTGCGTTGAATACCCCTCAAAATCGAGCCCGAACTCTTCAGCTCTCTCCGTAAAAGTTGAATCGCCATTGTTAATAAAGAGCTGATTAACGCCCGACTTATTTAGATAATTCACACGACTTACATAGATATCCAGGTAATTATCTCCATTGATATCAGCCATTGTTACACCGGTTGACCAACTATCAGGTTCATGGATGAATCCAGCCGATTCTGTGATATCTTCGAACTCAAAATCTCCCTTGTTCAGATAAAGTCGATCCGCTACACTGTTTCCGGTAAAGAAAAGATCTGTCAATCCATCGTTATTTATATCTCCTGCGGCAACCCCTCCACCATCATAAAAATAGAGATAGTTCTGGATATTGAACTCCGGAGTGTTTTCCAAATTATTTGAAAAATCGATGTTGGTTTGAGATGAGCTGAGTTTGACAAAATTTGTATTCCGCTTCTCAGAACAGCTTATTATCAAAAGAGAGCAGAATAAAAGAGAAAGAAAAAATCGAGCTGAGATGATCTTCATATAGAAAATTTGGATGCCGAAAGCCTTAACTCATGGTAACTACGTTTTATTGAAGATACTGTAGAGTAATGAACCCTTCAATTCTATTCGTGATGAATAGACATGGTATTTTTATTACCACTTTGAACGATGCTAAGAGAGAAATTTCATTTTAGTTTGGACTATATTCCGGCATGGAAAAATACCATGTCTCAGAGAAGCCTGATCAAGCATCCACAGCTTCTTGCTTGCTGTAGTTATCAATAATATAATCTTCCAGGATTTTTCGGAATTCGGCTCCAATATTATCTCCACGCAGCGTTTTAAAGTGATCGCCATCCACGTAAACAGGTGCCTTCGGTTCTTCAAAGGTTCCTGGTAACGAAATTCCGATATTGGCATGACGAGATTCCCCGGGTCCGTTAACCACACACCCCATTACGGCAACATTCAAATCCTCAACTCCGGGGTAAATTTCCCTCCAGATTGGCATCTCTTCTACGATATATTTTTGAATTTCATCGGCCAGCTCCTGGAAATAGGTGCTTTTAGTTCGTCCACAACCCGGACAAGCTGTAACCTGCGGTATGAAATTACGAATGCCCATCGACTGAAGAATCTGCTGACAAATCCGAACCTCCTCTGCCCTGTCTGCTCCCGGCATTGGAGTGAGTGAAACCCTGATTGTATCTCCAATCCCTTTTTGCAGAAGTACAGCGAGGGCTACAGAGCTTGCTACTGTCCCTTTCATACCCATGCCGGCTTCGGTCAGACCAAGATGTAGAGGATAAGGAAGATCTTCCGCAATTCGCTGGTAAACGTTAATCAAATCCTGCACGCCGGACATTTTACAGCTTACAATAATCTTATTTGACGGCAGCCCAACCTCCTCAGCTAACTCCGTGGATCGCCTGGCACTTTCTACCATGGTGTCCAGCATTACAGCTTTGGATGACTTTGGGTTTTCTTTCTGGTTATTCTCATCCATCTTTTGAGCCAGTAACTGCTGGTCGAGCGAACCCCAGTTTACACCAACTCGTACCGGTTTATCGTATTTAATGGCTTGCTCTACAATCGTACAGAAATTCTCATCACGAGTTTTTGTGCCTGTATTTCCCGGGTTGATCCTAAATTTAGCCAAAGACTTGGCCATTTCGGGATACTTCGTTAAAAGTAAATGACCGTTGTAATGGAAATCCCCGATCACCGGAACGGTCACACCTCGATTAATTAATTTCTCTTTAATATGAGGAACCGCTTTGGCGGCAGCATCATTGTTCACTGTAATTCGTACAAGTTCTGAGCCGGCCTGATTTAGGTGATCTATTTGATCTACAGTTTCATCAATATCTGCGGTGTCCGTATTCGTCATACTTTGTACAACAATTGGGTTATCACCACCTACAGATACATTTCCAACCTGAACAACAATCGATTTTCTTCTTTTTATTGGATTCATAAAACAGTTGACAATTAACAGTTAGCAGTAGGCAATTTTATAATTTGCCTACTATCAACTTTTCTATTTATTAATTCTTTTTACTTAACTCAAATAACTTCTTCTTCTCTTCCTTTGTAAGACCGTCATATCCTTTTTTGGAGATCTTTTCCAAAATCTCATCAAGCTCAGATTGGTCCGTTTCTTCAACGATTTCAACGTCACTCACTGAGTACATATTCTGATTTCGTTTCCGCTTTTTTTTCTTAGGTTTTTCTTGCCATAAACGCTCGATAGGTCGGATATAAGCCGAAAGATCTTTCCCCTGGTAATGAGCTTTAATGAGCAAATACCCAACTCCGGCACCGCCCAGGTGAACCAGTCTTGCCACATTGTCTCCTGCTCCGATAAACAACACATCCAGGGCAATCAATCCCGCAACAACAAATCGGGCTTCAATGGGCGGAAGAAAAATTAACATGATGGGAACACGCGGGAACATGTAAGCGAACGCTACCATTACCCCGAACACTGCTCCGGAGGCTCCAATCACATAACTGGTTCCATATAAGAATGAGAGTGCGATATGGAAAAAGGCACCACCAATTCCGGAACCGAGAAAAAGTACTGTAAATGAACGCGGGCCGATCGCCTCCTCAACCGAGCGTCCCATCCACCAAAGCCAAAGCATATTGAAAAGCAGGTGAAAGCCACCCCCATGGAGAAAAATGTATGTGATGAATCGCCAGGGTTGTGTTACGGCCGTCAACAGATTTGGATCAAAAGCTAAATAATCGATGAAATATCGATTTAGGGACACATTTCCAACCTGGATAGATCCAATCACCGCCTGAATGATAAACACTATTACACTGATAGCAATAATCGTACGGATGACGGTCGGGATTCGCATGAATCCACGTTTAAATGCCTCGAAAAATGATTCTTGCTGATACATTCTCATAAGTTATGAATAATAGCTGCCTTCACCCTTCAGCCCCCAATATTTAATCAGAATAAACCCGACAACCATTCCTCCTAAGTGGGCAAAATGAGCAATTCCGCTATCAGGCCTCATTAATCCCGAGAAGAGCTCAATGACTCCAAAAATAGCCACAAAATATTTTGCCTTCATGGGAATAGGCGGTATTAAAAGCATGATATAACGGTCTGGAAACATCATTCCAAAGGCTAACAGTATCCCGTAAACGGCCCCTGAAGCACCAACTGTGGGAGCACCGGACCCTCCAACCCACATGTGAAGCAGAGCTGCGCCAATCCCGGTTAAAAAGTAGTAGATCGTAAATCGCTTGGTTCCCCAATAGTTTTCAATGCCCTGGCCAAAAATCCATAAGGCAAACAGGTTAAATAAAACGTGACTAAAACTACCATGCAGGAACATATAAGTAACCAACTGCCAGGGCGCAAACAAACCTGAACCGATGGGCCATAATGCACCGAAACGCATCAGGAAGTTTTGAAACATCGGGTTTACCAATGCTACAAACACCAAAAGATTAATAATCAGCAGGTGTTTAACTGCCGGTGGAAAAACTGAGAACTGAGTATTGGGTGAATAATTATCCTGGTAATTCAAAGAATTTTCTGTTATTGAATGTTTTTTTGACTCTTAAATATACGTTGTATCCGCTTAAAGTTACGCCTGGAATTCCCTGGCCAGGGAAAACGGTATCACCACAAAGATATAAACCGCTGAATGGTGTTTGAGCCGGTGTCCAGTCGATTAAAGACCTCATCATACTCTGAGGAATTCCACCCACACGTCCTTTTTTTCGATAGACCCAATTCTGCCAGGTTACGGGTGATGCTGAAAATACCAATTTTAGCTCTGCTTTTGAAAAACCGGGTAACTTCTGTTTCAATATTTCTACAACCCTGTTCTGAACATGTTTCTTCGTCGTTTCATAATCTCCATTCAGATTAAACCAAAAAGATGGGTCAGTGTGAGCGGATACGTTTAAAACCCGCTCTCCTGCGGGGGCTCGTAGCGTGTCGTCTCTATCTGAAAATGAGACAAATACAGACCCAGATTCCAATCCCTGAATCGATTCATCTTCATTTAAATGAACCTGGTGATGAATGGACATTTCAGCCGGGTATGGATCATCAGTTACAATACCGAGTGTAAATGCACCCCAGGCTTTTTGATATTTGTCTGATTCCTTTTGAAAATAATCAGATATTTCACCTGTGGTAACCTCGCTCATGTTCCAAACCGGAAGATTGGAAATCACACGTTTTGCGGTATAACTTTTACCTTTAGAAGTTCTAACCTGGAAGTTAGTTCCTGTTTGTTCAATACTCAGAACCTTTTCTTTGGTATGAATTTTACTTCCCTTTTTCTCGATAAAATCTTGCAGAGTTTCCACCATTTTAATCAGTCCGCCCTTCACATAATAGTTAGTGTAATTTGTATATGTGATGGCCGGTGCTCCGAATAAAAAAGGAGTATCATTTGAGATAGACTGTGCTGAGATCATTAACTGTTCGTCTAAAAAGCGAAAAAAATCAGGATTGGAAATTCCAATATCCAAAGCTGCATCCCTGACAGATTTTAAGGTATATGGAAGAACCCAAAGATCACGAAGGTCATTTTTTAGAAGATGAAGTACTTCATTTAAAGCTCTAGGTGGAAAAAAATTATTCTTTCTTGAAACCCTCCATACTACATCTGAAATATCAAATGCCAATCGCCAAAACTTATCCTGCTCAGATTCCTCTCCAAAATGCTTTTTCGACTCTGAAATCCATTTTTCACGATCCAGCCATCGAACAATCTTTTTATCATCCATATGAATTGTCATGGATGGTTCAATCTTTTCTTTTGGCAACGTTATTCCTAAATGATCCTCCAATACCCGAAGAGGCTGATTTTCGTCGAAACCAATTAAAGTTGTAGCCCCGGATTCAAAAATATATCCCTTTCGTTTATAGGAGGAGCTGCAACCACCGGGTACATGAGCAGCTTCTAGTACAAGAACAGAGTACCCGTCATTAGCTAACAAGCTCGCTGCCGTCAAACCGCCCATTCCGGCTCCAACAACAATCAGGTCAAAAGTTTTATTAGTAGATGATTTCATACTCCGCTTAACAAAACGGAGAGCGGGTTGGTTTCCGATTGTTCAAAATTTTGAAAGATGTGATCAATAAAATTATGCTTCCTGAAGTTGTATCTCTTTATTTGCAAGAGTTGGACTCTCAACTTTCTTATCGAGCTCTATCTTCCCATCACGCAATCTTATAATTCTGCGAGCGTAATTAGCAATATCTGGTTCGTGCGTGACAATAATGATTGTATTCCCTCCCCGGTGCAACTCCTCAAAGAGAAGCATAATTTCATCCCCTGTTTTCGTATCGAGGTTACCGGTAGGTTCATCGGCAAGTAATATGGAGGGATCATTTACGAGTGCGCGTGCAATCGCCACACGTTGTCTCTGTCCCCCGGAAAGTTCATTTGGTTTATGATCGAGTCGATCACCCAGGCCAACTTTGGTAAGAGTTGTGGTTGCCTGCTTTTTTCTCAATGAACTTTTCATGCCGGAATAGATCAAAGGTAATTCCACATTACTCAGGCAGTCGGTCCGTGGAAGTAAGTTAAATGTTTGGAATACAAATCCAATTTCACGATTTCTGATCTGGGCAAGCTCAGCATCATCGAGTTCACTAACCCGTTGTTCATTTAAAATATACTCGCCTGTTGTCGGGGTATCTAGACACCCAATGAGGTTCATAAGTGTAGATTTACCAGATCCGGACGGACCCATAATGGCTATGTATTCATTTTCCCGGACATTAAAAGTCACACCATCCAGGGCTCTTACAAGAGTCTGCCCCATCTGGTAATGTTTTGTCAAATCTTCAATTTCAATTACGTTCTTTGCCATTTTGTATCCCGGCTTTATGGTTTAATTATTATTACTGACCACTATCTTATCACCATCAGAAAGTTCTCGCGATAGAACTCTGTAACTGCCCGTAACAATCTCCTGACCGTCTTCCAGCCCACTCATAATTTGAATAAATGCATTGTCACTGATACCGGTTTCAACTTGAATCCTGTTTGCAGTACCATCGTTATTAACAAATACCACTTTTCTGAAATCCTCTCGGCTTCCCAGTTGATTTGGAGGGCTCTCCCCTGTTGATGTGGTATCTGACTGGGCAGTGCTGTCAGAAGCAAAATCTCGGACTGTCACAGACTGTATAGGTACAGAAATAACGTCGTAAACAGTGTTTGTTTTGATATCAACGGTAGCAGACATTCCCGGTTTAAAATTGGGCGTAAACTCTACAGCCGGATTTTCGCTCACATTCATCGCTACAAAATCGGCCGTGGATTGTTCAAGGTTATGCGGGGTAGTAATTCTGACTTTAACCTTGTAATTGGTTATCTGCTCAGCAGATCCCTGTCCTGTAACCTCTGCAGAGTTCGCAATTTCGGTAACCACGCCTTCAAAAGATCGATTCGGATAGGCATCCACTTCAAGGCTTGCGGTATCGGCCAGGCTTACATTTACAATATCATTCTCATTTACATCAACTTCTATCTCCATCTGCTCCAGCCGTGCTACGCGCATCATCTCCGTACCCGACATTTGTGCTTGACCAAGTACCCGTTCACCCTGTTCAACAGCAAGTTGAGTAATGGTACCATCTTGCGGGGCACGAACAACGGTTTGTTCAAGTTCTTCTTCAGCTTGTCTTAACTGAGCTCGGGCACTCTCTATCTGGTACTCAGCGGCCTTGAAGTTTGCTTTTTGAGCCTCGTAATTGTTCAGGGATTGCCTGTACTCAAGATCTGAGATCAAATCCTGGTCGTACAATTGTTGATTTTTCTCAAATTCAACTTCAGCCTGCAGCATATTTGCTCTTGCCTGTTCCATTCGGGACTGTTGTGTGAGTAGTGCTGCGTTCAGGTTATCGATCTGGGCTTGATAAATATCCGGTTTGATTCGTACAAGCAGATCGCCTTGCCTTACAAAATCACCCTCATTTACTGCTAATTCTATAATCTCTCCTGACACATCAGGTCGAATAATTACTTCTGTTTCCGGTTGAATTCGACCTGAAGCTGATACGATTTGAGTGATAGTCCGTCGTTCAATGATATCTGTCTCCACCGTTTTCTCAGCCGGCCCTCGATCTAACCAACCGGCTGTCTTCGCTATAACTCCAAGTACTACAACAACAAGAAGTAGAATACCGAGAATCTTTAGCAAACTTTTGGTAGACGATTTCTTCTGTGCCATTTTTTACCCCTTTTACTTATTCTATTCGCTTTTAAAATTCTACATCCTCGCCAGTAAACTGACCGAGGTAGTAGTCAAGTAGTTTCTCCTGGAAAATTAAATTATATCTTGACTGAGTGTAGTTCGACTGTGCTTCAACGTAGCTGGATTGAGCTTCGCTAAGTTCAATTAAGGTGCTTGCACCTACATTATATCGTTCTTGCTGTGTCTCAAAAGCTTTTTCACTTGCAATCAGTGATTTTTCAGCAGCATTAAATTCCTGCATATAAGAATCGTAATCATTGAATGCCTGTGTAACTTCCTGTATTACCTGCAACTTTGTGTTGTCTAAAGAGAGCTGAGCATTCTTTAACTGCACTTTCGCCGATTGAATATTGTTCATACGATTCCAGTTCTGGAAAATGGGAATACTTACAGAAAGCCCCAGAGAACGGTTCACCTGTTGATCAAAAAACTGATCATCAAAAGGTACATCTTCTCCCGCTAACGAATACTGATCACTGTAACGTGAAGAAAGACCCGCACTTGCTGAAATGGATGGGTATAAGCTCCCTTTTGTAATTTTTAATTGGTATCGCAGATTATTGATATCAGCCTCTTCGCTTTTAATGTCAGCTCGATTCATCATTGCCTGATCAACCAAATCATTCAGATCATACATGGAAAGCATTGAAACATCTTGTTGGTCTGGGAGATCCGGAACTACAAATTCGTATTGTCTCTGGGGATCAATCTGAAGCTGACGAATTAGAAGAAGTTTACTCATATTAAGAGCATTATTGCGCTGTGTGACACTCAATTCGTCATTTGCAACCTGGGCTTCCTGGTTGAATAAATCTACCGTTGGAAGCGAACCAACTTCTACTTGTGCTTCTATTTGTTCCAGCTGTCTTTGAGATGTGACAAGATTTTCCTGAGCAATTTCAAGTAGCTGCATATCCAGCAAAACTTGCAGGTATCTTGACGCGGTATTAAAAATTACATTTTCTCTTGCTCTGCGAAGACTTTCCTCACTCGATATTTTTGACTGTTGACTGGCTCTCAAAGTTAGAATATTGTTAAAACCGTCAAACAGTGTAACATCTGCCCCTACTCTACCACTTACTGATTGAGAAGTGACGTCTACAAATGGATCGAGTCCTTCACTAAAACGGTCAAAAATAAATTGCTGTCCAGCCGTTCTGGATCCGTTTAAATTACCAGAAACAGATGGGAGAAAATCAGCATATTCACTCTTTATATCGTTTTCAGCCAGGTTAAGGTTATTTTCAGCCTGCTTAAGTTGGTAATTGTTTTCAAGAGCCAAGTCGACAGCCTGTTGAAGGGTAATTCGTTCTGTTTGAGCAAACGAAACCAACGGTACAATCAGAAAGCACGTAAGTAGATAGAATATTCTTTTCATAAATATTGTAGTAGATTTTTTATTGCTTGTAACATCTCTTTAGACGTAGACAAGTCTATAGCGTTTGGTTTTGAATTTAGACGAATAAGAGTAAACAGAGTTTCAAAATAATGTAGGCTCTACTACAAATAAATACGTTTTTTTACATTTAATAAATGAAGGAACCAAACAGGTATTTATTTTCCTCTCGAAATACGTTCATCTATAAACTCAGACAAGTATGTAGCAGCTTTGCGTGCAGCAACTCTCTTGACTTCATTAAACAGGAGATCGAATAGTTTCTCTTTATGACTGTCATCTATTGCAGAAGTATTCTCTTCTGTTGACTTTTCTCTACCCATCAAGCCAAGTGCTATGCCAACCAAAACGGATGTACCCACTGCTTTAAATGGATTTTCTTTGATCAAGTTAATGGGTTGCAAAGGGCCTAATACCCTTTTTTGTGCACTGGATATCCGGTCTTCAAAGTCTTCCTCGAGAAGGTCTAAATCGTCCTCAAGTTTCTTTTTTCTTTTTCGAATATCAGCCATTGATATGTTTTTATGTTTCTTCAACGGTTTTCCCTTCAATTTTTTCAGGTTCCTTGTCACTTTCAAAATCATCAATCACTTTGCTGATGAGTTGAGCCTGAACTTTTTCAGTGAATCCTTTAGAACTTCTGTTTAATAGCAAATATCCTATCAAAAAAAGCGGAAGTGATGCAATGGCAAATCCAAGACTTATACTGCCGATCAAACTGCCAACCCAAAATCCGACAGCAAACCAAAAAAAGAAAAGGGCAAAACTCAGTACAAACAATCCAAGTATTTGTTGAAATGATTCAGCTAGAAGACGGGAAACCTGTTCGGCAATAGTGAGTGAAAATAGCTCAAGTCGCTTTTCCACATACTGGCGCACTTCATCCGTTATCTTCTTTTTGGCTTTGCCGTTTTTTCGATTTTCTTCTGCCATTCAAATAGCTATTTCAAAAGTTTAGCTAAAATATATCCCACTGCAGCACCCGCTAAAACACTGGTAATTGGATGTTTCCGTATCAGCAGCTCAGCTTCAGTTTTTAGCTCTTCGAGCTTCTCCTCCAATTCTGCATCATTCAACAGAGAGTTTCCTTCCTCAATAACACTTTCCAGCTCTTCATTCAAATCGTTGATAATATTTTCGTCCATAGTATATACCGTTGATATTTACATCCTTCTATTTTAATCAAAATAACATCTTACAGGGAAATGGTAAATAAAAGAAAACAAACTCTGAAGCCTTTTTTCTAAAATTCAAACGATGAGTTTGTTTTGAGGTTCCCAAATTTAATCTTGAAGGCGGTTCATTCGTAACGCAAACTCTCAATTGGGTCTAACTGGGCCGCTTTATATGCAGGATAAACCCCAAATACGATACCTACGACAGTCATTCCAATAACGCCTCCCACGGCAGCACTCCAGGGAATAACGATACTCGCTTCAAGCCAAACAGCTGCGGCATTTCCTAAACCAACGCCAATAAGAATTCCAATGGCTCCACCGAACTGGCATATGGCAATAGATTCCATCAAAAATTGGGAAATAATTGCTTTTTTAGTTGCACCAACCGCTTTTCTTACCCCAATTTCACGTGTTCTCTCTGTTACCGAAACCAGCATAATATTCATCACACCAATTCCTGCTCCCAAAAGTACAATACCGCCAATAACAAAACCTACCATGTAGAGTATACCTGTAAATTGATCAAACACCCCACCCAGTGATTCATTCGTCGTAATCTCAAAATCATTTTCATCTCCGGGTTCTACTTTTCTTATCGCTCGCAGTATACCCGTTAGATCGTCGATAACCGCCTCTACCTTCTCTACTGAACCGGCACGGACCTGGATTCCAATATTCTGATTTTTCCCGTATAGACCAGCAAGGTGGGTGTAGGGTATCACAACAAAGCGATCTAATGTTTGACCAAAAACATTGCCCTTGGCTTCTGTAATACCAATAACTGTGTAAGGTCGCCCCTCTACTCGAATCGTTTTGCCGATGGGATCAACCTGTTCAAAGAGAGCAGAAACAACATCCGCCCCGATAATAGCAATGGGCCGGGCATAGTCGATATCTGCCTGGGTAAAGTTCCGACCGCTTTCAATTTCGTATGCATTGTTCGATAGATATTCTTCATTTCCACCTCGAATACTGATATTCGGCTCTGTTTGCTCTTCTTCGTACGATACACGAGTTGTAGTATAGGATCGGTTTGGCCCAATACCTGATGCAGAGGCTGCCAGTTCATCAAGGGTTTCCATCTGTTCGATCGTAATATCCTGGCGGTTTCGGTATTTATCCCAATCAGTGGGCCCCATACTGATCGATGGATATTTTGAAATGGAGATCACATCTCCTCCCATCAAGCTCAGGGTATCTTTAAAATAGTTATCTAAAACCAATACAGCAGTATTTGCGCTAATGATGGCAAATACTCCAACAGAAATAGCCAGTAACGTTAGAGACGAGCGAAGTTTATTAGCCCGGATTGAGTCAAATGCCTGTTTAAATACTTCAATTACGTTCATATCTATTCGTATCTCAAAGATTCAATTGGATCAGATTTAGCTGCTTTACGAGAAGGAATAAAACCGAACAAGATTCCAACAAATGCACAAATTAGAATTGCATTCAATACAGTCGTCCAGTTCAGGTAAGCCACGAAAAACTGGTTGATCAGTTCAGTTACCCCAATGGATAAAAACACGCCGATCACTCCTCCGACAAGACAGATGACGATCGCTTCCATCAAGAATTGCAGAAGGATTTCCCAGGATTTTGCGCCCACCGCTTTTCTTATACCGATCTCCTTTGTGCGCTCTTTCACAGAAACAAACATGATATTCATTACTCCAATCCCACCAACAAAAAGTGCCAGGCCGGTAAGAAAAATTCCAATTCCGTAAATGGCTACTTTCATGCTTTGGAATTCTTGTTCAAACAGAGCCGCTTTATTGATTGCAAAGTCGTTTTCTTCAAGCGGATCAAGCTGGCGGATTTGCCGCATAGCCCCAATCACCTCGTATTCCCCCTCTTCCATTGTTTCCTCATTTGGAAACTGCACAGCTAACTGAATTCCATATCGGAGGCTGTATAAAGTTCCATAGGCAGTGATCGGTATAATCATCTGGTTATCCACATCTTCGAGCCCCAGGAAACTGCCCCTGCTTTCGAGAATTCCAATCACTGTGAAACGCTGACCATTGATTCTGACATTTTTTCCGAGGGGGTCTTCATTATTCAGAAATAACACATCTACAACACTACTTCCCAAGACAACTACGCGCGCAGCCCTGTTTACTTCAGCTTCGCTAAATGCACGTCCATCTGCAATATCTAAACCCGCTGTTTGAAAATGACTCTGTGTTACACCGCTTAATCCAACATTTTCGGCAATTTTGTCGTTATACCGGATCGCTGTATTTCGGTCGGCCGAAGCGGATACATTGGAAGCCGATGTTGTCAATTGGCGTAAATCATCTACATAATCCAACCTCATTTCCCGTCGGTTTCGATACTCCCACCATTTGTATTCACCGCCAAATCCCCAGGGCCATTTTGCAACATACACGACATTACGGCCCAACATATCCATACTTTCTTCAAATGACCTGTCAATACCATCAGAAATAGTATTCATGGCGGTAACGGAAACTATACCGATCACAATACAGGTTGTGGTAAGAATTGCACGGGTTTTATTTGTCCATATAGCAGATATCGCTATTTTGGACCCCTCGATGAAACTGATCAGAATTCGATTCATGAATATATTATTTAGCTGCTGATCTTTGAAACAATAACTATTTTTTAAGTTTGGTATCAAAGACTATCTACGGTTTGGAACTCAAATCGTTTCAGTATATTAACCAAATTTTACATAAAAGGACTAACTGATGGAAATTGATGTTCTGGCTTTTGGAGCCCACCCAGATGACACTGAATTAAGTTGTGCCGGCACACTCGCAGCGCTCATAAAATCCGGTAAAAAAGTGGCCGTTGTAGATTTAACCCGTGGAGAAATGGGATCTCGCGGAACCCCTGAACTCAGAAAGAAAGAAGCCCAAAAAGCTGCTGACATACTCGGGCTGCATGCACGTGAAAATGTTGGGCTTCCCGATACTGAACTTGAGAATAACAGGGAACATCAAAAAGCGATCATTCAAAAAATCCGGCATTTTCGTCCGCATATATGCCTGATCCCAACTCCAAAAGATCGCCATCCCGATCATGAAAAAGCATCTGCATTGTTGATTGATGCAATTTTCTACAGCGGCCTTCCAAAAATCGAAACAAAAGGTCCTGATGGAAAAAAACAGGATCATTTTAGACCGTCACACGTGCTACACTTTATGCAGCATGACCACTTTGATCCTGACTTTGTATTTGATATAACCGACACAATTGAGGTTAAAGAGAAGGCGATTATGGCATTTTCGTCTCAATTTAATGTAAATGATCCGGGTGATGAGCCTGAAACATATATCTCTGATCCTACTTTCTTTGAAGCACTGAGAGCTAAAGCAAAATACTTTGGACAGTTGGCCGGCTACAAATATGGAGAAGGGTTCCTGTATGCCCAAAAACCCTTCCCGGTAAGTAACTTTGATTTTTTATTTGATACTACCCCAAAACGGTAGCTCTTGTAAAACGGACTCGCCCCTAATTTAAATCGCAATCGGCTCAGGTGAGCCGATTTACATTTTAGTGAGCTTCCGCCGCCAACGTTTCTTCAATCACCTGTTTTTGGATATCGTGCGGAACCTGGCCATAACTGTGGAATTTCCGCGAGTAGGTAGCACTTCCCTGTGTCATAGATTTGAGTCGAGTTGTGTACTGGTCCAACTCCTGGAGCGGTACAACAGCTTTAACTTTCTGAATCGATCCTTCAGCATCCATTCCCTGGATTTGGCCTCTGCGAGAACTCAGGTCACTCATCACATCGCCCATATAATCAGCCGGAAGTGTCACTTCAATTTCATAAAGCGGCTCAAGAAGCTGTGGCTTTGCTTTCATAAAGCCATCTTTAAACGCCATGAGTGCTGCTGTTTTGAAAGCCGCTTCGTTTGAATCTACGGAGTGCATAGAGCCGTCATAAACAGAAACGCGAATATCCCTGGCCCGACAACCGCTCATGGGTCCGTTTTCCATTTTATCCATAATTCCTTTTAAGATGGCCGGCATAAACCGGTTATCAATCACGCCGCCTACAATACAGTTCTGGAATACAAGTTTTCCTCCCCATTCAAGTTCAATTTCCTGGACATCACGAACTTTAATGTCCGTTCTATCCGGTATTCCTTCATACCAGGGTTCTATGGATAGATATACTTCAGCAAACTGACCGGCTCCCCCACTCTGTTTTTTATGTTTGTAATGTGCATCCACTTTTTTGGTGATAGTTTCCCGGTAAGGAATTTTCGGTTTAACGAACTCAACATCCAGATTGTAATTTTCTTTAAGCTGATGAAGAATTACATTCAAATGTTCCTCACCCAGTCCATGTAAAATTGTTTGCTGTAGTTCCTGGCTGTGCTCAACTACAAGAGATGGATCTTCTTTTTGAATTTGGTTGAGCGCGTTACCGAGTTTATCCTCATCCCCCTCAATTTTAAGTTTTATAGCATTTCGAATTGTTGTATCTGGGTACTCAATCTCTGAAAACTCAATTCCACTGTCTTTTGGTGCTATAGTGTCACTTGTATGCAGTTCTTTCAGTTTTACGGCAACGGTTAAATCTCCTGCATGTACTTCAGGTACCTCTGTGCGATCATGCCCCTGGTTCACATACAAAGATCCAACCCGCACACTGTTCCCGGTTCGCTGATTCACCAAATCCATTCCCGGGGAGATACTTCCGCCCGTAACTTTCAGATAGGTAAGATCTCCCACATGCATTTCCGAGGATGAACGAAATACAAATGCACTTGGGTCAGAATCAATTGAGATGCCGTAAGAATCTCCATTTTTTAATTTCATTTCGGATTCTAAAGGAGAGGGCGCAACATTACCAAGAAAACCTAAAATTCGTCCTGTTCCCATATTTCGGGATGCACAGGCACAAAAAAGTGGAAAGATGTCCCTGTTTCGAAGGCTCATTTGGAGGCCGTCACGCATTTGGTATTCATCTAGCTCGCCATTTTCAAAGTAGAGATCCAATAGTGTCTCATCATTTTCTGCAACGGCTTCAACCAATTCATTATGCAGCAGTTCTGCCTGTGCTTTTTGCGACTCAGGAATAGGTAGTTTATCAGGCCGGCCTCCATCTTCGGGAAATTCATACATGGTCATTTTTAAAACATCAATAATGGCATGAAAATCATCCCCTTCGCTATATGGATACTGAACCACAACCACTCCGCGGCCAAAATGTTCTTTTGCCATGTCCACGGCTTTTTGAAAATCCGATTTTTCACTATCTAATTTATTCACTACCAATATTGACGGCAGATTTCGGCTCTCTGCTGCACTCCAGAACGCATCGGTACCTACTTCAATACCTGCGTCAGAATTCACGACAAACATGGCTGTATCAGCTACATGAAGTGATTCTGAGACCTGTCCCCAAAAATCATTGGATCCCGGAGTGTCCATTAAATTCATTTTTGTTCCCCGCCAGTCCAGGTGGAGTAATGATCCATAAATCGATTTCTCTTTATCTTTTTCTATACCGTGGTAGTCTGATAGTGTATTTTTCCCCTGAATGCTCCCTCTTTTCCTGGAAGATCCGGATTCAAAGATCATTGTCTCAGCAAGTGTTGTTTTACCGGATCCAGAGTGCCCAAGGAGAGCAACATTTCTAATATTTTTAGGCTCGTATACTTTCATTCTAACTCCATTTTTTCTTTTATAACTGCATGTAAGCTCTTCGATTTAGCCTTATCATAGAAGGATGAAGAAGAGTCCTCTTTTCAATATGTATTCTTATTAAAATTATACTTTATTTCAGACCGTGAGTCAAAACGGTTTTTATAATTTAGCAGGCTTGATGATCAAATCAACATGAAAAATATTTTACTTCTTCAAACGGGCGGTACAATTGCCATGCATTTCGATCAAAATGGGAATGAACTGGACCCTGATAAATGGACTGAAGTTCTCTATGGTGAAATGCCGGAACTCTCGAAGATTGCTGAACTCGATATCAAAAAAGTTCTCTTTGAAGACAGCTCAGATATAAACCGGCACCACTGGAAAAAGTTGAGTCAAGTCGTTGATGATAACTTTGATGATTACGATGGTTTCGTAATTCTGCATGGAACAGATACCATGGCTTACACTGCTTCTGCACTTTCATTCGCACTACAGAACATCACAAAACCGGTGATTTTGACAGGAAGCCAGGTACCCATGAGTAATATCAGGAGTGATGCAAGACGAAACCTGATCAACTCGATTGAACTTGCTACATATGGAATTCATGAAGTTACCATCTGTTTTAATGATCACCTCTACCGTGGTAACAGAAGCACAAAAATGAGTATTGGTGATTTTGATGCCTTTACATCTCCAAACTACCCTCCTCTTGCCGAAGTTGGAATTCGGATAGAATTGTCAGAAAGTTTACTTGAAAATCACACAGGGAAGAGAAAATTATATTCCGATTTCGATGATTCTGTCCAAGTGATAAAAATTTATCCTAACCTGAACCCATCTTTCTTGCACTCTATGGACCTGAGTCATACGAAAGCAGTTATCCTTGAAGCGTTTGGCAGCGGAAATATTCCAAGTAAAGGTCCCTACAACCTGCTTCCTTTCGTAAAAAAATGTATTGATCAAAATTGCCATGTTCTTGTAAACTCCCAGGCTGCTTATGATTCTGTGGATTTAACTCATTATGCAAGTGGTAAAGCCCTAAAAAAGATGGGGGCACTCAGTTCAGGCGAGATGACATTGGAAGCAACTTTAACGAAAACCATGAATTTACTGGCTCGCAATCTTTCTGATTCCGAATTTATTAATACATTCCATAGATCAATTGCCGGTGAGAGAGACTGAGCGGTAACAATGTAGGGTCTGATTTCAGGCGGTTGTTGAGTTATAGAACTTCAAATGTTTCGGATCTGAAGAATTAACAGAAGACTTTGAGACCTTAAGCAATCTTGAAGTTTCAATTAAATGCTAAGCTTGGTAAATCTATAATAGAACGTATGTTTTTTGTATTTGATGTTGAAACCGTGCCGGATTTCCAATTCATTAGAAATGTTGTTAGCGAACCTGATCTCGACGAAGACGAGTTGTTGGTTCTGGCCAGTGAGGAATTGGCTCGAAATGCATCGGGGTTCTTACCTCCGATGTACCACAGGATGATCTCATGGGTTGGTCTTTGGGTTGAAAACGGCGGTAAACCTCTTAAAAAAATTGGCTGGCATGGAGAGGATGAAAAAGAAGGGCTAAACGAACTATTCGATGCACTTCTCACCTACAAGGATTTTGGTTTGATTCATCACAATGGGCGCGGGTTTGATCTGCCTTTGATCACTTACAGAGCAATGAAGCATAACCTGCAGATGCCTGTGCGGCTGAACCACTACGACATCCGCTATCGGTTCAGTAAAGTAAACATAGACCTGATGGACGAATTTAGTAATTATGGAGCAAGTTCATATCCCAAATTAAAGCACCTTGGACAATTGATTGGAGTCCCCTTCAAGCAAACTGCTGAAGGAAACGAAGTATTGAAGATGTATCGGGAGGAGAAACTTGAAGAGATTGAGCATTACTGCTATGAAGATGTAATGGCAACATATGTCGTTTGGTTACAGATGAAATATACCGTCGGTGATATTACGAAAGAGGTCTATGAAAATTTAAATGAGAGAGCGATAGGTAAACTGAAAGAAATTCAAGCGGATAGCGATTAACAGACATTTCAGAAATACCTTGAATAATATTAGGAAAACACTAAAACTAATTGATACAAAATATTTTACGGTATTTTGGTCAATCATATTAGTCGCTTTATCACTCAGAATATTTATATCGTTTTTTACCGGTTTATCTTGGTATTCTGTCGATTCATATACATACCTGGATATGGCAGATGCAATATTGAATGGAGAGCCCTATTCACGTTTCCCCAATGGTCTTCCACTCTTAATTGCTGGTTTAAAAATATTTTTACCGACTTCATGGATTCCTGCTTCTATTATTTGGACAAATATTCTCGCATCTACGGCTGCAGTTGGTTTGACAATAGGAATTTCAAAAAAAATTACAGGAAACACTTTTTTAGCGTGTTTAGCCGGGCTTATTCTTGCAATTTATCCCAACCAGCTGAACTACGTCAGGCAAATTCTGACTGAAGCACCTGCTACTTTTTTTCTCGTATTCCATGTATACCTATTTTTCCACAGAAGGTACTTTAGTTCGGCTGCCATCCTATTTATTGCAGTCCTGTTTCGTTCAAGTCTCTTACCACTAATTCCGTTAATGCTGATCTTTGCATTTGCCTTTGAAAGGTCGGGAAATCCAAAGATACCCATTTTAAAATTTATTGGAGGTTTAGTGTCTATCACTTTGATATATATGCTATTCGTGATATTTGAAATAGTAAAACCTTCCGCAAACCTGAGTGCGAACCTACTCATCTCAATAAGTTCTTACGGCGGCAATATTGACTATACTCTTTCGGGATTTACGAACGCAGAACTAGATTCAGCTTTGAATACTTATTTCACCTTTGCTGTCGAACATCCCTGGGAGTACATTAAACAACGAATATTATCATTCAATGAGTTGTGGGGCTGGCCGTCAACCGGGGAACCACAGAGAAGTTTCGCCAAAAAATTACTTATTGCTTTACGTATCCCTTTCTTTATCGGTGCTGTGGTTGCTTTCTGTCAAAATTTAAAAAAACCAGAGATATGGGTTCTATTCTCTCCGGTTCTTATTATTACTGCAATTCATACAATGTTTTTCTCAACAACCCGGTTTAGTTACGTTGCAGAGCCGTTTATCATAATTTTGACCCTTATTTTGCTGGAAAGTATCTACAAGAAGTGGTTTAATAAGGCTAAATATCTAAGCGTCTGAAAATCGTCTCAGGAATAGACTTGACTATGAACATGATCAGTCGCCAAACCGGGTATACATAAATGATGTTTCTCTTTTTGAGTATTCCCTTGTAAATGGCTATTCCAACATCTTTGGGATCTGCAGTTATCATCCCGGGCAGATCTCTATTCAATGTCATTTTTGTTCTTACAAATCCGGGCTTTACCGTCATTACGTGAATATCAACTTTGTAAAGCCTTTGTCTTAACCCTGATAAATAAGCGGAAAAACCGGCCTTTGAGGACCCATAAATATAGTTTTCTTGTCTTCCTCTTTCACCCGCTACAGAACTGATTCCCACAATGAAACCGGTTTTACGTTCAGTAAAGTCTTCAGCAATAATCTCCAGGATACTTACCGCACCCGTAAAATTTGTATCCAGTGTTTTCTTTGCTTCACCGAAGTTTTTTTGAGCACGTTGCTGATCCCCCAAATATCCAAAAGCCAGGATAACTCCATCTGGTTTATATGGCAGATTTTCGTAGAAAGAGTTATGGCTCTTGAAATCTGAAGCGTCAAATTCAAATGTTTTTACCCGGACCTGATGCTTGATCTCGATATCAGACGCAACCTTATTAAGATTTGAAATATCTCTCGATGCCAGCAGCAGATTCCAACTGTTTTTCGCAAATTGATGAGCCGTTTCTACCGCTATATCACTATTCGCCCCTAAAATTAACAGCCAACGATCATTCATAAATTCAATCGTTTTGATTGAAGAGAATTAAAAAGTTCATTCATACCGTAGTGTTCTCGAATCGAACGAAATTTATCTGCTTTTGGGTAACCTGAGTCAAAAACCTCCTCACTCATCCTGGAATCTTTGGCAAGATAGATACGTCCACCCCATTCAGTTATTTTTTTATCCAGATCATTCAATAACGACAAAATTTTATCATCAACTTTAAAATCCAATGCCAGTGTGTACCCTTCCATCGGGAATGAAAGTAAGTTTTTATTCTGCTTTCCAAAAAGTTTTAAAACTCCCAACGGTGAATAAACGTTGTTTCTTTGTAAATAAGTTAAAATCTCTTTAATGCCTTCAAAACTATTTTCTTTAGGAAGTACGAATTGATACTGCAGAGGCCCTTTCTGCCCATAAAGTCGGTTCCAATTCTTCAATTTATCCAACGGATAGAAGAAAGAATCTACGCTGACTTTACTGTTGCTTACTTTTTTAAAGTTTTTATTGTAGTAGAACTGATTAAATAATTTGATACTACCGTTATTAATTAGGAAAGACGGAAACGCAATAGGCACTTCAAAATTACCCGGAGGTTTATAATTAAAATCACCGACGTCATTAAAGTGTCCAACATTCAATAAACCTCTTCCCAAAGAATCACCGGTGGCTGTGCAATCCATCCAGGCTACTGAGTATGGTTCATCAGAAAATTTTTCAAATGCCTGGAAGGTCTCTCTTAATGAAGCTGTTTTTATGACCTGTTGCGAAATAGTACTTGACTGAACCTTTTGCAGCTTGATCGTGGCTTTCAAAATAATACCGGTTAATCCCATTCCGCCGCATGTAGCATGAAAAAGCTCTTTATTTTCACTTCTGGAACAAGTTTTCACAGATCCGTTTGGAAGCATCAATGAAAACTCAGAAACAGATTCACTGAAAGCTCCGGTTTGATGATGATTTTTACCGTGAACATCGCTCGCAATAGCCCCACCGACCGTAACAAATTTAGTTCCGGGTGAGACTTTTAAAAACCAACCACGAGGCAAAAATGTTTTTAAGATTTCAGATAAGAGCACTCCACCTTCGCAGGTTAACCGACCACTGACTTGATCAAACTGAAGCATTCTTTTAGCCGGTCGCATTTTTAAAATTGATTCAGAGAGTGCACTGTCTCCATAGCTCCGGCCAAACCCATGTGCAATGATTGGTTCATGCTTGTCAATACTCTTAAAGAGGGAATCTTCTGAATGGTAGTGTATGATATCAGAGTCAATAACCGGGTAACGTCCCCAACCAGAAATTTTCATATCAGAAAGAAAAAATTAGAAAACTTATTAGCCAGCAAATTATAGTTACCTGTAGAAAAATGTCTTTAATCACCAGGTATGTTGGATTCCCACTTCGGTTTTCTACGAACGTGATTTGCATATACCGCAAAATACCTATGACGACAAAACCGGAAGTCAAGTAGATATTTTCGGAGGCCAGCCTGTCAATAACATCCTCAGACATAGTATACATGATGTAGGCCACGGTTGTAACACCAGCCATAAATACCATGCCTGCGTTGATCATTTCAAGATTATAACCGTCTGCATTTTTCCGGGTTTTGATACCATCATCTCCAAGTAAAACGTCATCTCTTCTTTTTGCAAGTGCCAAAAATAAAGCCAACAGAAATGTTACCAAAACGATCCAATTGGTTGGCGTTACATCTATAAGTTCAGCCCCGGCATAAATCCTTAGAACAAACCCAACAGCAATGAGAGTGATATCTAAAATGGAGATCTGTTTTAACTTTAATGAGTAAGCTAAAATCATAATTACATATATCCCCAAAACCGTTAGGAAAGTTGTATCGAGAAGTGCAGCCCCGCTGAGAGCTACTGTAAGCAGAACAATCGCAAATAAAACGGCAGATCTTGTACCTATCTTTCCGGCGGCTACAGGTCGATATTTTTTCTCAGGATGTTGGCGATCCTCCACACGGTCAAAAACATCATTAATGGAATAGAGTCCGCTTGATGCAAGCGAAAAAAGAATAAATCCTCCAAGTACAGCGGCAATATTTTCCGGGGAGTATTGATAGCTGAAGAAGAGCGGTGCGAACAAGAACAAGTTCTTTATCCACTGTTGTGGACGCATCAATTTTAAGTAATGAATCATGCTTTCTGTCAATTTCACCTCAAATCCACAATATTCAAATATGTTAACCTTACTTTCTACCCGTTAACAATCCCACAACAACTACGAAAACAACTGACCCGATAATTGACCAAATGATTGGGAATTGACGTCCGCCAACTTCAATGCTGAAAATTTCAGGTAATCCTAATTGAGTGCTTAACCAAGACCCAAGCAACGCTCCGATAAAACCCACTACAATTGAAACGACACATCCTCCGCGGGAGTAACCTGCAATAGCCTGCCCTATAGATCCGCAAATTCCGGCGATTAACAGTAAAAGCAAAAATTCAATAAGTCCCATAATCTATGCCTCAAAGTACTTTTTATTAATGTAAAATAATTGTGATCTACTCTCCCATTACAGTTCCCTCTCTTCGTGGATCTGCACCGCCAAAATATCCTTTATCGGTTTTTTGAATGGCATGGATTCCACTTGTCATCGGCCTGATGATAATTTCATGCCCCATTGCCTCAAGTTCATTAATTAAATTATCAGGGAACCTGTTTTCTTCTAACACAGAAGGCCCATTATAGTTTCCAAAATTCGGCAAATCGATCGCTTTCTGTGCATTAAGATCCCATTCATACATGCCTACAATTGCTTTAGCCGTGTAATGAATGATAGATGTCCCTCCGGGTGAACCGACAGATGCAAGAAATTCTCCCGTTTCACCGTCAAAAACTAACGTTGGTGCCATACTCGACCTCGGCCGTTTCCCGGGTTCAACGCGATTTGCTATTGGATTTCCCTCTTCGTCGATCGGGCTGAAAGAGAAATCTGTGAGCTCATTATTTAGCATAAATCCACCCGGCAAACCGGTTCCGCCGTCACTCATAATTCGGCTCCCAAACCCACTCTCGATTGTTGTTGTCATCGAAACCGCATTACCTTCGCGGTCAACAATACTAATATGGCTTGTGCCGTATTCCGGTTGTGTTTTCTGAACGCCATACATAGCCTGCATCTCTCCCGGTGTTCCGGGTTCAGCTCTTTCCATGCTTGCATTGGTTTGAATCAACTGAGCACGTTCGGCAAGGTAGGTGGAGTCCAGCATCGTCTGCCAACTCCCACCGGGTGGTTGCACAAAACGTTCATCAGCTACATATTGATTACGATCGGCAAAGGCCAGTTTTGCTGCTTCCAGGTATTGATGAAGCCATCCGGTTGAAGGGATGGAATCCAGGAACGCAACCTCCGGTTCCTTAAGGTTTTCCATGATCCCCAGAATCTGCATAATAGCCAGATGCCCGGAAGCGGGTGGTGGAAATCCACAGATTTCGTATGCTTTCCAATCGTTGCAGATCTCTTCAGTTTCCAAATCGAGACTTGGGTACTCTTCCAGGTCCTCAGTTGTCATCGATCCGGGCTGTTCATGTGCTTGTATTCTTGCTGAGATATCCCGGGCTGCATCTCCTTCATAAAAAGCTGAAATCCCTTCACCGGAGACTTTCCTGAGTATTTGAGCCAATGCAGGATTTTTCAGTAAGTGCCCGACCGGTAGTGCATTTCCCTCCTCATCATAATAAAAGTCCCGTGCTAATTCGTCATTACGCAGGGATTCATCATTTTCCAAGAGTTCATGTAAGCGTGGTGTAATCTCAAATCCCTCCTCTGCAAGTGTGATCGCCGGTTCAAGAACTTCCGTCCATGGTAGCCGGCCAAATTCGTCGTGTATTACATTCAGAAGAGCCAATGTTCCGGGTACACCTACTGATTTCCCACTCCGAACGGCATCAGCGTGTTGTAGTGTCTCCCCGTTTTCATCCAGGAAAAGTCGCTCTGTGGCCCCGGATGGAGCCGTCTCACGCCCATTGTATGCATGAATTTCTTTCCCATCCCACATCATGAAAAACGCTCCACCCCCAATTCCACTCGATTGAGGTTCAACCAACGTAAGTACCAACTGTACTGCAATGGTTGCATCAACAGCATTGCCACCGGCCTGAATGATCTGATAACCGGCGTCAGTTGAGAGTGGATTTGCAGATGCTACAGCAAACTCAGATGTAGCCCATCCGGGTTTAGGTTGATAACCGGTGGAAATCTCCGGCGGTTCGGGAATCTGATAGCTTACTTTGCCCTGCTGACTTTGACTCACGCAACCTGACAGGGAAAAAAATACAAATCCTGCAGAGATGATTAACAAGATTAATAGATTCTTTATAATATTGCAGGACATTTAGATAAGGCTTTTTATTAAAGTTATATTTAAATTTTTTTAAGATTGAAAAATCAAACAGAAATATGTCAACTCCCTCTACCATATACAAAAAGGGATTTTTGAGAACCTCGGCTGCACAGTGAGTTTTTGTGCTGTCGAGTTCCATCCCAAAATATGAATTCAGCAGCCGTTAGCCCCGCTGCTCCTCCGCCTATTACCGCTGCGTCGTACATCATCTTCATGTAATATTCTTTTCTTTAACTTTTGATTTTACTTTTCGGAGTGTCGACCATGCTCCGTAGACCAGCATCATCAGTACAATTAAATATACCCACACAGGTGCATTTTCTCCGGCGATCATCAGGTAGAGATAGGCCGATACAAAAAAGAAACTTGCCGATAGAATTGGCAAAACAATCGATAAATATCTTTTATAGTTTCTGACTATCCAAGCAACCGAGATAGTAAAAAAGGTATCGTTCCAACATCAATACCTCCAAAAATGAAAGGATAAACCCCGTAATTTTCACTAAAGCTAAAAACCAATTGCCAAAAGCTTCAAACCATTCCATACTTTTTAACCGCAAGACTACGTTTAATTGTAAATCAATCCATCTCACTAGATTCACATTTTCAGACCTGTGTATCTAATATCTGTAAAAGTTTGAAACTTTATTATCTTAGAATAGATTATTGAGATTGGCGTTGATATATTCAGCATCTAATAAACCAGACAGAGTTGAGTCCACTTAGATCTAAATTATCGGTTTTTATACTTGCTATAGCAGCATTGGGTTTGCTTTCCTCCCTGATGCACTATCACAGCTATACGCTTGACTGCCTGGAGCACGCCGGTGAACCACACTACACAGAATATGAGATCGTATGCCCGGTATGTGCTCTTCATGTTAAAGTGGACACAGATGAAATTAACTCGTTTGAAGCAGATTTAGATTTTAAAGAGTACATCGTTTCCACTGATGATCTTCTTATTCTCCAGGAAAATTACGACACCCCTCTTGGACGCTCACCCCCTTTCATAGCTTAGTGTTATCACTTCTTCAACCCGCATTTGCGGAATATTATAAACTAAATCACAATATTTTAACTCTTTCAAGCTATGAAAAGGTTTACTCTATTTCCCGCGGCTAAGACCGTACTTACGATTTTTATATTTTCGATCATTGCAATCTCATGCTCTAATTCAACCAGTTCCGATGATCACGATGATGATGAACATCAAAGTCCTGCCGGATTTCGTTTGATGATGAATGGTGCAGTAATGGCAGAGCAATTACCCGGGCAAGATGTTACCGGTGAATTTGAATTAACACATGGCGAAGAAACCGACCTCATTACAATTTTCTTTCTTGCAGAAGATGGAGATGAATTTCAGCCAGATGAAGAAGACTATAGTCTTGGTTATGAATTCGAAGATGAAGGCATCGCCGAGTTTGAACAACATGAGGAGGATGGAAAATGGAGTTTCCATTTACATGCTGAATCCGAAGGAATAACCGATTTAAGTTTAAAGCTTATGCACGGTGACCATTCGGATTTTACTACGCAGGGCATTCATGTTCATGTTGAAGAAGGCGAGCATGATGAAAATGATGAAGATCATGATCACTAATTAATCTTCCCAAAAGGCCTGTAAAAATACAGGCCTTTTAATTTTCTTTTCTAAAGATCGCATTGTATGAAAATACGCTTTGTTTCTTTGAAAACATTTTCTGTCAGGATATTCAAATATTTACTAATTCTTATTTCAACTCTGTTTGTTATAGTTCCTTATGGTTTTGGCCAAAATTTAGAAACATCACAAATCATTTCGGGCGATATTTTTGATGCTGAATCTGGTGAACCGGTACCCTTTGCATACGTTCATCTTGAAGAGATTAATCGTGCTATTACTGCTGATAGGAATGGTAAATTTCAGTTTCAAAATATTCCAACCGGAACTTACACATTGGCTGTTCACAGACTGGGTTTTCGTGATTGGCATCGTGAAATTGAAATAACCGGTGGTAATCAATCAATAAAAATACCCCTCCAGCCGGTTTCAGTATTGAGTGAAGAAATTACAGTAACAGGTGATTCTGAATTAACTACAGGATCTCGACTGGAACATGTATCTACAAAAATTTTGGGACAGGAATTGCGAAGAAATCTGGGAACTACTTTATCCGAAACTCTTCAGAACGAGGCGGGATTCAGTGAACGTTCTATTGGCCCCGTACCCGGTCGTCCCGTAATTCGAGGACTTGGTGATGAGCGAGTATTGATCTTGCAAGATGGCGAACGAACCGGAGATATATCAGCACAATCTGCTGATCATGCAGTGACTATTGATCCAATGGGGGCAGATGAGATCGAAATTGCCCGGGGCCCCGCAGCCTTAGCTTATGGAGCTAACGCCATTGGCGGAGTTATAAATGTGGTAAGGAATCAAATTCCGTCCTCGGTTCCAAGTTCAACCACGGGTTCTCTTTCGCTACAGGGAAAATCAGTTAATAAAGGGGCCTCCGGTGCATTCGATGCTTCTATACCCCTGGGAAATTTTGCAATGAATCTTGATATCAATGGGCGAACAGGGACAGACTTTACAACACCAAAAGGAACTGTTGAAAACTCATACATTCTAAACACTCATGACACAGCGGGAATTAGTTACATCGGGAATAAGGGATATATTGGTGGATCTGCTTCCTACTATTACTCAGAATACGGAATCCCACCTGATCCATTAGGTGGACATCCAAGCGGTGTAGATATCGAAATGACAAAGTACCAGTTTGATATTCGAGCAGAACGAACATTCAGTGACTCATTTTTTAGATTAGCAGAGGGCCGATATTCATTTGTAAATTATAATCATGTTGAGATTGAATCGAATGGATCTGTTGGGACTGAGTTTGGTAATTTAACTGCCAATGCATCTGCCAGGCTTCATAATAAAGAGTGGGGAATATTTGATAACGGATCCATGGGATTCTGGGGTGAATGGCAGGATTACGCTGTTTTTGGAGCAAGAACCCCGGATGCAAATCAGTATAGCACCGCTGCTTATATCATCCAAGTAGGCGATGCGGGTGACTTACATTATGAACTCGGTTCACGTTTTGAATATGTACTTTCCAAGCCTAAGGAAGAACGAAATTCTATTCGAATCGGTGAGATCAAACAGAGATCATTTGCGGCTCTTTCTACATCTGCATCTGCAATTTACGGATTAACGAATGAGTTATTTGTTGGTTCAACTTATATGCACTCGTTTCGGGCTCCAACTTTGGAGGAGCTTTACTCCGAAGGCCCTCATCTCGCTGCATATAGTTACGAGATTGGAAATCCGAAATTGGATGCTGAAAGAGGCATCGGGCTTGAGATCTTTTTCAGATACCGGTCAAACAGATTAACTGCAGAACTGGCAGGGTATCGAAATGACTTTCAAAACTATTTATATGCCCGCGACACCGGGGAACAAAGCATATCAGATCCATCTTTAAACAATTACCAGTTTGTAGGTGAGTCTGCTCTGTTTTTGGGAACGGAATTTTCTGCTGACCTTCAGCTCACAGATCAACTTTCAGTTGGCGGTACATTATCTTATACGAAGGCAGAACGAAATGTAAGTGAGGAGGAAAAGCAAATTACAGGATATAGTGGAGATACCCGTCCCCTTCCGATGATCCCGCCCTTGCAGGGTTCGGTTTACTCTCGATTTTCAAAGAATAATTTTACCGCGACTGTTCGATATAAAATGTCGGATGCGCAAACTCGTCTCGGAGAATTTGAAACAGAAACCGAGGGGTATGGACTTTTAAGTGCAACACTCCAATACAGATTTTCCACCTCCGGTATCCTTCATACGGTTTCACTGAGCGGATCAAACCTTCTGGATACTACTTATCGAGATCATTTATCCAGGATTAAGGAGGTTTTTCCTGCACCGGGACGGAATCTTAATCTGCTTTACCGCCTCTATTTTTAATTATTGAATTCGCAGATGGCACTACCTTGGTTTCATGCATTCGACCCATTCATTTCATCTGTCAATATTTAAAATTATATTTTTTCAGACTTATCTTCTTTACGAATAAAACCTACTGTCATTAAGCGGAACATAGACTTCTTAAAAACGTTCAAAACCTTGTAAAGTGTTTACTGCAAAGGATTAAATGAAAGCAACTAAATTTAATTAACATCGCTATTGAGACGATAAAATCATCTACAGAACGTCACTCTTTCATAGAAGTATTACCCATTTCACAAATCAAATGAAGAACACAATCAGACTTATAATTTTTGCCTTTGCTTTATTAGCATATTCACCCTTGTCGGCTCAGTATGCGAATCCCAGTGGAGATTTGAAGCCTGTTTCTGACGATGATATTTGGGCAAAAACCCTGGAGGGGAATCATTACAATGAGATGTGGAACTACCAGTTTTACCTGAATGATGGAATCACTGTTCACGCCGCTTTTTCAGTGGCAAATTTCGGTAGTTTTAAAGCTCCTGTAAGTGGTTTACAGATGTCTATTCAAAATCTGGATGGACAACTTTACCAGGTTTCAAGGGAGTACCCCATCGATCAATTAATTCAGGATCGCGAAAAAAACATATTTAAACTGCATCCCAATCGTACAATCTCTTTCCAGGGCAACCTTCCTGAAGAACATCGGGTAAACATAGAGTTCACAAAACACGATGTATACTATAAAGTAGAGTTGGAATTTTCGAATATTCAAAGGGGATTTAAATGGGGTGACGGCACCTTTCATATCGAAGGACAGGATGTGGGCATTATCACTCATATTCCGTACGCAGAAGTTCAGGGCACCGTAGCTGTGAATGATGTTGAAAAAAACGTACGCGGAACGGCATATATGGATCATACGTACCATGATCGAGCGGCAACCGATATTATGGACAGTGGATATCGATTTGTTCATCATGAAGACAGTAAGAATTGGGACTTGCTATATTTCCTTTTACCCAAGGATGCCTCAAATAACAGTACCGTTGGGTTTCGATTGAAAAATACAGATGGCAGTATATCCGTAAATGGAATCGAAAAAATTTCCAGGATGAACTCCTCTGAAACGTTCGGTGTGGATGTAGCACGAGTTATGGACATGAATATGGAGGATGATACTGAAATCCGGCTGTCTCGAACAGATGATTTTGAAAAATTTTCAATTCTCAGTGAACTTGGATGGCTTGCAAAAAAAGCAGCTAAGAGTTTCCTGGGGGGTGAAGTTATTTCACTTCGTGGAGAAGCTATTCTGATGGAACAGGCAAATCGACCTAAGAGAGGTTACTACAACTTTTATGTAGTAGATTGAGAATTCTGCTTCTACTTCTTTTAAAAACCTAAGGGTGTGTTATATTTATGCTCAAATTAACACCATATGAGACATTGTATTTTTTCTACCTATTTGTGGATCTGTATTTGACTTATAATTTCTACATGTCTTGAGATTTGATATCGGTATCAAAAATACAATGTCTTGTTCAACAAAATATCAAAAAATGGTTATAAGAGCTTGTCTCATATTTCTACTGTTTCTAATAAATATCTCTCCCCTTTCCGCCCAAATGAGTGATGCTCCTGACCGAACCGAAGGTGAAGGACCCTATGAGCGACTGATCATCCGCAGTGCAACGATGATTGACGGGACAGGCTCCCCCGCTGTTGGCCCGGTTGATATTGTAATATCCGGTAATCGGATCACAGATATCCAAACCGTGGGGTATCCCGGAGTACCGATAGATGAAGAAAATAGGCCCGATGCTGATGAAAATACCCGGGAACTCGATGCATCCGGGATGTACATACTGCCAGGATTTTTTGACATGCATGCTCATACCGGTGGACTAGCGCAGGGAACCGTCCCCGAATATGTATATAAACTTTGGTTGGCACACGGAATCACTTCTATTCGCGAACCCGGCTCTTTCAATGGCCTGGATTGGACACTTCGCCATAAAGAGAGAAGTTCCGATAATGAGATTACCGCTCCACGAATTTTTGCATATGCCGGTTTTGGTATGGGTTCTGAGGAACCGATTACCACACCTGAGCAAGCAAGAAATTGGGTCAGGATGATTGATGAACAGGGAGCAGATGGCATCAAGTTTTTTGGTGCACGGCCCGAAATCTGGGAAGCTGCCCTTGATGAAGCCAATCAAAGGGGACTTGGCTCGATGACTCATCACGCCCAAACACGTGTTGTCTATGCAAATGTACTGGATACTTCCGAAATGGGACTCAAAGGAATGACACACTGGTATGGCCTGCCGGAAGCTCTGTTTACCGATCGAATCATCCAGGATTACCCGTTGGATTATAACTACAGTAACGAACAACACCGGTTTGAAGAAGCGGGAAAACTTTGGAAGCAGGCGACTGAACCCGGAAGTGAACATTGGAATGAAGTAATGAATACATTGCTCGCCCGCGACTTTGAGATCAATCCAACCTTTACCATCTACGAAGCAAGCCGAGATCTGATGAGAGCACGTCGCGCCGAATGGCACGAAAAATATACTGTTCCTTCGCTTTGGGAATTCTATAAACCAAACAGGAAAGCACATGGCTCCTATTGGTTTGATTGGGGAACCGAGCAGGAAGTAGCCTGGAAAGAAAATTATCAACTTTGGATGGATTTCATCAATGAATACAAAAATCGAGGCGGCACGGTAACACTCGGCTCAGATGCAGGTTATATCTACAAACTCTATGGTTTTGCATACATCCGCGAAATGGAGTTGATGCGTGAAGCCGGTTTTCATCCGCTTGAGATATTTCAGTCAGCGTCATTAAAAGCCGCCGAAGTTCTCGAAGTGGATAACCAGCTCGGCACAATTGAGATTGGAAAACTTGCTGACTTAGTGATTGTTGAGGAGAATCCACAAGAAAATCTAAAAGTACTGTATGGGACGGGAGCGATTCGAGTGAATGAACAGAATGAAGCAGTCCGCACCGGTGGTGTGAAATATACCGTCAAAGACGGGATTATTTATGATGCCCAACAACTTCTCGACGATGTTGAGCGGATGGTCAATGAATCTAAGCAAAAACTGGATTATCAAATTACTCAACCCGGATTAGATTATTGATGAGCGATATTCCAACTTACTCAGATATAAAAGAGGCGGCTAAACGAATCCAAGGTTTTGCACACAAAACGCCGGTTCTCCAATCCTCTTTTTTCAATCAACGAACCGGGGCTGAACTCTTCTTCAAGTGTGAAAATTTTCAGAAAGTCGGAGCTTTTAAATTTCGCGGTGCTTTTAACGCGATCTCCCAACTTACTGAAGATGACGGCAAGAAAGGGATCATCACCCACTCTTCGGGAAACCATGCACAAGCGGTTGCACTGGCATCAAAAATGAATGGTTATAAAGCGACCATCGTAATGCCTGAAAATGCTCCTATAGTAAAGGTAAATGCCGTTCGGGATTATGGAGCTGAAATAGTTTTTTGTGAATCCACGATTGAATCACGGCAGGAATCGACGGATCAGATCATCTCAACAACCGGTGCAACATTTATTCATCCCTATAACAATGCTGATGTTATCGCCGGACAGGGAACATCAGCCAAAGAACTTCTCGAAGAGGTTCCTGATCTCGATATCATCATCGCACCGATTGGCGGGGGCGGATTGATGAGCGGTACAGCTATCGCATCCAAGTCAATCAAGCCAGATATAAAAGTGTTGGGAGCTGAACCAAAGCTGGCTGATGATGCCTACAGATCATTTCAAGCCGGATCTATCCAACCCGTATTACGAACAGATACCATTGCAGACGGTCTCCGTACGTCCCTCGGTTCTCTAACATTTCAAATCATAAAAGATAATGTGGATGATATCGTAACAGTAACGGAAGAATCGATTGTTCGTGATATGAGACGGGTTTGGGAGCGTATGAAAATCATTATTGAACCTTCGTGTGCAGTACCAATTTCGGCTTTATTGGACGGAGAGGTTGATATCAGTGGAAAAAAGGTTGGAATTATTCTAACCGGTGGAAATGTAGATCTTGAAAATCTACCGTGGAAATAATTCACAGAAAATTATGTATGTTTTGCAGGTACAAATTTATTCCAGATCGTCTATGATACGTTTTAAACCCATTTATCTACTACTCGGCTTAATTTTTCTTCTATCTTCATGTACGACTGAAGAGCAAAAACCTAAAAATCCATTTGAAGCTTATCTCTCAGAAGTGGATCCTGCCTATGATTATGAACTTGAGAGAACCATTAATGAAGAAGACTTTACTGTTTATGTTGTAAAGATGGTTTCTCAAACGTGGCTAAATGAAGAGATTGTGGATGAATCTGAGTGGTGGCATTGGCTTACGATAGTAGTGCCAAACCAGGTAGAGCACACAACGGGATTACTATTCATTGGTGGTGGTGACAGGGATGATTCGGCTCCGGAATCCGCAAATCCAATTATTCAAAACGCTGCTTTAGCTACAAATTCTGTAACAGCATATCTTCACAATATTCCATTTCAGCCTCTCACTTTTTTGAATGATAACCGAATGGATGATCGTGTTGAGGATGAAATCATAGCCTATGGTTGGCGGCAATTTTTAGAAGGAGGCTCTGAAGATGAAGATGCAGATTGGTTAAGCCGTTTACCCATGACTGCCGCAGCTCAACGCGCAATGGATACCGTAACTGATTTTGTGCAAAATCAACACTCCACATCTGTTGACAGTTTTGTAGTTACGGGCGCATCTAAAAGAGGCTGGACAACATGGACAACCGGCATTTTTGATGATCGCGTAATTGCAATTGCTCCCATTGTAATTGACCTGTTGAATCTTGAACCTTCATTTACTCATCACTGGAGGGCTTACGGAGAATGGTCACCTGCCATTGAGGACTATGAAGATGAACAGATTATGGATTGGCAGTTTTCTGAGGAATACGACCGAATGCTTGACCTTATTGATCCAATCTCTTATCGCGACAGCCTGGATATGCCAAAATATATCATCAATGCTGCCAGCGATGAGTTTTTCCTGCCTGACAGCTGGCAATTTTACTGGAATGAACTTCCATCCCCAAAATATTTGCGATATGTGCCGAATGCCGGCCATTCGCTGGAAAATACAGATGTCCCCGAGAGTTTTATATCCTACTATAATCATGTCATTAACGACAGGTCGATACCCGATTTCAACTGGACAGCTGACACAACCGGTTTCCAAATTCAGCTGGACCCAAATAATCTACCGGACGAGCTCATGCTTTGGAATGCACACAATCCAGACGACCGGGATTTCAGACTCTATGTGATTGATCGAATTTGGCTGGCCAGGAACCTTCAAGTTCCGGAGGATGGAAATATGTTTATCGAAATTGATACACCAGAGGATGGTTATACCGCCTGGTTTGTGGAAGCAACATATAAAGCTGATTCTGAATTACCCTTTAAACAAACCACAGGTGTTGTAGTAACTCCGAATACTTATCCATTTGAACCCTTTGCTCCTTCCGATTCGCTGGGCTCTGTTGCTATCGGTGAATGATCTTGCGGCAAATTTAATTTTTGATAGCGAAATTACAGTAAGCCACGAAACATGAGAATTGTCTCCCTATTACCAAGTACTACCGAAATATTATGTGATCTGGGCTTTGAAGATCAACTTGTAGGCAGATCGCATGAATGTGATCAACCTGAATCGATTAGAAATTTGCCGGAACTAACAGAATCGGCCGTAAAAAATACCGGGAATAGCGCTGAGATTGATCGAAATATTCATTCAGTCGTTGAAAATGGCCTCTCTGTGTTTACTGTAAAGACCGACTTGCTGGCAGAAATCAACCCGGATATCATATTTACGCAAGACCACTGCGAAGTTTGTGCCGTTTCTTTTGATGATGTGAAATCTGCCGTCCGGGAGTATTGCAGTGAAGACACTGAAGTCATCTCCATCTCCCCTTCAAATCTTGATGAGATCGCACAGTCGATTCACAAAATTGGAAAAGCACTGGGAGCTGAGGGTAAAGCTGAACAATTTGTAGACGAACTTGATCAGAGGATAGATATCATCCGAAATACAGTAATCGGAGAACCTGTAAAACGAGTGGCATGCCTGGAATGGATCGACCCGTTAATGACCGGGGGTAACTGGATACCTGAACTTCTTGAGATTGTAGGTGCCGAGTACCTGTTGTCTGAACCGGGTGAGCACTCTCCCTGGATTGATTGGGAGGATCTGGTGGAAGAAAATCCGGATGTAATACTCATAATGCCGTGTGGATATAGTATCGATCAATCGATAAAAGAATTTCACATACTTTCTCAGAAAAAAAATTGGCATTCTTTAAAAGCAGTACAAAACAACGAAGTATATATCCTTGACGGCAACCGGTATTTCAACCGACCCGGAACATCGATATTTGAGTCAACGCGTATCCTGGCTGAAATTCTGCACCCGTCCCTGTTTAAACCGATACATCAAAATGTCGGGTGGATTCGGTTTGATGGACAGTTACAAAATGCGCAATAAACTCTTAGATATTGACTCTTTAGCCTCTCTGAAATAAGCTGCCATTCGAAACTTGTTTCGCAATCTCCATTGGTTATTAAGTGTAAAAAACATCGGCCTGAGCTGGCAGAAAAAATCACCTCTAATCCTCTATCTCGTATGCTTTTTGAATCCCCTCTTTTTATGATTCATCCCGAGCTATTTGAATAGATGGCATATGCTTAATTTCAAAATTGCATGAGTTTGCAATAAAACACATCTCATTTGCTTTATGGTGTAGTTTTTTTGCTTTCTCTCTTTTATGTGGTTCCAATATTATTACTTCAGGTTGCAGGATTACAGATTCGAAATATCCTGATCCTCTATCCTTTTCAATCATTACACCAATAGCCGAATCCCGGTAATCAACTACTGTGACTCCATTTATAGAACAGAGATGCAGATACCAAAGCATGTGGCAAGAGGAGATTGAAGCAAGAAAAAGTTCCTCCGGATTATAACGATTTTTATCTCCTCGAAACGAAGGATCAGATGAACCTTTGATGTCCGGTTTACCATCAATTTGGATGGTATAATTTCTTTTATAAGATTCATAATTAGTGGTTCCATTTCCGGTATTCCCGTTCCAGTCCAAAAATATTTGATAATCGTGTTTCTTCATCTGTTCAATTCAATTTATATGGAATCAAATCATTCAAATTAGTATTGTTCTTAAAAATTATCAGCCATAATTAACTTAGTAGCTATGAGAAAAGATGACGTTTTTACGGCGATGATTAAGGAGGAGATCAATCAATTCCATAATTTCTTGAAGTATAAAGAGAAAAAGTGGTTACGCGAGGGTAAATATAGTAAAGTTGCTCAAAAAGGTCTTCGACAAGCCAGGATAATGGGGGTTTTTGTGATCTTCTCAATTCTTATTTTTTCTTTTTTCAGTGTATACCATTTTATTGATTACGGTAATACCGGTAACAACATCAGTCTATGGCTTGGAATTACTTCATGGATATTTGTCATCATTTCAACAGTCTATTACACACGGGATATCCTTCAGAAGAAAAAAAGCATGGAGCGTATTTTAAAACTTCTTGATGCTCGAGAGGACTATTACAGATCAAAAGAAAACGAAAAAAAGAGTTGATATGAAAAAAGCCATTTCTGCCGGAATCTTCATTGCCGGACTCCTGCTTTTGTACTTTGGATACCAGGAATATCAATCCATAAGTTCAGAAGTGGAAGAGTTCTTTACAGGTTCACCGAGCAACCGTGCTCTTTGGATGTTGATTGGTGGAGCTGCAGCATCCATTGCAGGTTTGGTCGGACTGTTGAGAAATTGAAAATTTCGGCTGCTTTGATTTTTAGAGGATACATTCAACTAAAATAAAGCGGAGCTTGTTACAGAGCGATGCAAAGGCGAACATTCGAACCGAGTAAAAAACTCAAAAAATAATTTTGTGTTTTTGTGTTTAGTGGCTACAAAAATTCAGACTTAACTCGTTCTAAGAACTCTCTTTCAATTTTTGAACCGACTCATCCATATGGCGTAGAAGGTCCCATCGATACATCCCGGAATTATGCCCGTCGTTCCAGGTTATTTTCAGAGCATGATTGCCAATTTGCTCCGCAGATACAATTTTATATGTTCTTGTAGGTTCAACCAAAAAGAGTTGAGGTTCGAACCGGCCCATTTGACTGTGTCCGCCCCGGCATTCCACACAGGGGCAATTTTTACGGAGGCCAAAAAGTGGAAACTCCGAAGTATGGCCATCGGCCCATTCAACTGTAAGAGTTTGGTCCGAATTAGAAATATCAACAGAAACCGGTTTTTCTCTTTTGCTCATGAATGAAATTGGATTGCTATTCGCTATTTGGGTTAGTAACATGTCACGTTGAAAAATACGTTCAAACCATGTGGATTTTAAATCTTTTTTTACTTTTTACGGCTATTGCAGGTGTCTATACCGGGGCTCAGCCCTGGTTTCGGTTCGACCGACTTAATAAAACCAATGTTTTAAACGGAACCCTCATCACACTTTCCGTTTTTACACTGCTGATGGTCCTGTATGTTCTTGGTTTTTTCCCTCAATCAATTGCAGCACCATTCATGATGGTTCTCTACTCTTTTTTGGGTGGCTTCTTCTTTGGATATGCAGTACGACTCTACAACCTCAGAAAAGAATCGGGCTATGTGCTATATCAACATCGGTCTTTTTGGGTTGATCATGCCCCCAACCTTTTAGCTTTAGGCATTATCCTCTTTGGAATATTCAGAACAGCAGTACTTACCGATCAAATTATTACCGGAATTCGGGTCACATCAGGCCTTTCGATGATCTGTTTTGGCTTATTTACATGGACATTGAAGGCAGTGCCTGAATTTCGATCAAAAGGTGTGATCCTGTTGGATCGCTATATTTTGTGGGAGGAGGTGATCTCCTGGCGATGGATCGGGGAAGATATTCTTGGGATTGAGTACCTGGTTGAAGAGGAGAAAACCGAAGATCGAATCAAGGAATTTACAACTACAATCCCCGAAATTGAACGAAAAGAGATTGAGATGATCCTCAAATCAAAAATGGATGAATATTTTGAGGAACGAAAGAAACGGTTGTTGGACCAGGAAGATTAACTTACCCGGCCGTGTTCAACCATCAGACATTTGTCTTCGATATATGTAAATCCATTTTTGTCCGCTATTCTTTTAGCTTCATCCGAACTCACGCCTATTTGAGTCCAAATAACAGGCTTCTGACCACTGGATTCTGACCAATTTACAATCTGTTGAACCATATCCGCGGAGTATCTGCTGTTTCTGAAAATGTCAATCATATCAATTTCAATATTCCCAGGAACATCTGATATATTCAGGTAACTTTTCAGACCGAAAACAGATTCTTCATTTGGATTTACCGGGATAATTGTAAATCCCGCATCCAGTAAGTATTTGCCAATTCTGTGGCTGGTTCGATAAGGGCTGGACGATAACCCGATGATGGCAATTGTTTTTGTTGAATTTAGAATCTCTTTCATTGTCATAGTTGATGACCCTCTAAAGGTGTTTCTATTCTCGATTGTGCTAAAAAAAGGTTACCTTTAAGTACGTTAAATTGATAATATAAATACGAGGAATATTTTGTCTAAAGCAAAAGACGGAGATACCGTTAAAGTACACTACACCGGCACACTTGAGAACGGTGAGGTGTTCGATACATCACAAGAACGAGAACCCCTTGAGTTTCAATTGGGTCAGGGTCAGCTCATTCCAGGTTTTGAGAAAGCAGTTATTGGATTGAGTGAAGGAGACTCAACCAAAGTTGATATCCCCAGCGATGAAGCATATGGAGAAGTACGAGATGACCTGGTAATCAACGTACCCAAAGAACAGCTGCCTGACGATGTTGAACCAAAAGTTGGAATGCAGCTACAAGTTAATCAACAGAATGGACAACCCATTCCGGTTCGGATTACCGAAATCAAAGATGAGGAACTCATACTTGATGCAAACCATCCTCTTGCAGGGAAAAACCTGACATTTGAGATTGAACTGCTTGAAGTAGCTTAAACTACATAAAATTATTAGTAATAACGGCCGACTGCCTATAGTAGTCGGCCTATTTTTTTGGTGAATTGACCTATATCGATTACTTAAAAAACAAGAAACAGATCATTCTGAGCCATATTCAGTATGACGTGTTCACAACTTCACTCTTAATATTTTTTTCGCCACTGATATAACTATGGCAGATTTCACAAAGAAAGGTACCGTTAGCATAACATGTCCGCTTGGGCTTGCTCCTTTTTTAAAAGAGGAGATCCAAGAGCACGGATTCAACATTACAAACAGCCGAGAGACCGGTGTTGAAATTGAAGCTTCTCTTAACGATTGCATCTACCTGAACTTTTGGCTTCGAACAGCCCACCGAGTTCATTACCTCATTGATGAAAAGCGGATTAAAACGCCGGATCAACTCAAAGTCTGGATCAAAAAATATCCATGGGAAGAATGGATAGATGAAAATGGATATTTTTCCGTGACCTCAAGAGTAGACCATCCTACGATAGAAAATGACCAATACGCAAACCTGATGGTAAAGGATGCCGTTGCCGATCGTATTCGTTTCAAGAAAGATCAACGGCCGGACAGCGGATCAGATCTCCAGAAAACCGTATTGTTTCTTTACTGGGATAAAAACATTGCAAGAATTTTTATAGATACATCCGGTGAGTCACTGTCCCGCAGGAATTACAGGGGTTCGGGAGCATTTGCACCTATGCAGGAAACATTGGCGGCAGCAATCATTAACGCAACCCAATGGAAGCCGGGGCAGCACTTTATCAATCCAATGACAGGCAGTGGAACATTGGCAATTGAAGCCGTGATGCAAGCTACCCGGAGAGCACCGGCCTCTTTGAGAAACAATTTTGGTTTTATGCACATTCTCGGGTTTGATGAAGAATACTATCGAACTGTACGCGATGAAGCCAGGCTTGGTGTAGTGAAAGATATTGAGGGAAAATTTATAGCAACAGATAATGATCCCAATGCCATAATCGCTGCAAAAAGGAATGCCCAAACCGCCGGTGTGGATCACATGATCGATTTTCAAACCTGTGACTACTCAGAAACTCCAGTTCCGGATGGCGATGGAGTGGTTGTATTCAATCCACCCTATGGGGAGAGAATTGGTTCCCCGGATGATCACATCTCACTTTACAAAGGTATTGGTGATTTTCTGAAAAGTAGTTGTCCGGGTAAAATGGGCTACGTCTTTACGGCCAACAATAAACTCACCAAAAAAGTAGGACTGCGGGCTTCCTCCAGAACCACATTTTTCAATTCAACAATTGAGTGTCGTCTGCTTGAGTATGAACTGTATAAAGGATCCAAAAAATAGTACCCCTTTCAGGAGAGACTGAGATTCTCAATTGTTCTTGAGAATCTCAGAGGGATGTTGATGAGGCTTGGATTTCGTTCAATATTTCGCCCAGTGAATCTGAGCTGGCGCCACGAAAAGTCGGGGTGCCCTCGAAATCTGGTTTATAGCAGAGACCTATTTATTCAATTTTACTCGATCCGAAAGTTCCTTGCCAACGAAGCTTTAGCGTAGTTTACCTTCTTCGGATAAACCACCATGAAGCTCTGCTTCCTTTCACATTGTGACTCACTTCTCCCCTTTTTATATCAACTCACTAAATTCTTTCTCCTATCCGAAAATACCTTCTTTATTTTGTTTAGTGAATTTATAAATAAGAAGAGTTATGCTATTTTAAACCCATAATTCAGAAATCTGCTCTATAACTCATGCACAAATCGATATTCCTCACTATAGTATCCCTCTTCCTTTTTCAGTCAACTTTTGCCCAATCCACACGAATGATAGACGAAATCAAAAATCACCAGGAAGGCACCAAAATCTGGTGGGCAGGCCATAATAGCTGGATTATAAAATCAGGAGACCTCGTAGTCACAACCGATATCTTTTTGGAGCCTGAAAATCGTATCGAGCCTCTGCCAATTACTGCCGAAGAGCTTGCTGAAGTAATCGATATATCTTTTGTTACTCATTGGCATGGAGATCATTTTAATGGCTATACTTCAAAAATTTTGAACGAAAATAGTGAATGTACCTTCGTTCTTCCCGAGAGTGCTTTAGAAGAAGCAGAGAATTTTGGGTTGCCCGATCATCGCATAGTGGTTGCAGAACCCAGAGAGTCTTTTGAAATAGAGGGAATTCAAGTGGATGCCCTCCGCGCAATTCACGGCAATAAAGATTTTGCTATCTACTACCAGGCAAACTTACAGGATGTCGGTTATAAATTTACGATTAACGGAACAAGCTTTGTTCAACCCGGAGATACGTACCTCCTTGAAGATCATCTCTTTTTAGAGGATGTGGATGTACTTTTTGTCTCTCCCACAGAACATAACATGTATATCGACAGATCCGTGATTCTCATCAACCGTTTGAACCCGGATTATATCTTTCCACAACATCACAGCACACTTGTGGTTACGGATGATAATCGATTTTGGGCAGACGGTTATCCACATGAAGTTGAGATTCGCCTCACTGATGCTCTGAAAGAAAAATATCATATCCTTGAACCGGGAGATAGCCGGGTGATTGAGTGATTTTAATGATTACCTAAACAGTTACATGATCCGAAGGTCCCTGGTCAACAAAGCTTTAGTGTAGTTTACCTACTTCGGGTCGTCAAAATGAAGCTCCGCTTCTTTTCATTTTTTTCTTATCTGAGATGGCGCAAGCGTCTCGCTTGTGTCTTTATTGCATTGCAATGCTTATTACCAAGACTACCTAACACACCCCAAGATTCTCTCTCAAGAGGGACTTTCTACTTCTTCCTCACAATTGTAATTCCATCTCTAACCGGAATCATTACTTGATCAACGTCATTATCATCCCGAATCATTTTATTCAACTTATGAATGGCTCTTGATTTTACATCCGATGGCCGTAATACCTCCCCGCCCCAAAGCACATTATCAACTACAAATAATCCACCAATCTTCAATTTCGGTTTAAGCATTTCGTAATATGTTGGGTAACTGATTTTATCAGCATCGAGGAAGATCAAATCAAAAAAGCCGGAGAGCGCAGGAATCACTTCGAGAGCATTTCCCATTTTTTGCTTGATCTTAGTTTTATATTCCTCTTGCTCAAAAAATTGCCTGGATATGTCTCTGTATCGTTCATTCATTTCAAGTGTAATGAGCGTGCCATCTTCAGATAAGGCATCTGCCATCCATATTGCTGAGTAGCCGGTAAATGTACCGATCTCGAGGATTCGTTTGGCTCCCGAAATTTGGACCAACATTTTCAAAAGCATTCCCACCTGTGGACCACTCAACATATCGGTGTATTCCAGCTCTCTTTCTGAAACCTGAACCAATTCTTTGAGTGTTTTAGACTCTTCAGATGTGAACGATTCAGTGTATTCTGATATTTCTCTGTTTATCAATTTCATATTTTATCTTTATGCTGTCATTTTAGCGATTATAAGATTTTGTGTCATTCTAAACCTGTCTGCCGAAGCTTAGCGCAGGCAGGCTTGATTCAGAATCTCCTATCTTCTTTTCAAATGGAGATTTCTACTCAAGGCCGGAATGACGAAAACACAATTAGAGCTTAACGGATATTTAACTTTTGAAAAAATCTGAAACTGAATTTATACCGGCACAAGAAAAAAGTTGGTTTATCATCCTGTTTGATCTGTATACACGATCGTTATTCTGGCGACGATTCAAAAATATTTGGGTCGATCAAAGCTATCAACCGGGACCCGAAAGCAAAACTATATACTATTTGAATCACACCTCCTGGTGGGATGGGTTGATCCCACTACTACTAAATCGAAAACTGTTTCGGCAAAATGCCCGTGCCATGATGGAAGACAAACAGATGCGTGAACACGGCCTCTTCAAAAGAATAGGGGCGTTTTCAGTGAATCTTGAAAATCCACGATCGGCTGTTCGTTCTTTACGTTTCGCGGTGGAATCAATGAAGCGTGAAAATTCATCACTTTTTATTTACCCCGAGGGAAAGATCTATCCATTTAAAACAGAAAATATTCAATTTCGAGATGGTCTTGCATGGATTGCAAATCGAGTACAGGAAGCTGACGTGGTTCCCATTGGAATTTATATTACTACGACAAATTTTGATAAACCGGAACTGTACTTAAAAATTGGAAAACCTGTAGAATTCAACTCTGAAACAGACCGTTCAAAACTGAAAAGTATCTTTGAAGCCAATCTTGAACGTGTTTTAGAACAACTAGAGGACCAGGCTCACAATGAATCTTTCAGATTCGATAGAATGTAAATCAACGGCAATTAAATAATTATCGGGAGAGTTGTGATCTTAATTCTTGTTGAAAAAATCCATGGCAACAAAAGATCAATCAAATATGAAGAACTTACCCAAATGGGCGGCCAAACACAGAGACAAGTGGGAATACAGGGGCCAAAAACGTCCATCATTTGCTTTAAAACCCAAAAAGGGACAGGAATCAGTCTGGGATTATCCTCGTCCCCCCGTTCTTGACCCTGATGATAGAGAAGTAATAGTGAAATGGGAAAATATTATTATAGCAAAAAGCTCAAATACAATTCGTTTATTAGAGACAGCGAGTCCACCTACATTTTATTTACCACCTCAAGATGTGAATCTCGATTATTTGATAAAAACAGATAAAACCAGCCGATGTGAGTGGAAAGGAAAAGCTATCTATTGGAACGTTCTGGTGGATGGGGATAAAATTATAAATGCAGCCTGGTCATACCAAACCCCATTTGATGATTACAAAGAAATTGCAGGATATTTCTGTTTTTACCCTAAAAAAGTGCCGTGTTTTGTTGATGGTGAAAAGGTAAGACCTCAACCCGGTGGATTTTATGGAGGCTGGATTACCGATGAAATTGTTGGTCCTGTTAAAGGAGAATCCAATAAAACTTATCTATAATTAAGTCTTAAGGCATTTTTTAAATTATCGCGGTAGCATTTCAACCTCCCAAGCAGTCAGTGCTACCAGTATATTCGTCAAATCCAATGTAATAAAACTGATAAAGACGTAACGTTAAGAGCCTCTGATAACCTCTTTTGTCTCAATGATAACTTCTTGCATTTTAGCACTTGAACTTGATACCTCAGATAAAAGCGAAAAGTTACATCACTTTTTTGAAGATGTCTTGAGTGATTTGTTGAGCGAGTTGGTGTAAAATACTATTCAAAACCGAGGCTAATTTCAAAAATTGTAATTTTGCCACAAGATTTTAACCACGGCGAACACAAAGAAAATCACAAAGGCTCTACGCTGTGTCCGCTGTAAAAACCCGTAGTGGTACCGTGGTTAATCCACAATTTTTTTGAAATTATACAGATTCAAAATGTCAAATACAGAGTTTTTAAAAACTTCCGTGCTTCCGTGGCAATCTAAACCAAATCCCAATTGACTCTTTCACCGAAAATTGGTGTATTTGTTTCATCTATGCAGACTTCCACAAACCCAACACAACCATCCATTGAGATCTTTGGCGTGACCGTCATGGAGCCGATGGTTACCTTCACCGATTTTTGGATCACAGCGGTCTGCCTTTATGCATTCATCAAACTGGTTAAACTCAATAAACAGGGGAAAGTCCACCGGCTGATGCGCTATTACTTTATCATCATGGCGCTGGCAACTTTTTTGGGCGGAATTTTGGGACATGCTTTTCAGTATGCAGTCGGGCTCTCATGGAAACTCCCCGGATGGCTTATCAGTATGCTATCAGTGATGTCAATCGAACGGGCGTCTATCATGCACGCGGCACCTATTATTAACAAGAAGTTTGCAAAGTTTCTAGATGTGGCGAATGTAGTTGAGCTGCTAACCTTTGCCGTAATTTCCTTCTACACTCTCAACTTTTTCTTCATCCAGGTTCATTCGGCATACGGATTAGGTTTGATTGTGCTTCCTCTGCACTTTTGGGTCTATTGGAAATCCAGAAACGAGGGCAGCAGAATTATATTCCTCTCCGTGATATTTGCCACTCTAGCCGCCTATATCTATACAAGCGGGGTTGGCCTGCATACCTGGTTCAATCATCTTGATTTAGCACACACCGTGATGGCGATCAGTCTCTACCTCTTCTACCGCGGATCCCGTAAACTGGAAGTTTTAAAAGAGGAAGATATCCTGGAAGATCAAGGCACATTTTGGGATGTCGTAAAAGACGCACTTCGATTGAAATAGATCATTTCACTTACATCTAGGTCCTCTACGCTCCAAAAAATTTCAATCCTTCATACACAAAAAACAACGGCCAAATCATTGCTTTCAAAACACCCAACACTCCAACCCAAAAACCTGTTGCCGTTGAGATGTAATAGATCAGTGCCCCAATAAATCCCAATCCGTAAACAGCACCGCTGCTGCCTGATTCTTTCGCTTTATCTTTCATAATTAACCTCTCTTCTTAGTTCTTATTTTAATCTGTTAATGTGCAGATGATTAAAAATACCATTTAACATTTGAACAATCCCCTCATTTCCCCAACGGGACCCTCAAGGGGAGATTGCTACCTCCCCTTGCCCCTCCTTACACCCCGACGTATCGAGAGCAGGCAAGAGGGGAATATTTCTATCATCAAAAATAACCTTTTTTATAAATTTATTCTTCTTTGAATTGATTGTCTATGATTTCTGATTGGTTTGTGTGCCCAAATCCGAACTCCTTACCCCTTTTACTAATAGCCAAAGTGTAAATGAAATCTCTCCAACTACCGCTGTAATGGTAACAATAATCGTGTAGATATCCGTATGTGCCGGAACCAAAAAACTACCAAAAGACTCAATCAGGTATCCAAAAGCGGCAATTCCAAGTAACCACCCAAGTACTTTTGGAAACAGCTCGGATTTGATGACCAGGTATCCCAAAATCAGTAGATGAACCCCAAAAAATGCACCAGCAACCAGGTAACCGGCTGAGTGAAGGTCCAAAAATAACAGAGAAAGAGTTTCCGGTTGAGATACCAGGTATGCCTCATCCAAGACTGCCAGTGCCGCATAGTGATTCAGCATATTCAGGCTTGCAATCGCCGGGTGGGCTATCAGCCTGAAAGCAGCCGCCATCATGGAAAGTGTTTTGCTGACCGGTTTCAAGATCACATATAATAAAACGGCAACAATCGCATCAAACAGAAATGCAAATAGATCGCTCGCCAATCCCAGGCGGAAGAGTCCTTCAGAGGCCAGGATATTTTGGGCAGTTGTCGATGGGTCACCCGGAACTAATACTCCTGTTCTGACATATCCCTCGGCAAAGCCGGCACATATAAAAATGAGCAGGTAGAAAACACCTGCAATTCTTGCTTTTGATTTTATTGATTCCATCCTCTCCCCCATTATTGATTTACATTGATAACCACATTCCCGGTCTTGTGCCCGCTTTCTACATATGAATGAGCTTCTGAAATCTCCTCAAAGGGATATTCCCTGTCGATATACGGTTTTATTGTTCCCTCTTCGATCAATCCCCTTATAAAATGAAGATCTTTCTGCTTCTCCTCTGTTTTTCTCATCCCCGTTAAAGTAAGTTTGGCTTTTGGGGAGGTAAACGAAGTTCGAAGCATATCAAATTGGATGGTAGCGCTCATCACCGTAGTGAGATAGATACCGTGCCCCCTCAATGCACTCTTTGATTTAGAGAATGAACTCTTACCAACGGCATCAAAAATAATGTCCCATTTCTCACCGGATTTTGTGAAATCCTCTTTTTTGTAGTCGATCACCCGGTCTGCTCCCAGTGATTGAACCATCTCCACATTCTTCGTGCTGCAAACCCCGGTCACCTCAGCGCCATAATATTTTGCAAGCAGAATGCCATAACTACCTACCGAACCGGATGCTCCATTCACTAAAACCTTGTCACCTTTTTTGATTGAACCTGTGTCCCTCAGAAACGGTAACGCTGTTAAAACCCCGTAAGGAATGGCCGCTGCTTCTTTGAAACTCAGGTTTTCAGGTATTTTGGCAATTACAGTATTTTCTTTAACTACAAGATATTCCGCATAGGTTCCCTCTGCTTCCCCGAAAATTCTGTCACCGGTTTTAAAAGATGTTATTCGCTTCCCAACCTTTTCCACGATACCCGAAAACTCTGTTCCCAATATTGGATTTTTTGGGTTGCGAATACCGGTATAAAGCCGTGCAGCTAAAGCTTTACCGCCTCGAAATGTGGAATCTACAGATGTAACTGTCGTTGCAAATACTTTTACAAGGATATCATCCTGATTTGGAGACGGTTTTTCGGTTTCAACAACCTTCAGAACTTCTGGTCCGCCATACGTTTTATATTGAATCGATTTCATCCCCTTTTCTTTTTATAATTGATGTAATTTAGATTAGTCCGCAGATACGTACGGAGTATTTTACATTTAGATTCTTTATAAAACCAATTTAAACCAAAAATTTTCGTTCAATATAGAGGCGATATCAAGAGATCACTAAGCGATTATATTCTCGAGTTTAACGAGAAGCTCAAAAACCTTTCGTATTTTACAATAATGAACCAAACAATTGAGATTCCATGGATGCACTCATCGCCACATTAGAACAAACGCAAATCCTGGCCATGCTCGGCGTGATGGTTTTGCTCTTTGCCTGGGAATCATTTCACCCTTTTTATCACTATTTCGTAGGCAAGGGAAAGGGCCGCGGGAAACATGTTTTTCGAAATTTGGTGATGGGAATCATCAACGCACTGATCGGCAGCCTGATTTTTGCTGCACTCTGGCTGGCTGTCTCCGTTTGGGCGGATGAAGCCCGTTTTGGTGTGATGCACTGGCTGCAGGATTGGCTTGCCCTCCCCCTCTGGGCTCACGCAATTGGAGCCGTTCTCCTGTTTGATGCCTGGATGTACACTTGGCATCGCATCAATCATGAGGTGCCGTTTTTCTGGCGATTTCATAAAGTCCACCACTCCGATAACAAGATGGACGTTACCACCGCCAGCCGTTTTCATTTCGGGGAGATCTTCTTCTCCGGGATTTTCCGAATTCTCATTATCGCCCTGTTTGGAATCTACTTTTGGGAATTGGTCCTCTATGAAATTGTGATGTTTACCGTTGTTCAATTCCATCATGCAAATATTGGTTTGTCTCACAAGATCGATCGAATGCTTCGGGCGGTTATTGTTACACCGGATATGCATCGCGTACATCACTCCCGCTGGCAACCTGAGACCGATTCTAACTACAGCTCCCTCTTCTCATTTTGGGATCGAATCGCCAGAACGTTTCGACTCCGGGAAAAACCGGAAGAGATTGAGTTGGGGCTCGATGAATATGATGAGGAGAAAGACCAAACCGTTGGCGGGATGCTGAAGACACCGCTCAAGAAATAGAAAAAGAGTCTTGAATAGACATGCCATCCAAGATTCTCGCTGAGATGCGCTGAGTTAGTCGCAGTGTTTCGCAGAGTTTTCTCAGCGAAACTTGGCGATTCATCTGCGAAAATCTGCGAGAGAACAGTCAGGTTTTTAAACTATAAAACCACACTGTCGGCCGGAGATTAAATCAAACTACAGATCTCTTTTTGTATTTAGGATCGTATCGCAACACATTTTACCTCAAAAAAATCTAAACTGATTTGATTTAAAGTCGACGAATGATTTTCTAATTCCTTCAAAATTATCGTTATTTCTCTTCGAAACGAATCATCATTAAAACACTTAAGCATGAAAAATCTCTTTTTAATACTCTTCGCATTCCTATTGTTTACAAACTGTTCCAATTCTGATGCGGCTGAAAACAACACTCCCAACAACAACGAAGTACAAGAAATGTCAGAACAATTACGCCACGTGGTTATGTTTAAGTTTAAAGATTCAGCGACCGAAGCTGATATTAAAGAGGTAGAAGACGCTTTTTTAGCATTGCCCTCAAAGATTGAGACCATTAAAGCGTTCGAATGGGGATTGAATAACAGCCCAGAAGGTTTAAATAAAGGATTTACGCACTGCTTTATTCTCACGTTTGACAGTGAAGAGGGACGAGCCACCTATCTACCCCACCCGGCTCATAAAGAGTTTGGTGAGATACTGCAGCCACACCTGGAAGATGTAATGGTGGTGGATTATTGGGCTAAGTAGATAGTAGATCCTTTATTCAACTCTTAATATCCCATGACCGATTAAATATTAATCGGCGGATTAATCGGACATTTTTCATCTGGAATTAAATATTAATCCTGCAGAACACCTACTTCATTTGTCCAGATACATATTTTGGATTATTATCAGACAGAATATCGGGTGATATGTTGTCCGTTAAATACACGTTATGGTGCTTACTTTAAATCACCCCTTATTCAGATCAAGTTCTGTTGATTATCGTTAAACAGAAAAATTAATTACATTCCAAATATGAAGACGTTAACGATAAATATACCAAACACTGCAGATGTTGATGACAAAGAGGCAAGAATGTCACTGGCATCCAAATTGTATGAAAGGGGGAAGCTAACTCTTGGACAAGCGGCTGAACTGGCCGGCTATTCAAAGGAAACTTTCATGGAGCTGCTTTCAGAGTACAATGTTGCTCTGATCAATTATCCTGCCGAAGAACTTGACGAAGATATAAAGAATGCCCAACGTCATAGTATCTGACACAAGTTGCCTAATTCTATTCTACAAAATCGGAGAGCTTGATCTTCTGAATAAGCTTTATGGCAAGCTATATATCACAGATACAGTTTTAAAAGAGTTCAATCAACCGGTTCCAAATTGGATTGAAATTGTACAACTGAAAACAGATGTAGACAAAGGATTGTCTGGTTATCTGGATGCGGGGGAAGCAACAAGCATTGCACTCGCCTTAGAGCATGAAGGATCGCTTTTAATCATTGATGAAATCAAAGGGAGAAAAGCAGCGAAAGAAATGGGTATTTCAGTAACCGGTTCGCTTGGTGTGCTAATTGCATCAAAAAATAAAGGCCATCTGAAAACTGTAAAACCGATTATTGAGAAAATCCAGAAAACTAATTTTCGGATTTCGGAGAATTTGATTGAACGAGTACTTGATAAGGCAAATGAGTCCTGAAGAGGCTGATACGCAGCCATAACCACCAAACCGTTGCCTACCCTCTTCTAAAATTTCGATGTAAAACTACATTTCATTCATCAGTTGCAAAAAATACGCCATTGACGTACTTTTCTAAAAAAGTAACCGTTACTGAATGGAATTCTTTGAAACTTCTGTTTTTACGAAACTGATTCAGAAACTTATCAGTGATAAAGAATATCACCTGCTCCAATTGCAATTATCGGTTCGGCCTGAGTCCGGAGACATTATTAAAGGAAGTGGCGGAATTCGAAAAATCAGATGGGCCGGGTCAGGGCGTGGGAAGCGAGGTGGAATTCGGGTGATTTATTATTTCTTCACCGAAGATGAACAAATTTATATGCTGTATGCATATCCAAAGAGCAAAAAAGACGATCTCACTGCAGATCAATTGAAGCAACTGAAACAACTGGTTGAGGAACAACTGTCATGAATGATGAAATGTTTAATGAATTACTGGAAAGCGTAAAGCAGGCCGGAGAGATTAGGAAAGGCAAGCGTAAGCCATCAAGGTATGCTACGATTGAAGAACCTGATGTCGTGGCTATCCGGGAAAAGTACGATATGACTCAACAGGAATTCTCTTCTTTGCTAGGAATAAGCGTTGGTACTCTGAGAAATTGGGAACAAGGAAGGCGTAAACCACAGGGTCCGGCTAAAGTACTTTTGAAGATCGCGGAAAAGAGACCAAAAGCAATTTTGGAGTCATTGTCATAAGCTGACCGTCAAATAACCAGCGGCTCAAGCGGACGAATTCGAGGTTTCGGGCTTTGGGCAATTAGTCGCCTCGCCGCTTAGCCGCCAAGCCGTTAGGTCCCTTCTTATTTCTATTAAATGCAACTACTTGAAGTAACCCTCCGTATTTTCTAGAAATGGATATTAATAGAAAGAAATTGAAGAAAATAGCTGCACTTCTATGTGTTGGATTTTTGGCTTATCTAGCTATAGAGATAGGTAGAAATTTCTATTTGATCTATCCTTATACTCACTTCGATTATCACCACGAGTACCATCGCTATTCCGTTTATTCAGACCAAAATATTGATCGAAAAACAATAGAAATTCTAGATAATGTAACTCAACGATTAAATGAGCTCGACATAGATATTCCTGAAAGAACATTTAAAATCTTTATCTGCAATACACCAACTCTTTTTACAAAATTTGCGAAAATGGCGGGCAAACCTGCCCGGAGCCAAGGCATCAATATCCAGCCATTATATTATACGTTCACCAATTCAAAATATATTGAAGAGGTAAGGGATGAGTATCATCATATTTATCCCCATTCACTTTTCCAGGGAGATCAGGCTCATATAATTACTCATGAGCTTATTCATGAGTTAATTGCTCTGAAAGTCGGATTTATATATTCGCGTTCGTTACCAAATTGGAAGGTTGAAGGATATGCTGAATACTACGCCTCACATCTAAGTCGAAAAACAGATTCTACCTATAGTTTTAAGTCCCAAGTAATGAAATATTACAGTGGACAATTTAACCAATTAAGTCCCGGCCATTATCATTATCTTCAATCTCTAATTTTTGTTGAATATTTGATTTCTGAAAGAGAACTTACCTTTCAAGAATTGTTTAACAATGAACTTACTTCTGAAGATGTTGAAGAAGATTTATCAAAATGGCATCTCGATAATATTTGATATATAACGATCTTTCAGGGTACCTAACCTATATATGGCCTCCAATGTCAATAGGCTATAGCATTTTCTGGCAAGAAATATCCTTCCTCGCCTACACAATTTCGATACCCTTTCCTGTGCAGGTGTACTACGCCAAAGGCGTCCCTTGCGGGGCAAGCAGTATTCAACGATGGTTTGCAGCATCATGACTGCACCAAACACATATAGAAGCTCAACGACCAACGGTCAGCCAGAAAGCCGATGCTAGTCGGTCCTGCACTTTGCGGGACGGCTATAGAATATATTGCGTACCCTGAACCCGGATGATCAAGCGCGGGGCTATGGCAGTAAGGAATCACCATTCCAGTTATGGAGCATCTCGGAGCAGGGGCAGTACATGCCGATGGTTCTGGCAACCAAGTCCACATGCCAGGTATCGAAAAATCCAGGGGCCGCTGCCGTCTCCAATCAAGCGGTGCGAGCTGGGCGTTATGGCCTGGCCAACCGGGATATTGATCTGCGGTGCAGTCATAAGGAATAGGCTGGACGAAAGGCTCTTACCATAGGGCTTAGTTATACGTCGGGCTGGCGGCAGCTCCCCATTTATACTTTTGCGGTTTTTTTAGACATCATCGAATTGGTTAGAAATTTGGACTCATTGAACGGTTCCCGCCGCTTGAGCATATAATACACCGCCACTCCCAGGCGCTTGGCAAGAATGGTCAGAGCCTTTCCTTTTCCGTGGCGGCTGATCAAACGGTTATAGTATTTTTCGGCCTGTTTATTGCCCCGCAGGTATAACAGGGAGGCTTCCGAAAAGGCCTCCCGAGGAGTCGGGACGCATTGCCAATGCGACCGCCGGTGGTTCCATAGTTCTTTCCAGCCGAAGACTTCTGTCCTTTAACCAGCCGCGCATACGAACAAAATTCACCCCGACTGGGAAAACGATTCATATCGTGAATCTCATAAAGCATCGTCAAAGCCAGCACATCCCCGACACCCTTGATGCTTTTCAGAAGATGTAGACTCGTAGGGTCGTGTCCTTTGGCCAAGGCCAGGATCTGCTTGTCCAGTCGTTTGATAATTGGGTCGTAGTGGTCGATCAATTCCAGATCGGTTTTCACGATTAGTTGAACCACGGGGTCGGGAAAATGCCCAACAATATCTTTGTCCCGGCGATGATGGGGCCTCGATAAGGTTCCCAGTGGATCCAGGTTATACTGCATCGTGGTATTCTGGATGTGGCTGATCAGTTCGGCCCGTTTGCGTACGAAATGGTTTCGCCGTCGCATCAGGTCGCGGGTGGCTCTCATCTCGGGTGGATACACATAAGCGATGGGAAAGTTGCCACCCCGCATCAGACGGGCGATCTTCAGCGAGTCGATCCGGTCGTTTTTGGTCTTGACTCCGTGAATGGCCTTCATGTAGAGGGCATGCCCCAGGATAAAGTCAATACCCTCTTGCTCACAGAGATCTGCAATCCAATACCAGCAGAAAATACATTCCACACCGACGACAATATCCTCACGGAAAGGGGCTATAGCTTGCAGGAACCGCTCTGGTTTGCAAGGGATGTTCTTGTGATAAACCTTCTTGCCGTTCTTATCCAGCACGCAGACATACATCGTTCTTGCATGAAGATCAATTCCACAGTAATATGAGTGTTGTTTATTATAGACTTTCATGGTTTTCCTCCTTGGATTCATTATGAGTTTTGCAGAACCGTAATTTACGATTCTGGGAGGAGGCCATGAATAATATCAAGTGCTTCAAGCGGACGCACCTCGCCGTCAGCTGCTCGTTTCGTTTTCTGTCCGACAAATAGTAAAAGGGAAACTGAATTTACATTCATGCGTGCGCCGTTTAAACGCTGGGCCGTTATATCTTTGTCGTAAATCATTAATTAGATTGATATGAGAAAAATTTTTTACTTCCTCATGAGTATTGTCTTCTAGCTTTTGATGGCTGTCGGATTTTCTGATAATTGGTTATTCGACATAGGTCAACCAAGCAACAGTAGTCCCAAATTTTTAATCCACGCTTTCTTTGCTTTTAGTTGGTTTACCCTCCTCGTTGTACAAACAGGATTGATCCGTAAAAACAACACAAAGGCACACATGAAAATTGGTATTGCTGGGATGATCGTCTTTGCAGGTTTCTTGCTATCCACTCTACCAATGTATGCTCAGGAATATTTTAATCAAGGATATTTAGATCCTCTTAGCGCGATGATATTTCTTCAGCTTATGTTTGCAACGATTCTGATTGTCATCGGTTTTGCGAAAAGAAAGACGAATTCTTTAATCCATAAAAAACATATTATATTTGGTTCCTTTATGATGATACAACCGGCATTAGACAGAGCGGTTGGCCATATCTTTGGTGAAGTAGGAATACAATGGTTGATTATTTACCTGATCCTTTTCGGGCTCTTTATCTGGTACTACAAGAAAGTTAAATGGCAAATTGCTGTTGGCTTTTTAGTTTGGGCCGTAGGGTTAACCAATGTGTTGATGAACATGTAGTAAAAAAGAAACACAAACACCTTAGAGTAAAGGAATAACAACCCCATTAACGGCGGTCAGGCCTCGTTCTTCCTTGCTAGTTTTATGTTTAATAGCTAACCTTTCATTTATAAATAATCAAGGCTTTGGTGCCTGCCGGTTATGCGGTGGGTCGTTAGGCACTAATCGTTAAAAATTGAGGTGGACGTAATATGAATTTATTTAGGACTTTCCTAGTAATAATCACTCTAGCGATTGTAGGCTATACAGCTATTGTTGGTGTGAATCACGGCTGGAACCTTGTCCCTGTATTCTTTGGCGAAATGTTAGCTATGACTTGGTCAGGTCAGTTCAATTTTGACTTTATGTGCTTTTTGCTGCTTTCTGGGCTTTGGACATCTTGGCGAAACAGATTCACGTCAAAAGGACTAGCCTTGGGAGCTGTTGCCATTTTCTTCGGGATTCTGTTCTTAGCGCCTTACCTCTTAATGCTCAGTTTCAAGGAGAATGGTGATGCTAAGGCTATTCTTGTCGGTACCAGATAAAATTGGCGTGCCTAACAAAGCATTGCAGCGGACAAGCCGCTGAATGCGGCGTTAACCAACCTACCTTAATGTTGTAAGTTCAAATCTCAATCAGTATCTTTTTAGTGCATAAAAAAACTTTTAAAGTACTGATATGGATATATCAATTTCAAAAGATATTGAACCTCTCTCCGAATTTCGCAAGAAATCTGCGGATTTTGTAAAACGCTTAAAAAAAGAGAAGCAACCAATTATACTTACTCAACATGGCAAAAGTGCTGCTGTTTTGATGGATGTATCAGAATATGAACGCTTC